>JABJJN010000056.1 GCA_018660835.1 Gemmatimonadota bacterium | reverse complement strand
GTCGCTCTCGGTGTGCGGATGGTTCTACTGCCCTGTCTGGAGAACAAGATCCTCATGGGCGAGAAGGGCACCTTCGAGGAGGTCGAAAGTCTGCAGGCTGTGGGCTACGCCCAGTCAGAACTGCTGGAGGTCTTCCGCACGACCGTCATCGAGCAATCGGACAAGCTGGATCAGACGCTTGATGCACTGCAGACGACCAATCGCGATTTGCGCGCAACCCTCGACGATCTGAAGGATGCGCAGTCTCGACTCGTTGATTTCGAAGCAAAACTCGTATCCAAATACGCTGTCGAAAAGCTGCGTGATCCCTCGACGTACAAGGTCGCCTTTGTCGTGGGGACCTTGATCAATCTCTTCGGCCAGATCCTGGTTCCTCTCCTGCGAGGTCGCTCGGATGTGGGAGAGATTTTTCTCCGTGAACTGGAAGCTCGTCCTGCACTGGCGGCTCTGTCGATTGCCGTCGCCTACGTGTTCCCCATTATCGTTCAGGTCCATTCGGCGGTGACATCTCGTATCCGTGGTCACGGCGCCGAGATGCGAGCGGCCTTCATTGACAGCAAACCGGACCCGGTGTTTCGCGCTGCCGCGGATGGGCGCATCATCGATGCCGGCGCCAATACGAGAGTCTTGCTGACCCGGTGCGGCCTGGATACGGCGCAGGACGTGTTAGGTGTTGAACTGTGGAACAAGATCTGCGAAACACAACGCGACGGTTGTCAGCTTCCCCGCGAAACATATGTTCGCGTCGAGGCATTCGACGACTCCTTCTTCGTCGCCCACTCCGCAGCAGCGGATGGTGCGTCGAATATCTACCTCACAGCGGCTGAACCTCGAGACAATGATGCATGAGTGATACGGACACGCCCCGGGATGATGCCGAAGGCGAACTCGCCAAACTACGCCTCAGGATACGGCAACTGGAGACGCAGGAAGAGGACTTCAAGGGGGTGAAGGAGGAGTTGGCGCGCCTCGCAACCTTTCCTGAGCAGAATCCAAATCCCGTCATCGAAACCGATCTACAGGGCACGGTGACCTTCCTCAATCCCGCCGCACATTCGCATTTCCCCGACTTGCAAGCTGCTGGACTCGACCACGCTCTGCTGGCGGATCTGCAAACCGTCATCGCATCCCTGCGGGATGGCAGCCAGGAGTCTTCCCTGGTCGAGATGGAGATCGGCGAAAATATCTACGGACGCCAGATCACGTGCGTGGCGCAGAGCGATCTCGTGCGGATCTTCGCCCACGATATTACCAGTCTCAAGAAGGCAGAAGCTTCGCTGACAAGATTGGCGACCTTTCCCGAACAGAATCCGAATCCGGTCATCGAAATGGCCCCCGCCGGTGATGTGACCTACTTGAACCCCGCGGCGAGAGAACACTTTCCCGATCTATCGACTCTTGGCCCCAATCACCCGCTCCTTGCCGGACTGGACGAAGTGATTGCCTCGCTGCAGTCGGGAACGCTTGCGTCCTCGCTTGTAGAAATCGACATCGGCGCACGGATCTACGAGCGCAAGGCGACCTTTATGCGCGAGACTCAACTTGTACGCATCTTCGCTTACGACATGACCGAGCACAAACACCTGCAGGCAAAGCTACAGGCGAGTCTGGCAGATCTGGAGCAGACCAACAAGGATCTGATGGATACTCAGGTGCAGTTGGTTCAGTCCGAGAAAATGGCGGCCATGGCTTCTCTCGTGGCGGGCATCGCCCCCGAGATCAACACACCCATCGGTGCCATCGCCAGCGTCTACGACACGTTGATTCGCGCCGTCGGCAAGTTGAAGGAAAAGCTGGGCGAAGGATCCGCAGACGATCCCAAACAAGCTGGTGTTGCGGCGATCCTGCAGATCATTGCCAATGCCAGCGACGTGATCCGCACTGGATCGGAGCGTGTCGTTGCGATCGTGGACAGCATGCGCAGCTTTGCCCGTCTCGACGAAGCGGAACTCAAGAGTGTCAATATTCAAGACGGTCTCGACGACACGGTCAGTCTCGTGCAGCATCGTCTGGGCGACAGGATTGACCTGGTCAGAGAATACGATGCCAGTGATCCAATCGTCTGCTACCCGGGGCGGCTCAATCAGGTTTTCCTCTGCATACTGGATAACGCCATTGATGCGATCGACGGGAAAGGCTCCATCACGATCGCTACGCGCCGTGAGGACGATCAGCTCCTGGTGGCGATCACTGATTCAGGGCAGGGGATCCCAGCGGCGAAGCTGGATGAGGTATTCCAACCGGGTTACACGACGAAGGGAGTCGGTGTTGGCACCGGCTTAGGCTTATCTATCTGTCACCAGATCGTCCACGATCACCGGGGGACGATCAAGGCAGACAGTGAGATCGGCAAGGGGACGACGCTTACGACGATGCTCTCCTACAACTTCACCGGCATGGGACCGGGCCGCTAGCAGAAGCGACCCGCCTGCAAGCAAGCTCAGTAGCCGGTTGGGCTCAGCAGGCGCCAGACCTGCGCTACGAAGAAGCACAGTGCAAACCCAAGGGCCAAAGGCATGAAAGCTGCAAAACTCGTCCAGCGGGCACTGCCTGTTTCCTTATAGATGGTGTACAGCGTGGTGCTGCAGGGGTTGTGGACCAGACTGAACAGCATCACGTTGATTCCCGTCAACAAGGTCCAGCCGCCACTTTGCAGAATGGCAGCTGTTTCGCTGACCGAATCGAGTTCGAACATCACGCCTTCGCCCGCACCTGCGAACTGGGCCGTCAGAGCCGTCAACATGAAGACGGTGGGAAGAACAATCTCATTCGCCGGAATGGCGATCAGATAGGCCAGCAGGATGACACCGTTGAGACCGATGAAGAGGCCGACGGGGTCGATCGAATGGATCACCTGCGCTGCCAGACTTGAGTCGCCGATGCCCAGATCAAGACGCCAGCGGGGGCGGCAAACAACGCCGCACGCCAGAGAACGAATAACGTCCGATCGATGAATGATGTATACACGGTTTGCCAGAACCGGGGTGGCCGGTACGGCGGCAGTTCCAGGCTGAAAGCTGAGGCCTCGCCACGAAGCACCGTATTGGACAGGATCCATGACAGCAGAAACGTGAGAATGATCCCGATGACCGCCACGACCAAGACGGCTGTGGCGGCAGCGAATCCGGCAAACTCATCAGGTACCAGGGCACCGATGAAGATCGTTGCCAGCAGGATCTGCGTCGGCCAGCGGCCGTTGCACAAGGCGAAGTTGTTCGTCAGCATCGCGATTAAGCGCTCGCGCGGTGAGTCGATGACGCGCGCCGCGATCACTCCGGCGGCGTTGCAGCCAAACCCCATGCTCATGGTCAGGGCCTGCTTGCCATGGGCGCCGGCGCGGCGGAAGAGACTGTCCAGGTTGAACGCGACCCGGGGCAGGTAGCCGAAATCCTCCAGTAGGGTGAACAACGGAAAGAAGATGGCCATGGGCGGTAGCATGACGCTCACAACCCAAGCTAGAGCCAGGTACATCCCGTCGATGAGGACACCATCGAGCCACCAGGGAATGGCAAGCTCTAGGGCAAGAGTTTTCAGAGCGGGATGGATCGTATCAAGCAACAGACCCGCCAGCAGGCGCGATGGCACATTCGCGCCTTCGACGGTGAGCCACAGAACACCCGCCAACAGTAGCAGCATGATGGGGAATCCGGTCCAGCGGTTCGTAAGCAGCCTGTCCAGGCGCCGATCCAGGTCGAAGCGCGGGCCTGGGCCCCGGGTCTTCACGACGGCATCAGCGATACGCGCTGCCGCTCCATAGAGCGTCTCCATCAGAAGATCGTGAAACAGATCTCCCACTTTCCAACGCAGCTCAGCAGCCGTCTCCAGGAGGCTGTGCCGATCGGCTTCGGTCGGGGTCTGGGTCAAGGTCGACTCGAATAGATCGCCGAGTTCTCCTGACCGAACCGCGTCGATCATACGCTGATCCTGATCCAGCAGGCGCAAGGCGACCCAGCGCGCATTGGGAATCCCCGGGAACAGAGTCTCGATTCCGTCACGCAACGTCGTGACTGCTGCATCGAGCCCCGGCTCCGTGTCTGGCAGCCGGAAGCGATTCTGTGCGACACTCGACGAGGCGACCTCGTGCAGTGTCGAGGTGAGGGCCGCCAAGCCTTCTCCATCGCGCGCGGAGGTGGCTACAACGGGCACACCCAGTTTCCGTGCCAGCCCACGAGCATCAATCTCCAGGCCGTGCCGCCTGGCTTCATCCATAAGGTTCAGACAGACGACGGCTCGGTCTGTGATCTCGAGGATCTGTAGTACCAGGTTCAGGTTACGCTCAAGCCGGGTGGCATCCACAACGATGAGTGTGACGTCAGGCTGCCCGAAGAGGATGAAGTCTCGGGCCACCTCTTCATCACTACTGGTGGACAGCAGTGAATACGTGCCGGGCAGATCGACGAGACGAAATGGGTGTCCACCATGGGAGAAGCTACCCTCCGCCCGTGTGACGGTCTTGCCGGGCCAGTTGCCTGTGTGCTGGTGCAGGCCCGTCAGCCGGTTGAAGACTGTGCTTTTTCCCGTATTCGGATTGCCCGCCAGGGCCACGACCAGATCGCGTTGTCTGGTGTGCAGGGGGCAGATTTCACAAGTGGCAGTCGTGGTCACTGTGGTGGCTCGACGGTGCGCAGTACGTGCACGTGGCGAGCAAGGTTGGCGCGAAGGGCGATCAACGAGCCGCGGATCCGGTACGCCACCGGGTCGCCGGCGGCGCTACGCATCTCCATGCACACGGGCGTCTCGGGCACGATCCCGAGATCCATGAGACGGCGTCGCTCAAGGCCCCGACAGGAGGGGCCGATGCGAACCACGCTGGCTAACTCTCCTACCTTCAGATCGGCGAGGGTCTGTGGTGTGTCTACTGGACCACAATGGTGCGTCTGCGATTGTACTGATACACTGGCAGCGCAGAGCGGCGTGAGTTCGCACTGCCGGCCGTCAGCTCTGAACGACACTCTTGTCGGTGACACGACGACACCATCGATCTGCACTCCCGGCGTCAGGTCCGCTGCCAGCAGCTGCCTGTAGAGTGCCTCCGGCTCATCTTCCACATGTACGACAACAGCCGCCTCATGCGGCGACAGATCCAGGAGAGGAATCCCCGGGCGTGGCGGTAACTCTCCCTCTGCCGTCGGGATGGGATCCCCATGTGGGTCAAAAACCGGGTTGCCCAGCCGCGAGGCCAGAGCGTCCACGTCATCTCCGATGAGTGAATGCTCACGGCGCTCTGCGTCTTCATGCCACTGTGAGGCATGCACACCCGTTTCACGGGCGAGAAAGCTCTCCCACAACCGGTGCACACGAACGACGCGCAGGGCACGTCGTCGACCGCTGGCAGACAGCCGCACCGAATCTCCCTCACGTGTAACGAGCCTCAGGGCTTCCAGGCGAGTCAGTAGCTCAGCCGACTGATTGGCTGAGATGCTCAGGTGTCCGGCAAGACTCTGTACTGAAGTTGTCTGACGGGCATACTCCTTGTGGAAGATGCCTTTGAGTGCGTCTTCGATCAGGACCCGCTCTGAGGTCCGCCACCGGCTGCGCAGGTTCCACAGCCAGCCTCGAGCAGGCCAGAAAAGGACCAACGATGTCAGCAGAATCGCCACAGTCACTGCGAGAGCTATGCCGGGGGATGGCACGTTGATCATCTCAAGAAACGGGGAACTGAAGGCAAGGCGACTCTCTGGACAACTATCCGAGGTCCGAGCCCCTTGTCAAAAGGGTTGTGCCATCTCTGCTTGTGGTCAGCGGACGATGGCATGATCATATGACGCATGCCGATTCCCCCCGACTATGAGGAGCGCGTCTACGCCGGCGTGCTCGGTAAGATCATTGGCGTCTATCTGGGACGGCCTTTCGAGGGTTGGTCGCATCGCCGTATCGAGGCTGAGCTGGGCCCGATTGTCGACTACGTGCATGAGCGCCTTGGCAAGCCACTCGTAGTCGCCGATGACGACATTTCCGGCACCTTCACCTTCGTGCGTGCTCTGGAGGATCACGGCGTCACCGCCGACCTGTCAGCCGCCAAAATTGGTCAGACGTGGCTCAACTATCTGATCGAGGAGCGCACGATCCTATGGTGGGGCGGCATGGGAACGTCCACGGAACACACAGCCTTCCTCAGACTCAAACATGGCACTGCGGCACCACGCTCTGGATCGATGGCGATGAATGGCCAGGTCGTGGCGGAGCAGATCGGTTCGCAGATCTTCATCGACAGTTGGGCCATGGTCGCTCCTGGTGAGCCTGAGCTGGCGGCCCGACTGGCACGAGCCGCTGCCGCGGTGTCACACGACGGCGAGGCCATCTACGGCGCTCAGGTCGTGGCAGCCATGGAGTCGGCGGCTTTTTTCGAAGCGGACATGAATGCCTTGATCGACGAGGGGCTGCGGCACATTCCTGGTGAATCTCTCATTGCACGTCTGATTCGCGACATCCGCGAGTGGCATGCCGACGACGGTGACTGGCGCACGACCTTCCAGCGCATCGAGTCGAACTATGGATACGACCGCTACGGTGGTGGCTGCCACATGATCCCCAACCATGCCGTCATCATCCTCGCCTTGCTCTATGGGGAGGGTGACTTCGGTGAATCTCTGTTGATCGCTAACACGGCAGGCTGGGACACAGACTGCAACTCAGGAAATGTGGGGTGCCTCCTCGGTCTGCGCGGTGGTCTGGATACCCTCGAGGCGGGCGATGTCGATTGGCGCGGCCCCGTCGCCGACCGTCTGTACAAAATCTCTGCTGACGGTGGTGATGCCGTGACCGATGCCGTACAGGAGACAGGGCGGTTGGTCGCCATGGGTCGGACGCTGCTCAATGCAGAGCCGCCCTCGTCGTCTTCTGCCCGCTATCATTTCGAATTGCCGGGGTCGGTACAGGGGTTTGACGTTGACGATGACGCCGCAGATCGATCACCCCCATCGCTGCACAACGTAGCAGGGCATAGCGCCAAAGGCGAGCGGTCGCTTGCCATCGGCTTCCGAGGCGGCTTTGAGAAACCAGTCCGTGCCGGTGTGTATGTCTTCGCTTTGCCAGAGCAACTGGAGGAGCCTGGGTATCACATGACTCTGTCGTCCAGTCTCTATGCGGGGCACACGATCGAAGCTGACGTCGAAGTCGATGTCACGGCGGGCGTCGACGTGGGCGTCGCACTGTTTGTCGAGGTCTATCCCCGTGAGCCAGGTGGTGAGCCAGCGCGACATTCTAGCCCCGTGCAGACGTTGTCCGTACACGACAAGGCAACGCTGCGCTGGATGGTTCCACAAACCGACGGACTCCCCGTTCTACGCGTGGGTCTTGAGATCCATAGCCAAGAGGGCGTAGCCGGCACAGTGCATCTGGACACACTGACTTGGGCGGGAACACCGTCCTGTCACCTCTTAGGGGCGGGTCTGGCCGAACGCAGTACCCCCGTGGGCTGGACGGATGGCGTCGATCGCGTTCTGCTCGGTGATGCGGGTAAGCAAGTGACCCTGATTCACAATGAGGGGCGTGGTCTGCTGATCAACGGCAGTCGCGATTGGCGTGACTATCGCTTCTCGGCCAGGGTGTCACCGCATATGGCGTCCGAGTCGGGAATTGCCGTGCGCGTCGGCGGGATGCGGCGCTGGTACGCCTTGATGTTGTGTGGATCAGGTCGCGCGCAGCTGTTGCAGTGCGTCGACGACGACATGCTCATCGATGCGGTGGATCTGCCCTGGAACTATGGTGAGTGGCACGACCTTCAGCTCAGCGTGCGAGGACAGACCCTGCGGGCAGCCATCGACGATCGCGAGTTGTTTGTCATCGACGATGTGAGTTTATCCGGGGGCGGCGTTGCCCTCATCAACTCCGAGGGCCGAACCTTCTTCCGCGACGTGGAGGTCGAGGCGTTATGAGCAAGAATATCAAGATCGCCTGTCTGGGGGGTGGCAGCCTCTATTTTCCGCGTGTGCTCGCCGATCTGGCTCTCGCCAACGACATCGCAGACTCGGAGGTCGTGCTCTACGACATCGACGCCGAGAAGGCCGAGCTCATGGCGGTTGCCGGACGTCGGCTGGCGCAGGTAGCTGACACGGGCCTGCGCGTGCGCGCCACAGCCGACCTGGACGATGCCCTTGATGCGGCTGGGTTCGCCGTGACCTCCATCGGCGGCAGCGGTGCCGAGGTGACCCGCAACGTCTACGGCTCATGGTACCACAACGCCGACATGCACATTCCGGCGAAGTATGGGATCCACCAGGTCATCGGTGATACGGCGGGGCCCGCAGGCATGATGATGGGGTTGCGCTCGATCCCCGCCTACATGCACATCTGCAAGCGGATGGAGAGCCGCTGTCCGAACGCGATTCTGCTGAACCACTCCAACCCCATGGCGCCGATCATGCGGGCCCTGCACAAGTATTCGTCCATTACCAGCATTGGCATCTGCCATGGTGTGCAGGGTGGTATCGCTGCGGCGGCACAGCTTCTGGATGTGCCCGCCGGCGAGCTCGAGTGCCGTTGGATCGGCACCAATCACTACTACTGGTTCACCGCCGTTTGTCATCACGGACACGACCTGCTACCTGAGCTGATGAAGCGTACACGCGAGCAGACGGCACCGGAGGCTCATGCGATGAGTGCCGATCTGTCTGCCGCCTACGGGCATCGCATCGTGTACCCTGATGATGGCCACATCATCGAGTTCTATCCTTTTGCGGCGCAAGTGTCTGGTCAGCAGGCGCTGCCCTATGCGCTGGCCGAGTCGGCGCGCAATCATGGCTATGATGCAGCGCAACCCATGCCAGAGCGTCAGCCGGCCTCGTCCCAGGTGCGGGCGGAGTTTCTGACGGAGTACGCGCGCATCCTGGATGCCGTTGAACTCCCAGAGCGTCTTGATGACGGCATCCACGGTGAGGGCCTGGCGCGATTGATCAGTGCCATCGCCAGGGGCCGACGTCAGGTCTGTATTCTCAACCTGGCCAATGGCAGTGCCATTCCCAACCTGCCCGCCAGCGCCGAGGTCGAGGTCGAAGCCGTGACGGAGACCGCCGGGGCACGGGCGCTGACCATGGGGGAGGCGCCGCACGTGCTCAAGGGGATCCTTGAGAAGCGCTTCGTATGGCAGGAACTGGTGGCAGATGCGGCAGTCAAAGGCGACCGCAATGCTGCTTTGCAGGCGCTGCTGATAGACGAAATGGCGATCCCCCCGCGGCAGGCAGAGCTGATGCTGGGCGAACTGCTGTCGGCCTCCGCCGACCTGCTGCCGAAGTTCAGCCAACCTTCGGGCTGCCCAGTGCAGTCAGCTCGCGCCCTTCTCCCGTAGCAATGCTGCAACCTCCGTGTGCTCATAACGCTCGGCCCAGGCCAGTGGACGCGCCCAGTCTGCGTCGCCGCCATTCGGATCGGCGTCACGATCCAACAAGAATCGACACAGCTCCAATTGGCCGTAGCGCGCAGCCCAACCGAGCGGTGTGCTTTGCAGCTGTGACTCAAGGGCATCCACCTCGGCGCCACCGTCGACGAAGATGCGGGCAAAGTCGACGACCTCGTCGGGTGTATGGCCGTAGGTACCGGGGTTGCAGGACCGCGCCGCCAGGTGATGGAGAATCGTGAAGTCGGCGCGGCCATTACGGTGATTGCGCTGCCCCGGATCGAAACCGGCGTCGATCAATCGCTGCAGATTGCGCACGTAGCTGCGTCGGTCCCAGCCGTCACTGGTGATCTTCAGATTGCCGAGTCGCCAGCCGCGGATCGTCTGCTCGAGCAGATTGAACTGCTTGTCAGTTGGAATCGCAGCGCCATAGGTCAGTTCGTGCTCGACGATGGTCTCGTTGCCCGCCAGAATCGCACTCCACATCAGGCCTTCGCGCGCATCCGGGTTGGCGCGTAGGTGCTCGGCGAGTGCTGCCACATCGTTGGTCACACAGTAGGTCAGTGGGTGACCGACGGCGCCATGTAGGAAAAGCAGGTTGGCAACCTCTCGATGGCCATGCAACAGGGACTGCTCGATGGCGCTGCCTGAGGCATAGATCTCGATGTCTGCCTTCGCACCACCTTTAAGCAAAGTGCGAACGACGTCCAGATGACCACGGTTGGCTGCCAACCAGAGTGCTCCGCCCTTCTGCTCGATCGTCTCACCGGCGACCTCAATCGTGTAGGTCACATCCGGGTCGGCACCGGCTGCCAGTAACATCTGAACGATGTCGGTGTGCCCGCGAAAGGCGGCGATCGTTACAGGAGCTACCTTGCCGCTGCCATTGATGGCGTCCTTGCTGGTATCCAGTCGTTGTCGCACAACCTCAGCATCGCCGAGACCGGCCGCCGCCCACAGATCGACCTTGGCACCACGGTCAACGAGGAGTCCAGCCATCGCCGTATAGTCTGCGAAGTTTTCATCCGGCACCTTCCAACCGTGATCAAGGGCCCGGCGCAGAGGAGTCTGTCCCTCTGAATCCTGCGTTTCGATGTCGGCACCGCGGTCAAGAAGCAGCGTCGCCAAGGCGAGATCTGCGCGCTCAACGGCGCGTTGCAGCGGCGTGCGACCGCGATTGTCGCGTGCCTCAATGAGAGCGGCGTCATCATCCAACATCGAACTGACCTGCTTGCTATCGCCGCGCCCGGCCGCTTCACACAGATCACGCCCTGCATCGCTGGCACCACGGCTGGCCTCCAGATGCGCGTCGATGGCGTCGACGATGGCAGCGTAGCCGCGGTCAAAGGCGATCGCCCGAGGCGAGGTCGCATCTCGATGCGGATAGATCCCCTTGAGTGGATCTGCACCCGATGTCAGCAGAAACTCCACGACCTCAAGTTGATTCCCATAGACTGCATAATGCAGTACCTGATGCTCATCATTGGCGCGTGCGTCCTGACGGGCAAGTTCGGGTGTATCGGCAAGGATGCGACGAACCTCCTCCATGTCCCCGCGCTCACACGCGGCGCCAAGCAGGACGTGGATCTCGAAGCGATCATTTCGCGATGGGGCGTCGTCGTGCAATGTCTGTTCAACCATGTCGATCATCCTCTCCTTGAGGGCTTTGCGGGCATCATACAGGCGCTTGCGCACCGTGCCCTCTGTGATATCGAGAAATACAGCGACTTGAGCCTGGGAGCGCTCACCCATGTAGAAGAGGGTGATCGTCTCCCGTTGAGCATCGGGCAGTGCCGCAATCGCCCGGCGCACGACGGCAGCCGTTTCAGCTTGTTCGAGGGAATCCTGAGCAGATGTCTGGGTCACGTCAGCCGTCACTTGCGCCACGACACCCTCCAAAGGCACTGTGCGAACGCCGACCCGCCGGGTACGTCGATCACAGTATTTGTGCACGATGCGGCGCAGCCAGCCACCGAAAGCCGCCGGTTCCCGCAAGCTGTGCAGATCGCCGAGGACCTGTATGAAAGCATCCTGCGCGGCGTCCTCGGCCAGGTGAAAGTCGCCCAATAGAGACCAGGCGTAGCCCACAGCCATGTCCTGGAACTGCCTGACAAGGGCCGTGAGGGCTGCCGCATCGCCCTGGCGAGCGGCCAGAACGAGGTCGGCTGTCTCGACGCCAGGCGATTGGTTCGGAGGGGATGTAAGTGGAGTCATTCCAGCGTCCCAAAGTTGATATGGTCAGGTGCATACTACAAAGCCCCGGGCCACGGGCGCCACGTTACATCGGCCTGCAAGAAAGATCAGAATCTTTGCTGGAAAGGCCTCAAATCGGCCCAGATAGCCCTGTTGGGCGATCTGTCGGGAGTCAGTCCCTGCACGGTTCGCCTGCCCTACGGCGTGTGCCTAGATTCGGGCAGGCCGGAAGGTAAGGTGGCAGAACCGAGTCAGAGGCAACCTAAAGGATACTTCATGAGCCAGCTGCATCCTGAAATGCGCAAGGTCATCGACACCGTCGATGAGGAATTGGGCAATCGCGGTCTCACCGACCTGCATTCGGCTGGCGCCGAGGTGGCGCGTGAATTCCTCGAAGGCTGGGTGACACCAGAGCAAGACCGGCCACCGATCTACCAGATCGAGGACCAAACACTGCCGGGCCCCGCAGGGGATATTCCGGTGCGCATCTTTCGTCCACGTGAGACTCAGCAGATCATGCCAGTGCTGGTCTGGTATCATGGCGGTGGCTGGGTCCTCGGGAGTCTCGACCTCTCCGAGGTCAGCTGTAGACAACTGGCGAATGATGCTGACTGTGTTGTGATCTCCATCGACTATCGCCTGGCACCAGAGCATCCCTTTCCCGCGGCGATCGATGACTGTCTGGCGGCGACCGCGTGGATTCACGCCCATGCTGCCGAGCTCGGTGTAGATCCGCAGCGCATTGCGGTGGCCGGCGACAGCGCTGGTGGCAATCTGGCTGCCTGCGTCGCCTATGGCGCGAAGGAGCTTGAGATGCCGATCGTGCTGCAGTTGCTCGTCTACCCCGTGATCGACGCCGACTTCGAACGCGCCTCCTACGTCGACAATGCCGAAGGCTTCCTGCTCACACGTGATGCCATGCGCTTCTACTGGGATGCGTATGTGCCCGATGTCGCGCAACGCACGGATCCCCGGGTCGCGCCGATCCATGCGGCCGATCTGAGTGGTTTGGCGCCTGCCTGGATCATCACCGCCGAGTTGGATCCGCTGCGGGACGAGGCCGAAGCCTACGGGGAAGCGCTGACGGCGGCCGGCGTGCCTTCCACCACAAGGCGATACGACGGCATGATTCACGCTTTTTTCAATATGGCAACGGACGAACCTGTCGACGCCGTGACCGATGCGACCCGCGAGGCCGCCGCCGCCCTGCGACAGGCCTTTGGTCTACAGGCTTAAGTAGGCAGCGTATGAAGGTGCTCCTCCTTGGTGCGTCCGGCTTGATTGGCCCTCATCTGCTGGCTGGACTAGAACCCTACTTCGATCTGCGCCTCGCCGACATCAAGCCGCATCCAGATAACAGGCCGATCACGGTCGTCGACGTGCGCAGCTACGACCAGGTCCTTACAGCGGCTCACGGCATGGACGCGATCATGAATTTCACCGTCGTGCGTCCCCATCATCACACCCGCAGTTTTCAGGTGAATACGCTGGGTGCCTGGCATGTGATGCGGGCGGCCCAGGAAGTGGGTATTAGGAAGGTCGTGCATACGGGCCCGCAGCTGGTACGAAATCACTACGACCACGACTTCGATATCACGGATGTGCCAAACGCACCGGGCACTGGCTACTATGAATTGACCAAGGGGTTGTCCAACGAGATCTGTCGCACCTACGCCAAAGCCTACGGAATTCAGACCATCTGTTTTCTCTTCAATGGCCTGGGCCCCGATCCTTCTCAGCTCGATTACGGCACCGATTTTCCACCCTACACGATTATCTGGCAGGACCTGCAACAAGCATGTCGTCTGGCACTGGAACTCGACGTTGTGCCCGATGACTATCAGGATTTCGACATGACGAGTTTTGAAGGTCAGGGGAAATACAAGGCGGACAAGGCCCGGCGGATTCTTGGATATGAACCATCGGAGCCCTGGGAAGACTACTTCAAGCGGAAGATCTGAGCGGCTCGCCTCGCCGGCTGCGCCCGAATCTCGAGGTTGCGCACGCCGGGGGACTGGAGGGGGAGTGAAGGGTGCTGAGCGTGGTTCACCTGGCTGTCGAGCCCCGAAACTGCCCGGGTCTCTGGGTTAGCTTGGGCAGTCCAGGAATCTGCCGGCGTGAATGCGCCGCTCGATTGGGCTGCGCCGACGAGGCGAGAAGGTCTTGTCACCCGGGTACGTATCTCAACGGCCAGCTTCTCAAACAGAATCTCTGGCGGCCCACGCCATCGTGTCTCATGGGCCAAACACCTGGCTCGGTGGTTCAATACGACGTGACGGTGTGCCCCACTTGTTCAGGGGCACATGAAAACTGTGGCTGCGCTCACCGATCCGCGCTCGGTGCGTACCTACCTCGACGGCGTCGGTCTGCCGTCGCGAGCACCGCCAATCGCCGCCGCCCCTGGATCGCCAGCTCGAATTCGATGAGGCCCCCTGATCCGTCAACAGCGGACGGTCGCTGGAGAGGAACACCGTTATGTATGAAGCGGCGCGGGCCAGCCGCAACGCGTCGGCGTCCATGATTGCCCAGTCCTTCCGACCCTGCATAGTGGCCATCAGCAGACGAAATACACCTAATCGCTTGCCACACCAGACTCACCATCGTGAGCCCTTATCGTTCCTAAGCGCCCCACCACCACACATAGTCCCGCTAGAAGGGTTCATTATTTGTGCACGAAGTCTGAGGCACCTTCGACCGTCGTCTATCGATCAAAGCCCTGTCCTGCCACGAGGCTGCCTGAGCCCGTCTGCGTCTGTCGACGGCCGTCGGAGAGGACAGGCCTGTGCCCAAAGCGGCACGCCGCTGCCCCAACGGTCGGCATGAGGACCCCGGAGAGACGTCCGGCTCAGCACCACGGCCAGTCTGCAGACGAAAAGGCATCACAGTCTGCTTGCTAGGCATATACAAGACTCACCACAATGAGTCCTTATCGTGCCTATCCGCCGCAACTATCTGAACGTCGCCATCCGAAATCTCCTTAGACATCCTACACGTGTATCAACGTGTTTGGCCTTTCCGTTGGATTGGCCGTGTGCCTGTTGCGGGGTCTGTATGTGCATCACGAGTGGAGCTACGATCGCAATCACCCCCACGCCGACGCCAATATCCAGAATGGTGTGCATGAGATTGGTACGCATACCGTTCATTGGACGGCCGAGACGGTCGTGGTCGCGGCGTTGCTTCCGGCCTCAATCACGATCCGTCTGTCGCAGGCTCACTCGACGACGTCCCGGGCTGTCATGCTATTGCGTAACCTGACACGGAAGATCCGCCTGTTGCTGCTCTTCCGCGTCAGTAGCGAGGCTTCTCGACATCGTCTGATGACGACATACTACCGGCTAACTCGCTGAATGCCTACGCTCGGCCGAGTATCTACAGCAGTGTCATCAGTCAGCTGAAGCAGATTTCCGAAAAGGTCGACGACCCAGATATCTCGGTTTCCTCCACGATCTGATGTGAAGTAGATGTCCGAGCCCTGCACACCCCATGATGGAAAGAAGTCATCAAAATTCCCCGTCGTCAGCGCTCTTCGGTCCGTGCCATCCGAACTGGCCAGCCAGATATTGACGGGTGACGAAGGCGACGATGGGAAGTGATTCCAGGCGATAAGTTCTCCAGATGGTGAAAACCTTGGACTGTATTCATTCCCACCAAAGCGTTCGATAATGCGGTCGTCGGTGCCTTCATTCAGATCGAATACCCGGACGTCCCAAAGATCTCTGTGATCCTGCGTCGACATGTATAGGATCCTGTTTCCATCGGGGCTCCAGTCAGGCCACAGATCACCTTCGATCGGCGCAACCTGACCTGGAAATGTCACTTGCGATGCCCCCGATGGTGTTGTGGCAGAGGTCTTCCAAATCGCAGTGTAATCCCCACGCGTGGAGGTAAACGCCAACTCTGTTCCATCGGGCGACCATGCCGGCGTGTCATCCCGATCGTCATTGTCGGCCGTTAGATTCACCAGTTCGCTCGTCTCCAGATCGAGTACATACACATCTGACTCCGAGCCTGTACGCCTCGTGGAAGAAAACGCCAACCGTGTTCCGTCGGGAGACAGGACAGCGTCGCCATCTGAGGCGGGATCGTACGTGATCTGCCGCAAGTCTGCTCCGTCCAGATCCATTGACCATATGTCAGTGTTCCCTGATCGATCTGATGTGAAGAAGAGACGCGGTTGCGGCAGAGACAGAGAAAACCCGCCATTCAACCGGATCGTGAACCCCAGAGATTCGTGGTATTCATCTTGTCTGACGGTTGAAGAGGGGCCGACTGAAATTCCGGTCACCTTGATCTCCGCTGGCGTCGTCGAAGTGACATTGGTGGTTGTTACAGAAAATGAGCCCAGGGAAGCATCTCCGCTGAGTACGAACGCGCTCAGTGATGCCATCCCTGCTCGCACGCTTGTTGGCGATTCGTGGAGAAAACCCGGCGCGAGGAGGCCGGCGGGCGGCAGGACAGTGATGCTCTCCAGATCGAACGCCTCTGGTGGTGTAAACTCGAGCCTCACATCGATTTGCCTTACCTGCGACAGGCCTTCACCAAACAGGGAGAAACTGACCTGGCGTTCACCTCCCACATCAAACGAGGTTCCGTCAATCTCGATTGCTTGGACATAGGGTCCGTTCAGAATCTGCCTGTATGAAGAGGATCCCGGTGCATCCGGCTGAGTCACGACGATCTGAATCCGATCCTCAGATGTTTCCTTCCCATCCGACACGACGAGTTTCAACTCATAGGTACCCGCCGACGTAGCAACAAGCTCAACTTCGCTAAGATTCGAATTGAGCAGAATGGCTCCTGGGCCGGAAGTCTGGGACCACTCGAAGGACAGTGAATCGCCATCTGCATCGGTGCTGGCGGAACCACTCACGAAGATCTGTTCATCAAGGGAAATCTGAAAACTTTGTCCGGCGTCTGCGATTGGCTCACGATTCGTGGGAATCCCACCATTGATTGCCAGACTCAGAACCAGATCCAGCTCGGCGTCGGAGGTACGCAGCCGTGTGACCCGTATCGTTGCGACATCTCCCGTTCCAAAGGCTGGTGACGTCTCAAACACAGCCACCGCCAGCGTATCCGCTGAGGCCCCCTCCGCACCCGGGAATGTATCGACGCGTATAGAGCCCGTTCCAGGTGTACCGCCTTCCTCAACCGATGCCACTGAAAACCACTCTCCCTGAAAAGCGTAGGCGGTGGGTACGTCGATCGCATCCGGCGGCTCAATCTCGAAATCGAAGAATAGCCGCTCCTCGTCACGAATCTGATCCGTCGTCAGCGTAAGCGATATAGGTTCGGACGGGCCCACGTCTGACAGCGTCGTTTCTACGAGGGCGATGTTCGTCAGGGGGCCGCTGTCGAGGAATCGAACAGCGGGCGTCTCATTGTCGGGCAAATGTGTGACGACAACTGTCGAAGAAGCAGGAGGATCGGCAATCAACTCACCATCACTGACCGTGGCGCTGAATACGTAGCGTCCGGGTAGTCGTAGCTCAGGTTGGGCGATCGGCTGTCGGGAATTGACGATCTCTGTTGCGGGTCCTTCGATCTGCGTCCAAAGGAATAACAGTTGACTCCCATCAGGGTCCACACTGAACGTCGCATCCAGATCAATCTTCCCGCCTGCTGTCGTGAGGATGTCAGATCTGCTTACCAGTGCTATAGGCGGCCTGTTGGGAACGGTGATCTGCAGCGGGTCCGACAGGGTTGATTGTGGATCTCCGTCTTGGGCCATTACCGCGACACTGTACGTTCCGGGAGACGGAGGCTCAAAGAGGACCTCTCTCGTCGTTCTGGACGACAGATAGGTTGCACCATCTCCAATCCACGAATAGAGCAGCGTGTCCCCCATGTCATCGCTTGCCTCGGCGGTCAGAATCGTGCTGTTACCGACGAAAACTGAGCCTTCGCCGATGATCTCCACCTGCGGCGGCTGGCTCCTGACATTGAGAACCAGCGTGTCGGGTGGACTGATGAGTCCCGCTGCTGAGTCCTCGATCACCAGGGCAAAAAGATACATACCACGCAAAGGGGGAACAGGTATCTGGACGGTTGGCGCCTTGGTTTTCAGCTCGTATGTGTTCAGCAGCACCGGTGTGGTGATGAAGTCATTCATCACCACGATGTTTGAGTCCAGCCCACCAATGCCAACCAGCTGCTGCCACGTAAAGGTCAAGTCCTCCACCTGGATGTCGCCGACGGCGCGAAGTTCGAAAAAGGCATCTCCGAGACGGACACTGTGCGAATCGGGCCCATCGCGTACACCCGTTTGTGCGATGAGGTCTACCACCGTCGCTGTCACACTGTCGGTATGCGAAAGAGATCCGTCAGACACTTCAAGTCTGAATTTGTAGATGCCGGTTGGCAGATTGAGAAAGGACACCGAGGGGGCAGATGAATCAAACGCGAGGGGTGTCCCCGTCACCTGCGTCCAGTTGAAGCGAAGGCTGTCGCCGTCGGAATCGAAGCTGCCCTGACCATCCACGAGGACTGTGTCACCACTCAACACGTGGTAGTTACTGTTGACCACAGCAGTAGGTCTCCGATTCTGCGCAGATGCAGACCCTATGAGAACGACATCCTGAGAGGGATGCATGGCGAGAGTGTCCACCCAGTCGCCTGGTGAGTCGGGCCGGAAGAAGACCGAAATCGTGCTTGGGCCAGGTTGAACCGACAATGAATCGCTAACCAGAGCGAAGGGGCTGTCCCCCAGAAGCGTAACGGCTCCCGGGACTCCCCCTCTGTTCACCACTTGAACCTCTTGTACTTTGACTGCCCCTACATCGATGTCACCAAAGTCGAATTCCTCCTGCTCAGACGTGATCATCGCGGGGAGAAGGACGGGAATCGTGACCTGTCGGACCACGAGAACGAAATCGGCAGCTGCGGAATCTCTTACCGAAACTTCGAGGGTGTATGTTCCAGAGTCTGCGAAGGTGTGACTCGACTGGGCCTCGCTGGTTCTATATACAGTTGATCGATCTCCCCAGTTCCACTCAAAAATCGGCGTCGTGTGTGACGCTTTGGTACCACTGACCGCGGCAAGGACCGTCTCATTCTTGATCGGTTGAATGGGCGATATGTCAACGCCATCGGTTGTTGCTGAAGGGTCTACGGCAGTGATCTTCACCGAGACCGTATCCGTCTTGTTTCGCGTGACAGTGGCACTTGACGAGCCAGCGTACAGGACACGGCGTACTGATCCGTCCACCCCAGGAGTTCCCAGAATCGAAACGTGCACCATCCAATCGTCCACAGGGACCGAGTCAAAGTGGAAGGAAGCGCGATTGTCCTGAATGGGAAATCTACCATGAAGGGTTCCCGACTCGGAGGTCAGCTCGACGACTAGCGAATCGTATTCTGCGCGCAGTCCCTTGGCGGAGATCATCAGTGGCGAGACGACCAGTGTACCCACTTTCGCGGCGGAATTGGACGATTTTTCATGGTCACAAGCGGCGATCGTCAGAATCAGGAGAAGGCTAAGCACTCTCATGGCAGGGATACCTCCCCCACGAGTGCGCCCGTTCCAGGGTCGGGTGGTGGGTCATCTGGCGCATTGATCAGCAGCCATGACACGACCGCGCCGATAATCGCCAACACGACATTCCGCGGTCGTAGTATGGATGTCTCTTCTTCTTCACCTCCAAAGGGAGTACCAATGAGAGTCGCCAGAGCGGGGCCGTGCACCTTTCTTTCTCGGTCTAGAAAGAAGAAGCCTCCCACACTTCCGTCCCTTGAGATGTCATCAGCTTTGGGGTTTTGGTCCTTGCGGGCCAGTTTGACTTCTCTGCGCAGATACGTAAGCAGTTCGTCGAACTGGATGATTCCATCTCCACCTGCAGGCGAAAGGTCTGCTGCACCGTCGAGTCCTGAGAACAACTTCTCGAAGAAGATGCTCCCCGGGCCGATCGTCGGATTGTGCCATGATTTTTCGCTGGACCCACTCGCGGTGATGGCATGTGCACCCGGTTCATCCAGCAGGACCTCTATCTCTTCATCCCCGAAGGGCCGCGCGAAGAACGCGCCGCTATGGCAGGCGTTGATCAACACGAGGGATTGAAATGCAGACCCAACAGTATGGTCGATCCACAGCCGCAATTCGCTCATGTCAACGCTGTGATCCTTGTCGGAGAGGCCCTCGGCGTCGCTGCCAAGCAGGTAGCTCTCGCGCCCTTCGCTGTAACCGTGACCGCTATATGCGAACAGGAAGCGAGACCTGTCGCTGCCACTGGTTACCTTTGGGAAATAGGATCTGAGAAAGAATCTGAGATTCTGCGCTGTCATGTCTTCGTTCCTGAGAACGACGATCTCGTCGAACAACTCCACCGTTGACAGGTGATTCACGAGCCGATCCATATCTTCCTGCGCCGGTCTCAGGTCATCCAGTTCGTCGTAGTCAGAGATTCCCGCAACCAGCGCGAGACTTCGCCCAACGGTTTCGCGCTGAAGTCCGATGTATTTCAAGAAATCATCCGCCCAATTCGATGATTCGTATTTGACGAATAGCGAAGAGTGGGCGGAATCCAGGTGAGCCGGCCCCTGCGCGTGAGCCGTATGAATACAGATGACGGAAACGTAGAGCCAGCCCACCCTTGCGATTGCGGAGGTTGCCCTGTCCATTGCCTGGTCCGTCATCTCACTCTCCGTCCTGTGCACGGGCCATCGTTTCTTGCTTCTCCAGAAGACTGCGCCAGAAGAAGCCATTCTGGAACGCGAGAAACGCGAGACTGGCAAGCTCGATTCCGTCCATCCGAGTTGCTGCCTCTACCGTTCCCATGAGTGGCATCATGAGCATCGGAGCTATGAAGATGGGTCGCAGGAAACCGAGCCAGGCGAATGTATCGTTGTTGTAGAAAAAGCGACTGATCGTGCCCAGGGTGATGGAACCAAGAAGAAGGAGAACGACGGTTGTCGGTCGCATCTGTCCGAAGGCTACTGACGAATCGACTACTGGGAAGCCGAACGAAACATGCAAGCCAGCAACCGAGAACACGACCGCTACCACTGAGGCTATCGTAATTGCGGACGTTCGTCGCTTTAGCTGATCAAGACACAGAACTGTGGCGAATCCCATCATGAGGAGAAGTGTTACAACCGTTGCAATCTGTGTCATTCCATTTTCCCCTACTTTGCTGACGTCCCTTTGTAGAATTCCCCTCGAAGTCAGGGGTGCCTGGTGTCCCTTGGCAAGTCTCATGAGTCTCTGCAGACATCCATAGCGGGATTGAAGCGTGGGTGCAGATTGATTCGTCTGCGCTGATCAAACTCACGGAAAACTGATACTTCCAGACCATCCGCGACCAAGACTCAATCACATCGCTTGTGCTGCCCCACTTTCTTCTCCTCCTGTCACCTTCTCGTAGTTCGTTTTGGTCGCTTAGCACTTGGATTTTTTGATCAAGATGGCATTCGCCGCGGCCTCTGATCTGCGAAAGGCCGCGGGAAATGTCCCAGGATGGATTTCGCCGAGAGCTCGGTCAGAAAGATTGAGTGTGGTTTCTCCACATGGAAGTCACCCTAGTAGAAGGCAGGTGTGCGCAGAGGAACCTGCTGCGAGTCCTCGACAGAACCGGATCTCGTCCGACTACTACTTCAAGCGGACGATCTGAGCGGCTCTCCTCGGTAGCTGCGCCCGAATCTCGAGGTTGCGCACGCGGGGGACCGAGCGAAGTGAGGTGTTTGTATCGTGAGTCGATACCCTAGACGACCAGGGCGAGCGACAGAATCGTGATACCGACGCCTGCGATCGCGAGGCGGTTCAGACGCTCTTGCCAGAAGAAGTGGGCAAACAGGTTGTCGAGCAGGACGACGCTGCAACCCATGACCGGAAAGAAGAGGGTACCTGGTAGCTTGCTCAGAGTGATCAGGATGACGCACAAGGCGGCGGCATTGTATGCGCCGATGAAGACACCCAGCCTAACTGCAGGCAGTGTGGGGCGCCTCTTCTTCAGCAGAATGAAGAGGATGCCGATCAGACCAGCGGTGGCGCCGGTGAGCATCAATACTTGCAGGAAGGCGTCGTCCAATCCCTTGTAGTGGACGGATCGCAGGCTCGTATGGCTGAACCCCTGCCAGATGCAGATCAAGCCCAAAAGACCAAAGGCACGCGCACCCGTGAACCTTGCCGTCGTTTCGGCTTTCGGCGTCATCAAGACCAGGGCAAGTAGTGCCAGGAGTAAACCGACCGCCTGGGTGAGTGCGAGGGGCTCATCCCACAGATAGACACCGAAGAAAACGGGCACAATAATGGCGATACGGAAGGCGCTCAGGACTGCACCCACTTGAGCAATCGTGAGTGCAAAGTTCATCAACAGCATCGAACTGATAAACAGGAAACCCGTAACAAGCCCTGTTTCGACCGTTCTTTCCGGGAAGTTCCAGCTGTCGGTGACTAGCAGATACGTGCCAATACTGACCGCAACGGTGAGGTAGTTGGCAGTAACTACAACAGGTGCGTAGTAGCCGCGTCGCTCCCCAAGTTTGAAGAATTGGACGAATCCGAAGTCGAGGATGATCGATAGGAAAAGCCAGTGCATACGGGTCCACTCAGTACGACGGGTAAAAGGCACCGCGTGAGGATAGCGGAAAACCTTGCTCGTTCAACTCCGAGAGGGACCTATGATCGAATTACGGCGCCAGCTGTTTGAGGCAGCGACGGTCACCGTCGCGGGGGACTTCGCGTTTCGCACGAAATCCGATCTGAGCACTGTAGCGCCTGGTGGAGGCGAGTGTTTCCGTTGAAGGCAGCCTGATGATCTACAGGGTCGACAGCATCGAGAATCTTGCGCCTCTGGCCGGCCTGACCCAGATCAAGTGCGACCTCTGAATCTCCACTTCGAAATTGTGTTCAACCCGCGAGCGGCACTCCAGATAGTTCTGAAGTCGAAATCGGCATTGAGTAGTGCACCGCAACACTCAGCCGAAGTGACCAACACCATTGGTTGTCCATGCCACAGGAAATAGCGGGGATTGTCCGGGATGGAGGTTTCACGGCACTTCTGCCGAAGGTAGGTGCCAGGTCTACAGCCTCAGCGTGAAGGACGATCCCTTTCCGACATCGCTGACCACTTCGATGTTGCCACCGAGTATCTGCGCCGATCTTTGTGCGATGGCCAGGCCCAAACCGGTACCTTCACGTTTCGGCCCGACAGTTCGTTCGACCTGGTGGAACTCTTCGAAGATGTGGGGGACATCCTCCGACGGGATGCCGACACCCGTGTCGGTGATGGCCAGCTCACAACCGTCTTGCAAGGGATGCAGCGAGATGGTGATTGAGCCCCTCTCGGTGAATTTCACCGCATTGCCCAGCAGGTTCATCACGATGCGGCGGACGCGGTCCGGATCGGTCTCAATGTTGATGGCCGTCTCCAGGTGCTCGACGAGCTCTACCTCCGGTCTGAGCAGTGGGGCGACGGAGGCCACACATTCAGCCGTCAACTCACGCAGATCGACAGGTTCACGATGGATGTCGATGCGCCCCGCTTCGATCCGGGACAGGTCGAGGATTTCGTTGATCAGCGCCAGCAGATTGTCCGCACTGGTCTGGATGTTTTCCAGGTTTTGGACCTGCCGATCACCCAACACACCACGGGCCTTGCGCAGCACCAGTCGTGTATAGCCGATGATGGCATTCATCGGTGTGCGCAGATCATGCGACATGCGCGAGAGGAATTCCGACTTGTGCTGCGTTGCGGTGAGGATCTCCGCGTTCTGCTGCTCAAGTCGCTGGAAATCGAGGAATCGCAGGTAGCCCAGTTCAAGGGCTTGGGCCAGATCACGCACCAAATTCGCGTGGTCTGCTGAGGCAGTCGGTTCGTTGTAGCCGATCTTGCCATAGCGAAAGGCGACGGCCGTTCCAACACCTGGCTTGTCCCAGGAGGCCAGACCCGTCATGCCGAGAGTGGTGCTCACGTGCTGAACGACGTCCTCGTTGAAGTCTCCTCCCCACACCTGCATTTCCTGCCACTTGTTCAGAATCGAACCACGGCTCGCACCGAGTGTGAAGGAGTAAGTCATCGGGCCTTCGACCAGATACTCATCGAGCGTCGTATCCAAGGCGTGAATAAGGGTCTCCTCGTCATACTCGGTCATGTGCGGAGACGTCGAGGTGATGCCTTCACGGCGCGGATTCCTCAGGGCCATGTATTCGAGGACTCGCCCCGCCTCTTCATCGAGGAAGACGATATTGCAGCCAGGCGTTCTGATACCCAGCCTGACCATCTCCTTCCACAGCAGGGCGACGACATCACCCAGATCGGCTGTGGTGCGCATCGACATCACAGTGGCCCGCACGCGTTCGGTAGCAGCCGTGCGGGTCAGCGCAATCGCTCTGGCCTCGGCCGCTTGCAGGTCGAGGAAGCGGGTGTAGCCGAGGGAAACAGCGTCCGCAAAACGTTCAACGAGGCCGATATCGTCGTCCTCGTATCGGTGACCAGGTGGTGCCTGGACGAAGAGTCCACCGTGCGCGAAGGGGACGTTGATGCCGGCGCAACCGATCAAGGTATCCCACTCGGTTTTCCGGTGGCCCCAGAGCTTTTCAAGATCATCGGGGAATGTGACAGGAGCTTCCCACAGCGCGGCGGGCAGATCGGGCTGCGCCCAGCCTCGATCCCGGGCGAATTCAAGATCCAACTCAAGAGACCGGTAGAGATGCAGGCCTGGGACAACGTCTTCCTCGACGAGGAGTTTAGGTGCCGCTGAATCCAGTGTTCCCGGTGGAACGAGGACATACGAGGAATACCGTCCACGATCGCTGTCGACGATGTTGATGCAGCCTGCCAGGAAAACGAGCCCACAGTCTCGCCAGCCATCGTAGAGTGTCGACATCACCTTGCCGATGTCGGCACTCTCACGCATCGCCGTCGCCTCGGAACGGACACGCTCGACGGCACGATCGATCTCCAACTGCTGATTGTGCTGCTCCAAACGCTGGAAATCGAGAAACCGCACATAGCCGAGCGAAAGAGAGGCGGCGAGTTCGACAACGGTGTCGACGTGTTCCTGGATATACTCAACTTCGCGGAAGGCGACAGATCCGTGATCGAAGGGAACATGAGTCACGTGCCATCTGTCATCGGCCGGCATTGTCACGCGTGGCTCCGGCCATTCACCCACTTCCAGTTCGCGATCGAATCCCAGGCCCGACTTTGTGTGCGTCCAGGCCTCAGGTGGGTCGTAGTGCGTCCAGATCTCTTTGCGCTGGCTGCGAACATTCTTCCAATAGCTGAAGTGACCTGGCTCGCAAACGGAGCCGATCGCATCATCGCCGAGTTCGATCGTCCCGGGATTCGTCCAACCGATGCCGATACGCCTGGGATTGGGGTAGACCGTGTAGGCGAGCAAGTGGTCGGGGTCCTCAGCGGCACCGAAGAATTCGATCGTGACCGCAATCGTCAGGATGCCAAGATTCAGCATCTCGCGATAGAGGACGGCGGCGACCTGCAGTAGATCGCCGGAGGCGCGCATCTCCATCGCAGCAGCACGAACCCGTTCGGCGGCCAGGTGGCGCCGCGGGGTCTGGTTCTCGTTGGGTGAGGTTGGCAGTTCGGGCAACGTTGACGTCGGCTATATCGCATCCCAGGAGAAGCGACAGTAGGGACAGGGCTCTGATGCAACATACCCGGATTTCTGCTCGTGATGGAAGGCCGCGAGAAAACTCACGCGGCACCTTGCAGCAGAGCGTGCCCCCAAGAAGTCGAAAGCCCTCACCGATGATGGTATCAGTTGGCATTCTCCAGGCCGGTTGGATATGGTACGAAAGGGGGGGGCCGGCCAGTCATGCCGCATTTCTTCAAAGCCGGACAACGGAGGACAGATACGATGAAACAGCTAGCTAACTGGCTGATAGTCGGGCTGGTAGTCGCTCTGCCAACGATGAGCCGTTCCCAGGAGGTGCTCGTTGTACAGACACCGATGGATACCGAGCACGAGTTGGTGTCCGTTCCGGCCGGCAAATTCATCATGGGCGTCAGCGAAGAGCAGGCGCGACAGCTCAAAGAGCAGTCCGGCGTCAACGTCGGAGCGCAAGAAAAACCCCAGCGTGAGGTTTTTCTCGATGCCTACTACATCGACCGCTACGAGGTGACCAATGCACTGTGGAATGCCTTTGCCGAGAGGACCGGGGGCAAAACAAAAATCCATCCGGACGAGACGCCCGCGCTGAGCGTGACCTGGTTCGAAGCGCGCGACTACTGCGAATGGGCCGGCTTGCGGCTACCGTCCGAGGCGGAGTGGGAAAAGGCTGCGCGCGGCATCGATGGGCGCACCTATCCGTGGGGTAACGAGTTCGACGAAAGCAAGGTCAATTCTGCCGGGGATAGCGATGGTTTCTTGGGCCAGGCGCCGGTCGGCAGTTTTCCCATGGGTGCCTCGCCCTATGGAGCCTACGATATGGTGGGCAACGCCTGGGAAGTCGTGGCCGATAACTATGACGAAGCATTCTACCTCCTCGGCACTCAGTTCAACCCCACCGGCTCGGCAGCGGGGGATGCCAGTACGGTGCGTGGTGGTTCCGTGCACAGTCTGGCTCCGAAAGTGAGGACCACCGTCCGCCAGGGCGCCCCCAAAAACAATTCCAGCCCCTTTGGCGGTTTCCGCTGCGCTCGCGACACGGATGCCCCTTCGCTGTATCCCGAACTGACCTCCAGTGTTGCCAGCCTCGAAACCATTTCGGCCAATCAGCCCGCTTCACTACGCGTCGAAGCAACTATCGATAATGCCGAAGCTGGGGCGGACTTTCTCCAGGAAATCTATCTGGACCTGACTCCGCTAAACATCGACGAAAACCTCTCCTTAGAACGCCAAAGCACCGGCCATTTCGTCGGCACAGCCCGGATCCGCGCCCTCGCCAACGGCCGCTATGATCTGCCCCTTCGAACGAAAAGTACTGATGGGGGCGACTATCAGTTGTCCAGCATTCCCCTGCGGGTTCTACCAGATACCGATATCGCGGTCTACGATGATGGGCTATTGCCAGGATGGAACGTGGAGGAGCGGAGCATCCTGGGTGTAAGACCGACACAGAGCGAAATAGTCCATACCGGCACCGCCGCCTGCGCCATCGAAGTAGAGGAAAGCCGCAACGGTTTCTTCCTCTACTTCCGCACCGATGCGCTGGACGTCACTGGCTACCAGACCCTGCGCTTCGCCCTCCATCCGGGCGATGTCGTGCTGCCAGAAGGAGGCTGGCTGCGCGTAAATCTGGGAGGACTTCGGGTCTTCGACCTGGCACTCGAGAGTTTAATCGATATGAATCTCAGAGAGTGGCAATTGGTCGAATTACCCGTCGATTCACTGCAGGTCAGACCCGTGCGCACTCGACCTCTGGAAACTGAACAACCGGTCACCGCAATGGCCATATCTGGCAAATTCACCGGTACCTTTTACCTGGACGACATCCAGATCGTGGCCCCGGAGATGCTCCAGTCGACGGCCATACTCGAGACGCACACGGCCACCAATCCCGAGCATCTTTCGCTGCAGCCGAACTACCCCAACCCCTTCAACAGCCAGACCATCATCCGCTTTGCTCTACCCGTACAAGGCGAGGTAGAATTGTCCGTCTTCAACCTGGTCGGCCAGCAAGTGGCGACCCTGGTATCTGGCTTGCGACAGATTGGCAGCTACTCGGTACAATGGGATGGCCAAGACGACGCTGGACGCGACCTGGCCAGCGGGATCTATTTGTATCGGCTGCAGACAGAAAAGCTGATGGAGACGCGCAGGCTGCTCTTGCTCCGTTAGAAGAAGCCAATCGTGTACCTGATGATGGAGACCTTAGATGACTCGCCGTGAACGACTCGAGCGTCTCTACCGAGGACAGGGCGTGGATCGACCGGCGGTCTACAGCCGTACCGGCATGCCGGCAGATGATCCCAGCTACGATCGTCTGCGGGCACTGCTGCAGGACCGCACCGAGCTGAAGGCGATCTGGGCCAGTTCCGGCATGGACGGGTCCTACCCGATCGACTCCCGGCTGGAGCCACATGCCGAAGCCTGGGACCGCCGGGTCAACGTGCTGAACACTCCCGCAGGTCAATTGACGGCGACGCATCTCGTTAGTCGCCACGGTCAGCCAGGTCTGCATGAACGCTTCTACGTGGATGGTCCAGAGGCGGCCGAGCGCTATCTGTCACTGCCACTGCCAACGATCCATGATGATGTCTCCGCCTTCCACGCCGGCGACGCGAGTGTGGGCGATGCCGGCATCGCCGAGGTGCATCTGGGTTTCAATCCCGCTGGATTCATTGCCGAGTTGTGTGGTTCCGAGACCTTTGCTGTGCTGTCGATGACACATAGGGATCTGCTGCACGCGTTGTGCAAGCGGCAACAGCGGCTGCTGCTGCGGCGCCTGGAGGTCATGCTGGCCAAAGGTGTGGGGCCGTTCTTCTCGATTCTGGGACAGGAGTACCTCGTGCCGCCGCTGCACGGGCCGGCGGATTTCGACGACTTCAACGTACGCTATGACGGCCCCATCATCGATCGTATCCACGACGCCGGTGGTCGTATTCACGTGCACTGTCACGGTCCCGTGGCTCGCGTTTTCGACGGCTTCATGGCGATGGGCGCAGATGTGCTGCACCCCATTGAACCACCACCCATGGGGGACATCACGGCGGCTGAGGCTCGCGAGCGGGCCGGTGATCGCGTGTGCCTCGAGGGCAATCTGCAAATCCATCGGCTCTACGAAGCGACGCCCGATGATATCCGCGCAGAGGTTGATGCTCTGATCGATGACGCCTTTGGCGGCGCCGGCCTGATCGTATCGGCGTCGGCGTCACCGTTCATTCGTGGCGCCGGCGAGGTCTGCTATCCGCAGTACGAGGCCATGGTGGACACGGTGTTGGCGCGGAGCGGGGTATGACAGGCTTGCGCTGTGAAAGTGTCGAGCAGGCACAGGCGTCCCTGCAGACGGCTCGCGGAGAGACAGCATGATTGCCGCCGACGGTACTTGGATCCCGGGCCACGACATCGATTGCCTGCGTCGTCTGGTGGATCGGAAACTGGTCATCGCCGACACCTCCACCAATCAGGAACGGCGTCGGGCCTGGTATGATCACGATACCGGCAGCCACTCAAGGCCCATGGTACTGGCCGAGACAGGCGGTCTGCGCGACCACGCCCGGCCCGTGGCTGACAAGGATCTGGTCTGTACTTCGCACTGGGCCCGTGTGATCGAGCACGCTCTGCGCGTTGAACTCTACCAGTTCGAGGTATTGCAGGATGACCACGTCATCGAGCCCAGGATGTGCCTGGGATGGAGGGTCAAGGCGAGCGGCTATGGTGTGCAGGTTGTGCAGCACCACGCCGACTTCGACGGCACGCTTGGGGCGCGTCGCTGGGATGCGCCGATTCAAGACCTCGAGAGCGGTCTGCACCGTCTGCAGCCGCGCACGTTCAGCGTCGACCGCGACGCCACACACTTCGAGGTCGACCTGCTTGAGCACGCCTTTGGCGACCTGCTGCCCATCGAGATCCGCGGCAGTCACTGGTGGACGTTGGGCATGACGTGGACTGCGATCGAGTTGATTGGCCTGGAGAACCTGATGCTCGCCATGTACGACCAGCCGGACGGGCTGCACGCCCTCATGGCGTTTCTGCGCGATGACGCGTTGGCCTTCGCCGACTGGCTGCAGGTCGAAGACCTGCTGTGCCGCAATGACTCAAACGACTACATCGGCTCCGGCAGCATGGGCTACACGCGTGATCTGGCGCGACCCGGCGCAGAGGATGTACGGACCACCGATCAGTGGGTGTTGCTCGAATCCCAGGAGACCGTCGGTGTCGGTCCCGAACAGTTCGCCGAATTCATCTTTCCATATCAGGCAGATGTGGCCCAGCGTTTTGGCAAAATCTACTACGGTTGCTGTGAACCGGTTCACAGCCGCATCGATGTGCTGTCGCAATTGCCCAATCTGGCGCGGGTGTCGGTGTCGCCCTGGGCCGACGAGGAGCGTATGGCCGCCGCTCTTGGCGAGCGCATCGTGTACTCGCGCAAACCGAATCCGACGTCGGTCAGCACGGAAGTTTTCGACGAAGCAGCCATTCTTGAGGACCTGCGCCATACGCTGGCAGTGGCCCGAAACTGCCGCGTTGAGCTGATCATGAAGGACGTACACACATTGTGTGAGCATCCCGAGCGCCTGCCGCGCTGGGTGCAATTGGCCCGCCGTGCCGTCAATGAGGCCACCAACGAGGGGAAAGCCTGTGCCTGACTACCACGAATTGTTCGTTTCTCCGGGTGGCAATGATCGCTGGACCGGTACTCGGGCCAGTGTCGCCAGGCAGGGCAGTGACGGCCCCCTGCGCACGATTCCCAGAGCGGTCCGTGCGGCGCGAGCCTGGCGCCGGCAGCATGCTGACAGCGCCGTGCGGATCAATCTGCGTGGAGGCACGTATTTCCTGGACAAACCGCTGGCGTTCGATCATCGAGATCGCGGCGTCGAGCCCCGGAAGATCAGGGGAAACTGCCGGGTCGGCGCGGACGGGCCCCTCATCATCGCCGGGTACAAGGACGAGACCCCGGTGCTGAGCGGAGGGATCGAGATTGGCGGGTTCGTCGAAGAGCGGTTGCACGGCAGGACTGTGTGGGTCGTCGACATCCCCGAGGTCGCCAGGGGGGAGTTGTACTTCCGGCAACTCTTCGTCAACGACGAGCGTCGACAACGACCGCGCTGGCCGCAGTCGGGCTTCTGTGGCATTCGCAAGCTGGCACCCGGCCCCGAGGCGGACAGCTGGAAGAAGGGAACCAACGACAGGTTTCACTTCCACGAGGGCGACATCGAGGCGTGGCACAACCTCACTGATGTCGAACTGGTGCTGTTGCAGGTGTGGATCGAGTCACGGTTGTGGCTCAAGTCCGTCGATATGAAGCAACAGCTGGCCACATTTGATCGCTTCAGCACCAGCGGTCTGAGTGCCGACGAGAAATCCGGCTCGGCGTGGTTCGTCGAGAACGTGTACGAGGCGCTGGGCGAGCCGGGTGATTGGTACCTCGATCGATCGACAGGCCGGCTCACATATGTGCCGAAGAAGGGCGAGACGCTGGGCAACACACGCTTCGTCGCCCCTGTGCTGCCGAAACTACTCACCCTTGAGGGCACGCCCGGCAAGAATCGGCATCCCGAGTACATCCGCTTCGAGGGCATTCGCTTCAGTCATACGGAATGGTCGTACGACGCACCGCTCTCGGGCTGCGAGCAGGCGGCGCGCATGGTGCCGGCAGCGGTGCAGGTGACCGACGCCATCCGCATCGGCTTCCACAATTGCACCTTCAATCATCTGGGCACGTGGGGCATCGAGGTTCTTGGCAGCAGTCGCGATGTCACCATTGCGGGCTGTGCCTTCGAGGATCTCGGTGCCGGAGCCGTCAAGGCCTGGCACGGGACCCAGCGCACGACTGTTTCGGACTGCGAGATCAGTGCCTGCGGACGTGTGTTCTACAGTGCCGTAGGTGTGCTCATCGGCAACTCCGGCGCCAACAAGGTCATTCACAACCATATCCACGACATCCGTTATACCGGCATTTCCGTAGGCTGGCACTGGGGCTACGAGTTGTGTCACAACCAGGGCAACATCATCGAGTACAACCATATCCACCACATTGGCGCTGGCTACCTAAGCGATATGGGGGGCATCTACACGCTCGGGCCACAGCAGGGCACGCGCCTGCGTTTCAATCATATCCATCATGTGCAATCGCGCACGTATGGCGGCTGGGGCATCTACCCGGATGAGGGCAGCAGTGATCTGCTGGTGGAGAGCAATCTCGTACACGACTGCAACCGGGCGCTGTTCAATCAGCACTACGGTGGCAACAACGTGGTGCGCAACAACATCTTCGCCTTTGGTGGCGATGGTCAGGTGAGCCTCAGCTGCATCGAGCAACACCGCTCCTTCACCTTCTGTCACAACATTGTTCTGTTTGACAGCGGTGTGCTTTTTGCGCCACCGCACGTCGGCACGATCGAGGCTACGAGTCTGGCGTGGGATCACAATCTCTACTTCGATCATCGGCGCAGCAGGGTCACGCTGGGTGGCCTGTCCTGGACAAAGTGGCGGCAGTTGGGCTTTGACCGCCACTCCGTTGTGGCGGACCCGGGTTTCGACAATGCCCAGCAGCGACGCTTCCAGTTGAAGAAGAACTCGCCGGCCCATCGGATCGGCTTCCAGCCCTTTGACCTGAGTAACACAGGGCCCCGCAGAACGTGATGGGCGCAGGGCTAGTCCGGGGAGCGAATCTCGAATTCATCCATCGACAGCCGCCCGCGCACTTCGGCAGAGAAACCGACCAGGGAGATGCCATAACTAACGGCTCCTGAGAGGACTCGATGCAGGCGCGCCGGGTCAGCCGGGTCGATCGACCAGCTGCAGTGCCACAGATCCTCGTCGGCTACCAGGTCCACACGTGACGGCTGGGCACTCCACGTGCCGTCGGTGATCTCGAGGGGCTGGTGCGTACAGTGCCAGCGTGTGCCATGCGCATGAACCCAGAAGTAGCATTGCGCGCCATCGAGTACGAGCCCATCACCGCGCAGATACAGACCCACCTGCGCCCCCGTCAGATCGACAGGTCCCGCGTCGATCCAGTTGCGATAGAAGATGAAGGGCAGAATCGACAACGGCTGCTCCGGTGTATCGGCACTCCAGCGCCGATGATCCGTCCACACGTGGCCTGAGTCATTCACGCCGCCCGTTTCCCGCCAGGTGCTCAGAATGAAGACGTTGGTGCCATCGGCGACGACACTGGCGTGATAGTCATAGGAGCACCAGCCCTCCGGCCCAAGAGCAAAGCTGTTGTTGATCATTCTGGATACCATCCTTTCAAGAACTCCGCCTCGGTACCATGATAGATCCCCTCAGCCAGGTGCTCGACGCCGTGCTGATTTCCCCAGGAATAGTTGATGATGAGTTTGCCCTGATACTCGCAGAAATCGATATCGGAGTTGTTGCAGTTGTCCGCCTTGGCGATGCGTTCGCACTGCGCGGCAGTGAGGTGATCAGCGGCGATCTGGCGATCCGTATCCGACGCGACCAGGACAGGGTTCAACGGACTCGCTTCCCAGTTCACCAGGTCTGGTGAGCGCACGACGCGCTGATCCCAGCCACCCTCGATCGATTCCAGATAGAAATTGTAGTAGTAGCCATCGAGATAACGCAGGGCGTGCGGCGCCGTATAGCGATCTTTCGAATAGGTGCACTCCGGTGCCGTCAATTCCCATTGCCGCAGATCCGGAGATGTGGCAAAGCGGGCGGTGAATCGTTTGCCAGCCACCTCGGGTGGTTTGCCCACTTCAAACATGAGCACATAGTCGTCGGCGCCGCGGCACATGGAGGTGTTGAAGATTCCGTAGCCAGCCAGATTCAGCGCATTCCAGCACGCCCAGTTTTCCATGTCCGTCGAGGCAAAGATGTCGACCCGCTCACCATCCCAGATGTTGGTCGCCGTCACATAGAGCGTGTCCTGCTCGACGAAGACATTGCCCATGTGGTAACCCTTGGCGAAGGCGGGGCCTGGTTCTCCCGTCTCGTCGTCGATGAAACGGAAGTAGGAGTCGCCTGTGTTGTTGCCAGAATAGCCGATCCGGACGTATTCGAAGCGATACAGGCCCTCCTTGTGGACGATGGGCGTCGTCTCAACAAGATCACAGTCAATCGTCCCCAGCTTCTCAATCTTCGGCTTCATTTCATCCCCCTCAGGCTGCACATCATCCAACCACGACCACGAAGCACAGTCATCCATCGTGGCCAGGCAAGAGGATCTCCCGCCTAAGCCGAGGACTCAACGATCTGGCGCAGCCGCTCGATACGGGATTCGACGGCCCCGGGAGGCACCTGGTCGCCGGCGTTGACGATGAAGCGCGACGAGGTGCTCCCCAGTGTCAGCCATTGTTGAGCAAAGGCATCGAAGGTTTCGACAGGCGTCTGCTCGAGCCACAATTCCGGCGACACTCCACCCGACAGGATCATCTCGCCCGCCTCCTGACGACACGCGGCCGGTGTGAGGTCGCCCAGCGGTGGCGGCGTCACGGCATCGGCGCAGTCTGCCCCGATCTCGCGGAACATGCCCAGGGCGCCTTGCAGTTTTCCATCAATGTGAATGGCGACGTACTTGCCGGCCGCGTGCAGTCGTCGGATGGCCTCGGCGTAGTAGGGCTTCGACCAGCGTTCGAAGAAGTGGGGTGGCTGGATGTCGCTGGAGAAGTTGTCTCCCATGATGATGACCTGGGCTGGTGACTGGCACAACAGATCGATGAGCTCAAGCTGATTGTCGTTGATTCGCGTAACCGTCTCTTCCAGGACCGCAGGCATGTCGACGGTCGCGTACATGGTGGCTTCAATCCCCATCCAGTAATTGAGCAGATACCCCATGGCACTGTACCCGGCAGACAGATAGATGATGCCCGTATCGCCCACGCAGTTATCCCACTGGCGCCACTGGCTCCAATCGGATGTGTAACGTCTGGAACTCAACGCGTCAGCCAGCACCAGCAGGTCGGTCTCTGTTTCAATACCCCAGCGACTGATACCCCATGCGTAGGTGAGTGGTTCCCAGATCCGGCGCCGTTCGATGGCGCCACGAGGTGTTTCGAGGCGCCACACGATCTCCGGGACACCATCCCGCTGAATCTTGTCGACATGAGACACGACGTGATCCGCGTGGGTGGCCTCATAGAAGGCGGCCATGTTGGGCATGTAGAAGCCGACGCCCTTTTCCCTGTGGAAGTTGATCAGATCGTGCTCGGGTTGCGCGTAGGGCTGGCTCAGATCCCAGGGCCGCCCCGTCTTCCAGTAGAACCAGTGCGACAGGTCCAGCATGCAGGGCGCCAGATCAGGCGTCTGACCTGCATAGACGGCAAGAATGCGTTCGCGCAATGTCACGGTGGCTACCTGTCCAGTGTCGATACGGTGATGTTCGCGGATCGAGTGGTGCGGGGCAAAGACTGACGTGTCCCTAGAAGAAAGAGCAGTGTGTTCATCATCGGCAACCTGCACGACCCAGTCCTGCCGACCCAGCATGGTGGCCATCGGCAGGGGAAATACACCTCATCCGCTTGCCAGACCGACACAAGACTCACCATAATGAGTCCTCATTGTTCATACGCGCCGCCAACAGTCTATGATTTTTCGCGTTTTATCAATGTTTGAGGCAAGCAAGGTTCTGGTCATTTTCCAACACATTGTGAGAAAGGTTACCTCATGACCGAGGAGCAGAAGTGGGCCTTCGAGCTCGACGGTTATATCCTCCTCCCGGGCCTGCTCGGCGGGCAGGCAGCGGCGGACGCCACACCTGCCGCCCTGGCTGAGCATCCGGACCTGCTGGCTGCGATTGATCAGCTCGCTGGTGGGGAGATCCCCCTGTGGTACCGCGCTGCGTACGACGGCACGGAAGGGAAAGAGCAGAAGTTCCATACGACCAAGTTTGTGCTGGACCGGCCGTCGCGCCGCCTGACCGAAGAGGGGCAGTGGGCGAATGATCTGACGGTGGACGAGCAGCGCCGGCTGGGCTACGACATGACCAGCCGGCCCGACCAGGTGTGCGTCTGGGGGCTGCGTGCGCTGTGGGCCGTGGGCGACAGTTGCGTGGTGGTGTGCCCCGCGTCGCACAAGTCCAACGTCCAGCCGCCCCCGAGCATGGCACGCGCCGAGGAGCTCGGGGCGACGGAGCGTGTACAGCTAAGTGCTGGCGACTGTCTGCTCGCCGTTGCGACGACGCTGGTCGGCGCCGCCGCCGCGGGCGGTTCGCTGCAGGAGTTCATCTTTTGCGACGACTCCCGCTACCCTGGGCGGGCGGACGCAGACGGCCACGGCGCGTCGGCTGTGGCCAGCTGGCTGGACGAGCTTACGCCGGAGCGCCGCGCGTTGGTGGCCGGTCCACCACGAGGCTTCGGACACGACGGCGAGCCCCTCAGCAACGAGCAGCAGCTGGCACCGTCGCTGCTGAGTGTCAACACGCGGCCGGACGCGCCGAACCACGAGGAAGTGTGGTTCTGGGACATCAGAGGCTACCTGGTGCTGCATGACGTGATGGACAGTGAGTGGGTAGCGCAGTGTAATGCCGCACTCGACTCGCCCTTCGCCGAAGCCAACCGTCGGCCCGTTGAGCTCTCGAACAGTGTCGTAGGGGAGTACCCAGATTACGACGGTTGTTCGCAGCTGATTGCCCCGGCACAGGGCACGCGCTGCACTGAAGAGCGCGTGTCGCAGACCTGGACGCATCCCTCGCCCTTCAGCGATGGCTTTCGACGCATGATCGACAACCCGATCGTGAATGCGCGGCTGAAGTGGATGATCGACCCGGGCTTCTCCATGACGACGTGCTACACCATCGTCAGCCGCGATGGGGCGGCGGGCCAGCACCTGCACGGTGGCTGGTTTTACGGTGCCGGCCATACCTATTCATTCCGCAACGGCCAGCCGCGTACGGAGCAGGTGAACATTGGCTGGCTGCTGCAAGACGTCGAGACGGCGACGGGCGACGGCGGACTGATGTTGGTCCCCGGAAGCCACAAGGCACGACTGCCGCTGCCACGCCCAAGGCAAACCAGCTGCGAGCTGCCACAGGCCAAGCACATGCAGGGCGTGGCCGGGACGGTGATCATGTACACGGGCACGACGACGCACGGCGTGCGCAGTTGGCGCAACCCCGATCACGAGCGGCGATTCACTAACACAAAAGCGGGACCCAACATACGGCGGCCGGAGCGGTAGGCCCTCGAGTCCGGAAAACTGGACAGCACAGGGGGCCGGATTCCAAATAGTGGGGGGGACGGCGATTGCTCCCCTGCTCCGATTTACGGTCGATCTTCGTATGTCTCTCCAGCACAACCTCTTAAGACCTCTGTCTTTCTCCAGAGAGCGGAAATTGGCATACCCTTTGCTTTTTGAGGGGTCCCCGCCCAGGGGCCGTTTCTCCGCCAAGATTGAGGCAGTTCATGCTCCACAATCCTTTCCTGAATCGTTCGATGATCTGCTCCGTGGACGAATTCTTCGGCCGGCAGCGGGAACTGAACTACGTCATGGGACGGATCGGGGCGCCAACGCCGCAGTCGGTCTCTGTTCTGGGTGAGCGCCGGACCGGAAAATCGTCGTTTCTCTGGCACATCGCTCAGAAGCAGGTCCATTCCCGCTACTTCGATGAACCTGAGCGCTACGTGTTTCTGTTGGTTGACTTTCAGGGTCGGCCGAATCTGTCCGAAGAGGAGTTCTGCCGCTTCTTCGGCGAGCAGCTGCGTGCTGGAGTCCCTGCCGCTGTTGACATTCCTCCACTACGCAACACGGCTGACATCCTGACAGCCGTACAGAATCTCACCGGTGCCGGTTTGCGTTTGGTCTGCTTGTTCGACGAATTCGAGTCAATCACCCGCAATGCCGGCTTCAGCGCTGGGTTCTTTGGTTTTCTGCGTTCCCTGGCCAACCTCTATCCTGTCGCTTACGTGACGTCGTCGCGACGCGACCTGCCCAGCCTGTGCCATGAAGAACAGATCGCCGAGTCCCCCTTCTTCAACATCTTCTCCAAGCTGCACCTGGGATCCATGCCTGAAGCAGAAGTGGAGGACTTGATCGCCACGCCTTCTGTAGCCGCCGGACTCTCCCTGCTGCCCCACACGGAGGCGCTTATGCGTCTTGGGGGGCGCTGGCCCTTCTTCGTCCAGATCGCTTGTGCTACAGCTTTTGATCTGGTCATGGAGACTGGCACGGATGAGGTCGACATGTCCCAGGTCGAGTACCGATTCCAGGCGGAGACTGACAGCCACTTCCACTATTTCTGGGACCACTTCAACGACACGGAGCGAGCCGTCCTGGCTTCGCTGGCCAACCAGCAAGAGCCAGACGCGACACTGGCCCACGTGACCGAGACGCTGGCGCGCGATGGGTATGTGCAGAACGATGAATCCGGGGCGCGTCTGTTTTCTATTTCCTTCGAGCACTACCTGAGGCAGGTGCTGGCGAAAGACGGTCGCTCCACGCGAGCGGGTCCGTCCACGGCATCCGTAGCGTCGACTGCCGATGACGAATCTCTCCGGCGATCGGGCTCTTGGTCCAAGCGCTTGAAGTACACCGGTGCGGGGTTATTTGTCGTGTCGATGTTGGCTCTTCTGAGCCACGTCTTCTCTGCAGGCGAGAAACCCAACGACGCAGATGCGCAGTTGGCCACATCCAGCCGGCTGTCCGAGACGAACTACCCGACCGCAGCCGGCTTCTTCCGCCTGTTCGAGCTCGACGTCAACGACATCTTTGCCTCTTTCTACCCCACATATACCCGCCAGCCCCTCGGTCGTGTGCGTATCACCAACGACGATTCTGTCCCAGCGGAAGCGACGCTCCAGTTCTATCTGTCCAACTGGCAGCGACGGCCGACGGAGAAGCGGTTTGTCCTGGCGCCGCAGACGACGCAGGACGTGGATCTGATGGCGCTGCTGGATCCGGCGATCGTGCACCTGCAAGATGTTTCGCCAGTGCAGGCAAAGGTCGTCGTCACAATTTCCAGCAGGGGCCAGGTGCAGGCGATCCAGCAGACTCAGGAGGTCAGGGTCTATGGTCGTGGCGCCCTGCGTTGGGACAGTGTCTCGCGGGCGGCTGCGTTCATTACATCGACAGATCGAACCGTGGATGGCTTTGCCCGATCCTTGCTGGTCGCGTTTGAAGAGGAAGCGCGAGCACTGGGAACTCCTGGTCGCAATCTGATCAGGGCCATGGTGCTCTTCGAAGCATTGAAGCAGCACGAGGTTCGATACGTGCCCGATGCCAACACACCGTACGCTCGCAGTTCAGTCGACAAAACCACAATTGACCACGTTCAGTACCCGGCCGAAGTACTGAAGCGGAAGGCCGGTGACTGCGACGATCTGACGGCGTTGTACTGTGCTCTGTTGGAAAATGTCGGTATCGCAACGGCTCTGGTGGACTATCCGGGCCATATCTTCCCGATGTTCGACACGGGCATCTCACGCAACGATGCAGACTTGCTCCCTCTGGACAAGAATCTCTACGTGGTATTCGACGAGAGACTCTGGATTCCCCTGGAAATCACCCAGCTGGACAAGTCCTTCCTGCATGCCTGGCGGGCCGGCGTCGACGAACTTTCCAAGCTGTCATCGCTGAATCAGCGCCGGCTTGTGGTACCCACCGATCAGGCCTGGCAAGAATACCCGCCAGCGAGTCTGTCACTGGCCAATGAGGTCGCACCACCAGATCGAGCCACTCTGGCGCCGCATGTGCAGGCTGCGTTTGCCGAGTTGAGACAACTGATCGATGAGTACGTCGAAACGGCCTATCTGGATCCACTCGTCGTGACGCCGGACAACAAGCAACTGAGGCTGAAGCTGATCAAGCTGTATCTGGCGCTGCTGCAGTACGACACGGCGATCAACACGGCAGAAACCCACCTGTTGCAGAAGCTCGGCGATCCCGCCGCCACCTACAATCAACTGGGTGTCGGTTATTTCATGAAGGGGGAACTGACCAGGTCGGCACTGAATTTTCAGCGTGCTCTGGACCTGCGTCCCCAGGACAGCGGCCTGCGGGGGAATCTCGACTTGGTGTTGGCAAGAATGGGGGGCCAAAGTGATCAGGAACCGGGGCGTGTGGCGCCCACGGGTCAGGCGGCGGATAAGGGCGCTGCCGAGGTGGTGGACGTGGACGACTTCTACTGGTTAGATCCCTGACGTCTCTGCGGTTCGAAGGAGCCAGTCGGCATCGTCCTCTTTGCTGGAATCTGACCCGGATGGCCGTCCTGCTTTCTGGAACTCAGTTCGAGACCGATACAATTCATCTTGGCTAAAGATTTGGTTTCTATACAGATATGCCACTTTCCGTCATTGCCTATCGACGACTGGTACGCCCCTTGCATGTTCTCCCTGCACTGTTGCCTCGCCTTACTGCAAAGGACCGTCCATGCGCCTCCTCGCCGTCCTTCTTGTCTTCCTGAGCCTGCTGGCTCCGCCCGTGCTGTCTCAGGACGACAGAATTTTCGACTACGTCACCCCTGAAGCCCTCAAGATCCCTCATCTCGAAATCGACACTGAGCAGGGCTGGGGCGCGGCCTTTGGCGACTACAACAACGACGGCTATCCCGATCTGGTTTTTCTCGAAATTCCCACGACCCTGCATCTGTTTCAGAATGAAGGGGGGACGCGTTTTACCTCCCGCCACTTCAATGTCCAGACCAACGCGTCCGCGCACCAGAAATACGCGGGCACGGTCTGGGGTGACTACGACAACGACGGCGACCTCGACCTGCACGTGCCCATCTTTGCGACTAGGGGCGGGGAGTACTATACGCTCGATTCCCATCCGATGCTGCTGCAGCGCAACGACCGCGGCGTCTTCCACTCCGTCACTGAAGAAGCCGGCCTCGACAACACGCATCCCACGTATCACTCCATCTGGCTCGACTACAATCGAGACGGCGATCTCGATCTTTATACCACGCCGGCTCAGGAGCCCTGGGGACCCTACCCGCCTGGAATCGACCGGAGCGATCTTCGCAACCGGCTGTACCGCAGCAATGGCGACGGCACCTTCACCGAGGTGACAGCCGAAGCGGGCCTCGGCTTCGAGTTTTTGCCTTACGGCGGCGGCCAGGGTGGTACCATCGCCGCCGATTTTGACAACGACGGTTGGCCCGACCTATTCGTCGCCGCGCCCAATGCGGCGAACCGCCTCTTTATCAACGACGGGCAGGGCGGCTTTACCGATCACACCGGCGGCGGTCTCAGCGACCCGGGCGAGCCTGGCGGCGCAACGGCCGGCGATATCAACAACGATGGCTTGCTCGACCTCTTCGTCACCAGCCAGGGCAGCGGCACTGGCGAATCGCTGGTCTTTCGCCCGCAATTGCTGCTTAACCTGGGCGGCGGCGAATTCCTCGACATTACCGAAGGCGCGGGTTTAGACGCGGTGACGGCGGTCATCTCCCTTGCCCCGCGTTTCGGCGACCTCGACAACGATGGCGATCTCGATCTGCTATTCACGGCCATTTCGCTCGCCGGGGAGGGGGTGCTGTATCTTCTCTTTCTCAACGAAGGCGACGGCACGTTCACCGACGCCTCGCATCGTTTGGATACGGACGAGGCCTTTGTCGGCCTCGCGCTGGGCGACTACAATCTCGACGGGTTCCTCGACCTCTTCTACCCGGCAGACAAAGGCAGACTAGATCGGGAACTTGGGACCGTCAATTCAGAGCGTGGCGTCGGCTGGGGTACAGATTGTTGTCGAATCCGTCGGGGCAATGTGAGCGCCCTCTTTCGCAACCGCGGCAACGATAATCACTATCTGCGCGTCGACCTGGTAGGAACCAATAGCAATCGCGACGGCATCGGCGCCCGCCTCGTGGCCACTGCGGGTGACTTGGTGCAGACCCGCCAGATCCTCGGCGGCGACGGCTATGACCAGGACGAGATGATCGCCCACTTTGGCTTGGGATCGCGCACCCGCGTCGACCGGCTGGAGGTGCACTGGCTCTCGGGTCACGTCGATGTGATCGAAGATGTTGCCGCTGACCAGAAGGTTCGCCTGATCGAAGGCAGAGGCGAACTCTTCGCCGTCGAGCCGACCACCTGGCAACACGGCCTGCCCGACGCGACCTCCATCGGACAGACGCTGTCCCTCGACATCCGAGTGCACCCGGCGCTCTTCGACTCCGGCGCCCGCATCGAGTCGGTCATCGCCGATCTGAGCGCCTTTGGTGACGGCGAGAGTGTCGCGCTCACGGCCGCAGAGGACGGCACCTATCGCCTGCAAACGAGCCTCGCCGTAGACGGCGCCAGCGGCCTGCGCGAAATCGCCGTGCACATCCAGCAGCAAACCGCACTCGGGTCCCACTGGGTCGGCCTGTCGAAGACCATCGCCGTCAACGCGGGGGCCAATGGACGCGAGCTCTTCAGCGATGGTCCCGCACCTGGCTGGCGTCTCGAAGGTCGAGGGACTGCGCAGGTCAATCCGCAGTCGACGACCCGAGTCCACACGGGCGCCAGCGCCCAAGCCATCACCCTGCCCGCCCGTTCCGACTCAGCCGTCTATCTCTTCGACGACCCGCGCGGGCCCTTCATTGGCCCCTTTCTTTATCCCCAGCAGCATCCCGGCATTTTTCTCGATCCCTATACCCATCTCTCCTTCCAGCTCAATACCGACGACGCTCAGATTGACTCTCTCCTCGTCGATATCAATCATCGTACCATCCTCTTGCCCTTCTGGACCCAGCCCGCACGGGTCAGTCTGACGGGCTCGCGCCCCCAGCAGACACGAGACTGGTTGCTTGCAGCCAATGAGAATCCGGACGAAACGGTCGACCTGATCAACACGCGGGGCACTGAGGATCTGTCCTATCGCTACATGAATCTGGATCTGAGCAGGAAGGGCTGGCACGAGGTGCATGTGCCCCTCGACAGCCTCGACGGCATCGACTACAAGCTGCCGCTGACCCTGGTCCGCTTCAATGGCCGAGTGACAGGTACCTTCTATATCGACGATCTGCGCCTGACGACCAATCCCCCCGGCACTGCGCCTACCGCCGTCCTGGATGAACAGACTTCCATGACGCCCGAAACCTTCGCACTCGACCCAAACTATCCCAATCCATTCAACTCAGGTACGGTCATCCGTTTCGCCCTGCCTGCAAGCGGGGATGTCGAACTCGCCGTCTACAATATGGTCGGGCAGCGCGTGGCAACCCTCGTCCAGGGCTCTCGAGAGGCGGGCAGCTACGCAATCAATTGGGACGGGTTGGATAGAGCGGGAAGAAGTCTGGCGACGGGTGTGTATCTGTACAAACTGACAGCAGGCGAAAGAACGATCACACGCAAGCTGACGCTGTTGCGATGAAACCCAGCCGATTCATCGAGTGGTGGCATATGGCACTCGGGTTCCTGCTCCTCGCTCAGCCTGGTGATGCGCAAAACTTTGTCGCAGTCTCCACGCAAGTTCTGCCGTGGGAACAGAACACGTCGATATCTATCAGCAGCGCTCATGCCGCCGCGGGCGACTACGACAACGACGGTTGGGCCGACCTGTTTGTTTCCAATCTGCCAGTGCTGTTGTACAACCAGGGCCATGGTGACTATGCCGAACGATCCCAGATCATTCCTGCCATTCCCGACACAAGAGATGGCTTCGGTTGGGGCGTCTTGCTGGGCGATTATGACAATGATGGCGATCTGGATCCGTTCTTTCCCCACGGGACTGTTCGACCCGTGGGAGAGCAGGATGCCTTGTTCCGCAATGACAAGGGACGACTTCGCCTGATCAGTGATGAGGCTGGATTGCGTGACGAGCTTCCATCGCACAATGCCATCTGGCTCGACTACGACCGTGACGGATTTCTCGATCTCTACGTCGGTCACTGGATCCACGACGTGGCGAGGGCGAGCGAGGCGAGTGTGGCCAATCCACCCCTGCGAAATCAGCTCTATCGGAATCAGGGAGATGGAACCTTCGTTGACGTGACGATCGAAGCGGGTCTGAATCTGGATCTGCGGCGGCAGATGGGCAGTGGAGGCGGCATGGTGGCTGCGGATTTGAACGACGATGGCTGGCCGGATCTCTATGTCGGTGTGTGGAAGGGGCCGAATCGATTTTTCCTGAACAACGGGGAGGGTGGTTTTGTCGATGCCACGTCCACTTCGATCGGAGACACGGGCAAGGCGGCGGGCGTTGCCGTGGGTGACGTGGATGGCGATGGAGATCTGGACCTGTTCCAGTCAAGCGGCGGGAAGCTCGCAGGCTCCGATGACGAGCTGTGGCGATCCTACCTTCTTCTCGATGCAGGTACTACGTATCTGGATGTGACTGCGACAGCTGGACTGGGCGTGCTCAGTGGCCTGGAGACCTCGAACCCCAGCTTGCTCGACCTGGACAACGATGGTGATCTCGATCTGCTGATCGGCTTTCCGCTGATTGTCTTCATGAACTCTGGCCACGGTGTGTTTGAGGATGTGACAGCGACAAGCGGTCTCTCGGGAGAGGTGATGCAGGTCCTGGACGCTGAGGGGGATGGTTTTCTGGATGTGCTGACAAGAGAGGAGGGTGCGATCAAGACAACCCTCTGGCACAACCAGGGCAACGATTATCACTGGTTGCGGGTCGAACTGGCAGGGGCCGAGAGCAATCGGAACGGGATTGGCGCTCGCCTCGAAGTGCAGGCAGGTTCACACGCGCAGGTGCAGCAACTGCTGGGGGGCACAGGACTCGGCCAGGGCGAGCTGGTTGCTCACTTTGGTCTGGGCGCACAAGAGCACGTCGACCGTCTGGAGATCCGTTGGCCTTCTGGTCAGGTTGACGTCCTGCAGGACATCGCTGCAGATCAGAAGATCCGTGTCTTTGAAGGTCGACAAGACTTCCATCGCGTCGTGCCCTCTACATGGGAGCAGGCGCCTCCGGATACACTGTACACGGGCCGGCCAATGACACTCGATGTGAAGACCCGCCCCGCCCTCTACGAACCGGGGGCGCGTGTGACTGCCGTTGTCGCAGATCTTTCGGATATCGGTGGTGTCACTGATGTAACCATGCGTTCACTGGGCGATGGCTTGTTTGGTCTGTCGACAACAATCGAGGCGACCCAGACCGGCCTGAGGTGGATCGATGTGCTCACCGACGCCCGTGGCTCGACGGGTCCCAGCTGGATACGGATGTCACGGCAAGTGGTCGTTCTGCCAAGTGAAGATTTCGCTATCCACCGGGGCGAACTGGCATCCGGGTGGGAGGCTCGAGTCGGCGACATCGACCTGTCGGCTACGGCGCCCCAGCAGGCACGGCCGTCCATCGGCCTGGATGTAGGCGAGCCCAGCGTCCGTTTCTGGTCGGTTTTGCTCGGGACAGAGGAGCCGGTTCGCCTGTTCGGTTACGAGAGCATCCGCTTCAGTGTTCTGCTGCAGGACATTGCCTTCGGCTCGACCACCAGCAGTTTCACTCTCCGTATCGGGGCAGGGCGCTGGGATCTGACCGAATTTCTCGATCTGACAGAGGAATCCTGGCAGCAGGTGACACTACCTCTCGACGACGTGACGCAGCTTTCAATGGCAGAAGTGCGTGTCTCCGGGAATTTTGGTGGTGTGCTGTTCATTAATGACCTGCGCCTTGCGACATCAGCAGATGGCGCGATCACCGCCGTACTCGAGTCACGCGACGAGGCCCAGATCCCGTCGTCCTTCACCCTCTCCCAGAACTACCCGAACCCCTTCAATCCTGAAACGACGATCCGCTTCGATCTGCCCACGTCGGGGGATGCGGAGCTGAGTCTGTTCAATCTATCGGGTCAGCGGGTGGCGACGCTCATCAATGGTTTTCGTGCGGCCGGGCGCTATGATCTTCGCTGGGATGGAAGAGACGACGCAGGATCGGATCTGGCGTCGGGGATGTATTTCTACCGGCTCACTTCGGAAGATCAGGTGGAGTCGCGAAAGCTGATGCTGCTGCGGTAGCTGATGGACTCCCTCGAGGGCAAATTCAAGCCCCTGTACGGGATCGACTGACAGGATTCTCGTCGACAGGATGGCCATCAGCAGGCGAAACACACCTTCAGCGCTTGCCACACCTACATAAGACTCACCATAATGAGCGTCTCTATCCTCTCCTCGGAAGGTGAAAATACCGTGATGGACGACGCGATGCGCACCGAGTTCGCACGACAAGGCTACATCGTCGTGCCCAACGTGCTCAATCAACAGCAGTTGGACGAGCTCAATCGAGTCTACGACCAACACGTGCTTGAGCGGGAGGAGACGCTGCCCGCGGCCGGTACCGATCAACAGAACCGCTTCTACATCGGCGGGCGCGACAAGAGCGAGACAACCGACCGCCACGGCAACACCTACATGGGGAGAAGACTCTGGAGTAAGGCCTACAAGGACCTGATCGACAACGAGACCATGCTGCCCATGCTAGAAGAAATCCTCGGCGACCCGGCATGGGGCCATATTCCAGCACACGTGCCGACAGAGCTTCGTCCTCAGTTTCGACTTGATCATGACAATGTGCACTACAAGCCCGGGCGGACACCGACGGACGGCCCGGACAAAGGCGGGGGGCTTCATGGCGGCCCGAGTAGTTTTCATATCACCTGTGTGTACGAGCTAAAAACAGTCGGACCCAATGACGGTGGCTTCGGGTGTGTCGCAGGCACGCACAAGCCGGCCAATGAGCAGAAGCTGCAGGACATCGACGGCGATTGGCGATGGAATTGGTGCGACACTCAGTGGACGTCGAAGCTGCCGAATTGGGATGAAGACATCCCGGTACACCGCATCGAGGCCAAGGCGGGAGACTGCATTCTATTCACTGAAAAGCTCAAGCATGGGACCATACCGTGGGCGGGCAGCGGCGAACGCCGCACGCTCTTCTACAAGTATGTTCCTTTCGGTATGCACCACGGCGACGCGGCGTACGATACGAACGACGCCGAACTCACTGCACGGCAGAAGCGCATCCTGGAGTTCTCACCGTGTTGGTTCAACGAGCCACGTGAGGACAGGGACTACTCAGCAAATCCGGCGCTCACAAAGCTCCATCCGCTGGCGCGCGTGGAGAGCGACCCGAGTCTATTGCTGCCGGGTATGTCGCCACCGCACATTCGACTGACGGACGAGACCAAGCAGATGCTGCTGGCGTAGGATTAGGGCGCGAACTTCTGAATGCGCCTGTTGATCTACCTTGTCGCCAAACACCGCCGTTCAGACATCCCCAGGCAATTTCCAATAGAGGTTTGACCATGAACTCAGACACCTACACCGTGAGCCACTGGAACGAAGCGACGCACGCGCACGAGCGCTCAATTCTTACCGTGGAGCAGGAATTCACTTTCGACGCACTCGGCTTCGTCGTACTGCCGCAAGTCCTGAGCCCGGCCGAGCTGTCGGCGTGTCGCCACAGCAGCAGCACTGGCAGCGACGGGCTGGACAACCTCTGCAGCGAGGACGGCGCTGTCGGGCGTTACGTGCGCGAGCTGTGCGGCGATGGGTTTCGGCAGGACGGCCATGCGAGGTTCGTCGCCGCCGGTGAGGCAAAAGAATACGGCGAGGCGTCGCTGCCACTGGAAGGCGGGGTGGACACGCTGGATCGGGCCTACATCAACCTATCCGGATGGAGTGGGATCAACGCCGACGGATCTTCGCTCACGCGGGCTGGTGGCGCCTGGGAAGAGATCCGCATCCGGCAATGCCAGGGCCTGGTGGTCGTCATCGCCCTCACAGACTCTGAAGAAGGGAAGTGCCCGCTGGTGGTGGTCCCATCCTCGCACAAGAGCGGCCTGCCCGCCCCATCGCTTGCGAACTCAAGCCCCCTCGCTGAGCGCCCGGCGCTGGCTGCGGGCGACGTGCTGCTGTGTGCCGCCAGCACGTTGCACGGGATCTGCCCCCAGGGTGCCGGCGGTGAGCTGCTCGCGGCAGACTTCATCTCCCGCTCAGTTCGGCCACAAGTGCCGCCTGACCCGCAGGACACGCCATCCCTGCCTGCATGGGCGGAAGGGCTGAGCGAGGCTGAGCAAACGTTGCTGATGGGCGGCGATGCGGATCACGTGGTCCTTTCGGACGGCACAGCCGCCTGGCTGACCTCTGCCGACGACGCCGACGTGGCGCAGAGGCCTTCGTCGCCGTTGGCGCTCGACGGAGACGCCGCCGCCGCCGAGCGCTGGGCCTTCGAGACCCAGGGGTTCCTGCTGGTTGACGGCGTCATGGACGACGATTGGATCGATGCCGCCGTGGCGGGCATCGACGCCAACCTGGATCGCCTGTTCTTCCGTGGTGCAGGTGACAAGCTTGATGGGGACGTGACTCTCGCAGACATCCCCGGCGCACCGACGATCTCAGGCACGGGTCGGCCCGATCTGAGGGACCTGTTTCAGCTACCGGCGCCGCACAATGCGCCCTTCCTCAGAATGCTGGCGCATCCTGCCGTCATTCAGCGCCTCAATTGGATGATCGGCGCCGGTTACCGGGTCACTCAGAACACGGCCCTGTGCCACGTCAAAGGCTCGAGCGGACAGATGCTGCACGCGGGGAATTCGAACCCGAGCGACATCGGCAAACACTTCGAGATGATGAATGGGCGAATACACACAAGGTCGAGCATCAACGTCGCCTGGCAGTTCACCGACGTCGGGCCCGGCGATGGCGGTTTCGTTGTCGTGCCTGGCAGCCACAAATCCTGCTACCCCGTGCCGCAATCGGTGCGGACCTGCAATGACCGCGCTCCGATCCGCCACATTCCCATACGCCGGGGGTCGATTCTCTTTTTTCTGGCAGGGGCTGTGTGTCACGGAGCGTATCGCTGGGAGGCTGAGACCCCGAGGCGGACCGCCCTCTTCACGTATGGGCACGACGGCCGTCGCCCCTTTGCATGGCCTTCGGGAGGATCGTGAACCAGCGGAATACACGCGCCAGCAACACAGGATCGGCAAATGGCGCCTGATCGGCAGGGCCAATGGCCTGACGCATCAGTCGAAGTCGACCTCCAACATCTCCACGCGCAACGCCTGGGCCGCCAGCTCTTCCGCGGCGATGCGACCGACCTGGCCTGAACCGAGCATGGTCTCGAGGCGGTCGATCTGACGTACGAGATCGGCCAGCATCTCAGGTGTCGCCGCACCGGCATGATCGTCGCCGGGCATGCTCGTGTGGTAGGTGAAGTGCTTTTCGATGACCTGGGCACCCAGCGCGACGGCGGCCAGACAGGCCTGGAGCCCGCGACTGTGGTCGCTGTAGCCGATCTTCAGTGACCCGAAGGCCTGCTGCAGCGTCGTCATGGCGCGCAGATTCACATTCTCGTCTTGCGTCGGATACTGGCTGGTGCAGTGCAGGATGGTGAGGTCCTCAATGCCACTCAGGTGATCCACTGCTGTGCTCACCTCAGCAAGGGTGGCCATCCCCGTCGACAGGAAGACGGTCTTCACCTGGTCGGCGCGCCGATTCACATCATCCAACAACTCGAGATCGGTGACGCGGCTGGAGGCGAGCTTGATCGTGTCCAACCCCATCCGGTCCACGAGAAACCGCGTCGAGCGCTGGGTGAAGGTCGAGCTGAGGAAGCCGACACCGAGCTGCTCGCAGAGACTTTGCATCTCGAAGTGCATGTCCTGGGACATCTCGACGGACTTGAACTCTTCGTACCACACGTGATCCGTACCGAATTGGTTCGCTGTGTAGGTCTGGAACTTGGCGTACGTGGCGCCGCTGGCTGCCACCTGTTCGACCATGCCCCGGCACACATCCCAGCGTCCGTAGTGATTCTCACCGATCTCGGCGATGACGATCGTGTTCATGGTGTGCCCCTGGTAGAGGATTCGGTGGTCTGAGCCGAGGTGGGGATCAGGTCGAACTTGGAAGTTAGCAACTTCATCTGGCCGCTGCGGCCCGGGCAACCTTCATTTGGCAATGCCTCGCCACTCGTAAGCGTGGAGCGATGACACCATGCGCCTCTTAGGACATTCAGCGGCTGACCCATGACACACGATACCATCATCGTCGGCGCCGGCGCCGCCGGATGTATCCTCGCCGCTCGTTTGAGCGAGGCACGCGAGCACAGGGTACTGCTGCTTGAGGCCGGTCCCGATTTTCCGATGGCCCAGAAGATGCCCAGCGAAATACGTCAGGCCTATGGGTATCCTGGCATCTGGGGACAGGCTTTCGGCTACAACACACGCTGGGGCTGGGGCTACCGGGCGCGGTCCACCGAGGACAACCCGGACATCTTCATTCCGCGCGGCCGTGTCGTGGGTGGGTCGAGTGCGATCAATGCGCAGATCTTCCTGCGGGGACAACCCCAGGACTTCGACGACTGGGCCGCTGCGGGCAACAGCGAATGGTCCTACGAACGGATTCTTCCGTGCCTGAAACGGATTGAGAGTGATCGCGACTACGACGATGATTTCCACGGCACGGATGGCCCCATTCCCGTGCGGCGCTTCGCCATAGAGGAATGTAGCCGCGAGCAAGTGGCCTTCTACCAGGCCATGCGGGATCAGGGCATGGCGGACTGCCCGGATCACAACAACCCGCAGTCCACGGGCGTCGGTCCACTGCCGCTGAACAACGCCGAGGGAATCCGTTGGAGCGCCTCCCTTGGATACCTGACACCAGAGGTAAGGCAGCGTTCCAATCTGGAGATACGCGGCAACTGCGATGTGCGCCGTGTCGTTGTCGAGCACGGCCGGGCTGTCGGTGTAGAAGTGCTCGGTGACACAGGCGCAGAGCGCCTTCTTGCGGGTGAGGTTATCGTCAGCGCCGGCGCGATTGCCTCGCCCCATCTACTGATGCGCTCCGGCATGGGGCCCGCCGACCACCTGACTGCCCTCGGCCTCGACGTGGCCGCCGACCTGCCCGGTATGGGACAGAACCTGCGTTGCCATGCCCAGTGTGCTCTAACCGTCGCCGTGAAACCACCTTTCCGCAACACGGGTGCGGAGCCGCCTCTGCAGATGGGCTGCCGCTACACTGCCGCCGACTCGCCCCTGCGCAACGACATGTTTCTGCACCCCGCATCGTGTGCCACACGCAACGGCTTCTACGATGCGGATGACGTCGACCCCATAGGATTCTTCCTGGTCTCGGCGATCTATCTGGCCGCCGGATCCGGGCAAGTGCGACTACGGTCCGGCGACCCAGGGGAGCGTCCCGATCTCGACTACAATTTCCTCGCGGAGTCGTCGGATCTCATCCGCATGCGGGAAGGCGTACGTAAACTGCTCGGTCTGTTGGGGCATGAGCAATACCGGGAGATCGTCGAAGGACCACTGAACATTGCCGAAGCAGACACCGCCTCGGACGAGGCTCTGGACCGCTGGATGCGGCGGGTAGTCGCCACCAGTCACCACGTGTCCGGTACCTGCAAAATGGGTCCAGACAGCGACCCCCTGGCCGCGGTGGATCAGTACGGCCGCCTCAAGGGCGTGCGTAACGTGCGGGTTGCTGACGCCTCGATCATGCACGACTGCATTCGGGCCAACACCAACCTGACGACCATGATGATCGGCGAACGGATTGCCGAGTTCATTGCCGGCGACCGCTGAACAGCAAAGGCAGCACTCATAGCGTTCGGTCAGCGCAGCAGGACCATCTTGCGCGTGTGTACCCAATCGCCGGCCAGCAAGTGGTAGAAGTAGAGTCCCGAGGCCAGCTCCCGGCCGGCCTGGTCTCGGCCGTCCCAGTGCACGGTGTAGGTACCTGCCTGCCGCACACCGCGGATCGGTTCGGCCACCCGCTGGCCGGCCAGATTGTATATCGACAGCGACACCTTCCCGGCTTGCGGCAGGGCGAAGCGGATCACCGTGCCGCTGTTGAAGGGATTGGGATAATTCTGGTCTAGCGTGAAAGCCCTTGGTTCGCTGTCCTGCTGATTCTCCAGCACGGCGGTGGGCGGCGGTGGTGTCTGCGCCACCAGGCCGATGTCACTCAGGTAGAAGCGGCCCTCTATATTGCCGGTGAAGCGCAGCTCGCTCAGCAGGGACTGCTCGTCCAATCCCAGCTCCGCCAGAGGCAAACGAATGATCTGCCATTGATTCTGCTCCAGATCCACCCACTCTAGCAGGTCGACCCTGAGAGCTGCCTGGATTCCCAGTTGGGGCTCCCGCCCCTCGCGCAGGCTATGGGCAGCGGGATGAAAACCAAGGACCAGCTGGTCATAGCCGAAGGCGGATACCGGGCCCGGAGGGGTCAGAGAAAGCCGCCAGGAGCCACTGCCATCCAGGGCCAGCCCGGCGCGCCCGTCGTAGCTCGCCGGGTTGGTCGCGACCCGACTGTTGGCATCCAGAATCCAGTCCGGCGCCAATTCCCCGGCCAGGATGGGAAGCTCTGCGCCGGGATAGACCTGCAGCTGGAACAGGGCGAATAGTTCGGACGCCTGCTCGCTGTTTTCCAGGAAGACAGGCAGGCGGTGAATGCCGTTGCCGAGGTCGGAATCCACAGGCACCCGGGCGGCGTAGCGACCGCCGCCCTCGGGACTCAGGTCCAGCGAAGCAGGCCCGCCCACGGCCGAGCCGTCCAGGTGCAGGACCGCTCCGACCTCTTCGAGTCGCGGCTCCACCTCGAGTTCAATTGAGACCCAGGCTGGCAGGCTGCCGACAACGGCGGTCAGCAGATCCTCAGTGCCGCGCAAGAAGCGGGGGGTAAGGGGGAAGCTGTGGGCGGCCGGCGTCGGTGGCAGCGGCCGGGGCAGCAGGCGGATGTCGGCCACGTAGACGGTGCCTACCATGTTGCTGTTGAAGTGCAGTTCCTGCAGCGCGTCCCACGGCTCCAGATCGAATTCTTCCAGCGCTACGACGGCGGTCTGCCAAATCGGCTTTTCCAGATCCAGCTGCGCCAGCAAGTCGATGCGCAGGTTCGGAGCGCGTGCGGTCAAGGTCGGGATTCTGCCCTCGGCCGGCGCGAAGGCGGCCGGGTGGAAATCGATGGCCAGCGCCTCGTACCCCAGTGGCTCTGGCGCTGCCGGATCGTGGATCAGGCTGACGCTCCAGGTGCGGGTGCTTTCCAGCCGCAAGGCGTCGCGGCCTTCGAAGACCACCGGTGCGGGGGTGACGCGGCTGGAGGTTTCCATGGTCCAGCCGGGCGCCGGCTGCGGGCCCAGAATGAGGGCGTCGTCCGCGGGAAAAGCTTCGAGCGCGAGATGGTAGATAATCTCCGTTGCACCCTCTTCGGTGTTCCGCAGCACGGGCAGCCTGTAGCGGCCGGGACGCTGGGGCGGGGTGATTTGCGGGCGGGCGGTGTAGCGGCCGCCACCCTCGTGGGCCATGACCAGCGGCTCAACCAGTCCCAGTGCGGACAGATCCAGGCGCGGCGGTTCGTCCGCAGCATCCGCCAGGACGATCTCGATCTCCAGCGGTTGAGGCGGCGCTCCCACGATGACCGCGAAACTGCCGGTGGCGGCGCGCAGCCCGTGATCCTGGGTGTGGACTGTGTTCCACAGTTCCCGACCGAAAAAGCGGAGAGTCTCGAAGAGATGCGGGGCCCAGGCGCTGTGGGCGCCGCTGTCTTCGACGAAGATGTAGGGGAAAGCGGTGCTTTCGAGGACATCGATCAGCGGGCGGAGGCTCGGCACATTACTGTCATTGCTGCCTCGATAGAGCCAGAAGTGCAGGGGATAGAGGTGTTGCTGGTGTGCCAGAAGCAGCCGACTGAACAGCCGCTCGCTCGACGCCGGGGCCAGCCCCCCGGACAGCGAAAACACCTCAGGACGGGTGAGGGAGACGAACATGGCGTCCATGCCGCCATGGGAATAACCGGTGATCGCGCGGGCGTGGCGCACCGGCAGGGTCCGGTAAGTGGCGTCCACGAAGGGAACCACCTCCTCAACCAGGTACTGATCGGCCGCCGGATTGTGCCTGTTTAGCTGCTCCAAATGGGGGAACACGAGAATCAACGGCTCGATCTGTCCGTTCCTCGCCAGTCCTTCGGCGAAGTCGCTGCCGGTCCAGAGCAGGGGGGACTGGTTATTCAGCGTGTGGCCGTGGATGACATAAGCCGCCGGATAGCGGTATTCGGAGGTGTCGTAGTCCTCGGGCAGGTGGATGCTGACTTCCCTGCCGCCGACCCGGTGGTGCTCGGTTCGGCCCTGTCCACTGACCCAGCCGGGGACGCAGAGCAGCAGCGTCAGAATCAGGATCTGTGTCTTTCCCAGAGCTTCGATGAACTGCGTGGCACCGCTCTCTGGAACTGGTCCACCCCTGTTCTGCATCGCCGTCATGGCACGATCTCCTCGTTTTTGGCTGCCTTCGAGTCCCTCGGCCGCCAGCAGCGCTTCGAAAGGCGACGTTCTCATTAGCATCCGCGAGTACGAAAGTAAATGTCAAGTATTACCACTCTTAGCCAAGGAAGTCCCTATCGGTCGATTGTGACCAGTCTACTGGATCATCACTCTACGGCGAGGCCTACCATATTCGGCTACATTCCCTGTACAGTCGTGAAGGACCCCGCGACGGCCCCTGACGTGGGTGCCGGCGCGTTTCTGCTCGATCCCGCCTTCCCTTCGGAGCCAAACCGATGAAGAAGATCCTCGTCGCTGTCGATTTCTCCGATGCCTCTGCCTCCGCCGTACGTCAGGCTCTGGTTCTGGCCACGGCCCTGGACGCCGACCTGCTCCTGCTCCACGTCCTGCACGTGCCGGCCGAGGCGCCCGGCTTCTACTCCTCACGCAAATTGGGCAAGAAGCTCTTCCGCAACATGGAGGAGGCCGCCAATGGCATGATGGCGGAGTTCCTGGCCAAGCACGTGAAGAAGGCGAAGAAGACGCCGCAAACGAAGATTCTGCCGGGGATTCCTGGCGATGAGATCGTTCGCCAGGCCCGCAAGGAAAAGGCCGACCTCGTCGTCATCGGCACACGGGGACACTCCGGCTTCAAGCGCTTTCTCCTCGGCTCGGTAGCCGATCACGTCATTCGTGCCTGCCACTGTCCCGTCCTGTCCCTGCGTGACGAGTCCTGACGAGGAAATGATGAGATGACCTCCTTCCGGAATACTGCACGCGCCATCGCCCTGGTGGGATTGCCGACGGCCGCCTTCGCCGTCGCCAGCGCCAGCGCTGGCACCGAGGGGGGTGACGGTCTCGACGTGGCTACGATGGTCATGAGCATGCTCGGTGGCCTGGCCCTCTTTCTCTTCGGCATGGAACAGATGTCGGACGGGCTCAAGGCCCTGGCCGGTGACCGTCTCAAAGACGTCCTCGCCCGCCTCACGACCAATCGCTACATGGGCGCCCTCACGGGCGCCATCGTCACCGCCGTGATTCAGTCGTCGTCGGTGACTACCGTACTCACCGTGGGCTTCATCACCGCCGGCATCCTGTCCGTGTCACAGGCGGTGGGGATCATCTTTGGTGCCAATATCGGCAGCACGCTGACCGCCCAGCTCATCGCTTTCAAGGTGACCAAGTTGTCGCTACCGATCATCGCCGGCGGTTTTGCGCTGCTCTTCCTCTCCAAGAGCGACGCGAAGCGCCAGTATGGCGCGATGATCATGGGCCTCGGTCTCGTGTTCTTCGGCATGAGCATCATGAGCGACGCCATGAGGCCGCTGCGCAGCTACGAGCCTTTCATCGATCTCATGGCGCGCATGGCCAACCCGGCCCTCGGCATCCTCGTCGCCGCCATCTTCACCGGACTGATCCAGTCCTCAGCAGCGACGACGGGCGTCGTCCTCGTCATGGGTGGTCAGGGGCTGATCGGCCTTGATGCCGCGATTGCTCTCATCTTCGGTGCCAACATCGGCACCTGCGTCACCGCCCTGCTGGCATCGCTGGGCAAACCACGCATTGCCCTGCGCGCCAGTCTTGTGCACGTGTTGTTCAACATCGTCGGTGTGCTGCTATGGGTCGGGTTCATCGATCAGCTGGCCATGTTCGTCAAGTACCTGTCACCAACTTCCGGCCATCTCGAGGACACGGCGCGACTGGCGGCCGACACGCCGCGACAGATCGCCAATGCTCACACGATCTTCAACGTCGCCAACACTCTCCTCCTATTGCCCTTCGGCGCCCAATTCGCGCGGCTGGTTGAGCGCCTGATCCCAGAACACGCCGAAGAGCGCGAGATCGTCTCCGGCGCCGCACCGGAATGGACGGCCGTGCATCTGGACCCGGCCCTGCTGGCGATGCCCTCGGTGGCTATGGAACAGTCCCGCGGCGAATTGCTACGATTGGGCCGCCTGCTGCGGGATGTTTTCGGCGACCTGCTGCCTGCCTTCATCGATGACGATGCCACCAAGGCCGATGACATCGCCGTCCGCGGCGCTGCGGCAAGGTCGATGGATGAGCAGATCGATGCGTATCTGATCCAGATATCGCGCCGCAACATGAGCGAGGAGCAATCGACCTTCGCCACCCAGCTGCTCGACGTCGGCACGAGTCTCGATCACCTCGAGGAGCTGCTGCGCAAGGACTTGGTGCCCCTGTTGGAGCGCAAGCGCGCGTTCGGACATCCCGGTGAAGGCGTCGGGATGGAAGGTCTCAGGGCGTATGTTGAGAGGGTGCTCGACAACCTGGATACGGCCCTGGAAGCCTTCGACACCAGCGACGCCGAAATGGCCCGGGGTGTGGTTCGCGCCAAGCCGGAAATGGAAAGGGAGCTACGTCACGCTCGGTTGCTGCATTACGAACGCCTGCAGGACGAGGGCTCGGACGAGGCACGCATGAGCGGCCTGCAGCTGGATCTGCTCGACGATATGCGTCGCGTCTTCATCTATTCCGAGTCGATCGCTTTGACCATGCTGCACGGCTACCTGGATCAGCGGGGGGGACAGCGGGACGCAGCATAAGGCGCCGCGGGGCACGACCAATGCGGTCGTCGCCCATCTTATCAAAGGCGCTCATTTTCTGTTCTACAGCAGGACGCTTCGGGCGATGACGACGAGGCTGATAACGGCGATGGCGTTGCCGACGAAGAAGCTGGTGAGTTCGCGTTTGGTGCCGGTCTGGATGTTCATGGTGTCGCTCCCTGTTTGCGGTCTGATCGTTCTATTGCAACAAGGGTGCCAGCGTCCATCCAGTAATAAATCGTGTCTGTAACCTACTGTGAAAACTTCACTTAACTAATGAGACCCAATGGCGACGCGAGGCGGGGATCGCTGTCAATGCAGTTGCCGGTAAACTGGGGTGCCATTTTTCAATGGATCATAAGAATAGAAAAAACAACAAGATACATGTCCGTGACAAACATTTTGTCAGACAGCGCCAAACATGTGGGCGCGTATCAACGGCTCGAGGCTTCCAGCGCGTCGCGCAACCGACCAGGCATGCGGGCGGCGACAGAGAGTAGCACAATGCCCGCGACGCCGAAGACCGCGGCACCGAGGAACAACGCCGGGTAGCCGTAGTCGCGGATGACGACACCGCCGACACCAGCGGTGAGGGTCCAGCTGAGCCCCAGGGCCGTGGTGGCGGCACCCGACATGGCCGAGCGCCAGCGGGCCGGGATGATGCCCTGGCTGAAGACGGTAAACAGGGGCCCACGGATGGCGCCATAGGCCGAGATGGCGACGAAGGCGACGGCGGCGACCGACCAGTGCGGTACCAGGGCCAGCGGCACCAGCCAGATACAGCCGACCAAACCGACCATGGCGTAGGTAACCAGCTGTCCCCAACGAGCGGCAAGTCCTGGCATCGTCGCCGCCGCGGGCACGGCGACGATCTGTCCCGCAGCGCCGATGACGCCGAGCAATTCCGTCGACACGGACAACTCGGCATCGAGGTAGACGTTGAAGAAGGCCATTGCCGCGCCCTGCGGGACATTCACCAGGAACAGCACTGCCGACAGAACCAGGAGCAAGCCGATGGGCGGACCTGAGTCGTCGGTCTGGCGCGCCGTCGATGTCGACTCGGTGCGCTGCGTGGCCAGCAGCGGCGGCAGACACAACCAGAACAGTGCGCCAGCCAACAGCAACGGCCAGCGATAGGCTGCCGGATCCTCCACGGTGCTGCCCAGAAAGTCGGCGACGAGGCCAGGTAGCAGGCCGCCGATCAGGGATCCGAGAAAGCCGCACGCCGGGAACAGTACCGAGTTGAAGGAGAACACGTGGGCGCGCTCCTGTTCCGTGACGACGGTCATCAGATACGGCGTCATGTTGACGAAGAACAGCGAGCCGCCGGCGAAGGCGCCGCTCAGAGTGACGATGATCCAACCGGCTCGCCAGTCAAGCGGGACGAATTCGGCCAGCGGCAGGGCGACCAGGCCAGTGGCGATGACGCTGACGCCGAGCAGGATCATGCGCCGGGCACCGAAGCGCATGCCGAGCATGCCGGCAGGCAGGCCGCCGAGGGCAAAGGCGAAGCGGCTGATGCCATTGACGACGCCGATGAAGTCGGTGTCGTACCCGAGGCGCAGCAGATAGAGGTTGAACAGCAGCGTGTAGAGGCCGCCCCAGGCAAAGCCGAACACGGCGTACGTGGCAAAGACGAGGCGCACGTCCCGGTTGAGGAGGCGCACGGTGTCGATGTAGGAGGAAAGCATGAACTAACGCAGTGCAGCGGGGCGGTATGTCAAGCCGTCACGATAGCGTCAATGGCTTTCGCCAGTAGACGATTGAATGTCTCCGGATCTTCCAGCATGACGAAGGGACCTCCACCAGACATCGGCATTACCTCGATGTCATACTTGGCAAAGGCATCAGCGTCACTCTGGCCGTCGCTTTCATTGATGGTAATTGTCTTCATCTTCAACTCCAGCAGTCCTTCTCCCTGGCGTTGGCCGTTGGTCATCATTTCATCGTGTACTGGGTACGCAATCTCCGGGGGGGTGGAACACATTTCGTCCGCAATCTGCTCTACGAGGGCAGGATCGGAACCGGGTGGGAATTTTTGACTGAGCCACGTGCGCAGCGCTGATTCGAAATCTGCCGGTGGCGGAAGACTCTTACTGACCACTGCCTTTGTATTTCGTTCGCCGACGATCTGGAACGAGTCGGCGCCGATCAGGCCGACTACGCGCTCAGGCATCTGACGCGCCGCTTCCACAATGACGAAGCCCCCCATGGAGTGACCGGCGAGGACGACCTTCCTCAAGCCAAGCTTCTCAATAACGGCCACAACGTCTTCGCCAAACGCGGACATAGTCCAGGCGTCTCGGGCGACCCCAGATTCACCGTGACCCACAAGATCCAGGGCCACTACCCTGTACTTTTCAGAAAAGGGTCCCATCTGCTGCCGCCAATGGCTGCGACTTCCGCACCATCCATGAACAAAAACAACGGCGACTTCGCCATCACCTCGGACTTCGTAGTGAATGGGATTACCATCCCGGGAAAGCACATGGTCGCTGGTCGAACTCATCGTTGTCCCTCTGCTGTGAGTATTCGATAGGTTCTGCTTGCGAACCAAATGTCGCACAACTACTGCGAGCGTGGCCGGTTTTTCAGACCGACGAGAGAGTATTGGATGAAAGTAGATCTGGAGAAGTTCCGCGATCAGGGGTATCTGATTGTGGAAAACGCGGTGCCACCCGATCAGTTACAGGATCTTCGGCTCTCGGTCGAGTTAATGGTAGACGGGGAGAAAGCCCGAGATGCCCGAGGACTTTGGCGTTGACGAATTTGTTGATAGTTGGGAGCAGTAGAAAGAGCATGGACTTTTCTAACATTTCCTACCTCTTGTTCGATCACGATGGTGTGCTGGTTGAGACCGAGTATTGGTACTTCAAGGCAACCCAACGAGGTTTGGCGCATCTGGGTATTGATCTGCCACTGGCAGGGTACCGACAGCATCTAGTAGATGGCGCTTCCAATTGGGAGGTGGCGAGACAGCAAGGCATAGCAGAGAAAGATATCAGCGCCGCCAGAGCGAATCGCGATCGTTACTATCAGGAATATCTGGTCAACGAAGACATCAACATCGAAGGTGTTGAAGAAGTGCTGACCACATTGACCCGTCGATTTCACATGGCAATTGTTACCACCTCCAAGCGTCAGGACTTTGAACTGATCCATGCGTCACGCAATATTGTCCCTCACTTTGACTTTGTGTTGTGCAATGGTGAATACCCGCGAGCTAAACCAGCACCGGACCCGTACCTGACTGCGATTGCCCAGTTTGGTTGCGACAGGTCGCAGGCTCTGGTGATTGAGGACTCCGAGCGAGGTCTGCGTTCGGCTGTGGCTGCCGATATCACGTGCATTGCCATTCACAATGACTTTACCGCCCATCAAGATCTGAGCGCGGCAGAACAGCGGCTCCCCAATCTGAGGACTTTGGCTGAGCTTCTTGCAAGGTGACACGCGGAGCCAGAGCGCCCGCATGCCATCCTTCAGTTGGAAGGACCCGGCAGTAGCCGGTCGCCTCTCTATTGCTTGACGATGGCCGCCACCCAGCCACCCTTGTAAGGAGCGGCGAGGGTTAGGCTTTCGCCGCCCTCGATGGTCTTCTCCAATGCACGATAGCCGCGATTCTCGACGACGCGGCCCATGGAAATACTGATCCACGTCACCCCAAAGATGCCTGTCGCCCCGGACAGATCGAGCCGCACCGACCCACCGTTGGGAAAGTAGAGGGCGTAGCGTTCTCCCGGTTCTGCAGCCAGATACGCTTCGTTGCTGTCGCGGTCGGTTAACAGTTCCATGTGCGGTGTGACATCCCAGAACTTGATCAGATCTTCCAGGAGGCGCGCGGCCTTGATGCTGCCTTGTGCAAGGTCGTTGAGCCCGTTACCGGCGTCCGGACGGTGGAATCGGGCGCTCGCCGAACCGCCGAGGATGTTGCGCCAGAAGCGCTCCACGCCATCCTCGGGTCCGCCGGTTCCAAAGCCATAGTATCCGCTGCCATAGATCTTGGTGTGGTTGCTGGGGCGTGGATGTCTGTTCACCTGCTGCAGGAGCCCCAGCAGTCTCTCCCAATGCGTCTCGTCGTAGAGGCGGCTGTTAACCTGCGAGATATCGGCAAACATGTAGTGTTCGGCATCGTCGAAGATGAGCGGTGTGTGTACGGCAGCCTCTCCCTCGAAAGCGTCGTCGAACATGTCGGTCGTGCAGACGAGCACACCTTGATCGGCAGCGGCGGCTTTGATGAACTGAATCCAGTATTGACCCCACGCTGCCGGTGTGGACGTCTCGTTGTTCATGCAGTACAGGACGTGACCATAGGTGAGGCTGTAGGACAGCATCTTGTGGACGAATCGCTCCTGGTGCTGACGGATCAGGTCATATTGCTCGCGGTATTTCTCCATCCCGGGGACAGAATGGAAGAATGGTTGCTCGTCTTTCCAGGGACCTTCCGGATAATGGTCGGCAAAGCCGGTCTGCTCGCACGTGTAGTTGATGTTGTTTGCCGGGCGCCAGGGGCTGCTTTGCCAATTGCCATCGGAGAAGCTGGCGTTGTCGGAATAGTCGAAGCGATCCCAGACCTCGATCTGCACAAAGATCTCCCGCTCAGCCGTCCACTTCAGCATGTTCTTGAAACGCGTCCAGTATTCTTCGTTCCACTGATCGAGGTCGAAGTTGTCGTCTGGCAACAGTCTGTGCGGCTTGAGCCGGGCACCCTCACGCTGGCTCATCGTGTTGCGCACGTAGTTGCCCCCGATTCTGTGCATCTGGTCGAGATGCTCCTCCAACCCTTCGTGCAGAAAGATGTGGTCCGTCTCGCTGCCTCCCAGCAGCATGACGGGATCACCCCCGTATTGCCAATAGCGCGGGTTATCCAAACTGGGTTGCAGGCGATCTTCATTGGTCATGACCATTTCTCCTTCTTGTCGATGCCACTCAGGCTGGGAAGTGCTCCTGCATTCTGGCGAACAGGTGCGCAAACGTCTTATCGCGATCGATATCGCTACAGCGCAGGATACGCCCCAACTTGCCTTCAAAGCGATAGCTCAGATCGTGATCGATTGCCGGGCACTCGACCTCTTCCCAACTGGCGAGATCGGGGTCGAGTAGCGCCGCGATATCGCCGAGGTCAAAGAATCCCTTGTCCGGGGCAGCCAGCCACTTCTGAGTGTGACGGTATTCGTGCAGATACGCGCCCAGTGCCCCGTGCGGTCTTATTCGCTGCTCCGACTCTTCCATCGCGCAGGTCAAATGCGTTCCCGTGTCGAAGAGTACAAAGGACAACGGTGAGTGGAAGAGTAGCCTGGCCGCTCGGGTATCGCCGAAGACGTTAAAGTTCCAGCACTGCTGCGGCCAGCGCGTGCGCAAATGCCAGAACGCAATGACCCGGTCGACGATCTCCGGCGCTTTGAGAAAGGCAGATGCCATATTGGTTGCCGCGCCCAGGCCGACGATCCATAGCGGCTCTTCCGGCGTTGCGGCCCTCGCTCTATCGATGATAAAGTCGACGCCTTCAGATTCGCTTGGCTGCTCTCTGTACTGAAGCGGATGGGAGCCGCGCAGCACCGGCCAGCGCCCTGCCATGCCCGCTTTGTCGAGGACGAGCTCAATTTCCTGTGCGGAGGCTTCTATGCCCCCTGGGCCGCCGTGAGCATTGTCGAAATTGGTGGCGACGAACCCTTCAATGTCGAAGCGCTCGGGGGAGAGGATCGCCAGCGCAATCGCCCATTGATCGTCGATCTCGTTCTTTGCATCGCTGTCAATGATCAGCTTTAGCCGCTTCTCCTTTGCGGGTATGCGCGGCACCTTTCTCTGCTCAATATCCATTTGCGTTCAATCCCCAATCGTTTTCTCTTGCAGTGTGTTGCTCTTCAGGAAATTCTGGACCCCAAGTACCGAGCCAGCGCAGACTTCTGGTCGTGAAGATCGTCGCCGATCAGCTGCTGAACCACCTGCTGCCGTTGTGGAGACGAACACGGCCATACAGAGAAAGGACTCGATATGACCGATTGGGAAAAGTGGCACTTCGATCTGCACGGATATGTCATTCTAAGAAATGTCGTTTCACACAGTGACCTGAAGCATATGGTGCAGCGATGTGATGAATGGCAAGCTCTTGCCGACACAGAACTACCTTCGCCGATGAGTACCGCCGGTGGCTACCCGCCGGGAGAGAACGCCTCCCGAGCGATCATTAACCCCGAGTTCGTTGACCCAGTCTACGCGGATCTGCAACTCAACGACGAGATCATGAGAGTCGTGCTGACGCTCACCGACAACTCCCCGCAGCATCTGCAGTGCGCCCTGATTCAGAATCACAGGGGCTGCACTGACGGTGGCCTGCACAATGGTGCTGAGGGCGGCATGCGCAATCCCGCCAACGACTACCAGGCGGCGGACGGAAAGATCTTCGCCACCTTCATCAACGCCGGTGTGTCGCTGGTGGACGTTCCTGCAGGTTCCGGCTTTGTCGTCGTTCCCGGCAGTCACAAGTCCCACTTTGCCGCACCCGACGATCTGACCGTCGACAGCGATCCGCCGAGCGTGGTCAACCTGCCTCTCAACGCCGGTGACTGCGTGGTATTTACCGAGTTGCTCCGGCATGGCGCTCGCAGATGGACGCTGGACACACCGAGAAAAACTGTATTCTGTCGCTACGCCACCTCGTACGCCTCATGGTCACCGGGCAATGGTCCCATAGAAGAACACCGCGACCTGCTGTCTGACGACTTGTACGAGCTCAAGCAGATGGCCGGGTTCCAGAAGAGGAAGAACGTCGTGGACAAGCTTCTGGCGCGGCGCAGCAGCTGACGCTCACAGCATCACCGCCGAGCTCAGCCGCCCCGGCACAAGAGCCATCGGCGGAGAAAATCTACCTCCATCGAGCGTCCCTCCTGGTGGGTCAGATCCGGCTTGGCCAGCAGATGAACACTTCCCTATACTCTACCTTATCATCGGACCTCGATGTCCGAAATTAGTCCCTGGCCCGGATCGAGGTCCGACCCGAGCGCAGACATCCGACGGGGCACGACCCCCGGCGGCACGCCAATCGACCGAAGGAGTGGATGATGGGATTCAGACGCCTTTGCCTGCCATTGACTTTCGCCATCGGGGTGCTGGGCACCTTGACTGCGAGTGCAGCAGCCGAGTACGCACCGTTGAGTGAGCAGGAGATCGCCGGCCTCAAGCGGGTGACGCAGACGATGGTTCCTCCACCGGCGTTCCCTGAGCACGAGCAGACCGCCAGTGAGTTCAAAGTCGTCGAGATCGATCTATCGATGATCGAGAAGGAGATCATCATCGATGACGTCGGCACAAAGATCTGGGCTTTCACGTACAACGGCAGCGTGCCAGGCCCCATGATCGTGCTGCACGAAGGGGATTATCTCGAGTTCACCCTCAGGAACCTCAGCACGAACCTGCTGGCTCACAATGTGGACTTCCACGCCGCGACGGGTGCATTGGGCGCCGGGGGGATCACCCACATCGCGCCAGGTGAAGAAGTGACAGTCCGGTTCCGGGCGACCAAGGCCGGGGCCTTCATCTACCACTGTGCCCCGGGGGGGGTGATGATCCCCTGGCACGTGGTGCACGGCATGAACGGCGCCATCACCGTTCTGCCCCGGGACGGTCTCAAGGACGGGGACGGCAACCGACTCACCTACGACCGCGCTTACTTCGTCGGTGAGCAGGACTTCTATATCAAGAAGGCCGCAGACGGGACGTATATGTCGTACGAGAACGCGGTGACCAGCCAGACGGATGATCTCGAGGTGATGGCGACGCTGATCCCTTCTCACATCGTCTTCAATGGCAAGGTCGGCGCTCTGACGGGTGACAACGCGATGACGGCGACCGTCGGTGAGACGGTCATGTTCGTCCACAGCCAGGCCAACTACGACACCCGGCCCCACATCATCGGTGGTCATGGAGACTACGTGTGGGAGCGTGGGTCCTTCGACGATGCCCCGCAGACAAATCTGGAGACCTGGTTCATCGCCGGCGGCAGTGCCGGCGCCGCGCTCTACACCTTCCGACAGCCCGGGATCTACGCCTACGTGAACCACAACCTGATCGAGGCTGTCATCAAGGGCGCCACGGGTCACGTCAGCGTCGAGGGCGAGTGGAACGACGACCTGATGAAGCAGATCAGCGCGCCGTCCATTTCTGAGTAGTCGTCGCCAGAGCAGCACCGGACACGGAAGCATGACCAGGCAGACGCGATGTGGGTCCAGGTTCTCAATCTGGGCCTGCACGCTTGCTTTCAGCGGCCTCACGCCGCACACGGCAGCGTCAGCCGGGGATCTCTACCGCGTGGTGGAGATCCCCGCGGGCGCCATGGAGTACGACGTGCCCATCAGCAGCTATATGGGTGTGGCCTACGTGAACGTCCGGATCGACATCGCCAAGCCATACAGGATCGGTGAGTACGAGGTCACCGTGGGGCAATGGAATCTCTGCGTGCAGGACGGTTGGTGTCCCTCGCGGCCGGGACTCGAAAAGCCGGCACTTCAGGATCACCCGATGGTGAAGGTCACCTGGCACGACGCCTACCGGTTTGCCCTTTGGATCTCGAAGAAGACCGGAAGGCGGTACCGCCTCCCCACCGAGCACGAGTGGTTCTTTGCCGCCAACGAGGGCAAATACAGAAAAGAGCAGAGCCCCACCTACAGCTATGCCAACATCGAGTCGATCCGAAAGATCCCCAAAATCACCTATCCGATAGGGACCTTCGGCGCCAACGCCTGGGGGGTATACGACACAGCCGGAAATGTCTGGGAATGGACGTTGGCCTGCTACGCCCTCGCCGAAGAGAGGCTCAGAGGGCCGCAGAGGGCGGCGGAACTGAACGATCCTCAACGGTGCGTCACCCGGATCACCGGCGGCGAGCACAGGGCCCATGTGCCGGACTTCATAGCTGACACCTACAACGGCGGCTGCGCCACCTTGAAGCCAGCGGCCAACTTGGGATTCCGGCTGGTGCTGGAAAACGACCCGGAGGAATGATGATGAGGGTGCGCACTTTCTACCTGGCGGGATTGCCCCTGGCCCTGGCGGCAGTGATGGCCTGCCACACCTATGGGCATGCCGACTGTCACCCGGGTCACGGCGCTGACGGGGAGATGGCCCCGCCTGAACTGGATCAGGTGCTGGTGAAGGGTGAGTACCAACTGACCGATGTGAAGACCGGCACGAAGGTCGACCAGACCTCCCACAACGGGCGCTGGCGGCTGGTGTTCTTCGGGTTCACCAAGTGCCACACAGTGTGCCCCGTCGGCCTGGCCCTGATGGGCAGCCTGGTGGATCGGCTGGATCGGTCGGGCCTCGATGTCGTGCCCATTTTCATCACCGTCGACCCGCAGCGGGACACCCCTGCGGCGATGAAGGAGTATCTCGAGCACTTCGACGAGCGCATCGTGGGTCTGAGCGGCAGCGAGGCCGACATCGGCAAGGCGATGAAGTCCTTCCGCATCGAAGCGCCGAGGATCGCTGGCGTGTCCGAGACCGAATACCAGCTGGATCATCCTGCCTTGATCATGCTCATGGATCCGGTCGGCAAGTACGTCGAGCATATTCCGAGCTCGGGAATTCTCGACACCCTGGCGACGGCGCTCATCGGTGCCATAGAAGAGACTGACCTACCGGTTCCCGGCCATCACTGACGGTCGGTCGGTATGATCGGCAACACAACATGCGTCGGATGCTCGGGATCGTGGTGGACAGCTTGCTCGGCGAGCTGCACACGTCGATCCTGGCCCAGCGCGCCCCCGGTGTTTGGGTTGATGTCGAAGCGGGGGAAGTTACTGCTGGAGATATCGAGACGGATCCTGTGTCCCACGCCAAAGAGGTTCGACGTGGGATACAACACAATATCGAACTGCGTGATCTGGCCCGGTGTGAGCATCTGCGGCGTATCCCGTGAATTCCTGTAGCGGGCGCGGATGATGCTGTCGGAGATGTTCTGCGAAAAGCCGTCCGGGTAGTCGGCGTTGGCCGGGTGTACGTCGATCAGCTTGGCCGTGAAATCCGTGTCGATCGCCGACGAGGCCGCCCAGAGTCTGACGGTGATCGGCCCAGTGACTTCGACGGGTTCCTGCAGTTCGGTTGTCTGAAAAACGAGCACATCGCTACGCGCTGCGACGGGAAGCGTATCGTGGCAACCATAGAAGCGAGTGTCGCCGCGCTGGTCGAAACCTCCGGGGGGCATGATGTCGTTGGCGGCGGAAACGCCGCCGCCCATGGTCGGCACGGGGTCCCGCGGATCATAGGTATAACACGTCGGCTGCGAAGGTTCGGGTTGTGTTACGCCGAGCGAGCCATCGGCGTGTACGTGGTATGGCGTGTACTGTGTTCCCGGAAGAGGCCAGTCGTCAATATCGTGCCAGCTGCCACCGTGATCGAGCTTGCCGTTCCGGTCTTTGCGGCTCGTGCCTCCCCCCATGGTAAACAGACGGACCGGCTTGTCGCCATCCACCCCGTTGTCGATCCCTTTGAGCCACCTGTCGAACCAGCGCAGGCGGTAGCCGTTGTAGTCATCGAGTACCGAATCGGCGCCGAAGTCGACGTCACCGGAGAAGGACTCACCCCAGCCGCCGTGGGTCCAGGGGCCCATGAAGAGGTGCTGAGGGGTCTTCATCTTCTTCGACAGGGCCATGTAGTTCGCCGTCGTGCCTCTGGCGTAGGAATCGTACCAGCCGCCAAGATAGACTGTGGGCACGTCCGCATGCTCGTCGTAATAGTGATCGATGGCATAGCCGCGCTGTTTCCAGTAGTCATCAAATTCACTGTGCTGCAGAATGTCGAGCAGCCATTGCTCGTAGGACGGCAGGAAGCGGAGTGCCGAGGAACCCTTCTTGTAGGGTGTTCGTGCGAGCCATTGCTCGACCCGACTGAAGTCTGCCTCGAGAGCGGCTTTAAGGGTTGGGTTGGCGAGGGCCTCCGGACTGGTCGTGGCCATGCGGAAGGCGTAGATCATGAAGCGCAGTTCGAGGGCGCCATTCTGGCGCATGGAACTGGTGTGGTAGTTGGACGTGCCGACGGCGATGACCATCGCCTTCAGGCCGGGTGGCGCCAGGGTCGCCAGCGCACTCTGGTCACTGCCGCAGTAGGAGCCTCCCATGGTGCCGACATTGCCATCGCACCACGGCTGGGCTGCCGCCCATTCGACGCTGTCGAAGCCATCGGGAGCCTCCTTCGCAAAGGGGTGCCAGATGCCTTCGGATTGAAAGCGCCCACGCACATCCTGCATGATGGCAACATACCCGCGCCGAGCGTAATAGCGGCCGTTGGTGACCTGGCTCTGTTTGTCATAGGGCGTGCGCTCCATCACCGCTGGAAAGCGGCCCTCGACCACCTTGCCATCCCGAGCCGGCAGATAGATATCAGCTGCCAGCGATACGCCGTCACGCATGGGCACCGATACGTTCGAGCGCAGGACCACATCGTATTCCATCCAGGAGCCGGTCATGGAGTGTGCCTCACCGTGTCAGAGTAGGTATGCTTGAGGGGCACAAAGGTAGGCTGGCATCGGCTGGCCTTCCATTTACTGCTCGCCGAAGCGGGCGGGTAAAGGAAGGACCCAACGTGAAGGAACATCGATCCCCAAATCCTCTTGTCGACGTGAGGCGCCCGCGCGATGGCGCTGTCGCCGATTTCAATCCCACCGGTTTTGTGTGGCGCCCGATCGAGGGCGCCGCTTCATATGAACTGAGAATCGGGCCAGATGCCGAACTGTCCTCGGCGCAGACACAGGTCTATGCGGTGACGGGGCGCTGTCTCTGGGTCTGCCCGGACCAGCGGCAAGCGGGGATCCACTACTGGGCCTGGCGAGCCCTGGGCGCCGGACAGGATGAGCGCTGGAGCGAGACCTTCCAGTTCCATGTGGGCGAGGGGACGGTGAACCAAGTCATCCCCGATGGTCGTGAGGTAGTGGCACGAATCGGCACCCAGAGACCTCGCCACCTGCTGCCCGCCTCGCGCCTGGAGAGCTTCCGTGCGGCGTGCCACAGTGGCGACCTGCGAGAGGAATGGGCGGGGCTGCGGCGACAGGCCGACGAACGCCTGGCAACGAACTTTCTGATGAAGGAACCCGCCTTCCTGCCCGATCGCCAGCGCGACACGACGGCATGGGGGAAGATCTGGAAGGATGCGATGAATGACTCCCGCCAGTTTGGTCAGGATGCGCAGCTCTTCGGCCTCGTGCACCTGATCGACGGGCCACAGCGGGCGCCCGGCTTCGGCGAAGCGGCCGTCGAACGACTCCTCGAATTCGCCAGCTGGGACGTGGAAGGCGCCACCTCGACGGTCCACAACAACGAACCACATATGTCGGTGATCAATCTCGGCCCCCGCGCCTATGACTGGGCCTACGACGTGATGAGTGAATCCGAGCGGGCTGTCGTAAGAGAGGCACTGCGCGGACGCGGCAACTCGACGATGGAGCGCTTCCGGCGTGCCGACTACGGTGTCACCGGTTCCGACAACCACTCCGGGCGATTGACAGGATTCCTTGGTGAATGCGGTATCGTGCTCGCCGGTGAATGTGAGGATGTGGCGGACTGGTTCGATTTCATTCTGCCCACCTGTACGGCCATGTTTCCCTGGTGGGGCGGGCGCGAAGGCGGTTGGGCTCAGGGTGTCTCGTATTCATCGGCCTATTGCTACCTCTTCTACCACTTTCTCTTTGGCCTACGCGAAGCAGCGGACGTCGACTTCTACCAGAAGGACTTCTTCCGCAATCACGGTGAGTGGCGGCTGCTGTGTGTGCCGCCCAATGCCTACATGGTGCCCTTCGGCGACGGGCGCACGAGCGGCAGCGGTTCGGTGCGTGCCAGCTACGGGATTCAGCGACATCTGGGACGGATCTACGGCGACGGACGTTATCTGCACCACGCCGAGCAGATTCTGGCTGCCAATGACGGGACGATCATCGAATCCCAGGGACTCTACTCACCCTTGTCGTTCCTGACGCCCAACGCTCCGACTCCGGATGCCGAGTTGCCCAAAACGGCAGCACGCGTGTTCACCGACATCGGCTGGCTGGCGATGCGGGCGAATCTCGTGGAGCCGGAGAAGGACATCCGCTTCATGATGCGCTGCTCGCCCTACGGCAGTGTGTCCCACTCCCACGCCGATCAGAACTCGTTCTCCATCGAAGCATTCGGTGAACCCCTGGCGGTACCGTCGGGCCTCTACAATCTCTACGGCAGCGCCCATCACCACGGCTGGACGCGACAGACCAAGGCCCACTGTGCTGTGACCTTTGACGGGGCGGGCCAGATCGTGCGCAGTGACGAAGCGACGGGGGAATTCGTCGCCTTTCACGCGGACGACCGGATCGGTTTCGCCACGGGCGACGCTTCGCCAGCCTACGATGGTCGAGTTCGCAGCTACCGTCGTTCCGTCCTGTTCCTCGACTATCGGTGGTTCGTCGTCATCGATCGGATGGTGCCCGAATACGAAGCCATGTGGACATGGCACATGCACGCTGTGCGTCCCATCAAGGTGGATCCCAAGACGAGAACGGCGACACTCACCTACGAGCAGGCTGCTCTGCAAGTGAGTTTCTGCCACATGCAGGAACTACGTCTGCAGACGCACGAGGGGTGGGATCTGATGCCCTACGGCTTTGCCGAAGAGGACGAGATTCCTGAAGAGGCCGCCCGCTACCATCTGGATGTGGGATCGGAGATGCCCCGGCAACAGGACACGTTTGTTACCGTCCTATGTCCCCATCGTGTCGAGGAGGAGGCTCCCCGCGTCGTCACACTGGATCTTGACGGCCATCGTGGCGCACGGTTGGAGACAACGGCCGGTGCGTATCTGATTCTCGTCGATGCGGATGGTACCGGCATCGACGCGGAGGGTGTGTCCGCCGAGGCAGAACTCGTCGTGCAACTACCGGCCATGAACGGGGAAGGACCGCGCACCTATCACGTGGGCGCGACGGACCCGCAACTGTCCGATGTCACCTGGATCGACGCCGGTAGTACGACGTGCGAGTGAACTCCGGAGCTTATTACTCTTCCGCAACGGCCTGCTGTGTGCTGGTGGCAATCTGCCTGTCTATCGCGGGTTGCGATAGCGACAAGCCCACGCAGATGCAGACGAGCGAACTCGAAGCCGCCAATCTGGTACAGGCACTGCCCGTCACCTTTCAGCAGGGCATTGTCGCCGCACAAGCCGGCGAGGGATCGTTGCAAGGAGTCAGCGGCACGTTCAGCGTCACCGGCGCACAATGGCGCTTTGCCCGCTATTCCCCCGAGGGCGAGGTCTTTATCGACGGCGAGTTGATCGTCGACGCCGCGCAACAACCGATGCTCATACGCGGTGAACTCGAGCTCTCGGGCATGTTGTCCGGTGAGCTCTCCATCGACCTGTCATATCATTCGAGCACCGGCGTCTTCGCCGGGGTGATTACCGTAGACGGTATACCCGTAGCCGTATCGGAACGGCTCTGCTGCGTTGATTGAGCGGTGTTCAGAAGTGATCGGGTGCCCAGAAAACGGGATCTCGGCGTCGGAATAGCTCCTGCAATAGATCTGTCTCCTGGTATTCTACCTCGATTCCCCGACTCGCCAGCACGGGTAGCAGGTCCTGCAACGATGATTCTCCGAAAAGAAGGCGCAGGAGAAGGTCCACGGGGATCCTCTGCGCGAAAGAAGAGGCAGTGGGAACCGTCTTCTCGATCAGCATCGACAGATCAAGAGGCAGTGCCATCATCGACGCGTTGCCCGCCAACTCGAGGTCGGCTCCGGTTGCTTGCAGAAGAGCGTCCACGAAGGGGTGGGTGTGTGGGATGTCACCATACACCTGAGTCACGCCAGACCGGCTACACTCGGCCAACAAATGTTGCACCAGCGCGACGGTCCCAGATGCCCGGTCCGCCGCGATGTCCCCGATCCGCATCCAGTCAGATCTCACATCCCAACTGAGATAACCGTGTAGGCGATCGCTCCGCACGACGGTCGTCGGCAGAACGCCGCGAACACGAGACGGCGTGAAGTCCCAGTAAGGGCGCGGTCGCAGCATGGTTCCACTGCGTCCACCGTTGCATTGCTGGTAGAGGACGACGGCTTCTTCGAGGTCGCGTGATTCCTCGAAGGACTCGACGGCGAGGGAATCAGGCAGGCAACCCTGCGCTTGCATTGATTTCTCACCATGCCACGTTGCACGGAATCCCGCCATAGGCACGCTGTGCCATCCCAGGCGTGCGTAGAAGTGGGCGGGAATTTCAGTGAACAGAAGCCCTATGTCATATCCGCCGGAGCGCATCACCTGTTCGGCGTGGGCCATCAACCCAGTCGCCAATCCACGTCGTCGGTACTCGGGGTGGGTGGTCACACCGCCGATGCCACCGATGCGGACGGGTGTGGCACCGAGATGGATCTGCCGATCCCAGATCCGCAAGGTGGATACGATCCGTTTGTCGCAGATGACGACCGGTGTTTGCTCAGGTTGCCACGTTGGATCCCCTTCGATGTAGCCACGATATCGCTCAGCCCCTTGTGCATTGTGGACTAGACAGAGCAAGCCAATGAGCTCGTCGAGTTCGGACTCGCGGATGGGGCGGATCTGGAAGTCGGCCATGGATGAAATGTATTGATTCAAATGGCTCGAGCACCATGTCGCTGCTAGGCTGTTCATCAAGCGCCGATAAACCTAACCGGTCAGCTCCATAGGGCAGTTGGAACTCAGCCTGGTCGTGCCTCATCCGCAGTGGACGGTCGCAGGGGTCACCACCATCGCTTGCCAGACCTACACCAGACTCACCATAATGGGCCCTTATCTGCAACTGGCATCTCTACTTCAAGCGGAAGATTTGACGGCTTTGGAATTCAATCTACACAACACGAAGTACGAACTCGTTGCCTACGACGGGGTAACAGGAATCGTGCGTGTGAACATTGATCTGCATGACGAAGCACGCCAGCAAAGTGTTTCGCCATTGTGTGTTCTGTCGCAATGCCGCGTCGTCAATGTGACGAAGGGAAGACTCGTTCCACACCGCGTCTACTACACCAACGATCTGCAGTTTGAGATGGAGCAGGTCGCATGGCAGGCGGAGGCGGGCGATGAATACTGTATCGACGTGTCCGTAGTCGATGACCAGACACCTGCACTGTCTTCGATGCTTGGTACGGGTGAGCCCCTCCTGCTCGAAGAGGGCCCCCTCGACCTCGGGGCTTGCCATCCGCATCTGGCCGTCGTCGACTGGGATGGCGATGGCAGGCAAGATCTGATCGTCGGCATCTCCGGTGAGGCGGGATACCTCTACTTCCTGCGCAATACATCCGACGATGAGAATCCCGTTTTCCAGCCGGGCGTGCGATTGCGGGCAGATGGCAAACTCATCAAAGCTGACAACGAGCATCGCAAGGTTGGAATTTCGCAGCCTTGGGTGGGGGATTGGGACGGCGATGGCTTGGTCGATCTACTGCTACTGACGGGGGCAAAAGGCGACGAATTCGAGAGCCGCATCGAGTTCTTTCGCAATATCGGCAGCTCCACAGAGCCCATCCTCACCTCGAGGGGGCCGCTTCTGAACGAGAAGGATGAGCCGCTCGTGCTCAGTGTGGGTCCGTCCGGTTTCTACAACTGCTTTCATCCCGCTGATTGGACCCGGAATGGTACCCAGGACATTCTCGCTGTCATTCCTGATGATCAGTTTCACGGTATCAAGCAGCTTGTGTATTTCGAGAATGTGGGGACAAAGGAGCGACCTCGATTCAGCCAGACTCCCCGGCCAATCACCTCAAGTAGTGGCAATGAGATCTGTTTTCGTGGCCTGATCGATGCGTTTCTCCCTGCCGACTGGGTCAGAGTAGGTTATCCCGACGTCCTGCTGGCGACGGGCATGTACTCCGACAAGATCTTTCTCTACGAAAATGGCGCCAAGAATCCAACGGACCCGCCTCTTCTGCTGGACAGTGGTCCCGCAGTAAGGTCTGACAAGCCCCAGGCATCAGCACCGAGCGACTTCCAAACCGATCTGCCCGCACCAGCTCTCCGATTGCACAATGGCGAAGACGCGAGCATGAGAGCGATCTCTCCGCAAGTATCCTCCATCCAGGCCGTGCATTGGGGGGGCACCGCAAAGCGTGAACTCCTGGTTGCCACCAACGAGGGGTATCTGGCGCGTTTCAGGAATCTCGCTACGGGATCGGGAAAACCAGCCCTCGCCGCGGCGGAAGTGATCCGTAGCAGGAATCCGGCGATGTTTGTCGGTGCTTTCGCCGTCCCCGCCTGTGCCGACTGGAATGGCGACGGCAAACCTGAGCTGATCGTCGGTAGCGAGTGGGGCGAGTTGCACTATTTCGAAAACACTGGGACGGCCGAACATCCCATCTTTGCCGCTGGCGAGAAAATCCGTGCTGGTGGCGAAGTCATCAGATACCCAGGCTGTTTCAAACAGATCCTCGAGAACGAGAATGGCTATAGCTCACCCGTAGCCATCGATCTGGATCAGGACGGTTTGATCGATCTCGTTGTATCCGAGAGCAGGGGGTATCTCAACTACTATCGGAATATCGGGACACCATCAGAAGCGATCTTCGACCAAGGCCAGAGGCTGTATCTCGATGGGGATGTGCTGCACAACCCCTGGCGCGTCATGCCTGCACTTTTTCAACTCGAAGGTGAGGACTTCACCCGAATGATTTCCAAGGAGGCAGACGGCACGTTCTACCTCTATACCAACGGCAAGGCGGATCTACTCACGTTCAGCAAGCAGGGGCCACTGCTGATGGAGAGTGGGCAACATGTGACGGACAACGGCTATGGCCGAACGAGGATGGCCACGGTGGATTGGCATGGAGATGGTCGCCACGACCTCATCCTGGGAACACACGGACACCGACTGGTCGTCGAGGGGGATCGTTACCATCTGGAAACGGTCGGTGGCGGTGGTGAAGGCGCAGGATTGATTCGTTTCGAAAATATCGGCACCAATTCCGTGCCACTCTACAAGCTTCCCCAAGAGGTGAAGGTCGGTGGTGAGGTTTTGAGACGAGGCATGGGGCACGCCGTCAATCCGAGTTTCACGAATTGGTTTGGCGACGTGGGCAACGATTTGGTGCTGGGAACGGAGGACGGACGCGTCTACCTGTATCGACGGCAACTGCTGTCCTGAACTGTCCCTTAGAACGTCGACTCCGGTGTTGTGATCGGGCACCAGCGCGCTGGCATCAGATGTTTGATCAGCGTGTCTTTGGCCAGGGGCGTGTCGATTCGCTGCAGGGCGTGCAGCGCGTCGCCGCGGATATATCGATTGTCATCGTCGAGGACACCCTCCAGCGCCGCGACTGCTTCCGCTGCATGCGGACCCAGTCGGCATAGCGCGAAGACGGCGGCAGTGCGCACGCCCGCATGCTCGTCGCCAACAGCGTCGATCAATGCGGGTACGACCTCCGGGCTCGATTGACCAATGATTCCCAGTGCTTCCGCCGCCGCCTTGCGCACGTCCTCATGCGGATCGCGGCTGGCTGTGATCAGAGCGGGCAGTGCGTCCGTCGCAGCCACGGCAATGTCACCGAGGGTGGTAGCAGCATCCGTGCGAGTATCGGCCTGGTCGTGACCGAGGGTATCAATCAATGCATCGACGGCGGGTGCTCCGATGGCACTCAGGGCATAGGCGGCGTTACGTCGCGTCATCTCGGCCTCCGCCGTCAACGTCTCGACAAGTCCTGGCACCACCTCAGCGCCATACCCGGCCAGATCATAGGCGGCGGCTATGGCCTCGCGTTCGTCATCGCCGGCGAGGGTGGTCAGCAATTCGGCGGCTGACGTATCCGGCTTTGGCAACGTGCGAGAGTTGTCACCGCGAATCCAATTCCACACGTGGGCATACATCTTCTGTAGCCTTGCATCGTCGCCAACCATGGCGGGTTCCGCACCGGGCCATTCGGGCTGTGAATTGTCCCATGCCGGCGACGCCGGTTCCGACATCCGGGCGAAAAGAAATTTCACCATATATCGAGGTTGATCGGTCGTGTTGGGCATCGCCCGATGCCACAGATCGTAGTTGGTGATCGTCACTGTGCCAGCAGGTGTTACGAGCGGTACTTCCCCGTCGATGCGGGCCCCCTCGGGTGTGTTGAAGTAGTGGCTGCCAGGGACGATCCCGGAGGGACCGCGCTCCAGGGGTGTGTCCTGCGGATAATAGAACGCCAGCAGGTAGCGCGTGCGGTGCGACCAACGTTTGCCGCCATCCTGGTGCATGTTCTGACCCTTACTATGGGCCTTGTTGTGATGCGGGTGACGGTGCGGCTGCAGGTAGTAGTCCTCGCCTACGACACTCTTGAGCGCACCGACAATGGTCGGATGATCGAAGATCTGGCGCACGAGGGGGATACGTGGCAACAGGTTGTTGCCCGGATTGCCCTCCTTGGCAAAAACCTCCTCATGTCTTGCGAAGACCTCGTCGTGGAACTCACCTGGCAGATCTGGCGTGATCGTCACAGAGCCGTGGGCGATGAACTGCGCCATCTGCGCATCGTTGAGACGGAAGGCTGGGTCGGTCATCTGCCCGCCGCCTGAATGCTCTCGATCTTGCCGGACCACACTTTGGGTCCTTCTTCGTGCACCGAGCGACCCGTTGAATCCACGGCGAGAGTTACGGGCATGTCTTTCACTTCGAACTCGTGGATTGCCTCCATGCCGAGTTCCGGGAAGGCGAGAACTTTCGAACTCGTGATCGCTTTGGCCACCAGATAGGCGGCGCCACCGACGGCGATCATGTACACCGCCTTGTTGTCGCGAATCGCCTCGATCGCGGCGGGACCCCTTTCTGCCTTGCCCACCATACCGAGCAGGCCGGTCTCTTCCAGTAGTTGCCGGGTGAATTTGTCCATCCGTGTCGCCGTCGTTGGACCTGCGGGGCCGATGACCTCGTCACCGACCGGATCGACGGGGCCCACGTAGTAGATCACCCGATTGCGGAAGTCGACGGGCATCTGTTCACCACGCTCCAACAGCTCGATCAGCTTTTTGTGTGCCGCGTCGCGACCGGTTAGCAGCTTACCGGACAGCAGCAGCGTTTCGCCTGACTTCCATGTCTGCACATCTTCCGGTGTGAGCGTGTCGAGATCAACACGTCTGACATCGTCGCCGAGATCAAACTCGATCTCGGGCCATTCGCCCAGATCGGGTGGCTCGAAAGCGGCTGCGCCCGACCCATCGAGGTTGAAGTGCACGTGTCGCGTGGCTGAGCAGTTGGGGATGACAGCGACGGGTTTGTTCGCCGCATGCGTCGGATACTCCTTCACCTTGACGTCGAGAACCGTCGTCATGCCGCCAAGACCCTGCGCGCCGATGCCCAGGGCATTGACCTTGTCGTACAGCTCCAGGCGCATCTCCTCCAAGTGATTCGCGGCACCTCGTTCCTTGAGCTCATGGATGTCGACGGCATCCATCATCGACTGCTTGGCGAGCAACATGGCTTTCTCGGGCGTGCCGCCAATGCCAACGCCCAGTACACCGGGAGGACACCAGCCGGCTCCCATGCCCGGCACCACATCGAGAATCCAGTCGACGACTGAGTCAGAGGGATTCAGCATGGCGAATTTCGCCTTCGCTTCGCTGCCACCCCCCTTGGCGGCGACCTCGAAGTTCACTTCGTCCCCCGGCACGACGCTGTAGTGGATGACGGCGGGTGTATTGTCTTTCGTATTGGCCCGTGTGCCATCCGGGTCAGCCAGCACAGAGGCGCGCAGTACATTGTCCTCAAACTGGTAGCCCCGTCGCACGCCTTCGTTGATCATGTCTTCGAGGCTCATCGACCCTTCCCAGCGGACATCCATGCCAACTTCCGCGAAGACGATGACGATCCCTGTGTCTTGGCAGATCGGTCGTTTGCCGATGGCGCACATGCGCGAGTTCACCAGCACCTGTGTGAGTGCCGCTTTGGCCGCCGGAGATTCTTCACGTTCATAGGCGGCACGCATGGCACGGATAAAGTCGACGGGATGGTAATAGGAGATGAATTGTAGTGCGTCCGCGACGCTTTGGATGACGTCTTCCTGCTTGATCACAGCCATGGGACTCTCGCTCTTTCTGGGACGTCTACCCACGGTTGGGAAGACGATGACTATCGAGTTTGGTGAATCCGGCGCTTTGGAGCAAGGAACCCGATATTTGCTGCATGGAAAAAACTTCAAAGAGTCCTGCGACCTTTTTCGACCTTGCTGCCTCTTGATAGGTATGAGGAGGCCCTCAGCTTGTTGAATGGATCCGACCAACGCTCTCCAGCCGAATTCTGGAGGCAGCTCGAACCGCTATACCCGCGAGTCCGCGCCTTTGCGCGGCATCAGATGCCCGGGCAGTGGGAAGATCTGCTACAGGAGGGGGTGACGAAAGCATTGGAAGGCTACGGAAGCCTGCGCGATGTGGATCGCTTTCGTCCCTGGCTCTTTCGTGTGATCAGCCGTGAGGCAACACGGATGAGACGCAGAGATTTCTGGAAGCGTTTTCAGCCGCTCTCGATCCTGCTGCCTGGGGATGGAGAGGACGATCATGCGGATGTCATCCCCGATCCAGCGGATCCTGCCAGCGAAAATGGTCAGACTGATCAGTTGATGCGCATACAGTTGGCCGATTCGCTGGCACACTTGAGCTGGGACAAGCGACAAACGGTGCTGCTGTACTACCTCGGTGGGTTCAACCTGGCAGAGATTGCCGAGTTGCGCGGCGAGGGACTCAGCGCCACCAAGTCACGACTGAGCAGAGCACGACGCGAATTGCGCCGTTTGATGCTTGAGGGCCACCCTGACCTGTCGGCCAATCGCCGGCGCAGCGAGATGGAGTCAGATCATGGGGTCGAGGAGTGGCTCGTCATGGAGGAAGAACATGGACAGGAATGACGGACAAACACCTGATCCTCTGAAAGCGTCCTTCGATCGTCTCGCCGCCGCCAGCGATGGTCTCACTTTGAGTGAGCTGAGATCTCGAATCGCAGCCAAACGAATGGAAGAGACGATGGACACCCGAATTACCTGGCGCCGACTCAGGGCAGCCACTGTCGGTGGTATTCTGGCCGTTATCGCTGCCTGCACCGTTCCCGTCAACTACGAACGGGAAACGGGTCTGGACGTGAGTCTCGCTGTCGAAGGGGACGTGCAACCATTGCTGGCCGGTCTAAAGACCGGTCCGTGGAGTGTGGCAAGTCTCGCCATGGGCGCGCAGAGCGGACCTTATCGTGAAATCAGCGCCACCCTTTTCGGCGCTGCGCGCGATGATGCAGAGCGTCTGCGTGATCTGCCCGGTGTTGGTTCCTTGCAGGTGGCGTCCCATTCGGAGTCTGCCTCCGGGACCCTCTACGACATCATGGTGGATCGTTTCTTCCGCGTCGAAATTTCCATCGCAGGTAAGACGGAAGAGGAGATCAACCAGGCTGTCGCCGACGCCCTCACGGCGCAGGGGTTCGAGGGTGGTGTCAGTCTCTCGCGTGGGCAGAATGGCGAGATTCACCTCATGACGGATGGCATCGATTCCCAAGGTGAGGGGATCACGCAGGTGCAGATCATGCTGTCCGATGCCGACACGGAGACTGAGGGAGAACTCATCCACGAGATGCATGGATCGATGCCCCGACTCGACCTGGGCGATCTCGACGGACTCACGGCAGATCAGATCAAGGCACGTGTGCAGCAGCAGCTTGCCGACAATGGCATCGACACCGAATCAGTGCATGTGCATGTCGGTGGTGATGATGAGACAGGTAGCGAAGCTGGTGCGGCGATAGAGAAGAGGATCGAATTGCGCGTCGTCGTTGACGAAGAGGCCGTCGGCGACGGGGAGTAAGTTCACGTAGCGGGAAGTCTCTGACTGATCGAGCTCCGGTACCCCTTGGGGGGTGCCGGAGCTCTTCGTGTTTCGGTGGCCAAGGTCCGATTGACTATTATTGCGCTTGCACTTTGCCACACGGTCACAATCAAGTCAGAGATCCCTTCCGCATGAGCACATCAAATCTTCGTCGCATTGGCCTGCCGCAGGTCTTGCTGATGGTTGCCATCAGTGTCACGCCGGCCCAGTCACGAACACCCGCCGAAATCGAGCGGACCTTCGTCGGCGCCGCGGCGTGGCAAGTGGATGAGGAACTGGGCAGGACATGGCAACAGATCACGGGCAGATTCATTTTTCAATCCAGCTGCCTGTCGTGCCACCAACCAGCGTCTTTCACGAAGGCACAATGGCAAGAGGGGTTGGTGGACTTCCCTGCCGAGGACCATGAACCCCTGTCGAGGGAATTCAGAGATCTCACCGCTGCCTTCGCCTATGGTCGAATGGTGCCTGACAATGCTTCGAGACTCCAGGCTGTTGGTGCCTTTCTTGCGGCGTCTGCACCGGCTGACACGGCTGGCATCAGCGACAAAGCCGTGGATCTGTTGCCGCAGGTGGGCCAGAAGGCGCCCGATTTTCACATTGCCGACACAGATGGCGTCGAGCACAGCCTTTCCGGTTATGTGCGCGATCAAAGAGCGCTCATTCTCGTGTTCTCAAGAGCCCATTGGTGAGGACCGTGTAGCCGGCAGCTCGTGCAGCTGCGAGACTATGTTGATGACTTCCGCGCCGCAGGCGCCGAGATGTTGGCCCTGCACTGTGAGGGATCCGTGGAAGGGACCGAGAAGTTCGCACGCCGGCGCCATCTCGGTTTTCCCCTGGGCAACGACGATGAGCTCAATGTCGTATCCCACTACAGTGTGACCAGTACCTACCTCATTGGACCTGATGGTGTGATCAGGGCGCGATGGCTGGACCGGGTTCACGATCGGGTCAGCGGCGCCTCGATTCTGGCTGCCCTTAACGATCTCAACGCAGAGGGACGATGACGACTTCACACCTGTTTTCTCCCATCCACGTTGGTTCTATCGAGGTGAAGAATCGCGTCGTTCTGGCCCCCGTCGATGTCGGCTTACACGGGCCGAATGGGGAGGTGACCGAGCGCTACATCGACTTTCTGCTGGATCGTGCCCATGGCGAAACGGGTCTGCTGATCACCGAGTTCACCTCGGTGTGGCCGGAGAAACGTGTCATCACGACCTCCGTCTGGGACGATCGATTTATTCCCGGCCTCTCTCGTATGGCCGATGCTGTCCACGAGGTGGGCACGCCCATCTTTCTGCAAATCGCTGCCCTGGGCGGGAAATCCTATGTCGAGCCCTTCGCGCCGTCTGCCGTGGACAGCGAACTCTATGAGCAAGTGCCACGTGAGATGAGCGTCGAAGACATTGAGCGTTTGGTCGAGTGTTTCGTGCTTGGCGCGCAGCGTGCACAGAAGGCGGGATTCGACGGTGTCGAATATCACTGTGCTCACTCCTATCTGGCGGGCCAATTCATTTCTCCGCACACCAACCGTCGCGATGACGCCTATGGTGGCGATTTTGAACGGCGCATGAAGTTTGGTGCTGACGTTGTGCGCGGGATTCGACAGCTCTGTGGTGATGATTTTCCAATCGGTCTCAAGTTCAGCGCTCACGAGCATTTGCACGGCGGTGTCAACGATCGCTATGACGAAGGGGAGCCTGACAATCTCCATTTGCGCGTCGCTGAATTCATGGAGGCACAAGGCGTTGCCTACCTACATGTGGCGACGACGTCATCGACGCTGATGCGGGTGAAAGGTTTCGTGGAATGCACACATCCTTCTGTGCCGCCCATGTATGTCAAACCGAATACCCTCGTCGATCTGGCCTCCGAGGTGAAGGCGAATGGTGCGCGCATCCCGGTGATCGCCACGGGAGGCATCACGGACCCGAAGGATGCAGAGCAGATCATTGCCCAGGGTCAGGCGGACATGGTCGCTTTGGGGCGTCCCTTGATCGCAGATGGGCACTGGGCGCGCAAGGCGCGGTTGGGTGAGAATATCGTCCCCTGCATCCGCTGCAATTTCTGTCATTCCTTCGTCGTGATGGATCGCGGCGGGATTCAGTGTACGACCAATCCCGTGGTCGGGAGGGAGCAGACAGTCTCTTTCGAACGCACATCTGCTCCAAGGAAGGTTGTCGTCATCGGTGCGGGGCCTGCCGGTCTCGAGGCGGCCTTGCGGGCCCGGCAAATGGGGCACGAGGTGGTCGTCTTCGAAAGACGAGACGTCATTGGCGGTGAGATGATCTCGGCATCGATTCCCAGCTTCAAGTGGGATATCAAACGACTGCTGACATACTACCGGATCGAAGCGGAGAAGGCAGCACTGGACATTCGACTTGGTGTCGATGTCTCCCTGAGTGTGCTCGAGGCTGAACGGCCCGATACGGTGATCCTGGCGACGGGATCAGAAGCGGTACTTCCCGAGGTGCCGGGCATAGACGGTGACCGTGTCCTGACGGCTATCGATGCCCTCGTCGACTGGAACGATCTCGACATCGGCGAGCGTGTCATGGTGTTGGGAGCAGGACTCGTGGGTTATGAAATGGCGTGGCACGCCGCTGAACAGGGACGCCAGGTCACCATGGTTTCGCGGCGAGCCGACGAAGATGTCGCCAATCTGGAAGAACACGGCACCAATCTGGCCTTACTCATCAAAGGAACCCGCGATGCCGGTGTGCGCGTCGTCGCCGACCGGCAACTCAAACGTGTGGATGACAAGACGGTGACCCTCGTGGACGGTGACGGGGCGCCGGAGATCCACGAGATGGACCATCTGATTGTCAGCCATGGCTACACCCCGCGTCAGGAACTTGCCCGGCATATTGAAGAATCCAACCTGGAATGCGATGTGCTCATGGCGGGGGATTGTGTCGAGGTTCGCAACTTCTTTGATGCCATCAATGAGGCCGCACATCTGGTACGCACGCAACTCAACGAGGTGCAATAGATGTCCCAAGTCCAGCCACACATCATCTTGATCATGACAGATCAGCAGCGAGCCGACACCATTGGTGCCTGGGGCAATGATCACATGATTACACCGAACATGGATCGCCTCGCCCGGGAAGGGACCTCCTTCCGACAGGCATACTGCCCCGGGGCTACCTGTGTTGCATCGCGCGCGGCGATCTTTACGGGTATGTATCCGCACACGACGGGGGTCTACAGTTTCGACCACTGGGGCAACCATCGCAATTGGATACAGGACCTGGCAGATGGCGGCTACTTCTGTGCCAACATCGGCAAGATGCATTTCATGCCACGTGATATCCCTGGCGGTTTCCACGAACGGGTGATCGTTGAGAATCCGACGAACACGACCCACGATGGCGGCAACGCCGATGATGACTGGGGACGATTCTTGAGTCTGAATGGGCAGACACGTCCGAATCATCGCCAGGACACCGACCCCGACTGGATGACGAAGTATCAGGGTGTTCCCTGGCACTTGGAGGAGAGATACCACAGCGACGTATTCATCGGAGATTCAGCGGTTTCGTGGATTCGAGATCACAAAGGCAGCAAACCCGTCTTTCTACAGGTCGGACTCACGGGTCCACATGAGCCCTGGGATCCGCTGCAGCGACATCTGGATCTATACGATGGCGTCGAGTTGCCGAAGCGTGCTGTCAGAGAGGGTGAACTCGCCGAAAAACCTCCACAGCATCAGGCTCACCTTGAAGCCTTCGCCGAGGCCCGTGGCGAAGCCAAAATCGATCTGCGTGGCGCGACGGACGATGATATCGATATGATGCGCCGACATTACTACGCGAAGATCACGACGGTAGATGAAATGGTCGGCAATGTGATGACGGCGCTGGAGCAGAAGGGATGGTTGGACAACAGTCTGATTATTTTCTGCTCAGATCACGGAGAGATGCTTGGCGATCACGGTCTGGCCTACAAATGGCTGATGTATGACTCCATCACTCATATCCCTCTGATCATTCGGCATCCCAATTCTGTGGAACAACCCGACACGTCAGATGATCTCGTTTCTCTGATGGATCTTGGCCCCACCATTTTGCAGGCAGCGGGCATTGAGACGCCCACGTATCTGGAGGGGCGATCGCTTCTCCCCTATCTGGACACACAAGAGATCGTGCCTCGTGAATTCGTTGTATGCGAGGACAACTACCAGATCATGATGCGCACAGCGACGCACAAGCTTGTCTACTATCCCGGCCAAGAGGAAGGGGAGTTCTACGATCTGCAGGTAGACGCTGACGAATTGTGGAATCGCTGGGATGACGCGGCCTTTGCAGAGGCGAAGAATCAGCTGCTGCTGAGGATGTTGGAGTGGATGGTCACGAGCAACTACTACAACGCAGGCTACAAGCGCACACGAACCAAGCAATACGAAATGCGCTGGCCGACGCCGGAGATCAGGCGGTTGCATGGCCCGAATTCGTCGTCTCCGAAGAGCGTCGATTACTTGTAGCGCAAGACGGCTGTCGCCTCGATTCCTTCAACCTGTCTCTTCAATTGGTCCCAACACATGACGCTACACCTCGCCTATAGCAGTTTGCCCTGGAAGGGGCAGAATCTCGAACACAATCTGGGCAAACTTGCCGAGAATGGCTGGGAAGGTTGGGAGACGCGCGAGTCCCTCGACGATCTGGGGACACCGACCCGTCTGTTACGTGTGTGTGCGGACGCCGGAGTCGAGATCGCTGCCGTGTCCGGGCCCAATGTCAGCGTCGGAGGCGACGCCGCAGCGGCGCAGGAGCGTTGCAAGCGTCGTATTGAATTTGCCGCTGACTGCGGTGTCGGTCTGTTCATGACCAAGGGACCTGCTCACGGTCCCACTTCACCCAGCACCGACGCCGACCTCGATCAGGTCGCAGCGATCTATGAAGATCTCGCCGCGCATGGTGATCGAATCGGTGTGCGTGTCGCCTGGCATCCACACGTAAATCATTTCGTCGACAGCGAGCAGGAGTGGAAACGTTTCCTGAACAGACTCCAACTGTGCGGTCTCTGCCTGGATATGGCTCACGTCGTGCTTTGGGGATTCGAACCGGCGCAGGCAGCACGCGACCATGCTGGGCAGATCGCCTACGCTCACCTGCACGACGATCTGACGCGCCAGAACACGGCGGGAGACCTCGGCGATGGACCCATGTGTGATTATGGTTTGTTCCTGCGAACCCTGGAGGAGGTAGGTTTCGACGGCTGGGTGGTTGCCGTGTCCGGTGGAACCCGAGATTCGGTGGAGAGTATGAAGATCAACCGTGCCTATCTGCGCAGTGTCGGCTACTAGTGGGAGAGCTATGAAAATCCTCATTACCGGGGCGCGGGGGACGATCGGCCGGCGACTGGTACCCCGTCTGGAGTCTGAGCACGAGCTTATCCTTACATCCCGTTCCGCCGTCGACGGTGACGATCGCTGGCGACAGGTGGATGTAACCCAGTTGGATCAGGTGGAAGCCGCTGCCGAGGGCATGGATGCGATCATTCATCTGGCCATCGCAACGGGACACGAGGGCGACTATGAGGACGATCGCTTCAATGACGAGCGCTGGGACATCAATGCGAAGGGCACGTACAATGTCTTTGAGGCAGCAGCGAGGGCCGGCGTAAGGCGTGTCGTTTACACGAGTAGTCTGACCGTGGTCTGGGGGTATCCAGCGCCTGAGTGGGTTCCTGCAGACGCTCCAGGAAAACCGGTGGAGACGTATGGGCTGACGAAGTACGTCGGCGAGCAGATCGCTCGAACCTATGCCCGACTGCACCACATGGAAGTCCTCTGCCTGCGTATTCCGGCTCCCATTGATGTCGACGATCCCGCTACTGCCGGAGGTTCCATCCTGCCGCAGTGGATGGCCTTTTCGGATCTGGTCGAGGCCTTCTCCCTCTCCGTGACTGCACCGGTGTCCGGATGTGAGGTCGTTACGCTTGTGGGAGAGAGTTCGCAGAGACGGTGGGATCTAAGCAAGGCTGAAAAGCTGCTTGGCTACAAAGGGCAGGTATGGCTGGAGAAACTCGGCTACGATCTACGCGAAGAACCCGCAGACTACTCGCGCCCAGGCAGCGTGCACGGCGACGACTTTTGAGTATCTGGGAGCGACTCGGCGCGCCTGGGCCCGCGCAGATTCATGTTACGGCGATTCGAGATTCCTCAAGGTCGACGACGACTCAAGGTCGATATGGAGATGTCCGCATAGCGCGCACTACGAGTGAACATATGACGGAAGCCGATTCGACCTTCGACGATCGGGTCGAACCGGGACGTGTCCCAGGAAAAGGTCATTGTCTTCTCGCCATCTGAAATCCGCATGTGGACTTCGCTGTGACGTTTGATCACGGTGAAATGGTGCTTCACCCCGGGTCTGAATAATCCCGTGTCAAAGTAGTCCGGTCGGACGGCGAGCTCGCTGAACGAACGGTCAGCCGATGTCGGGTAGCGTCTCATTCTGACATAGTCGTCGTGTGCGCTGTCAGGATCGAAGGCGGCGAAGCTGATATGCAGCAAATTCATGTGGTTGAAGTAGGACTTCATATAGGGGATCTCACGCTGTTGGGACCAAGCGTCGATGTCCTTGTCGTAGGGTGCGACCCCCGTGCCGGTTGCCTGGATGTAGAGAATGTTTACCCAGCGCTGAATCGTATCCAACCGCCAGTAGTCAAATTCGATCTTCACATCACCGGCAAAGGAATCCTTCGTCCACAGAACACAGTGCGAAGCATGATCGCGCGGGATGGGGCCTGCCGTGAGAATCATGCCGTCCGGTGTATTTGTGACTGCTGCCCGCGTGCCATCGAGGAACCACCGATCCTGCCAGTCCTTCGTGCCGGCGTCGTGCATGGCGACATCCCACTCGAGTGCAAGCAATTGCTGAAGGCGTTCGTTATCGCCATGGATGAGCGCCTCTGAGCGTGCCGTATCGTCTGCCAGGGCAGTTCCCATGCACAACAAGAACATGAGCAGGATACGACGCAGGGGCGTCATCACTGGCATAGCGGTCCTTGCGCGAGGTGCTGGCAGAGGGAGGCTCAAACGCAGCCTGGAATCGAACGTCCGCGAACCAACAGGGCGTCATTGTCATCGTCGCCAACATAACGACAGTGAGCGCTCACATAGTGGGTAGCATAACCCCAGCGTCTCTTGTCGGTGAGATTCGGGCGGCTGCTGTGTAAGATGTGGCCATGATGGAAGCTGCAGTCCCCAGGACTCAATTCGACGGGACGTTCCGTGCTCAAGTCGTCGGCGACGGCCTGCTCCTCCACTTCCTGCCACTTCTCTTTGTCGATCCAGCCGTGTTTGTGTGTTCCCGGTAGCATCCACAGGCAACCATTCTCGATCGTCGCCGCATCGAGGGCGGCCCAGCAGGTGACCATGCGATCTGCAGGTTCGACGTGGAACCCAAGTGGTTGATCCTGGTGGTAGGCTTGGCGCGAACCGATCCGTGGTGGTTTCATGAACAGCTGGTCCTGATAGAGCTTAAGGTCCGGGCCAAGCAGTGCCTCAACGCAATCCAGAATGGCGGGCGTCGTGGCATGGTCGCGAAATACGTCGTCCACGAAGGCTACATGACTCATCTTGCGTAGCGAATTCGCGCCTTCATCCGCACTCTGTTCGCCACTGGCTACTACGGGCTCCAACTGCAGGCGTGATGGCGGCACGTGCGATTCCTCACCGCGTGCGATCGATTCAGCACGTTGCTTGATCGCCTCCACGCGCGATGCGTCAAGTAGACCTCGTACAATGAGGAAACCGTCCTGCGAAAACTGCGCCACCTGATCTGCGTTCAGCATCGTTCGTTCTCTCACCGTTCATGCACCGAACGGGTTGGCTCCTGATTTGGTCAGGTTGTCCAACAGACTTGAGTATTTCATCACTTCTGCCAGACGTGCTTTCCAGCGTGCACCATAGAAATTGGCAAATTCCTCGAAGAAGGCTCGCGCCTCAGGCGTCACGCCATCGAGGTAGGTCGGCAGCAGGAACCAGGGCTGATCACTGTACTGATCGAGGCCGCGCTGGCGCAGTGTGAACTCCGCAGCGGCTCGCTTCTTCACGGAGAGCATCAACGTTCGTCGTGGTGTGTCTCTGTGATAGCGACCGCGATGAATGCACACTTGCGTGAACAATACGGCATCACCGGGCTCGAGGGCGAGACGCACAGCACCGGGCATGTCGTTAGAGCGATTGTGGATCCCGTCGTCGGCGACGCAGATCGCATGTTCTTCTTCTGTGTAGTCGCGCAGATGCGACCCCGGCACCAACTGCAGATCGTCCGTAGGCACCAGGGCGATCTGCATCTGCAGTCCTGCACCCGTCTCCTGGATCTTCGCAACTCCTGCTTCATCGCCAATCTTGTCTTTGTGCCAGAAGCCGTCCTGGCTCTCTCCTGTTGGATTGAAGTAGAGGCTGATCAGGGCGAGCAGGAATTCCTCGCCAAGGGCTGCGCTTACGGACTCAAGAACCTGTGGAGATCCGATGGCGTTGAGCAGAAAACTCAGATCCTGCGGGTAGCCCACGTGGTATCCAGGATCATTCAGATGCCGCATATAGTTGGCCTGCGGGCCCACAGGGGGGTTATCACTGCGCGGTGCTTGGCGCCATTGGGCAAGTACTCGTTCGCAAATCTCATTCAGGCGTTGAATGTCGGCCGCGTCGAAAAGCCCACGAACCACGGCATAGCTCTGGTCCTTGAGATCTAGGGGTGTCGGATCTAGCGCAACGGTCATATACCCTCGAAGTCATTTCTGTGTGATCGGGCTACCGGATGTTGTTGTCTCACAGGTCCTGCAGTCTGAGAGGTTCGGCCGGAATATTGTCCAGATATCGTTGCACATATTCGCGGGCAATCGGCGGCATGCGATCGAGGTGTCCCACGCTCAGCAGTGCGTCCCGCTGATTGATCTCGTGCGTCATGACAGGGCAATCGGCGCGCCAGAATGCACAGTGCATTGACCAGCGATTCACCCCTGCAGGATTCCATCCACGGTGCCACAGATTGGCATCGTAGTAGACGATGTCACCAGGTTCAAGTTCAACAACAAGCGCGTCCGGCATATCCGCTTCTTCACCCGCGGCGGCAGCTTCAATTTCCTGGACCGTCGAAGCACGCAGATGGCTCGCGGGCACGATATGGAGGAAACGGTCGCCCGGCAGCAGGGGGGCATTGAACTGGACATACTTGCCGTGGTGACGGTGATAGAATGTCTCTTCGTCGTCGTCGCCCGGTCTACCAAGGTCACGATGCCAGGCTTGCTGGTATGGCTGCCCCCCGCCACTGGCGAGCATGCCAAACAGACTGTGCCGTGGTGCCGCGTCGAGCAAGGCCCGCAGATGCGTATCGAGGTCGTCGTTGAGCCACGCAGCGTACGCTGCGTCGTATTTCTCTGGTGCAAATAGCTGGCCTGTGCGCTGCAAGAGGCGTTGTTCCCGATCGATCCAGCCTATTTCCACCTCTCCCGCAAGGGCGCGATCCATCAGACGTTCCATTGCATCACGCAGTGATGTCATACGAGCCGCCGTGAAAACCTGGCGCCGGATGAGGTAGCCTTGATCATGATAATGCTGCAAGTCGGCGTCGGAGATCGTCATCTACTTGTCATCTTCTTGAATCGTCTGCAAGGATGGTCGATACGCACGAGAGAATGGCCGCCAAAAGATAGGTGATGAGACGTGCCTCGCTCCAGGTTGCCTCAATTCGATGATGGGCCTAGCCTCACTGGCTGGCGACGCAGCCTGCTGCGTCAGAAATGCCCCGAGCAGAAATCTGACGAACCAATGAATATCATCCTGTTTCACGACGACGAGACATCAAAACCCCTGTCACGGCAGGATCCTCGCGCCCGTCACATTCTTGACGTGCTGCAGCGTTGTCCTGGAGACCGCTTTGATGTAGGGCTCATCGATGGTCCTGTCGGCAAGGCCTTGGTAGAAGCAGTGGATGATGAAGTGATGGTCCTGAGTTTCACCTGGAGCACCCTCCTGCCCGCCGTCGAACCTGTGACGCTGATCGTCGGTCTCTGTCGACCTCAAAGTTGCCGTCGCGTCTTGCGCGAGGCCGCGACGCTGGGTGTGTCACGCATGCTCTTCCCACGCACCGAGCGCGGCGAACCGACCTACGCCGACAGCAGTCTGTGGACCACATCAGAGTATCAGCGCCAGGTCCACACTGGAGTCGAACAAGCTTTCGCGACCCGGATCCCACCGGTAGAAGTAGGAATGGAATTGTCCGACGCTCTTGTCAGCGCGGGGGGCGACGTACGTATTGCTCTCGACAACTACGAGGGGACAACCGAGCTCAGCAATGCATTGCCAGATTCGACGACTACTGTGACCCTTGCCGTTGGTTCGGAGCGAGGGTGGACGTCAACTGAGCGTGACCAGCTGACTGCTGCCGGTTACAAGTTGGCAGGCATGGGGGCTCGGGTACTGCGAACCGAGACGGCAGTCATTGCCGCCCTGGCAGTGGTCAAGGCCCGGATAGGTGCCTGGGCTTCGGCTTCCACGCAGGACACAAGAGAAGTGTAGAACGATGCCCGTGCGATTCACCGGCAGAGACGTGATGCCACCATACGAGAATTCCAGTAATTTCAGCGTGTACCACCTGACCCGAATCAAAGAGAGCTTCACCACCAATGCCTGATGAAGAGAAGATGGACGTCCCCTTTCCCGCCCTGACGTCGGCGCAGCGCCTGCATCTCGATATCTATGGTTATGTCGTCATACCGGAGACGCTGACGTCAGATGAGTGCGGTATTCTCATTGACGCTCTGCAGGAACTGAAGCGAGACCTGATCGCCGCGGGCAGGCCGTCTTCCAAGAGTGAAGATCTCTCCCTCAAAGTCCGAGGCGCAGGTCTGGCTGGTACGAAGCCATCCCATCACGACTTCATGCGGGATATTGAGCAGGCGGACCCTTCCTTTGCAGCCTACATCACGCACCCGAGAATGATCGGGCTGGCAGCGGAACTGATCGGTGGTGAAGTGCGCATGGTGGAGTCCAATGCTCACATCAACACACGCTCGCCAGATTGGGACACGCAGGACGCCGAGGCCTTTCGTTATTCCTTTCATCGTGGCATTGATGTGCCTTATGGCAGCTACACACGCCACGGACTCTATCACTGCAACTTCGTGAAAACCCTTACGAATCTGACCGAATTGAGGCCAGACGATGGCGGTACCGTCGTCATCGCCGGTAGCCACAAGATGGATCTGCCACCGGAGCAGCTCATAGAGTGTGCCTACCAGGATCGGTCACTCATACACCAGGTTGTCGCCCCCGCAGGTTCGACGCTGCTGTTCGTGGAACCACTGATTCATGCGACAGGGCGTCTGACGAGTGAACGTGAGCGTGTGATCATTATTACCGGCTACGGACCGGCACAACTGCCGTACTGGGGAGACGGGGTATTGACCGATGAGTTTAGGGCGCAGATCCCTGCGAACCAGCATCTGCTATTCCACGGTCGCCAGAACTGGAATCGGCGCGTGCACGAGCGGACCGACCTCATGTCAGCCGTTGATCCGCGTCCCTTTGAGCTGGGTGTCTGGAACGAGAGAGACAGCCAATGACCGTGCCCCCAGACCATGAGCCAAAGACTATGAGTCTACGCGAAGAATACGATGAACAGGGCTACTGCATCGCCCGCGGTGCCATCGACACCGGCTTGGCTGCGGAGATGGTGAATCATGTGCATTGGCTACTGGAGCGTCACCCTGACATCAGACCCGAGCGTTTGGGGCATTCTCTACTGGTCGACGACCCATTCATGCATCGATTGGTTCGTGATGAGCGACTTGTTGATGTGGCCGAGACATTTCTCGGTCCCCATGTGGCCTTGTTCGCCGCCCACTACATCGCCAAGGGACCTCACAAGGGACAGGCTGTGCAGTGGCATCAGGATGGGTCCTACTGGCCTTTGGAACCGATGGAGGTGGCGACACTGTGGGTCGCCGGCACTGACTCCGTCATCGACAATGGTTGTATGCGGGTGTTGCCGGGGACGCAGAATGTGCGCTTGCGCAAGCGCAGTGAGATGGTCGAACTCGATCCGGAAAAGTTCGTCCTTGGTGTGGGGATTCACCCGGATGAGATCGATGAGGTTGACGCCGTCGATCTGCAGTTGCACGCGGGGGATGTGTCGATTCACAATCCGACGATTATCCATGGCTCGAATGCGAATGCGTCAGATCGTTGGCGTGTAGGTCTCACACTGCGCTATATCCCCACCACGACGCATGTAACCAACGACAGTCATGCCAGCATTCTCTGCCGCGGTGATGCCACGCCGGGTGTGGACAATCTCTACGCGTCGACACCGACCTGGACCCGGGGTGAACACATGGAATTCGATGGGTCGCGGATGTGGGGCGCTTAGATCAGCTAGTGGACAATGAAAAGGGGAGGTCGGCGCGCTCGTATTTCCCCTCTGCTGCTTCATCACCCATCATGAAGTGTAGCCGGCCGCCCTGCATAATCTGGTCATGATGCAGGTAGAGCTTCGACGAGGGCACGCCATTGAGTTGAATCTGCTGCGTGTAAGGAGCATCGGGGCCATTGCCCTCCGCCTCGATGACAAATGTCTCACCGGCGCCACCGCCTGACCCGGTTCCAGGTCTCACCGTTGCCTTGCCGAACAATGGTGCGCCCAGCACATAGGTTGGATGGCCCGGACACAATGGGTAGAAGCCCAAGGCACTGAAGACATACCACGCGGACATTTCGCCATTATCCTCATCGCCCGCGAAGCCTTCGCCGGGACCCGGTACATACAATTCATCCAGAACACGACGCACCGCGTCTTGCGTCTTCGCTGGGCGACCCATGGCTGAGTAGAGATACAATACGTGATGGACGGGTTGGTTCGAATGGGCGTATTGACCAAAATCAATCGCCGCCATCTCCGTCATTTCATGGATTTCGCGCCCATAGTTGCCAACGCTGAAGGTTGGTGGCAGATCAAGCATCTGATCAAGTTTCGCGATCATCGCCTGGCGGCCTCCCATCACCTGTGCCAACCCCTCCGGATCGTGTGGCACGGCCCAGGTGCACTGCCACGCAGAACCCTCGATGTAGGCACCCCCCCACTCAAACTCCTGGAATTGTGCATCGAAGGAACCGTCACGTCTGCGTCCACGTGCGAAACCTGTTGCAGAATCAAAGGTGTTCTGGTAGTTCAAGGCGCGAGCGTAGAAGCGCTGCGCCTCCTGGTTCTTGCCAAGCCCACTGGCGACCTGGGCCACACAGAAGTCAGTGTAGGCATGATCCATGGTTCTTGAGGCGGCGTGTTCAAATTCATCGGTCGGAACATAACCCAGTGAATCGAAGGCCTCGATGCCGGCACGCCCAAAGGAACCCTCCGCATTGCCCACCTGGGTGGCGTCCTTAACCATGGCAGCATAGGCGGCATCTACATCAAAGTCGCGACATCCCTTCACAAATGCATCAGCTACGACTGCATCCAGGTGCGTGCCGATCATACAGGCGCGATAGCCCGGGCTCGACCACTTCGGAAACCAGCCGCCCTCCTTGGCCGCATTCGTCCATCCTTCGACCATTTCGCTGAGTCGCTGTGGATCCAGGATCGATAGGAGGGGATACACTGTGCGATGCGTGTCCCAGAAACCATTGTCCGCATACAGGACGCCCTGATGAATCTCACCGTCGTAGGGGCTGTAGTGAATCGGATTGCCACTTTGATCGAGTTCGTGCCAGATCCGCGGGAACAACTGCGTGCGATACAGGCATGAATAGAACGTCTGCTTCTGCTCTTCGCTCGCCCCCTCAATCTCGATCCGACCGAGGCGCTCCTCCCATATCGCTTCATTGGCATCGCGTAGTGTCTCGAAGGACTGCCCCGCCACTTCGTGTTCGAGATTGCGCCGCGCCTGGGCGACACTGATGAAGGATGTTGCCAGGCGCAGCGTTGCTCGGCCACCGACCTTCAGATCGATGGCGACGCCGACACGATCCGCCTCACCATCGCCGCTAAACAGCTCACCATCTGTGTACAGGCAAGATGACTCGATAGGTGTATCGATCTCGCCGTACATGTAGCAGGCGAAGCCGTCGGGGACGCCGCCACTGTTTCCACGAGTAAAGCCCTCGATACATTGGCCATCTACACGAAACCACGAGGCTCCATCGATTCCCTGGATCAATAGACGTCGCTCGGTGTCCAAAGGAAATTCGAACTGGAAACAGGCGCACCGTTCAGTTGCCGTCATGGCAAGTCGGGTCTGATAACGTCCGAGGAAGGTCTCAAACAGATGTGGTTGGATGGTGGTATCACTACGACGGAAAACGGAGGACTGGCTGCCTGCGCCGAGTGCCCTTGTGCCGGTCTGCGGCATGATGAGAAAGTGGCCGTAGTCACCGATCCAGGGGCTCGGCTGGTGCGTTGCCCGGATGCCCTGCAGTTGCCGAGCCGTCGACTTGTAGAAGCGCGATCCTTCCTCTGTCTGCGGTGCCCAATGGGTCATGCCAAAAGGGGCAGCGATCCAAGGTGACGTGTTGCCCCTGGAGAAGTCGTGCTCCGAATCAGATCCCTGCTCAGGGTTCGCGTATTCGATCAACTTGCCCGTCACTGCTGGCCTCCCGCATCTCTTGATTCGGGTAGTCCCGCTTCGCGCAGGGCTGCAAGTAGATAGGGTACTCCGAAGAACACGAGACTCACATACATGGGACTCATCGCCAGCGAACCGCGGCGCATGGGGTCGTCACTCTGATCCTGCATTTGCGCGACGGTAGCCAGCACATCCTGGCCGATCTCGAGATAGCGAATGTCTCCGGTCAGTCGCCACGTGTAGGCCAGATGGCGACACAGGATGCCGCCATAATGTTGCTCTCGGGCGAAGTCGGATCCATTGCCAGGATCACCGCCACAGAACCAATCCACACCGCGGCGGTACACATCGGCCACATCCTGACGCCCCGTCAGGCGATGAAATAATTCAATACCGATGAGCAGATAGTGCGTCTGATACCCCTTCTGATCGCCAATGGGCACGACGCGACGGATGGGCCCCTTGCCACCGGCTAGGGCGAGGTGCTCTTCGTCGGTGAAGGCTGGCGCGCCGCCTTCCACCGCGAAAGTGGTACCCTCCGAGGCCATGCCGAAGGGTAGTTGTGCTGGGAGTCGATCCGGTGTCGAAATCTGAAATCTCTTATGCCAGCTGCCATCGTCGTTCTGGCCACGGGCGATCGCCTCGTAGACCTCTTGTGCCCGCTGCATGTAGCGCTGTTCGCCTGTCGCTTCATACACGTAGAGCAGGCCGCGAAGCGTATTGGAAATGCTGCGCAGGCTGAAGCTGTATTTGGCATCCTCCGTCCAGCGGTAGCGCAGGAAAAAGTCACCCGCTTCGCGCAGGACCTCCAACGTGCGTAGATCACCCGTCTGGTAGTAGTGGTCGATCCAATTGTCGAGGAAGGTGTGCGAGGCGCAGGGTTCATCGCTGAAGTGATCGACGCTGTGGCGATAGCAACCACCGACGAAATAGGGCCGGAAGGCGTGCCAGTGGCACGTGTCGACGTCGACGGAATGTCGTGTCATGGCCTCACCCAACTCAAAAAGATCAGCATTGCCCGTGCGCAGATACTGAATCCACACACCGTGGCGCGGATCCCATTCGCTATTGCACCAGCCCCAACGACCATGGTAGCGCCACGTTTGCGCTGCCTCTTCCCAGGCGATGAGACAGTCGCCATAATTAAAGAATCCATACCAATGGCCCAGCTGAATCTGCCGGCTCAGCCAGTCTACGACCCCCTCGAGCAAGCGATCTGCTTCAGGGAAATGCTCACCCGCAGGTTCGAAACCACCGGTCACCTGACAGGCCGCCATCTGCTGTGGGGCAACGTGGACATGGGGTTGGTGTAGCAAGCCACTCAGGGTCTGGCGGGCCGCTTGCTCCTGTCCCGACGCGAAGAGTGTGACAAACAGTTCTGTCGTCTTCGCCGTCCCCGTACCATCCGCGTAAATCCCTTCGCCTTCATGCCAGGCGACATCCTCGGAGTATCTGGCCAGTTGCAGGCGATTGCCTTCAGGATGGTGGTAGGGAAGTACTTCGATGCCGTCGTCACAAGAGACGCGAAGTGCAGCAGGCCCTTGTCTTGCCATGTGTCGCATGGCCACGCCGACACCGCCCTTTTCGGTCTCCGCCAGGAGCCAGCCCTGCGTGTGGTCTCCCTCGCGGACTTGCTGATTCGACTCTGACGTTTCGCGTGTCACGGCAAAGTGTTCGTCGTCGGTGTGTGCCAGCTTCAGCAACTGGCCCGGTGAAAGTGGCATCCTTGTGGCGGGCGCGTCTGCCGACGTGCAATACAGCGTCGAGGTTGCGGCGAGGCGCCAGCGCAGGCCCAACTCCTCAATCTGGGTCTCTCGAGCATTGAGGGTCATCACCGTCGTGTAGAGACAGCGAATGAAGGGCTGGCCTGCATACACATGGATGCGCAGGACAAAGTGCAGCGGACGATATCCGCCGTAGTGATGCATGGGCGCATCCAACTCCAGTGCTCCTCGGCACGTAATAACCGACCGCAGGGCTCCCATCTCCTCTACAGCCACCGACCAGGCATCGGGTGCCAACTGGGCGACGCACTTTCCTCCCGGACCATAGATCTGCCGACGTGTGCCGCCAAAGGACTCGCCCTCACAGATCTTCGCCCAGATTTCAACACCCTTCATGCCGATGGTTTCTGTCGGCACGAAGGATCCCTGTACACGTTGCCCCAGTTGCATCTGCTCAAAAAGGCTGACGCGATCGCGACGAATCTCAAAGCGCAGCTTGCCCGTGCAGACGGTGACGGCCGCATCCGTCTCGTCGATCTCTATCGTATCAGTCTCTATGGCATCAGGCTCTATCGTATCAGCCGCTACTGCGTCAGGAATGGCTGCACTGGGATCATCTACTGGAGGGGCCGTGTCTGCGGTCCCAAGAGTCAGCACGGATGTTTGCCGTGCTTGCATGTCGGTTTGCCAGTCAGCCAGGACCCACTTCACCGAACCATCTGGCCAAAGTGCGAGGGGGCGAAGCTGGGCGGCAAGAAGATCACCGGATGCAGTCGACAGGCGCAGAGCTTCGACATTCTGCACGCTACCTTGTGCGAGGGGGACCCCCTGCGTCATAGGCCAGTGTGACCGCGTGATACCGGCGCTCTCCTGAAGATTCAGGGTGGCAGCGTGGGGACCTGTCGATCTCATGGGGTCAGTGAGTCGCCTGCGACCAAATCATCCAGAAAGAGTCGCGCACGCTCCAACTCGGCCGTCACTTCGCTCGCCGTCGGAAGAATGGGGATTCCTCGCGGTACGGGATGCATGAAGATCTCTGTCCAACCGCGAAAGTCGATGTGACGCAGGGCTTGCAGCAGAACTGCGAAGTCGAGTGATCCGCGGCCGGGCAACTGCAGCAACTCCTGCTCCTTCGGCAATTTGTCATGGCATCCCATGCCATGCTGCCAGGCATAGAACAAAGCCAGATGCTGCCCGAGATCTTCAATTAGCTGTGCAACGGTTGGTGCGTCATCCGGTAGATGATAGGGAGCCAGCGCAATACCCAGATGCGGCGAATTGGTGAACTCTACCAACCACTTCATCGAATCGGGGCTCTCGATGAGCGCATTGCCGTGGTTCTCGATGCCAATAGTGATGCCGTGCTCTGCGGCAGCATCGATATGGGGTTGCAGGGCGCGGGCGAATTCGGCGACTGCCGCCTTCAGTGCCTCGCCTGTGAGACCCTTTGGGCCCTTGCTGCCACAAACGAGAAGAGTGGCTCCAAACTCCTGAGCAAAAGCCATTTCCTGCTGCAATTCAAAGGGACCGAGGTCGAAGCGGGTGCATGCACCCATCCGTACGCCATGTTTCTGCAGCAGTTCGGAAAAAGCGTCATAACCCATCGCCTCGATCTGTTCACGCTGATCGCCGTGAACACGAGGCCAAATGTCGATGACATCGCTATGGGAGCCGCTGACCTGTGGTAGGATCTCGACGAGCGGCAAAGTTCCATAGAGGGAGGAACCGACGATATACTGAAGGCGAAAGGAATCCTGGCTCACGAGTCGGCCGATCTCAAGGAGTGCTACTCAGTGGCCGCTTTTTTCTTTGCTGCCTTTTTCTTGGCGGCCTTCTTTTTTGCAGGCTTCTTTTTGGCGGCCTTTTTCTTCGCGGCCTTCTTCTTCGGCGTTTTCTTGGCCCGTGGGTCCTTGCCCTGGTCTCGCATTTTTTGTTCGCGAATGGCGATAAGCTCTACCGCCTGGTCGAGCGTGATGTCCTCGGGCTCTTTCTCTTTGGGAATCGTGGCATTCACCTCGCCATCCGTCACGTAGTTCCCATAGCGACCGCTCTTGACGCTAATCGGTAGTTCGGACGTGGGGTGGTTGCCGAGTTCGGCAAGGGTTGTCCCTCCCGAGCGGCTGCGCCCACGGGAACTTGGCTGTTTGAGCAGTTCCACAGCCTCCTCGATCGTCACCGTCGCGAGTTTGTCGTGATCGGGCAGAGATCGACTCTCAGTGCCCATTTTGATATAGGGACCGTAGCGTCCATCCTGGGCTGTGATGACTTCGTTTGTCTCAGGATGTTCACCCACTTCACGTGGGAAACTCAGGAGCATGAGCGCTTCTTCAATCGTGACCGACTCGATGGACATCGTCGGCCACAGACTCGCCATCTTTGGTTTGCCACCCGCTTTGACGTTGCCCTTCGGCGTCAACTCTGGATCTCCCAGTTGGACGTAGGGTCCAAAGCGACCGGTCTTCATGTAAACGGGTTTGTCCGTTTGTGGATCGATGCCCAATTCCTTGTCGCCCTGTTCCGCATCATGCAGGAGTTGCACGGCGCGTTCAACCGTTAACTCATCGGGCGCGATTTCGTCTGGTACTGTCGCACGCAGATCCTGTTCGCCAATCTGTATGTATGGGCCATAACGACCGACACGGCAGACGATGTCCTCACCGGCAGGTGTCTTGCCCAGGGGAATCGCCGAAATACTTCGCGGATCGATCTCATCTGCATGGGATCCAATCAGATCCTTGAGCCCTACCTCTGCCAGCCGATCTCCTCCAGTGCTGTTTTGCTCACCGAAGTAGAAATCGTGCAGCCATGGAACCGCATCCGTCTCGCCTCGTGAAATCGTGTCGAGACCGTCTTCCATTCGCGCCGTGAAGCCGTAATCCACCAGATCGGGTAGGTGCTTTTCCAACAGATTCACGACGGCAAAGGCGGTAAATGTCGGCACGAGGGCCGAACCCTTCACTCGTACATACCCGCGGTCCTGAATTGTCTGGATGATGGAGGCGTATGTGGATGGTCGGCCAATACCGCGTTCTTCCATCTCACGAATGAGGCTCGCTTCTGTATAGCGGCCCTTGGGCTGCGTGAAATGCTGTTGCGGCTCGATCTTCTCTGTAGCCACGACCTGGTCCTGTTTCACAGGAGGCAGCACCTTCTCCTGGTCATCGAGTGCTGCCGCCGGATCGTCACTGCCCTCCACGTAGGCGCGGAGAAATCCGGGGAAGGTGATGACCTTCCCAGAGGTGGAGAACACGGCATTGCCACGATCTGGTGTGGGTGCGCTGATGCGCACATTGGTGCGCATGCCATGGGCATCCTTCATCTGCGATGCGACCGTGCGCTTCCAGATCAGGTCATAGAGTTTCAGCTGATCGGCATCGAGTTGACTGCTCACCTGTTTCGGCGTGCGGAATGCCTCGCCTGCGGGGCGGACCGCTTCATGTGCCTCCTGGGCGTTCTTGGAGCGGCTGCGGTAAACCCTTGGCTCATCTGGCAGGTACTGTTGACCATACAACTCGGCCACCTGTGACCGGGCGGCATTCAGCGCCTGCGAAGACAGGGTGGTCGAATCCGTACGCATATAGGTGATGAAGCCATTTTCATAGAGACTCTGCGCCAGTCGCATCGTGCGCTGCGCGGTGAAGCGCAGCTTGCGCCCCGCCTCCTGCTGCATCGTCGAGGTGATGAAGGGTGCGTAGGGCTTGTTCGTGAAGGGCTTCTCCGTCACTTGAGAAACAGTGAACGTTTGCTCGCGTAGAGTCGCAGTCAGCTGTGTCGCATCCTCCGCCTGCAGATGAGCGACGGCGCTCGGGTCTTCGAGCTCACCCGTCGTCTCGACAAAGTGTCTGCCTGTGGCGACTGGAAGATCTCCTAACTCGATCAGACCCGCCGTGAGCTTGCCCTCGTCGGTCTTGAATTCGGCTTCGAGGTCCCAGTACTCAGATTGATGGAAGCGCATACGAATGCGTTCGCGCTCGACGACGAGGCGCGTCGCAACCGACTGCACGCGACCTGCTGAGAGTTTTGGCTTGACCTTGCGCCACAAGACGGGTGAGATCTCGTAACCATAAAGTCGGTCTAGAATTCGTCGCGACTCCTGGGCACTGACAAGTCGCTGGTCGATGTCACGCGTCGATTCGATGGCTGCTTCAATGGCAGGGCGAGTAATCTCGTCAAAGACCATGCGGCGGACGGGGACTTTTGGCTTGAGTACCTCCGTCAGATGCCAGGCAATGGCTTCTCCCTCACGATCTTCGTCGCAGGCGAGAAAGAGGGCATCCGCATTTTTCAGCAATTTCCGCAACTTCGTGACCTGCGGCTGTTTGCTGGCCGGGATGACATACAACGGCGCAAAGTCCTCATCAACGTTCACACCCAACCGTGCCCAGGGCTCACTGCTGACGGCGGATGGGATCTCTCGAGCGCTGGATGGAAGATCGCGAATGTGTCCTACGGAGGACTCTACGACGAAGCCGTCTCCAAGGTACCCTTCAATCGTACGAGCCTTGGCTGGTGACTCCACGATCACCAGCGCGTAGCTGCCATTGGCCTTCTTAGCCATGTATCTGTATGCCTGCTTTCGTCATTGATGCTGAATACATGAGAACAATCTACTGCATTATCACCTACTGCCCGTCTATATGGCAAGGGCACAGGGTAGTTTATACTACGGAGAACTATTGGACTGAACAGACTCGTCCATGAGATATCGAGTCACATAGCTTACAAGTTTTCCAACAAGATTCTACTAAGATTCTACAATAGCGGATCCATACAATCTACCAACAATAGGTTTTTATATGACATCTGTGTGCATAACAGTCACGACTTGAGCATTGATCGACGAGTCCCGTGATCCATTGATCTGCAAGAAAAGAGGCAACATGTCGGTTTACAGAACCATGATTCTACTTCTCGTGCTGACCTTCAGTTTCATAGCAAGTCCAGCCATGGCGGGATCAAATGAAAGTCAGGATTTTGACGCCCGAGGTGTGGTCGTCGATGTCCCCACATTCTTTGCCGCCGCGGAAGGCGTCGTCGCCGATACAGCTTCCCCGGCGAATCTGGCTCTCGTTACCGAAGAGGGAGTCTTCGCTTTCCTGGAGACGCCGGAGAATGCAGAGCACCTGCGCAAGACCGAGTCGGGGTCCGTCGTCAGAGTGCGAGGCAAGTTGCTTGAGCGCGGTGCCCTCCTGCATGTAGATCAGTTGGATCTGCTGACGACGGTTCCACTGATCGACTTTGCGAAGTATCGTACTGACCCGGGCCGTCAGGTGCAGTTGGCGGGGGTAAACAAGTGCCAGTGTGGGCTGGCAGTGGCTGATCTGCCCCACTCGTGCACGCTGGGGCATCTGCACCACCTCGAAGCTGAGGATGGCAAGATCTATCACTATCTACAGACAGAACCGGGACGGCAGGCCTTCCTCGGCAGAGGCTCACATTTTCAGCCCGTCGCCGTTACTGCTCTGCTGTTACCTGGGCAATTTCTCATGGTTCAACAAGTCGACGTCAAAACGCAATAGACTGATATGAGAACAAGGCAGCTTGGCAAAGATGGCCCCGACGTATCTGTCATCGGCCTCGGGGCGTGGCCCATCGGGGGTGGCATGGGCCCCGTCGATGAGAAGATAGCGATCGACACGGTACGATCGGCGATTGATGCGGGCGTGACCCTCCTCGATACGGCGCAGGCCTATCGATCGAGCGAGTCCACTCTGGGCAAGGCGCTGGAAGAGGGCTACCGGGATCGGTGTTTCCTGGCGACCAAAGTCAGTGGTGACTACTCGGCTGCCGGGATCCGTGCGGCGATGGATGCAAGTCTCAAGGCACTCGATGTCGATTACGTTGATCTGTATCAAGTCCACAGTTGGCGTGGTGCAGATTATCCCATCGAGGCGACGATGGAAGCCATGTCACAACTGCAGCAGCAGGGCAAGACGCGTTACATCGGTGTGTCGAACTTCAATGCGACGCAGATGGATGCCGCATACAGTGTGGCACCCTTTCATTCGAGTCAGCCTCAGTACAACATGATCGATCGAGGCATTGAATCTCACGACCTGCCTTATTGTGAGCAGCGCGGTATTGGTAATCTCGCGCACAGTCCACTGGCGAAGGGCCTTCTCACGGGGAAATATCGGGCGGATCATGTATTTGCCACCGACGACGAACGCAGTGGGTTTCCGCGGTTCCAAGGGGAGGCGTTCGCGACGTATGTCAGCGTGGCGCAGAAGTTGGGGGAAATCGCTGACCAACGTGCATGCACGCTCGTGCAGTTGGCCATCGCCTGGTGCCTGCGCCAACCGGCCGTCACCTGCGTGCTGGCCGGGGCCAAGAGTCCAGCGCAGGTAGCTGACTACCTGCCGGCTGCCGACATCGATCTGACGGCTGAGGAGATTCATCGCATCGATCAGATCCTTGGCAATGCTGCCGCCAGCTGAGGCAGGGCTGTGAGCCGTTTCTATCGATGGGTGAAGGAACCGGGGCCACGTATCGCCGGATCCCGAGATCTGGATCACGCGAAGGTGCAGGCGCCTGGTGTGATCGAGGATCCCTCTGGTGGCTTCCGTCTCTTCTATACAGGCATCGGGCGGGGAAAACCCTTTGCTGCGTGCCAGGGAGTTATCCTGAGCGCTTTCAGCGAGGATGGACTGAACTTCAGCCCAGATGACGGCATCCGCGTTGCGCCAGATCCAGACGTTGACCACGGGAGTCTCCGGCTCCTTGCGCCGACCCTCACTACGACAGCGGCAGGAAGCTGGCGAATGTATTTCGAGTCGAGGGGGCAGGCACAGACGCCAACCGTGATCGGCAGTGCCATCTCCCACGATCTTCTGCACTGGGAGACAGAGGCAGGAATCCGCTTCGCTGCAGCAGGTGGAGTGGGTGGCCCCAGCTTTGTTTCACTACCTGATGGTCGGGGGCGACTCTACTGCTTCGAATCGCGTTTCGATCAGGCCGGACCGGCGCAAGGCAAACGCCTGTCGCAGAGTGTCATCAGTGCCGTGACGTCGGACGGGCTCTGCTTTGAACGTGAACCAGGCTACCGATTAGAGGATGGATACTCGCAGCAGGAGGACATCGGCATAACCTCCGCCGATGTGGTCGTTCCCAGGAGTGCGGCCGAACCATGGGTCATGCTGTATTCTGCCTGGCAGGATCTGCCCCCTGGGATGCAGCGACCACCGCATCCAAGCAATGACCCCGACGTCATCGACGATGGCGGCGAAGATTTTGCCACCGCTTCGATTGCCAGCGATATGGCTGGCTACCGCTCCCGCATCTTCACTGCGACCTCCACTGATGGCCTGACCTGGGTGCGACAAGGGTGTGTGATCGAAGGGCGTGGCTACGGGCAAGCGGGTATCGACGCGGTCCATGCGGAAGACATGAGTCTGATCCGACTCGATGATGGTGGAGTCAGAATGTACTACGCAGCATGTGATCAATCGGGGAATTGGTGTGTCGCGAGCGCCCGAACGAGGGAGTTGTAACGTGGAACACTTCAGCCAGCGCCTGCTCTCTTCATCCTCCAACCGTGTTTGGGTGATGCTGATTTCCACCCAGCAATTGCGTTACCAACTCTGAGGGATTCTCCAACTCGTCCAATTGGGTCCCCATGTTCTCCTGTGGCAGGAACCAGGGCATGATGTACATACCCAAGAGGCAGGATCGCGAGGCGTCTGTCCGGTTTGGCCGGGCCGTATGCCACCAGGCGCCGTGCGCGAGCACGACAGACCCTTTGGTCCCAGTCAGGGGCAGACCCTCATCGCGCCATTGATTGGGGGATCCGTCGGGTGGGTGGCCTTTGGTGTGTGAACCGGGGACAACGCCCGTCGCACCATTGGCGTCGGTGAAGTCGTCGAGCAACCAGACCGTCTGCCCCGCCTGGAGATCGATTGGCCATGGAGCCTGTTTTGACCAGTATGGATAGTCGACGTGCCAGCTGATCGACTCATGGCCAGGAAAGACTGTATTCCCCGACCACGACGAACAGATGATGTCCTCTCCCAGCCAGCGCTTCCAGGCATTGACGACAAAGGGGTGGCAAAGCAATTCGGTGAACACGGGATGCTTGACGAGAAGGCGACCGACTCGTTGTGTGCGTGCCTGATTCGTTGCCTCGGTTCGCTCTGCCGCCAACAGGTCGTGCAAGGCATTGCTTGCCCGATCAACCGTGGCTGGATCGATGACGTTGGGTACGACACAATAACCCTTGCTGTCGATCTGCTGTCGAATCGTGTCGTAATTGTCGATCATCAGTCTCTCCCGAAGGCAGTTTCTGTCCACATGTGGATCTTCCACGATAGTGCCCGAGAGTGATCTGAGCCACCGCCCTTCGTCTGGTTACTGAATGCCGAACCGCCAAGTTGCCTGCCTGATCCTCTTAGTCCTCGCGCCCGCCCTTGCGGAAACGACCGTGGGGGGGCGACACCTATCTGCGGATGCGGCGCCCTATGCCCGGCAGGTTCTTCGCGTTCCATGTGACAACACGCGCAATGAGGTCACCTTCGATCACGCGGTGAGTGTCTATCAACGCTACGGGTGTGTGCAGGATCTGTTCTCTGACACGCTTGTTGATCTCGATTCTCTCTATCGTCCCGAACCGGCAGCGGCTGAAAGTTGGTCCGTCGCCGACGTTGGCGTGACCTGGACCTTTCGCCTGCGGCCGGGTCAGATGTGGTCGGACGGTACGCCACTCACTGCCCATGACTACGTAGCGACCTTCCGCCTGTGCGCCAGCCCGGAACACGCTTGGGATTTTGCGTGGTTCTATTCTTTCATCGGCAAAGGGGGACTGCGCAACTGGGATCGCATCGTCGCCGGTGAGATGCCGCCAGACTCACTTGGCGTCACCGCCGTCGACGCGCTGACCTTGCAGTTGGTCACAGAGGGCCCCTTCCCGGCGATGCCGTCAGCTATGAAATTCGGCTATACCTTGCAGAAACGGGCACTGGAAGAGTTTGGTCCCTACTACAACAACGATCCGGCGACGTCGGTTTCTTCCGGCCCTTTTGTCCTGACTGAATTTGATCCGGGATATCGAATCGTTCTCTCTGCCAATCCCGATTACACAGGGTACCGACCCCCTCTACTGCAGCGGATCGAGGGCATCTACATGTCACCCGCTACCTACTTTCTCGCTTTTCAGCGAGGAGAGATCGATCTGGTCGGTCACGAACAACTCACGCCGGCGGACTTTGCAACGATTGAGGCAGAGCCGACGCTGCAGGCAAACTATCTGCGCCATTACGGTGATTTTCGTACAGACTACATCCTCTTTGACACCTTCTCGCCACCCTTCGACAAGCTTGCCGTGCGCCGTGCCTTCGCCCATGCCGTCGACCGGGAGGCAATCGTTGCAGGTATCTATGGCAAGATGAAGGCTGTTGCCGCCCATTCGATGCTGATGCCCGGATTTCCCTCAGCAGATACGACGGGTGCCCTCGCTGACCTTCAGCGTTTCGACTGTGATCGTGCCCGCCAGTATCTGGCGGCTGCGGGCTATCCGGACGGTGACGGCTTCCCAGCGCTGGAGATGTGGATGCGCGGTGAACCACCGGCAACGGCTGCAGTGTATCAGGCGAGTGCCGCATCGATCGCCCAATGCCTCGGTGTCCGGATTCAGGTGTCGAACAAGGATGGCCGTGTCTTTATGGACGCGCTGAATGCACGTCCGACGCGACTACAGATGGGGGCAGTGTCCTATGGCATGGACTTTCTTGATGCGGCGAATCTACTCGGTGTGTGGATGTCCGGGGGACGCCATTCATGGAGCGATTCGACCTTCGATCATCTGGTGACCAGCGCCGGAGCCATGATGGGGCAACCTGAAGTGCGGGACCGCATGTTTCGACAGGCGGAACGAATTCTCGTGGATCAGGTGGGTGGTGTCTTCATCGCCCATCGATGGGCGGGAGATCTCATGAAGCCACATCTGCTCGGTGATAGTTTTCGCCAACCGGATGCAAAAGGAATTGCCGGCCGGCGATGGGGTGATGACAGTCTCTGGGGCGATATGTACATCGGCGACCGTCAGTAGGGATCATTGCTGCTCTTCCTCTGTCGCCGCCTGCTCTCCCTCGCCTTTGTGCTGCTCGGTGTGTCCATCCTGGTCTTCTGGCTGATGCATTCGGTTCCAGGTGGACCCTTTGATACGCAGCAAGGCCAGTTGACGGCAGCGACGCGTGCCAATCTTGAGGCCAAGTATGGTCTCGATGAGCCTGTGTGGCAGCAGTATCTCAACTACATGAGTCACGCCTTGCGTTTTGATTTCGGTATTCCATATCAGCAGCCGCAGACGACGGTCGCGGCTCTGATCGGTCGTACGTGGCTCGTGACGTTACAGGTCGGCTTGCTGACGATCGTCGTCGCTTTCAGCATCGGCATCTGTGCCGGACTCTACGCGGCGTATCATCAGAATTCCTGGATCGATCACCTGGTGACCTTCTGCGCAACCCTCGGTGTCACGGTACCGAACTTTGTGATCGGCATGTGGCTCATCCTCTGTTTTGCTGTGGCCCGGTCCTGGCTTCCTCTGGGAGGCTGGGGCACGTCCGGTGCCTGTCTGTTCGGCAGGTATTTCTGCACAGACTGGATTCTGCCCGTCGTTGCCTATGCCCTGGCCCCCATGGCCATCATCGCCCGCTATACACGAGCCAGTATTGTTGACGTCGCGGGCGAGGACTTTATCCGTACCGCCAGAGCCAAAGGGCTGAGTGAGGTGGCCCTGATGCGTCGCCACGTCCTGCCCAATGCGCAGATTCCCATGGTGACTGCCCTCGGTACGGAGATTCCGAATCTGATCACTGGCTCGATCTTCATCGAGACCATGTTTCGTATCAATGGCTTGGGGAAGTATTTCGTTACCAGCGCGCTCAACAGAGACTACCCCATGATCATGGCAACCTTCCTGCTCATCGCACTGCTATGGGGGGTGACCTATATGCTGACAGACGTTGCCTACACAGTGCTGGACCCGCGAATTCAGTTCAGCCGGCGGAGTCGTGGGTGAGTGCCGCTGCGAACACCCTCTCCCATGGATTTGCCTGGCAAGCGACGCAGCGACTGCTACGCAATCGGCTCGCAGTCTTCGGCCTGATGTTGGTGGCCCTCATCAGCTTTGTCGCCATGTTCGCCCATTGGCTGGCGCCTCATCCTTATGACTACGCCCGTTTCGATCGCGTCTTGCTGCTGCCGCTGCAGCATCCTGAGCACTTACTGGGCACCGATGAAGTGGGTCGTGATTATCTGAGTCGACTGATCTTTGGGGCGCGCACGTCGCTTCTGGTCAGTCTTCTGGTTCAGGGAGTGGCCGTGGCGATTGGCGTCCCCCTGGGAGCGCTTGCCGGCTATGTGGGTGGGCGCACGGGCTTCGTCGTTTCTCGCCTCATCGATGTGATGACCGCTTTCCCTAGCTTGCTCTTTGCCATTTTGCTCATCTCAGTGCTTGGCGGCGGGCTGCACTCCGTTGTACTGGCCTTGAGCGTCACAGGCTGGATCCTCATCGCGCGCCTCACGAGAGCACAGTTCCTCACGCTGCGTGAGTGGGATTTTGTGCTCTGCGCGCGCGCCCTCGGAGTGCCTGCCTGGCGTATTGCGCTGCGGCACGTACTGCCAAATGCACTGACGCCGATCGTCATCGCCGTCAGTTTTGGTATTCCAGCGACGATTTTTGCCGAAGCAGGGCTGAGCTTCCTTGGCCTTGGTATCAACGACCCGATGGCCAGTTGGGGGAAGATGGTCGGCGTGAGCAATGCCTACGTGCGCGTGTACTGGCACCTGGCGCTTTTTCCTACCCTCGCCATTGCCCTGACCATGTTAGGGTGTTCACTGCTGGGCGATGGACTTCGTGACGCACTGGATCCGCGCCATGTCAGCTCGACGTGACGGGTAGTGCGGACAGACTCGAAAGGGCACGAGGCTAGTCGAGGGCGACGATTTTTTCGTTAAAATCGATCGGTACGCGCATGCGACCCTCGTTCTTGCGATCGAAGACCAGGTAGCCCTTCTCTCGTCCGAAGCGCCAGATGTCGCGCGTGATGCGCACGTCATCGCGACAGTATTTTTCGATCAGGTCGAGACGCCCCTGTTTCCACCAGCGCAATGCCTGCAGACCATCGGCACTCTTGCCCTCATCGAGGGTCGACTGCGCAAGGCTGTTGAGACTCACTCGATAGTGGAGTTGTTCTTTGATCTCTCGCAGCATGTCGAGGGTCTCCAGCTTGCGAAAGTCATAGCTGGAATAGCCGCGAAGTACTGAGTAGTCAAAGCCGATGCAGTTGAAGCCAACAATCAGATCAGCTGCCTGCAGATGCTCAATCAGTTTTGGCACATCCTGTTCGAAATAACTGGTGAATTCGTCTGTGCGACTATCCCAGACGACGCCGCATGAGACACGCATCAGATATGTCTTGTTCCAACCGCCCACCTCAGCGGCGCTCAATTGCGTTTCCAGATCGAAAACGACAACGTGCTCCTCTTCTTGCGGATCAGCTGCTGGCGTCTCGTCAGCCAGTTCCCAGTCTGCGAACAGGGGAGGCTCATCTTCGATTTCGGGGACGTCGAGAGCCTCGGCATCGAGTTCCGCACGTCCACTGAGTAGCTCGAGCAGGTGGACGCATCCTGCCTTGTCGAGGGGATGATTGCCTGCACCACAGGTTGGAAAGTGGATGCAGGAAGGGCAGCCTTCCTCGCAATCGCAGCCAGACACCATCTCCAACGTCAATTCCAGTAGCCGGTCGAGCATGTCGAAGCCCTTTTCAGCGAGACCGATGCCACCGGGATACTGATCGTAGATGAAGATGGCCCCCTTGCGCAGTTGCGGGTGCATGGGATAACAGATACCACCCACATCGGTGCCCTTACTCAAGGCCAACAAGGGAAACAGCGATTTTGTGGCGTGTTCCGTTGCATGCAGGGAACCCATGTGGTGATGCCCCCGGCGCTTGAGGTGCTTTTTGAAGGGGGCATCCATCTCCAACCAGAAGCCGATGGTTTCGAAAGTCTGTACAGGGCTCTCAAGGGGGTGGCGGCTGATGATGACCTGATCGCCGACGCGAATCTTTTCGTACGCGATGACCTGCGAGCTGACCTTCAAACGACCGAGCTTGGCGAGATAGCCATGCATTGGCTTGGACGCCAGCTCCTCAATGATCTCCGTCTCCTTCTCCTGCTTGGGGCGTGTGTAGTAGGGGACATCGACGACGGTCGCATCGATCTGTCTTCTTGGACTATGCCTTTCGCCGATCAGATACTGACGACCGCGATGCAGGTAGATGGCTCCTTCATAACACTCGCTGTACAACTGGCCACCGGAGACGGTGCCGATGGTGTAGCGCCGTCGGCCACCTTTGCCAGAGCCGCTCTTGCCAGAGTCACGTGAGACTGAGTCTGGCGGGGCTGGCGCGCCGCCGGGTGCCCTGGCGTCAGATGTCTCCCGAAAAGGTGCATCTGATACCTTGGGAACCTCTGGCACCTTGGGAATGGTCGGCAGTGGATTGGTTGCCTGAAACAGATCCTGGTCGGGGATCGTGCTGTGATCTGTTGCAGTGTGCGTGCAGGATGCGTGTGGGGCTGCATCGATGGCTGCCGTTGGCGTGTCGGGGATTGGGTCAGGGCGGCCACTGGCGCCGGCAACGATGGACCAGCTTTCGCCAATCGCACGCATGTTGAGCAGGCGATGTGGTTGCTTACGTGCTGCAAACCAGGCATCGCCATCGACACTCTGCAGCAACTCGCCACTCGCCGTGAGTTCGGCGAGGGCCTCCTGGTATCCGGGAATGCCGTCGTATTCAGGTTCGTCGGCAGTGAGGGGCAATTCCCTGGCGGCGCAGGGCAGGTGATTCTTCAGGATATAGCGATTGCCGGGATCGGCGACGGCGTCCTCGCTCTGGCGACCAAAGAACTGCTCCGGGTATTTCATGAAGTACTGGTCGAGGGCATCCTTGCTGGCCAACAGGATGACGAGAGACTCGCGGCCCTGGCGCCCGACGCGGCCGGCTCGCTGCCAGGTATTGACGATGGATCCTGGGTAACCGACGAGAACGCAGACATCGAGTCCACCAATGTCGATCCCCAGCTCCAGGGCGGAGGTAGTGACGACACCCAACAGATCTCCGCCGGTGAGGGCCGATTCGATTTGCCGACGTTCCTCAGGCAGATACCCGGCACGATAGGAGCTGATTCGTCGTGCCAGATCCTGTCGATGTTGCGTTGCCCAGCGGTAGACGAGTTCGGTGATGACGCGGGCGCGGGTGAAGACGATGGTACGAAGCTGGCGTAGGACACCTGCTTGCAGCAGGCGGGCAGCGACGGTATTTGGGCTTTCAACGGGATCAACGAACAGGAAATGACGTGGGGCGGTGGGTGCCCCCGACTCGGTGACGGCTGTGAAAGGACGACCGAAGAGGCGTTCAGCCAGCTGTGTGGGATTGCCAATCGTCGCTGAGCAACTGACATAGCGAGGGGAGGATTGGTAGCTGCTGCACAGTCGATTGAGGCGGCGGAACAGGTGCAAAACGTGGGAGCCAAAAATGCCATTGTATGTGTGCAACTCGTCCACGACGATCCAGCGCAAATTTCGCAGTAGCTCCTCCCACGCCTCATGGAAGGCGAGGATGCCAGCGTGCAACATGTCTGGTGTCGTAATGAGAATGTTGGGCAGCTGTTTGCGGATCTTCTCGCGTATGTGAGGCTTCGTGTCGCCATCATAAATCTCGGCCGTCAGGCCACAGGAGAGATTTCCCAGCACCGTGCGCAACTCTTCCAGCTGATCTTGCTCGAGGGCCTTGAGAGGAAAGATGTAGATCGCGCAGCCCGCCGGATTCTGCAGCAGGTCCGCGAGGACCGCCGTATTGTAGACGAGCGTCTTGCCAGAGGCGGTCGGCGTTGCCACGACGATGTCCTGCCCCTCGCGCAGAAGTCGAATCCCTTCCTCCTGATGGCTCCACAGACTTGTAATGCCTGATGCTGCCAGGACGCGTTCGACATCGGGGCCCAGGTGGCTTGTGCTGTGGGCGAGTCGCTCAGGGCATGGTGGGATCGTTTGCTCGTGGACGACGGTATCCTGCAAGAGGGTGCGCTGCAGATATTGCCGGAAGTCAGTTACCTGGCTGGCGTTGTCGCTGGTTTGGCTTGCGGCCACGCTGGTCTGGCTTGCGGCCACGCTGGTCTGACTTGCGGCCACGCTGGTCTGGCTTGCGGCCACGCTGGCGGAGACCGGGGGATTGGCCACCTGGCTGGCGATCTCGGCGTCCTCCAGATCCTTCGCCGACACCTGTTCAGGCAATCGTTCGATGGAAGGAGGAAAGTCGAGCAGTTCATCGTCATCAGGGGGTAGTACGCGCTGAATCACTTCAGGTCTCCGGCCGAATGCTCAAATGGGCACTGGACCAGAAGTATACCTATGGCTCCCTCAAAAGGGCAAGTCAAAGCTGCTGACGATTGATCCGCTTGACCTTACATTGGTGCAAGAGCCGTCTTGATTCTTCCATCACAAGTGTAAACGGCGAGGTAGAGCACGATGAGTTGGGCGTATGCGATCATCGCTATTGGCCTGGTTGGTATGATCATTGAGACGATTCGTGCCCATCAGAAACGACTCGCCGAGATCCAGACGGAGCTCGACGCAGTCGAGCGCTCGATTACGCGGAACTCCGACGCCCTCATCAAGCTTGAAGAAGAGGGCGAGGCGATTCGTCATCGCCTGCCTGATCTGTTGAGGGAGAAGGAGGCGATGAAGGACGAGGTGACCATGAAGAAGCAGGAACTGGAAGAATTGGAAGAGCGCTATTCACGTCGCCACATTGGTGGCTCGCCGTTGGACCTGTGATATGGAAAATATCCTGCTGATGACCTGTCTCGTTCTGGTCATTGCCGCCGCCGGTGCAAAATGGCAAACGGCAATGATGCAGAAGAAACGCCAGCGTCATATCATCTCGATGATGTCGGAGCGAGAGGATATTGGTCGTCGTCGAGGGGTCGCGGAACTCAAGGTTGAGGAAGCGTCACTGCAGGAACGCACGACCTCCAGCGACATCCGTGAGTTCACGCATCAGCTGTCGGTGATGGAGGATCGGCTAGTCGAACTGCGAGAAGAAGAAGAAGAGTTGGAAGAGCGCCGGCAGAAGCACCTCGACGGCGACGACGATTAATCTCGGATAAGTGCCAGTGTCGCGCGCCGGTGCTGCCCGGCGGCCTCCAGGACGTAGTGGTAGAGCCCCGAACCGACCAACACCCCTTCTTCATTGGCCCCATCCCAACGTACCGCATAACGCCGTGCTGATCGCGCCCCCAGATCGAAGCGCCGCACGATGGCACCGTCCGCTGTATAAATCGACAAACTTGTGATCTGACTGTTCCGATTCAGTTCGAAGGTGATGGTTGTGTCATCATCTTGAGTGGGTCGGAAAGGATTTGGGTAGGTCGGCAGCAGCGCCAATGCACTCGGGGCAGGTGCGTCGGTCATATCGGGATCGTAATGCACACTCACTTTGTATTCGAGTCCGAGACCGATGAAGTCAACATTGCTGATGACGAGCACAATGTCCTCATAGGCATTCCATCCGGGCACGACGATGGTGCCCACATCTCCCACATCCCTCACCTCCACGCCGTCATCTCCAATCAGCAGCAGTTGCCGTCGCCATCGACCCCGTGCCAACTCGGTGTCGATCGTCACGCCACCGGGCAGCAGACGAGGATCGAGACGGACATACGTCGTAGCCAGGTGATCGATGCGACCACTGTCGGCAACGGTTGCGCCGGCGATGACGGGAAGAGGCAGGATGAAATTCTCGGGGTATTTCTCGCCTTCTTCGAAGAATCCGGGTCGGAATCGCTCGCCTGTGAAGTATGCCCACACGCCCATATCCGCATGAGCGCCATCCAGACCCTCGTCGTCAACCGTCAGGATGGCTCGATGGAAATTCTCCAGCGAATTGCTCAGGCGCTGACCATTTTCCTCCCAGATGAAGCGTACCACATCGCGGTTGTAGCGCTGTGCGAGAAAATGGCCGAAGACGGAGGCGCCATAGGCATGTAAGTCACCGGCAGAAGGAATCCCTGAATCGAGAGAACGGCGCGGCACCAGCAGGAAGGTGCACACATACTGGAGATAGTCATCGAGGCTGGGATACGCGACGTCCTCCATCCACGTCGCCGATGCCTCCTGCCACCATCTGCCGTCGCTGCCCTGGTAGTAGCCGAACTGGATCACATGGAAGAATTCGTGGGCGATTGTGACGCGCAGAGCATCCAGTTCGCGCGTACCCGGGTTTCCCGGACAGGCGAAAGTGGAGCCATAGATTGGGTCGGCGAAGTCGTTGTCGATTTCGAAGAAACTCGGCCCCGTCGCACCACTGGACGTGGGATATGTAATGCCATAATTCTGGCTGCGTCCCAGATCGAGGATGTAGATATCGATTTCGTCACCGCCCCCGGCACCGGCGTCAATCGGTGGTTCGCGGTACCCCATATCCACGATCTCCAACGCCCACATGCTGTCGGCGATGGCCGCTGTGTAGTCGACGTAATCCGGAATCCCATTGCCATCATCATCAACTGGATCGACCGCTTCGCGCCCCTCGATGTCGTAGTGCAGGCGGAAATGTCCCGCCGGCGACACGACAGAGAATGCCAGGCGGGGGCGCTGTAAGGCCTCCAGCAGAATCTTCCCAGCAGCCTGTGGAGCGGTCTGCAGCAATTCATTGGCAGCCACGGCCAGATGGGTCGCGCAGAAGAGGGGCTCAGGCGTCTCCTGATAGGCTGCAGGGAGAGCATCAGGATCACGCCGTTCGAGCAGCTGATAGGCGGCAGTCATATGGGCGTCCAGGACACCTGTCGCATGGGCGTCGGCGATCTTGACCCCGGCAGATGCACCCTCGGCCCCAAGGCACAGCAGCAGGGCCGTGGCAACGGCTACAACGGAAACAGATTCAGCGCACGACGGCGATCTTACCACGTTCAATCATCTCTCCTTCGAAGCTGCTCACGGTATAGATGTAGACACCAGAGGCGACAACAAATCCATTGGTATTGGTAGCATCCCAGCGAATCTCATTTGCCAGATCACCCTGACTTTCTTCGCGCCCCTCCCAAATCACTTCGCCGTTCAAGGACACGATCTTCACGCGACTGAACAAGGGGACGCCACTGAATCGAATGTCGGTGGCCGTCTCGACATGGAGAGGATTGGGAAATACGACGACACCCGTCGTTGGGACCAGACGCAGTTGTTGAAAGACCCTGTTGTCTGTTTCGGGACCCTCTTCGGCAATATCATCAGCAGGATCAACCTCCAGGAGCACGACTGTATCTCCGTAGCGACGCCATGGTATATCTATGCGCGCCACGCTCCCCGCCCGCAACGGTGCTGGAACCAATTCTTCGTAGACGATGGTACAGGTCGTAGAATCGGTGGCACACTGTGATACACGTAGTCCGAAGGGTTCGGTCACATCCGCTACGCCCAGATTGGTCACGTGGATCCTCAGGTCCTCCCCCGCGCCTTGGGCGTCGCCGGTGAACACGACGAGATTCGGCAGGCCCTCTTCCTGGCCAAACTGAGCCAGGGCGGCAACCGTCAGACGGGTCACGCGGGCCACAAGTTCCCAGTTGATGCTGTCGGGAAGGTCGACGACCGAGTGATACTGCGAATTGACGCGGTAGTCGCCACGCCTCACCGCGACGTGGCTGCTGTCTGTCGGCAGGTAATTCTCAATTCCGAGAATTGCGTCGTAGCCCCGTGCCCAAAAGGGAGCATGATCGCTGAGTCCGGCAAATGGGTCGGCGAGGACATCGACTTGCAGGCCGATTTCGTAGCGGTCATTGGTGCTGTGCAAATGGTCGACGAGCCATTGCGACGCAGGATTTGTGACCAACTCAAGACGATCACTCAAGTCATTAAAGCCGATCATGTCGAAGTTGAGCACACCAAGAATGTGGTCGTCCCTCTGGCGGGCTTGCTCGGCATAGTGCCGGCTGCCCCGCAAACCAAGCTCTTCGCCTGACCAGGCGATGAATCTGATCGTCCAGGGAGGGCGTGGCGCCTGGGCCAGTGCCCGCGCCGACTCAAGTATCAAGGCGACGCCTGAGCCATTGTCATCGGCGCCAGGGGCCGGATGCTCGTCCCAGCGCCAGCCAAGGTCCGTTTCACCAATTGCCGCCATCTGACTGGCTCGGCTCCGTGAACCCACCGCGTCGTAGTGAGCACACACGACATAGTATCCAGCATTCGGGTCGGTGCCGGGAAGCTCGCCGACGACATTGTACATCAGCGAGTCCTGTGGAGCTATGCGAAAACTGTCCAGCCAGACACTGCCTCCGTCGAGTGTCATCTGCAACTGCTGCTGTAAATACACCGTGCTTTCAAATGTTTCGGACCGACGTGCGTGGCGTGTACGCACATTCCCCGCGACCGCTCCGAGAGAGGGGTCGCGGAAACTCAGTATTTCTACATGCTCACGAAGCCGCTCTGGATCCACCGTTGTAAGCAATTCGGTGACGACTGGCGAGGGCGCTCGATCGAGTGGACGTGCAGCACTGCCGTAACGGGGCAGTTGTAGATCGAAGATTGCTGGCAATGGGTAGAGAAAGTGATCGCCCGCAAGGGCAGTAGCCAACTCATCCCCTGGGATGCGAACCAGCGCCCAACGGTCTTCGTCCGCATAGACCAGATGTGTTCCTGCCGGCGGTGCATGGGCGTGCAGATGATCGACGAGATAGTAGCCCTCGTCAGCAGCGGCGATGTCGCGGAACAGTGGGGACAAACCACTGATGGCGGCTTCGTCGAGGGTTTCAAACAGGGCGACGTGTCCGTGGATGGAGCGCAATTGTAGCTGTGGCCTTTGAGACAGCAGGTACAGAGCCTCGACTGAATCCCAGGTGACGCCGATCAGATCTGCTCTGCCCGGCGTGGCAACGAGGATCCACGCCATCGACAGCAGTACCAATCGGTGTACCAGGAATTTTTGCAGGTTGGTCATATTCATGGGCTGATGGTTCAATATAGTTTATCCGCCAAAGGGTAGGACCGTTGGTCGGTCCTGCGAAGGTGTTGGCCAATACCACAAGGAGTCGTGTGCATGCTGAAGTTCCTCATCTTCTTTGGTATTGTCCCCCTGGGCTTCGTTTTGGGTCTAAGCTCGGCCAGCATGGCGACGATCTACACGATTGCACCCCATGGCGATGATGAAGCTGCGTGCACGGCGCAGGCCGCCTGCGCCAGTATTCGGCGCGTGAGTGACCTGCTGGTGGCGGGCGACACCCTCGATGTCCAGGCAGCAGTGGAGAATGCCTGGCTGCAGCAGGTGATGCGACAGGCCGCTCGTGAACTAGGACAGATGCGTGGTGGTCTGTTACAGAATACGGGAGACGAGCAGCCTCTCGGATTTCTACGCCTGGCGATGACCTGGTCAACGACGTTGAGACCACAGTTTCCGTCCGTCGCCAAGGCGATGCCGAATCTGGCGGATGCCCTCAAACGCGCCACGGCGATCTCTGCTTTTGTCGATCGCCATCTGTATATTGGTTCCCCTGATTTCGAACGCAGCCCCTTTGTCTTCATTACATCTGAACGGGCCTTCGAACTAACCAAGGCAGAGGCCGAAGCACTTGGCCGTCACCTGAAAACCGGTGGCTTCCTCTTCGTGGATAGTGCCGAAGGCAACCTGGAGTTCAGTCAGGCAGAAGCTGCACTACGGCATATGTTCCGCCAGGCCCTTGGGCGTCGCGCACAACTGCGACGGATCGCAGACCACCATCCCATCTATCACGCACCCTACGAGTTCAATGGTCCACCACCGGGGCTGAATCTGCAGCCCAATGCCGCAAGGATTCATCCTCAGCATTCGCTGGATGGGTTATTCATCGAGAGCCGACTCGTGGCACTCTTCTCCGACCGTGGCTACGTCCACTTGCTGGCACAGAGTAATGGGAATGAGCCACAGATGCGACTGTTCATCAATGCAGTTCACTACGCCCTACGCAATAGTCCGAAGGCGACAACCATCGTACTGCGGCGGGTTGATCCGCCGCAGTAGTTCAGCCAGGCTCAGCCACCGACTGCTGGTTCGGCGTGGCTGCCACCTGGCTCCTTCGCCAGCATGGTGAGGCCTTCAACCGAGAGCCAGATCTGCAGCATCAGAGCGACGCAGCCGATCACAAAACTCGGAATGTTGCCACTGCCATAGAGGCTGCCAAGCGTGTGGACCAGGGCCCATGAAGTGAAAACCATGATGATCAGCGCCGGAATCAGCGATACAAGGAAGTTCTTCCCCTGCTGACGCAGCCAGTAGCTGATCACGACGAGGGCCAGACCGGCGAGCAATTGGTTCATGCTGCCAAACAGTGGCCACAGTAGCAATGCGCCCTTGCCACCTGCTCCATTGTAGAATGCCAGGGCAGCAGCTGTCACGACAGCGAGCAAGGTCGCTGCGTGTCGTTTCGTAAATACTTCGATCTTCAGATCCGTCGCCAATTCGCTGATCACGTAACGTTGAATACGAGTGGATGTATCCAGCGTTGTGCCAGCGAAAGACGCCACAAAAACACCCATCAGGACGATGGCAAAATCCTTTGGCACACCAAGGGACGAGATCATGTTGGCGGCACCTACCACAAAGGCCGTCACCTTTGAGCCAATCCCGCTCGACGCCATCCACGAACCGTAATGCGTCGCGAAAGCGGCGGACCCTGTCAGTGTCTGGCCATCTGGTGTCGTGTAGGCGAGGGAGAGACCGGCGCCGCAAGCGATCAAGACCATGGTCGCTAGGAATCCTTCTGTCAGCATCGACCCATAGCCGACGAAGCGTGCATCGGGCTCACTCTCGACCTGTTTTGAAGACGTGCCGCTCGACACGAGGCAGTGGAAGCCCGAGATCGCACCACAAGCGATGGTGATAAAGAGGAAGGGCATCCATGGTGGCGCACCCTCCGGGGCCATATTGAAAGCGGGGGCAACCATCGTCGGCGCGGCGACGAAGACGCCAAGCACAACGAGGGCCATGGCGATCATCAATTGCCAGGCGTTGATGTAGTCCCGTGGCTGCAACAATGTTGTCACACTCAGGGTCGACGCTATGTAGGCGTAGATGAGCAACAGAACCGTCCAGACGCCCGTCGCCGGTATGCCCGCGATTTCTGGCATCGGCAGAGGTACTGCATTGCCCAAGACGATGGTCCCATACATGGCGGTCACAGCAAGGGCTGTGATCAGCGTCAGATTCATTTTGCCAGACTTGATCAAGCGACCCATGACGATAGCAATCGGAATCTGCATCCAGACGGGCAACACGGCCTGCGGATACATATCGAAAATGATGGCGATGACGAGACCGAAAATGGCGATCACGATGAGGACGGCGAGAAAAACGATGATGAAGAACATGATCTTCAGGCGTCGATTCATCACCTTGCCCGTGATCTCAGCCATCGTGTGGCCCTTGTGTCGCAACGAGATCACCAGAGCGCCCAGGTCATGGACGGCACCCATGAAGACGGATCCGAGGAACACCCACAATAGTGCCGGCACCCATCCCCAGATGATGCCAATGGCGGGACCCACGATGGGGCCGGTACCGGCAATCGAGGTGAAGTGGTGTCCGAAGATGACCTGCTTTTTCGTTGGCACGTAGTCGACGCCATCCGTCAATTCGCGGGACGGAACGAGACGTTCCGCGTCGAGACCGAATACCTTCTGGCTCAGATATTTACCATATGTGTAATAGGCGATCATATAGCCGACGAATGAAACGACGACGATCAGAATACTATCCATGCTTCGGCTTCTCCAGTATCGGGCCAGTGCCTGCGTTGCGCCCTAACATGGAGACGTCCCCAGTGGCAGGCAAGCGGCATGCAGGGCCGAGATCAGGTGGTACGTATCCAATGGAAGGGAAACGATGAGGATTACAGGATTTGAACGCACCGTCGTGTGTGTGCCATTCGTGCCGAACATTCTCTCCGCTGACGATGAGTGGCATTATCGCCCGAACTATCCGGAGAATCTCGATCGGCGTCGGCACGATATTCTGCGCCTGCAGACCGATGCCGGACTCGTCGGCCTGGGGATGAGCACACCCTACTACGGTGACAGGGCGGACGAGCGGCCAGATTGGGTCGGCCGGGATCCCCTCGACTTTGAGCCCAGATCCCTCCAGGGAGGTGGTTGGGCGATGGCTCTTCTTGATCTGATCGCCAAAGTCCACGAAGTGCCCCTCTATCGTCTCTTTGGTGGCAAGATTCAGGACAGAATTCTCGTCGACTATTGGATGCACGCGACGACGGTCGAGGTTTCCGCCGCTGCTGCAGGGCAGGCCGCAGCGCTGGGTTTCCACGGAATCAAGACCAAAGGCAAACTCGAAGATCCGCTGGAAGATCGATTCCGTGCGATGACTGAAGCGGCTCCCGGTATCCGCATTGTCATGGATCCGAAGGAGCGCTTCTACACACTCGAGCAAACGCTGGAACTGGCGCGACGAGTGGAGGACTTGAACATCGTCTTCGAGGATCCTTTTCCCAGAGACTTTGATGCCTATCGGCGACTGCGCGAACAGACAAGTGTGTTCATCGTCATGCACTTACAGAGACCACGGCAAGTCATCGAAGCGGTTGGTACACAAGCCGTCGACGGCATCAACATCGCGCCATCAGACTGGTCCTTCCTGAACATGGCGCAGATTGCCGAAGCGGGGGAATTGCCTGTGTGGCAGGCGTCGAATGTCGATCTCGGGCTGTACGACGCCTATCGCATCCACGCCTCAGCAGCTGTGCCGAACTGCACCCTTGCGAGTGACATGATCGGCAACCTGGTGCATGAACACAGCTTGCTGACCGAACCGCTGTTGCAGGATGGCTACGCGAGAGTCCCCGATGGCCCAGGACTGGGTGTCGAGCTTGATGAGGACGCCGTCAAACGCTACGAAGTGTCTGTAGATCCAGCGGGTTAGGGCGCCAGAGTCGGCCCAGCGCGGCTCACTGGCGCTGTATCTCACTGGACTGCGAGGTGGTCATCCAGGGCCTGCTGCAGACGCCGCAGGGCCTCGGGGTTCTGAGCTGATGTGTCCTCGCACTCATTGTGCGTTAGGTCGAAGAGCAACTCCGGGCGTTCGCCTTGCAGGCGTCGAACCTCGGCCGCTGGTATTGTGGTGGGCTCAAAGGTATCGCCACCGCTACGTTTTACCGGGTCGTAGCCACGGATCAGTTTGAATTGGCCATCCGTCACCATGCGCCAAGCACTGAGGCCGGAAAAGACGAAAGGCCGATGGGTCTGTGTCTCGCCACGCAAGTAGGAGGCGAGGGACAAACTGTCCATGTCTGCAGACGGTGTAAGACCGGACCATTCGATGAAAGTGGATGCCAGATCCAGGATCGTCATCGGCGCACCATCCACGCCGCGGTGGGTGACTCCTGGCCCAGCGATGACCAGTGGCACACCTGCAGATGCCTGCAAGGGGGAAACCTTCTGGAATTGGTTATAGTCCCCAAGCATCTCACCGTGATCACTCGAGTACACGACGATCGTATCATCGAGACACCCCCGCTGCGCCAGATGTGTCAGCAATTGGCCAAGGCAGTCGTCGAGATGTTCCACCGTCGCAGCCCAGTTTCTGCGTATTTCCTGGTGTGTCTGGGGTGAGATGTCCAGGGTACAGTGTTCCGGCGGGGGGAAATCTACAGGTGGATTTCGATAGGCGTCATGCATCGACTCGGTGACATCCCACGGATGATGTGGATTCTGCAGATTGACTTCCAGATACCACGGCTGGTCTGCCGGGGCCCGATCGATCAGGGTCTTCGCATTCCGCGTGATCCACGAATCGAAATACGCCTCATCAGGTAGTGACGTGGGAAAGGTCGCCGTCCACACGCCTTCCTGATTGCGTCGCGTGTAGTCATCGAGGTGGATCTGGGCCAGCCCCAACTCCTGCAGATACGTCATATACGTGTCCTGCGGAATTCCGCCATTTCGACGCATCAGGATCGTTGCCTGATTCAACCCGGCATTGAAGATGGCATCACTGAAGCCCCATTCCTCGATACCTTCACGGCCATCGATACCACGATGCAGTCTGGGCGGGTTGCCGGACTGATTGTTTCCCACGTGGTGTTTACCTGCGGCCATGACATGATAGCCAGCCTCATCACGCAGGCGTTGGTGATAGGTCTGTACGCCTTCGGGGAAGTAGGTCTCGTTGCCCCAGACCCTGCAGCGGTCGTACTCGAGTCCTGATGCGAGACATGCGCGCGAAGGGGCACACAGAGGTGAAGGACAGATTGCATGCGTAAACCGACGGCCGCGCTCACCCAGGGCGCGCAGATGCGGTGAGCGAACAGGGATGGCAGGATTCATTTCCAGCCAATCCGGTCGCTGTTGGTCGGACTGTACAAACAGAATGTTGGGTCGACGACTCATTCGGCCACGACAAGGGCAATTTCAAACATCCAGGGCCAGAGCTTGCCCGTCACGAAGATGCGTTCTGTTTCCGGATCGTAGGCGATACCATTTGCGACCCCAGCGGCGGCGCGTTCCCGCGACGTCAACAGTCCTGTCAGATCGATCCAGCCAACGACGGATCCCGTCGCTGGATCGATGCGTGCGATCACATCCGTCTGCCAGACATTCGCCCAGATCTGACCCTCGACAAATTCGAGTTCATTGAGATTGCGAATCAACTGGGTCTCAGTTGCGACCTCGATCTGACCCACTTCGGCGAAGTCTTTTGGGTCGTGAAAGGTGATCGTCGAGGTTCCATCACTCCTGATCAATCGTTCACCATCATGGGTAAGGCCCCAGCCCTCGGAGGCATAGCTGAATGTGCCAAGAGACGTGAGATTTTCGCGATTGTATGTGAACCCCACACCGGATAGCCAGGTCAGCTGAAATACTCGATCCTGCAGAAGTGTGATTCCTTCGCCAAAATATTCTGTCTCAAGCGCCACCTGGCGCAGGACACGTCCAGTCGTCAACTCAACTTCGCGCAGACTGGCAGGGGGCAAGTCAGGGTGTGACCTGAGTCGTATGCCACCGCCGGTTCCTTCGAGAAGAACACCGTTGTCGAAGACCAGGCCCTGCGTCCAGGCATCAGGATCATGGGGGAAGACGTTGACGATTCGGTAGGTATGTCGACTGATCCCTGCCGGCGTGCCCGTCTGATCATCGGCAGCGGGGGTTTCCGTGCCATTCACATCGGCAGGGTCTGTGCCATTGCAGGCGACGAAAATGACGGCCCACGACAGCAGGAAGCGTCTCGAGAATGGAAGAAAATCGATCATGGACCAAGCATACTGGTTGTCCTGGGACACGTCGAGTCCATAGGATACGCGTATGATACGACCATCTGAACGCTTCGACATCGACTGGGATAAGGTGAGTACTGAAGTGACCGCCTTGCTCCAGGATCTCATCCGGATCGACACCACCAATCCTCCTGGCAATGAAACACTGGCGGCCCGTTTTATCGCCACATATCTGGAGAAGGACGGTCTACGTCCCACATTGACCGAGTCGGCCCCCGGTCGTGGCAATGTGACGACACGTCTGACCGGAGGCAACGAGGCGCCTCTGCTCCTGCTCGGGCACACAGACGTCGTCGCCGTGGAGCCTCACATGTGGACGCAACCACCATTCAGTGGTGCCCTTCACGAGGGCTGTGTGTGGGGACGAGGTGCGTTGGATATGAAGAACATGGTCGCAGCTGAACTGATCGTGCTGCTACTGCTCAAGCGACACAAGGTCCCCCTCGATCGTGATATTCTCTATGCGGCTACCGCCGACGAGGAAGCCGGTAAGGGCGATCACGGGCCCGGTTGGCTCCTGGATCATCACCCCGAACAGATCGATGCCCCCGTTATCCTCACCGAGGGCGGTGGGCACGACCTGAGTTTCGAGGGCAAGCGCTTCTATACGTGCCAGGTAGGGCAGAAGGGGATCTGCCGCTTGCGTCTGACGATGCGCGGTAGTCCTGGTCACGGCTCGGTGCCCCATGCTGACAATGCGGTCACCCTGCTGTGTGCGGCCCTGGCCCCTCTCGCCGTCGAAGATCTTCCGCTGCATCCATCGGCTGGGTTGCGCCTGTTTCTGAGCCGACTGGGAGAGGGGCAGGATTCCCTGCTGGCAGCGGATCTGCTTGCCGTGCTCGACGTCGACAGCAGTGATGCGGCGCTGTCCCGATTGCCGATCGACGACAAGACGAGATTGTCTCTGCGATCACTACTACGCAACAGCGTTTCCGTGACGCGCCTGGAAGCAGGAAGCAAAATCAACGTGATCCCCTCCGAGGCGACTGCGTGGATTGATGGTCGCCTTGCTCCAGGCCAGACGCAGGAGTCCTTCCTGCAGGAATTGCGCGTGCTCATCGGCGACCGTGTTGAGGTCGACGTCGACCAATACAGCCCGCCCCTGGAAGCCTCTGCCGATGCACCCATGTTTCGCTGCATCGAAGAGGTGATGGCGAGTGTCGATCCCGGTGTGCCTGTGATTCCCTCCTTGTCGACGGGAGGCACTGATGCCAAGCACATCGTACCCCGACGACCTCAGACTCAGGTCTACGGCTTCATGCCATACAGGCAATCACCCGGCCTGGAAGAGGAGAACCTCATTCACGGACACGACGAGAGAACCCCGGTGAGCGAGTTGCTGTTCGCCACGCGGGTCCTGTTTGATGTCGTATGTAGATACGGCGGTGTCGACTGACTTCTGGCGCTGGACGTCAGCAACCCAACACTTTCTGGAGATCATGATGAGTAACTGGTTCAAGAATGACACGACCTTTCTCTTCATCGGCGACAGCATTACCGACTGTGGTCGTCGAGGTGCCGAGGCACCTCTCGGTGCCGGTTACGTTCGTGCCTTCACCGAGTTGGCGACGGGACGCCACCCGGAGTTGAGTATCCGCTGGCTAAACAAGGGCATTGGTGGCAACAAAGTATCAGACCTGCGGGAGCGCTGGCGCGATGATGTTCTGTTTCATCGCCCTGATCGCCTGTCGATCAAGATTGGGATCAATGATCTGCACACGCATCTGCGTGGTGGGGCCGATGGTGTGTCACCAGAGCGATTTGAAGAGCTCTACAATGAGATTCTGACGATGACGCGAGAAGAGCTCGGGGAAATCCCGATCATCCTGCTGACCCCCTTCTATATCTCCACCGAGCGCTCGTCATCGACGACTCTGCGTGGCAGTGTCCTCGATCTCCTGCCAACGTATATCGCCACTGTCAGCGCGATGAGTGAGAAATACGATACCCAACTGGTGCAACTGCACGACATGTTCCAGCGGCATCTGCAATTCCGTGACGCAGACACTTTCTGCCCGGAACCAGTGCATCCCAACCACACGGGACACACGCTCATGGCGCAGGCGCTCTTCGACGAGCTCACCTGAGCGCCTGCGCGGGAAGGTCAACGGCTAACAGAAAGAGGGCGCCCTCGAATATCGAGTGCGCCCTCTCTTGTTGATCTGTTCGACACTGACTGTCTGGTTCAGCGTTCGTCGCGGCGAAGATCCAGCCAGTCCCGTTCTTCGGCAGACAAGTCGATGTCGAAGACGGCCGTATTGTTCTCGGCTTCGGCTGGGGTGCGGGCACCGACCAACGCGTAGACGTCGAGTTCTGGATCCTGCAGAACCCAAGCCAGCGCAATCTGTGCGACGCTTGCTCCCTTCTCGCCAGCCAGCTCATGTACGCGGTCGAGTCGTTGCCAGTTGTCCTCGTGCCAGTACGAGGTCACAGAGGAGCCATCCATCTGGCCGCGGATAGATTCGGCATTGTCACGGGTGAGTTGTCCCGAGAAGAAGCCACGGGCAATACTGGACCACGTGAAGAGGGGCATTTTCTGCGCGGCATACCAGGCGCGCTCGCTCGCCTTACCAGGGCCAGAGATGCTTAGACACCCCTCCCAGGGGACTTCCTTTTCGTCGGCAAGACTGTAATTCGGGCTGGACGCGACGAAGCCGACGAGACCCTTCTTGTCAGCGTATTCGTTCGCTTGTTCGATCCGTTCAGCGGACCAGTTCGAGCCGCCGAAGGCGCGAAGACGACCCGCATCGAGTTGCTCGTTCAGTGCATCGACAATAACAGCCACATCAACATCCGGATCATCGCGATGCAAAAGGTGAAGATCGTGGTATCCCGCTCGCTGGCGTGCGAGGGAGTCGGCCAGATCTGCGGCAATGTCGAAGGGGGTTACACGCTTGCGATCACCGGAGTGATGGCAACTTTTCCCTATGACGAAGGCTTCCTCTCTTACGCCGCGTTCCTCCATCCAACGTCCCAGGACGCGTTCACAGGTCCCGCCGCCATATAGGGCAGCTGTATCGAAGGATTGGATACCGGAGGCCCACACGGCATCAAGTAATTCAAATCCCTTTTCCATCTCACGCTCATTGAGCATGATCGTGCCATGCAGAATGCGAGAGACCCGTTTGCTACTCCACTCTGGTTGTCCGTATTCCATTTCGTCTCTTTTCTGATGTTCTTGTTGTATCTCAGCCGTCGCTCGGATATTTGAGCCCCCATGGCTCACGGATCGTGTCCAGAAGCTTCATCAAGGCAAGTGTTTCATCGAGAGGCATGACATCACTTTCGATGCGCCCCTCGCGAAGGCATCTGCCAACCTCGATGGCTTCGTAGTTGTAGCCATTGCCGTCGAGAGGAAATTCTTCGCGAGTCTCCTCGCCGCCGCGTTTGATCGTCAGTGACTCTGACTTGAAGAAGGGGGAGCCGACGCTGATGCTACCCTCGGTTCCGAAGATCTGCACCTCGATCGGGGTGCTCGTGCGCACGGCGCAGCTCAGCACGGCGATCTCACCGCCTGCGTAGCGCAGCAGGAAAGCCGACTGTTCATCAACGCCCGTTGCCCCGATGTCAGCCGTGGACACGACCTGAGATGGAGCGGAGCCCAGAATCATGGAGGCAAAGGACAGGGAGTAGATCCCTACATCCAACAAGGCACCTCCACCCAGGGCGAGGTTAAACAGGCGTCCTTCGGGGTCCACGCCGGCGCGGAAGCCAAAATCGGCCTGAATCATGCGCACCTCGCCGATGGCGCCATCGGCGAGTAACTGTCGCAGGCGCACGACAGCAGGCACGAAGCGAGTCCACATGGCCTCCATCAGGAAGCACTTCTGTGCCCGTGCGACATCGACGACGGTTGCCGCCTCACCGGCATTGACCGTGAAGGGCTTCTCGCACAGAACGGCCTTACCGCTCTGCAGGCAGAGGATGCTATTGTCTTTGTGGAATGGATGCGGTGTCGAGACGTAAATCGCATCTACCTCAGCATCAGCGACTAGCGCCTCGTAGGAGGCATGTCGATGGGCAATATCGAATTCGTCGCCAAAGGCATCAGCTGTCTCCACTGCACGTGAACCAACGGCGATCAGCTGTGCATCGCCGACGCTTGTGAGACCGCGGGCGAACTGCTTGGCAATATTACCGGTACCAAGAATTCCCCAGCGAATGGGGTCTGTCATCGTTTGCTCTTTCTAAAGGTCTGCGTCAACGGGTGTGGCAGGGTTGCATCAACTCTGCAGGGCATAGTCACGTCCATTTTCGAACATTCGCATCCATGGACTGAACTGTTTCTTGCGCCATGAATTCGGGGCCCATGAGAATTGCAGATTGCGGAATACACGCTCGGGATGGGGCATCATGAGAGTGACCCTGCCGTCGAGACTGGTCACGGCAGTAATTCCTTCGGGTGATCCATTCGGATTTGCCGGGTGCAGCGCTGCGACCTGACCACGGTGGTCGACAAAACGCAGGGCGACCTGACCGGCTGCCGCCAACTGCGGTGCATGCGCGGGGGAGACGAATTGTGCGCGCCCTTCTCCGTGGGCGACAGGAACCGGCAGGCGAGCTCCAGTCATGCCACGGAGCAAGACGGAGTTCGTCTCCTCCACCTGAACCGTCGACAATCGTGCCTCAAATTGTTCAGAACGATTGCGCACGAAGTGGGGCCACGCATCGGCCCCCGGAATCAGTTCGTCCAACAAGGACAGCATCTGGCAGCCATTGCACACGCCGAGGGAGAAGGTGTCGGTGCGCTCGAAGAAGGCGGCAAACATGTCGCGCAGTGACTCGTGGTGTAAGACGGATCGCGCCCAACCCGCTCCCGCACCCAGCACATCCCCATAGCTGAATCCACCACAGGCGGCGAGGCCGGCGAAAGCCGACAGATTCGTTCGTCCCTGCATGAGATCGGTCATGGTCACATCAACAGCATCACAGCCGGCTTCATGAAAGGCTGCCGCCATTTCCACCTGGCCATTGACCCCTTGCTCACGCAGGATGGCAACCTTCGGTCTCCTGTCGACGACAGCTGGTGGGGCGCCAAATTCAAAGGGGACGGTTGGCTGCAGACCTGGGTCTGTGCGGTCTCGGATCGTCTCGTATTCTTCATTCGCCGAGGTGGGTTCGTCACGGCGAGCCTGCATGCGCCAGGTGAGCTCTGACCACGTACTATGCAGCTCACCCAGCTCTTCCTGATACAGCATCCGCCCATCGACACCTTTTATGGCCAGTTGATCCGTGTCGTTCACTTCGCCGACTCGTCGACAGTGATCGGTCAGCCCTGACGCAGTGATCAAGGCATCAATCCTTTCAGCGTCGGCTGATCTTACCTGCAGAAGAACACCGACCTCCTCGGCAAACAGCTCAGCAAGTGGATCCTCGCTGCTCAAGGTGATCGCGACACCCCGGCGACCGGCGAAGGCCATCTCGGCGACCGTGGTCAACAGACCTCCATCGGAACGGTCATGGCAGGCCAGCATCAGATCTTCCTGCAGCAACTTCTGTGTCAGTTCAAAGAGTCGACGTAGTGTCGTCGCATCGACATCGGGAATGTCGCTGCCGTGACGGTCAAAGACCTGGTCAAGGCTGGAGCCACCCAGGCGATTGCGGCCCTTTCCCAGATCGATGAGGAGCAATTGCGTCTGCGACTCTTGTTTCAGCTCTGGGGTCACGACGCGGCGCACATCTTCCACGGCCGTAAAAGCAGACACCACGAGACTCATGGGCGCCGTGACGGTATGGTCCTGACCTGCATCATCCTGCCAGACGGTCCGCATGAACAGAGAGTCCTTGCCCACAGGAATTGCTACGCCCAGTTCCGGACAGAATTCGAGTCCGACTGCCTCGACGGCGCGAAAGAGGGCGATATCCTCGACGTCGTCGTCGCAGGCACACATCCAGTTGGCTGAGAGTTTGATGCGCTCGATGTCACCTATTGGCACACCGGCCAGATTGGTCAGCGCCTCTGCGATCGCCAGCCGACCACTGACAGGGCCGTCTGTGACCGCAAGCGGTGCGCGCTCACCCATCGATATGGCCGATCCCGTCGTGGCACGGAAGCCCGTAGTCATCACGGCACAGTCCGCCACAGGAACCTGCCAGGGGCCTACCATCTGATCTCGTGCGACATTCCCTGTGACTGTGCGATCCGCGATCGTGATGAGGAAACTCTTGTCCGCAACCGTCGGAAACCGCAGGACGCGATCGATCGCATCCGTCAGTTCGATGTCGCTGCGGTCAGTTTGCCGGGAGATCGGGGCTGGAGTCTGTACGTCTCGCAGCATCTTCGGTGGCTTGCCGAGGATCACCTCGAGGGGCAAAGCCTCGACGGGCTCGACGCCATCGAGCAACGAGTCTCGCAGGCTCATGCGGCCATCATCGGTCACGGTCCCGACCACCGCGAAAAGGCAGCGTTCCCGGTTTGCCAACTCTTCGAATTTCGCCAGATCATCGGCGCTCACAACCAGGACATAGCGTTCCTGGGCCTCGCAACTCCAGATCTCCATCGGGCTCATGCCCGGTTCGTCATTGTGGATCGCCCGCAGGTCGAACAGGGCACCTGCATCTTCGACGAGCTCCGGGCACGCATTCGACAGCCCTCCGGCGCCGACATCATGAATGGAGCGAATTGGGTTGTTTGTACCCATCTCCACACAACGACTGATCAGTTCCTGGCAGCGACGCTGCATCTCGGGATTCTCTCGCTGCACCGAGGCGAAATCCAGCTCCGCCAGATTGCTTCCCGTATCCATGGAGGACGCATAGCCGCCACCAAGACCGATCAACATGGCTGGGCCGCCAATCTGAATCACTACGTCGCCTGCCCGTGGAGATAATTTCTCCACCTGCTCTGCGTCGATGAGTCCCGCTCCACCGGCAACCATGATCGGTTTGTGGTAGCCCCGATGGCGTCCATCTACGACTTGCTCGAAGGTGCGAAATACGCCCAGCAGATTGGGACGACCAAACTCGTTGCCGAATCCTGCCCCCCCAAGGGGCGCCTCCATCATGATGTCGAGGGGCGTTGCAAGACGAGACGGGTGGTCGGCGATCACCGTCTCCCATGGCTGCGGCGATTCGGGTAGACGCAAGTGTGATACATAGAAGGCACACAGGCCCGCCTGCGAATGTGAACCACGTCCCGTTGCGCCCTCATCACGAATCTCACCGCCCACGCCCGTCGAAGCACCTGGGAATGGGGAGATCGCTGTGGGGTGATTGTGGGTTTCCACCTTGCAGATGATGTGTGTCGATCGATCTGTAAAGCGATAGGTGAAGTGGTCACCATCGGGGCGGAAGACGGATGCCGCATGTCCTTCGATGACGCCCGAGTTGTCGGAATAGGCGGTAATCGTGTGCTGCGGATGCACGGCATGTGTGTGCCGGATCATCGAGAACAGGGAGTGCTCGAGGGCCTCGCCGTCGATGATCCAGTTGGCATTGAAGATCTTGTGGCGACAGTGCTCGGAATTGACGTTGGCGAACATGACCAATTCCACATCCGTGGGGTCACGCTGCAATTGCCGCGCGTAGGCCTCAAACAGATAGTCGATTTCGTCTTCTGCCAGGGCCAATCCCATTTCACGATTCGCCGTCTCGAGTGCCAACCGGCCCTGGGCGCCGACGGCAATGGTTTGCAGTCTCCTCGGCTTGACCTGCTCAAACAGCACATCCGGATCACCGATGACGGCCTGCGTCATGCGATCATGCAAAAGAGGATGAAGTGGCTGCAGGGCCGTAGAATTCAGCTCAGCGTTGTTGGTTGAGGCGAAACTGTAGACGGTTGCCCGTTCGACCCGCTCGACCTCACTCAGACCGCAGTTTCGGAGGATGTCCGTCGCCTTCGTCGACCAGGGAGATGTCGTGCCGGGGCGCGGCGTGATCAGCAGGCGCGTGGCATTCGACGTGAGACCGCCAGCCAGGGGATTCGCATCGAGGATAGAGGCGAGGCGAGAGACCAACTGGGTCTCGTCGCTGGATGTATCCTTTACGTGGACCAAATAGACAAAACGCGCTTCGAGAGCGTCTACCTCTCCGACCGCCTCACGGCAACGGGCGCGCAGGGCCTCAAGACGGAAGGTCGACAGTGCATCGGGACCAGCGAAACTCAGCAGGGACATCCAGGGCTCGCCCACGGGGAGGGGTGAGTGCTGCAAACGCACATGGGTTGATCTTGGACACAGAACGTAGCGGTGCCGGCGGATCCCTTCAAGCTACTGGCATGAAAGGGATCCCAAATGTCCTTTACCAACTTCAAATGGGCGTGTATGTTCTATGCTCAATTGAAGTTAGGAGTGTTTTGCCAAGCGCAAAGTCCGCCATGTCTGAGCGGCAGGGCTGGGCATTTTTTACGCGATCCTGATCTTCCCAACCTCTTCCTGACGGCGTCAGCTGTCAAAGACCAACCCGGGTGGCGCCATGCGTCCCATCGATTTCTCCAGCGCAAATCGAGAATATGTAGAGGCGCTCTACGAGCAATACTGCGCCGATCCATCTTCCGTCGATCCGGAATGGGTGGTCTTCTTCCGTGGTTTCGACTACGGCTTCCAACTCAGCGAAGAAGAGCGGGCCGACTCGGTTGATGGTTCTGAGGTGGTGGTGGCACCTGCAACAGGGGTTCGCGATGTTGCCGTTCCAACCTCGTCCACATCCGCATCACCTGCCGTCACCACGCCCGACTCGCCGCCGGGGCCTGAGCGCCGCAAGCGTGAACGCACAGACAAGGGCGTCGTCGCCGTGGTCCGTGCCTACCGACATCGCGGCCACTTTATCGCCAAGCTGGATCCTCTCGGCAACAATCGTGACTCTCATCCTCTGCTTGAACTGTCTGAATTCGGTCTGTCTGAGGATGATCTCGACAAGGGCGTGGGCTTCGGCACATTCCGTTACAAAACGGACGGGTCCCTGCGTGATTTGCTGGATAAGTTGCAGGAGACCTACTGCGGCACGCTAGGGCTCGACACGATGTCCACGGCCGACAAGGATCAGGAGAACTGGCTCGAAGAGAGAGTCGAGCCAAATCTTGGACGACTCACCTTCTCAGCCGAAGAACGCAAGCGACTGCTGTTTCTTCTGATCGAGACGCAGGCGTTTGAGCAGTTTCTACACACTCGATACATCGGCCAGAAGAGATTCTCTGTCGAGGGTGGCGATACCTTATTACCACTGATGGATGCTCTCGTGGAGAGTGGAAGTGCCCTTGGCGTCGAGGAGATGGTCGTAGGCATGGCCCATCGTGGCCGCTTGAATGTGCTCGCCCATCTGATGCACAAGCCGTACGAAGTGATCTTGTCCGAATTCGAGGGCGCCACGCGTGGCGCGGGCGCCGAGGATGAGGGGGATGTGAAATACCATCAGGGTTACTCGTACGATTTCGTGACAAGAGGCGGTGGCCGCATGCATCTGTCTCTGAGCCCGAATCCGAGTCACCTGGAGTTGGTCAATCCCATCATCGAAGGGATCGTGCTGGCCAAGCAAGACAATCTCAACGACCGGGAGCGTACGCGCGTCGTGCCGATCCAGGTTCATGGTGAGGCGGCCTTCACCGGTCAGGGCACTGTCGCAGAGACGCTGAATCTGTCACAGTTGGAAGGCTACTGGAATGGTGGCACGATTCATATCATCATCGACAATCAACTCGGGTATACGGCCACTCCCGAGGAAACGCGTTTTACATCCTATCCCACCGATATTGCTCGACAGATCCAGGCGCCCGTCTTCCATGTCAATGCCGACGACCCAGAGCAGGTGATTCACGCGGCTCGATTGGCCATCCAGTTTCGACAGGAGTTCCAGCGTGATGTGTTGATCGATCTGAAGTGCTATCGACGACACGGCCACAATGAAGCGGATGATCCGACGGTCACTTCGCCGCTGATGTATCAGCAGATTGCGCCACACCCGACGGTTTCGGAGCTCTATTCGCAACAGCTGATCGCCGATGGAGTGATCACTGAACAGGAGCTTGATGAGATGCGCGCCGATGTGCACGCGACCCTTGAGCGCAGCCAGGAGAAGGCGAAACGGCTGAAGGTGAAGCCTCGTACCAACACCTTCGGAGGCGTCTGGCAGGGGATGAGTTGGGCCGGCAATGATTGGGCGTCGGATACGGACGTGCCGCACAGTGCACTCAAACGGATCGCCAAGGTGTTTACGACCTTTCCTGAAGAGTTCTCGCCGCACCGTACGGTAGAACGAATCAACAAGCAGCGGCAGGAGATGGTGGAGGGTAGTCGGCCCGTTGACTGGGGGTGCGCCGAGATGCTCGCCTTCGGCAGTCTCTTGCAGGAGCATGTTCCTGTTCGTCTTGTGGGCCAGGATGCACAGCGAGGGACCTTCGCCCACCGACACGCGGTCTGGCACGATGTAAAGACGGGTGAACGTTATTCTCCCCTTGCCCACCTGGGTCACGGCCAGGCCGAATTCGTCGTGCTCAACACCATGCTCTCCGAACTCGCTGTCCTGGGGTATGAATACGGGGTTGCCTCCGCCGATCCTCGCCGGCTTGTGATGTGGGAGGCCCAGTTTGGCGACTTCGCCAACGGTGCGCAGTTGGTCATCGATCAATACATCTCCAGTGCCGAGGCAAAATGGCACCGCATGTGTGGTCTTGTGATGCTGCTGCCCCACGGCTACGAGGGCATGGGGCCGGAGCACTCAAGTGCACGTCTCGAGCGCTTCCTGCAGTTGTGCGCCAAGGGGAATATGCAGGTCGTGTATCCGACGACACCGGCACAGATATTCCACGTCTTGCGCCGCCAGATACATCGCAATTTTCGCAAACCATTGATCGTGATGACGCCGAAGAGTCTCCTGCGTCACAAGTTGTGTGTTTCGCCGATTGAGGAGCTGGCGGATGGCAGTTTTCACGATGTAATCGACGACGAAACGATCAGCGATCCCGAGAAGGTGCGTCGCGTGATTCTGTGTACTGGCAAGATCTACTATGACCTCTTTGCGACACGGGATGAGCGCGGCCTGAGCGAGGTTGCCCTGGTGAGGGTGGAGCAGTTGTATCCATTTCCAGAAGCCGATCTGCGTCAGGCGATAGACCGTTATCCACGTGCAGAGGAATTTCTTTGGGTGCAGGAAGAGGCTCTCAATATGGGGGCGTGGTATTTCCTTCAGCCCCTGCTCGACGAGTTGCTGCCAGCTGACGTTGATCTCAGATACGTTGGTCGGGACGAAGCTGCGAGCCCAGCCGTTGGTGATGCACGGCAGCATCAATCCGAACAGACCGAGATCGTCGATCAGGCACTTGATATCGACAACCGCGAACTACGCCTCGAAGATGTACAGCGCAGCCGTCAGGCCGAAGGCCAGGGCGGCACGGGCAGCTGATTGCACCAACTCAACTACTGACAGAACAGGCAGGACCGATGGTCATCGACGTCGATGTTCCCGAGATGGGGGAGTCCGTCAGTGAGGTTACCGTCCTTGAATGGCTAAAGGGGGAGGGTGATTTCGTCGAGAAGGATGAGCCGATCTGTGTATTGGAGACTGACAAGGCGAATGTCGACCTCCCGTCACCTGCGTCGGGCACACTGCAGCAGGTGAAGCAGGTTGACGACACGTTGAATGTGGGTGAACTCCTTGCCCGGATCGACGAGTCCGGAAAGCCGTCGGCTGCGGCCGAGCCGGCACCGGTGGCCACACCGGCTCCTGCCCCGCCGCCAGAACCTGTCGCGGCACCTGCCAGCGAACCGGCAGCTGTCGTGTCTCCACCGGTCGCAGTGAGTCCGCCTGCATCGACCGCCTCTGGAGCCACGGACCTGGATGGTCTGAGTCCGGCAGTGCGCCGACTCGTCGAGGAAAATGGGCTTGATGCGCGTCAGATTGCCGGCACGGGCCGTGGGGGACGGCTGATCAAGCAAGATGTCCTGGCCTTCCTCAAGGAGAGAGAAAACGACGCGCGCGACAATCAATCTGCGGCGTCGGCACCTGCACCCGTACAAGTAGCCGCGTCACCGGGGCCCGCACCCCAGGTACCCGAACCGGCGACGGTCGCACAGCAGGCGCCTGCATCTGCGGCGCCGGTAGCCGGGGCAAACGATGTCGCGGGGACGCGCTCGGAGCCCATGTCGCGTCTGCGCAAGCGGGTTGCTACACGCCTCGTTGAGGCGCAGCGCACGGCGGCCATGCTGACAACCTTCAACGAGGTCGACCTGTCCGAGGTGATGGCTGTCCGTAAGCGTCACAAGGAAGCCTTCATGAAAAAGCACGGCGTCTCTCTTGGATTGATGTCCTTCTTTTCCAGGGCCGTCGTGATTGCCCTGCAGGAGATTCCCAACCTCAATGCGTCCATCGTCGACGATGACATTGTCTATCACGACTTCGTGAATCTGGGAATCGCTGTGTCGACTGAACGTGGGCTTCTGGTTCCGATTCTTCGCAATATTCAGGATCTGTCCATGTCACAGATCGAGGCCGAGATCAAACGTCTCGCGCTGGCAGCAAGAGACAACAAGCTGGCTCTCGACGAGCTGAGTGGTGGCACCTTTTCGATCACGAATGGCGGCATTTTTGGTTCCATGATGTCTACCCCTATTCTGACGCCGCCACAGAGTGGAATCCTTGGTATGCACGCGATCAAGGAGCGCCCCATCGCCGTCGACGGTGACGTCGCTATTCGCCCCATGATGTATACGGCGCTTACCTATGACCATCGCCTCGTCGATGGTCAACAGTCTGTGACATTCCTCGTGCGCCTCAAGGAGTTGCTCGAGGATCCCGCACGACTGATGCTCGAGATCTGAGGCCGCGTGAGCGAGACGTATGATCTGATTGTTGTTGGTGCCGGCCCCGGTGGTTACGTCGCCGCTGTACGCGCTGCTCAACTCGGCATGCGTGTTGCATGCATCGACAAAGGTTGGGTCGGTGGCACCTGTTTACAGGCAGGGTGCATTCCCAGCAAGGCACTGTTGGAATCGAGCCAGCGTTTCCATGAAATACAGAATGGTCTGGATGATCATGGCATAGTGACCGACTCGGTACGACTCGATCTGGCGGCGATGATGCAACGCAAGCAGCGCATTGTCGGTACTATGACAAAGGGCATCCAGGGGCTCTTCAAGAGCAGCAAGATCGACTACGTCGAAGGCACCGCCCGGATCATGTCCGCTGCGCAGGTTGAGGTCGATACCGCCGATGGTCTGCGTACTCTTCAGGGCCAGCGACTGCTATTGGCGACGGGTAGTATTCCTGTCGAACTGCCGGACCTGCCTTTTGACGGCGAGCATATCCTCAGTTCCACAGAAGCACTCTCTCTGCAACAGGTGCCCGAGCGCCTCGCCGTCATCGGTGCAGGTGCGATCGGTCTCGAACTCGGGTCGGTGTGGGCGCGTGTCGGAGCTCAGGTGCAGGTCATCGAATTCACCGATCATGTGCTACCCGGTATGGATGCTGAGATCTGCACACAGGTGCAACGCCAACTGAAACGGCAAGGCTTCACCTTCGATATGGCAACGCGAGCTACCGCTGCCAGCATCGAGGAAGGCTTCGTCCACCTGACACTGGTACCGCGAGATGGTGGGGATGAGCGCCAGGTGGTCTGTGATCGCGTCCTTGTTGCTGTCGGGCGTCGTCCATTTGCTGCGGGGCTGGGCCTCGACGACGTGGGTGTTGTCTGCGACGAACGTGGGTTCGTGTCTGTCGACGAAGACTACCGAACCAATGTGGCAGGCATCTACGCGATCGGTGATCTGATTCCTGGCCCGATGTTGGCACACAAGGCCGAGGCAGAAGCGATCGTTGTCGTCGAGCGGATGGCAGACATGAGCCCCAGCGTGAACTACGCCGCTGTCCCCGGTGTCGTCTATATCCATCCGGAAGTGGCCAGTGTCGGCCTCAGTGAAGAAGATGCCCTTGCCTCAGGGCAGAAGATCACAGTTGGCAAGATGCTGTTTCGAGCCAATGCCCGGGCCCACGCGATGGATGGTATCGAAGGTTTCATAAAGGTCATTGCGGACGCGCAGAGCGACCGTCTTCTCGGCGTACACATCTTTGGCCCGCAAGCATCGCACCTGATTGGCGAAGCCGTGCTGGCACTGGAGATGTGTGCAAGTGCCGAGGATCTTGCCCGCACAATGCATGCCCATCCGACACTGTCGGAAGTTCTACGCGAAGCGGCCGCACACGTCGCCTGACTCTCCTAGGTTGTTCTGCTGCAACCCACTAGCAAGCGGACTAGCAAATCTCGAGGCGGATGATCGTCGTACAGAGGGAAAACAGACACAGAAAATTTCTTGACGCCTAGCTGGGATGGGTCTTAATTGGACGCGTCCTTTGCACTGCAAGCTAGTGCTTGGACGACGGGCGTACAGACGATCGAATCGGTCGTTTAGAATCGAGGCGGGCCCGCCGTTGGAATCTACAGGGACACAAACGAACTAGCGCGAAGGCCCGGAAATGTTTCCGGGCCTTTCGCATTTCTCGCCTCCACGGACACTGCCTTGCACGAATTGTCCGCCGATCAATTCGATCTGCTCTTCGCCCACAAAGACTATCAACGCGAGGCTCACCACTTGCGCGATCGTTTGTGGCGGATGAATCCCGGCAATCACTCCATCCTCGATGTCGCTTGTGGTACAGGCGCACATGATGAGGTCCTCTGCCAGTTCTACGAAGTCGATGGTCTCGATGTACACCCTGGATTCCTGGAGTTGGCCAGAAAGCGCAATCCCGGTGGTACCTATCACGAGAGCGATATGTGCAACTTTCGCCTCGATCGTATGTATGATGTCATTCTTTGTCTCGGCTCGATCGGCTACGCGCAGACCTATGGACAACTCGTCGCCGTTCTGCGTTGTTGCTCAGAACACCTGATAAATGGTGGTGTCCTCGTCGTCGAGCCCTGGCTGGAGCCCAGCCAATGGCCAAATGACACGGTCGCGGAACTGCACAATGAGCGCGATGGAATGCACATCACCCGACTTGCACATCATCATCGAATTGGCAGTCTTGCGGCGATCGATTTCCACTACTTGGTTGGATCACCAAAAACTGGAATCATACACCGTACGGAACGTCATGAGTTGGGTCTATTTACGCGAGATGACACGCGGCAAGCCCTGGTAGAGGTGGGGCTGACGGGGATCGACTATGATCCACAGGGGATGACCCACGGCTTGTATACAGCCAGAAAAGAGCAGGTAGGATGAGATCCGTTGGCTGGTACATCCACGCCGTTGCCTGTATGGCCGTGTCGATCTCCACGCACACTGCGTGTTCTGGCGATTCCTCGCCCGCAGCGCCTTCAGCAGATTCCTTGTTCACAAGCGTCTATGAGTCGTGGCCCAATGGTCCGAGCACTGAGGCGGCGTATTTCCCCATTGGTGTCTGGGTGCAAAGTCCTGCGAATGCCGCCGCCTATCGTGAGATCGGCATCAATCTCTATGTCGGGCTCTGGCAAGGCCCTACGCAGCAGCAGCTCGATGACCTCACGGCTGCGGGGATGCAGACCATCTGCTCCCTGAATGGCGTGGGTCGGCAGAATCTCGATAACTCCACGATCGTTGCCTGGATGCATGGAGATGAACCAGACAATGCCCAGGCCGATGGTCAGGGGGGGTGGGGTGATGCCATTTCTCCAGCTGTGATACAGACTGGCTACGACAGTCTGAGTCGTGTTGATCCTTCACGTCCCATATGGCTGAATCTCGGACAGGGCGTGGCCAATGACGATTGGGTGGGGCGGGCGGCACCGCGGGAAGACTATCCCGGCTACGTGGCAGGTACCGATATCGTCTCCTTTGATGTCTATCCTGTATCAGGAATCAGAAAAGAGGATGGCGAGCGTTTTCTCTGGTATGTGGCCAAGGGCGTCGATTCGTTGCGCGTATGGTCCGATGGCCGGAAGATCGTCTGGAATGTGATCGAAACGACACGGATCAATGCCGATCGTGGGCCTACACCGGATCAGGTGCGTTCCGAAGTGTGGATGTCGATCATTCACGGGTCTCAGGGCATCGTCTATTTCGCCCATGAGTGGAATCCTGTATTTCGTGAGGCGCGGCTGCTGGAAGACGAGGCCATGCGCCAGGGCGTCGGACGAATCAATGCGCAGATTCATCGACTTGCACCAGTGCTCAATGCCGGAACTGGATCAGTGCAGGTATCGGTTGCGACGGATCCATCCGAGATTCCGGTGGATGTGATGGTGCGCGAGGCCAATGGTGAGCTCTACGTTTTTGCCGTGAGTATGCGGCAGGAGGCGGCAAGTGCTACTTTCTCGCTTGTTGGTGGGGACGAGAGGGACCTTGTCGAGGTCGTCGACGAGGATCGATCGCTACAGTTGACGCAGGGATCCTTCACAGATCATTTCACCCCCTATGAAGTACATATCTATCGCTTGAGTAGGTGACGGCTAATGAATCCAGAATACGACTTCGGCAGCGGCTGTACGAATCCTGACACCTTCCCCGTCGAGAAACTGGCTGCCGCCGCTGCCGCCGGTATTCGCGAAGTGGGTGTCGATTTCACTCGCTATCCAGGAGATCTCGGGCATCTCGGAATGCGCGAAATGCTGGCGCGCCGCGAGTCCGAGCGCGAAGGCGTGCAGGTCGATCCCGATCACATGGTCTTAACAAATGGGTCTATGCAGGGGGTGACCCTGACGGCGGAGGCTTTTCTTGTCGACGGTGAAGAGAATGTCATCATCACCGAAGAGCTTACTTATTCGGGTACGATCGGTGCGTATCGCCGCCTGGGTGTGCGCATGGCAGGTGTACATGTCGACGAACAAGGCATGTGTATCGACCATCTTGAGGAGACACTGAAAGATCTGCAGCGGGCAGGTACCACGCCGCGCTTCATCTATACGTTGCCAACCTATCAGAATCCTACCGGCAGTGTGATGCCCAGATCACGACGTCTGCAGTTGCTGGACGTGGCGCATCGTTTTGGGGTACCCATCGTCGAAGACAATTGCTACGCCGATGTTCACTTTGAAGGTGCCAAAGAACCGGCCCTGTATGCTCTCGATGACACGGATCATCCCCATATCTATCTGTGTTCCTTGTCGAAGATTCTTGGGCCCGGTGTACGACTCGGCTACGTCTATGCGCGCCAACCCATGCTGCAGAAGGTCTTGGATCGGCGCTACGATGGCGGCAATAGTCTGCTGACCGCCTCGGTTCTTGCATCCTTCTTTGGTGATGGGCTCTGGGATCATGTTGAACAGATGAATGGGCCACTCAAACAGAAGCGTGACGCCGTCTTCGCCGGCCTTGAGCAGAACGTCAAGGATATTTGCACCTGGTCGCATCCGGTGGGGGGGCTCTTCATTTGGGTGCACCTTCCCCATGACATCGATCACTCGCGTCTGCGCCAGCTGGCAGATGCAGCCCGTGTGCGTTATGCCGCCGGATCGGCATTCCACATCGATGGTCTCGCTTTGCCCAACCTGCGTCTCGCTTTCGGTTACCCTCCCCTTGAAGCGATTCATGAGGGTGTCCCCATTCTTGCTGATTGTATCCGGCAGGCGTGTGGTGCGTCCGATCGCGGCGAGCGCACTGCTGCGGGCTGAGGATTGCGAGCGTGGCCGTAGTCGACCTGCCGCGGTTGGCATTGGCGCAGATGCGGGTATCTCCCGGATGCGCGCAAGCCAACATCGAGCGCATGCTGCGCCTAATCGAAACAGCCAGAGCGGCCCATGCCGAAGTGGTCGTGTTTTCGGAGATGTGTGTCAGCGGCTATCTGATCGGCGATCTGTGGGAGGTCGACGCTTATGTCAGCGAGTGGGAATCTGCATCTGCTCTACTTTGCGCCGCCAGTACTGGACTCACTCTCCTGTTCGGCAATGTTGCCACCGACGCGCAAGCCATTGGTGAGGATGGACGACGGCGAAAATACAATGCCGTCGTTGTCTGCCACGACGGTCACTTCGTCGATCGGCCGCTGTTGCCACCGGGGCTGCCCAAAGGCATCCATCCCAAGACCCTGCAACCGAACTATCGTTTCTTCGACGACGACCGCCATTTCTATTCGCTGCGACATCTCGCCGATGCCACAGGCAAATCTGTCGATGACTGGATCGTCCCCTTCGAAGTTCCCTTTGCAGGTGGAACCTTTCGCTTCGGGGCGCAGTTGTGTGAAGATCTGTGGTGTGATGACTACTACTCCAACGCCACGTATCTCGACACGTACGAGTTGTTTGCGCAACGCAATGTCGACGCCGTCTTCAATCTCTCGGCATCACCGTGGACGTGGCAAAAGAACGACAAGCGCCATCGGACGGTGCGTCAGATCCTGAGCCGCCGCGCGCAGAAAGAAACACCCATCCCTTTCCTGTATGTGAATCAGGTAGGGGCGCAGAACAACGGCAAAAACATTGTCGTTTTCGATGGCGACACAACTGCCTACGAGGCGGATGGTTCCTTGGCTGCCCAGGCGGCGCCCTGGCGAGAAAGTCTGCTGTGCGTCGGTGGTGGCGCCGCCCCCGATCTGCTCGCGGTAGAGGAGCCACTTGTCGTGACGGTGCCCGTCACGGTGACCGTGGGGCCTGCTACGGGAGGGACACAGGTCGAGTCCGTGCTGAGTGCGATCGTTGCTGGATTGCGGCATCTGGATGAACTGCGTGGTGGTCAAGGACGGTATCTGGTCGCTCTCAGCGGTGGTGTAGATTCCTCCGTCGTCGCTTGCTTGCTGGAGCGCGCCTTCGGCCATGAACGTGTCTTTGCCGTCAACATGCCGACACGTCACAATGCCGCGATCACTCAACAGAATGCGCGTCAGTTGGCAGCGACACTCGACATCGACTACTTGAGCGTATCCATTGAAGACCTCTATGGTACCGTCGCCGATCTGATCTCGCCGCTGCGTTTTGCACGTTCAGAGGGAAACTACTCATCCCTTGTGGACGAAAATATTCAGGCTCGGATTCGTTTCTCCGACATCCTTTCCGGGATCGCCGCCAAGCATGATCTGCTGTTTACGAACAATGGCAACAAGACCGAGCTAGCTCTCGGTTATACGACACTCTACGGCGATCTCTCTGGTGCGGTGGCGCCGATTGCCGACCTCTACAAGGTGCAGGTCTTCGAGTTGGGTAGGTATCTCAATCACCTCTACGATGAACAGGTGATTCCTGAGAATCTGCTGAATCGAGAGACCGTACCGAGTGCGGAGCTGTCTGCTGCACAAGATGTGACGCAGGGGCTCGGGGATCCAATCAAATACGGTTATCACGATGCCGTCCTACGACAACTGATCGAGTACCGACAGCATCCCGCGGATCTGATCGAATGGATGTTGACGGGCGTGTTCTTCGAACGCCTCGACTGGCGCGATGATACCAGTTTTTCGGGATATTTTCCTGATGTCGACACCTGGCTCGATGATCTGGACTGGCTCGATCGCCAACTACGTATCAGCTACTTCAAGCGTATCCAGGCGCCGCCACTGATCGTGCTGTCTAAGCGAGCCTTCGGTTTTGATCTACGCGAGACACAATGGGTGGGCGCACGGCCCACCATCTACGACGAGTTGGTTGACCGCGCACGCCAACTCACAACATGGCCGCCATCGGTGGCTGGAGGGGAGTGGAAGTCATGAAAATCTGTCTGGTGGGGGAGGGAGCCCAAGGGCTGACTCACATCAAGGCGCTGCGAGCATTGGGCGGCATAGAGATCGTCTCTCTCGCCGGGGGGCTGAAGGACGACACGGAGGCCTTCGCCAAAGAGTGGGAGATTCCGAAGTGGACCCTCGACTACGAAGAGGCGATTTCGCAGACCGGTGTGGAAGCCGTCGTACTGACATCACCGAACCATGTCCACGCTGAGCAGACGATCACTGCCCTGGAGTCGGGTAAACACGTGCTGCTCGAATTGCCCATGGGGCTGAATCTGGTGGACTCACAGCGTGTGGTTGCCGCCGAGAAGGCTTCTGGCAAGGTGGCGATGGTCTGCCATACGCAGCGCTTCAATCCACCCTTTCGCAAGATCAAGGCGTTGATCGAAGCAGGTGAACTTGATCTGCACCACATCGTTCAGCAGACATACTTCTTCAGGCGGATCAATGAGAATCGTTTTGGTCGACCGCGAACCTGGGTAGATGATCTGCTCTGGCACCAGGCGTGCCATATGGTCGATATGATCTATTGGCTCCTGGAGGATCCGAAGATGGATGCCTGGGGGCGGATGGGGCCACTGCACCCGACCTTGAATATCCCCATGGATATCGCCATCAGTCTGCAGTCGGCGAAGGGCACGCTGGTGACGGCGGCGCAATCCTTCAACAACCACGGGCCAATCTACGGACACTATCGGTTTGTTGGTGAGCAGGAGACCTATGTCTCAGACAAGAGAGGACTCACCGATCATGAAGGCAACGCGGTTGCCGTCGACGAAGGTCCCTCTGGTGTCGATCTGCAGGATGCGGAATTCATCGCTGCAATACGTGAGAATCGTCTGGCACTCACATCGTGCTCAGCATGCCTGCCGGTGATGGAGACGATCGATCGGATTCAGCGCGCGATGAATGGCGCCGATGGCGCGCCCAGCATGCCTCGTTAGGGAGCGCTACGCTCCGTCGACCTGTAATAGAGGTGTTGAGGTCGTAACAGGCTGGCCCTTTGGAGTATGCGCCAGGTCATGCTGCTGAGCTGCTTGAAGCAGGTCTTGCAGTGTGGTCTGGCGCAGTACCGCATCGACGGCGCCCTGCACACGCATCCAGACGCCCCGGATGGAGCAGTCGACGGCTGTATGCTGGCACGAGTCATCAGTACCGCTAAAGTGGTCACAGAAGGATGTATCGTAGAGGGGGCCACCTAAAGCCGCCACGACCTCTGCAACACTGATCTCGGCGGCTGGACGAGCCAGGGTGTAGCCCCCGTGTTGTCCACGCTCGCTGTCGACAAAACCAGCGCGCCGTAAGATGGCAAGATACTTGGCCACATTGTGAGGGGATACGCCCTCGGTCTCGGCGATCTCGGGAATCGTCGTGCTCTGTTCGCGAGTCCGATGGGCCAACCGAACCAGGCAGCGCAGGCCGTATTCCTCCTGAGCGCTCAGTTTCACGCTACATCATCCCCAGTTGCAGTTTCGCCGCTTCCGACATCATATCGATCGTCCACGTTGGTTCCCACGTGATGTCGACCTGTGCCTCGTCCACTTCGTCCACGCCATCGGCGATCTTTTTCTGCACCTCTGGCGGCAGGGTGCCGGCCACAGGGCACGCCGGCGAGGTAAGGGTCATACTGATCCGTGCCAGCTTGCCCCCCGCCTCAGCCTCCTCAATGCCGATATCGTAAATCAAACCCAATTCATAGATATCTACGGGAATCTCCGGATCGTAGCAGGTCTTGATTACGGCGACGATCTTGGATTCGATGCTGTCTTCGGGGTATTCCTTGTGCATTTCCATTCTGACCATCCTATTCTGTCGTCACCTGAGTTGCCGCCTGATCACTACTTGATTGATCGGTATTCGGCTCATCAGTGTTCGGCTCATCTTCGAGGGCTGATTTCATCGTGTGCCAGGCGAGGGTCGCGCACTTCACCCGCATGGGGAACTCACGCACACCGGCAAAGACAGCCAATTTTCCCGCAGAATCGATATCAACGGGCACGTTCATATCGCTGGTGACCAGATCCTGGAAACTGGCAAAGGCCGCTTTGGCCTCGTCAGCACTTTTGCCTTTCAGCAATTGTGTCATCAGCGACGCGGACGCTTTGGAGATTGCACATCCGGAACCATCGAAATGGATATCGGTAATCAGGTTGTCCGTGTCGACATTCAGATAGACATGAAGATGGTCGCCGCACAGAGGGTTATATCCCTCCTTGTGGCGATCGGCGTTCTCCAGAACACCGAAGTTCCGTGGATTACGATTGTGATCGAGGATCACCTGCTGATACAGCTCACGTAGCTCAGTCATCCGCCCAGGACCTCCCCAACCTTCTTGATTCCCGTAACGAGGGCATCGACCTCGTCGCGGGTGTTGTAGAATGCGAAGGACGCACGGGCCATGGCGGGAACACCGTAGCGAGCCATCAGTGGTTGTGCACAGTGATGACCGGTGCGCACCGCAATTCCCTCCATATCGAGAATCGTGCCAATGTCGTGTGGGTGGGCGTCCTTCAATGCGAATGCGACGACAGATACCTTGCCGGGGGCAGTACCTATCAAGCGGACCGAGTCGATCTGTGATAACTGTTGCTGCGCGTAGTCGAGGACACCGTCCTCATAGGCGGCAAGGGAGTCCATACCGAAACGATTGAGGTAGTCGATAGCGGCTGCCAGACTGATCGCACCGGCAATGTCGGGTGTGCCCGCTTCGAATCGAGTCGGCACATCCGCATAGGTCGATGACTCCAACGTGACGGTCTGAATCATTGAACCGCCGCCCTCATAGGGCGACATGTTGTCCAAGAGATTTCGTCGTCCCCAAAGGACACCGATGCCCGTTGGACCGAAAAGCTTGTGGCCCGAGAAGGCATAGAAATCACAGCCGAGGCTCTGCACGTCAACGGCCAGGTGAGGCGCCCCCTGCGCGCCGTCAACAAACACGACGGCACCCTGTTCATGAGCCAGGTCGGCCATCTGTCGAATCGGATTGACAGTGCCCAGGACATTGGATGCATGAGCAACGGCGACAAGGCACGTCTTCTCACTCAGCAATTGCTCGTAGACCTCAAGATCGAGAACACCTTCATCACTGATCGGCACGACTCGTAGAGTCGCCCCCGTCGCTTCACACAGAAGCTGCCATGGAACGATGTTCGAATGATGTTCCATATGGGTGATAATGATCTCGTCACCAGGGCCACAGCGCGGGCGGCCGAAGCCATGGGCAACGAGATTTGCCGCCTCTGTCGTGCCGCGCAAGAAAATGCACTCACTGCTTTCGGGGGCGTTAATGAATGTGGCGATCCGTCCGCGGGCCCGTTCATAACCAAACGTCGCCTGCTGGCTCAGCAGATGCACTCCCCGATGGATGTTCGCATTGTCCTCTTCGTAGAAGCGCTCGATGGACTCGATGACAGAACGCGGCTTCTGCGTTGTCGCCGCATTGTCGAGATATACCAACCTCCGATCACGCACAGCCCGTCCGAGAATCGGAAAGTCACGCCGGACGGCGTCTACATCAAAAGGTTCGCTGGTACGCACAGGTGCTGCGTCGCGCACAGGTGCTGTCTGTGCCACCGTCACGATTCGCTCCCCGACGCCAGTACCTGCTCAAGTCGCAAAGTGACGAGGGCGTCAACATGCGACCGAATCGCCTCATGGCTGATACAATCGACAAGCTCATCCGCAAAGGCTCGTGTCAGTACGCCGCGTGCTGTCGCTTCGCCGATTCCACGTGCCCGTAGATAGAAGATGGCCTCGTCGTCGAGTTCGCCCGTCGTTGAACCGTGTGAACACTTCACGTCGTCGGCGTAAATCTCCAACTGTGGTTTCGACATGATACCGGCATCGTCGCCGATCAGGAGATTCTGGTTCGACTGATACGCATCGGTCTGCTGCGCGATCTGGTGGACGTGGATCTTGCCGCGGAAAACGCCATTCGACGCGTCGGCGAGGATGCTCTTGTAGAGTTCGTGACTCTCACAATTTGGTGCCGCGTGCTCGATACTCGTGTAGTTGTCGACGTGTTCTTGCCCTCGTGAAAGGAACAATCCATTGAGGGTCGACACGATCCGCTCACCAGCCAGGACGGTGGTGACATCATTGCGCACCAGCTTCCCACCCAGGCCGATGCTGTGTGACGTGAAGCGAGCGTCTTCGCCCTCGCGTACGAACAGGGAGGACGTGTGATGGCCCTGATCGGTGTCGATCTGCAGACGTGTGTGTTCGACTGTTGCACCCACGCCAAGCCAGATCTCAGTCACCGGCGTCGTGAGGTGGTCACCAGCGCCGATTGTGACGAACGTCTCGACGAACTGTACCTGGCTGCCATCACCTGCGACAACCAGAGTTCGCGGCGTGACCAATGTCGGGTTTGGTCCCGGGCGGGTGATGTAGAGTATCTCAATCGGCACGTCCCAGAGCGTGGATGGATCGACGCTGACCAGGACTCCATCATCGACAAAGGCCGTATTGAGGGCGGCAAACCCTCCATCCTCAACCTGAGCGATCTTGCCGAGATGTTCGGCGACCAGGGCGTTCTCACCTGCAATCGCCTCTGACAATCTCTGAATCTGCACGCCATCTGGTATATCCGTGAGTCGCGAATGCGCCTCGCTGAACTGGCCATTTACAAAGACAAGCAGTGGGCCATCCTGTAGTCCTTCGATCGACCAGTCACTCAGATCCGATGTCGTGAGTGATGTCGTATCAGTCGGTCCGTAGAGTCCTGTCGACAGGGGCGCAGGATTGGTGTGACGCCACGCTTCATCATGCCGAGTGGGAAATCCCTCACGGCGAAGCGCCTCGAGGGCCGCCTGACGGACTGTATGGACGGTGCTGCTTGCGCCGCCATTCAGCCCTGCCTCAAATGCGGTAAAGAGGCTACCGTAGTGCTCGATGCTCTGGGTTGATTCTGGATTCATTTCGCTCACTCCTTAGGCCTCTACCGTCTGATCCTGACCGGCGACCTCCTCGCGGATCCAGTCATACCCCTGCGCTTCCAATTTCAGGGCCAATTCCTTGCCACCAGAACGAACAATCCGGCCGTGCATGAGCACGTGCACAAAATCGGGGACGATGTAATCGAGCAGACGCTGGTAGTGGGTGACGACCACCGTGCTGCGGTCAGGCGCGCGCAATTCATTTACGCCATTGGCGACGACCTTCAGTGCATCGATGTCGAGCCCGGAATCTGTCTCATCAAGGATCGCCAGTCGCGGTTCCAAAACGGCCATCTGCAATACCTCGTGGCGCTTCTTTTCACCACCGGAGAAACCCTCGTTGACAGAGCGTCTGAGAAAGCTCTCGTCCATTTCTACCAACTTCAGCTTCTCACGAATCAGCTGCAGGAAGTCGATGGCATCCATCTCTTCTTCGCCGCGTGACTTCAGAATCTCATTGAGACCGGTGCGCAGGAAGTAGGCAGAATTGACTCCGGGAATCTCAACCGGATACTGGAAGGCAAGGAACACGCCTTCTCTGGCGCGATCTTCGGGCGACATGTCGAGCAGGTCCTTTTCAAGGAAACTGACAGAACCATCGTCCACTTCGTAGGCGTCATGGCCAGCCAGAACCTGGGCGAGGGTGCTCTTGCCAGAGCCATTGGGCCCCATGATCGCATGTACTTCACCCGGGGCTACGTCGAGGCTGATACCTTTCAGGATCTGCGTTCCTTCAACGGAGGCGTGCAGATTGGAAATCTTTAACATGGTGCGTGGTCTCCCTTGAGATTCATGGCGCCTCCCTGTGGTCAGCGCTTGCTGCGAGTTTTGCTGCGCGTGACACGCTGATCGATGCAGCGGCCCGCAAAATGATATGCCTTAGGTGGCTGCTGGAATCAGCCGACACTACCTTCGAGGCTGATGCCGAGTAGTTTGGTTGCTTCCACGGCAAATTCCATGGGCAGCTCTGCCAATACTTGCTTGCAGAAACCGTTGACGATCATGCTCACGGCATCTTCCGTGCTAAGTCCTCTTTGATTGCAGTAGAAGATCTGATCTTCCCCGATCTTACTCGTGCTTGCCTCGTGTTCGACGGTGGAGGAGGAATTGCGCACGGTGATATAGGGAAACGTGTGGGCACCACACTGATCGCCGATCAGCATCGAATCGCACTGCGTGAAGTTGCGTGCATTTGTGGCGCGCTTCATCACCTGCACTGCGCCTCGATAGGTATTCTGTCCCTGCATGGCAGAGATACCCTTGGAGATAATCGTACTCTTCGTGTTCTTGCCGAGATGGATCATCTTCGAACCTGTGTCAGCCTGCTGTTTGCCGGAGGTGACGGCGACGGAATAAAACTCGCCAACCGAGTCGTCCCCTTGAAGAATGCAGCTGGGGTATTTCCAGGTAATGGCTGAGCCCGTTTCAACCTGGGTCCAGCTGATTTTCGATCGGTCGCCGCGACAGGCGCCACGCTTGGTGACGAAGTTGTAGATCCCCCCGACTCCCTCCGCATTGCCAGGGTACCAGTTCTGAATCGTCGAGTATTTGATCTGTGCATCGTCGAGGGCCACCAATTCCACCACCGCCGCATGCAGCTGATTCTCATCGCGCATCGGGGCAGTGCAACCTTCCAGATAGCTCACATACGCACCTTCGTCGGCGATCACGAGGGTGCGCTCGAATTGCCCCGTATTGGCCGCATTGATGCGGAAATAGGTCGACAACTCCATGGGGCAGCGGACACCGGGCGGGATATACACAAAGGATCCGTCAGTGAAGACGGCACAATTCAGGGCGGCGTAGTAGTTGTCGTTCGTCGGGACCACTGAGCCCAGATACTTGCGCACCAGGTCGGGGTGATTGTGTACCGCTTCGGTAAAGGAGCAGAAGATGATACCGAGTTCGCCGAGTTTGTCCTTGAAGGTCGTCGCCACCGACACCGAATCAAAGACGGCGTCCACGGCGACACCTGCGAGCATCATCTGCTCCTGCAGTGGAATGCCGAGTTTGTTGTATGTCTCGAGAATCTCCGGGTCGACCTCATCAAGACTGTTGAGCTTCTTCGTTTTCGGCGCTGAGAAGTAGCTGATCGCCTGGTAGTCGATCTCAGGATAGTCGACCATTGCCCAACGCTGCGAGGCCTTCTGCTTCGTTGGATCTTCCATTGTCAGCCAATGGCGATAGGCCTTCAGGCGCCATTCGAGCAGCCACTCGGGTTCCTTCTTCTTCGCAGAGATGAAGGCGATGGTCTCTTCGTTGAGTCCGGGAGGGGCTGAATCGGTCTCGATATCTGTTACGAAACCCTCTTTGTATTCCCGCTGAGCAAATTGCTCCAATACTTCTGTATCTGACAACGGGGCTGAGGTCTCTGAGGACATGGATTGGTCTCGACGGGTCTGGCCGACGCTCTGTTGAACACGTCGTAAGTGGTTGTTTTTAATTCACAAACAAAATATGGCGCACAATCCTGCAAAAAGAGGCAAGATTGTGCTCAAGATTGAGTATGCTCAATCTGGCGCAGAAAGTCAAGATTGCGTCCAAGGGCGAAATCACGGTGTGTCGGTGATTCACGCGGGGTGGTCTGGTAGGCTCCCAGGGTCGATAGGCTACCCGAGTCGTCGACGACGGACCAGGTAGTGGCTGAGGGCCATCTCGAACGGTGTCGACGTGTCCAGGAGCGCATAGTCAATCCCCGCTTCTGCACAGCCTGTCGAGTAGCGACGGATCAGGTCATCCATCTTCTGCTGATAGGCTTCCTGGATATGCCAGGGCTGGGTGATGATATCAGAATCGGGTTGTTCCAGATCCACGAAACGCGTGTCGTTTCGACGGAAATCAAGATCGCGCTCGCGCGGGTCAAGAATCTGCAAGACGACAACCTCGTGGCCACGATGACGAAAGTGACGCAAGCCCGACATGATCTGATCAGGGTCATCGAGCAGGTCCGACAGAAGGATGACGAGTCCACGTCGTGACAATCTTTCCGCCAGATCGTGGAAGGCAGGTGCCATCTGTGTTTCGGCTGCAGGTTCGGCTTTGGTCAGTTCGAGCAAGAGGGTTTGCAGGTGGCTGCGCACTGACCGCGGGCGTACGAAGCTCTTCACCTGATCCTGCACCAGCGCGAGTCCAACGGCATCGCGTTGACGCAGCATCAACAGGCTCAATGCCGCCGCCAGACACGTGGCATAGCGGAATTTCGTGAGTCTGCCTTCCTCGCCAAATTGCATGGAGCCACTCGTGTCCACGATCAGGTAGGCACGAAGATTGGTTTCCTCTTCATAGCGTTTTACGTAGAGTCGATCGGTCTTGGCCAGTGCCTTCCAGTCGAGGTCACGCAGCGAGTCACCGGGCAGGTAAGGGCGATGTTCGGAGAACTCTGCAGAGAACCCGTGATAGGGAGATCTGTGCAGGCCGGTGATGAAACCTTCTACGACGCGACGGGCAACCAGATCGAGACGGCCAAGGCCTGAGGCAATGTCAGGTGACAGGTAGTCGGTCAGATTTGGTGGTGTCGGGAGTGGATCACTCATGGAGTGCGTCACTCATACGCTGTCAGGCTGGATGTCATCTAGCAGGCGGCGGACGATGTCATCGGCCTTCATGCTCTGAGCCTCCGCATGAAAATTGACGACGACGCGATGACGCAGCACGGGAAGGGCGACGGCATCTATGTCCTGTTGACTGACCGCGTGACGCCCGTCGAGGGCGGCTCTTGCCTTGCCAGCCAGAACCAGATACTGGGATGCACGGGGGCCGGCGCCCCAATTGACCATTTCGCGAACATACTCTGGTGCTGCCTCATCTTCGGGGCGTGATGCACGTGCCAGTCGCACTGCGTAGCGGACCAGGTGATCGGCGACAGGTACCTGACGTACGAGACGCTGGAAGGCGACGATCTGCTCGCCATTGAGAACGGGTTGCACCTGCTTCTGACTCAGGGCCGTCGTCGTGCGCACGATCTCTTCTTCCTCTGCAGCAGAGGGGTAGTCGATCCTTAGTTCAAAGAGGAAGCGATCCAATTGCGCCTCAGGAAGGGGATAGGTGCCTTCCTGCTCGATGGGATTCTGCGTTGCCAGGACAAAGAAGGGTTCGCTCAGCTTCATGGTTTGTCCTGACGCAGTCACTGCATGTTCCTGCATCGCCTCAAGCAAGGCCGCCTGTGTCTTTGGCGGTGTACGATTGATTTCGTCTGCGAGGATGATATTGGCAAAGATCGGTCCCTTCACGAAGCGAAAGACCTTGTGACCCGTCTGCGGGTCCTCCTCCAGAACATCGGTGCCGGTGATGTCGGAGGGCATCAGATCAGGTGTGAACTGGATCCGGCCATATTCCAGGTCGAGGGCCTGGGCGATTGTGCGGATCAGCAGCGTTTTCGCCAGGCCAGGTACACCAACAAGCAGACAATGACCACCGGCGAGAAGTGCGATCAGGAGATGATCGACAATCTCACGCTGGCCAATGATGGTCTGGGAAATCTGCTCTTCAAGCGTCCGACGTGCTTGCTGAAGTTCGGCAACGACATCGACATCCGACTGCGTCATGGAGAGTCCTTAAGTCTTGCGCGGCTTCTTCTTTGCCGCCGGGAACAGAACATTGTTGAGAATCAACCGATATCCCGGTGAATTGGGATACAGAGACAACTGCGTTGCCGGGTCGCCGACGTGATGCTTGTGGTCCTCCGGGTCGTGCCCACCGTAGAAGGTAAATGTACCACGGCCGACCTGTCCGTGAATGTATTTGACGGCATCGGTGCCCTCCTCTTCGGCGAGACGCACGACGGCGTCCTTGATCAGGTGGCGGCGAAATGCAGTCGTCTGTCCGAGGAAACCATTCACGATATTGGTGTGACACTGCGTCAGCATGGTCGGAACTGGATCATGTTTGGCGGAAAATTCAAAGAGAGTGAAGTATTCAGCTTCCGCTGAACGAATGCGTCGCACATCCTTCGGCGTCGTATCTATGTCGGAATGCTCGTAGACCATGGGATTGGTTTCCAGCTGAAACCCTCTGAAGGCGACGGTCCGAGAAAAGTCCAGGCTCTGCTGCGCCCCGGCAGCAGGTGGATCGCCATCGAAGGGAACACCGACGATATCATTGTCCCCTGCGGCGAGGGCGATGTCGAAGGTATCAGTCGCCGAACACATAGCGAACAAGAATCCGCCTCCTGAGACGAACTGATAGAGTTTCTGTGCTACGGCATGCTTCATCTGCCAGACTTTGGCAAAACCAAGGCGCTGTGCATCGTCTTCGTACAGGCGTTGCTGATCACGATACCAGGCTTCGTTGCGGAAGCTCGCATAGAACTTTCCATACTGACCGGTGAAGTCTTCGTGGTGAAGGTGAACCCAGTCGTAGTCAGAAAGCTTGCCGCTCAACACGTCCTCATCCCATAGCTTATCGTATTCGATGGCGGCGTATTCCAAAGCCATCGTCACCGCGTCATCCCACGGCTGCGAATTTGGCGGTGTGTAGACGGCGATACGCGGCGACTTTTCGAGTCGCACCACATCCATGTTGGCCGCGTCAATCTCGGCATAGATCGAAGCCATCTGCGCCTCGTCGATCTGCTCAAATGTGACACCACGGAGCCGTGCCTCGCGGGAGATCAAATCGATGGCGTCTACCGCGAAGGCGCCGCCGCGATAATTGAGAAGCCACTCGACGCTCACCTCCCGCTCCAGGATCCAGAAGGCCAACCCATATGCCTTGAGGTGGTCTGTCTGCTGCAGGTCCATGGGAATCAGTAGCCGCTGGGCCGTGGCGGGTGTTGATCCGGCACAAAGGCATACGAGTACGGCACACAGCAGTAGGTGTCGCAAGATCAGCCCTCATCTCGTTGGCGAAGGAGCTGCAACTCATTCAAGGCGATGGGGGTGCGGGGGTCTTCCGGCAGCTGCAGTAGCAATTCCTCCAGCTGCCGCACGGCGATGTCGACGCGCCCGACTTTGACCAGAATACGCGCGCTGGCCAGTGCCGCGGTGAAGCGAAGGCGATCTGACAAATCTACATCGGCCAGGATTTCCTCATACAGTCCCAATGCCTGCCCTGGATTCTGTCGCTCCACCTTGCGTCCCACCTCGAGTCGCAGTTGGTGTGCCAGATCTGGCATGGAGTCCTTTTCCAACTTTCGCCACTGTGTGGCAGCATCCTCCATCCGTCCCTGACGGATTCGGTGGCGACCCAGCGCATAGAGTTGCAATGCTTCGGGTGTGTCGATGTGGTTATCGAGAAGCAGTAGCCACTGCAGGGCATCGTTCGTCTTCTCGTCATGGGGGTGATGCGAGGCGAGGCTGTCCGCCTGCAAACGCGCGGACTCAACGTCACCGGTCAGAATGGCCAGTTCAGTAAAGCCAAGGGCCGCTCTGCCCACACCCTCCGGCAGTTTAGCAAGTGTCGTCAGTGTTGCGCGCACGAGATCGAAATCGTCCAGGAGCCAACCGGTCTGCACAAGTAGATCCAGGGCCACTGCTCGTTGTCGTTGACTCAGATGCCTGTTGGAAGCCAGGCGTTGGAGCATCTGCCGACATTCAGTTGTCTCACCAGCCGCCTGCAGGAGTGTGGCCAACTCAAGCTCGTATGTGGCGATGTCAGAAGGCCGTTCGATCGTGGTCAGCAAGCGTCGATAGACGGCGATCGCCGCCGCCGGCTCTCCCTGACGGATGTGCATCTGCGCGCGCCGTTGCAACGAAGTGCTCGCATATCGATCATCGCCCGTCATCTGCGTCAGCAGGCCGTACGTCTGTGTCACGATCTGTGCATATCCCAGCTGTTCACTTCGCTGAGCAAATCTCATCATTCCATCCGTCGCCAGTTCGATCTGATCTCCCAGACGCGACTTGGTCAGATCAGCAAGGATCGCAACACCTTCGGCGGGATCCCCGGAGACGAGCAGCGCGTGCGCCAGCAACAGGGCGGGACCCGGTTCACGGCTCTTTGGATCAAGGGATGCGCGCAATCGCTCAACGTACTGGCTCCAGCGGTCATCGACAGGTGCGTTGTGCGCGTCCTGTAAGACCAGGATGTCGAGTAAGCCAGTAATCTGAGACAGGCGATAGGGTTCGTAACGCATTAACTCCAGGTGCAGAGTCACGGCATCCTGTTGATTGCCTAACTCCAGGTACAGTTCTGCCAGATCCCAGAGGAAGGGGCGCTGATTACCGAGGGCCAGAACACCGTTACGGAGGGTTTCTAGAGCCAACTCCGATCGCCCAACTCGCCGGATGCGCCGAGCAACATTGACGTAGTGGTCGGGGCGCGGGGAGACCCTCTGCAGCATAGCTGTCCACACGGTGACCGCGGCGTCGACCTTACCACTGCCTGCGAGAAAATCACCCAGGCTCAGAGCCATCGCCGAATCCTGTGGATGGGTCTCCACGAAGTCACGCAGTTTCTCTTCGGCGGCGACAAGATCTCCATCCTGGCGCAGCTGCGTCACCTCGCTCAAGGTCTCGCGGCGATCCTGTGCACTCAGTGCCTGCACACTCAACGACACGATGGCGAGTTGAAGAAGGGCGAGACCCAGAAGCCGCTTCTTCATGGTTGCTCGGTCTCTGACTGCGACAGGTCTGAATACACCGCTTCATAGTAGCGTCGCACGAGCTGTCGATAGCCCGCCGGATATTCTCCGGACATGGCGTTGCCCATCGCCTTGCGCCAATGATCTGGCATTTGACCGAGATCTTCCGGAAGCCAGGTGGGGCCCGTGCCAGCGTGTTCAGTGGCTACCTGCGATCGTCGTTTCTTCTCAAAGCCACGGGCATGAATCGAGCGACTCGCGTCGAGCATTCGCTGCAAGATGCGCTGTTGACGCTGTGGCAGATTTTGACTCGGGCGACGCTGCTCCAACTGCTGCAGGACATCACCCATTTCCTTCTGAATCGTTCCCACCCTTTCCTGCATAGATCGTTGGCCACGTAAATTGCGTTCCAACTCGCCAAGGGCCTGGTAGATCCGACGTTGCTCCTGCGCCAGCCGCGAGAGCAGTTCATCCTGACCACCGCGTCCCTGTTGGCCCTGCTGACGCCCTTGTTGCTGCAGGGCCTGCTGCGTGGCCTCGTTGAGGGCCGCCTGTTGTTGCGACAGGCCGAGCATCCGATCCATAGCCTCGGCAAACCCCGAGGGCATCTGCGAGCTAGCGAGGTCGGCCTCCGATTGGCGCAGCATCTGCACAGCCTCGTTAAGTCTGGCTACCGCTTCGCTCTGCAACTCAAGTGCGCGGTGCCGCTCCTTCTGACCCAGATGCCCCGCCGCTGATTCGGTGTGTTGCAGGGCGTATCCAAGTGTCGTGGGCAATCCTGGATGCAGGGACATGGTCTGACGACCGACCTCGGCCAATGCCAGGATCAACTTGTGCGCCGTCGCCCGGAGGGCGAATTGGCGCGGCGCTTCCAGCATCGCGGTGGGAGAGTCGAGTGAATCGATGCGTTGACGAAGATCTTCCTGTCGAATGGAGAGGTCGAGCACGAGAGCTGTCACCTGCCTGACGGCACCGATCAGATCTTCACGCTGCCCGGCAGCGAACTCGCCCTGCATTTTCATCATGGCCTCTGAGAGTCGACCCAGATCCTGTTCAAGGCCCTCGCCCTCACGGCGTGCCTGCTGCGACTGACCCGCCTTCAACTGCTGCTCCAACTGCTGCATGCGCTGGCTGAGCTTGCCCTCTTCCATAGACTCGGCTTGCGCCTCCAACCCCTGTGCTGTTGGCGGATGAATCTGCCCCATCTCATCGCCGAGATCGTCCAGCTCCTGCTGTAATCGCTGCGTGTCTGCCGCCAGGCGTGCCTCCTGGTCCGCAAGGCGCTGGTGGTCCCTGTCGCTGTCCTGGTCGCCTATCCCTGCATCGATCTGCTGTTGCCGCTGGAGCAGATCTTCCGCCTGCTGCGTGGCAGCCATCAAGCGCTGCTCTGCATGAATCTGTTGCAGGAGCGAAATCGTCCGATCGAGGCGCTCCTGAAAATTCTTCTGGTCCTGCGAGAATTCACGCAGGGCCTCGGCCAGTCGTTGAGGGTCCATCTCTCCCTGTGTTGCCTGCTGCAGGGCCTCGAGCGCTTCCTGCATCTCCGGAGACGCAACGGCCGCCATCAGTTCGCGAATCTGCTCGATCTTGTTGAGCAATTGCTCTGACCCGAGGCCACTGTCCTCGAGCTGATCCATCGTCTCGGCCATCTCGCGTGCCAGTTCCTGCACGGCTTCGGCACGCTCTGCTTCGGCTTCGAGTGCTGCGTCGAGTTCCTTTTTCTCCTGCCAGCTCATGTCGTCGGATTTGAGAACCTCGCGGCGCAGTTGCTCAACGACATCCCGTGCCTGCGCTTCCTCTGCAGCCAATTCCTCCAGCTTCTCCAGGCGTTGATCCTGGTCGATGGCGACTTCATCGAATAGTTCGTAGAGGGAAGGGAAACGCAGTGTATAGGAGTTACTGACGCCCTTCTTTGGGCCACTGACCACATCATTGTCAAAGACTTCGACATGGTAGCGAACGCGGTCTTCCGGCAATAGCTGATGCCGGCTCAGATCCCAGGCGTAGTGGAGCGAAAGTTCGCGTTGCGTTGACATGTCAATACGCTCTCGGGTGAGGGCGTCTTCATTAATCTGATAGACGAGATCAACATGCGTAATACCAAAGTCGTCGCGCCCTTCGAGTCCCAACAGCACCTGCCTGGATTCCGGCAGATCGGTGTCGTGCCCCGGGATCGAGATCGCCACAACTGGAAACTCATCCTGAAGAATATCCACAGTATGGCGAATGGGATCGCGATTCGTGATGCCCTCGTGACCGACAAGATGAAAGTGATACTGATGTCGATTGCCCGTCGTGCCCGCAGATGGCAATATCCACTCCACCTGGGCCGTGCGTTCAGAGATCTGCGCTGCGACTCGCATGGTGTCGTCGATGACGATCTGGGCGGCTCGCAGTCTCTTGTTCGATGACGCCGTCAGGTGGACGCGTGTGCCTGGGAGTGCGCGAAAGTCCCCTGCATTTTCTTCGATTCGCGGTGGCAGCGCGCTGTACGCCGGGTAGTCGAATTCCAGCCGTATGCTCGTCACGACGGGCGGGTCAAGTACTTCGACGCGTGTCACAACGGTCTCTGCGTCTCCCGCACGCGCCTGCACTTCAAAGGACTGTCGCACGTCTTTCCAGACATACCTGGCGCGAGCATCCATCGCGGTCTCTACCAACAGTTGCTCCCTCAGCCACGAGGATTCCCCGACATAGCGTCGAGCGAGAGTCGCCGTTGTCGGCAGCTCTCCATCCAGCAATAGACTGATATTCACATCGTCTCCGGCGACGACGGTCTCATCCTCAATGTGCAAGGCGATCTGTGTGCGCTGTGGGGGACTGAAGGGATGTGTTGGATGCAGCCATCGATGTTCAACGTCGGCAATCTGCTCGGCAAAGGCGGTCCCAATCAACAGCATCAACGCCAACCCCGCCGCCACCGCACCCAGGGCGGCACGCGAGCGTCTCAGCGACGAGATCTGGCTGACATCGGTCTGTTGCAGCGCTGCAAGAGCTTCCTCGCGGGTGGCGGCCAGAAGCGTGGTCGAGCAGTTGGCGTCGTCAGCCAATTCAAAGGCAGTAATGAGTCGCTCGCCGAGGACCGGCACGCGGCGCTCGACAAAGAGTGCCATTGAGTGGGCGTCTGAGACCCCGCCCAAACCTTGACGTAGCACCGTGCGAGCCGCAACGATTGCGCCCGTGACGGCCAAGCCAGGGGGTAGTAGCCGCCAATAGGGGGGCAGATAGACCAGCGCTTCGATGAGCACTGCCAGACTTCCCAGGCCCAGAAACCACGTCAAGGACCATAGTGCTGCACGTGACCCTTCGATGGCCACCAGCCGCGTCCGTAGCCGTCGCAGCAGGGCGAGGATCTGGTATTGAGATGATTCTGGCGACATAGGATTGCGCTAGTGGGTCAGCGCCCAGACAACAATGTTTGTTCCCATGCGCAATGCCGCCTGACGGGTAATCTCGGGGTCGTTGTGGATATGTGCATCCTCCCAGCCATCTCCCAGATCGGTCTCATATGTATAGAGGACGATGATGCGGTCGCCGTCGAACAGAGCAAGTGCCTGTGGCCGCTTGCCATCGTGTTCGTGAATCTTCGGCAAACCCAGAGGGAAGTCGAAATGACAGTTGAAAAGGCCGTGATCGATGGGTAATTCGACGAAACTTTTGCTGGGATACAGGCGTTTCATTTCCCGACGGAAGGACTCGTCCATGCCATAATTGTCATCGGCATGAAGAAAGCCACCGGCATCTAGATAGTGGCGGAGTCGATCTACCTGCGGGTCTGTGAGATGAACATTTCCGTGTCCGGTCATGTATAGATAGGGGAAAGAAAACAGTTCTTCGTCGTCGAGGTGCACCCGAGCCGGTCCCTGCGCGACGATGATCGTTGTCTGCTCGCCAAGGAAGGACATCAGATTCGGCAACGAGGAGGGGTCACTATACCAATCACCGCCACCATCGTACTGAACCCGGGCAATCGTGAAACCTGCTGTGCGTTCGGGTTGCGCGTCGACGCGCAAGCCGCTGAGCAGGTAAACAAGCAGGGCGAAGACGAGAACGGCATGACATCGTGTCTGCTGCGGTTCGATCACTGTGGCGCACCATCGACGATGGCAAAACGACCTCTGACAATCTCTGAGGACGGCGCCTGGGCGACATAGAAGTAGATGCCGGAGCCGACGAGAAAACCGGCATCATTCAGGCCACTCCAGCTGACAGATCCGCGTCCGACGCCCGCCTGTAGTGAGGTCACCAATTCGCCATGAAGGGTGTAGATCTCGAGTGTCGCGCCGAGGGGTAGTCCGGCGAAGGTCAGCTGTTGGTGTCCGTCTGTGACGAAGGGATTGGGGAACACGCCACTGCCAGATACTGGATCTTCGCCATTGGATGAAGCCGTCCCGAGGCGAAGTCGGTTGAGACCATCAAAGGTCCCGACCCATAATTCGTTGGCTTCTGCGTCGAAGAGAAGCCCGGTGACACGATCGTTGATCAGACCGGAATTGGTCGATGTCAGAGTGATGGCGACTTCGCCATTGTCAATCCGGCTAAGGCCCGCACTGGTCCCGACCCATAGATGGCCATCCCCATCGATTTCAAGGGCATTGATCTCGTCTGAGGGGAGTCCATCCAGGCTGCCGTATACTCGCCAGGTGCTGGCGCGAAATTCTCCAGCTGAGCGATCGTAGGATCCCCCGATCGCATTCAGACCGCTGTCCGTGGCAAGCCAGAGCGTGCCATCATCATCTTCAAGCAGGTCGAAGGTACGATTGCTCGACAGTCTTGGCTCTACGAGTTGATTGATCACCACGATCCGATCGTCTCCGCCCGTGAAGGGCGTGCCACCATCGTCGAGAATCACGAGGCCGTCCGTGCGACTCGCCACCCACTTGTGCCCATCGCGAGCCAGACCGATGCGAAACAGGTCGAGCCCGGCAGACTGACCGAGGGCCACTTGATCGAACAAATAGCCTTGCGTCTGCGGGTAGTTATCAATGACGGCAATCCCAACGGCGACATTGACAATCCAAAGATTGCCATCGACATCTCGCTGAACATCGCTGATGGCGACGAAGTCCGCACCTGGCCCGATACCACGCAGAACAGAATTCGTCTCATCGAGTTCGAACCAGCGATCGGACTGTCGAATGGCGATACCACCACCCCAGCTACCAATCCAGATGCGTCCCTGACTATCTGTCTCGATCGCGACCAACTCATCGTTGGGCATGCCAGATGATTCGTCGAAGACAGTCCACGTGCCATCATGCAATTGATAGACGCCAGCCGACAAGATGCGTTGTTGATCATCGGGTACACTGGCCGCCCACAGATCACCATCGACGAGTCGCAGATCATAGAAGCGACTGGAGCCCGGTTCGCCAGAAGATGCGGGGGTCTCGGCGCGAATTGTGCGCAGGCCGGTTTCGGTCGCCAGCCACACCGATCCATCATTGATTTCAGAAACACCTCGAACATCGAAAATCAATGGCGCGCCAATGCGTCGCCAGATACCGGCACCCAAGCGTTGGAGGAAATTTCCTTCGTCCGTGGCGGCCAGAGCCCGTCCTTCGAAGGAGCCTAAGCCATCGACCGCCTCACCGTCGAAGTCGAGGAAAAATCGATCGGCTGTCGGGTCATAGGAGAATATGCCGAGGGAGGATCCAGCCATGACGTTGTTACCGATGGCGATAACATCCTTCACTTGACCGACATTCAACGCTGAACTCCAACTGTCGGGGTCCTGAAGATTTGGCTGCGACAAACTTGCCCAGGCGAGGCCTTCAGAGGTGCCAACGAAGATGATCCCATCGTGGATGGTCAGGGCATTGACGGCGGCATCCTTTGCTAGAGTCCCCAGCCGGCGATAGCTCTCCTTTACCTCCTGCTTTTCAAGAAGGAAGACACTCAGGCCACGATCTGTGCCCACGTATAGTCTGTCGCCATCGGCAAACAACGACAGGATGTCCCGATCGCGAAATTCAAGAAAGGGGGGATCAAAATGGGACGCACCGGCCTGCAGTCTGCTCAGGCCCTTGGCGGCAGAACCAAACCAGACAATTCCATTTTCGTCGATCGCCACCGATAGCAGTTGGTTGCCACCAAGACCGTCGAGGCGGGTGAAGCGGCGATAGGTCTGGGATGTGCGATCATAGTGCAATGCCCCACCTCCCGTAGCCAGCCATACATCGTTGCCAGCCACGACAATATCATTTGTCTGAGTCATACTCGTAAATGCTGCCCACTCAGAATCTTTGGCCAACTGAGCTGGCAAGATGCTGGACATACCCAACAGCAGCAACAAGATGGCAAATGATCGCTCTGGTCTCATACCTACATCGTTGTTTGAGGGTCGACGACGACGGCCAGGTCGACATGAAAACGACTTGCCGCCACACGCATCGGTTCCAAGGCGGCCGTCGTTGTATGACGTAGTGCTTGCGCAGAAGGCCCCATAAGCAGAGCCTGGAATCTGTGTCGCCCGCGCAATCGTGCCAAGGGTGCGGGCGCGGGACCGAGCAATTGCACGCCCGGCCTGCAGGTTTGCCGCAGGCGGATGATTCCTTCGTGTGCTGCTTGTTCAACGGCGGCGATTTCGTCACCCCGCCAGCGAAATACGATGAGTCGTCCAAAAGGGGGGAAGCCGGCGGCGCGCCGTTCGACAAGTTCGGTTTCCACAAAGGCGTCGAAGTCCTGGTGAGCCGCCGCTTTCAAAACAGCTTCATCGGGCAATCTGGTTTGAATCACGACTTCCCCTGGTTGATCTCCCCGCCCAGACCGTCCCGCCACCTGCGTCAGCAACTGGAAACTTCGCTCTGACGCTCGAAAGTCAGGCATGTGCAGACCGGTGTCCGCGGAAATGACCCCTACCAGGGTCACATCTGGAAAGTCGAGTCCCTTGGCAACCATCTGAGTTCCGAGCAGTACGTCAGCCTCCCGTCGCCGAAAGCGTTCGACCAATTCGTCGTGAGCACCCTTCCAGCCCGTCGTGTCTACATCCATACGAATGACGCGGATGTCGGGAAACTGTTCCTCGAGGGCTGTTTCGACCTTCTGTGTGCCGACGCCTTGAAGTCTCACTTCATCGCTCTGGCAGTGCCCACATCGACTCGGAACAGGCTGTCGGTGGTCGCAATAGTGACAGCGCAGATCCTCGCCCTCGACGCGATGGCAGGTTAGTGAGACACCACAACGAGGACACTCCACCGCTTCACCACAAGCACCGCATTGCACGACAGGGGCAAAGCCACGCCGATTTTGCAGCAAGACAATCTGTTCTTTGCGCTCGAGACGTTCACGAATCTTAATTCGCAAGGTCTTAGAGAACAGGGCGCGCTCACGTCGTTGAAAGGGCTCGTCGCGCATATCAACTACCTCGACACGCGGCAACGGTCTGTCGTCTACACGTGAAGGTAGTTCAGCGAGATGATACTTACCTTGCTTCACGTTCCAATGAGACTCAAGACTGGGTGTTGCCGACCCCAGGATCACGGCGGCACCTGCAAGGCGTGAACGCACGACGGCCAGATCTCTGGCTGAATAAGCCAGGGGCTGACGCGAGTCCAGATCGTCCTGAAAATAGGAGCCGTCATGCTCCTCGTCGACGACGAAGACGCCCAGATTGCGCACAGGGGCAAACAGAGCGGAACGGGCGCCGATTACGATCCGCTGGTCGCCGCTCTGCAGGCGCTGCCACGTATCGAAACGTTCACCCATGGACAGCTGGCTGTGCAAGACGGCTACCTGCTCACCGAAATGGGCACGGAAGCGTCGGACCATCTGCCATGCCAAGGCGATTTCGGGTACCAGTACAATCGCTCCACGGTCGAGGGTGAGAGCATGTTCGATTGCACGCAGATAAACAAGGGTTTTCCCGGAGCCGGTCACACCACGCAGCAGGATGGGGGTACTGTCCTGCTTGTCGATGGCTGCGCAGACAATGGACAGGGCGACGCTCTGATCCTTTGTTGGCTTGAGGTCGGGTGCATCGACATCGGACAGACCGGCGAGCGGATCGCGTATGACCTGCTCGTCGACACTCGCTACGATGCCCCTCTTCTCAAGTGCCTGTAGAACCGCGTAACCGTAGCCATCCTCGACCAGCTGCTGCTTCGGCAGCTGCCCTCCTGCCGTGGCCAGAGCCCGCACGCACGCAGCTTGCCGGGGAGCGCGGGAGAGTTGGGACGCTGTCTGTTCGGCATCTTCAGGTGTTAGCAGGTGCACGGCTTGCCGCATTCTCTGCGACACACTGGCATCCTGCAGATCGGGTTGAATGTCGAGCACCTGTGTGACACTCATTCGACGCAGGGCAGCTTCAAGGCCACGACCACCGAGTCGGCGTCTGAGCGTCGTCACCGTCAATGGTGAGGATGCCGTGCTTACCTCGTGCAGGAGCCTCAGAGAGAGTGAGTCAAGACCCGTTGCAGACTCGCTCTCTGGGCCAAGTCGCACACGCCGTTTGGAGGTGATGTGGACACCCGGTGGCAGGGCAGCTGCCAGCGCGGCGCCAAGGGGGGCAAGGTAGTAGTCGGCGAGAAAGCGGCACAACTGCACGATCTCCGGACTCAGCAAGGCGCCATCGATGAGTTGGCTGATATCACGAATCACCTTTGCATCAATGCCAGAGGCCGATACCAGATCGCTCACCACAAAGCCGGTGACCAGGCGTTGCTGCACCGGGACCAAAACGACTGAGCCGAGACAGACAACGTCTGTGAGTTCCTCGGGAACTGCGTACGTGAGTTGGCGAGAGAGGGGAGGTGGCAGGGCCACTTCCACCAGGCGACGATTCACGGGAGCTCCGTGACGACGGACTCCGCTATTGCCTCGGGGGAGGGCAGTTGGGTGAAGGAGCCAAGTGGCTCCAGCTCGGGCCCGAGCATCTGGTAGCCGGTGGTCAACCCCCGGAAACGCAAGACCTTTGTCGCGTCACCCAGTTGACCCTCACCTAATAATGCGCCCTGGAGCTTGAAATGCACGCCATGTGCCCGCCCGGCGCGGACCATGAAGAATTCGCTGGCATGCCAACGCCGAGTCTCACCCTTGGGGATGATTTCTTCGATGCCATCCACCCCGTCCCACTGTACCTGTACCCATGTTGAATCAATCGCCCGCGCCTCCAACTCTATGGCTGCAGTTACAAGCGTCGTGACGTCAGCGGCACGTGTCGGGAAGGGGACCTCGTTCTCCGGTCGCTGTGACTCGTCGGCAGCGGCGGTCGCCTGTTGCATTGGGTCAGTTGCAGCGCTGGTCGCGAGGGTTGCAGCTGAATCCTGCGATGAGACGGGCTTAAGCCGCTCCGTCACGGCAGGTGCGGGGTTCGACGATGCGGTTTGGATCTGCTGGTTGTCGGCTGCTGCAGGACTCGCCGCCGCTTCCTCCGCCTGAGTTAGGGCCTGCTCAGGTATCTGGTCGGAAGTTTGGACTGCTGCCGCGGTGCGATCGCTTGCGGGCGCCGGCGACGATGTTGCGGTGACGGCGCTGCTGTTACCGTTAGCCTGGCTCGAGTCCTGTGTGCGGGAGGCCAGCGGGCTCGACAGGTAGTCGTCAGATTGCTCGAAAGATTGCGCATCCGTGTCACTCCGCTGAGCAAGCACGATTCCAACGATGACGAGGATCAGAACGACGACCGTCGCACCCAGCACACGACTCAAGGGCTGACGCTGCAGGAAACCGACCAAGGGCGAAGAGGGGGTGACAGGAACTGGCGCCGATCGGTCCGTATTCATGGGGACCGGCGCTTCTGGCAAGCCAATTTCGCGCTCGAAGCGGGCAGCCATGGTGTCGCCACCCAGGCCGAGATGCTCCGCATAGTGCCAAATCGCCAAGCGTGCATAGATCGGCTCGACAACATCGTAGTGCTCCGACTCGATCCCCTGCAGGATCATCAGCGAAACGCCGAGTTGTTGCTGAACTTGCTCTATACTCTCACCGCGAGCTTCTCTACCACGTCGAAGCACTGCGGCGATGGAAAGCTCGGTCTTCTCCGTCATGAATTGTCTGTGCTGGATTGGGTGTCGACGTTGAATCCGGCTGCCGCGAGGAGGGTAGTGAGTCGATAGAGTGGCAAGCCGACCACATTATAGTAACAGCCTTCTATTCTTTCAATAAATCGTGCGCCAAGTCCCTGAATTCCGTAGCTACCCGCCTTGTCGAGTGGCTCTCCCGACTCAACGTAACTTATTATGACATCATCACTTAAGCATGCCATGTGCACGATCGTCGTCTCTGTTGCCGAATGTGCGACCCCCTGGCCGTCGATCACCGTCACACCTGTACACACCCGGTGCTGCCGACCACCCAATAAGCGCAGCATTCGCAGTGCATCATCAGGGTCTGTGGGTTTTCCGAGGAGCGTATCGCCAATGGCGACGACCGTATCAGCGCCAATTACGCAGGTGTCTGGCGGATTTCCAAGATCGTTGGCTACAGCCTGTGCCTTTGAGTGTGCCGACTGCATCGCATGATCAACAGGATCTCCCGTGGGAGCAGGCTCTGGATTGGGACTGATAATCTGCTCAAACTGCAGCCCTAACTGCCGTAGCAATTCGACGCGTCGCGGTGAGGCGGACGCCAGAACCAGGCGCTCGATCTTCATTTCTGTGGACTCTCGACGATGAGGGTTACAGGGCCATCATTGTCGAGTTGCACCTGCATGTGGGCCCCGAAGACTCCACGCTCGACATGTATTCCATGACCCTCGACCCGTTGCATGAATGACTCGTACAACTGTTGAGCGGGTTCCGGTGCGGCTGCATCATGATAGCTTGGCCGCCGTCCCTTCCTGCAGTCGCCATACAACGTGAATTGGGAGATCGCCAACATGGCGCCTCCCGTTTCGAGAAGCGACAGATTCATACGTCCCTCCTCATCGTTGAAGACGCGCAGGTGTGCACACTTGTCGGCGCAAAACTCGACGTCGTGCATCGCATCCTGGGAGTGGACGCCCACCAGCACAACCAACCCGGACCTAATCTGGCCACAGATCTTTCCGTCAACACAGACGCTGGCCTCTCGAGCTCTTTGGACAACAAGCCTCATGTGCCGATCCGGCGTCGATCACCCCGCTCGAATCGCAACTGTGGGATCTGTTTGAACTGGGCTTTCAAGTAGAACGCACGATTCTGTGCGAAACCACTTGGTTCGACATTGAGGGTTGCTGTCCAGTCATGGAACTCGCGCTGCACAGAGAGCAACTCAGCCGTAATGCGATCAGTGTCCGTCAGGGCCAGGGTTGGTGCCTGGAGGTTGAAGTTGACGGAGTAGTTCACGTGCCAGACTCGCGAGACCGTCGTACCCATTGACGCGCGAAACCAGGAACGCCGGCTCGTCTGTGTGAGGGATCGACGACGGGAGTAGTAGTGGCTCACGAGTAGACTCCGCCCACGATCGCGATCTTCAATATCCTGCTGAAGACCGCTCTCGAAACCATAGTCATCCGAGCGATCCCGCCGATCGAGATTGCCGTTACTGGACTGCGAACGCTGGCTGGGTGTGTTGCTCTGCAGGAGCCGCAATGTCGTAGTGACTTCAAATTGGCGCACCCGTGGAAGAGTCAGCAACTCATCTTCCTCATCATAGAATTCCGAGCGCAAACTGACACGGGAATTGACCCTTCTGCCAGCCTCTACCGTTAGACTGCTGACCAGATCCGACAGCGGTCGGCGATCTCGATCAAAGTCGTAGGATGAGGACAGATTCAGCTGTGCCAGCCGCATCTTGGCTTCGTCCTCATCGGTGGATCCGCGCAGATACTTGAGCCAGAGACTGTTACTCAAGCGGAAGGTCAAACGGCGATTCGTTTTCCACGGTCCATTGCGGCCCGCAAACCCCACCCCACCTGTGTCGGCTCGCGTTGCGCCAAAGCTCAGCCCAATGTCTGGTTTCAGCACATGGCGCAGAGTGGTCACGCGCCCGATCTCGGGATGAAAGAGACCATAGACCGTCTGCGACAAAGTAGCCGACGTAGACAGCTGGTCGGTCCGGATCCCTTCGTCCGAACCTTGTCGCAGATCTTGATCACGCCAGCTGCTGCCAAAAGAGGCATTCAGATTCAACCAGTCCGCAGGCCGCTGCTGTGTTGAGAGGCGGGCACTGGCATCGGCGCGAGTACGATCCGTCTGTGATGTGGACGTCGTCAGCCGCGTGTTACGCAGGCGAGCATTGCCATCGTAGTAGACTCGCGTATACCACGGTCCGTCGGCTCCTTTTTTTCCGAAGAGCGATTTGCGGTTCGCCCGCAGGCTGATCTCAGGCAACACGACATCTGAGCGATCCGAAACGAGGTCTTTCGTTTGACTGGCACCTGCACTCAGGGACCAGCCAGCGTCGCGCCATCTTTTGTCGAACCGGATGTTTGAACGCAGTGTGCGGTTGAGCCGGTCATCAAGAGCCGTGCCGTTGTCGCGCTGAAAATCCTGTGCGCCTTGAAAGGTGCCAGAGCCCTGGAGTGAGGCAGAAGTTCCCAGTTGTTGTCGGTGCCGCAGTGACAACCACCAGGCTCTGTTGCTGATCTCGCCATCCTGGCGATTCTGCAGCTTTGCTTCAACAGAGCCGCTGAAGTCGTAGCGCTTCGCATAGCTGAGCGCACCCCTTCCGACCCAGCCCGTCTGTTGGCGCAGATCTGCAGCCAGGGTCAGATCCCAATAATCACTGGGCGCGAAGTAGTACCCAAGATTGCGGACCTCCCACTCCGTCGTCGTACTGCCGAAGGCGAGGGGCCGGCGACCAAAACCGGGCGTCAGGACACCCGACTGTCGATCCTCGCGTAGAGAAAACACGTAAAAGGGGATCCACATAAGACGACTCTCGGCAATGCGGAAATAGACGGGCCGGGCGATGGCCATATCGCCGACGAGCACCTTGATCCGTGGAGAGTAGAAGTCGAAGTGCGGATGCTCTTCGTCACACGTCGTATAGGATCCGGAGCCCACGAGGAATTCCTCATCAGACAGGGCGCGAATTCGTTGGCCGGCGAAAAAGCCATCATCGTGAGCGATGCGGCCGTCGGTGATCCAGCCTTCTCCCGTCCTGGTGTCGTAGAGGATGACATCTCCCTCCAGGACATCATCACCGCGAGTAAGACGTGGTCGCTTGGTCGTGGCCTGTGCTCGACGCGATGCGCTACCATTTCTCCCCATCGAATCAAGTGCTGCCACTGCGTCTGCAGAGAGCGCAGCTACTGTGTCTGCAGATATGGCGATGGTGTCGGTCGAATCAAGCGTCCCTACCACGGGCGAGTCGGCGCTGACACTACCGGACGTGGCCACAATGAGGTGACGATTGCGAAAGAAAACCATCCGCTCCGCTTCCAGGCGCGCTCCCTTGTGCAACACGACAGCATGACCTTCCAGCACCAGCGAGTCGCCGTGTACGTGATCGATGAAGCGGTCCGCCTCATAGTCGAAGGCTGCGTCCGCCGAACTATGAGCCGCATCGAGGAGGCGAGAGACTGACTGGAATTCGACGTCGTCGGACTTGGGGGAGGCAGGCTCGGGGGAGGCAGAGGGTTCCGAGTTCGCGGCAACCGCAAAAGCGACAGCACCGATCCACATCGACAACCCCAGATGCAGAGTTCGCTTCACTGGGGGGCGACCGCGACCTGTCGCTGACGGAACATCTCGTAGAGGACAATTCCTGCTGCGACGGAGGCGTTGAAGGATCCTGCCTCAGGACGTGCCATCGGTAGTCGGGCGACGAAGTCACAACCTTCCTTCACAAGGCGTCGCAAACCAGTGCCCTCGGCACCGATGACGAGTCCAACGTTGCCGCGGAAATCGATCTCTGAAACCTCGCGATCACCCTCAGGCGCAAGCCCGGTAATCCAGATACCAGCGTCTCGAGCCTCATCAAGGGCGCGTCTCAGATTGCCAACACGACTTACCGGTAGTCGATCCGCCGCCCCCGCTGAGGCCCGGGAAACGGCGGCGGTGACACCACTGATGCCGCCTCGCTGTGGCATAATGATGCCATTGGCTCCCACTGCGTGAGCACTGCGAATGATGGCACCCAGATTGTGCGGATCCTGAATCCCATCCAGAAAAACCAGGAAGGGATTTGGTTGCTGCAACAAGGGCCGAAACTCGGCATAGGCCCGGGCAGCGAGCATGGCCACCACGCCTTGGTGCTTGACCCCTCCTGCGGCGCGCTCGATGGCGACGCGATCGACAAGATCAAAGGGAACACCCACGGTACGTGCGTGTTCAACAATGGCGTCAATCGCCTCGCCGTGGGACCCTCGTGCTACTAGCAGGCGGCGAATCGGCTGGCCTGTTTCGAAGGCAGCCAGAATCGACCTGCGGCCGGCAAGGACCTCTTCCTCGGGATTATTCGACATGGGTCAGTATGATCTGTGAGATGGAGGTAAAGGGGATAGATTTCCCCTTCTGTGTGTGGGCGGTGGTCACGGGAGTATCGATCATCATGCTGTTTTGTATGGACTTACGATAAAGGTCAAGGTTCCGGCCCGGAGATTGCTATAGCCACTGTGATGTGAAATGTAGCCAACTATGGAGCCAACCTGTGGATACGATGACCCTGTTGATCGAGTTGGGGCTGGGCCTCGCCGCGCTGACCGCAATTACTCGCGCCCTCGTGGAGCGAGTACACGAACTTCAATAGCCCTACCCACGATCTGACGAGGGACCCTTAAAGCCATCACCAAAGTCATATCCTGCTCGCCCCCAGTCGATCTTGCCCGGATCCAATCTCCGTCGCAGGTGCTCTAGGGTGTGCAGGATAGCCTGTTCTTCGGCGCCCGAACTGATATCAGCATCGCCCGACTGCCCCAGCGCGCCTAGATCTACAGGCGGCTGCGTCGCCGTAGGAGGTGGTGTCGGTGGACCAGGCAGGACCGGTGACTTGGATAGGGAGGGCGAACTTGCAGATTGATTGGATGTGATAGGTTTGTCTTCATAGAAGAAGTGGGCGAATTCGAGCATAACGCCTGCCTTCTCTTCGGCAGTGATCTTGTCGAGTGACCCGATCGCAGCATTCACCTGCTGCACCGTATCCAAGTCTACATCGCTGAGGATCTCCCGCGTACGCTCTTCTCCCAGCGTGATGAGGAAGATCGCCACTTTCTGCATCTTCGTGAAGCGGTCTGTTGGCATCATCCGTTCTCCGTTGACGGCCCCTCGGCCCCTTCCAAGCGCTGCTTCCACTGTGACAATCGATTAAGCGCGTCCAGTGGTGTCGTCTGCGCTACGTCGAGTTGGCGTAACTCCTCCATTAATTGTACCAATGCCGGCGTCGAACCGCCGCCGAATAAATCCATCTGCGGCGTCGCACGCTCACGAGACAGTCCTTCGGGGGAGGCGTCAGCTTCCAATTCTTCCAGCAGCGCACTGGCTCGGCGCACGACCTGGGCAGGCATACCGGCCATCTGTGCTACGTGAATACCATAGCTGCGATCACAGGGCCCTTGCGCGAGACGATGCAAAAACACGACGCGGTCCTCTTCTTCACGAACCAGGACGTTGAAATTGCAGACGCGCTCGAGTCGACTCTCCAGCTCTGTCAGTTCATGGTAGTGGGTGGCGAATAATGTTCGCGGTTGCGCGTCCGGATGATCGTGCAGGAACTCAACAATCGACCATGCGAGGCTGAGTCCGTCATAGGTGCTGGTACCCCGCCCCAATTCGTCCATCAGGATCAATGATCGTGGACCGATATTGTTGAGTATGGTTGAGGCTTCATTCATCTCAACCATGAAGGTACTCTCTCCCCGAACAAGGTTGTCAGAGGCACCTACGCGTGTAAAAATGCGGTCGACGATACCGATCCGCGCCTTCTTGGCCGGCACATAGCAACCCATCTGCGCCATCAATACAATCAGGCCGACCTGCCGGATGATCGTGCTCTTGCCAGCCATATTTGGGCCCGTGATCAGCATGATCTGCTGCCTGTGCGTATCAAGGCGCAGATCATTTGGGACAAAGCGGCCGTCGCGAAGCTGCCTTTCCACCACCGGGTGTCTGCCCGCGTCGATCTCGAGGGATGTCGAGTCATCCACATCCGGACGACAGTAGCCCTCTATTTCTGCCAGTTCAGCGAAGCAGGCCAGAACGTCGATCTGTGCCACCGTGCGGGCCGCCTGCTGGACCTGGGCTGCGAACGCCGCCGCCTGGTCGCGTACGCGGACAAAGATCTCTGACTCCAACTGCGAGATCCGCTCCTCTGCTTTGAGAACCTTTGCCTCGTGATCCTTCAACTCGGGCGTGATAAAGCGTTCCGCATTGGCCAATGTCTGTTTGCGCGTGTAGTTGTCGGGGGCCCGCTCGAGGTTTGCCTTACTGATTTCGATGTAGTATCCGAAGACATGATTGTAGCCGATCTTGAGGCTGCCGATTCCCGTGCGCTCGCGCTCTGCCACTTGTAGCTGAACAATCCAGTCGCGACCCCCAGCGGCAATGGCGCGCAATTCATCCAGTTCGGTATCGTAGCCATCGCGGATCACCCCGCCATCTGCTAAACCTGCAGGTGGATCATCCACCAGGGCCGTTGCCAGCAACTGCAAAAGTCCCTCAACGAAGGGCAATTCATCCGCCCCCAGACTGCGTGCCAGAGGTGTGTCAAAAATCGTCGTTGCAGCGCCGACATCCGGAAGGGCCGCCACGGATGCAGCCAGCCCCCCCAGATCTCGAGGCGAGGCACGATGGCAACAGACACGAGCCATCATCCGCTCAAGATCGCCAATGCGCTCCAGTTGCTCGCGCAGGCGAGCTCGCTGGGCGCGGGTCTCCACCATGGCGGTGACCAGCTGCAGACGTGCGTTGATCTGAATCGGATCACGTAAGGGAGCCGAGAGCCACAGACGAAGAAGCCGGGCCCCCAGTGCCGTGCGTGTGTGATCGAGAACACTCAGCAGCGATCCCTCTCGACTGCCATCGTGCTGATTGTTGAGCAAGTCCAGATTGCGCTGAGCTGCGGCATCGAGCAGCAGATGGTCACCGCGGCGACGCCGACGAAGACGGTTGATGTGATCAATTGCACTGGCACGCTGATGATCGCGCAAATAGGCCAGGGCGGCCCCCGCCGCACGCAGTCCCTGATCAAGATCGTCGCAGTCGAAACCTTTGAGCGAATGCACATTCAGCTGTTCCAGCAGCAACTCGCGGGCACTGTTGTATTCGAAATTCCAGCTCTCAACGTAAGACACTGCAACGCCCGGTAGGACGGTGGTCAAGTCGAGCCGTAACGTATCGTCGTCGCCTGCGGGTAGCAGCAGCTCCGCCGGGGCCATCCGCTCGATTTCATCGACAAGAAGAGATCTCTCTACCTCATCGACAGAAAAGTCACCTGTCGACAGATCCACAAGTGCGATCCCGGCCACCTTGGCATCAACACAGATGGCGGCAGTGAAATTATTGCGCTGCCCATCAAGCATTGAATCGGCGAGGGCGGTGCCAGGAGAGATGACCTCGACGACATCCCGTTTGACGATGCCCTTGGCCTTCTTCGGATCCTCCACCTGCTCACAGATGGCGACCTTGCGGCCCATGCCGACCAGTCGCGCAACATAACCCTCCATCGCATGATGCGGGATTCCGGCCAGGGGAACCTCGCCGGAGGTCTTGCCGTGGTTTCGGGACGTCAGCGTGAGGCCGAGAAGACGCGAGGCATCCTTGGCGTCTTCGAAGAACATTTCGTAGAAGTCACCCATTCGGAAGAAGAGGATCGCATCCTCATGCTCCCGCTTGAAGCGCATATACTGCTCCATCGCTGGAGATAGCTTGGGTGACGACATCTTTAGGCGTCGCTGATGAGGGGAAGTGGGATGACGAGAAAGATAGCCGGGTGCGAGACGTCTACAAAGACGAAGGGAGCGTGACCCATAGGTCACGCTCCCTTGGCAGTCTCTACATCGAGGGGATGTTATTCTTCTTCGGGGGCCGCCGACTCACCGCCCCAGCTCTCCATCTCCTCGTCACGATCACGTTCTTCTTCGTCTTCCTCAGGTTCAGGTACTTCCACAATCGGGTGAGCTTCGACGTAGGCGTCGACCTCGGCCTGATCCTTGTCACGCAGGAACTCGATGACACTGAGAACGATCTTTTTCTGATCCTCGTCGAATTCAATGACCTTCAGCGGAATCTGCTGGCCGCCATCGAAGGCTTGCCGCGGGATCTCCAAGCCATCAATACCCAACTGCGACAGGGGTACGAAGCCGTCTACGTCGTTGTCGAGACTGACGACGACGCCGCGATCGAGAATTCTCGAGATTGAACCGCTGGTCTCGGTCCCGACAGCATGACTCTCTGACAAGGTTGGCCACGGATTCTCAAAGGCCATCTTATGGCTCAGCGAGATCCGACGACGCTTGACATCGATGTCTGTCACCACAACCGGAATCACATCGCCCTTCTTAAACATTTCGCTCGCCTGGCGAATTCGACGTGTCCATGACATATCAGAGATGTGGACGAGTCCGTCGATGCCTTCTTCAATCTCTACAAAAGAACCAAAGTTCGTCAGACTCTTCACGGTTCCCTCAAGGCGCGTGCTGGAGGGGTAACGTGCGTCCAGTGTCTCCCATGGATCTGGATCGGTCTGCTTCATACCGAGGGAGATCTTCTGATTCTCTACATCGAGCTTCAGCACGACTACATCGACCATGTCGCCGATCGAGACCAGCTTGGACGGATGACGCACATGCTGAGTCCACGACATTTCGGAGATGTGGACGAGGCCCTCGATGCCTTCCTGGAGTTCGACAAATGCACCATAGTCCGTGATGCTGACGACCTTACCTTGTGTCGTCGTCGTCTCCGGGTACTTGTCCCCAATGTTCTCCCATGGGTGCGGCGTCAATTGCTTGAGACCGAGGGAGATGCGCTCACGCTCGCGGTCGTAATTGAGGACCTTGACGCGAATGCGGTCACCGATGGAGACCATCTCTGACGGGTGACTGACACGCCCCCAGGACATGTCTGTGATATGCAGCAGACCGTCGAGGCCACCGAGGTCGATGAAGGCACCGAAATCGGTGATGTTCTTGACGACGCCCTCGCGCAACTGACCGTCTTCCAGCTCGGCAACCAACTCGCCGCGCATCTTCTCACGTTCCTCTTCGAGGACGGAGCGGCGGGAGACGACGATATTTCGACGTGCCTTGTTCAGCTTGATGATCTTGAATTCGTATTCGTTGCCGAGATACTGATCGAAGTTCTTGACCTGGCGAATATCGATCTGCGAGCCGGGGAGGAAGGCTTCGACGCCGAGCAGGTCGACGACGATTCCACCCTTGATGCGTCGCATGAGACGACCACGAACGGTTGTGCCGTTGTCGTGAGCCTCCTTGATCCCGTCCCAAACGCGCATGAAGTCGGCTTTTTGCTTCGACAACACGACACGACCCTCGAGGTCCTCGACATTCTCGAGGAAGACTTCAACCTCCTGGCCGATCTCAATCGCGGTGGGGTCGCCGAATTCGCGGATGGAGATAGCACCCTCGGACTTGAAACCAATGTCTACGAGGACTTCGTTCTGATTGACATTTACGACGCGGCCCTGGACGATCTCGCCCTGCCGGATTCCGGAGAAGCTTTCATCATACATCGCCTCGAGTTGTTCCTGCTCCGCCTCTGAATACTCGGAGACTTCGAATTCCTCGATGCTGATCTGGCCATAGACGGGCTTCGCAAGGGATACAGGTGCATCACTGGTCTCGCTCGCCTCACTCACGGCGGATGGTGCTTCTTCGGTTGCTGTTTCTTCGGTCATTCGTGTGTTTTCCGTGATCTGCGCAATTGCGCGTCCGGGGCCTGCCGGGTCCCGGGAATAGGCACTTAGGTCTCGAAGATCCCCGCGACAGCCGCTTCAGTTGGATCCAGCAGCTTGGCAGAGGGGGATTTCCTCGAGAACGGGAAACTCCAAATATAGTCGTTTATGCCCAAATGCGGTATACCCGGCACCGGGGACCAGAGGCGGACCCTTTCAGGCGCCTCGCTGCCTGGCGAGGGCAACGATTTGGCCGATGACATCGTCGATGCCCAGACCATCCGTCAACACGTCTGTCACGTCCCGGGGATGCCCCTGGGCGCCATAATCTCGCTGCTCGTCTTCGAGGTCACGTGTACTGATGTCCTGGCGAACCTGCTCAAGACTGATCTCTACACCACTGGCCACGAATTCTTCGTGCCGGCGCCGGGCGCGCTCATCCAATTCGGCGAGCATCCGGATTTTTAGATCAGCCGACGGAAAAACGACGGTGCTCATGTCCCGGCCTTCGGCGACGATGCCACCCTCCGCTCCCATCGCCCGCTGAGACTCTATCAGTCGTTGCCGGACATCAGGTCGATCGGCATACGAGCCAACCACACGCGTTATCTCGGGCCGCCGAATGGCATCACTGACATCTTCGTCATTCAACAGGATCCGGCCGCCTTCATCCAAGGGGGTCAGCTGGATCCTCAATTGGCTGAGAAGATTCGCGAGTCCCTGGTGATCATCGGCTGACACGCCTTGTCGTATCCCACAAAGTGCGACAGCTCGATACATTGCACCCGTGTCGAGATGCCGATAGTGCAGGGCCTGGGCCACACCGCGCGCGGCCGTCGACTTGCCTGCACCGATCACGCCATCGATTGCGATGACTAATCCCAGTGGCCCCGCCACTTATAACCCCACCTGTTTTCGAAGGCGGCGGATCTCATCCAGACGCAGGGGACGATGCTGACCCGGACGTAGGTTTCCAACCTCCAGACTTGCGAAACTGGCGCGTCGCAGAGACCGCACTTTGTGACCGACGGCAAGGCACATGCGTTTGACCTGGTGCTTACGGCCTTCGTGCAGGATGAGCTCGATACGCGCACGTCGACGATCTTCCGTCGGCAGCAGGCGAATGTCGGCCGGTGCAGTGGGGCCATCCTCAAGTTCCACACCTTTGGCCAGTTTCAGGAGGGCCCCTTCAGAGGGGAAACCTTCCACGACGGCGACATAGCGCTTAGCCACACGATACTTCGGGTGCATCAGCCGAAAGGCCAACTCGCCATCATCGGTGAGCAGCAATACACCGGTTGTGTCCCGGTCCAGGCGCCCGACAGCGACTGTGGCGTCGCTCACCTTCGGTACGTCGTCGAAGACGGTTGCACGGCCGCGCTGCTCATTGCGCGTGACAATCGTGTCTCGACGTTTATGCAGAAGGATGTATTCGTTGCGTGTGGGGAGATTGACCCGACGTCCGTCTACCTGGACATGATCTTGTGTCGGATCGACCCTATCTCCAGCGCCGCTTGGAAGCTTGCCATTCACGCGAACCGATCCAGCAGCGATCAATTCATCGCAGCGTCGACGGCTCGCAACACCGGCGCGAGCAAGGAAACGGTTGAGCCGCATGAGCCCGTCTGTATCAGACGTCTTCTGCGGCTGCTTGGCCATCGCCCTCTTCAGTATCTGTCGCCTGCTCTTCGGGTGGGGTCTGCTCACCATCAACGATTTCTTCTACTTCATCGGCTGCGAAATCGTCAGGTTGTGATTCGACGTCGACCTCATCTGTGTCAGCTTCGTCGATATCTGTGTCGGCCTCGTCGATGCTCGACGCGTCACCCGAATCGTCAGGCAATGCATCGCTACCTTCCGGGGTGATTTGGTTCTCGTCGTCTGACTCGGGTGAGCCCGAGTCGTCGGGCTCCGATTCGCTTGAGATGTGCGCCTGCGCCTCATGGGCTTTGCGCTCGCCTTCGGCGAGCAGTTCCTCAAGCTCCTTTGGACGTGGAAGATCGGCCAGACTCTTGAGCCCGAAGTGCGACATGAATTCACGTGTCGTGCCAAACAACATGGGACGACCTACGCCCTCCGAGCGACCGACGATGCGAATCATGTTGAGTTCCAGCAGTGTTCTGATCACGCCACCTGAATCGACGCCGCGAATACTGTCGACCTCAATCCGTGTCACCGGTTGTTTGAAGGCGAGGATAGCAAGTGTTTCCAGTGCTGCCTGAGATATTCGGACTGAACTGCGGTCGTGGAATTTGCGAACCCACGGTCCGAATTCCTTCAGTGTGACAAACTGGAATCCCCCTGCGACTTCCGTGATCGTCATCGCGTGGTCACCGTCGACATAGCGCCTGTTCAACTCATCCACGGCGCGCCGCAGGTCTTTGCCTGTCGAGCCCTTGCACAGTGAGGTCAGCTTGCCGGGCGACACGGGCTGGTCGGCCGTCATCAAGACGGCCTCAACGATTCCTCGCAGACGATCCGCACCGAGTGTAGCGTCGTCGTCGTCCACGACCTGTTCGTCGTCCACGACCTGTTCGTCGTCCACGACCTGTTCGTCGTCCACGACCTGTTCGTCGTCCACGACCTGTTCGTCGTCCACGACCTGTTCGTCGTCCACCACCTGTTCGTCTTCGTTCACGATCTTTCCTCCGAACCGGACAAACCATCGGTTCCAGCGGGAGGCGGCGGTGGTACATCGACGGGGGCAACCTGGTGGTCAGTATTTTCCACGTCGCCGAGTGTGTCCTCCCACGATTCCACATGACCTGTAGGTGAGGAGTCGGAACCCGGGGCCTCAGTGGATGAATCCTCGGCTTGCGTCGAGATGGAGGCTTCAGGAAGAACCTGGTCGCCAAGGCGCTCGGCAGCATCGACAAGACGTGAAGCGTCCGCCTCGAGATCGTTGGGCTCCTCCACTGCCAGCGCAGTCGAGGCGGGTGGTTCATCGTCGAAGGCATCGGAACGAGTTTCATCTCGCGCCGGTTGCGTCACCCCCGGTTGCGTCTGGTGCGGGCGGTCAGATTCTGACGCCAACCTTGCTTCGGACGGCGAGTCCATTCCTGCGAGATGGTCAGACTCCTCGCGCCTTACGTTCTGCGCTGGTTGCGGTATGTCTCGCTCCGAGTCTGTATCGCCTTGCGGCGACTTTGAATCGACCTCTCCCGGATCCGAATCATGCCGTTCCGGAACAGGATCCTGGTCTGTCGCCGCAACACTCGTTAGCTGATCACTCGGTGTCTCATCACTGTCTTGTTCACTTGCCTGCTCGTTGGCGCTGGCATCATCCGGGCTGGCTGCTTCGTCACCCTCGCGCCTTTCGATCCAGATGTCCTCAAAAGGGCCTGCCTGGTGGACGCGAATTCGCTGTGATTTGAGCAATTCAAGTATGCCAATGAACGTGGCGACCAGCGTCAGGCGAGATTGACCACTGATCAGATCATGAAATCTCAGCCGCGAGCGCTGATGTAATTCGCCGAGGACGCGCTCGATGCATTCATCGATGGCGACTTCCTCTTCGACAATACGATGCACGGCCGCTTGCGGCACGTGGTCGATGACGTGCTTGTAGACCTTGAGCAAGTCGAACAAAGACACGGGCTGCAGTTCAGCGTCTTCAGCGTCCTCCGGGAGACCGCCTGGACGCTTGAAGACATCTCGCTGCTCAGTGCCTTGATCACTCAGCCAGTCTGCGATCTCCTTGAATTGCTGGTATTCCAGCAACTTGCGGACGAGTTCTTCACGTGGATCACCCAACCCCTCGTCTAGATCTTCGCCTTCGATATCCCGTGGCAGAAGCATCTGGGACTTGATCTTCATCAGCGTAGCCGCCATGAGGATGAAGTCGGCTGCACTCTCCAGATCGAGTAGGTGAACCTCTCGCAGGAAAGCCAGATACTGTGCCGTAATGTGGGCAACAGGGATGTCGTAAATGTCCACCTCACTCTTGCGAATCAGGTAGAGCAATAGATCCAGGGGACCCTCGAAGACATCGAGATTCACCCCATACGCATCGATCAGGGCTTTGGCTTGAGCCGCTTCGGCGCGGGTGGCGTCGTCTGTCGCAGAATCGGAGACGCTCGGAAGCTCTTCGAACTGCTCATTTGGGGGTGTGTCAGTCAAGGAACAAATACGGCTTCCATAATTGGTCGGAGACTCCGACATGGTTGCGAATGAAGGTCACGTTGTTTGGTCGTCTTGGTGGCCGTATGAGGGCCAATCCAGCTTGTTCAGGTTGTCTACTGCCTTTGCGTGCGTTACAAGTAGCACACGCCGCCACGAGATTCTCCCACGTGGTTGGGCCCTTGTGCTTTTTCGGGATCACATGATCGATGGTCATCTTTCGATCACTGATGCCGCAGTACTGGCATTTATAGTTGTCTCGACGCAACACGTTGCGCTTAGACAACACCACCCGCCGGCGAGGTGCGCGCACATACATCTCAAGACGTACGACACTTGGCACATCAAAAGTCGACGATACGGATCGCAGCAGCCCCGGTCCTGTCTCTACGCTACTGGCTTTGCCGCGAAACACAAGCGCAAGGGCTCGCCGAACCGAGCAGACATTGAGGGGCTCGTAGTTCTGATTGAGGACCAGCACGGCACGGTCCAGCATCGTGCGTCTCCGAGCCGGCGACGAAGGGACGGTATTCCGATATCGGCCCGACGTGCCCATAGTTGGACGAAAGCGCCCTCTATCGAGGGCGCACCGAAAGTAGCGCGAGAAAAATCAAGCTCCGTCGCCCCCATGCGGTCAAGCTGTCAGTGTGGTCGGTCCCTCTCAGGCGTCCTCGATCAGTGCCTCGTAATCTTCTGAAGACAACATGGTATCGAGATCAGACATATTGGAGAGCCGAACCTTGACCATCCAGCCATCGCTATAGGGATCGCTGTTCACTTGCTCAGCGCCATCTTCGAGGGTGTCATTGATCTCGAGGACCTCACCGGCAACTGGTGTATACAACTCCTCCACAGTCTTTACCGCTTCGATGGTTCCGAAGGATTGGCCCTTCTCCAGAATATCTCCTACTTGAGGCAACTCGACGAAGACGATATCGCCCAACTGCGACTGGGCGTAGTCTGTGACGCCAATGGTGCCCACATCGCCATCGAGTGAGAGCCACTCATGCTGCTCACTGTACTTCAATTCGTCGGGGACTCTATTTTCGGCCTCTGACACGGCTGTCCTTTCTCATTTCGACCGTCGCTAGCCGACGACGGCGCTGCCAAACTCACTGCGATTGACCCACTCAGTATCGAAATTCCCTTGAAGAAAATCCTCGTTCTCCATCAGCATCCGATGAAAGGGGATCGTCGTAGCCACCCCTTCGATGGTGAATTCAGAAAGGGCTCGCCGCATACGGGCGATTGCCTGCTGCCGGTCTCGGCCGCTGGCAATCAGCTTTGCGAGCAGGGAATCGTAGTAGGGGGGAACGGCGTAGCCTTGATACAGGTGGCTGTCGACGCGTATGCCAGGGCCACCCGGCATGTGTAGCGCCGTAATCTTGCCCGCAGAGGGCATGAAGTTTCTCTCCGGGTCCTCTGCATTGATCCGACACTCAATCGCATGTCCGGCGATGGGGACGTCGCGCTGCTCGTATCCGAGTGGCTCACCCCAAGCGATGCGGATCATCTCGGCAATTAGATCCAGACCGCTGATCGACTCTGAGACCGGATGCTCGACCTGGATCCGTGTGTTCATTTCCATGAAATAGAAGTCGAGCTTTTCATCGACAAGGAACTCCACCGTTCCGGCACTCGCATAGCCGATGCTCTTGGCACCCTCCACGGCAGCTTCACCCAGGCGCTGACGAAGTTGCTCATCGACAGCGGGGCTGGGACTCTCTTCTAATAGCTTCTGGTGTCGTCGCTGGATCGAACACTCGCGCTCGCCAACGTGGACGACATTTCCATGCTCATCACCCAGAATCTGCACTTCGATGTGGCGTGCAGAATTGATCGACCGCTCCATATACAACGCATCGGAGGTGAATGCTGTGCGTGCTTCAAGGCGAGCAAGATTCCACGCCTCCTCCATCTCTTCCGGCGCATTGACGACGCGCATGCCGCGACCACCGCCTCCTGCACTCGCTTTTAGACGTACAGGATAGCCGATCTCATCGGCTCGCACGTGGGCCTCTTCGACGTTGGCGATTACTTCCTCGCTACCGGGGATGATAGGCACTCCGGCGGCGTCCATTGTACTGCGCGCCGTCGCCTTGTCGCCCATTTTGTCGATGGCGCTGGCAGGGGGGCCAATGAACTTGATGCCACTCGAGCTGCAAACTCCAGCGAACTCGGCGTTTTCAGCCAGAGGGCCATAGCCGGGGTGAATGGCGTCTGCATTGGTCAGTTCGGCGGCGGAGATAATGTTGTTCACATTTCGATAACTCGCCTCACCCGCAGGTGGACCGATACATACATCCTCGTCGGCAAACAGCACGTGTGATGCATGCGCGTCGGCCTCAGAGTACACGGCGACGGTTCCGATGCCCAGATCCTTACAGGTGCGAATGATACGCAGGGCGATCTCACCACGGTCGGCAATTAGGATCTTCTTGAACAAGATCGAACCTCAGACCGGGCGGATGCTGAACAAAGTCTGACCGTATTCCACAGGGCTACCACTGTCGATATCGGCTTCTACCACTTCGCCATCTACGTCGGCCTCAATCTCGTTCATGATTTTCATGGCCTCGATAATACAGATGGTCTGCCCCACTTTGACCCGATCTCCGACGTTGACGAAAGCCTCTGCCTCAGGTGAGGGTGACCGATAGAAGGTCCCTACCATGGGAGATGTCACGACATGCAGTCCATCATCGACTGGTGCGCTGGCCGCCGCAGGGGCAGGGGTAGCGGCAGGTGCAACGGTCGTGGGGGGCGCCTGCAGAACGGTTGCCCCCTCAGTCCGGCGATTTCTGGATAGTTTGAGCCGGATACCACGCCAGAAACTCTCCTGATACTCGAGTTCTTCCACGCCACTCTCCTGGAAGATCTCGATAAGCTTGCGGATGTTGGCTTCCTTCAACTTTGCCGCCTTCTGTCTAACGCCGTAACAAATGTCGGCTGGATCTGATGCTCACACACGCTCGACATATCCGCCCGTGCGTGTGTCGATTTTCAATACATCTCCCTGATTGACAAACAGGGGAACTGAGACAATGGCACCCGTTGCGAGTGTCGCGGGTTTGATGGCACCTGTTGCCGTATCGCCGCGGACGCCCGGATCGGTCTGCGTCACCTCGATCTCAACGAAATTCGGCAATTCGACGCCAATGGCCCGCTCTTCAGCGACCAAGACAGAAACCGTTTCGTTCTCCTTGAGCAAATTTGCGCCATCTCCCACCATGGTTCCGGCGATGATGCTCTGCTCGAAGGACTCGGAATCCATGAAGTGATAATCCTCCCCCTCGGCGTAGAGGAATTGGCTTTCGCGTCGTTCAATGCGGATTTCCTCGACTTTGTCGCCAGATCGAAACGTCCGGTCAATGACGGCACCGGTGTGGGCGTTCTTCAAACGCGTGCGCACGAAGGCGTTGCCCTTGCCCGGTTTCACGTGCTGAAATTCTACAATCGTAAACAACTCGTTCTCGAGTTTGATCGTAAAGCCGTTACGGAAATTGGATGTGTCTGCCATGGTCTCGTCGAGTAAGTGTTGGAGTTGTTGATCTCAATCTCATGAATTCGTATCCAAGCTCTCCAGGCCGGCTCGCGCCGACTGATTGGATGGATCAGTTGCCAGGATCTGTTCGTAAATCTGTGCAGCGCGTTCACTGAACCCCTGCCGATGGTATAGCTGAGCCAGTGTGACCGTTGCCAATGGCGAAGGCTCCGTCACGTTCCCTGTTTGTGCATCCTCAGGGCCCTGAATGTCATCCACAAGATCCCGCAGACCATCATCGGCCCGCCGAGCAAACCCCGCCGTCTGCACAAGGTCGGCCTCGATCGGCTCCGGCGCGAGTTTTTCGACAGCATCCGCGACCTCGTCGGCTACTGAAAGCACAGGAGACGGCGTTGCCGGCGGCGGCGTCTCAGGCAAAGATTCGGCTGGTGGCACTGGGGCTACGGGTGGCTGACTCTCGTGCTTGTGTGTCTCCTGCGCTGCCCGTGCCACCTCTGGAGTCTGGGGATGCACGGCCTGGGCCGCAACGATTTGTTTTTTCTGAGGTGGCGCTTGTGGGGCATCGGGTTCCTCTTCGTCCCCTTCAAATAGACCCTCACCAAGTGCCGCTACTTCGCTACTGTCGAAGTCCAGATCCTGCAACTCGGCTGTTTCTGGCGGAGAAGGTGAAGCAATTTCCTCAGATTCTGCTGACGTATCCGGGCCCGCTGACACACCAGTCATCGGTGGTTCCAGTTCCTTGTCAGCCAGCAGTGGCACAGGTGCCGCGTCAGGAGGCGGTGGTGCTACCTCGAATCCAGACGAGGGGATCTGAGCCGCCGGTCTGACTTCAGGTATCTCCAGTGCAGGTGCAGGCGTGGATGGTTCCCACTCCGGCAGGGACTGCACAGTGGAAAAGGGCTCCTCCACTGCAACGTCCTGCGTGCCAACAGAAACTTCCTGCGTTCCAACAGAAATCTCGGGCGTCGCAGAGATTTCAGGATCTGCGAGAGGCTCTGCTTCGTCAACCTCCACGGCAGGCAAGAATGGCTCGGCCGTCATTTTCGGCGCCGATTCGCCGATGGGCTCTGGTGGGTCTTTGGCCCCAGGCTGCGGCGCAGGCGTCGCCGGAGAATCAGGTTCATCGGCGGAAGCTATCGTCGTCGTCGACTGACGTGTTCGCTTTGCAAGAGCCGCCAACTGCCCTGCGATGGAATCACTGAGTGGGTCGAGCCGCGCGGCACTCTCCAGGCACTTGAGTGCCAGCGTCGGGTTGCCGAGTTCCTGGTATACTTTCGACAACCTGCGGTAGACGGCCGGCTGATCGGGATCCAGGCGCAGCCCCTGGTCAAAGGCTGCGCGGGCATCCTCCCACAGGCCTTGCATTTCGTACACACGACCAAGAATGACATGCCCCGTGGGGTAGTCTGGAAATCGCTCCCGGCCTTCCTCGCAAAGAACCTGGGCCCTCATTAAGCGGCCTTTGCGCAACGCGTGCTCGGCTAGCCGAGCGAACAGCGGTGCGCCGGGATGGCGGCGGAAGACCTTCTCGAGTTTGGCAGCGCGCTCGAACATGGCCTCATAGCAGCAGGGCCTCGTAGCATGGCCTGATAGGGGGAAAAAGAGCCGCGTAAGCTACGCCGATCCAGACCAAATGTCAAACTGACCGGGATACGTCAATTGTGCCCAATGTCGATAAGAAACAGGTACTTGAGACCTTTTGGCCCTGTCGTGTTCGTTGACATCTGCCGGGTGGTGGCCTATCCTCTATCGCCTCAACAGGTGCGCCTATAGCTCAGTTGGTAGAGCGACTGACTCTTAATCAGTTGGTCCGGGGTTCGAGTCCCTGTGGGCGCACCATAAAAAGCAGGGGGTTGCGACGGTTCAGTCGTAGCCCCCTGTTTTCTATTGTACAAATAGTTGCTGTGCTGACCTGCGTTGCCCACAGACATGCCCTGCCGCTACGTTACGGTGGTCAACCTGACAGGTGCTGAGTCTCTCAATGGATCAAGAGTCTACCCAGATACTGGTCGTCGAAGACGAACCGATCGTTGCCCTCGATCTCCAACAGAGATTGGAGCGCATGGGTTATCGTGTGCCTCATGTCGTGGCAACGGGCGAAGCCGCCATTGCCACAGCCTCTCGAGAGAGTCCACAGCTCGTGCTGATGGATATCAGCCTCGAAGGTGCGATGGACGGCGTCGAGGCGGCGGAACAGATCACAACCCAACTACGTATTCCCGTCGTCTACCTCACCGCATTCTCCAATGACCGCACCCTCGAGCGGGCAAAAGTGACCGAGCCCTATGGTTACCTGCTCAAACCATTCGAGGAGCGCGAATTACAGACGACCATTGAAGTTGCTCTCTACAAGCATCAGGCTGAACGTGCCCTGCGCGAAGCACATGATGAACTTGAGTTACGTGTCGAGGAAAGAACCGCTGAGCTACAGCAGGCAAATGAGGCTCTGCAGAAGGAGATCGACGAACGCGCCCGGCGCGATGTGCGTCGCGCGACGCTTGCTCGCGTTCGTGAGCAAGTCTGGCGGATGCAGACCAGCACGGACATCGACAATGTCGTTACCAGCATTTGGGAGGGTCTCGATCGACTCGGCGTGCCATTTCAGAATTGTGTGATCCATGTTGTCGATACCAAGACTGGCACGCCTCCTGTGACCGTCTACGATCACCAGAGTTCGGGGCCGCGCACCATGCGGGCGACCGGTGACGGTGCTGCTGAAACGGTCGTTGCCATGTGGAAGCGCGGCGAGACCGTCTACCGCAGAGACCTGCGTGCGCAGGATCCACAGTCTGAATTTGGCCGCATGCAGGAGTACTATGGAGCGATTCGCAGCATTCTCGACGTGCCGTTCTCGCATGGTACTCTGGCAGTCAATAGCAGCGAACCGGACGCCTTCAGCGACGAACATGTGGTCATGCTGGAGGAACTGGCCGAAGCCCTGACAGAAGGTTTTCGCCGCCTTGAGGATCTGCTCGAGCTGGCCGCCGAGCGCGAACGTCTCGCCGTGACCTTGCGCAGCATCGCCGACAGCGTCGTGGCAACCGATTCAGAGGGACGGATCGTGCTCATGAATCGAGTGGCAGAATCATTGACAGGGTGGCAACAAGCAGAGGCTGTTGGCCGATCCTTTCCCGAAATTTTCGAGATCCTCGACGAGAACACTCGACAAGCGAAACAGAACCCCGTAACGCGCGTCTTGCAGTCCGGGTCAGCGATCGATCTGGATCTCCAGAGTGCTCTGATCGCGCGTGACGGCAGTGAACGACTGATCTCCACAAGCACGGCGCCTATCCGCGACGACGAGGGGAAAACCATCGGCGTCGTGCTCGTATCGCGAGATGTCGCGGCGCAGCGCCAGATGGAGGAAGAGTTGCTCAAGACGGAGAAACTCGAATCCTTGGGTGTTCTTGCCGGCGGGATTGCCCATGACTTTAACAACATTCTGACAACGATCGTCGGCTATCTGTCACTGGCCAAGGGGCAGATCGAACCGAACAGCGGTCTTTTCGAGCACTTGTCGGAAGTCGAGGCGGCGGCGGATCGCGCGACGGATCTGACTCACCAACTATTGGCCTTTGCCAAAGGCGGTGCCCCTGTCAAACAGGCAGCATCCATGGCCGATCTGTTGCGCGATTCAGCGACGTTTACGACTCGTGGGTCCAATGTCGCATGTGAATTTGATATCGGTCAAGAATTGTGGGCGGCGGAGGTGGATCGGGGTCAGATCAGCCAGGTCATCCAGAATCTGGTGATCAATGCTGATCAGGCGATGCCCGATGGCGGACGGTTGTTTCTGCGGGCCCACAATCGAGATCTGATCGAGTCTGACGGACTTCCTTTGCCTGCTGGCCGCTATCTCCACATCGTCGTCAGTGACAATGGCGATGGCATTTCAGAGGAGCATTTGCAGCGCATTTTCGATCCATACTTCACGACCAAGATAGAGGGCAGTGGCCTCGGCCTGGCGACAGCCTATGCGATTGTAAAAAACCACGGCGGGCACGTGACCGTCGCGTCGCACGTCGGTGAGGGTACAATCTTTGAGATCTATCTACCGGCGACAACCGTCCCCGTCTGGGAGGATTTGGATGATGATCTCGGCTTGATTCCCGGCGCGGGGCGCGTGTTGGTGGTTGATGACGAGGAACCCATTCGCCGCCTCGCGGGAGAGATGCTGCTGAGCCTGGGTTATGTTGCCGATTTTGCTTCTGAGGGAAGTGAGGCCATCGAGAAATATCGATCCGCCTTCGAAGAAGGCGAAGAATTCGACATTGTCATTATGGATCTAACCATCCCGGGAGGGATGGGGGGGAGAGAAGCACTAAGGCATCTGCTGGACATCAATGCGGATACATGTGCCATCGTATCCAGCGGCTACTCAGACGATCCCGTCATGGCTGATTATGCACATCACGGATTCGTCGATGTCGTGGCCAAGCCATATGACATCGTCGTGCTGAGTCACGTATTGGATCGCGTGATGACGGGGCGAGAGCCTTAGGCTCCCGTCCACGATAAACTAGTTTGTCGCCGGATCAGCCTCAAGCGAACTGAGATCTGCGTTCTTCAAGTAATCCTGCAATGCTGCCCCGTCTGCGGGTAGGTCGAGAACATCCGAAAAGGGCCACATATCGCCCTGGAGGAACTCAACGGCCGTCTCCTTGTCCTGATGAGACGGCCCTGACGAAACATCTTTGATCGCTTGAAGAATGACGGCAGCCGCGAGGCGACGGTGACCGTCGAACTGCGCGCGGTAGGCGGACTTGCGTTCTTTGGCCATCGGGAGTTTCTGTAGCCGCTTTCTAGCGTTTTTGAGGGTCGCAGAGAGATAATCTAAGCACATGTCGGACGATCCGACAGACTGAATCGATCCCGATTGGTTCACTTGCCGTGACGGTACGACCCCAAGCGGTTTGCTGCCAACGGCTTAGGCCCAATTCCTTTTTTTCGTCGGCCTGCGTTCATGAGACTTTAGACGAAGAGTCCAACGATGCAACCCGTCAGCATTGTGGCCAATGTGCCCGCGACAATGGCACGAAATCCAAGCCGAGCCAGGTCCCCTCGGCGCTCGGGGGCAATTCCTCCAATGCCACCAATCATAATTGCAACGGAGCCAAAATTTGCGAAGCCGCACAGGGCATAGGTGCAGATCAGAAAACTGCGAGAGCTCAACGGGGCCGGCTGCTGGGACATCAGATTCGACAACTCCACAAATGCGACGAACTCATTGAGGACGGTCTTGATCCCCATCAGGGATCCCACTGTGCCCGCTTCTGACCAGGTGATTCCCATAAGCCATACGGGAAGTCGAAAGATCCAGCCAGCGATGGCCTGCAACGTCCATCCCACTGCAGCGCCCGAGTGAACCTGTGTATCAATCCAGGCGATCGTTGAGTTTGCCAGCGCCACAAGACCGATGAAAGCGATGAGCATGGCGAGGATATTGATAAAGAGTTGCATGCCTTCCGTCGCTCCGCGTGCGGCTGCATCCAGCCCATTGAGGGTGTCGTCCGCCGGTAGTTCGACGTGCTGACCAGCCGTTGCTGGGATCTGAGTTTCGGGCAACATGAGTTTGGCTACCGCGATCGCCGCCGGGGCACTGATGAGCGACGCCGTGAACAGGTGTCCGGCGATTTCGGCGTGAGCGCCGGAAAGCATGGATGCGTACACGACCATGACCGTACCTGCGATGGTTGCCATGCCAGCGACCATCATGCAAAACAACTCGCTCGTCGTAAGTCGTTGCACGTACGGCCTGATCAACAGGGGGGCCTCTGTCATGCCGAGTAGGACATTGGCAGCAACAGCGACTGATTCGGCGCCACTGATTCCCATGAGTCGCTGCATTGCCCCACTGAGTCGACCGATCAGCCAGGGTAGTAGACGATAGTGATAGAGGATTCGCGACAGAGAGGCGACGAATATGATGACCGAGGCGATCTCAAGAGCGATGATCGGTCCATAGGTGCTCGAAAACTCAGGATTACTGACGCCGATAAAGAGTAGCGATTCTCCCGCCTTCTGGGACGTGTTCTTCAGCAACTGGGTGAGCGCTCCCACAGCACCGAATACGTGGTATCGCAGGCCAGTCAACAACAGCAGGGCAGCCAGTCCCACCTGTAAAACAGAGGCGACCGCGATGGTTCGCCAGGGCGGCGAGCCAGTTCGTCGACCCAAAAGCCAGGCGATCGCGAGAAGGGCGACATAGCCAAAGGCACTGTGGAGAGTTTCCATACGTCAGACTCCCAATGTGTGGGTCATCGACTGCATTCGATTCACGGATGGGTTGGGATCGCTGCGATGGCCGCCTGTAAAATGGCGTGTGGTGGGCCATCGCTTGCAAGCCGGTGGGCACCAGACCAGACGGAATGGGAGGTGACAACCTCAGCGAATCTTCCAAACCAGGGTAGATCACTGCGGGATCCACGTTTTGCCATTCTTTGCCGCCAGATCTCCACGGTCGGCGCATCGAGATGCAATACGACAAGTCTCGTAGGCGCCAAACGCTCTTCTAGTCCCGTCCACAGTGCGTCAATGGCCAGCTCCGGTCCCCAGCCACCGGTCAAAGTCACCGTTCGCCGTCCAACCAGGTTCGCGCAGGCAGTGGTCATGGCTCCCGCATATTCGAGTGGGCGAAGTCGCTGCCAGTAGCGCGGGCCGTCATAGGCGGCGTTCTGGCCATCTTCTACCTGTGCAGAAGCCTCGAGGATGAAGCCGCCTGCACTCCAGTCTTTGTCTATGGATGTGGTGCCGCATGTCTTGCAAAGGCTACTGGCCAGAAGGCTCTTGCCTACCCCGGGGGGGCCGGAGATCACGACCAACTGGGCTTCGCGGTCGCCGGGTCGGACGGCATCAAGGACGGCGGCCACCGTTGGCGCTGCATCTGGCTCAGAGTCGCCGTAGCCACCGCCCAGACCGGCAACATCTGTCACGGAGAGGGCGAACCCCGATCTTGTGGCTCCCAGCCGACCAGCTGCTTGGCATTACTCAGATCCCATTTCAGATCGGCTCCCTGGGAAACGGCGTAGAAGATCCCAAACTGTGGATGGGGAGCCTCAAGACAGCAGTGGACGAGCTCGGAGCAGTCGCGCGACGACAACCAGCGATTCTTCCCGGTCTCGTATTCGCGATTGACTTCGTCCGTATTCGGGAAATTCGCGATGCGCAGACAATAACACGACATGCCGAAGGCGTCGTGGTAGTGACGAGCAAGGGCCTCGCCGTAGGCTTTGCTGACGCCGTACATGCTATCAGGGCGAACCATCACATCCCCCCCGGTGCGTGTCCCTTCCTGCTCATAGAAACCGGTCACGTGGTTTGTACTCGCAAACACCACCTTGGGGACGCCGTGGATTCTGGCAGCCTCGAAGACGTTGTAAGTCCCCTGGATATTCGTTTCCATGATCATCTGGTTGTACCGCGTACGTGGCGTGCCCTTCCCCGAAATGGCAATTCCTAGATGAATGACCGCATCAACCCCCTCGCAGGCTTCGACCATATTCTCATAGTTGGCCACGTCAGACACGATGATTTCGTCATCCGGTTCAGTTTCAGGAATCGTACGATGAAAGAGCAGGCGAAAGTCATATCGATCGCGTAAGTAACGGCGCAATGCACTGCCGACGAGGCCAGCGGCACCGGTGATGAACAATTTCTTTCTACGACTCATGAAAGCGTCTCGATGCGGGGTGGTAGGTTGTGGGCCGCGCAGTATATCTGGCGATCGGGAGGCCTGTCAAGCAGTGCCTGGTCCGCTCTTAGGCATCGCGGATCCAGTGAAGATGTCGAGCAAGCCGACGCACAGGATGCTGCCGGCGATGCCACCGATGGCCCACGTAACCATGGCTGGATGCACCAGCGCGACGACGACGGCGGCGCAGGTCAAAGCTGTTGCGAGAAAGATCGCGACCACGGCGTCGACGCGATTGAGTCCTCGCTGCACAAGTCGGTGGCTGATGTGATTGGTGTCGCCCTGCCATGGCGGCAGACGCCGATATAGTCTCAACATCACGACACTGACCAAGTCGTAGCAGGGGATGCTCAGGCATAGTAGGGGAAGTAGACCAGGTAATGTGAATCCAGCGGCACCAACCAGTTCGTTCAAGCGGTTGGAGATGAGCAGGGCGAGAGCGCCACTGACAAAGCCAAGGAACAATCCCCCCGCATCTCCCATGAAGATCGATGCGCGGGGGAAGTTGAACAGCAGAAAACCACCGGTCGCGCCGACGACGAGCAGCCCGAGTGCGGCGGCAGGGAGGTGGGCACTTGCAAGTGCCAACGATGAGAGAGCGGCGATTACGATCGCTCCGACGCCGGCGGATAAGCCATTCATGTTATCGAGGAAATTGAAGGCATTCGTCAATGCCACGAGCCAGACGACGGCCAGCATCACGTCAACAGCAGCGATCCGGGTGAGTTCAGGGCGAAAGCCGGGCACGTAGGCGATCAGCAGCAAAGCAGCACCGCACTGCAGAAAGAGGCGGAGGCCAGCCGACAGGCGACGCCAATCATCAGCCAGCCCCACGCAAAGAACGATCAAGGCCGCAAGCAGCAGGGCGACGGTCTGGCTCAGTTGCTCGATCGTCGGACTCAGAGGCTCAAGCGGGAAGAGCGTCTGTCCGGACCAGGGTGTGAGGAGCTGGCCGCCGTCCCACACAAGAAATGGGCGGACCGCAATGATCCACCAGAGGGCTGCGATGGATGGCACCATCACGCCGATGGCGATACAGATTCCGCCACCGTAAGGTGTCGCCTCTGAATGCGTCTTGTATGCACCGGCACCTGGATCGTCTACCAGTCCGGTGTTTGCCGCAAGCCGTCGAATGAAGGGCACACATCCCGCGCTCAGCAGCAGGCCGACGATGACTAGCAACGGAAACAGGAGCGGTATCGTCATAGATGGATCCGGATGGTGAAGATGTCCACCTTTCACCCTTTCGAGGCAGAGGCTATCCTACAGATGCGGCGCGAATATACCACAGGTGTCGGGTGGGTGCCGGTTTCCAAACAAAGTACCCCGCCATGGCGGGGCCACGAAGAGGGAGAAGTAAGATGCTGGCAGTTGATGGTGGCACACCGGTGCGGACAACGCCCTTTCCAAAACGTGCTCTATTTGGAGAGCAAGAGCGCAATGCAGCAGTTGCCCTCTTCGATCAGGCGGTGGAAACAGGGGATGCCATCGGCTACAATGGTCCCGAAGAGACAGCCTACGAACAGGAGTTCTCTGAGTGGCATGGGGGGGGCATGGCCGATCTGGTAAATTCCGGCACCAGTGCACTCTACGTCGCACTCGGTGGCCTTGAGTTAGCACCGGCAGGTGAGGTCGTGGTCCCGCCGATCACAGATCCAGGTGGTGTCATGCCCGTGGCGTTGCACAATCTTGTGCCCGTACCGGCAGACGCCTCACCTGGCACCTTCAATGCCGGTGCCGCACAGATTGCTGACGTGCTCACACCACACACCCGAGCCATCGTTGTCGCCCACATTGCAGGGGAGCCTGCTGATATGAGGCCGATTCTTGATCTGGCAAAGGAGAAGAATCTCCCCGTCGTCGAGGACTGCGCCCAGGCTCACGGAGCTCGCTACCACGGACAACTGGTCGGAACGATGGGGGATGTCGCAGCGTATTCCACCATGAGCGGGAAACATCACGCAACCGGTCCTCAGGGCGGGGTCGTGTTCACAACCGACGAGGATCTTGGGTGGCGCTGTCGTCGATTCTCCGATCGGGGAAAACCATTCGGCCTGCAGGGCAGATCGAATGTACGTGCCGGGCTCAATCTCAATGGGAGTGATCTGGCCGCCACCGTAGGCCGAGTACAGCTACGCAAGTTAGACTCTATCATTGCAGGTCGTCGCCGGGTTGCTGCGCAGATCGCCTCAGGCCTGGTCTCTTGTGAAGGGCTGCAAATTGGACACGAACCTGAGGGAGCCGAGAGTGTTTACTGGTTTCTGCGCGTCCATTTTGACGACCCTCGTTTTTCGTGCGACAAGAGCGAATTCACTGCAGCACTCGCTGCTGAGGGGATTCCTGTCACCGCTTCGTATCGTCATCTGCCCGCCGAGGCCGAGTGGTTTCGTGAGCGCAAGGTGTTTCCGCCCAGCGACTATCCCTGGGGGTTGCCAGAATATGGTGGAGATCGCGGGGCGACCTTCGAATGTGCACATGCTGTGGCCGCAGTGGAGAGCCACTTCACTCTACCAATCCATGAACAGTGGACACAGGACGATGGCGACGATGTGGTCAGCGCACTCGTCAAGGTCGCAGACGCATTTCGGATCTGAGATGAAGCAAGGAACCCACACGCGATATAATCGTCCCATACTTTTTCAGGAGAAATGTTGGTGAAGGTTGCCGTATTCGGCGCTGCCGGTTGGCTCGGTCGCGCCATCTTGACGCATCTGGAAGATCATGGTCATCAGGTTCGTGGTATCGACTATGGTGAGGCCGCATGGAAGACCTGGGAGGATGTGGATGGCAAATACGATGGCGACATCGTGCACGCCGACATTGCCGACTACGACCAGGTCATCACTGCCCTTGAAGGGCAGGAGGCGATTGTGCATGCCGCGGTCTTCTTTCCCCCGCCAGATCCAGCGGACGCACGAATCGATGACAAGCCTTTTCTCATCAACCTAAAGGGGCTGTGGAATGTCCTGGAGGGTGCGCGCCTGGCCGCCATGCAGCGGGTCGTGCACATCGGCTCCTGTCAGACCGTGCATCCTCAGGGTGAGTTCTTCACTGCCGATGTCCGGCGTCCGGATGGCTCACTCTATGCCGTAAGCAAGAGACTACAAGAGGAAATGTGCCGCCAGTATTGGGACGCATTTCAGCTGCCACTCGTGGTTTTGCGACCTGACTACATTGTCGATACCCGCATCGGCCTTGGCAGGCAACGGGAGACTCTTGGGGTAGATGGACACGAGGCACGCAATGGCTGGGTCTGCCGGCATGATCTGGCGGAAGCATGCTGTCTAGCCATCGATAGCGACATCGGTTTTGATGTATTCCACATTGTTGGAACGCCTGAGGCGGCCCAGACATGCAACGTGGAACGGTCCCGTTCGGTGCTCGGACTCAAATACGAGGGCGACCTCGAAAAATATCGCTAGATTCCATCAGATACCGATGCTTTGACACCCTTTGTGAGGCCCGGTATCTTTGATCGGCTACGGTGACTAACTGCAGTAAAACCAGAAAGGTAGGCGATTTCTTGCGCCGAACCCTCCTGCTCGCGGCAAGTGCTTTTCTGACTCTGATCGGTGCAGCATACGGCCAGGTTCAGACCATCCATACGGACCACTACCGGATTACCTATTTCCCCGGTACTGAGAGCACTGCCCGACGAGTCGCTGAAGTGGCGGAGGAGATTTTTCCCCACCTGGCGGCGTCCTTTGCTTATTACGACGACTATTCGCCCATCCACATTGTCGTTTTTGACGATACGGATTTCGGCAATGGTGCCGCCGACGACTACTCAAACACAGTCTATTTCTGGGCTTCGAATATCGACTGGGAGATTCGCGGCGAGCACGACTGGGTCAAGAATGTTCTGACTCACGAGATTACCCATGTGCTCACAATCGACAAAGCCCGCAAGAAGTGGCCTTTTCAGTTCGGTCTTATCTCCGTCAATCGTACAGACGCCAATCCTGATATCACCTTCGATTTCCCGCTCTACTACCTGAGTACACCCAAGTGGTGGGTCGAAGGTATTGCTCAGATGGGGCCTTATGGGGTCGGTTGGGACACGTGGGATTCGCACCGTGATATGCTCCTGCGCATGGCGGTACTCGAAGACGACATGCATGCGTACGAGGAGATGGGGACCCTGAACAACCGGACCGGCGGCTATCGCGCCGAGATGGTCTACAATCAGGGCTATGGACTGCTCGTCTACATGGCGCAGCAATACGGCCGTGACAAGGTCAATCAGCTACAAGAGCATATTGGTCTCTATAGCTTCGAAGTGGCCATCAAACGAGTGATCGGTATCGGTGCGGATCAACTGTACGCCGACTGGGTACGATTCCTGAAGGACCAATACAGCCAGCAAGTCGCCGAGGTGCGCACAGGTGGCCATTTTGAGGGACGATCCCTGGACGAGCTCAATGGCGGGGTCCTGGATTTTCATCCCGTCTATTCACCGGACGGCAGGAAACTAGCCTTCATCAGTAGCGAAGATCGAGACTATCGGGTTCCAAAACTGGTGATCTACGACTTCGAGACCGGTGAGAAAACGGTCCTCGACCGCTTCGTTGATACGCGCATCTCCTGGTCTCCTGATAGCGATGAGGTCGTGTTCCTCCGTAACACCGGGGGACTCAACGATATCTACATCTACAATCTGGAAACCGAAGTTGAACGACGGATCAGCGCTCATCTGCGGGCTCGTGATCCGCATGTGTCACCCGATGGCGAGCGGATCGTCTTTACGCGCAATCATGATGGCTCGACCAATCTGTGCATTATCAATCGTGACGGCTCCGGCCTGATGCAGCTGACTGACTACGAAGATGGCGAACAGGTGTACTCGCCGCGGTGGTCTCCAGACGGCCAGTGGTTGCTGTTTTCGATTTTCCGTGATGGCGACCGTGACATCGCGATGATGCGGTCCGATAGTCCACCAAGACCGAAGGACTGGGGTATTCGAGATCGCACGGCACGCCGCGCCAGACCCTCGAAGGTCAGCGACCTGCTCGATTCTGAGAATGAAGAAGTTGCCGAGGTCTGGCCGGATAGCGTTGCCTACCCAGCGGCAGACACATCCGGATTCCGTGTGATCCTGGGTTCCAACGATGACGAGCGTGATCCTTACTGGCTTCCTGACGGCAGCGGCTTCGTGTTCGCATCGGATCCCACAGGCATCTTCAATATCTATCGGTATGATCTGGCTGACTCGCAGGTTACACAGCTGACGAACGTGATCGGCGGCGCTTTTACGCCAAGTGTTGCAGGTGACGGCCGCGTGGTCTACGCAGGCTATCACTCCAACGACTACGATCTGTACGAATTTGACCTAGCGGATCGCGCAATGGATGCGACCTGGGAGTCGCCACTGGTGCGTGACTACCAGACGAAGTTGGATTATCCAAAGCTGTCGCAAGAGTACCGTATCACGCCTTACCGGGGTCGCAAACTTTACAACGTGATCCCCTTGCTGCAGGTGGGGCCAACCTTTGTTGGTAATCAGTTCGGCCTGAATCAGGTCAGCGGTGGAATGTATCTGTCCACGCGAGAAGCCCTTGGGGGGCAACGATTTGTCGCTCAGGGGATCGTCGGCAAGAATTTTCGTGAGGATACCGATCTCAATACTGACTTTTTGTTGCTCTACGAGCGCAGTCTTCGTCCTGTCGAGGGAAACAACTCTGGCTTGAGCCCGAGTTTCTTTGCTGCTTTCCGCCGGCGTGAGGTGGACTTCGTCATCAACAACAACACCGTGACACGGGATTCCTTTGCCGTAGCGACACTGTTCCCAGTTCCGGCGGATACAACGGACTTGCTGGTTCCGGACGCTGAGCAGATCCGCGTCTCAGCGGAAAGCCGCAAGGATCGCTTCAAAGATGTCTACACGACGTATGCCCTTGGCATCGACGTTCCCCTGGCGCGTGGCACCAATGCATTTGTCCAATACGTGCGACGAGACTACAAAGAGGACTGGGTCCTGCAGCGGTTGCGACAACAGACTCGTTTCTTCGTCATCCAGGACAGTCTCGACATCACAGATTCGCTACCACCGGACCTCGTTCGTCAGGACACCCTGTCCGTCGATCCAAGCGAGCCCTTCGCCTTCTATGATGGCCTGAACTTCTTTGATTCTCACGACCTGACCTTTGCCTTCCGTCATCAGTTCATGAAGAGGACGGAAGATTTTCTCATCAATCCAACGGGTCGCTCTCTTTCCCTCGTCTACCGCTACTCAAAGACGACGCTGGCTGACTCACTGGCCCAGCAAGTTTCGCCAGATGGCGTGCCCCGGGACTTCTTTGTCGCTGATACTCGCCCGCTGACGGTGAACGAATACGTCGGCTCCTATGTCGAACGTGTTGGATTGCCATTCAACAATCGTCTCTCGTTTCAGATCCTCGGGGCTTATCGAAATATCCGCCTGAAGGAGAGTTTTGATGCTGACGGTGGTTTCTTTGAAGGTCGCTTCTATTGGCCACTGCGATACTATATCGGTGGTCTGAATCTGCTCAGTGGTTATCCATACTTCACCCAGTCCGGGTCCAAGTTGCTGTACTCCAAAGTCTCCTACAGTTTCCCTGTGTTTCGCCGCATGAAGACAAGCTTCCTCAATCTTACCTTTGCAAAGATGTATGCTGAGGTTTTTGCCGAAGCGGGAGCCGTGGGGAATTTCTCGAGTGTCGAGTTCGGCGACTTCGATACAGATGACTTTCTCACCGACGTCGGTGGGGAGCTTCGCATGGAAATGTTTACCAACTATCGACTACCCATGCGCGTGTTTTTCCAGGTCGCTCATCCCCTCAATCGTACGCGCTTGCAGCGCCTCGAAGCTGAGGGGCTCGGCTTGGCCGTGGATGATCCGGATGCACCGGCTAAGATCGATCGACTACGCTTCTACTTCGGCTTTGGTTTCTTCCCGCAGGATCTGCTTGGCGTAGTACATCAGATAGCCCAACCAAGATCGTTTTGATGAGAAGGAGGCGGACCCATGCAGCGTCTTGATTTGCACAAGCTCGCTCTGCGTCTCAAAGTGATTGAAATGCTCAGGCACCATACGCAGCAGTTGCGTCTCAGAACGGCCGCACAGATCTGGCGGCAAAAGGTGCTGCCCAATTGATACACGTAAAGATGCGGGGAGCCCTCTGGTTTGTGATGCTCGGCTGTCTGGGAATGGTTGGTGTCGGTTGCGACGACAATCAGTCCGGTGGTTCAGATCCAGTGATGCGACAGGTGCTGAAGGGATGGCACGTGGATACCGTGGGCGTTGTCGATATTACCGAGGTGGACACGGTGAATACCGATCGGGGCCTGCTGGCGGTCGAGACGACACGCGTGTTTCCACCGGAAGCCAACGGCGGCGAGGTGTTCGCCTGGGAGTTCAATGCGGTGGCACTCAATCCAGTGAAGATGCTGATTCTGCGCCCCGTGCGTGGCCAGGATAGTTTCGAAATCATTGGCGAATCTCCCATGGTCGTGCCGCGTCACAAAGGCGCCAATGTCTTCGAGTTGCCTGAACCCATTCCATTGCAGTTCCCCTGTCTTCTTGGTTTCTACATGCCCGAAGAAGGCACCATCGGTTTTCGCAAGGTGCGCAATTGGAAGATGCTCATTACCACTGAGCCTCTGCAGCGACCTTTCATCTCCAGGGCGCCCTTCTCGATGTATGGTTGGCGTTACGGGGTTCGTGCTTTCTGGCGCAAGCAGCAGGATCCATCCGAGTGAACAAGCTTTGCCTGTTGGCGATGGCAGCCATGGTGTGGGGTGGGTGCTCTGATGACGACCGAGCCGCCCGGGAGAACCCCGCCAGAATTCGGATGCAGCAGGAACTGGGAGAGATACGCCACGGCCTTCAGCTCCAACCAGACTCGCACCACCTCTACTTTGCGATGGGACAGATCTACGAACGTTATGGTCAGGTCGATTCTGCCCTGGGTGCATACGAACACTGTGTTACACTGCTGGAGGCATTCCCCGAGGCTCACAGACGTCTGGGCGATTTGTACTTCCAACGCCAGCAATTGCCTCTCGCCGCCGCCGCCTACGAGCAGGCAGCACGATTTGCTCCCGATGACGCCAAGATTCACAACAATCTCGGGTTCGTCTATCGCCGACAGGGGCAATCAGAGGCGGCCATGAACGCCTACGAACGGGCGTTGGAGTGCGACAGCATGATGGTAGAGGCCATGAACAATCTAGGGCAGATTCAGCGGGCATCCGGAGATACGTTGGCGGCGATCGGGAACTTCCGACGTGCAATTCGCATCGACGCCGATTTTCGACCGGCCTATGTGAATCTGGTCAAGATGCTTGGCGAGAGTGGATCCACCGAGCGGGAGAGGATCCTGCTCGAACAGATGGTCTCTCGGTTTGGAAAAAGCTCAAAGGAGGGCCGCTACGCCTATACCAGATTGCTGGAGATGGGGGACGCCTGAGAGGCGCATACTCACGTCAGCCTCTTCGCCATGGGCAAGGCCGCCGGGCCTGACCTGACGTCCGTCTTCAGGCAGGATGAGCGGGTGGGTGGGGGCGAAGTATTTCTACCCATCGTTGCGCATAACGGCCGGCTGACAGCACCAGAAGTACTGCACACGCTACGACCAGAACAAGCCGCAAGTTTTCCGGAGTGGGTAGCAGATAACACACGATGGTAAATCCCATCATTGTCGTCGACGCCTTGCCCAGAAGATTGGCGCGAATGACTTGCTGGTGTGTGCGCAGTAGCTGTGCCCCAATGGCGAGAATGGCCACATCTCGCACGATCTGCATCGTTAGCAGCCACAGTGGAAACCCATGCCAAGCGGTTAAGCCACTGCATACGGAGCCCAGGAAGATCTTGTCTGCCAGCGGATCGAGAATCTTCCCGGCGGGCGAAACCTGCCGTAGTCTTCTCGCAGCATAGCCATCCAATAGATCTGTTACCCCTGCGGCCATGAGCAGAACCATCGTCGTCTGCCCCGCCCCTTCCCGGTGTAGTGACCAAAGAACGAGCGGCGCGAGCAGCATACGCAATACACTGAGAAGATTTGCCAGGATCAACGGCCCCGTCGAGATCAACGCAGCATCTCCTGTGCCTGCTGTCTTGCCGCCTCAGAGACGGTATCACCTGCCAATAGGGAAGCGATCTCCTCCGCTCTTGCCTCACCGTGGAGGGGGGTGACATGGGTTACCGTGCGGTCCTTTTGATCGGACTTGCGGACAGAAAGGTGATGGTCGCCGATACCGGCAATCTGCGGAAGGTGCGTGATCACAAGCGTCTGTCGCGTCTTAGCAAGGGCGCCGAGTTTGCGGCCGACGGCAGCCGCGACGCGCCCGGAGATGCCCGTATCGATTTCGTCAAATACAACCGTCGAGACGGCGTCACGTTCGGCTATAATTTCCTTCAACACAAGCATCACCCGTGAGAGTTCACCACCAGACGCGACACGGGCAAGAGGAAGTGGTGCCTCACCTCGATTCGCCGAAACGTGAAATTCGACTTGTTCTGCACCACGCGCATCGGCTGTGTAGCGCCGGCCATCTTCTTCGTATAGCCCCTCTGGATCTTCCTGTCTTTCTATGTGAATGGCAAATTCGGCGTGGTTCATCCCGAGGGTCTGCAGTTCCTCTCCTACGGTCTGGGCAAGCGTGCTGCTGGCTTTGAAACGTTTCTTTGAGAGTGCTGCACAACGCTTGTGGAATATGGCAATCGCCTTCTGCTCCGCCTTGTCCGCTGCGGCAATCTCGCCATCAAGATCGTGGCTTCGTTCAGCATGGGCGGCCATCGTCTTTCCCAGTGCAAGAACGCCATCTATATCAGTGTCGTATTTGCGCATGAGACGTCGAAGTTCCTGTAGCCGCTCGCGATCACGTTCCAGGTTTTCGGGGTCGGCCTCGAGTTGATCCGCATACTCCCGTAACCGTCCTGCCAGATCTTCCACGCCGTAGACCAACTCGTTCAGCGTTTCCAGATGAGGGGCCAGTGTATCATCTATTTCGGTCAGCGTCTCAAGCTCTCGACGTGCCGCACCGAGCCGGTCGATGATCGAATTCTCCTGGGAGTATAGCGACTCCTGGAGTCCCCCAGCGGCTTCGACGAGGGTGGATTGATTTTCGAGGCGTCGGATATCTGCATCAAGGCGTTCATCCTCGCCGGGCTCCGGGGCGAGCTCCTCGATCTCGGTGAGTTGAAACTGACGAAGCTCCGCTTCATCTGCCAGCCGGCGCCGTTCACCTGCCAATCTCTTGTGAGTTGCCTGCGCCTCTTCAAGGTCAGCGAAGGCAATACTGACCGCGTCGGCTTCCTTTGTCAGGCCGCCGCATTCGTCGAGGAAGCGAGCGTGACTGTCAGGGTTGAGAAGGGATTGATGCTCGTGTTGCCCATGGAGGTCAACCAGCAGTCTGCCGGCTTCACGCAGGCGCCGAATGGGGACCATCTCATCGTTGATGAAGGCGCGGGATCGCCCCTCTGCTCGGATCTCGCGACATAAGACCAACTGACCATCCTCATCGAGATCGATGCCGATCTCTACCAAACGGCATGCCGCTGGACTATTTGGATCCAGCTCAAACAATCCTTCCACGCGACAACGCTCGGCGCCGCGCCGTACCAAATCAGTAGAGACTGACGCACCCAGGATGGAGTGCAGTGCGCCGATGAGGATCGACTTGCCCGCCCCCGTCTCACCCGTGATCACAGTGAGCCCCGGACCCAGTTCTATGTCGGCAGATTCGATCAGAGCGAAGCTGTCGATCCGCAATCGGGTCAGGCCGCTTACAGCTGGAGCTTCAGACGACATCCTCCGGCTCCGTCCCGGTCATGCTGTCCCCACCATTCTCCTCGTCAGGCTCTGCCTCCGCAGACTCGAGGAATTCAAGTTGGAATTCGCCGCCCGCTTTCTCAACAAGGACCTGGACTCGTTTACGAGATTGGTCCAGGAGCTGGGCACAATCCCTTGACGCAGAAATCCCGGCTTCGAAGACGGCGAGCGCTTCTTCAAGGCTCAACTGGCCCGTCTCGAGTTGCTCTACACACTCCTCCAGACGTTCCATGTTGGCGTCGAAGTTGGAGACATTCGGGGTCTGATCGGAGTCAGTCTCGGGGCTCATGATTCAATTTTCTCTATCAGTGTCGAGGCGGCGCCATCAGCGAAGCGCAAGCGAAGTCGTTCGCCCTCCTGTAGGTCTGCGACGGCGTGCACGGGCCGGCCATCTCGCTCGCAATAGGCATAGCCGCGAGCCAGACTTGCCAAAGGATTCACGCTCGACAAACGCAGGGCCGCAAGAGACAGTCGATGTCGGTGCTGCATCAGTGCATCATCAGCGGCGGCCGCAAGGGCAGCTCGCGCCTCGTCAAGACGTTGAGACTGTTGGTCGGCACGATCGCGGAGTCTCTCGAGTCGTCGTAGTGGGTCAAGAAAAGCCAGCTCTCGGTTCAATTGGTTCAGGCGGCGATCGATCTCTCTGATCAGACGCTGCCGGAGTTCGGCAATGCGACGGTGGAGTATCTGGGCCTCCTGTGCGACCAGCTCCGCCGCCGCTGACGGGGTTGGCGCTCGGACATCTGCCACATCGTCCGCGATGGTCCGATCTACTTCGTGCCCAACCGCACTCACGACGGGAACGTTGGAGGCGAAGATCGCCCTGGCGACGCCTTCGTCACTGAAGGGCCACAGATCTTCCGGGGAACCACCACCCCGTCCTACGATCAGTATATCGATGCCACCGAACCTGTTCAACCGCTGAATAGCTGCGGTGATCAACTCAGCGGCCCCGTCTCCCTGGACTCGTGTTGGCGCCAGGATAATCTGCAAGCCGGGGGCCCGGCGTGAGAGAATCTGGATGATATCACGAATGGCCGCACCTGTAGGGGACGTAACAACGCCGATGCGGTGCGGATGCCGAGGCAGGGCCCGTTTGCGCTCTACATCAAATAGCCCTTCATCTTCGAGCCGGGCACGCAACTGTTCGTAGGCAATGGCTCGATCACCGACACCGGCAGGGCGCAGACGAACTGCATAGAATTGATAGCGGCCACCTCGCTCGTAGACCGAGATGTTGCCGTAGGCCAATACCTGCGCGCCGACCTGAGGGATGAATTGCAGCTGTTGTGCATAGAATCGGAACATGACGCAGCTGAGCTGACTATTGCGATCCCTCAAGGTGAGGTAGCAGTGTCCGGATCCTGGGCGTGAGAGGTCTGACACCTCTCCCAAGATCCAACAGTAGGGGAGGGTTTCCTCCAGCGTGCCCTTGATTCGTGCGGTAATATCGGAAACCGAAAGCGGTCCTGGTGGTGTCCCGGCGCCGGAAGCACCCATTCTATCCCTCAGTCCTCGTCACCAACATCGGCGCCGGCCGTACTCTCGATACGCACCCGAAGTCGTTCGATCGCCGTTGCTCTGCCAGTGTCCGCATCGATATCGATCAAGGCTCCACAGAGCATCGGATCCCCATCTGCCGGCTTGAATCTCGCCGGGACGGCATCGATGAATCGCTGCACGGCGATTTCGGTACGAGTTCCGATGACAGATTCCTGCACGCCCGTCATGCCTGCATCTGTGAGGTAAGCCGTGCCCTTTGGTAGCAGGCGCTCATCGGCGGTTTGAATATGCGTGTGAGTACCGATCACGGCACTTGCGCGCCCGTCCAGATGATATCCCAGGGCGACCTTCTCCGCCGTCGCCTCGGCGTGAAAATCGACAAAGATGCATGGTGTCTCATGCCGCAGTTCCTCCACTCGTCGTTCGCCTATGCGGAATGGGCAATCAATGGAAGCCATAAAGGTCCGCCCTTGCAGATTGACGACGCCCACCTTCGTACCGTCCCTGGCCTCAACGATGACTGATCCGTTGCCGGGTGCGTCGTCTGGATAGTTCAGGGGGCGAAGAACACGTTGGGCCTGATCAAGTCGTCGTACAAAATCCGGACGATTCCAGACGTGGTTTCCTGACGTGACCACATCGACGCCATAGGCGCGCAGCTTCTTTACAATGTTCTCGGTCATGCCGAAGCCGCCTGCTGCATTTTCGCCATTGGCAATGCACAGGTCGACCTGGCGTTCCTGGATTAGTCGAGGAATCACTTCGGCGGCAGCGCGGCGCCCGGGACGCGCGTAGATATCGGCGACAAACAGGATTCGCACGAGGATTAGCGCGCGAAGTGGATGGCGCGGATCTCACGGATGATACAGACCTTGATCTGGCCGTGTTGTCCCAATTCATCCTCGAGCAGGCGCGTGATGTCGTCGGCGAGCTGATCACTATAGGCGTCGTCGACGGTGGCACTATCGACGAGTACCCGCACTTCCTTGCCATTCTGCAAAGCATAGGCCTTCGTGACACCGTGCTGATTCATGGCGACTTCTTCTATCTGCCGCATACGCCGGATGTAGTCCTCAACCTTTTCTTTCAGTGCACCGGGGCGGTGCGTGGATATCTCATCTGCCGCCTGCACCAGGATCGCAACGGCGCGGCGAGTCGGTGCATTCTGAGTATGTGTTTCGATGACCTCCACGACCTGGGCCGGTTCGCCACACTTTCGGGCCAACGCGGCGCTCGCCTGAGCGGGATCGGTACCGATGTCATGGTCGAGTGCGCGAGAAATATCGTGCAGTAGTCCTGCACGGCGTGCCAATTGCACATCCATCTCCAACTCCTCTGCCATCATCCCCGCGAGATAGCCGACCTCTTTGGAGTGAACCAGAAGATTCTGTCCATAGCTGGTGCGAAATCGAAGCTTCCCGAGATTCTCCAACAAAGGTTCAGCCATATCGTGAATGCCGAGATCGAAGGCGACTTTGGAGCCGGATTCGCGGATGATCTCCTCGACATCCTCCAGACATTTCTCGTAGACTTCTTCGATACGCCCCGGATGGATTCTTCCATCGACGATCAACTTCTCCAAGGTGTTCTTCGCCACCTCACGACGCAGCGGGTCGAAGCTTGAGAGCATGACGATACCTGGCGTGTCATCGACGATCACCTCAACTCCTGTGATCATGTCGAAGGAGCGGATATTACGACCATCGCGACCGATGATGCGACCCTTCATATCGTCGGAGGGCAGATTGACGACGGAGACTGTGCTTTCCATGGCCAATTCACCCGCGAAGCGCTGAATCGAGCGGGCAATGATCTCTCGAGCTTCGCGATTGGCATTAGCAATGCCATGGTCCTTGATCTCTCGAACCCGGCGAGCGGCGTACTGCCGGGCACTTTCCTCCTGTTGCTCGATGACAAGCCGCCGAGCGTCCGCACCGCTCAGATCCGCGAGTTCTTCCAGCTGGATGCGTCGCTGGCGCACCATGTCACGAACCCGTTCTTCATTGCGACTGACCTCTTCTTCCCGATTGCCTAGTTCCTGCTCGGTCTTGAGAAGACTTCGTTCCTTACCATCCAGCACATCGACCTTGCGGTCCAACTGTTGTTCGCGTTCGGTGAGACCCGACTCCTGCTGCCTGACGGTGCGCTTTGTCTGCTCGAGTTCCTGTTCGAGGGGCTCCCGTTCCCGCCGCCATTCATCCTTGGCCTCGAGCGCTGCCGTTCGTTTCAACGACTCCGCCTCACGCCGCCCTTCTGCTATAATGCGACCGGCCTCGTCCTGAGCAGACTCCAGTCGATTGCGTCGCAAGCGGCTATTCAGTAGCCAGCCAGCGAGAAAGCCCAGGCCTAGAACGGCCAGTGCCAGGCCTCCGGCACCAAGCACGAGGGCTATGGGAATCGGTGATTGCATCAGGTCGATTGATCGTCGCTGTCGATGGCGGCGGACGCGTCCTTCGAACCATCCGTCGTCACGGAGGTATCGTCGGTCCTGAACCGTGGGGTCTCTGGTATCTGAGTCTCTGGCAATTCTGCTTCGAAGCGGTGAGTTGCCTCTGAATCGGCCTCCTCGCCTTCCACATCGTCACCGAGAAGCTGTCCCAGTGTGTCCGACAGGCGCGAGGTTCGTTCGGCGATCTGCTCTTCTACCGTGTCAGCCTCACGTTGCAACTGCAGCAGCTCATCCACCAACTCCAGACCCGTGAGCACCGCGACTTGCAGTGGTGCCTGGCGTTGAGAACGCCGTGAGACTTCCCGCATTCGTTCGTCAATCAGACCGGCGACGCGACGAACATGGGCATCCGCTTCTTCACCCTGTGAGGCAAAGGCGTACTCTCGACCAAGGATGGTCACCTTCACAACTCGACTGGCAGCACACATGCGTCCGGCTCCTGGCTCACGGCCTCGAGGGACGTGAGAGTGTGACGTTTACTGATCGATTCAGGTCGCTGTGCCGGGAGCAGGGGAGGCCTGCTCAATGACACCGATCAGTCGCTCAAGTCGAGTGCGGACCTCGTCGCGGCTTTGCTGGGACTGTTGGAGCTCTCCCTCCACCTGCGAGAGCCGTGTTCGGGCACTGCCGAGGTCAGATTCGGTGCTTTCCAGTTGGGCCACCCGCTGCTTAAGCCCCTGATTCTCGGACCTCAACTGTTCAAGTACTTCGAGAAGTCTATTTACCTCGTCTTCGAGGCGTTTGAAATTTCCATCTACACCCAGTTCAGACATGTTTCTCTTTCGTCAGCGGAGGCGCGCGCCAAAGGCGGCGCTCAAACGTTGCAGAATTCGTTCGATGACTTGATCGGCATCTCGATCTTCCAGAGTACCACTAGCAGAACGCAACCGCAGGGAGAATGCAAGACTCCGCATCCCGGCCTCTACCTGGTCACCAGTGTAGACGTCGAAGACCTCGACATTTTCCACCAGATCCTGGTCGACCTGAGAGATCTCAGCGATCACCTGGCCAGCCGGTATGCCGGAGTCGAGTACGATGGCGAGATCGCGCTCGATGGGAGGGAACTTGGGGAGTGGCGTATACTCGCTCTCCTGCGACAGCCGAGCGACGTACGTGCCCTGAAGCTCAAAGATATAGACGTCACGGTCCACATCAAAAGCAGCGCCGAGATCGCGATGTACCTGTCCCCAGTGGCCGATTGGATTGCCCTGAAACAGAATCCTGGCACCTTGACCGGTGCGCAGGAATCCCTCGTCACCAGTCACCGGTTCGAAGGACACATCCTTGTCAATTAGCAGGGCGTCGACGAGTCCCTTGAGGTCGAGCAGGTCGACGTCACGACGATCACCCCGCCAAGGGGAAGCACTGGCATCGCCTGAAAGCAGGCCGGAAACGACAAGCGTTTCATTGGGGAGGGCGCCAGATCGTGGTGTGAACACTCGGCCTACTTCGAAGATGCCGATTCCAGACTGTCGTTGATTGAAGTTGCGACGTGCGACATCCATCAAGCCGGGCACCAGACTCGTGCGCAGTTGCGACATGCCCTCTGCAGGAGGATTCGCCAGACGACAGGCAGGTCGTCCCATCAACTCGATCCAACGCTCAGCGACGATGCTTGAAGTGACGACTTCATCGAGCCCGAGGCTGACAAGCCCCTCGCGAATGCTGCGGGCCCGTTCATATCCACCCGGTGGTTGTTGTGGAATTGGCCCGCGGACCCGCTCATTGCCTTGCACGTGGTGGTAACCATAGATCCGACCCACCTCTTCCACGAGGTCAATCTCGCGTTCGAGGTCAGGGCGAAAGGATGGTACCGTGACAACGAGATCCTCCTGGGCCGCCCGGTCGACGTGACAGCCGAGAGCTTCGAGAATCTTCGTGCATCTGCCACGATCGATATCAGCCGCAAGGAGTCGGCGTGCTCGCTCGGGGCGCAGAGGCAAGACCTTGGGCACCACCGGCACTGGGTAGTGATCGATCGCGCCGTGGTCGATTGTGCCACCTGCGACCTGGATTAGTAGGGCCGCAGCCCGGGCAGATGCAAAGGGAGCCATCTCGATGTCTGCACCCCGCTCAAATCGCGCCGACGCTTCGGTACGCAGGCCGAGTCGAGACGAGCACTGGCGCACGATACGGCGGTCGAAAAAGGCAGATTCTAACAGGATATCGGTCGTGGTTTCGCTTACTTCGGAATTCTGCCCTCCCATGACCCCGGCCAGGGCAATGGGGGCTACACCATCGGCGATGACGAGATTCTCTGTTGTGAGTTCATGATCGGCGCCATCCAGCGTTTGCAGTCGCTCTCCTGAACGAGCTCGTCGCACGACAATCCGACCTTCCTGGAGTCGGTCCAGATCGAATGCATGCAGAGGCTGGCCTAATTCGAGCATGACGAAATTTGTCACATCGACGATGTTGTTGATCGGTCGCTGGCCAACCGACCGCAGGCGATTGGCCAGCCAGGCGGGGGATGGTCCGACGCGAACACCGCGGATGATGCGCGCCACATAACGTGGGCATCCTTGTGAGTCTTCCACATCAACCCGACATCCGGTCTCAACGGGTGGGCCCTCATCGTTGAGATCGACAGCGGGGAGTGTCAGCGGGCGATCTGCGAGGGTTGAGACCTCGCGGGCGATGCCAACGACGCTCAGGCAGTCCGGGCGATTCGGTGTGACCTCAAAGTCGACGACGACGTCGTTCAGCCCTGCGGCCACGGCAAAAGGGCTGCCTACCTTGTAGTCGTCTGGTAGCACCATGATACCGGACGTATCCGTGCCCAATTCGAGTTCAGCCTCGGAGCAGATCATGCCACTGGAGGCGACGCCGCGGAGCTTGGCTTCGCCGATCTTGCTGCCATCTGGTAGGGTACTGCCCGGCAGAATAACCGGAACGCGTTGTCCTGATGCCACATTCGGGGCCCCGCAGACGATGGTCCGAGGGGTAGCTTCACCCACATCGACAGTACATACGGACAAGCGGTCGGCATTCGGGTGTTGGCTTGCCTCCAGGACGTGGCCTACGATCACGCCCCCAAGGCGAGCACCGAGATCCTCTATCGCCTCCTCTTCGAGGCCCGCCATCGTCAGGCGCTCAACAAGCTCATCGGTATCCCAATCGAAGCTGACATAGTCGGCGAGCCATGCTTTGGTGATCTTCATAGCTCTCAGCCTCCGAATTGCCGGGTGAAACGAAGATCACTGTCAAGGAAGAGGCGGATGTCGTCTATGCCATAGCGGATCATGGCGACACGCTCGATGCCAAAACCGAAGGCGAATCCCGTGTATTTCTCTGCATCGTAGTCTACGGCGCGAAAAACGTTGGGGTCTACCATGCCAGCGCCGCCGATCTCAATCCATCCCGTTCCTTTGCACACACGGCAACGGCTGCCCTGTATCTGACCCTCGCCGGCACAGATGGTACAGGAGAAATCGAACTCGACACTTGGTTCTGTGAAAGGGAAGAAGTGTGGTCTAAAGCGAATCTCGGTTCGATCGCCCATGATCCGTCGCCCGAGAGTTGTCAACGTGCCTTTCAGTTCAGCAAGCGACACACCTTCGTCTACGTACAGGCCCTCGATCTGATGAAAGACCATATGATGCGTGGCATCTACGGTCTCCTTGCGATAGCAGCGCCCTTGAGAAATCACTCGGATGGGAGGAGGTTGCTGCTGCATCACGCGGATTTGCACTGTAGAGGTGTGCGTCCGCAATAGATTTCCATCGTCGAGATAGAATGTGTCGTGCTCGTCGCGGGCAGGATGATCAGCTGGTGTATTGAGGGCGTCGAAGTTGTGAAACTCGTCATCGACTTCCGGCCCATCGGCGACGCTGAAACCCATACTGCGAAGAACGTCGACCAGTTCGTCCGTCATCGCTGTCAGGGGGTGTTTGCGTCCTATATGGGGACGACGACCTGGCAGGGTGATATCGAAGCTATCACTGCTCTCGGAGAGCGCTTCAAGGGCTGCCTGACGCTGCTCAAGCGCATTGTCGATCACCCGCTGGGCTTTTCCGGCGGCAGAACCGATGATGGGGCGCTCTTCAGCAGACAACTTGCCGATACTGCTAAGAATCTCACGCAGTCGGCTGCGTCGCCCGGCAAAGTGAACCCGAAGCTCTTCGAGGGACTTCAGATCGGCGGCAGCGCCAATGGCTGCGATCGCCTCCTGACGTAGATCGTCAATTTCACGCACCATGATCTCAATCTCAGCGGCCACAAAGGCAGGGACGTTGATCCCCACCTTGGAGAGGAAAGATCCGGCGTTGTCGTCTTTGCACTAGCTGACGACCGGTGGGCTATCAGGAGACGTGAATGTCTACGCGAGCCAACAAAAAGAGCAACCCCAGGACAAATTACAGTCCTGGGGAATTACTCACCCACATCCCACCTCTCCTGACAACTCCGGCGAGCGCCGGTTCACACACCAACGTGGGTGTGCTACGAGAGGTGAGCCTTTGCTTGCTGCGCGATGGCACTAAAGGCCTCGGGATCACGCACTGCCAAATCAGCCAGAACCTTGCGGTTCACGTCGATTTCGGCCTGTCCCAGGCCATGGATCAGCTGACTGTAAGTAACCCCATTGATACGTGCGGCAGCGTTGATTCTGGAGATCCAAAGTCGGCGGAAGTCGCGCTTACGCCGGCGACGATCTCGGTAGGCATACAGCTGGGCACGATCAACGGCTTCTTGAGCCGTGCGAAACAGGCGGCTGCGTGCGCCGAAATAGCCACGAGCCTTCTTGAGGATCTTCTTGTGTCGGCGACGGGTCGCGACGCTATTGCGAGTACGGGGCATTGTTGGATTCTCCTACTTCAGACCCAGCGAACGCCGGACATTCTTCATGTTCGCGGAGGACACTGCCTCGTTCTTACGCAACTGACGCTTGCGCTTTGTCGAGCGTTTGCCGAGAAAATGATCTCCGAAGGCGTGACGCCGCTTCAAAGACTTACTTCCCCGTTGTTTGATACGTTTGGCAGTCGCTTTGTGGGTCTTCAGCTTGGGCATGGTTCACAGGATTCCGGTAGGCGCGCCATCGGCCAGTGGAAGGACGATTCGGCGCGAGAAATTTCATGCAGAATTCGAACTGCCGAATATACAGGAGGCTCCGGGGCCTGTCAACGAGCCCCGGAGCCTCAGGAATCTGCGACGATGTGATGGAACTACTTCAGATACAGTGTTTTGTGCACAAAACGCGAAGTTGGTGTCACAAGCTCGATCAGATACACGCCGGCGCCCACCGATCTTCCTTCATCGTCTCTGCCATGCCAGGTGATGGCATGGTGACCTGCCGACCTTGATTCGTCGATCAAGGTCCGTACTGGCTGCCCGAGTAGATCAAAGATCCGCAGTCTTATGGGTTGTTCCGCCTCGAGGGCGGGAACGAAGAGTGACAGTGTCGTCTCAGGGTTGAATGGATTCGGGTATGCCGGATAGAGGACAAACTCAACCGGCAGGGCAGCGACATTCGTCAACCCCGCCACTGGCAGGGCGATCGTTTGCCCGGCAGATGTGTGGCCAAGACCCTGGGCCAGCCGCAGGGTTGTGGCATCGGGAGTGTGTCTTGCAAAGCGCAGCAATGGATAGTCTGCCGTATAGGCACCGGTCGAACCGCGACCGAAGGCTAATTGCACAATGCCAGGCCTCACGTCCTGTTTCCACAGAAGGGAAGTAGCTGCCCCAGGCGTATCCTGGATGTCCATAAAGGTGAGCACTCGCGGGTCGAATTCGACGGTCAGCGCAGCGGCGAGCAAATCTGTCTCACCCGACCAGGTGATCTGTGCTTCGAGCAGATCAAGATGTGACGGCCGATCTGAGACAAATAGGTTCAGGCCTTCCATCGCCAACTCAGGCGCAGCGCGGGCGGGGCGAGCGCGCTCACCGAAGGACGCAGCGAAGACGAAGAAGTCATCGAAATCGACAATGCCACCGGAATTGTCGAAGTCACCGCGCGAATCGGTCGTTCCGAAGACCGCAACAAAGAGGAAGAAGTCATCGAAGTTGACGATGCCATCATCATTCAAGTCCGTAGGTAGTCTGCTGCGGACACGAATGACGGACACTATTTCGGGAAGCAAGGTGTCAGCCTCTGTGAAGCCCTCGCTGAGTAGTTCAACCAACTCGAGTCGCACTTCACCTTCTGTATCCGCCACCGCATCGCTGCCGATGACCAGAAGCAGGCGGCCAAGAAGTCCGTCTCCAGACGAACCATCTTCCGAGGAGCCCGCCGTTGTATCTGTCGAAACTTCGACGCGTACGCGCCCCGAAGATGGTTCCGTTACAACAATCGTCGGGTCCGTCACCAGATTGGAGTCGCCTGCCGCGTGTGGCTCGAAACCGGCCACCGTCAGAAGGGCAGGATCAAAGGTGATTTCTACAACGCCCTCGATGATATCGAGGGCGTCAGCCGCATAGATATCGACGCCTACCGTGTCGCCTGCTTCGCCGCCACCGATCTCACCTTGCTGGTTGCCAGCGGTCGGATCGAGGTCTAACGAGACCCGTGTTGGAATCAGTCCGAAACCTGACACGGGGATGGACACGGTGGAGCGATCTGGGTCGTTTGTATCGAAGGCGATCGTCGTCGACAGTGATCCCCGGTTCGCGGCTATGTAGCGGACCTGTAGTGTCTCCGTTTCGTCCTCCAGGACCTGACTGGAACTGAACACGGATGTCAACTCCAGATTGCCAACCTGCAGATTACTGATCACCAACGTCGAGCGTCCCGGATTCGACAAGGACAAAACTGCGGAGGCCGAGTCGCCGAGGGTCACCGTGCCAAAATCGATGCTGTCCGGCTGTAACAGCGCCAACGGGATCGCTCGAGCATCAACGATCCACTGGACGATCGTGGAGTCCGTACCATCGAGGATCAGCGAGACAACCGTGTCCGCCGTTGTCGTGTCCGGTACGTGCAACAGATCATCGTCCGTATCAACCTGCACGACCCCGTCAACAAGCCAGCGAAAACTCAGCTCATCGTTTTCCTCATCCGTCGCTGTAACTCTGAAAACGATTCCCTGGCCAGGTTCGAAAAAAAAGAACGAGTCTGCTGGGGTGCGACTCACAAGCGTTGGCGCGTCATTGACAGCGGTCACGACAAGTGTGAAGGCTTGCGTGGCTTCGTTGCCCGCGGGGTCTGCGACACGAATCGCTACATCATGGTTCCCCGTGTCGGCTTGTACCGGTGTCCACGTGATCGCACCCGTTGTATCGATGCTCATTGCCGCAGGAGAACTCGTCAATTCGAAGGTTATCGCTTCGCCCTCTTCGTCTGAGGCAGTCACGGTGTATTCGTAGGCGGCATCTTCTGGGGCCGTCGTGTCTGCCGTGCTGGTGATGATCGGTGCATCGTCCACTTGTAAAACCGTGATCGTGAAGCTAGTGGAGTCGATGCCTCCCTGAGCATCTTGTGCCTGCACCTTCAAGGTTGCAACACCCACATCTGCTTGCACTGGCATCCATGACACGAGGCCGGAAGAGTCAACGGTCGCTGAGTCCGGGCCCGAGAGCAGAGTAAAGACGAAGGATGTATCGGCTATATCGATGTCGCTCGCCGATAGCTGCAGGCTGAAGATCGAATCCTCTGTGGCACTTGTGTCTGCAACGGCGTCAAAAGTGGGTCTATCATTGGTGTTCAGGACGGCGAGGGTGAAGGTCTGAGATGATGATTCGCCGCCGACGTCGGTCACCAGGACATCCACTGTGACGGATCCGGTATCCTGCTGCGTAGGTGTCCATGCGATATTGCCCGCCGCATCTATGGTCATGGAATCTGGTGCGCTGGTCAGGGCAAATGTCACTGCATCGCCATCGAGTTCAAGAACCTCCACGGCATAGACGAAGGCACTGTCTTCAAAGGCCTGGGACGGCGCAGTGCTCGTGATCTGCGGTGGCTCGTTGACCGGTCGTACTCGAAGCGGGAAATAGTGCCGTGCCGAACTGCCATCGCTATTGAAGATGGTGAGCCCCACGAGCCAGGAACCTGTGTCGGCAATGGTCGGTTCCCACACGACGGGTATCGGCTTCAGCGAGCCGAGGCTCGCCGCCAATGTCGGCGGATTGTCATGTCCCGAGATCGGATCGATCAGGATGATACTCTTGGTCTGATCTTGCGACGGCGTGTACGTCCATTCCGAGCCCTGCAGGACCAGAGAGTCTGGCAAGGAGAGGGCGCCGACTTCTGTCGCGGAGCCTGCAGCTGGCGCACCGCCATTCCCAGGTCCTCCTGTGAAACCGATGTCATTGCGCAAGCCTCCTCCAGAAACCACTGCATCTTCGTAGTCAATGACAGGACTCCCAGCGTCGCGCGCCGGCGAACTCGCCGTGAGGCTGAAACTGTTTACTTCCACATTCAGGAAGAGGGGGTCGTCGTAAAGATTGTTTCCTGCACTTGCAGCCGAAGAGAAAGCTGGGACAATGGTATTCAGCGTATCGAGGGCCCTCGTCGTGTCCGGAACGAAGGAGATATTGATAATCGGCCACACACGGGTTGTGTCGGGGAAGTCGTCTGCTGAGAAGACCTCCAACACATAACTGAGGAACTGCAGTTGCCCCGATGGCGTATGGATGATTTCGACGCGCAGCGCGTGGTCACCCACATCCGTGGAGTCAGGTGTCCAGCGCAGGATCCCTGCCTGCCAGTCGGCCGTGGCGATTGCGGCAGGTAGATCGCTCGTCGTCACCCGATTGAAGCTGTATTCAGATTTGTCGTTCTCAGTCTCGATCTCATACTCATAGGTCGCCCCTACCTGAGCAATCGTATCGGGTCGATTGGTGACAAAACTCGGCAAGCTGATACCGAAATCCGACACGGTGGCCGTGTCACGAACGGTGCGCACAACCTTGGTGGTATCGCGCTCCTCAGACAATGTGAGAATGTCAACTTCCCAGAAGAGGTTGTAGCGGATCAGAGGGCTCGCGTCCGTCACCGAATCAATGATGGCAGCACGATCATCTTTTGCGGTGCCAAAAAAGATGTTGCTGCTGATGTCCGTGCGATTGCCCGTTGTCAGCAAGACAGGTGCATCATTCCGATAAAACGTGTTATTGCGAATGTGGTCCCGTTGCGACGTATCGGCGAAGGTGTTGTGCAGAGTCAACAGGGGAGCCCCAGAAGACGAGCCGTTGAAGCGCACATTGTTGTTCACAAACTGCAGGCGACCATCTTCGACATAGATGGCCTCCCCAGCGTCCGTCGCCTTGTTGCCGATGATGCGACTGTCCGTAACCTTCAAGGAACACGTGTGACAATAGACGGCACCACCCTGGTCGGCGACACCATTGAGCAACGCTACATTTCGAAGCACAAAATCAGATGTGGGCGCCGTAATGGTGAAAATCCTCGACAGACCTTCCGCATCGAAGAGGACGCCATCTTCCGTACTCACGTAGATCCCAGTCTGCGTCACCTCAAATGGCAATGTCTCGCCAGAAGACGGCGAGTAGGTACCCTCAGTGAGTTCTATGACGTGGGGTCGACCCTCTGGGATCAGATGGGCGACCTTGAGGGCATGGGTCAGGGTCTGCCAAGGCGTCGTGTCTGCTTGGGCGACGACGTGGCTGCGACGGTTGTCACCGCTGCTGTCATCGACATAGAACGTGAGGGCCGTCGCCGGCGCGCCGGACACGATCAGACCGAGAAGAACAATGGACAGGATTCGTTGAATCATTCGTCGTTTCGGTGGTCAGTCAGGGGGACTTCGGGGTCAGTTCACGGGGGATCGCAGGTTCACCGAGGGGAAGACCTCAGTTCAGTTACATTTTGCACATCCGCTCTTCGAGCCATTGTCGTACGACGGGGCGGACAAACACGTCGTCGAGTGGCAATCGGGACAGGGCATTCGCCATCAACTCGACGCGCTCAGCCAGGGACAAGTTCCGATCAACCAGTATCAAGTCACGGCCACCCAACCGGCAGAGCCCGCCCCGCGGGCCAGCAAGTGGCTCGTGGCGCACCTCGACCGTAAGCTGTTCGGCCAGCGACTCGAGTTCCTGCAGCAAGATAGCATGTTCCAAAGCCGGGGAACTCCACCTTTGATGACATTTGGGCCGTACCGTTAAGATAGCCAGTCCCATGGTTGGTGGACAGCTAAATAATGGGTAGTATACCTGCCTCAGTGCCCCCCACGACGTGACGGGAAACACTCTTTGTCCACTGCAATCAATCTGCCGGAACATCCTCGGGGAGAGTGGGTTCTGGTCACCAATGACGACGGAATCGACTCTCCCGCCCTGCGCCCTCTTCTACGCGAACTGGCGCAGATTCACCCAGTCGTGGCCGTGGTCCCCGCGCGAGAATTCAGCTGGACCTCCAAGACCCTGAGTCGATTCGCGCAGCCGCGCCTGCAGCCGCAGCAGGAGGCGGATCTTCCGTGTCCAATATTCAGCCTCGACGGTTCACCGGCAGATTGCTCAAACATCGGTGTCCACTGTCTGTATGCGAAGCCGCCGGCCCTGGTCATTTCCGGCGTCAATGTTGGGATCAACGCTGGGCTGTCGTTCTTGCTCAGTTCGGGGACGGTTGGTGCCGCGATCGAGGGCATGTTGGCAGGTGTTCCCGCCATTGCCTTCTCTGCCCAGTTGCGTCCCGAAGACTACGCACAGTGGCGCAATGAGCGCACCGACGGATTTCTCGAGCAGTTGTGGATCAATACTGCCATTGTCAGTCGCCAGATCACCACAGAGGTATTGTCAGGGGGGCTGCCTTCCGGCGCAGGAGTGCTCTCGGTGAATATGCCATCTGACGTCGATCCCTCGACAGCACGGCGACTGACCGCCGTGACGCCCACATCCTATGGGGCGTTCTTTCGACAGCGAGAAGACGGCGCCTTCGAGCATCACTACGAAGGCTTTGAGCGAGTCAGCCCCTCACGATCCGACGGTGATATTGAAGCTCTGGACCGCGGCGAAGTGTCAATGACTCCCCTTCGATTTGACCTGTCAGCCCCGGTGGATCCGGCCGATCGCGATCGTTTCGAAATGGGCGTCTGACCCACCAATGTCTCACCCAAATCGACCATACTGGATTCTCGCCTTGCTGCTACCCACCCTCGGATCTGCTGACGAGGTGGCCGTTTCTGCGGACAGCACGGTTGTGGATAGTCTGTCTCGTCCTCGCAGGGAGCGACTTGTCGGTGGGCGGACCGGACCCACGCTTGGTGCCGTGCGCTGGATGGCAAAACGGCAGCAGATTCGGATTCACGGACGAGACTATGGAGCAACAGGCCTGCCCGTCGTCTACTACAGCCCTTCCTCAGGCTGGAATCGCGGTGCGCGTGTACAGTTGGCCGACTATTCGCGCCGTCCTTATCGATACAAGTTCACCTTTCACTCGATCAACTCAACGAAGGGCAAAAGAACGAACTACGTGCGCCTCAAGGTTCCCCACATCTCCGGTACGGGTTGGGGGATCCAGATGCGTCTCAGTTCCCACAGGGATCTGCGTGCCCGCTACTATGGTCTGTCGAACGACAGTGATCGCAACGAGGATTTCACGGATCCCCAAAGTCCTGACTTCAAAGACGAGGACTACTACTTCTACATTCTTGAGCAACCCAGTGCTCTGCTCAGATTGGTTCGGGCCATCTACGGCCCCGTATCACTTTCAGTTGGTCTGGGGCTTGAGCGCAACGAGGTGAGCCCAGCCGGAGATCTGTCGTTCTACGTTCAGGAAGGGACACCGGACGGCGTGGTGGATGGCGTCTCCGGTTTCATCAGTTTCACTCTTGTATGGGATACTCGAGACGACCCAACCATCCCTCGCGAGGGGCTGTTTCAGGAATGGTCCTATGAAACGTCTCGTAATTCGCTGTTCGGACTATTCTTCGAGGAGATCGATTTTCAGCGTTACACGGTAACCGATGCGCGCTACTGGCCGATCGGCGAACGATTGAATATCGCTCATCGCACGATCTTCGAGGCCCTAAAAGGGGCTGTTCCCTTGTTTGCCTATGGTGAATTCGGGGGCAGTCTGCGTGTCAAAGGACTCGGTGGGTCGGACACGCTACGTGGCTTTGATCGACAGCGATTCACCGACAACATCCGACTGGCGACGAATACCGAGGCTCGTTACCACTTTGGGAGTCGACGTTTTCTCAAGCAGTATTTCGAGCTTCACGGCATCGGTTTCCTGGATCTGGGTCAGGTCTCACCCGGCGTGAAGGGATTAGGATTCGGCGATACGCACGTGACCACTGGGATTGGCCTACGGACCTATTGGAATGCGGACTTCGTCCTGCGGGCCGAGATCGGCCTGTCAGCGGAGCAGGTTTTCACGTCGTTCAAATACCGGAATATTTTCTAGTCTGCTGTAGCCGTCGCCCTGCCCAGGCGGTTCCGACGCCAAGGAGCAGGTCCTTTGGCAACGGGGCCAGGCCAAGTTGAATGATGCTGACCGCATCCAGTTGGGTCGCCACGATGTAGCGGAGATTGACATAGAGGCCTGCAACACCCACGGCATATATGACCATCAGACCGGCTCCGACGGCCAATAGTGCGCGCCACAGGCTCGACCCAGTGCCTGCGATGACGCCGACGATGCCGGCGGCGGGAACAAAGCCGAGCAGATAACCGAAGGATGGTTCCAAGACATACTGCGGGCCCCCCCCTTTGGCAAAAACCGGAAACCCGACCAGACCAACAAACAGATACACGATCTGGCTCCACATGCCTGCTCTTGGACCAAGCCAGAGACCCGCCAGGCAGACAACGGCTGTCTGTAGCGTCACAGGTACGTAGGGAATGGGAATCCGTAGATGTGCACCGACAGCCGTCAGCGCTGCCACCAGGGCGATCTGTGGAATCAGTCGGGGTGCAAGCAGGGCAGTGATCGTCGTCCGGGGTAGCTGGAGGCCGTGTCAGGTAGTCGAAGGAACGGGGTCAGCAGGTGCGATCAGGGCGATCAGGCGCGACAGGGTGGCGGCGAGTTCATCGCGTGGAACGACACAATCCACAAAGCCATGTTCCAGGACATTCTCCGCGATCTGGAAACCTTCAGGCAATTGCTCGAGTCCCATGAATTGTTTGATCACTGACTGTCCGGCGAAGCCGATCCGAGCGCCTGGTTCGGCGATGATGATATCGCCCAGCATAGCAAAACTGGCAGTTACACCACCATAGGTGGGGTCTGTCAGGAGGCAGGCGTATAGCAGGCCTTTGTCGGACAGGCGCCGTAGGCGAGCACTGACTTTCGCCATCTGCATGAGAGAGAACGTGCTCTCCTGCATACGCGCACCACCAGACTGACAGACCAGCACCAGGCTACGTCGATCATCAATGGCACGATCGATGAGGCGGCTGATTTTTTCACCCGTGGCGCCACCCATGGTGGCTGTCAGGTAACGCATGTCCATGACACCCAGCGCGACGGGCTGTCCCCCCACAGTACAGACACCCGTCGAAATTGCCTCGTTCATCGAGGCCGACTTGCGGGCTTCCCGTATGCGATCCCCATACCGACGGTGATCACGAAACTTCAGTGGGTCAGCCGTCCGCAGGTTGGCGTTTATCTCAACGAAGCTGTCGTTGTCGGCCAACAGATCGACGTACTTCAAATAACCAATCGGCAGGTGGTTGGAACAGTGCGGGCAGATCCAGGCATTGCGCTCCAGCGCCGCCTGATAGGTCGTTTCACCACAACGTTTACAACTCGTCCAGATCCCCTCGGGAAGCTCGCGCTTGATTCGCGTGAGGATACCCGACTTCATGCGCTCGAACCAATTCAAGGGGTGTCCAGTCGGCAGTCAGTGCTCGGTCGGTTCATCGCGAGGGGGCGGTTTATTCTCATACCAGTCCGCGCCGCCGCAGGCCGACAAAGGCGACGCCTGCAGTCACAATCAGCCCGACAGAGGCGATCACCGCTGTCGGTACGCGAGGTTTCGGTTGAGCCACAGGTAGCCCGCTCACATCGGCTGACAGGGCGCCTTGGATACAAGCATCCGCATTGGGAACCGAAGGTGGTTCCAGGGCCTGGTGGACCAATGTGTCCACGGCGCGCAGGTTCCGAACACGTTGCTGCACGCTGGGGTCGAGGGCGAACTGAGCGGCAACCTGTTCACGTTCGTCTACAGAGAGTTCGTCGTCGATAAAGGCGGAAATATGTTCTCCCGCTGCCGCATGGCGCCGAAGAATCTCAAATCCAAGCAGATCTCGAACTCTGTCAAAATAGCTCACATCAATCCCCTGCGATGGAGGTCCTCAGCCAGTTTGCGTCGGGCACTGTGAATCCGCGAGCATACCGTGCCGACTGGGACCTGTAAGATCCGTGCCACGTCGTCGTAACCGAGTTCGTCAAAGCCATGCAGGACAAGTGCTTGACGCAGAGACTCCGGTAGTCGATCGATCGCCTCCAGGACCTTTTGCTGCGTGTCCTGTGCCTGGTAGGCTTTGTCGGGATGCTCTGCCAGGCGGCTCTGCACCGTTTCGACCTGAGACTCGCCGTCACCGTCCAGGCCAAGTCGAGCCCAGGACGAGCGTGACCTGTCCCGCTGGCGGTTCAGGCTCAGGCGCCAGACGATCCGCAAGATCCACGTTTTCAGGGAGGCTTCGCCACGAAACTCAGGCAGCGCACCGTGAACTTTGATAAAGGCATCCTGGACGACCTCTTCCGCATCACTGGCGTTGCGCAGGACCTTATAGGCCACGTGATAGCACAGACCGTGATACTGTCTCAGAAGCTCACCAAAGGCCGTCTGGTCACCTGCCAGGACGCGTTCCACGAATTGCGCATCACTGGCCCGCTCAGCCGTCTGGATACGCAGTCGGGGTGCGGTCATCGTCGTTGGATTTCCAAGCATGTGTTTATTGACACCGATTCAGGACCGGTGCTTCGCATGAGATCTATCAGGGGATCAATAAAGTTCGCTGGTGATTCTCGATAAGTTTGGAACATGGTCGTCACACCAGAACTCGAGGGAAGATCGCTGTGTCAAAAGAGATCTGTCAACAAAGCAATCTATCAGTGCCTGGCGGCCTCGCTGCGCTCGCCTGAGGAAACCACGGTTGCCGCCGCCACTGCGTGCGGTATATTTACCCGTCTGTCGCACAACGGCTTGACACGGGTTGAGGGCTGGCGCACCAAGCTGCCAGCATCGTTAGGAGGTTTCCAGCCGCAGGGAAGGGACCATGCGAACCAACTTTCCACGAATACTGATCGTCGTCGCCGGGTTGGTGATGTACGGGGTATCTGACAGTCAGGCTCAGGATGAATCCGTCTCCGCAGCTGACTCTGTGCGCAAATACCGATTTCTCGGCAAGACCGCCCGGGACAAGGGCGAGAGCCAAGCAACTATCGACTACTATTCCGAGTTGCTGAAGTACCAGGAGCCGGATCGCCGGACATTGTATTATATCGGGCGGGCTCATTTGGGCCTTGGTGATCAGGACGGCGCCAAGGGAGCCTTCCTGCGTGCCGCCGCCATCGATTCCAATCATGCCAACACGGCCCTGTCCCTCTTGCAGATTTTTTCTGCCGAAGCGAAGCCCGACAGTGCCTGGCTATTTCTACAGCGTCTGCTAAGAGCCAAGCCAAACGATCCTCGACTGCTGGGATATCGCCGCAGTGTCGCAGATTTACACAGAAGACAGGCGCATCCTCGGGCGGCGCTGTTGCACTATGAGCAGCTCGTCGAAAACCAGGCTGTCCAGGCGGGCGTTCGGACTGAATTGGCCGAGTTGATCGCAGTTTTGTACAGTGATCTGGGAGATGCCCCATCAGCGTTGGCATGGCGGCAACGAACACTTGGGGAAGAGGGCGAAGGCAATCAGGTAGAGACGCTACGCAAGATGGTGGACCTGCAGTTGGAGACGCAAGACTTTAAGGCGGCCTTTGCTACGCTGCGACAGTTGACCCAGATCGACTCAGCTGGACGCTACTCGCACTTTCTGCGCATGTCAGAGATTGGTGAACGTCGCGACAATGACGACATGAAACTCGCCGGACTCGAAGGCATGGCCGGGGTGCAGCCCGATGATTTGGAGACGGTGGCAACCCTGGCCGAATATCACATCCAGGGGAAGCGCAATCAGGCCGCCATGCACTGGATTGAACGCGGGCTTGGTCGTCAACCCGGACACGCGCATTTGCTGATCTTACGTGGTGATCTGCTCTATGAAGCCGGGAGCGAAGACGACGCCGTTGCCAGTTATGATTCTGCCATGGCCGACCCTAATTGGGCTGCTGTTGCACAGCAACGCATCTGGCAATTCCGTCCGCCGGAAACCGAAGAAGAAAAGCTCAGGCGCCAGTTTTTTGGTGGTGGCACTCCTGCTAGCGAAACCTCTGAGGTCAGCGGCGGGTAAGACAAAATTTCAGCTGTAGCATGACAACGATGATTCCGTTCACAACCCACTGAGGGGCAACAATGCTTCAACTCTTCAACGATGGTGGCTGGGCGATGTATCCGCTGGCCTTCCTGCTGATCTTCGGCGTGGCGATCGCAATTGAACGTTTGATCAATCTGTCGAAGGCGGCAATCGACGCGGAGTCCTTCTTCCAACAGTTAGAAGACGCCATGCGTTCTTCGGGCGGCGCCAAAGCGGCGGCGCAGTTGTGCGCAGAGACCCGTGGGCCTGTGGCCTCGGTCATTCATGCGGGGCTGCTGAGACTTCACCGCGGTGTGGGCAACGTGGAAAAGGCGATCGAGAATGCGGGCGCAGTTGAGATGGCCTTTCTCGAGCGCGGTATGGTCTGGTTGTCTACCGTAGCCAATCTCGCCCCCATGGTCGGCTTTCTCGGCACGGTTTCGGGAATGATCAACGCCTTTCAGGCGATCAAGATCGCCGGTGACGTCGATCCATCCATGGTGGCCGGTGGTATCTCTGAAGCGCTGATTACGACGGCAGCGGGTCTCGTCGTCGGTATTCTGATCCAATTCTGCTACAATTTCTTCGTGTCGCGCATCGACAAGATCATCGCAGACATGCAGGAGCACGCCGCAGGATTCATCGATGTATTGATTGAGCTCGATTTGAAGGGTCAGGAGTCCTAAACAGTGAACCTCCGCAAGCGCACAAATCGAGTGCCGCCGGAGATCCCGACCTCGTCGATGGCGGACATCGCCTTTCTCCTCATCGTCTTTTTTCTCGTTTCGACGACGATGAACCAGGACAAGGGCCTCTCCTTGCATCTGCCGCCAGTGGCAGAGACCAAGGAGGTCCGTGAAAAGAACATCTGCAATGTCTGGATCAATGATCAGGACCAGATCGCCTTCTTCGAAAACGATCAGTTGACGATGGTTGCTCTGGCCAATCTGCGCACCAATATCCAGCAGCGACTGGCGGCGAATGAGAATCTCATCGTGTCCCTCAAGGCTCAGCGTGCCAGTACGTATCGTATGTTTGTCGACGTTCTCGACGAGTTGAAGCTATCGGGAGCTACGCGCATCTCGATCGCCGAGCCCGAGGGAGGATGAAGTAGATATGAAGTTTACTCGAAAGTCCCGCGTCGGCGCGGTGGTTCCCACCGCATCGATGGCTGATATCGCCTTCCTGCTCCTCGTGTTCTTCATGGTCTCCACGGTCTTTGTACGCTTCCGCGGCATTCCTGTGACGCTGCCAGAGGCAGAAAAGATCGAGAAACTCGAGATGCGTCGGCATGTGACCAGCATCTGGGTCGGTGCCAACGGTGCCATCAACATTGATGACCGTCTAGTGGGTCTAGATCAGGTTGGCACCATCATCCATGCGAAGGTTACGGCGAACCCACGCCTCGTTATTTCTGTGAAGGGCGATGGACGAGCCCCATTCGGAGAAGTGTCCGATGTCATCCAGGAACTACGTAAGGTCGAGGCGTTGCGGGTGAACTTTGCCACTGATCGTGAACGGGGGGGCCGCTGATGGACAGGCCTGCTGATATGCCGCGCAAGAAGTCGCAGGAGGCAGATCTGCGGCATGGCTACGGAAAGACGTTCTGGAGTTGTTTTGGCGGATCTTTCGTGGCGCATCTCGCTGTTGTGGCGCTGTTTCCGCACTTCCAGGCAGATGCATACGACAAGTCTGAGCCTGTGATCATCCAGATCGAAGATATCCCGGAGACACGCCAGGAGCGGCGTCCGCCCCCACCTCCACGACCTGTCGTTCCTATCGCTTCAGACAGCGATGATATTCCGGAAGACGCGACGATTATGGAGACCGATCTGGACTTCGGTCTCGACGATCTGGCCCCCCCGCCCCCTCTCGAGGAGCTCTATCAGGTCGAGATGGAGGAGGAGGAAGAAGAAATTGTTGAAATCTGGCGCGTAGAAAAGCAGCCAGATCCGAAGAAGGAGGTCGTTCCCGTCTATCCGGAGATCGCTCGCAAAGCTGGGATTACTGGCACAGTTCAGGTAGAGGTGCTGGTAAACAAGCAGGGCTTGGTCGAGGCGATCGGTCGGGTGATCGGCAACGAGGTATTCCACGAGGCGGCGAAGAAAGCAGCCGCCCAGTGGACCTTCAGTCCGGCGATTCAGAATGATAAGCCCGTGAAGGTCTGGGTCATGCTGCCCTTCCGTTTCCAGTTGAACTAGCACTACCAGCAGGCGCTCCATGCTCAACGGCAGCGCAGGACTCTGGCGCCGGTTTTCTTCCCTGTGGGGAGGGGGATGGGCGCCAGTTGTCGTTCTGAGGCTTTTATTGCGGTGCCTGTATTGCCATATCTAGCTGTTTTCACTAACTTAAGTCAGCTTTTGGTGAATCTTCTGCACGCGGGCTGAAGAAGATCTGCTGTCGCCGAAGCTACCCCCTCCTCGTCCCGTGTTTATTCCCTTGGTTTCTCTCCCTGGCATTGAAGGCTGGTACCGTCCGCATGTGGGCGGGCCCTTACCGGAGGTCGGGTACGATAAATGCGTTGCCCTTTTTGCAACCACCAGGATGATCGGGTCGTTGATTCGCGGTCTTGTCGGGACGGTCAGGCAATACGCCGTCGTCGCGAATGCACGAATTGTGTAAACCGCTTCACCACCTACGAATACATTGAACACGCACCTTTGACTGTCATCAAAGTCGATGGCAGCAGGGAGCCGTTTGATCGAAGCAAGCTGCAGAAGAAGATTGAGTTGGCCTGCTACAAGACGACGGTCTCTGCCGAGCGAATGGAAGAGCTTATCGATCAGGTCGAATCGGATCTGAGCAATCTTGCGGAGCGAGAAGTGCCCAGCAAGCAAATCGGTGAGCTTGTCATGGAGGCGCTGAAGGAATTGAATGATGTCGCCTACGTTCGTTACGCATCTGTTTATCGCCAGTTCAAAGATCGCAGCGATTTCATGCGTGAGCTTGAGCAAATGGCAAATTAGCCGCCCCAAGGCGAGATGTTGAGCGTCTGAGTAACGTCTGACACTGAAAATGCTCTGGAAACAGGGGTCCTTCTACGCACAGAATCGTGCGCTTCAGGGCCCCTTTTTCCGTTCTCTCCCGCCGTCTTTCAGCAGTTTGTGATACAAGGCACAAAGTCCTTGACAGTGCTGAAAGGCGTCGTGTATATTGGGTCTGCGCTAATCAAAAGCACAAGATCTTGTGGGTTCACGCGGTTTTAGTTCGCGTGGTCTTTGGGTCCTTAGATCCTGTGGTTGAGAGAGGCGGCTGGAGCTGCTCTCCCCGCACTAACCCCAGACAATTCAATAACTTAGCCCGTCGATTGGTCGACCCTTGTCCGGTTTGCCGATGTGACGGCTTCTTTTTTTGGCCTCGCATGACGCGAGGGAGGGTATCTGATGTCCGAGCATTCTACTGATCCGCAAGCTGCAGATGCACCTGAAACCGTTCATCGTCTGGAGGATATTCTGGCCCAACTCGAGGGTCGGGGATATCGCCGAAATGGACATGACGAAGTGCTTGAACGTGCCGCCGACGCCCGCACCTACTATGGTGACAACGATCTGGCGATCGATGTCCTGCGCAGCAAGTATCTGGCACCCGGCGAGACGGGACCGCTGCAGATGTGGGATCGGATCGCTCGGGCGATGGCCTCTGTGGAGGAGGATGAGCAATACTGGTATGACCAGTTCTTCTCGCTCCTCATCGACTACAAGTTCATTCCGGGCGGGCGTGTCATGCACGGTGCCGGCCGCGAAGAGTCCAAGCGTCGACCCACCCTGTCCAACTGCTACGTCATCCCCATCGAAGAAGACAGTCTCGAAGGGATCTATTCCTGCCTGAGAGAATCAGCGATGGTCTATCGCACCGGCGGCGGCGTAGGTACGGATCTGACGATTCTGCGCCCCAAGGGTGCACCGGTCAATGCTACGGTCGATCAGTCTCCTGGCTGCACAGCCTTCATGAATCTGCTGTCGGAGAGCACAAACGCCGTGTCTCAGGCAGGGCGGCGCGGTGCGCTCATGCTGACTCTCAGCGTCGAGCACCCCGACATCGAAGACTTCATCACGATCAAGAATGACTCCACCCGGACAAAAGTTCAGTACGCCAACATCAGCGTCCTGATTACGCACGAATTCATGGAAGCCGTCATTGGCGACACTGATTTCGACTTGCGGTGGGGGGGGCAGATCTATCGTACCGTGAGGGCTCGCGATCTGTGGGACAAGGTGATCGCCAATGCTCACGCCAGTGCTGAGCCCGGTATCATTTTCTGGGACACGATGAAGGAGTATCACAACGTCGAGTATGCCAACCCGCTCACGAGTACGAATCCATGTGGCGAGCAGCCTCTGGCATCCTATACGGCGTGCAATCTCGGCAATCTGAATCTGCTGAGTTTCGTTGATGATGCAGGCGCCTTCGACTACGAAGATCTCGCCGAGGCGACACGCGTATCTACACGTTTTCTCGACAACGTCATCGACTACAACATGGACAGCCACGCACTGCCGAAGATTCGGGATGCCGTGGAGTCTGATCGTCGTGTTGGCCTAGGCATCACCGGACTTGGTGATGCTCTGGTGAAGATGGGGCTCAGATACGACAGCGATGAGGCCCTGGACGCTGTCGAAAAGATGATGCAGACCATTTGCTACTACTCCTATGAGACCTCGATTGATCTGTCACAGGAGAAGGGATCCTTTTCGCTCTTCGATTGGGAGGGTGTGTCGCAAAGCAAGTTTATCCAGAGCTTGCCCAAGAGCATCCAGAATCGCATCCGTAAACATGGGTTGCGCAATTCGACGCTGATTACCGTTCCTCCCGTGGGAACCGGGTCGATTGTCGCGCAGACTTCCTCAGGCGTAGAGCCTATTTTCTGCACCAGCTACAAGCGCCGAGTGAAGCAGGCCGACGGTGAGAGTTTCCGTGAATACAAGGTTTATCACCCACTGGTCAAGCAGATGTATGGTGGCGATGAGGATCTGCCCGATCATGTTCGTACGGCGCACGATATCGATCCCTACTTCCGCGTAAGGATGCAAGGTGTCATTCAGCGCTACACGGATAGTTCGATCTCATCCACGATCAATCTGCCGGAGGAAACGACGGCAGAGACGGTGGCTGATATCTATATCACGGCCTACAAAGAGGGCTTGAAGGGCGTGACCGTCTATCGAGAAGGGAGCCGTGAAGGCATCCTGCAGACGGATGATGATGCCAGCAAGAAAGCCGAGACCGCCGCCGAGGTCGAAGCGCAGACCGGTCGTCAGATGCGCCCCCGGCCTTCGGTGACAACAGGTGTCACGGAGCGGATCAACACCGGTGAGGGCAAGATCTACGTCACGATCAACGAAGACGAACATGGTCTGTGTGAAGTCTTCAGTACCATCGGCAAGGCGGGTGGCAATGCGGCAGCCCAGTCGGAGGCAATCAGTCGCCTCATGTCGCTGGCTTTGCGCGCAGGCATCGATCCGCAAGAAATCGTCGACATGCTGAAGGGGATTTCTGGACCTTCACCGGTATGGGAAGCGGGAGAGCTGATCCTTTCTGCACCGGATGCGATCGGCCGCGCTCTCGAACGTTATCTGCAGCGTCGAAGCAATGGCCAGTTGCCGGCTCACGACGTGTCGGCAGAGCCGACGCTGGCTGTCGCCGCTGACGCCGGTGGTGGTGCTGCGGTTGCTGGTGGTTCGAAGACTCTTGTCACATGTCCTGAATGCGGTTCGACTGTCGCTCACGAGGGCAGTTGCCTGACCTGCAAGCACTGTGGCTGGTCGAAGTGCTGATCTGAGTTACCCGCTGTGGGAATATGAGTCTACTGCAAGATTGCTGAATCAGACTCGGTAGCTCCCGATTTTTACAACAGAAAAGGCGCCGTTTCCCGAGAGGGTGACGGCGCCTTTCTCATTTTCGGGACAGCCACAGACGGGGCTCACAAACCGCGATTCTCAGGTGATTTCCAGCCTCAAGCCGTCGTAGGCGAGTTGGATGTTCTCTGGCAGGTAGTCGTTGGTCTCTTCGTGTTCGAGATCGTGCGCGATGTGGGTGAAGAATGCCTGCCGTGGTCTTAATTCTTCCACCATCTCAATCGCCTGATCGACATTGAAGTGAGTCGGATGCTCTCTATGACGCAAAGCGCCAAGAACCAGCGTATCGAGACCGCGTAGCTTCTGCATTGACTCTGCGGAAATCGAACTACAATCCGTTACATAGGCGAATCTGCCAACGCGATAGGCAAGGACTGGTAAGCGGCCATGGAGAACCGGAACCGGCTGAATCTGCAGACCAAATAGGTCGAACTCACCGTCGACATAGTTAAGTGACAGACGAGGAACAGCTTCTGCCCAGGCGGAATCAAATGCATAGTCGAAGACGTGCTGGATGCGCTCGAGGGTAGGCCTGTCGCCATAGACGGGAAGTGGCTCCTCCCGTTCAAAACAGAAAGCGCGAACGTCATCGAGGCCGTGCAGATGATCGGCGTGCGAATGTGTAAAAAGCACACCATCGAGGTTGCGCACATCGTTGCGCAGAGCCTGCAGACGTAGATCGGGTGTGGTGTCGATGAGGATCGATCGTTCGAGATACTCCAGATGCACGGAGCATCGTAGCCGCTTGTTGCGTGGATTGCCCGATGTACAGACGGGACAATCACAACCGATCCGAGGGACGCCGACGGATGTGCCGGTGCCGAGAAAGGTGACTCTCAAGCCTGAGTCACCTTAGTCTGTACCAATGGCTGCAGTCCGTGGTTGCGTCAGCATCTGCGGTCCCTCTGCCGTGATGGCGACGGTATGTTCGAAATGAGCTGCCGCACTGCCATCTTTGGTACGCGTTGTCCAGCCATCGTCATCGACGACAACCTCAGGTGAACCAAGACTGAAGATCGGCTCGATGGCGATCACCTGTCCTGCCTGCAGACGTGGCCCCCGCCCAGGCGCCCCATGATTCGGAATATGTGGCTCCTCGTGCAATTCACGGCCAATTCCATGGCCACCGTATTCCTGAATGACGGCAACACCTGCCTCGATGGCGACCGTCTCTACGGCATGAGAGATGTCAGATAGACGACCTCCAGGCACCGCGGCACGCACGCCAGCATCAAGGGCTCGCTCTGTGGCGCGCAGTAAACGATCGACGTCCGGTGCCAGGCTGCCTACGGCCAGCGTGAAAGCGCCATCGCCAAACCAGCCGTCGAGTTTTACGCCGACATCAACGCAGAGCACGTCCCCTTCCTGCAGAGGCGCGGGACGCGGGAAGCCATGAACTGCCTCGGCGTTGATAGAGGCACAAATTGACGCTGGAAATCCATGATACCCCTTGAATGCAGGCGTCGCACTGTGCGCGAGGATGGTTTCCTCCGCCAGTTCATCAAGAGTTGCCGTTGATACACCTGGTGCAATATGTCGGGCAAGGGCGCTGTGCACGAGGCTGACGATTTGACATGCTGCACGTATCGCCGCGATCTCGTCGGGCGAGCGTTTTGCGATCAATGGTCTACCATCAGTCAAGGGAATCACTGCGAACTCATCACTTCTGCAAACTATGAAACGGATGGTCTCAGGGAGTGTCAAGGCATCAGGATGACATGGCTCACTACGTGGATCGTTCTTTGCGAATCACCAGGGCCGGTGATACATTGCAGCCAACACGAGCGGACTCACCTGAGTGCCTGTCGGCGTCGGTCCGCAGGGCCGGCGGTGGGGCCGCTCCAATTGCTTCTGAGTCGACGGGAGGACGTGTGGGCGAAGGGCGCGCGAAGTTGAGTTCGCTCTCAGCAGTCGAGTCGGGAGTGGACGCTTTTGTACATCATCTCAATCAGCATGAACCCATGTCACGCCGAACTCGACAGGCGTATATATCGGATCTACGCCAACTTTGCCGTTTCCTGCACACCCGAATTGCCGGCCCCTGCATTGGTACTGTCGAGCACAATGTGCTGGCGGATTTTCTCGACCACCTTCATACCACAGGGATTCGCCCCCGGACCATTGCCCGCAAACTCACTTCGATACGCGCACTCTTCGCATTCTTCCACGCGACTGGCCTGAGCGATGGAGCGCCGGTTCGCGGTCTGCGACCCCCGCGTTCTGCACAACCGGTCATGGGTCTGTCGGCAGGGCAGGTTCGAGCGCTGCTGCGACTGCCCTCACGAACGTCCTTTTCTGGTAATCGAGATCTGGCCTTGATGGAGCTTCTCTACGGATGTGGGTTGCGCCTGGAAGAGCTCTTGGCGCTGCGCGTCGCTGACGTAGATGTCACGGGAGCCGAATTGAAGATTGAGGGGGGGCGGCGGCGGGTTGTGCCTCTCGGGCGCCAGACAACAAAAGTTATGACACGTTATCTCGCCTCACGAGCGCAGAAACTGAGCCAACTGAATATCCAGCGGGTGGAGGCTGGCGTTTTGTTCGTCAGCAATCGTGGTGGTCGGCTTCGCCCCCGAACGGCACAAAATGTCATTGAGCGTTATGTTCGCCGTCTCGAAGGAAGTGATCCGGTCACGTCTCCTGGTGAGCGATCAAGGCGTGGTGCGACCGCCTTGCGCAGTGCCTTTGCACAGCACTTGCTGGATGCCGGCGCCGATGCGGCAGGCGTCGGAATTCTCATGGGAAAGAGTCGCGCACCGACGCCGGCGTCGATGAACCTGGAGGATGTTCAGCGTCGCTATGACCAGGCGCATCCGCGGTCTCGACTGGCTGACGCAGAAGACGGTGTAGATGACTAGGAGTTCACAAATCCGTGATATACGCGTGGCTCGACGGCTCTCACTTGCCCTGTTGGTGGTAGGTCTGTGCAGTTGCGCCAAGGTCGCTGCCCCCAAGGGAGGACCTGTCGACAAGTATCCTCCACGGATCCTTTCGACGGTGCCTGTGGCAGATCGGACAGGGGTCGCCCAAGACACGCCACTTACGATTGAATTCAATGAACCTATGGACCGTCGAACGACGGAAAATGCCGTTTACATTGCCCCGGCAACGTCCGTCGAGGTGACCTGGGACGGTCCGACGAGATTGAAGCTCTGGGTCGAAGGGGGGCTGGCTGCCGACCGGACCTACGTCATCACCATCGGCACGGATGCCAAGGATCGACGTGGAAATCGCATGGAAGCATCACACCAATTCGCTTTTTCTACAGGCACATCCCTTGATCAGGGAACGATGGTGGGGCGAGTCGTGAGCGTTGAGGGGCCACAGCGGGGAGTGAGCGTCTGGGCCTATGACCTTGAGAATTTTGATGGGATCGTCGGCACCGATGCACCTGCCTATGTGACACAATCTGGGAGCGATGGCAGATTTCGTTTTGAGCGCCTTGCGCCCACGAGCTATCGACTGTTGGCATATGTAGATGAGGACCGCGATCGCACCCTGGGAGAGCGTGAGGCACGAGGACTGGCTGCAACGGATATCGAGGTCACGAGTGTCGACTCGACTGTTGCCGGGGATCTCCACCTGGTCCCGGCTCCATGGGCGCCGCGGCTCGAGCGTCTCACAGCCCTGACCCGGCACAGGTTGCTGCTGGTTTTTGAAGCACCTGTCGAGGTGGACAGTGTGCGCGTCGAGATTGAGAATCTCAGGGTGGAGTCGATCTATTCAGGCGCGACAGATCTTCAGCGCGTCTACGTGCAAACCGAGGAACAATCTGCCGACCAGTCCTACCGGCCAGTGATTCGTGTCGCTGGCCGGGCTGCTGCGCCTCATGTAATAGGCGACGTCGACGAGTTTCGTGGATCGAGTCGTGTTGATTCACGTGCACCGAATCTCGTGCACAACATCCCTGGTCCCGCGGCGATCCATGTCGACGAACTGGTATTTACCTTCGACGAGGCGATGGCGGCAACTTTGCCCGCGGATTCGTTTTGGCAAGCCGATGATTCGACGCAGGTGTTCTCGGGGCACTGGCAATGGCGGGGGCCGCTGCACCTGGTCTATGCCCTGACCGATCCGCTGCCAGAAGGGCAAGTCAGGATGCGTGGTGCCTGGTCACAGGTTGCGGACCTGGCCGGCAATACACCAACAGAACCAGTACAAGTAGAGCTCGAGGTCCTCGCAACAGAAGATCGTCCGTCTCTGGAAGTGGCGATGTCCCTGGAAGCCACGATCGATCCAAGCAGCGTCAGAGTCGTCGCCACTACATCGGATCGGCGGTATCTTTTTGAGTTGGAGGACCTGGATACAGCCCTGTCGGGATTGCCCTTTGGCGAATACCAAGTGTATGGCTTCGCCGACATAGATGGCGATTCTCAGCACGACCCCGGCGCGGTCCATCCATTCCGAGTCGCCGAACCATTCGGCTGGCTCGGGTCCGTCGATCTGCGGCCATCAACGACGATTCGTGCGGACCTGCACATTCACTAGAATTTTCGGCTTTCCCGGAGAATACAGGCAGATTGCGTCACACGATCACATGGGTGGAAATCGCCCTCCTCGTGTTCATTTCGCTGGCCATCGGTATCCTGCATTTCTCAAGGGTGACGCCCGCCGACAAGGCGGAGATTCAGCTGGAAGCGGGGCTCGAGCAGTTATACTATCTGCAGGCAACTCACTTCCGCCGCCACGGAACGTATTTCCATCCCGATGACGACGCCTATCGCGACTACCTGCCCTGGGTCGAACTCTATCGCTGGGAAGCACGTGTGGAAGCTGAGGGGTTTCGCGTCGTCGTCCACGCAGATCTGGACGATGACGGAGAATCGGGAAGCTGGGGCGTTGACTCCTCTGCCCCGGTTGTTCGCCGCATTATCGCCGACTAGGGACTACTGGCGACAGGTCACGAATGCGGTTTATTAAGATTAGGAGTATCCAATGGTAGCACGCCGCTTCACCCACATCGGAGTTCGTACATGAAAGTCCTGCTCGTTGAGGATTCCACCCCCCTTCGAGGCATCATCAAGCAGATGCTGGCCTCGCTAGGTTACGACGAGATTGTCGAGGCCGGAGACGGCCTTGAGGCATGGGACCACTTGGAGGCCTCGAGCTTTGATCTGCTGCTCACCGACTGGAACATGCCCAACATGTCCGGTCTAGAACTGCTTCAAATCGTGCGGGAAACACCGTCGACGGCTGATATGCCCGTCGTAATGCTGACTACGAGAAGCAACAAGCAGGACATCATCAGCGCTGTGAAAGCGGGAGTAAATAACTACGTCACCAAGCCCTGCAAGCCGTCGGATCTGAAGACAAAGATTGACAAGGCCATCCTACAGCAGAGAGAGAAGCCTGTAAGGACTCCTGAAACGGCCTCGTCCAACCCTGACCTTGTGGCTCCGATTGTCCGTGGACAACGAAAGTTTCAACCCAGCCAAACTGGCCCCTACGCCCTGTTCTATGAATCTGCCGGTGACTATGGTGACTTGGAGGCGGGTAAAGAGACTCCCGTCGTCTCACAATACGATGCAGTGCACAAAGCCATGACGAAAATCAACGCGGATTTTCCCGGACTGGACATCGGCTACAGTATAGAAGTGGAGACGAAGGAGATCCTCCGTCTGCTGGGAGACAAGGGCGAACTCGTGAAGATGTTTCTCGTCAACATCAACCAACCAAATGGCTATTCTCTGTTGCGACGTATGCGATTCGGCGTTGATGACAAATTGCCCACGTTTGCCATCTGTGACAGTTTTATGGGGCTTGAGGCAGAGCAGCGCGAAGCGATCTCCGAGATGGGCGTCGAGATTCTGGAGAGACGGCAACTACATCCTGGCAGTGTGACCATGTTAGCTGAGGAAAACCTGCTGCCCGATGTTCAGTCCTCCCGCAGTGGCTTGAACATCTTCGAATTGCAGAAAGGGGCGGGGGCTGCACCGGTGAGAGGGGACCGTGTCACCATTCACTGCGCCGGTCGTCTGCCTAGTGGGAAGGTCGTCGTCGACACAATGAAGAAGGGTGAACCCAGGACTTTTCAGGTTGGCGATGGGTCTGTCGTGCCAGGCCTCGATGAGGCTGTGCGTTCTATGCAGCCAGGCGGCCGCTCGCTGGCCGTCATCCCACCCAGTCTCGCTTATGGTGACACGGGGAATGGCACGACCATTCCAGGTGACACGACCCTTAGTTTTCAGGTTCAACTACTCAAGGTTGAGACGCCACCTCCGGATCCACTCGTGTGATCTGCCCCGGTACCATCTACTGGGTTGGGTAGCTTCCGCCCAGATGCACCCTTTAAGCGCTTCGTCTTGCATTACAACCTCCCGCGAGAAACCACAATATCCGGGGGTCGGGTCTGACCATTGTCGAAGATCTGGCCCCCCCGGCATTCTTTTCCTCAATTCTGACGACGATTGAGGGTCTTAAGTGCTTATAAAGAGTGAAGTTATGCAGCTGTACGACCGAAGAATCGATAAGTAGGTCGTCCGCGCTGTCAGCAGGCTAACTCCCTTTCGTCGAATGTGGACACACGAACCGTGAAGATGAAATCCCGAGTGCTCGTGTCTCTTCTGGTCACGGGACTCGTACCAATCGTCGTCGTCGCCTACCTTGCCCTCAGGCAAGCAGAGGCAGCGCTCATGAAGCAAGCTTTTGATCATCTCGAATCGGTTCGGGAAGTGAAACGATCCCAACTCGAGAGTTTCTTCCATGAGCGCGCCAGTGACATTGTAGTGCTCAGTCGTAGCAGTGATGTGCTAGCCGTCTCAGATGCCCTCAACTCGTTTCACGAGGCTGCCGATGCAGGGCCCCAGGCCCCTTTTCGTGTCGGGTCAATTCAGTATCAGGAACTGATCGAATCCGCCGCGCCCTTCCTCAGCGGTTACAGGCAGGTGTATGGCTACTACGATCTGTTCATCCTCTGCCGCGAGCACGGGCACGTCATGTATTCGGTGGCAGCTGAAGCCGATCTTGGCGCCAACCTAAGCAGCGGAGATCTACGGGACAGTGGTCTTGGGCGGCTCTGGCGAGAGGTCGCCGACGTCGGTGAAACCGTTTTTGTGGATTTTGCGCCATACGCTCCATCTGATAACGAACCTGCCGCTTTCATTGGTGCACCGACTGCCGATGGTTCCGCAATCGTCGTGCTGCAGGTTTCTCGCGACCACATCAACTCCTTCATGCAGCAAAGGGCAGGAATGGGGCTTAGTGGAGAGAGCTATCTGGTAGGGACAGATCTGTTGATGCGATCCGACTCCTTCCTCGATCCCATCGGTCACAGCATGGTCGCCTCCTTTCGTGGCACCGTTGCCGCCAATGGTGTCGATACGGAGGCATCTCGCCGTGCAAGGTTGGGTGAAACCAGCCAGGCGCTGATCACGGATTACAATGGTCATCCTGTTCTGTCTTCCTTTGGCCCGATCGATGTTCTGGGCACACGTTGGGCGATCATCGCCGAGATCGATCTGGCTGAGGTGCAGCAACCAGTGGACCAGTTGAGGTCACGTCTGCTGCTGGTGACGTGTGCAGTTGCCGGCGTCGTGATGGGGCTGGCGATCTGGTTGGCTGGGAGTATTGCCGGCCCGATCGTCCGTATCGCGCATGTTGCACAACGAGTCGCGCGAGGCGATGTAGAGCAGCGGCTGGACATTGAGTCACAGGATGAGATCGGCCAGCTGGCTGCCTCCTTCCGCGATCTGGTCGACTACACATCTGACATGGCCGCCTCCGCCCGCGATCTGGCTGCGGGTGACCTGACGATCACAGCCACGCCTCGATCTGACGAGGATGTGCTTGCCAAGAGTTTTGCCGCCATGGCAGACCGGCTTCGCCATGCGTTTGTCGGGCTTCGTAACCAGGCGGCAACGCTTCGCAAGACCTCTGGAGACATGTCATCCATGGCAGAGGCCGTCGCCAGTGACGCCGGAGAAGTGTCCAATAGCGCCACAGCGGTGGCCGCCGCCGCCGAGCAGGTGAGCACGAATATGTCGACCCTGTCTGCGGCAGCAACGCAGTCGCAAGAGAATATCTCGACCATGGCCGCCTCCACGGAGGAGATGACGGCGACGATCTCAGAAATCTCACGTAATGCGTCCGATGCACGTCAGGTCGCTGAACAAGCAGTGAGTGCCGTCACAACTGCATCGCAGCGGATGCAGGACCTGCACGAGAATGCGAAACAGATTGGCGAAGTGATCGATGTCATTGTCGATATCGCTGATCAAACCAAGTTATTGGCATTGAATGCGACGATCGAGGCGGCCAGTGCCGGTGACGCGGGGAAGGGATTCGCCGTGGTTGCTGGAGAGGTCAAAGAGTTGGCGAGACAGACGGCAGACGCGACGGGACGCATCAGGGCAAGTATCGAGGCGAGTCAAATGTCGACACAGGCGGCGATGGACGAGATACAGCGCATCGAGCAGGTCATGGGAACCGTTGATGAATCCGTCTCTGGAATCGCCGTAGCTGTAGAGGAACAGTCAGTGACGACACGCGATATCGCCGTCAACATCAATCAAGCGGCACAGGGCATGGGTGCGGTCACCGACAATGTTGCACAGATGGCAACAGCATCCACAGATATTGCGCGCCAAATCACGTCTGTGAAGGATGCCAGTGGGTCTCTACGCAGTGAAGTAGATCGGGCCCGAGTTCAGGCTTCGGAACTGTCAAAACTCGGTCAGGAGGTAGAACATCTCGTGGCCCAATATCGCCTTGAGGCAAACGAAGAGGACGGTGAGATTACATGAATCTGCGACAGAAACTTGCTGGTTTCAGCTTCCTACAAGTCGCTGTCATCGCTGCGATTCTACTCGCGGCCTATGCGCAGGATGCGCAGCAGAAAATCCTGCAGGCCTATGTTGACAAGGCGCGGGCGGTTGTTATGTCGACGGAGGCCTCTCGCGAAGAGATGGCGAAGAAATGGGAACAGGGTGTGATCACCGTCGAGATGCTGCAGGAGTGGGCAAAGGCGGGGGAGATCGACAAGGTCGTTGGTGCGGTCCCCGTGGTGACTGCCTTCGAGATGGCCATGCGCAAAGCACCAGAGGGGGGCTACGAGTTCCGTGTGCCAAAGTTTCAGCCCCGGAATTCGGACAACGAACCTGACCCATACGAGGCGCAAGTCTTGCGCCGCTTTGAGGAAGAGAATCTCGATGAGTATTACGCCGTCGATGAGTCGATCAATGCGATTCGCTTCTTTCGCCCCATACGGCTGACGAAGGAATGCATGCTCTGTCATGGCGATCCAGCGACTTCCTCGGAACTCTGGGGGAATGACGAAGGTCTGGATCCTACCGGAGTGCGCATGGAAAACTGGAAGGTTGGCGAAGTCCACGGAGCATTTGAGATCATCCAGTCTCTGGACGAGGCCGACGCTGAATTGCGTCAGACGCTCTGGCAGGCAGCCGGGCTCGTGCTCGTGCTTGGACTCGCCGGAATGGGGCTGTTCCTGCTGCTGGTGTCTAGAAGCATCAGTCGCCCTCTTTCGCGAGTCATGCACGCCACGTCGCAGATCGCACGAGGGGAGATGGTCGTCGAAGACCTCGGCGTCACCTCCAATGACGAGATTGGCGAACTCGCCCAGGTGGTCCAGGATCTCGTCACCTACACGCGACAGATCAGTGCGGCGGCAGACCAACTCGCTCAAGGTGATCTGACCGTCGATATCAGGGCTCGGTCAGACAATGACCTGTTGTCGAACAGCTTCCAGGCGATGGCAACAAGCTTGCGCGAGGTTTTCGTCCATCTCAATGAGCAGGCTACGGCACTCAACCACACCTCTGATGAACTGTCGAATGTTGCATCGCAGACCGTGGGACATGTGGGGGCCGCCACGTCGAATGCCACATCGGTTGCGGCCGCGTCAGAACAGATGAGTGTGAACATGTCATCTGTCGCGGAAGCCGCCGGTCAGTCGTCGGGCAACCTCACCACTGTCGCCACTTCTACGGAGGAGATGACGGCAACGATCTCGGATATCGCCAGAAGTGCAGAACACGCGCGACAGGTAGCTGGCGCAGCCGTGGAAACCGTCGACAATGCGGCAAGGCGAGTTGATGATCTGGGCGAGGCTGCACAGCGAATTGGTCGCGTCGTCGAGGTTATTGTCGATATCGCTGACCAGACGAAATTGCTCGCCCTCAATGCGACGATCGAAGCTGCAAGTGCAGGGGACGCTGGGAAAGGGTTCGCTGTGGTCGCCCATGAGGTAAAGGAACTGGCAAAACAAACGGCAGACGCAACGTCGGAGATTCGTTCCAGTATCGTGGCAATCCAGGAAACTACATCCGGCGCCGTCGCCGAGATTGGCCAGATTGGTGGCATCATCGGCGAGGTGAATGAGAATGTCAGCAGCATTGCTGCTGCTGTGGAAGAACAGGCGGTCACGACACGCGGGATTGCTCAGAATGTGTCGGAAGCGGCTTCCGCTGTAACATCCGTCACGGAGAATGTGAATGAAGCAGCGACTGCCTCAGGCAGCATCGCTCAGGAAATCTCAGCCGTTGATCGTGAAACCGGACAGGTAAGTGGCGCCATGGATGAGGTAAGTGAACAAGCACGTATTCTCGCCGGTATGGGAGCTCAACTACGCGAAATCGTCGGCCGATTCCGTCTGATGCGGCGCGACTGACATGTCCATTCGGTGGGTCTCAACAGCGGTCTTCACGATCATCTTTCTCACGGCAATGGGTCTTGGAGCACTCGCCTGGTTGAGCAGCCAAGCTGCCCATGATCAGCACGAGGCAAGTGCGCAGCGCTACGCGTCATATCTGTTGTCCGATGAGTTGCGCTCTAGCTCCGACGATCTGACACGCCTTGCTCGCACCTATGTAGTGACAGGCGACGATACCTACGAGGAGCAATACTGGGAGACGCTGGCTGTCCGCAATGGTGAGTCCCCCAGGGAAGACGGGCGAAGGGTCGCTCTTGCCCAGCTTATGTTGGAGGCCGGTTTCTCCGACGCTGAACTCGGACTTCTCGCAGAGTCACAGGCGAACTCAGATGCTCTGGTGACGACGGAGACGGTGGCCATGAACGCTGTGAAGGGTCTGTACGATAACGGCGAGGGAGATTATGTCGTGCGTCGTGCACCGGATCCGCAGACGGCAGTACAGATCATGCATGCCCCGACATACCACATGGAGAAGCGCCGAATTCTCGACCCAATCAATAGATTCTCTCAGCGACTGGATGCCCGCACCAGCACAAGAGTCGCTCTTACACGCAGGTACACAGAGAAACTCAATCTCATTTTGCAGATCCTGATCGGTCTCCTGATTGCGACGGCACCGTTGGGTGCATGGATCACCCATCGTTACATCGTTCGTCCCGTCGTGGTGCTTCAAGAGCAGATCGATCGGATCAGTCGTGGTGACAACCGCGTCGATCCACGGCAGGTTATCGATAGTCGAGGCGACGGAGAAATGGCACGACTGGCGCGATCGGTGGAGACGATGAATCTGTATGCGCAGCAGATGGCCCAGACCGCACGAAGTCTGGCTGATGGAGACCTGACGATCCGGGTCGAGCCGCGTTCCGATGTCGATGACCTATCTGCTGGTTTTCAACATCTGGCGACGACACTACGAAAGGACTTTTCAAAGTTTCGGAGTGAATCGGGCACGCTCAATCAGGCTGCATCACAGTTGGCCACTGTTGCCGGTGAGGTCACAGATGGCGTCGCGCAGGTCAGCGAGCGCGCCACGGCCGTCGCCGCCGGTGCGGAGCAAACGAGCGAAAGCATGATCGTCGTGCAGCAGTCAGCACGGGACTCAGCCGAGCGGATTGGCTCCGTGGCGACCTCCACAGAGGAGATGACGGCGACAATCAGCGAAATTGCCGCCAGTGCCGAATCGACACGCCAAGTGACACGAGACGCAGTCGACACAGTCGAAAATGCCTCGGGGCGTGTCGCTGAATTGGGCAACGCGGCGGATCGGGTTGGCGAGGTTCTTGGAGTCATTGTGGATATCGCAGAGCAGACCAAGCTTTTGGCCCTGAATGCGACGATTGAAGCGGCTAGCGCCGGCGACGCAGGCAAAGGCTTCGCCGTGGTGGCAAACGAAGTAAAGGAGTTGGCACGACAGACAGCGGAGGCGACAGCACAGATCCGCCGCAGTATCCAGGACATTCAAGCCTCGTCTACGAGCACTGTAGACGATATCGGCCAGATTCGGCATGTGATCGCACGGGTAGACGAGAACGTTTCAAGCATTGCTACCGCCGTTGAGGAGCAAGCTGTCACGACTCGAGACATTGCCATCAATGTCAATCAAGCTGCGCAGTCAATGGAGCATGTGTCTACAAGAGTAAGCGAAGTCACAGCCGCCACGTCAGGGATCGCAGGTGACATCGGCGCTGTTGATTCGGCGGCCAAACAGTTGCACACATCGATGGATCAGGTCGACCACCAGGCCCGTGCCCTGGCGACACTTGGTGTGCAGTTGCGACAGATCGTGCAGCGTTATCACGTCGATGGTGACCCATCGTCGCGAGCAAGCCGCGAATGAGTGAGTTCGACGAAAGTGTCGTCCGCGCGTTTGTCGAGGACGCCCTCGAACAGATGTCCACCTTTGGGGATGATGTACTCACCATTGAGCAGGCTGGTGCAGAGGCCGACCCTGAACTCGTGAATCGGGCATTTCGTTCTGTGCATTCGATCAAGGGCGGCGCCGGATTCCTGGCCCTGGATCGAATCACCGAACTATCGCACAGTATGGAGGAGGTTCTCAATCGTGTTCGCAACGATGGTCTGTCGCTGACCTTCGAGCGCGCCAGCGTACTGCTGCAGGCAGCCGATGCTCTGACAGATATGTTGACGAATTCAGACACCAGCAACGACACGGATATCTCCGCTCACCAGCAGGGATTGGTGGCGGCTCTCGAGGGGGACAGGGAATCTGGCGGCAGTCGCCAGGACGAGACAACTGCGCCATCGAGGGCGGCAACAGTTGTGGCTCAACCTGCCGTGCCACCCTCCCCGCCAACCAGCGGCAGCGACTTCACCACAACGACCGAGCAAGCGCAGCGAGCACTCGAAACCCTCGACTATCTCTACCGACTCGAGTATCGCCAGGGAACGGATGCCGCTTTTGACGATCTGCCCAGCCTTGCGGCTGAACTCAAGGCGACAGGTGAGATTCTCGACCACTGTGTAGCAGGTTCGCATCTGCTGATTCTCTTTGCAACGGCGATCGATCCGGAGGTCATCGGTGCCTTGGTCGAGCTTCCCGATCACCAGGTAACGAGTATTGCACCGGAAGACCTCAGTGGGCCCCATGCGACGCAGCAGGTGGCGACTGACATGCAGCCGCCTGAATCGATGGCAACAGCCGAGGAACCGGCCACAGTTGCAGGTATGGCACCAGAGGCCATGCTGATCGCCAATGATGCCGCCGCGCAAGGCCCTTTGGTCGACGTCGAAGAGGGTCTGTTCGAAGAGGAGGAGGAGGGCTCCCAGGACAGCCTATGGGCGGAAGACGGATTTGCCGCAGAAGAAGTGGAAACAGATCGTGCCTTCGCTCACGAAGGTGACGGCGACCTCGAGGGCACAGAAGTAGACGCAGATGAACTCGCGCCACTCATAGGTCCTGTGGTTGCCGCACCACAACTGCCAGCACCGCCTGCGCCTGCCGTGTCCACCCAGGAAGGGTCGTTGCCGCCGATCCGGCCGATGGCCACTGAGAGGAATCTGCGGGTTCGTGTTGAGCTTCTCGATGAGCTCATGAATCTGGCCGGCGAACTCGTCCTGACCCGCAATCAACTGATTCAGCAAGTTGAAAAGGGGGATCTGAGTCTTCTGGAGGGCTCAACTCAACGTCTGGATCACGTAACAACTGACCTACAGGAGACCATTGTCTCCACGCGTATGCAGCCTGTCGGTACCGTCTTCGGCAAATTCCGCCGAATTGTTCGAGATCTTTCAGCCACCCTCGGCAAGAGTGTTGATCTGCAGATCGAGGGTGAAGATGTCGAGCTGGATAAGACCATCATCGAAGCTCTCGGAGACCCACTCACACATCTGATTCGTAATTCGATGGATCACGGCATCGAGGTCTCCCAGATTCGTCGCGAGCGGGGAAAGTCGGTGCCAGCAAAGCTCTGTCTGCGAGCGATTCATCAGGCGGGTCAGGTGCTGATAGAGATCAGTGACGATGGCGCCGGGATCGATCCTGAGAGAATTCGTGACAAAGCGATGTCTCTCGGGTTGTACGATCGAGCTGAGTTGGATGCCATGGGTGAACGCGATGTCCTTCGCCTCGTGTTTCATCCAGGTTTCTCCACGAAGGAGGAGGTCACCGACATGTCGGGTCGTGGGGTTGGTATGGATGTTGTCCACACCAATCTCACCCGCCTCGGTGGTGTCGTCGATATCGAATCCGAACCTGGCGTCGGTACGACGGTTCGCATCAGTCTACCTCTGACTCTCGCAATTATCCCCAGCCTGCTGATATCGATTGGTACCGATCAGTTCGCCATTCCGCAGGACAATCTCGCTGAACTGGTACGTGTTCCTGCGGCACAGCGGGAACAGCGTATTGAGTGGATTGACAAGGCACAGGTGCTGCGCCTGCGTGGACGTCTGCTGCCATTGATCAGTCTTAGAGAAATTCTAGGTATTGACGAACACAGCACGCACGATCAGGCAGTGTATGTCGCAGTGTTGAAGGCTGGAGATCTGCGCTTCGGTCTGATCGTGGATGAACTCCTCGATTCTAAAGAGATCGTTGTCAAACCTCTCGATTCAATTCTTGGCAAAACGGGAATCTACGCCGGTGGTACAATTCTAGGAGATGGCACGGTCGCCCTGATTCTCGATGTTATCGGCTTGCGTCATGCCCTCGATCTGGAAGTCATAGATGGCCTGCCTCCACCACAGGAAATCGAGGAGGCTTTCCGCAGCGACGCCCAGCAACTACTCCTGGTCGAAAATGCACCCGGAGAGCAGTGTGCAATTCCGATGAAGCTGGTGTCTCGAATCGAACGAATCTCGGCGGAGCAGATCGAGCAATCCGGCGGTCGGTCGACCTTGCAATATCGTGGTAGCCATCTCGTGCTGATGTCACTGGAACAGGCAGCCGATGTACAGCCGCTGATCATCGGCGAAACCATGTTTGTCATCATCTTCCGCGTCGCGGGTGGCGAAATCGGTCTGCTGACATCCGACGTGTTGGACATCGTCATCGGCGTGTACGAGGTGACGACGAAGGGATTCCTGCAACCCGGGATCGGCGGCTCAACGATTATCGATGGCCGCTCCACGCTGATGGTTGATCTGTATGGGCTGGTGCGAAAGGTCGATCCAGTGTGGGTCGAGGAGCAAACGAAGGATCTGCACGGTGATGCGACGATTCTGTTGGCCGAGGACACACCGTTCTTCCGCGAGCAGATGCGTCGCTGTCTCGAAGGGGCGGGTTACCAGCTACATATTGCCGAAGATGGTGAACGCGCCTGGGAACTGCTCGAGGAGCATGGCGATCAGATCGATATCGTTGTCAGCGATGTGGAAATGCCTCGCCTCGATGGACTCTCTCTCGTGCGTCGCATTCGCGACGATGAACGCTTCGCACACCTGCCTGTTGCTGTTGTCACGTCTCTAAGTGATGAGGCCGACGAACAGCGCGGCAAAGAAGCCGGAGTTGATGCCTATCTCATCAAGCTCGACCAGGAACAATTGCTACAGGCCGTGAGCGGATTTCTACGACGCGCAGAGGCCTCCTGATGCCACGAGTTGATGTCGAAACTGAAACGTGCGACTACGTATTGTTCCAGGTGGGCAGTCTCACCTGTGGTCTCAATATCGATCGGGTCCAGGAAATCGAGGACAATCTCGAAATCACTCGTGTCCATCGCGCACCACACTGGGTGCGAGGTGTCATCAATCTGCGTGGTCAGTTGCTCACCATCATCGACCTGCGCAGCAAGCTGGGAATGCCCGCCGCCGATATGTCCACGACAAAGCGGGTCGTCGTCGTAAAGGGCGACGAGGGACTCATGGGGTTGCTCGTGGACGCCATCGACGATGTCGTAGAGGCGGATCTGGCCGACGTTGAACCGCCTCCCAGTCATATCGGACAAGTGCCCGGCATCTTCTTCGATGCGATCTACAAAATGCCCAGTGGGCTGGCGGCCCTGCTCGATCTGGCGCAGGTTCTTGCACCTGATTGACATCTCGAGCTTGCTCCTACCAACATTCTGCAATGGATCTTCGAGGACCTGAGTGGACGCTGTTCGAACTCTGGTAATTGATGACGTCGGTAGCTATCGCGCGCTGCTGAGCGACGTGTTGGGGAATCTCGACGGTGTCGAAGTGGTCGGTGTCGCCGCGACGGGCAAGACGGGACTCTCCAGAATTGCCACAGAGAAACCTGATCTCATTGTGGTCGATGCGGGACTCGCTGATATAGACGTCGAGGAACTTGTGGGACAAGTCAGCGACCAGATCGGCGTGATCCTTGTTGATGGCGATGACCCGCAATCCGACACGAGGGTTCTTGAAAAACGCCTGTCCGCCATCGGCGCCGTGAGTCGTCCCAAACTCTCCGATGCCATCGCACGAGATCGCTTGTCCTTTGAGTTGCGGCGCCTGATCGATGGTTTCCATACGCGACTTCTCTTGCGCGGGAGTCGAAGACACACCACGACATCAACCTCGACAACTGACGTTCCGACCCCCAAGCCACCTGTGGCCCCAAGACCTGTTGAACCGGCTGTTTCGCAGCAGCGGGCCGCAGTGAGCGCGCCGAAGATGCTGATTCCAGATTTGCCCCTGGATGTCATCGCCATCGGCATCTCTACAGGCGGGCCGAATGCCCTGGCTGTTCTGTTGCCAGAGCTACCGAAGGATCTGCCAGTACCAATTCTCATCGTTCAACACATTACGGACACCTTTACCACGGCCCTGGTGAATTCCCTGGATGGCAAGTGTGATCTGGCCATTCGAGAAGGTGCTGATGGCGAAGTGCCCGCAGCGGGCAACGTCTACATTGCCCCGGGCGGACGACAGATGAAGGTCGAAGGTCGTGCCGACGAGCGGTGCCTGCGACTGACCGATGATCCACCCGTCAATCACTGTCGGCCTGCAGTGGACTATCTATTTGAGTCTCTCGCAACCGTGTACGGCGCCAAGGCGCTGGGGGTCATCATGACCGGAATGGGCGCGGATGGTACTGCTGGCCTACGGGCGATGCATGGCATGGGATCACTCGTTCTGGCTCAGGACGAAGAGACAAGTATGGTACACGGAATGCCTGGTTCAGCGTTGCGAGCAGGTGTCGTCGACCTCATGCTGCCACTGCAGGAGTTGGCACCACAGATCACACGTCTGGCGATGCATGGCCGTGCCAGATCCTGAGATTCCCAGCGGGGACCTTGCCCGGATCGCCGATTTCGTGCGCGCTCGCTGTGGCATCGATCTGGATGAGACCAAGGGTTATCTGGTTGAAAGTCGTTGGCGCCATCTCTGTAGAGAGTATGGTGGGATCACACCCCTGCAGCTCATGCAGTTGGCCGAAGGCGGAGACTCTGAGCTAGCGAAACTGATGATTGAAGAGATCTCCACGAAGGAAACGTCGTTTTTTCGCGATGCATCACCCTTCGAGCTGCTGCGGTCCGGAATGCTTAGGCGTCTGCTTGAGCACGCCACACAAGAGCAACGTTCACTGGAGATCTGGAGTGCCGCCTGTTCCACGGGGCAAGAGGTCTACAGTCTCGCCATGACGGCAGTAGAGGTATTGACGCCTGCAGAGTGCGCTCAGATCCGCATCACCGGGGCAGATCTGTCACGCGCAGCGTTGTCGCAAGCAACTGATGCGATCTACGGAGACTTCGAACTGAGTCGAGGTGTCGATGAGTCGCGGCGACAACGTCACTTTGTGAAAGCGGACAAGCGCTGGCGTGTTCGTGACCCATTGCGTTCCCTGGTCCGCTTTGAGAAGGTCAATCTCATTGATCTGCCACCGGTCATGACCAGATATGATCTTATTTTCTGCCGCAACATCGCCACCTATTTCGACATATCTCATCGCGGCCAATTATTCGAGGCGCTGGCGCGACGCCTGCGACCACATGGAGTCCTCGTCCTCGGTGCGACGGAGTCTCTGATCGGTGTGACAAACGAGTTCGTTCGCGAACGAGAGGTGAATACGACGTACTACCGGCACCGCTGAGGTCAGCGCCGTCGGTGCATCCTCGGCTCTGCATCGTGACCGCTCGGGTAGGAGCCGATGACGCTCAACTCGTCAGCAACTGCGATCATCTTCTCAACCGCCGCCTTGGCACCGGCGTCGTTGACGTGGCCGGCGAACTCCAGGTAGACATCGTAGACCCAAGCTACACCGGCTCGCTTGTGGGTTTCCAGCTTCAGCAGATCGAGATTCTGCTCTCGCAGAATGGTGATGATCGACGCCAGCCCTGCGGCCATTTCACCCACCTGCAAGACAAGGGTTGTCTTGTTGTCGGCTCTGGCGGAGAGATCGGCGTCGGCAGCTGAATCACTCATGTCGACATCACCCAGAACCAGAAAACGAGTGTAATTCACGCCCGTAGAAAGGTCGTGGGCGATGATCTCCATGCCGTGGTCCATGGCTGCCTGTGCTGAGGCGATGGCCGCGTCCTGTGGGCCACCTTCCTCGCCCAACATTTTCACTGCCCCCGCTGTGTCGTAGACGGCCTCGACTTCGACATCAGGCAATGCATGCAGGAATTGCTGGCATTGCGCCAGGGCTTGAGGATGTGACCGCACCCGTCGGATCTGTGCAAGGTCTGTCCCTGGTAAGCCGATCAGGCAGTGATCGATCCGCAGGCGGATTTCACCACTCACTGGCAGGGGGCGATCTGCAAGCAATCGCCACACATCGTGGATGCTGCCAGCAAGGGAGTTCTCCACTGGCGCCATGGCGGCCTGGGCGCGGCCATCATGCACGGCATCGAATAGTTCATCGAAGGTGCGGCAGGGGACGATGACCAGATCGGTGCTATCGGGAAAATACTCACGCACCGCCAGTTCGCTATTGCTGCCGAGTTCGCCCTGGATGGCGATTGCGAGACTCACCGTCTAGACCGCAATGGCCATCTTGATACTTGGATGCGGGCGATACCCGACGAGCTTGAAGTCGTCGAAGGTGAAGCCGAAAAGATCCTGACCACGATCGGCAATCATCATGCGCGGCAACTCGCGTGGGTCGCGGGTCAATTGTACACGCAAGGGATCGATGTGGTTGTTGTAGATGTGAACATCGCCACCGGTCCAGACGAATTCTCCCGGCTGCAGTCCTGTCACCTGCGCCATCATCATGGTCAGCAGGCTGTAACTGGCAATGTTGAAGGGAACACCGAGCCCCACGTCACAACTGCGCTGGTAGAGTTGGCAACTGAGTTTCCCATCACCGACGAAGAATTGGAAGAGACAGTGACAGGGTGGCAATGCCATCTGGTCGATCTCACCCACATTCCACGCCGATACCAATAGACGGCGACTGTCGGGGTCACTCTGGATGCGATCCAGCAACCCCTGTATCTGGTCGATGCTCTGTCCATCGGGGGTGCCCCATGAGCGCCACTGGTGGCCATAGACAGGGCCAAGATTGCCATCGGCATCGGCCCACTCATCCCAGATCTTCACGTCGTGCTCATGGAGATACGCGACGTTTGTGTCGCCGGAGAGAAACCAAAGCAATTCGTGGATGATCGAGCGAAGGTGCAACTTCTTCGTCGTCAACACAGGAAATCCGTCCGCCAGATCAAAGCGCATCTGGTGACCGAAAATGGCCCGCGTGCCGACACCTGTACGGTCGGCCTTGGCGACGCCTTCTTCGAGCAATTTTTCAACGAGATCGAGATACTGCCGCATGGACGACCCAATCCGGGGAGGATTGTGGAATGTGTCGAGGCTCATGCACCCGACAGTGATGAATATAGCAGATGAGAGAAACCTCGAGAAGGGGGGGCAACCTGGTCTCCTGATTCAGACTGAGAAAGTGCTGCAAGTACCTGCGTTGACAGCATCTTGGATGCCGGCTACTTTCTCGTCTTGCACAAAAAGGCGGCGTGGCCAAGTGGTAAGGCAAGGGCCTGCAAAGCCCATATCCCCGGTTCGATTCCGGGCGCCGCCTCCAATTATTAACGGCTCCCTCGCCGACGGGCGAGAGGGGCCGTTTCTGATGTACCTTGTGATGTGCCTGTAGACATGAGATCGTGCCGGGGTGGCGGAATTGGTAGACGCAGCGGACTTAAAATCCGCTGAGGGTTATCCCTCGTGCGGGTTCGAGCCCCGCCCTCGGTACCAGTATCAACAGGGAGTTACGCGATTTGAGCGTGGCTCCCTGTCGTTTATCGTCGGAATGTCTTGGAGGCCGGGCTGCCTACTCGCGCTCCGCACAGATCGAATAGGTCTGCTGCCAGGGTCGCAACTGCTCAAATACGGCACTCGCCGCCAGCACATCTGCATCGGCACCACGGCGTCCGATGATCTGCATGCCTACGGGCATTCCATCTTCGCTCAACCCCGCAGGAATCGACGCCGATGGATGACCGGTGAAATTGGTGAAGTAGGTCATACACCAGCCGATCAAGCGATTCATGGGCTCACCATTGATGCTCTCGGGCCCCAGGGTATTTCCATCGGTGGCGTTGTCGACGGGCATACATGCCAGGGTCGGACAGATCAGCAGATCGTAGTTCTCGAAGACATCCTGAAAGGCGTCAAAAATCTCGGAACGGATCTCCTGATCTCGGTAGAAGTCGACGACGCGCATGTCCATGCATTGTTCGACCCACATGAGCAGTTCAGGTGGCAGGTCATGACGATGATCAGCCAGTACATCGATTCCCGCTCTCTTCCATCCGTCGAGGATCGACAGAGAAGCAGGCATGATCAGGCGACACCATAGATCGGCCAGCTCCATGTGCGTGTGCCGCAGGCCCAACTCGACGGGCTCGATGTGAGCCCCCGCGTCAGAGAAAGCGTCAACCGCCCGCTCCACAACCTGTGCAACCTGCGATTCGACGGGAAACACATCGAGATTGGGGCTATAGCCGATCTTCCATCCATCAACAGATCGTTGGGTCGCTGCAAGAAAATCGACGTCCTCGGTGGAGCTATACGGATCGCGCGGGTGATACCCCGACAGGGCAGTCAGGGCCAGGGCGGCGTCATCGACGCTACGGGTGATCGGTCCTTCGAAGATGAAGGGAGCATCCCCAATGAAGGCATTGGGTCGTGCCAGCAAGGGGACACGACCGTGGGAGGCTTTATAGCCCACGACACCGCACCAGGCAGCGGGAATGCGGATGGAGCCACCGCCATCGGTGCCCTCGGCGATGGGGACCCAGCCGTCGGCGACGGCCGCCGCACTGCCACCGGAGGACCCGCCGGTGTTCTTGGTCGTGTCGAAGGGATTGCGCGACGGTCCGAATAGGTAGTTATCACATGTGCCGCGGTAACCGAGGACGGGACTATTCGTCTTACCCACCAGGATCGCACCTGCCGCTTCCATGCGCTCAGCGTAGGCGCAGTAGAAATCAGCGGTATAGTCGGCGAAGGCGCTCATGCCGCCGAAGGTAGTAACCCAGCCGGGTTTGAAATCCAAGAGGTCTTTCATCAGCGTCGGCACACCATGGAGTGGCCCAAGTTCCTCTTGCGCCATTACTGCCCGTTCAGCTTCCCTGGCCTGTTTTCTGGCATCCTCGTAGCCACAAAAGACGACGGCATTCAAGGCGGGATTTCGTGCCTCGATTCGTTCGATGACGGCATCGACGATTTCAACCGGCGACAGCTGCCGATTCCGTATGCGCTCGGCTAGCTCTGTCGCCGACATATAGGCTAGTTCGTCGCTCAAGCTCATCGGTGTTGCTCCGTCAGCGGGGTCGAGTCAGCGCGGGCCCTGGTATGGCAGCGGCCTGTATATAGCAGTGGTCTGATGAGTGAGAGTTTACTGTGTCACGGTATTCTGCACGAGCACGCTCGCCCATCAGGCCTCAGCACAGGGAGTTAGCTGGTGTTTGCCGGACATTCAACGTTTACTCTTTGCGACGGCACCTCACCTCTATGCACGTGATTCATCGATACGGACGGCATACACCGAGTTGAGCCAGCCCATCCCCCGAGGCGCAATCGCCCCGAAGAAATCGACCTGAGGCAAGATCGATGCAACAGATAGACGTCGACGAAAACAGTGGTGCCGAGATCTGGCGTCTCGATGATGACGAGCGTCCGACGGACAACATCTATGGTGAGCAACCGTATGGCTCAGAGGATGGATCCCGGCTCACTCTGCGCCACTATGCCACCGATGAGATTGCCGGTGGTCTCTCCATTCTTGATCTGGAAGAAGGCCGCCAGATTTCGATCGTTGATGACGAGCCTCGATTCCCAGCATTCCATGGGTGGGGGCAGCATCTGTATGGACAGCAGGTCGTCGACGATCGCCTCGTGCTGCGTCGGTGGGACTATCGAAGCCTCGAAGTCGAGGATCTGGCCGACTTGCCACAGCACGAGGGGCGATTCAGCTATGGGACGGTTTCTGCTGACGGCAAACACTATGCCGTATGTGTCCACAACGATCCTCCCGCCCCCTGCCGCGTGTTATTATTCGATCTGATCGCCGGTAGTTATGGCGAACTGGCTGCGAGTGAAGATCGATACTTCAAGCACGAACAGTTTTCCCGCGATGGGCGGGATCTTGTCATGCTCCAAGCCAATAGTGCAGATGTGAGTCAGGTGGGTTTGGCTGCGGTCGATCTTACGGGTGACCTCACCTGGTTTGCCGCCGACGCACCTCACACACCTCGGCCTTCAGGACACGAGGCCTGGATTGGTGGAGAGTCGCAAATCTTCTATTCGACCCGCTGGGACGACGAGCGCGGGAACTTATGGACGGCAACGCTCGGAGAAGACAACTCTACAAGTCTGGGCCCTGCCGTGAAAGGCTCGCATGTGAGTGTCTCCCGCTGCGATAACTTCTGGCTCGTCGACGATGGCAGCGTGCCTGATGTTCCTCTGCATATAGGCTGCTTCGCATCTGGAGAATCCAGACGCCTTGTCTCTACCAGCACTGTCCACGATGGACAGCAGTGGTCGCACGCTCATCCGTATCTGACAGCCGACAATCGCTGGGCCGTGTTTACCTCAAACCGCGACGGTGACTCGCACGTATACGGTGCCCGACTCCCACGTGATTTTCTCTCAGGACTTCTGCCATGAAAAGTTATCTCGAAGCCAGTGGTGTTCCCTGTGTCGCAATCGGTGCGGCCCAGGTGCCGCGATTGGTTATGGGTATTCACCCCTATGATGGCTGCTCCTATCAAAATGCTGAGCGCGATGCCGACAACCTGCGCAGCTTTGGAACGGTGGGTCAGGTCGTCGATGTTCTGCGAGTCGCGGTCGAAGAGTTTGGCATCACCACGGCGCAGGTCGATCACATGATCCCGCACCTGGATCGTCTGCATCTGCAGGCCGTGTCGGAGACCGAGCGGCTCACCGACACGCAAATCGGCCTGCTTCCTTACATACTGATCCCCGTCACCCTCGATGGCGAGATCGTCTCCTACTCCCAGCGGGCCCACGCAACGTTCTACACGCACGATGAACGACTCGGGGGAGAGGCATTCCGCGCCAAACTCGAGGGCGATGAAATACTCAGGTATACGCTGTCAGGAACGATGAAGAATCTGGTAACCCCGCAGATCGTCGCGCCCTATACAGAAGAAGAGGCCGCTCGTTTTGCCATCGACTACAGTGTTCTTGAGCAATACCTGGGGTTCTTCGCCGGTTGTGAGATCCTCGTCGCCGACCCGGGTGCGGAGATCGACCTGCTCGCCATGACAGGTCGTTTCGATCTGATTCGAGAATACATCACCTTCCTGCGCAGTCGTTTCGACACGGTGATCACCAGCGTTCACCACGCGGGTGTCACAATTCCCCTCCTGGAGACGGCGGGGATTGAAGTCGACGCATATCTGACGCCTGTGAATCGTCCCGGCTACTATATGTTTCCAACCAAAGAGCTGGCCCTCGATGCGATCCGCAATGCACGCAAGCCGATCATTGCGATCAAGCCATTGGCGGGTGGACGAGATCTGGGAACAGCCGCCTTCGATCACGTCTACAATTCTGTCGGAGTGGCTTCAACCCTCTACGGGATGGGATCGGCGGCGCAGGTGAGAGAAACGACGGCCGCCGCCTGCACCGTGTTGGCTGCCTAGATGTGACGTCTGCCCCCCAACATCGTAGGTTGTTCGCGACGGGTGCCCGTTTTTTGCAGAGCCGCTGCATGGGTGCCCCCACTACAACCAGCTGTTGAGACGACCAATGCTCTACAACTTTAAGTACAAGACGATCAATCGGTTCTCCCAAAGCCTGGAGGACGACTACAAGGGCGCCTTCGGCGAACTGGAGCCGATCTACGGGAACTATGTGAATTGGATTGGGCGTCTGGCGTTGGAAAATATCGCCAACTCGGACATGCTATATCACGACATCGAACACACGATGCTGGTGACAACTGTGGGCCAACAGATTCTTCTGGGCAAACATCTCACCGACGGTGGCATCAGCCCGCGTGAGTGGGCGCACTTCATCACGGCCCTGCTTTGCCACGATATCGGTTACGTCCGCGGCGTGTGTCGCCTCGATGGCAATGGTGTATGTGCAACAGGGGTTTCAGATGATACGGTCACGCTGGATCCGGAGGGGACTGACGCCCAATTGACGCCATACCACGTTGACCGCAGCAAGCAGTTCATCCGTGAACGCTTTGGCACCAGTACCCTCGTGGATATCGATGCGGAAAGGGTCTGCGAGTTCATCGAGATGACCCGTTTCCCAGTCCCCGTCGGTGAGCCTGCCTATCAGGTGACGGACAGTTTTGCAGGACTGGTTCGTGCGGCCGACTTCATCGGCCAACTTGGTGATCCGGATTATCTGCGGAAGATCCCCGCCTTGTTCTACGAATTCGAACAATTGGGGACAAATGCCAAAATCGGCTACAAGAGCCCAACGGACATGCGGCGGGGTTTCGCTACGTTCTTCTGGAAAGAGGTAAGTCCCTATATCCAGCAAGCGACGCGCTATCTGCAGGCGACCCAGGATGGCAATCAGTGGCTCGCCAATCTCCACTCTCATGTCTTTCAGGTCGAGCACGCCGACCACTGACATCGCGCTACGAAGGCGGCACCAGATACATTCCCGCCCCTTGTCGCCGTCCCCAGCCAAATCGCCCCGCCTGATCAACTGCATGAGCCGCCAGCTGTTCTTCATCGAAGGTGAAGCCAAGTCCAGGCTCATCATTCAGCACGATATGCCCGTCCTCAATCGGATGCGTGTGCGTCAGGACAGCATCACGGCCATTGTCCAGACACTCCATCATGATGTGGTTGGGCAAGACCGCTGCAACATGCGCGAGAAAATTCGCCGCGCAATTCATCATGGTGACAGGTGTTTCAAAGGCGTAGGCAAGGGCAGCGATCTGCAGGGCGCCGGTGATTCCTCCAGTACCTATACCCACATTCACGACATCGACAGCACGATTCCTTAAAAGCGGAACATACTCGTCGATGGAGTGCAGATTCTCACCGGAAGCGACGGCGGCTCGGATTCCATCGCTGACCTTGCGCAGTCCGTCTGCGTCCCAGCGACGCGCCGGCTCCTCGATCCACGTGATGTCAAATTTCTCCTCGATCACATGCATGTAGCGGATGGCCTGTTTCGGCGACCAATACTCGTTTACGTCTATGCATAGTTCAGGCCGTTGTCCCGAGCTAGCCAAGGCGTCGCGCATGATACCGATGCGACGCAGATCTGCCTCCAGGTCGAGCCCACATTTCAGTTTGCCCGCCGAGACGCCGCGTGCAGCCATGCCGCGATAGAAGGCGTCTAACTGGTCATCAGAAAGCGGTGAGTCAATCCCCGACGCATAGGCTCTGACTTTCGGTGAAGACGCGCCAAGCGTCTTCCACAGCGGCTCTCCATTCAGGCGGGCCTTCAGATCCCACAGGGCGATATCGAGAGCGGAGACAGCAGCGGCCGCCTCACCGCGATGACCACCTTTGAAGACATAGTCCACCATCCGATTCCAGAGGCCACGCACGCCGCGCGGATCTTCACCTAACAACACGTGTTCGACGATCTGCGACACCAGCGCACCGCCGCCAAAGGAGATACCACTCACTCCCTGGTCCGTGTCGAGAAACAGGGCCTGCCCAGGCATGAACTGGCCGCCCTCAGGGCAATTCGCATCGCCAATGGGACGGTGTAGCTTGATCTGGTATGGTTGAGCTCGAAAGCCGGTGATTTTCATGGCAATTGCCTGAAATCAATCGAGGTGGTAGAGGCGCACGGCATTGTCGTGTAGCAATTTCGCCTGATCCTGCTCGGTACGCGCCGAGATAATCTCCCGCAGCGCCGTCGCCCACTCTGCATAGGTCGCCCCTAATGTGCAGACAGGCCAATCACCGCCAAAGACAACACGATCAGGCCCAAAGGCATCCAGGCAGTGATCGACCGTGGGGGCAAGGGTCTGCGCAGTCCACCCTTGTTGGGCGCGAGCGACGATCCCGGAGACTTTGCACACAACATTCTCCCTTGCGCCGAGGGTTTCCATCTCTGCCCGCCATTGGGCCGCCGAGTGGGAGAACGGGTTGCCAGCCTCGATCTGGTCACCATTCTCAGCCACTACATAGGGGTCAGCATTGCCACAATGGTCGAGAATCAACAAGGTGTCCGGGCAGGCCTCGGCGAGTTTGATCCCATCGGCGATTTCGGCCGGCCGCAGACAGAGGTCAAAGCTCAATCCCGCCTGGCCCAGGGCTCGAACATCATCGACAAATCCAGGTTGCAGGCACGTCCCCTGTGGTGTGTCCGGGCCATGCAATACCTGGCGGACGCCACAAACATGCGGTGCCTCGCCGTAGCGCAGAATGTCCTCGGCGAAACCCGCTGTGCCAGGACGACCGCCGACAACGGCGGCACGCATCAGTTGCTCATCATCCGCACACAGAGCACCTACATAGTCGGCCTCTGCATAGCGCTGCTCAGGCGTGACGTCGACTTCCATATACACGGTGCCCGTCACGTTCAGACTCTCTACGGCAGCGAGATAGTCTGCGACAAGAAAACTGCGGTTGAGGGGGTCGACGTCATCTACCCAGGGTAACTGGAAGCGTGACAGATCCCACAGATGTTGATGTGTATCAAGGATGGGGTGCATGACGCTGATCTCCATTGGTGTGGTTGGTTCTTTGCAGAGTTTAGATCAGGACTCGGGCCCGTCCAACTCGAGAAACAAGCAGTAGAAGTTGACGCTCCGGGTCTACTGTCGTATCTGCATCCACGACAACATGCGTTCAACTACGAATCACCCCGCAAGTCGCCAGCAGAGGTACCATGCGCACGATCTTCATCATGCTCGATTCACTGAACCGTCATTTCCTCAGTTCCTACGCCGACAGTCCGCTCGCGCACACGCCCAACATCGAGCGTCTGGCAAAACGAGGCGTCGTTTTCGACAACCACTATTGCGGCTCCATGCCGTGTATGCCGGCACGACGTGAAATGTATACGGGACGTCTGAACTTTCTGGAGACGCCCTGGTCACCGATCATGCCCTGGGACGACTGTCTGCAGCCGGAGCTCAGACGGCAAAAGGGTACGTATTCCCACATGATCACCGATCACTATCACTATTTCCACGCCGGGGGTGAGAACTATCACACCCGCTTCAACTCGTGGGAATTTCAGCGAGGTCAGGAATCGGATGTTTGGCATCCACTCGTCGATGACCCGCCGAAACCCAATTTCCAGGGCAAGAACTCGAGACCCTATTGGGTCAATCGACAGTTCATGGATACCGAGCGGGACGAGGACTATCCGACGCCGCAGTGTTTCGAGCGGGCCATCGAGTTTGTCGACAACAATCACACTGCAGACAATTGGCATCTGCACCTGGAAGCCTTCGATCCTCACGAACCTTTCGCCTGTCCGCGCAAGTATCTGGACATGTACAACGATGATTGGGCAGGAGATTTACACTTTGACTGGCCCAACTATGCGCCTGTAGAAGAAGGCGATGAAGCCGTCGAGCACATCCGCAAGCGCTACTGCGCGACGCTGACGATGGCAGATGTCTGGCTTGGCAAGCTGCTGGACCGCCTCGACGAGTTGGATATGTGGCAGGACACGACAGTTGTGCTGACTACCGATCATGGTCATCTACTCGGCGATCACGGTTATTGGGCAAAGAACTACATGTTCGATTATCAGGAGCTTGTCCACATCCCCCTCATCGTCTGCCAGCCTGGAGTCGAACCCGGTAGGCGGCAGGCGCTGACGGCAACGATGGACCTGATGCCGACATTCATGGATTGGTTTGGCGCCGAGGCACCCGCACATGTACATGGGCGGTCGCTGCAGCATGTGATCGAGGAAGATTCGCAGCATCACGATGCCATCCTCTATGGCTACTTCGGCAAAGACATTAACCTCACGGACGGTCGACATACGTATTGCCGCCAGGCATTGCCTGATTCCACCGTACACCACCACACGTTGATGCCCGTTGGCTTTACTGACTTTGATGGCCGAGAAAAGTTGGCCGCCGCCGAGATGGGCGTCTTTCTCGAACATGCGCACGATATCCCGCATTTGCGCATGCAGGCTAAGAGCCGCCGTCACCACGATGCCCCCGATTTTCATCCGATCTATGATGTCCAGGCCGATCCACAGCAGCAGTCACCGATCCAGGATGAGGAGCTTGAAGCACAGTTCTGCGAGCAGATGAGATCATTGTTGCAGCGCTACGATGCACCGGCCTGTCAATACGAACGCATGGGATTCTAACCATCCCCTACGAACAGGAGTCGTTGTGATGTTTCGAGTTGGAGTCATCGGTTGTACGGGTATCGGAATTCGTCATGCCGCCGGGTTCGCAGCATTCGACGACCCTGACAGGGCTGCCGTTGTCGCTGCCTGTGACTTGGAAGCGCAGGCGATCGACAACTTTAAGGAGCGTTTCACGGACTCGTGGCCGAAGATCACCGGCTACACGAACCATCGGGAAATGCTGAAGAAGGAGAATCTGGACATTGTCACGGTTGCCACCTCTGATCATGCCCATACGGCCCTCGTCGTCGATGCTGCCGAGGCCGGTGTAAAGGGGATCTTCTGCGAGAAGCCTCTGGCAACGACGGTGGAGGATGCTGCCGCGATGGTGGCCGCCTGCGAGGGTCACAACGTGATTCTGAGTATCGACCACACTCGTCGCTGGACGCCGATCTGGCGCCACGGTAAACAACTCGTCGATGCGGGAGAGATTGGTGACGTGCAATACATCATCGGTACACTTCGCGGCGCACGGGCGATGCTCTATCGCAATGGCACCCACTGTATCGATTCCATCTGCTGGTTTGCCGGAGGACGCCCCGCCTGGGTAACGGGAGACCTCGAAGCGGGATATGAAGACTACACCGAGTATGCCGGTGATGGGGGTCATGATCCAGCCACAGAGCCTGGAGCCAATGCCTACATCAAGTTCGACAACGGTGTTGGAGGTTTCTACGTTGGCGGCTCCAAGACGACACCGGGCCCCAAGTTTTCCGTTGAGGTTGTCGGATCCACGGGGCGACTGATCATCTCCAGCAACGACGAAGCGACGCTCTATCGAGATGAGGTTGCTGAAGTAATCCCCGCCCCCGAATGGAATGTGAGTGGAATTGAAGCGGGGGCACAGGATCTCGTCGAAGTCCTCGAACAGGGGAGGACTGAGACGATCTCGACGGGTCGAGATGGTCAAGCTGTCGTGGAGGTCATTGCGGCGATCCTCAAGTCGCAGCAAGCCGATCATGCACCCATTCAGATCCCGCCAGCGAGATAACCCAGGAGATGCCAGACCAGATGCCAGACCAAATGACCGGCCAGTATCGTGTCGATCGTCATGTCGACACCAAGGTACCCATGCGGGATGGAGTGCTGTTATCGGCGGATCTGTTCCTGCCCCGTGGAGCGGGCGCAGCGCCGACGGTGCTGCTGCGAACCCCTTACAGCAACAACACGGAGGCCAACATTGAGAAGGGTCAGCGGTTGGCCAATGGTGGCTACAACTGTGTCATCGCCGATTGCCGCGGGCGCTGGGATTCAGATGGCGCCTACGCGCCTTTTATCAACGAGGCGGAAGATGGCTTTGATACCCACCAATGGATTGGTCAGCAGCCATGGAGTGATGGCACCATTGGCACGGCGGGTGCCTCATATCTGGGCACGACCCAATGGCGCTCGGCGCCGCTGGCCAGCGAGTATCTCACGTGTATGGCACCGCGTGTCATCTGCACGGACTATTACTCGGGTTTGCTCTACCCCGGCGGGGCACTGCAACTGAATGTCGCCATGACCTGGGGGATGCGGACACAGGGGCGCACAGGTCAGGACATCGACTTCCATAACTGGACCCAGGCATTCCGACATCTGCCTCTGCGTGAGATAGATCAATCGGCAGGCCGGGACATGTCCTTCTGGCGAGAGTGGATCGATCATCCCAGCTACGACGAGTACTGGGCACAGATGGACGATGAACAGAAGTGGGAGCAGATCACCGTGCCGGCGTTGAATATGGGTGGCTGGTATGATCTATACGCGACGCAGACCTTCTCAAACTTCAATGGCCTGCGCCACCATGGCGGATCAGAGGCGGCGAGGCAGAGTCAACTCATCATGGGGCCATGGCCGCACGCGTTGAGCACCTCGACCAGGACGGGGGATATCGACTTCGGCCAGCAGTCGCTCTACGACCTGGAAGCGCTGGAGTTGCGTTGGTTTGATCACTGGATGCGCGGCGTCGACAATGGCATCGAGAGCGAGTCGCCCCTGCGCCTGTTCATCATGGGAGCCAATCAATGGCGCGATGAAGACGAGTGGCCGCTGGCACGCACAGACTGGCAGAAGTGGTTCCTGCACTCGGAGGGCAAGGCGAATTCCGTCATCGGCGATGGCAGTCTGACGACGATACCGCCACTGAATGAGTCAGCTGATCACTTTGTCTATGATCCAGAATTTCCCGTGCAGACCCTCGGTGGCAACAACTGCTGTTCGCCGCACATCGTTCCCTGGGGGCCTTATGATCAGCGTCCGGCTGAGATGCGTGGCGATGTCCTGTGTTATACGAGTGCACCATTGTCAGAGGATCTGCATGTCATCGGGCCGATCGAGGTCGTGCTGTATGCCGCCACAGATGGGCTGGATACAGATTGGACGGCAAAACTCGTCGACGTATTCGAGAATGGCTATGCAATGAATCTCTGTGATGGGATCGTCAGAGCACGGTATCGCGAGAGTCGCCAAGCTCCGCGCCTTCTCGAGGCGGGAACAGTCTACGAGTATCGCATCGACGTGGGGGTGACGGGGAATGTCTTTCAGAAAGGCCACCGGATCCGCGTGGAGATCTCTTCCTCCAATTTTCCGCGCTTCGATCGCAATCCGAATACGGGCAACACCTATGGTGTGGATGCCGAACTACGTGTGGCGAATCAGACGATCCACCACTGTGTCGATCATGCGTCTCACATCATTCTGCCAGTGGCCTGAGGAATCTACATCCACCAAAGTTGCTCCCAGCGATTACCGCCGGTGTTTGATTGCGGCGTGCCAGGTGTGGAACGACCGTCCTCGACATACTTGGTCAGCAGCGCCTTTAGATGCTCAACTACCTGAGGATGTTGGTCCTGAACATTCCTGGTCTCGCCTATATCGTCATCGAGATCGTAGAGTTGGATCGCTGGCAGGCCATCACTCTCCTTGCCGGGACGAGGAAAACTCCAACCCCCTGATCCCGCACACATCTCCAGCTTCCACCGCCCGGCGCGGATGGAGAACGAGCCGTCGATGGAGTGATGGATCGTCGCCTGTCGCAGGTTGGTGTCAAGTTTCTCGCCGCGCCACACGGGCAGATTGCTGACACTGTCTTCACCCGCATGGTCCGGCAAGGGGTCACCGAGGATGTCGGCGATCGTCGCCAGTAGATCAACGAGGCAGACCGTCTGGTCGGACTGCGATCCGGCGGCAATCTGCTGCGGCCAGCGGATGATCAATGGGACCCGATGGCCACCCTCGAAGATATCGGCCTTGTGCCCCCGAAATACATAGCTGGGTTTGTGTCCGACCTCGGCCAGCTCATCGAAATCGGCCATGGGCGAACACCCATTGTCGGAGGTGAAGACGACGATCGTCTCCTCGACGATGCCATGGTGCGCCAGTTTGGCCATCACCTGACCGACGACGTCGTCGACCATGAGACAGAAGTCTCCATAGGCATTCGTGTCAGACACGCCCTGGAAGTCGGCAGTCGGCAGGATAGGCGTGTGCGGCGCCGGGAGAGGGAAGTAGAGGAGGAAGGGATCCTCCTCGGCGGCGTGCCGGTCGATGAAGCCAAGGGCCTCCCTGGTCAGACGCGGCAACACATCGGCGTGTTCGAAGTCTGGTGAGATCGGTCCTTCACGCCAGAACTCTTTGCCTTTGCGTTCCTCGATGCGGCGATCGGGAGGGATCGTCGGTCGATCATTTTCGATGTAGACGTACGGCGGGATGTCGAGAGATGCGGCGATACCGAAGAAATGATCGAATCCCACCGTCGTGGGGCCCCGCTCGATCGGCTTCGAAAGATCGACATCCTCCTCCGTCAGCTCTCCATCCGGCTCCGGGTGGCGTCTTGCCCAATCCCAGCCCAGGTGCCACTTCCCAATGCATCCGGTGGTGTAGCCATGCCCCGCCAGATAGGAGGCCACTGTCATCCGCTCGGGCTCGATGATGGGAGGAGACCAACTCCAGCTGACGCCTCGCTTGAGACTTGAACGCCAGTTGTAGCGGCCCGTGAGAATCCCATAACGCGACGGTGTGCACACGGCGGACGTCGCATGGGCGTCGGTGAATCTCATGCCACCGGTGGCGAGCTCGTCCAGGTGTCGAGTCTGGATCTTCGACGCCTCGTTGAAACATGACAGATCCCCATAGCCCATGTCATCGGCGAGGATATAGATGATGTTCGGTTTCTTCACTTGTAACGCCTCTTCCTTCGGGGTTCTGTCTGATGTGGAGAAGATAGAATGGCCTCGTCAGACCAGCGAGTCCGCTAAGTCGAGACCTCTGCTGCTGGGATTTCCAGTCAGGGCCTTGGTTTCGTAAGTTTCGACCAAGGCCCAAAGGAGGGCTGCCATGTCCGAAACACCCCTGCTGCCAGACACCAATACGATTGCCCTCTGGATGCTTGTTGCGATCACCATTGTGATTGCAGCGAAGGTGATCACGGGTACGATGCTGGGACAGAAGCGCAAGGAGATCTACAAGATCCGCGAAAAACTGTTCGGCATACGACAGGAACTGGGACATCACCAGGAGCGGGTGAAGGTGGCGAAAGACATGATTTCCTTCGCTGTCAGACAGAAGCAGGACCTGGAGCACCAGATCGAAATCACAAAGAGTGATCTTAAGGCTCTGGCTGCAGCCGACGACGACGGCGGCGAGGGTGGTGACGGTGAAGCACCCGAACGTGGGGATCCAACCATACCAGCCCACATGCGTACCAGAGGGGAAGGATTGTTCGAGTAGTACTCGAGACTGGAACGAAAACTATGAACGAAACCGAGACATTTCTCTTCGACCTGCAGGGCTATATCGTGATCCCTCAGGTTCTGAACGCAGATGAGGTCACGCAATGCAATGCGGCAATCGATCATCACGCGGACCAGATCAACGAGCGTACGGGTGATCTGTCTCTGTCGAGTGATTCGGCAACGCTGAAAGGAACCACGGGCAGAGGTGACCTCGGCGGCCTATTGGGTTGGGATCATCCGTGGTGTGATCCTTTTCGGTCGATGTTATGCCATCCCCGATTGGTGCCCTACCTGCACGCGATCATCGGCAAGGGCTATCGCCTCGATCACAGTGGAGGTCTCATCTCGATGCGCAAAGGGGCCGAGGGCCACATCTTCCACGGATCTTCCGGCCCCGGTTTCGATCCGAATCAGTACTACATCTGGCGCAATGGCCGCATGCACAATGGTCTCACCGTCGTCGCCTGGCAGCTGGCTGACGTGAATCCCGGGGACGGAGGCCTTGTTGTGATACCTGGAACGCACAAAGGCAACGTTTCCTGTCCAACGCCGATTCGCAAGTGGGAGGCACATCAGGAGATCGTCCGCCACATCACCTGCAAGGCGGGTGATGTCGTTGTCTTTACCGAGGCCGTCACACACGGCACGATTCCATGGACGGCGGACCATGACCGCCGCTCGGTGCTTTTCCGCATGTCACCTGGAAATGTCGCCTACGCCCCTGGTTACAATCCCTGGCCCGAGACCGTCCTACGTGATATGACCCCCGCGCAACGTGCAGTCCTCGAGCCCCCCTATCATACTCGCCTGGATCGACCGGTACTGAAGGAAGACGGAACCGTGGAAGAATGAGAACTCCATCCTCCTTGCGGGGTGTCTTTCCGATTCTTGCGACATGCTTTGATCATGATGGCGCCATCGACTACGCGAGTCAGGAGCGACTCATCGAGTTCTGCATCGAGCAAGGCACGCATGGACTCGTCACGTTGGCGAATGCTTCTGAAGGGCACCTGCTGTCGGAGGTCGAGAAGCAGGCCCTGCTCAGCTTCGTTCTCAAGCGTGTCGCCGATCGAGTTCCTGTCATTGTTACAGTGAATCATCCATCGGCACCCGTCGCAGCTGCGGCCGCCGTCTATGCCGAGTCGGCCGGAGCCAGTGCGATCATGTCTCTGCCGCCTTTTTTCGGCCGCTGGCGGGCGGGGCCTGCAGAGATCGAGAGTTTCTTTCGGGTCCTCGATCAGTCCGTTTCTATCCCTCTTGTGTTGCAGGATCACGTCCTCAGTGACATTCAGATGTCGACAACGGACATCATCGGACTCGCAGAGTCATTGGATGGATTTACACATGTGAAGCTGGAATCCGGCAACATCATCCACAAAGCGAGAGGTTTTGCTGCCGCGATCGGCACATCCCTGGAAGGCGTTTTTGGCGGGAACAGCGGTATGTTCCTACCCGAGGAAGTAGAAGCCGGATGTTGTGGGACGATGCCGGCATGTTATATGCCTGATGTCTTCCGACGCACATGGGACTTACTGGATGCCGATCAGGGCGACGCGGCGATGGACTTCTTTGCTCCCTTTTCGCGTTTGGCTGCCTACGAGAAGGAGGTCTGCAATCGCTGCGTGTGGAAGACGTTGCTCGTCGCGCGTGGTGTGATCGCCAATGACTTTGTGCGTGAGCCGGTCCCAGGATTTGCCACAGATTGGCAGAAGCAACAGCTGCTGCGCGTCGCTCGACACGCCGGTCTGTTCGATCTGTAGAGCAGCAGGCAGACTCGACACTCGTCAGGTTGTGCAACGTAGGATTCGGCCCCAGACAGGAGAATGCGAGACCGTGCTACAGGACACCCTCACACAGCAGCAATGGCAAGACTTCCAGGAACAAGGTTACGTACATCTGGGAACAGCTGCCGCAGAAGAGACAGCCGCTCTGCAACAGCGCATCGACGACATCATGATGGGTACGGCGGACATCGACTATGACAAGGTGGCAATGCAGTTGGATCGAGCCGATGGTCCGGATTCAAAGCCGGGGCCTCAATCACGGGGGCACAAAGGAGCGCATCTCGACTATCGGAAGATCCAGGATCTTGAAATAGATCCATTGTTCCTCGCTTACCTGCAAAAGCCACTCTATCGCGATATCTGTTCCCACGCCTATGGCGCAGCGGCGGATGTCGCGTGCTTCCGCGCCATGTTCATGAACAAGCCCTCCGGACTCGGCTCCTATCTGGTCTGGCACCAGGATCGATGGACAAATCTAGATCGTGATCCACAGATCACCGTGTGGACGGCCCTCGATCCTGCGACGAAAGAGAATGGCTGTGTACAAGTCATTCCTGGATCACATCACAAATTGCTGAACCCGGATCATGGCTCAGGATTCCTAAGTGATGAGATGGTAGAGGAGGTCTCTCAGCGGCAGGACTCTGTCTATCTCGAATTGGAAGCAGGGGATGTGGTGCTGCTGCACAACTGGCTCTTGCACACGTCGGACGTGAATCGAACGGACCAATCGCGCCGCGCCTTCAGCGTTTGCTACATGGATGCCGCAACCGTGACCAACAACGACGCGACCTATCCTGTGGTATTTGGGGAGGGGGCTCTCTCCCCGGCATGAGGGCTAACGGATGCTGAAGAATTTCGCCACAGCTGATCTGGTCATCATTGGGGCCTACATCCTTTTCGCCTTGTCCATGGGGCCCCTGTTCTATCGGCTGGCACGCCGAACGACGACGGATTTCTTCCTCTCGGGGCGTGACCTGCCCTGGTGGCTGTCCGGCACGTCGATGGTCGCCACGACCTTTTCGGCGGGTGTTCCTCTGCTGATCACCGGGTTTATTTGGGCCAACGGTGTCTTCATGAACTGGTGGTGGTGGAGCTTTGCGCTCTCCAATGTGCTCACCGTCGTGTTCTTCGCGCGCCTGTGGCGTCGAGCCAAGGTGACGACGGATGTCGAGTTTTCCGAACTCCGATACGGTGGCAGGCCGGGAGCATGGCTGCGCGGTTTTCGCGCTCTCTACTTTGGTGGTGTCGTCAACACATTCATCATGGCATGGCTGACCTTTGGTGCCTATGGGGTGACGGCTGTGCTTTTGGGGTTGGATCCGTCGGCTCGCGACCACACCGAGGTCTGGCTTGTTCTGGTCGTCCTCATCGGACTCGTCGCGGTCTATTCGTCGATGGCAGGTCTCTGGGGTGTCGTCACGACAGATTTCGTCCAGTTTGGCATTGCCGTTGCCGCATCTGTCTACCTGGCGGTCGCTGTTGTCGGCGAAGTCGGTGGCCTTGCAGCCATGCGAGAGCAGGTTGTGGCGCTACACCCACTGGGCGATGGCGTCCTCGAGTTTTTTCCGACACCGGGCATTGCAGATATCCCCTGGATCATGCTCGTCAGCTTCTTTCTGGCACAATGGTGGTGCAGCTACTACCCCGCCTCCGAACCGGGTGGTGGTGCATACGTGGCACAGCGGATGCTCGCGACGCGGACCGAGAAGGAAGCACAGCTCGCGACTCTCTGGTTTACCGTCGCTCACTATGCCATTCGACCATGGCCTTGGATTGTCGTCGCCCTCTGCACCGTCGTCCTCTACCCCCAGCACATCGGCTCGACGGCCGAGAATGCCCGCCAGATTCAGGAACTCACCTACATCAATACTGTGGTGGACTACATGCCCGCCGGTTGGATGGGCGTGATGGTTGCCTTCCTCTGTGCTGCCTTCATGTCGACGGTGGACACGCATCTGAACTGGGGTGCCAGCTACCTGGTACGCGACTTCTACGCACGCTTCTGGCGACCAGGGCAGTCCGAGGCTCACTATGTCGTCGCTTCTCGCGTGGTGATGGTAACCACTGCCGTGGCAGCAGCATTGGTTGCCATGTTTCTGATAGAGAGTATCGGCGACGCCAACCGCATCCTCGTGGGCTGGATGGCCGGGATCGGTCTGGTCTTTGCCTTGCGTTTCTACTGGTGGCGTGTCAATGCTTGGTCGGAGATCAGCGCCATGGTCAGTGCCGTTGTGGTCAACGGCATCCTGCAGCTATGGGTAGCGGATCAAGTCTGGTTGGCTGAAGCGGTTCCAAATGCCTCTGATCGGAGTGCCGTGCTGCTGATGATGGGCGCTGCTGTCGTGAATGTCATCTGGATCGGTGTGACGCTGAACACGAGCCCCGAGTCACCTGAAACATTGCAGAGATTCTACCGGAGGGTACGGCCGCCTGGACGAAGCTGGAAACACGTCGCCGCCCAGGCAGGCGTTGAGCACGAACGTTTCGATCCCAAGGATCTGCTCGCCTTCGCCGGTTGCATCATGCTGATCTGGGGGGCCATCTATGCCGTGGGGCAACTCGTATTGGGCTCTGCGGATCGCTCGGCCATGGGCTTCGTAGTCACGGCAGCAGGTGGTTGGCTCACCTGGCAGTATCTGATCAAGAAAGCCGACCGTGAGGACCTGATGGAAGGCGAACAAGACGCCTACGAGGCGGGCAGCACGCTATAAGGGACGTTTCTTGCACCGCCTGCAGGTCACTGCCAACGGGCAGGGAGGCCGCGCATTGACTCGCGGTGGATCGAGACGTTGCTAGATGGCCCAGTATTTCCAGAGATCTTCAGGTACATCGTACTTCATCTCTTCTCGATCTGACCGATGCCAACGGGAGAAGACAGCCTGCCGAGGACGTGAACGGACATTCATGGATCCGCCGTGACAAAGAAAGCAGTGCCAGAGGATGGTATCGCCTGCCTCCCCGGTGAACTCGACAGGTTCTGTCGGTGTCCGCTCACTGAACATCGCCCATTTCCGCTCTTCCCAGTCGTCGCGATCCGTAAAGCTGCCATCCAACTGCTTGGGGAATTCACGAAAGAAATCGTGGACTCCATGATGACTCTGAGGCCAATAGACGAATCCGCCTCCTTGCTCTTCAACTGGCTCAAGATATGTGGTCGCGCCAAGCATGAAGCCGCCACTCCAACCACCTGGCCCATACCCATCGATATGTCCGTTTGCGGGCAGGCTCCAGGATGAGTCGTCCGTCTTCGGCCACTGCACGAGCATTGAACCGCCGCCACCTGCGAACATGCCACCACCGAGTTGGTCGACGATAGACCGCATCTGTGGAAGATCACCCAGGGGAGGGTTCACGGAGAAATCCCCGATCACATAGTTGTCTGGCCACGTGGACGAATCTTCGGCCTGAGCTCCGATATGAGACCAGAATTGCTCGCGCCACGCGGCAATCTGGTCTACATCAACGAAGCCAGGAAGGACAAGAAAGGCATTGTCTTTGAAGGATTGGATCTGATCGGTCGTAAGCAAGGTGGGGCCTACTTGGTCGCGGAGCGCCGGCCTCTGCCGAATTTCGACGCCGTGCTGTCGGCCGATGAATTCTGGGCTTGTGGTGCCGCTGGCGAATGGCTTTCGCCGTTCGCTTTGGCACCATTGCGATGCGTGTTGCTTCGAGAGGCCTCTTCGGGGCGTGGACCCTTACGACGTGAAGAGGCTGGGGTTCGATTCGCGGTCGATCCTCGACCCGAGGACTGGGCTTTGGCTTCCCCCGAGCCCTGGCGGCCCGCCTTACCTTGGCCTTTGCCCGGACCCTTGTTTGGGCCCTTGTTCGGGCGTGAGCCACCTGGGCGGCCATTGCGCCGCGGCCGGTCCTGTGCAGACTGGCGATTTGAGTTTCGAGCGGGAGCAGACGTGGCTACGCCGTCGGCATACATTGTGGCTATGCGGTCAGAGTGGAAGCGATGATCGTCGGCAGAGGCCAATTCGATCCCCGTCAGGCGCTCAATGGCGCGTACATAAGACAGCTCGTCCTCTTCACAGAAGGACATGGCGACGCCTTCGGCGCCGGCTCGAGCCGTTCGGCCGATTCGATGCACATAAGACTCTGGCTCGTTCGGAATCTCGAAATTGATCACATGCGTGATGTCGTCGACATCGATACCACGGGCGACGATATCCGTTGCGACCAAAACACGCACCCTGCCGGCGTCGAAGTCACCAAGGGCACGTTGGCGTGCACCTTGACTCTTGTTTGAGTGAATGGCGTCGGCGCTGATGCCATTCTTGACCAAATCACGCGCGACGCGATTCGCACGGTGCTTTGTACGCGTGAAGACAATCGCTCTCTCCACATCGCGTCCCTTCAAGATCTCCGTGAGCAAGGCTCGTTTGTTCGCCTTCTCTACGAACAAGACCTGCTGTTCGATATTATCGGCGACTGTCGATGTTGGAGCTACAGCGACCCTGGCTGGATCGGTGAGCATATCATGGGCCAACTGTGTGATTTCCTTCGGCAACGTTGCCGAAGCCAGGAAGGTCTGCCGTTTCGTCGGCAGGGCGGCCATGATCCGTCGAACGTCGCGGATGAATCCCATGTCGAGCATGCGATCCGCTTCATCGAGGACGGCAATTTCGATTGCATCGAGGCGTACTTCGCCTTGTCCCATCAGGTCGAGTAGTCGACCCGGAGTCGCCACCAGAATCTGTGGCTTACGACGGAGTTTGCTGATCTGCGGGCCTGCGGCGACGCCGCCTACGACGACTGTGCTCTTGAGCGGCAAGTGGCGGCCATAGGCATCCAGATTCTCTTGAATCTGCAGGGCCAATTCGCGTGTCGGCGTGAGGATCAGCGCACGAAGACTCTTACCTTGCGCTTGCTTTTCGTGCAGGTGCTGAAGCATCGGCAGAGTGAAGGCAGCAGTCTTACCTGTGCCAGTTTGTGCCGTGGCGAGCACGTCCCGGCCAGCAAGGGCCTCGGGAATCGCATCGCGTTGAATCGGAGATGGGGTGGTGTAGCCCTCGTCAGCGAGGGCACGTAGAAGCTGCGGGATGAGCGCAAGGCGCTCGAAGGTTGTTTCCGTATCCATGAAATCCTGTCCGGATGGTAAAGAAGACTGCCCGAGACTCGTTGCGGCTCTCGTCCGGGTATTTCGGTGCAGGACGCACTTGAGGACGCGGATACTGAGAAATACGCTGAAATCTTGGGGGGGCTTACATACTGAGGCTTTATGCAAGCTAACCGACAATCGCCGAATTCGCAATGAGAAGGCAGTTGGGGTAGACAGATTCGAGCCGTGCAGTTACCGGTCGAGTTTATGCGGTTGGTGGTACGGCGAGAAGCACCATTGATTACACGTTTCAAATCTGTAGGCAAGGCATGTCGTGCTGTTGTGCCGGACACATCCGTGCCAGTCGGTGCGGTGCCAACATCGGGAGATTGGCAGTATGAGCAGCGAGCAGCTGGATCTACACGCGAAATATGATCTGACCCGCATCATTAATGCCTGTGGCAAAATGACTCACCTGGGTGGTGCGATTGTGCTTCCCGAGATTCGCCCTCAGGTCAGCTCGAGTCTTGGGCATTTCTTCGATCTCGACGAAATACAAGAGCGCGCAGGGGAGACCATCGCGAAGGCCTTTGGCTCTGAATGGGGTTGTGTCACTGCTTGTACTGGTGCCGGGATCGCCCTGTCTGTGGCTGCGTCTATGACCGGCAATGATGCTGGGCGAGTGGCGCAATTGCCGGATACGACGGGAATGAAGAATCGCGTGGTGATTCAAAAAGGGCACGCTGTGAATTTTGGTGCGCCTGTAACCCAGATGTCTCGACTTGCAG
>JABJJN010000099.1 GCA_018660835.1 Gemmatimonadota bacterium | reverse complement strand
TGAAGCTGCCCGCCTCGGTACGTCGGAGGTAGGGCAGGCAGTGATCGCTGCGACGATGACGACGATCTGCGTCTTTGTGCCCATCGTCTTTGTAGAAGGTGTGGCGGGTCAGCTATTTCGCGATCAGGCGCTGACCGTCACGTACTCACTTGTTGCAGCGCTCTTCGTGGCACTCATGCTGCTACCGATGCTGTCCTCTCTGGGCCTGCGCAGTCTCAGTGCCGCCGAAGAGGGCAATCCAGCATCGTTGGCCGTTCGTGGCCCGGCGCTGGGACTTTCCCTGATCGGACGACTCGCACGCGGTGTCGGCCGAATTCTCCTGCTTTTCATGACCCCTGTCCTATGGGTGTTCGATCGACTCTACGGTGCATCGGCGGCGCTCTATCCTCGCGTGCTGCGCTGGGCTCTGGCGCATCGGCTGGTAACTCTGGTCACCTTTGTGCTGCTTGGCGCGGCCGTGTTCCACCAGGCGCGAGATCTTGGGGTCGAACTCATCCCCGAAATGAGCCAGGGGGAGTTCCTCGTCAATCTCGAGTGGCCTGCTGGAACCCCTCTGGAGAGGACGGCGGCGCAGGTGGCGTTGATCGACGCACAAATTCGTGATCTCGATGGTGTGATGACCGCTTTCAGTCTCGTGGGTGCCAGTGGTGAGTCGGGTGGCAATGCAGACGAGAAAAAGGAAAATCTGGCACAGGTGTTTGTGCGGCTGCGCCCCGGCGTGACGCGACAGCACGAAGAAGTCACGATGGAAAGTGTTCGCCATCTGCTTGCGGACACGCCCGATCTCGACCTCAAGTTTTCACGGCCGTCGTTGTTTTCCTTCCGAACGCCCATTGAGGTGGAGGTAACGGGATACAATCTTCAGACCCTTGCAGATCTGGCAGCGACTGTGGCGTCGCAAATGCGGCAGATCCCGGGCCTGGTGGATGTCCGCTCGAGTGCTGAAGGCGGGCAGCCAGAGATTCAAGTGCTCTTCGATCGACACCGCGTTGCAGAGCTGGGTACGTCGATCCAGCAGATCGGTGACCTGCTGCGCAACAAACTGCAGGGAGATGTTTCGACCCAGTTGGTTCGCCAGGATCGCCGCATCGATGTGCGAGTTCGAGCCGTAGAGGATGAGCGCCGAAGTGTGGAGGACTTGCGACGAATGATCATTTCGCCGGTGAGTTATCCTGTGCCCGTTCCACTCGATGCAGTGGCTGAAGTGGTCATTGTCGAAGGTCCCGCTGAGATCCGGCGCCTCGATCAGGAGCGTGTCGTCGTGATCACGGCGAATCTCGTCGGTCGGGACCTTGGCAGCGCTGTGGCGGATATAGAGGCTTCGACGGCTGGCCTGTCCCTGCCAGATGGGTTCGGCATCGCGGTGGGTGGTCAGAACGAAGAGATGGTGCGCAGTTTCGACAGCATGAAATTCGCCATGGCGCTGGCGATTTTCCTCGTTTATCTGGTGATGGCCTCACAGTTCGAGTCGCTCCTGCATCCGCTGGTCATCATGTCCACCATCCCCCTTGGAATGGTTGGCAGTGCGATCGCGCTGATGTTGACAGGGTCGACGGTCAGCGTCGTTGTACTGATCGGTTTGATCATGCTCGCCGGTATTGTCGTGAACAATGCCATTGTTCTGATCGATTACGTCAATCAACTGCGTCGCAACGATGGCCTGGCGAAGATGGAAGCTCTGATGGAAGCGGGGAAACTCCGGTTCCGCCCGATTCTGATGACCACGTCGACGACGGTATTGGCTCTGCTGCCCATGGCCCTTGGGCTGGGAGAAGGGGCAGAGATTCGTGCCCCTATGGCGATTACCGTCATCGGTGGTTTGCTCGTCTCTACGATCCTCACTCTCGTCCTGATCCCCGTCGTCTACAGCATCCTGGATCGATCGCAATGATTGAGAGGTCAGAATGAGTCTTGCTCACTATGCCATTACGCGACCGGTGACCTTGCTGATGGCGACGATCTCCATGATCGTGCTCGGCGTGATCTCCTTCGGTCGCCTGCCACTGGAGCAGTACCCGAGCATCTCGTCCTCTTCAGTGACGGTGACCGTCTCCTACCCTTCAGCCTCACCAGAGGAAGTGGAGCGAGAAATCCCCCTGCCACTGGAGCAGTCACTGGCACTGCTGGGCAACCTCGATGAAGTAAGCTCGTCTTCCCGTGGCAGTTCTGGTTCGGTCAGAGTCTCCTTTGTGGCCGGTACGGACATGGATCTGGCCGTCATGGACGTGAGAGATCGTGTAGACCAGGCGCGGGCTCTGATGCCCAGTGAGGTCGAGCGGGTGCAGATCCGCCGCTGGCAGAGCGATGATCGCCCGATTCTCGATGCAGATCTGACCTGGCGTGGTGACGGTGATCGCCTCTTTGACATCGTCCGCAAGGTGGTGGAGCCAAGGCTGCTGCGGATCAATGGTGTCGCAAATGTCACAATCGATGGCATCGAAGAGAAACAGCTGACCGTCGAACTCGATCAGCAGCGTCTGAATGCGCTCGACATTTCTCTGCCCTCTCTGGCCGCTCAGCTGCGTAACAACAATGTCAACGTATCCCTTGGTCGCGTGTTGGATGGGGGGCTGCGCTATCAGGTGCGTGCCCAGGGTGAATTTGCCGAGGTCGACGAGATCGGGCGACTCCCGGTGCCAGGCAAGGGGGTCACCCTTAACGATCTTGGCGAGGTGCGCTACGAGTATCCGGAGCGCACCAGCTATGAGCGATTGAATGGTTCCGATGCAGTAGAGGTTGAGTTATACAAGGCTTCGACGGCGAATGTGGTTGATGTGGCCGAAGACGCCAGGCGCGTCCTCGAAGGACTCGATGCTCAGTATGGGGAAGACCTTGAGATCGAGATTACCAGAGACAGGGCTGGTGAGGTACTCGGTGAGTTGTACAAACTTCTCGACTCCGCCGTGCTCGGCGGCGTGCTGGCCGTAGCGATCATCTTCCTCTTTCTACAGTCGGTGCGCAGTACTCTCGTGATTGGTATTGCCATTCCTGTCTCGGTCTGCTGCGTGTTCACCGGCCTCTACGTGGCGCGTGAGTTCTTCGGTTCCGCCGTGACGCTGAACATGGTCTCCATGGTAGGGCTCATGCTGGCTGTCGGCATGCTCGTGGACCCGGCGGTGGTGACTCTCGAATCGATCTTCCGACGTCGGCAGGAGGAGGGCGATAGTGCCGCTGATGCGGCGGTCAAGGGTGCCGACGAAATCGGTATGGCCGTCGTGGCATCATCGCTGACGACGATGTGTGTCTTCATTCCCTTTTTCTTCCTCTCCACTGGACGTGTCTCACGCTGGATGGGAGATGCGGGTCTGACGATCTGCCTTGCTGTCGGCGTGTCGACCGTCGTGTCACTGGCGCTGATTCCGCTGGCCAGCTCGCGCTTGTTCCGAGACGGGGCCGAACGCTGGGACCGATTGCTACGGGTCGTGGTCCTTGCCATTGTTGTGGCCGCAATCGGTCTCAAATCCTACAGCGTTGGTATCGACGGCATGAAGAACTGGGGAAGGACGACCGGATTTCGCGTACTGCAGACGACACTCAACATGGGCTGGGTGACTGCGACTGTTTTGGGTGCTACGGTCTTGCTGCTGGGACTACTCGTTCGCCGCTTTCGTCGACACGGCATGCGATCTTCCTATGTCAGTCTGTTGACGTGGACTCTCGATCACCGCGCTGTGACACTGGCGGCCACGATTGGCCTGTTGGGATTGGGGCTCTGGCTATTCGGAAAAATCGAACAGCAGGGCACACCCTATCAACGTGAGCGTAGTGTCGCGATGACCATCGAGGTGGAGCGCAGTTTTCGCCTCGCTGAGACAGACAGTCTCTTTCGTCAGATCGAGGCTGAGCTTTTGAGTCACAAGACCCAGCTCGACATCGAAACACTGTCGACGCGGATCAACCAGCGTGGCGGCTCCGTGCGAGCCAGACTCGTTGATGCAGACCAGGGAAATCTGACGACGACTGAGGCCGGGCTGGCCATTCGGCGATTGATGCCCGAACGCGTCGGCGTCACATACAAGATGGGCCGCTCGCGCAGTTGGTCGGGATCGGAACTAGGCGTCGAGGTTCAATTGCAGGGGATCGACGCTGATGTCCTGGAGGTGCTGGCAGAAGAGGTCAAGCTGCGCATGGCGCAGCTGCCGGGCGTTCTGACCGTCGATAGCAGCCTCGAGGACGGTGAAGAAGAGATCCAGGTGAGCGTCGATCGAGAGCAGGCTCTTAGCTACGGTGTGTCTGCAAGCGAAGTGGCGAGCACGATTTCTACCGCACTCGGCACGCGGCGCACGACCGATTTCAAAGCGCCTGAACGCGAGATTGGTGTGGTCGTGCAACTTGAGGAGGCGGATCGTCTTAATCTCGAACAGATCAAAAATACGACCTTCGAAGGCCGCGATCAGACACGTGTTCAACTTGGGGCGCTGGCGGACTTTGACTATGCCGAAGGTCCACGCACTCTGCAGAGAGAAGATCGCCAACAGACGGTCACCGTCTTCGCCAATACGACGGACCGTCGCGCGGCAATGAAGCTCACACCAGCGGTCACGGCCATGATGGTCGACCTGCGACTACCTCCAGGCTACTCATATGACCTGGGCAGAGCGTCGCGTTGGGTGCAACAGGACACGGATGAGACTGACTTTACGCTGATCTTCGCCCTGCTCCTGATCTATCTGATCATGGCGTCTCTCTTCGAGTCACTCATCCATCCCTTTACGATCATGTTCGCCATTCCCTTCTCCCTGATTGGCGTCGCCGTCGGGTTGTTCGCTATGGATATTCCTCTCGATTCCAATGGGACGCTTGGTCTACTTATTCTCTTCGGCATCGTCGTGAACAATGGCATCGTCCTCGTCGATCATATCAACCAGTATCGGCGAGAGGGAATGCCTCGACGTGAGGCCATTCTGCGCGGTGGTCAGAATCGTATGCGCCCCATCCTGATGACCGCAGCGACGACGATGCTCAATCTCATGCCATTGGTGCTGCCGATGATCTACGGCACGTCAGAGGGCTTCTCGCGACGTTGGGGACCTGTTGGACTCGTTGTCGTGAGTGGCCTGATGACGTCGACGATTTTGACCCTCGTACTGGCACCGACGCTCTATTCCCTACTCGATGATCTATCGCTGTGGATGCGCCGTGTTGCCCGGGCTGCGCGTGCGTGAACTATGCCGCCCGCGTGATCTCATGATATCTCAAATCGACCGATCCGTCGCACAACAAGGACCATACCGAACCATGCGTATTGCTGTGATCTGCACCATCGTTGGCCTAGCCTTTGCCGCCGCTGCTGACACCGTTCTGCTCACGCTGGATGAATGCATCGATCTGGCGCTAACACAGAACACCGATGTCCGCCTCGCTGAGGAAGGGCTGACGCGATCTCAGGCAGACGCCAAGTCAGCTTCTGCACGTCGATTGCCCAGTGTCAGCGCCAATCTGCTTGGTTACTCTCGATCACGTACTGGACCCTCCGTGCGCATCCAGGATAATCCGGCAGGGATCGACTCGTCCTCGGGAGAGAGGATTTTCGTCGAAGAGGAGACGCGGATTCCCGCGATCGACCGTGACAATTTTTCGTTGAGTACGAATCTGAGCCACACGTTCTTCGACGCGGGCGAAGGAAGGCATTCGCACAACGCGGCGCGGGCAAATCTTGCTGGGGCGAATTTCGATTTCGATGCCCGCAAGGCGCAGGTCGTGTTCGCCGTGAAGCAGGGCTACTACTCTCTGCTCAAGGCCAGCGACCTGACACAAGTGCAGAT
>JABJJN010000027.1 GCA_018660835.1 Gemmatimonadota bacterium | reverse complement strand
CTCTGGCATAATGGAGTTCCTCAACGAAAATCTACGCAACGAAGAAAAAGAAGACTTATTCAAAGTTCTGTCCAAACCAATGCTACGAGAGAAGTTTTTTAAAATTTTGAGGTCGATGGCAGATTCTCCACCTGCGGTTGAAGGCCTCCTTGATAATTTGATTCTGATAGCAGGTCCAAAAGCATAATATTTACCCAACAGGTGCGCTCGAATCTTCTCATCCGTCAAATACCTATCGGACTGATTAACAGTACGCCAAGACCTGTCCCTTGATTGCATCTAATAGCCTGTTTACCTATATCTCACCAGCTATCCACCATTCACCACATTCTGTTAGCAGACCCGATTTGGCAACAAAAAAGGAGATACGCATTTTCAGCGTAACTCCTTTTTTTATGCAGTTACAGAGAGGGGCCTCGAACCCCTACACGGTTTCCCTTACCGCCCCCTCAAGACAGCGTGTCTACCAATTTCACCACTCCCGCAAATTCAATGCGACACGTCCCCTACTGTGGCAAAGCGGACGTCGCGTCGTCACCTTCGGAAGCCGCTTCCCCTGTCTCAAACGGCAGGGGTGCTGTGACTGGCGCGACGGCGCCATCTTCCAATAATCGTTGAGATGCCGACGTCGGCGTCTCTGAACTACTGTCATAGACGACGGCTAGCAACAGGCAGCTAACAAGAAATGCCCCGGCCAGTACGGTCGTTGCCTTTGTTAGAAATGTCGTGGCCGCTCGACCTCCGAGGACCGATGAGGAACTCAGGCCACCGCCAACCGAAGCGGAAAGTCCTCCGCCCTTCCCTGACTGAAGTAACACTGCAACGATCAGGAAGGCGCATAGTAACACGTGGACAATGGTGAAAAACACGGTCATGGTCGTCTATCTCTAATGTCGTCGTTAACCGGCACGAACGATGGCGGCGAAACTCTCGGCATCAAGGGATGCACCCCCAATAAGACCGCCATCGATATTCTCTTGACCAAACAATTCCGCTGCATTGTCCGGCTTGACACTGCCACCATACTGAAGGCGCATCTGCTGCGCCGTCTCTTCGCCAAAAGTCTGCGCGAGGCGCTGACGAATCATGGCATGAACTTCCTCTGCCTGGGCGGGTGTTGCCGTTCTACCAGTGCCGATCGCCCAGACGGGTTCATACGCCAGGGTTGTGGCAAGAGCCTGTTCGGCGGTGATGCCTGCCAGGGAGCGATCGATCTGACCCAGAACAATTTCTTGTACCCGGCCGCCGTCACGCTCTGCAAGGGTTTCTCCCACACATACAATCGGCGAGAGACCCGCAGAGAGACATGCCAGCAATCGCTTGTTCACGCCCTCATCGGTTTCGCCAAACAACTGACGGCGCTCAGAATGCCCCAAAATAACCCACCGGCAGCCGATGGTCAACAGCATTGAGGGAGCGACCTCACCGGTAAAGGCACCTGCTTCTTCCCAGTGCGCGTTTTGCGCGCCCAACTCTATCCTGCTGCTCTGCAACACTTTACTGACGGCACTGATTGTCACATACGGTGGACAGACGATGATATCACAATCGATCGGCTCGTCGAGATGCTGCACCAGAATCTCGGCAAAGGCTGCGCCTTCATCGGGGCCAAGATTGAGCTTCCAATTGCCTGCCACTATTGTCTTACGCACCACCCCTACCCTCTCCCGGCTTTCATCTATTGTTTGTCATCCAGGGCATCCACGCCCGGAAGTGCGCGCCCACCAAGACATTCGAGGGAAGCGCCACCACCAGTAGACATGTGAGTCATCCGCTGCGCCGCGCCAGCCTTTGCTACGGCCGCTGCCGTGTCCCCACCACCGATGATGGACACAGCCCCCGATTCCCATGTCGCTTGTTCGAGTGCCTGCGCGACGGCATTGGTGCCGTGCGCAAAATCATCGATCTCGAAGACACCCAACGGGCCATTCCACACGACCGTCCCCGCCGACGATACAGATTCGGCAAAGGCTGACGAAGTCTTGGGGCCAATGTCGACCCCTTCCCAATCCTCGGGAATCTCATCAGTGCTTACGACCTTCTGTTCGGCACCTGACTCCAGTTTCTGCACGACGACGCAGTCTGTTGGCAGTTGCAGATCAACTCCCTTGGTCGCCGCCTTGGCCAATAACTGGCCTGCGGTATTCACAGCCCCCTCGTCCAGAAGCGACAGGCCGATCTGTTTTCCTTGCGCCTTGAGGAAGGTGTAGGCCATACCACCACCAATCAGCAGCGAGTCGACCTTGTCGAGAAAATTCTCGATAACTTCGATCTTGTCGCCAACCTTTGCGCCACCGAGGATGGCCACAAATGGACGGGCGGGTTCGTCGAGAGCCTCCTTCAGGTACTGGAGCTCTTTGCCCATCAGATAACCCGCGACAGACTCTGTGATGTGGTGGGTGATTCCTTCGGTCGATGCGTGGGCGCGGTGGGCGGCGCCGAAGGCGTCGTTCACGTATACAACACCCAGTGCGGCGAGTTGCTTTGCAAAGCTGGCGTCGTTTGCTTCCTCTTCCGCGTGGAAACGCAGATTCTCCAGAAGCAGAACATTGCCTGGGCTGAGATCCCGTGCCATCTCCCGAGTTTCTTCACCGATGCAGTCTGGCGCCAACTGTACAGTCGTACCAAGGTGATTATGTATGGCCTTTGCCACCGGCTCCAGGGATAAACCCGGACGATACTCTCCCTTGGGGCGCCCCAGGTGGGACATCAGCACCAGCGAGGCTCCCTTTTCCAGTAGTTGCCACAGAGTAGGGAGTGCGGCGCGGATCCGTGCGTCATCGGTAATGTTGTGATCGCCGTCCAGGGGAACATTGAAGTCAACCCGTACCAGGACTCGCTTCCCGGCTACATCGATGTCGTCGATTGTTTTCTTTGTCATGTTCGGCTGGCCCTTTAGCCAAAGAAAACCTTGGCAATATTGTAGAGATCGTCGTCGACCATCTTCAGTTCACCGATTCCGTCTTCGAGAGGGATGGTGACGATCTGATTGCCCTGAAGAGCGACCATTTTCCCCCAGTCCTGTCGCTGCACCAGATCGATGGCGGCAATGCCGTAGCGTGTGCCCAGCACACGATCGAAAGCCGTAGGCGTGCCACCACGTTGCAGATGGCCGAGGACGGTGACACGAGTTTCGAAACCCGTCTCCTTCTCGATGACATCACTGACCAGCTGTCCAACACCACCCAACTTCACATGGCCAAACTCGTCGGTACCGGATTCCTGCACGACATAGTCATCATCCGCAAAAGTGACACCTTCTGCAACGACGATGATACTGAAGGACTTGCCCCGAGCATGGCGCTTCTTGATGGTCTCGATGACTTCGGCGATCGTCGGTGTCTGTTCTGGAATCAGAATGAGATCGGCACCGCCGGCAATACCTGAGTGCACGGCGATCCACCCCGAATGGCGTCCCATCACCTCCACGACCATCACACGATTGTGGGATTCGGCAGTCGTGTGAATCCGATCGAGAGCCTCGGTGACGATATTGACGGCCGTATCGAAGCCAAACGTGAAGTCAGTATTGTTGATGTCGTTGTCGATCGTCTTTGGCACGCCGACCACGGGAGCACCGCTGGCTGCGAGCTTTTGGGCTACTGACAGGGTGTCGTCACCACCGATCGCAATCAAAGCGTCGAGCTTCATCCGCTTCATGTTCTCGATGACGATCTCGCCACCATCTTCAGTCTTGTAGGGATTCGTCCGCGATGTACCGAGAATCGTCCCACCGCGCGGCAGAATGCCGGAGACCTCCTCGCTACCAAGAGGTTCCCACACACCCTCCATCATGCCGCGCCAGCCTTGCTGGACGCCACGAAAGCGAAAGCCGTACTCGTTCATGCCCTTGCGGACGACACCACGAATCACAGCGTTGAGACCGGGGCAATCGCCGCCGCCGGTAAGGATGCCAACGGTCTTGATCGTCACTGGTGGGCAGGCTCCTGACTCAAACCGTAAGTGGTTGTTTTTTTGACATATAGCATGATGGTTGTTTTTTTACCGAGCGTCGCCGTGCCGTCGAATCACGAGTAGACACTACCGCTATCCTTGTGTCCTGAGCGCCGCCATTTGATCCCTGGATGGATCGACTCGGTAAACCTACAGGGCTGACGGGTCTCGGTCAATCGCGAGTGAATTCGCTTATCTGCGTCGACGACGAGGACTTCGCACTACCAACCTCTTTTTTCAGGGTCGGGAATGAGTAGCAAGAATTCATCACGGAGCCGGATCCTACATGGCTGGCGCAGCCAGTGGTTGAGTCGCGTGAAACTCACCGCTCTTCTCTGTTCGGGCACTGTTGTCGGCCTCCTCATAGGTGAACTCTTCCTGCGCACAGTGATTCCGCACAGACTCTCGTACCGACACCCTGCCTTCATTGTCGAGGATGCTGATGTTGGAGGCTTGGCCGAGCAGATGGCCGATCCATTGTACGGGGCCGGTCTCACGTATACCGATAAGCCATGGCACTATGAACTGAAGCGGAACATGAAAGCGCGCCTCGTCTCGTCGGAGTTCAACACTGAATTCGAGACAGATTCGAGAGGCCGCCGGGGCCCGACTGCCACCGATGAGCCGCAGTCTATTCGGATCCTCGGGCTTGGCGACAGCTTTTCAATGGGGTTCGGCGTCGAGCAGAACGACACGTACCTGTCCAGGCTCGGCTCGGCCATTGCTCAGGCCAGCAGCCTCTCGGTGGACGTGACCAATGGAGGCGTTGTCGGGTATGCCCCTGGGAACAGCTACCATCTCCTAGAAGGAATAATCGACGAATTACGTCCCGACGTCGTCGTTTTCCAGTTGTGGGTTGGCGATGATCTGTGCCTCGGAGCTCAAGCGATCCGACCAGTTTCCCTGGCGGACGTGGACAACGCAAGACGATGGCGGAATCTGATCCGGGGTTCTCACATCGCCATGGTCCTTAGAGATCGAATCAAGGGGAATGAAACGATCCGCTTGTGGTTGATGCGTCGTGGGTACATTCAGCCTTTCGTTACCATTCAGTGGTTGGATCGCCGGTTTCGCGATCGATGCGGCGGCTTGGACGAACTGTCGAAGCTGCTGCAAGACACACGTGAACTCACCGATGACCGGGACATCCGGCTTATTGTCGTCCTCGTTCCTCTCCTTGAACAGGTCGATCGCGAAGCGTATCACCGTGCCCTGGCCTACAACGGAATCGCGGCGCCATCTGACTCAGTGGATTTCGATGCCCCGAATCAGGTGATGCAGAACATCGCTGCCCGAGTTGGGATCGATCTGCTAGATGTAACAGAAGCATTGCGTCACTCGCCGAATCCGAGCAATAGCTTCTTTCAAAGAGATCCTCACCTGAGCTCTGAGGGTCATCGGATCGTCGCCGAGGCGCTAGCCCGGGAGCTTACTCACGAACTGATGGGTGCGCGTCCTGACCACGAGGATTGAGGAGCGAATGTAGCACGCTTTGCCGTATCACATTCCTCAGCGACAACAGATAGCCGAGGCCTTCACTTCCTTACCTCGTTGACAACTTTCGGGGGCTGGGCTAGCTTCGATGGTTTGGGGCGGCGTAGCTCAGGTGGTTAGAGCAGTGGAATCATAATCCACGTGTCGGGGGTTCGAGTCCCTCCGCCGCTACCAATTTCTCTCCATTTCTGCTGCTGACCCACCGGTGAGTACGATATCGCCTGATGGGCGCGGGTTTCGACTCGGCAGACTCGCAGGGAGTTTCACGCGCGACCTCACACACGTCACGCGCCCTGTATATCTACGCCAACCCAAATCAGTCAACACGGACGTGGATCATATCCATAGTCAGCGTGACACTTGTGGCGTTGATTGTTCGCGCCTGGCGATGGCTCATTCTTCTGCGCCCCGTCTCTGGCGGAGCGACTCTCTGGCAGAGCGTTCAGGCCTTGCTGATCTGCTACGCCTCCAATGCGGTCGTACGCAGTCGCTTCACGTCTTCTATGGCGTGCCAACGAGACCGCCTTGGCGGTTGTCACGGTAACTCATGCTCTCGTGACGTGGACATTCCTGCTGCCGGGGATTCCTCTTCTCTTCTTGCAGAGCATCGGGCGTCATTGGCACAAATGAAGCACGTCTCTCCTTGGGGAGAAACTCAGTTATTCATAGAACGCCCTGACCTGGTCGATAACCCAGTCCGCCTGATCGTTTCCCATATCCGGGTAGATGGGCAGGGAGATGATTTCCTTGCAGGCACGCTCGCAAACCGGTAAATCCCCGGAGGCACTCCCCAGGTCTGCATATGCCGGTGTCATGTGCAATGGGACAGGATACTGCACGGCAGTCTGGATCCCCTTCTCACCCAGAGCAGCAGCCAGGGCCTCTCGATCCGGGACCCTCACGACATAGAGGTGATATACATGGTGAGCCCAGTCCGCCTCTGTTGG
>JABJJN010000100.1 GCA_018660835.1 Gemmatimonadota bacterium | reverse complement strand
CGCTTTCAGCTGGAAACGCTGGAGCCTCGGCTCCTGCTGTCAGCGGACGGGTCTGCCCTGGCGGCAGACCTCGCCACCGGACTTGGTCATACTGGCCTTGGTGAGATTCCGGTCCTCGTCGAACACCTGCAGGACTCGCCCGACCATCTGAACCAGCCACTGCCGCTTATCGGTCAGAACCTGACGGGCCTGCTCAACCCCGCAGCTCAGCTCGAAGATCTCTTTGCTGGCCTCACTGAACCAGATCTCGCCAGTCCTGAAGACCTCGTTGAGGCTCTCGACGCAGCAGAGGGCGTTGACGCGGAACTGGCCGAGCACACTGACGACGGTTTCACGCTGGATCTTCGTGTCACCGATGAGTTTGAGGGGATGGTGCCGTTTGAAGTCGACCCCGCGGACGCTCGTCATCTTGGGCTGCCGGCTGTTACGAGCCTCGATCTGTATGGGAATGCCCACCTGGAAGGGGACTGGGTCTTGAATCTTCGTCTCGTTGCTGAGTCTAGCTTCGAGACGGCGCGGTTCACGATCGATTCGACTCTGAGTTCGCTGCGTGTGGATGTTGAGGTCACGGCGCCCGTCCCCGCCCAGGCTTGGTATAATGGCCCTGTCTCCAACGTCAATGGCCTGCATTTCCAGGCACAGTTCCAGACCAACTTCTACACTGCTGACGGAGATCTGATCGGCCTGAGTCGTCTGAGCTCCGATATCTCGAACGATCTGTTTTCGGCAGCAACAGAGGCGCACGCTGCCATGACACTGCAGATGGTTGCGACCCTGAACTCGGCACATGGTCCGCCCAGCATCACGTTGGTATGGCAAGACCTGGATGCCATACCCTCGGTTCATAGTGGCTTCGCCACTGGTACCGACCTCGCGGAAATCGTGAGATTGGACGCCACTGGCAGCGCTGTGCCTGATCAGATCAGACCGATCGACATGGCAGACGGTATAGTTGCCACGGTCGGAATTGGCGAGAAGATCGATGAATCGGTCTCCTTGACCGGAGGCGCCGTGCTGCGCCCGACGGTGACTGGAACCCACTTTGGTTTTGGGTCCGAGGCAGAGCTTGCCTTCGACGGTCTGGACCCGCCGGCTGGTCTCTCGATCGACCCATTGCCTGAGACGGGGTCGGCGGATCGTCGCCTAGGTGACCTACGTGGTGATTCAGCTGTCAGCGCCGAAGGCGAGTTGCTCAGCGGCAATGGTTCCTACGCCGGTGATCTGAACAGCGACGGCAGAACCAGTCCCGGGAATTCTCCAGCAGTCGCTTCGCTGACCCGCTATAAATTCAGTCAATTCATTGTCCCTGACCCTGTCCCAGATCCTGTCACTTCACTGACACTGGCTGGAACAAGCGTCACTACGTTTGAGATCGGAGACAATGGATTCGACCAGAAAGTGGTTACCGGCGATGTCGCCCTGGCTGGCACGCTATCCATCAAGCTGATCAACAACTTCGCTCCGTCAGAGGGCGATGTCTTCGACATTATTACCCATACAGGGTCCTTGTCCGGCGCATTCGAAGACGCGAAGGGGCTGTTTGGTTTTGGTGACGGATCTCTCTTCTTCGAAGTTGTCGAGACCACCGGCAAACTGCAGCTCGTCGTCAAGAAGGCGCCCGGCGGTGGCAACATCAAGTCGTCTACCACGGCCATCAACGATGTCATCGGACAGTTCTACAGCGACTACTTCACCCTGGACTCGGTGACGGTCTCCGGTGAACTCACCATCGACGAGTTCGTCTACCTGAGGGGATCGTTCAGTTTCGGTGTCCAGCCGATCCAGACCGTAACGGTGGGGACAGGACTTCCCGCCAACGCGACGGATTTGCTGAATCAGTTTGGCACAGAGTTCACGGGGGTCGACATGCTGACGTTGACCATCGGCGCGGCGGATGTAGACGCCTTCGTCGGACTGAACGGCCCATATTGGGAGTCCCCGGCCGCGTCGACGAACCAGCACGCTGTGGGTCTGTCTTTGTCCAACCTGGATGTGGGCTTCGTTATGATGCGGCCCACCGGGCTGGACGCGAATGGCGCTGTGGATCCCCAGGGAACGGCCCTGCTTGCCGCACATCCCGCGGCCATGGTCTACGCCCTGAAGGCCACGGCAGACACGTTCAAGCTCGTTGGTCTCGACGGGGTCGAGTTGTCGGCTACGCAGATCACGGTCAACATCAACAACGGTGTCGAGTGGCAGGACGGTCTCGGCGTTCCATTGGTTGACTTCAAGAGTGAATACGCGGCAGAGACCACCGGCAACGACGCCGACGGTGACGGCAAGATCGATCCCGCGGGGCTCGAAGTCGCCACCGGCGGTGACCCCGTCTACATCGATTTCGACGGTGAACAACGGATCGGCGCCTCAGTAGCCTCGGCCCAGCTCAAGCTGGCGAGCTTCGTGTACGCCACGGGCAGCTTTTCCTTCGAGCAGGGCCCGGTTCACAAGGTCGACATCGGCACCGGGTTCCCGGCGAATCTCGGTGGCGCCATCGGTACCCTGGTCGACGCGCTCAGAGGAGACGACGTATCGTCGACCAATCCAGAAACGACGACCGATACGGCAGACGATGACAAACTCTGGGTGGAGTCGGATCTGTCGGTGATCCACAACCTTGAGGTCGACTCGCTGCAGATCGGGGCCTCGAATGTTCATGTGTTCGTCGGTCTGGGTGGGCCTTACCTGAGTGACACGAACGGGGATGGCGTCGTAAACGACAGCGACGATCCGCCCAACACGCGATCTACGGGTGTCGCCGTCAACAACGTGGATCTCGGATTCGTCACGATGACGCCGACACTGAATTCGATCCCTGGCTTCGAGGATGTGCTCCCATCGTTCACGGCTCTGAGCGCGACAGCGGATTCGGCCAGCCTTGTCGGTCTGGACTCGATTCTGACGGCCAGCCTGAGTGACATTGTCATCGAGGTCAACGATGGGGAAGCGTGGCCAGGGGACATCGGACCGCCGGTCGTCGACTTCTCGACCAGCTTCGACACCGACGAGGTCGTCACCTATTTCGACAGCAGCGGCGACGGCATCATCACGGTGGGCGAGATCCGCAACCGTCTAGGCGCGTCACAGCTATCGGGGCGTTCGATCTCTGAAACACTGGATTCGGCGGCCGTGATCAAGGCTCTGGGTGGAACCGACGGTCAGTTGCAGGTCAGTGAGTTGTTGACCCTTCTCGGTCAGAATTCCAATACGGTGCTGTCGGCGGCCGACGCCGACGGCGATGGGAAGCTGGATCCCGCCGGCTACGAGGTGAAAACCGGTACATCGACGGCGCCGATCTATCTGACCTATGACGGCGCCCAGCGGATCGGCGCCAGCGTGCGGTCGGCTGAGTTCCAGTTGGCGAGCTTCGTCTACGCCATCGGCAGCTTCTCCTTCCAGAAGGGGCCGACGCACAAGGTGGACATCGGCACCGGATTCCCGGCGAATCTCGGTGATGCCATCGGCACTGTGCTTCAGGGGGTGATCACGGGGCTGCCGACGGCCCCGCCCGCGGGGAGTGATCAGCTATGGATCGCCCCCGACCTGTCGAAGATTTACAATCTCGAGGTCGACTCGATGCAGATCGGGGCCTCGAATGTTCACGTGTTCACCGGGATTGATGGCCCCTACCTGCAGGACACGAACAAGGACGGCGTGATCGACGCCGCCGACGACGCGGCCCGTGAAGACGCCCTCGGCGTGGCCATCAATAATGTGACCTTCGGCATGGTCACGATGGTGCCGACGCTCAATTCGTTGCCGGGTTTCGAAGGCGTGCTTCCTGAATTCACGGCCCTGAGGGCCACGGCAGATTCCGCCAAGCTCGTTGGCTTCGGGTCGATTCTGACGGCTGAGTTGAACGACATCGTCGTCGAGGTCAACAACGGGGAAGAGTGGCCCGGGGATATCGGGCCCCCCGTCATCGACTTTTCCACCAGCTTTGCCACCGACGAGGTCACTACCTACTTCGGCGGCAGCGACAATATCATCACGGTGGCTGAGGTCCGAGCTCTCGCCGGGGCTTCGGTACTAGCGGGACGTGCCTCTTCCGATATTCTGGATTCGGCGGCAGTGATCGCCGCTCTGGGTGGCACCGACGGTCAGCTTCAGTCCCGCGACATTCTGGGCGGCAGTCCGACGGCCGCTCAGGTGACGGCGTTTTCCAACGCCGACGCCGACGGCGACGACAAGCTGGACCCGGCCGGTTACGAGGTGCGGACGGGAACGTCCACGGCACCCGTCTACCTGACCTATGACGGCGCGCAGCGGATTGGCGCCTCCGTCTCGAAGGCCGAGCTCACGGTAGCGCAGTTCTACCACCTCGTTGGCTCCCTCTCCTTCGAGAAGGGGCCGACGCACAAGGTCGATATTTCCACCGGACTGTCTGACACCTCCAGAGAGGTGCTCGACGCGGCCGGCGTCCTGTTGCCGACCCAGGATCCCGGCAACGGCACGTTGTGGTACGAGGATCGCTACTCGGCGATTCGCAATTTCGAGGTCGACTCTCTGCAGCTTGGTGGGTCAGGGCTTCATCTCTTCTACGGTCTGGATGGACCCTACTGGGATGACCTCGACCGCGACGGGAAAATCAGCTGGGCCCAACCCGACCGCACGAGTCTGACCAATGCAGATGGGACTCCGAAGGCTACCGTTACAGTCGACGGGCGCCAGTATGGTGATTTGAACGGTGACTCCGTCGTCGACCCCAACGAGACGGCCGAACTGGATGAAGACGCTGTTGGCCTCGTAGCGAGCAATATCGACTTCGGCCTGGTCGAGATGAACCCGACGCTGTCTGCACTACCCGGACTGGGCGACATCCTGCCCAAGTTCCAGGCCGCCACCGGATCCGCTGACTCAGCTGGCTTCGTCGGAATGGACGATGTCGTCATGGATCTGGAGGGTATCCAGGTCAATTACAACGACGGCACGGAGTGGCAGAACGGAGAGGGTCCCCCCGTCGTCGACTTCTCGACGAGTTTCGATGACGATGAGGTCGTCGACTTCTTTGCCGGGACGGACGCAGACTCGCTCACCGTCGGTGATGTACGCACCGTCCTGGGATTGGGGACGAGGGGCGCCGTGACGGGCCTGTTTGGCGCTACGACGGCCTCCACGCTCATCCTGAAGTCAACAGACGTGATCGCCGCACTCGGCGGCAGCGACGGCCAACTCCAGATCAACGAAGTTCTCGCCGATGATGCTACCGCCATCCAGATCGCGGCTGCCTGGGCAGCAGACGACGATGGTGACGGCAAACTTGACCCGGCCGGCTACGAGGTTCGCACCGGAACCGGGACGGCACCTGTCTATCTGACCTTCGACGGCAATCAACGGATCGGTGCCAGTGCCGAGTGGGTGACCGTCCAGCTGGCAGAGTTCGTGCACATCGAGGGCAGCATCGCCTTCGAGATGGGCCCGGCCATCAATAATGTCCGTGTCGCTGACGGCTTCCTGTCCGACCTCGGTGCGACGGCGGGTGACTTCCTCAAGGGCATCGGGTTGCCGGCGACCATCGTCAACAACTATCCGCTGTTTAGCAGCGATACGCCGAACCCCACGACCGACGTCAGTGTCATGACCGTCGGCGCGGCGAATGTGCACGCGTTCATCGGTTTCGATGGTCCGTACTGGACGGACCACGACGGGGATCGAGAGATCAGCTGGGCCCTGCCCAACGGGACGACGCTGACCAATGCAGATGGGACGCCGCAGGCCACGCGAACGGTGGGTGGCGTTCGTTATGGTGATCTGAATGGGAACGGGGTAGTTGATCCCGGAGAGACAGCGGAGCTTGATTCAGAGGCGGCTGGCCTCGCGATCGAAGAATTCGACTTCGGTATGGCCATCATGACGCCCTTGGACGCGGTTGACCCTTCCAAGTACTACTCGGTCTCAGCCAGCGCTGACAGTGTCAGTCTGGTGGGCATCGACGACGTCACTGCCGAGGCGACGATGCTGAAGGTCGACGTCAACATGTCGTCGCCCAGCTTCAAGGGATTGTCGCTGTTTTCCGTCATCGACTTTGCGAGGACGCCCGAGTTCGCCAGCGAACAGGTGGCTCTGTTCGGTGGCAGCGACGGTCTGCTGACATACGGTGATCTGGTCACTCTGAATAACGCACTCCCCACCACTAGCAGATTCGCCGGCATCACTGCGATCGCAGAGGCCGACTATAGCAAGCCGGTCGATCATGACATGCTCGTTGAGATTCTCGAGAGCAAGAAAGCGAAGTCCGAACGAGATGGTGTGATCGACATCAGTGAGGCCGCCGCGCTTCTTGGTGGAACGAATGCCGCTGTCACGACGGCGCAGACTGCGGACAAAGATGGCGACAGCAAGATTGACCCGATCGGATACGAGGTCGGAACCGGCGGCGTACCCGTCTATCTCGCCATGGACGGACCGATCATCCGGGCCCAGGGCTTCGTCAATCTGAATCTCCTGGACACGGTCTACGTCTCCGGTAGTGTGGCCTTTGAGTGGGGTGGCACCGAGGAGGTGACGCTCACCGACGGCACGGAGACGACGGCGGCGACCGAGAAGACTGTGACGACGATGACCATCGGCGCCGCCAACGTGAGCGGTTTCGTCGGCTCGGGTGGGCCCTACTGGACGGATCTCGATGGCGACCAGGAAGTCTCCTGGACCGACGTCAATGGCAACCCGACGTCTACAGACACCAACTCTGACGGCGTCGTTGATGCGAACGAGACCTCCGAGCTCAATAGCGATTCAGTTGGCTTCGAGGTCACCGATCTCGATGTGGGTGTCATGCTGGGGGCTTCGATCATTCCCGCAGACCTGGGCATCTATCTCGCCGGCAAGCTCAGCGTTAACAGCTTCGGCCTGGTCGGGATCGACAGTCTGACCGCAACGGGTGCCTTCGACGTTGCCCTGAATGCCGGGTTGGGCGTGGAGGGTCTCGCCGGGATCGACTTCGACGCCACGTACAGCGAACTCCGAGGGCTCTTCGATGCCATCGACGGGGACGACGACGGGGAGATCAGCACAACCGAATTCCAGAGCGCCTTCGGCACGCCGATCCTCCAATCTGTGAGTAGCCCGGAACAACTCGTTGACTTCCTGAAGATCCAGCGCTTCGTCGCCATCGACTCCGGCACCACTACGGGCAACAACGGCATCATCGAGGCGGCTGAGCTCAGCGCCGTCCTCACTGGAACCTACAGCGGGTCCAACGTGACCACCGTTGAGCAACTCGTACGGGCACTGAATGTTGGTGGGGCACCGCAGACGACGGATCTCACCTATCTGCGCACCGTCCTGTCAGCCACCTTTATCGCCGGACTCGATACCGCCGCCGGCTCGCCTGCTGGTCAGGATGGACTCAACGCAATCGACACCGATGGCGACGGCAAACTCGACCGCGGGTTCGAAGTCAACACTGGCAACCCCGATGCACCGGTGGTCCTCGACTTCGAGGAGCTCCTGATCCGCGTCCAGCTCGGTGGCATCATCGAACTCGAAGACGTCTTCCGCATGAATGGCGTCTTCCTCTTCGAAGTGCAGGGCGGTGATGCTCCGAGGTTGAGTGCCTTCGCTGCAGGGAATCTCGAGTTTGGTCCCGATATCGGCGCCAGCGCAAGCGACAAGATCTTCAACATGAGTGCCCTCGGGGCGCTGGTGCTGAACAGCGACGGCATCGCGGCTGATATCAGCGTTTCCGTCTCGGTCGGGGGCGCATTGAGCAGTGTGCTGAGGCTCGAGGCGAGCGCCCGGTTGGTGATCAACACCACCGGGAAAGATCAGAGCATTACCATCCCGCAGCAGTTCGTCCGATTCCTGTCTGGAACCGACCCGCTGACGGCCCTGCCCCCGTCATTGACGATCGACACGACGTCTGAGGACTCAGGGATTGCCGGTCTGACTGGGAGTGCAGCGCTGGGTGATCGGTTTAAGGTCGTCAACGGCGTGACCACGTTTACGATTGACGGCGGCGCACCCAGGTTGGATGGCACGACAGACCCGGATGGGGCCTACATCTTCATTTCCATCAGCGGAGACCTGAGGATCCTCAACACCTTCGTCATCGCCGGGTCCCTCCAACTCAAGATCAGCACGACGGGTCTCGAGCTCGCGTTTAGCGGCACGTTGGATATCGGCATCGCCAAGGTCACCGTGGCAGGCGGCGCGCTGATCGAAGGGCCCAAATACGACAGCAACGGCGTGCTGACGGAGGCTGGCTTCTTTGCAGCCAGAATCACCTTCACAGTGGACTTCAGTATCCTGTCCAGCGTCGCAGGCGGGATCAGATTCACTGGAGGCGCCACCGCAGAGATCAACTCGAGCAGTCTCGCCAAGACCGTTGCGGGCCAGCAGATCCTGCCGAACACCTACAGAGTGACCATCCATGGCGCCACGCCGGCCGATAAAGCCACTCTGAGTTTCTTCGGCGTGCTGAGTGCAACGGGCACGGTCACCATTGGTGTGGTGAACAGCGCATTCGTGATCGACGTGGACGCCAGTATGAGCTTCTTCGGCCTGGCGACCCTGAACGTCGCAGGAAACATGTACGTCCGCGGCGACGACGTGACGTTCCGTCTGTCAGGCTCTGCCAGGGTCGACTTTAGTAGCTCAGGATTCGGCGTGGGTGCGGGTCTCAGTGCAACTCTCACCGAAAGTAGCATTTCCGGCAGTGGAGACGCCTCGATCAAGCTCTTCGGCAAGGATTTCGATGTCGCTTCGGCGAAATTCACCCTCAACTGGGGTAACCCCAGCTTCAAGATCCGAGCGGATGCCCTGTCGATCGCCTACGTAGAGATCACCGTCACGCTGAATCCCGTCAGTCTCTCCGTCACTGGCGGTATAAGCCTTTTTGAAGCCATCGCCAAAGTGGCAAAGGTCATCGGCAAGGCTGTCGTGGCGGCCGCGAAGGCTGTAGCTGCCGCTGCCACCGCAGCCGTCAAGTTCATCGGAGGCGTGATTTCCGATATCGGCAAGGCGTTCGCCAATATCGCCGGCGCGATCGGCAGCTTTTTCTCCGGTGTGAAGCACACACATGAGCGCGTTGCGGTAACGCCCCAATTCCAGTATTCAACGTCCGGTGTCGTGGGAACCGGCGATCAGCGGATTTTCCTAGGTGGCACACTGACGATTTCCAACAGCGAAGCTACGCAGATCAGCGTCACCAAGAGTGGCAATGATCTGATCATCGATGCGCCGGACTTCGACAAATCCGTCGTTGTCGCTCAGAGGGTCAGACACGAGAAGACCTGGATCTTCGGCTCTTGGGAGCGAAAGGGCGTCGATCGACAGGAGTTTGCGACGCTTAAATTCTCGAATCAGCAGAAGATCGTAAATGGAGCGGCAGCATCGCAGATCGTCATCGTGGGAACGAACTCAAACGAGACGATCACCCTGGGTGACGACGTCAATATTGCCACTACCGTGAGTGGCCGCGGCGGTGACGATGTCATCATCACCGCAGGAGGCGACGATGTCGTCGATGGTGGTCCCGGTCACGATACGATTTTCACCAAGGGTGGAAATGACACACTGACCGGTGGAGGCGAGGACGACAAGCTGTTGGGCGGCCTCGGAAACGATACGTACGCCGGTGGCGCCGGAAACGATCTGCTGACCGAGAATCACGAAAGAGACAACCCCGGAGTAGAGACCGCCGAGACCAACATCATGGATGGCGGCGCCGGAAACGACCAGATCCTGGGGTCTCCCGGCGTGGACACCATCACCGGCGGTGCTGGAGACGACCTGCTTGCCGGATTCGCCCACAACGACATCTACATCTTCGACGACGACTTTGGCACAGATCAGTTCATCGACTTCGACGGTGAGGCCTACGACGACGACTACGAGGCTACATACACCCCGGCCACGGATGATCCTGCCACGCCGGAGGACGAAAGCCAGGACCCGCTCCTGGGCCACTGGGACCGGGGGGGCCCGCTAAAGAACCGCACAGGCCAGGAGACCCTGGACTTCAGCCGAGTCAGTGCGTCGCTGTCCTTCACGATATCCGATGACGGATTCACCGCTGCAGCAGGCGACAACGAACTGAGCTTCACCAACTTCGTCGATGACGACAGTCCGGACTTCGCCTGGATCAAGGTTTTGAGGACCGGTTCTGGCGGTGACACGACGGCAATCACTGCGCTCCCGACCCACCGCCTCGACGTGAGCGATGCCGGCGGCAACGACACATACGATTTCGATCTCGACGAAGCCGATGCGGCCCAGAGCAACCTCAGGGTCCACATCACGGAGGACAGCACCACCACGAGCAGCGACCAGATTGATCTGGATGTGGACTCGACCGACACGCCCAACTCG
>JABJJN010000074.1 GCA_018660835.1 Gemmatimonadota bacterium | reverse complement strand
GTCGCACGAGAAAGAAGAAGGCATGCTCTGCGCCTGTGTCGCTTGCAAAGACGAACTGGATGGCTGTGATCGAGGCATCCTCCACACGCCCCGCAAAATGCAGCGGGTCGCCGGCGTGCACCCGATGTTCGATGGATGCATCGAAGGTCAGGTCTTCGTAATGATCAACGGGAATCGCTGCTGCACTGATTCCGGCGAGCGAACCGGACAGCAATAATGCCGGCAACCAGGGGATGCGCATGGGAGGTTCAATTTTTCTTTGAAGATGAGCGTGGAAAACCGCAGAATGGCAAGATTTGCCGTTGATCCGGATGTGTCAACCTTGTATCATAATTCATGTATGAAGGCCCTGACTGATCCCGCGACAACATGATGGCATTTGCACTTGCCCACCACCCATTGTCGCGGGTTTTCTGTGTACGTTGCGACGCTGTTACCCTCAATTTGCCCGCTCAAAATCTGTGGCCGATTCGAGTAGTGTCGTGACGGTGTGCTCTCACCCACTTCTGACACACAAGACAGAGAAGGAGAGTTATGCTCGAAGCGCTCGGTGACCGCGAAAGCTCGACCTTACGAGCCTATTTCGACGATATCGCCGACTCTGAGCCCTTGTCGCGTGAACGTGAGGTCGAACTTTCGGCCCGCATTCAGGACGGTGACCAAGGCGCTCGTGATGAACTCATTCAGGCCAATCTTCGCTTCGTCATCGACGTGGCAAAGAACTACCAGAACCGTGGCCTGTCCTTCCCCGACCTGATCAGCGCCGGCAATCTCGGTCTGATGACGGCGGCGGAGCGTTTCGATGGTACCCGCGGATACAAGTTCATCTCGTACGCGGTTTGGTGGATTCGACAGTCCATCCTGCAAACGATTGCCGAGCATGTACGGACGGTCAGACTGCCGCTGAACAAGCTCAGCCTGTTGAAGGACATCTCCAAGGCGACGCGCAAACTCGGTCACGGCCGGGATCACGAACCCGCAGTCGAGGAGATCGCCAAAGAGCTCGATCTACCACCAGATGTTGTCACCGATGCCATTCTCAGCGCTCGACCCGTGAGTTCGCTCGACGGTGCATTCGATGATGATGAAAAGCGCTCGTTGCTGAACATCGTCCCTGATCAGAATCAAAGGGCGCCCGATTCCGAGCTCATGCGCGGATCGGCCCGAGGTCAGCTGGAGGATGTGCTCAATAGTCTGGATGAGCGTGAGCAGAAGATCATCCGCCTCTACTTTGGACTCGATGGCATGGAGGCACTGACGCTGGAACAGATCGGCGATCTGATCGGTGTCACGCGTGAACGGGTGCGTCAGATCAAGGAACGCGCTCTGGGACGTCTTCGACATCCATCACGCTATGACTTTCTGAAGCAGATCGCGGAGTCTGTCGAGGAGACAGCCGACGCCTAGGGTACTTTCAGTGAAATAGATCAGGCAAGAGGGGCACAACCAGTCGGGGGTGCCCCTCTGTCTTTTCGCGCTGACAAACAGGAGATGACTACAGGAGGCGAACGTCCCGGGCCATGGGGTTACCGGATTCATCGACGTCGAATTCGACCCGCTGGCCCTCTTTGATCTCGTCAGCGGTTCCCAGCGCGGTAAAATGGACGAACAGGTCTTCTCCCGATTCCCGGGCGATAAACCCATAGCCCTTGCCGGAGTTATACCACTTGATCGTTCCCGTCTCTCGATCGGCCACTTCTGTAAGACCTTCCCATGGGCGATGATCACTCATCTCGATGATTCTCGACAGGACAACCAAGGATTCCTCTACTGATGCGGCAACCCCTGTTCAACTCTACGTCCTGATCAGGCGCTTGATTCGACCGTAAGGTGCCCTAGATTAACCCAGTTAGGCTCCAATTCGTTTCGCACTCTCCGACTTTCAACCACTGAACTTTTTTCGCAAAGCAAGTATGGCCGGACGCGTCCTCATCGTCGAACACAACCCCAAAATTGGGGGTCTCATCTCCGCTCAGTTGCGTGAGAAGGGCTTCGACGCTGTGAATTGTACCAATGGCGCTGAAGCTGCCATGGAGCTGCGTAAGCAGCCCGTCGATGTCATCCTGATGGACAATGGCATCAAAATGGGTGGTGTGAAGACGGCGCGAATTCTGCGGATGCACGAAAAGTACAATACGATCCCTGTCGTGATTGGTCTGCCGCCGGAGAAAGAGCTGGCCCGTGGGGTCATTCGTGAGGGCCAGGCGAATGGGATCGGGCACTTTCTGCTCAAGCCCTTTACGCTGAATGCGCTGCACAAGAAGCTGACCGAGGTGCTCGAGACCGATGAGCCCATCGAGAGGCCGACGCACATGGAGATTCGGGAAGAGATCAAGAATCTCTCCAATCTTCCTGCCATGCCGGCGGCGCACTCGCGTTTGCTGGCCCTGCTGAGCAAGGCTGACGAAGAGGTTGATATGCGGCAGATCTCGTCGACACTGGAGCAGGATCCGGCCTTGTCGATGAAGGTGATGAAGACATGCCGCTCAGCCTACTTTGGTTTCCAGGGCAACATGATGTCGCAGGCCGTGGCATTTCTCGGGGTCGCCGTCGTGCGCAAGATCGTGCAGTCCGCCATCATCTATGATGTCTTCGGCGACGCCGAAGAGGATGAGGCAACCAAGGCCTTCCCTATGGACGGACTCTGGCGGCACTCGCTCGCAGTGGGCATGGCCATGGAGGTCATCGGCAAGGCGGACAAGAAGAAGACCCACTTTCTGCTCGGCACGTTGCACGACATTGGCAAGGCGGTCTTCCTGGTGAAATTTCCCGATCACTATGGCAAGGTGTTGGAGGTGGTCGAGAACGAGAACAAGTCAATTCTCCAGGCCGAATACGAGTTGCTCGGCATCACGCACGCCGACTGCGGTGGCGAGCTGGCCATTCACTGGGATCTTCCCGGCGAGGTGCGAACGGCTATTACATCCCATCACCAGCCGGGTCAGTCAAATCAGCATCGTCGCCTCGCGGCAATGGTACACATTGCTGATATCGCTGTGCGCACGATGGAAATCGGCTTTGCTGGAGACGCGTTGATACCAGAGATGGATCCGTACGCCTCTCGATTGCAAAAAAGTGTCGAAGAGATCGTTCAGCACCGCGAAGACTTCGTCAGTCAGTGTGATTCCATTCTCGGTGGCTGACCGAGGCAAATCTGCTACGCTGCTGCTGCGTCTGGCCCTCGCTGTGTTCCTGCTGTTGGGCCACGCCTTTGCCCAACAGGACACGTCGCAGACATCGTCAGCAAGCTCAACGACCCTGGAACCGGAACCGACCCTACAGGATGGGCTCTACGCGACCTTCGGCGTCGGCGTGATCGATGTAGAACCGGGATCAGGTGTCGATCTTCCCCTGGGATTTACCTTGCTCGCCAGCCGCCTGCGGGCATTGCTGACAGTAAATGTCCTCGACATGGGATTGCTGCAACGGAAGAGCAATACGCTGAGTCGCTATCGCCGCATCTTTGATGTGCAAACGGGTGGCGACTTCTGCTTCGACCAGCAGACGCAGCAGTTCACCAACTACAACAAGTGTTCCGGCGACACCGACGTACTGCGCTCCATGACGGTAGACGTCAATTTTCTACCCGTCACCGAGCTCTATGTCGCTGATCATCTCGGTGTGATCCATGTCGGTCTGGGTGTACGTGCATTGAAGCCGCGAACTGTCTACGGTACTCTGGGCATGTTCTTTCCTTCCGCCTCAGGCAAGGCGATCGGTGCGCAGCTGTCTATGGGGCGCCAATACATCTATTTCGGCATGAAGTGGGGACTCGACGTACGTCGAATCGCCAAGCTCATCTGACGCAAGACCGCGCCTGGCCTGCTAGAGCCGCCCTTCAATGACATAGCTGAGCAGGTCAACGACCTGTTCAGGTTGCGACGCCACAGCCAGCGCGGCGCCATCGACCTCTTTGAGGGCGTGCGTGAGGCTACTGTCATGTAGAACGATCAGTGGCTTGCCGAGGGCGGCGGCGAAACCCGCATCGAATGCTGCATTCCATTGACGATACTGGTCGCCGAAGCGAACGATCACAATGTCCGCATGTCGGATCAGTGTGCGAGTTCGGATGGCATTGACCTGTGCCCCCTTGTGATCCTTCCAGAAACCATCCGTTTCTGCCCCGAGGATGCTGACGCCTGCATTGTCGCTCGCCTCGTGATCGGTGACAGGAGAACTCAGGTCGACGGGCAAGCCCGCCGCCTCGGTGCCGGTTGTGATCCGATCACGCCAGTCGCTGTGGATTTCTCCTGACAGGTAGACATTCCAACGTCGCTGCATGGGTAAATCCCTTTCTAAGGCTTTGCCTTGTAAGCCTGATGGACGACCTCTATCTTCGCGCTGATCTGTCCTTCTCCCCATGCGCAGGAATATCGCACGATGAAGTCAGCCCTGGAACTGGCCCTGGAAAAGACCGACGAACTCGTAGAGGATAAGGGCAAGCTGACAGCGGAGCAGGTCAGCGCCATTGGTGAGGTGAAGAAGCAATACGAAGCCAAGTGGGCGGAACAGGAGATCGTGCTACAACAGCGCATCGCCAAAGTGCAGGCAGAAGCGGATCCACAGACTTTCACCGAGCATCAACGTCAGTTTGCCGTGGAGATGAATTCTGTCAAAGAGAAGATTTTCGCCGAACGCGATGCAAAAATCGCCGCCATTCGTGCGGCCGAATAAATCGCTGTAACAAAGGCTACTCAGGCAGAAGAACGACGGCGCCTCGATGCTGTCGCACGACCTCATCTGCAGTATCCACCGCCTTCGCCGTCAGCACGTAGACATACGTTCCTGACGCCAATCGGCGACCATCTGCGTCGGTTCCATCCCAGGCCAAACTGCCAAATCCGGCAGCACTCTCTTGCGGTCCAAGGCGCCGAATCCGGCGACCACTGAGACTATAAATGTCGATGTGAACACGGGCGGTGTGAGACAGAACCCACGTAAAGGCCCCAGTCGAACGCAGCGGATGAGGGGCGACGAGCACATTGGCCAGGCGCAGTCGCTCGTCGGCCTGTAGTGTCACTTCACCAACCCCAAGTTCCACCCCATCCCGCACCAGTGCTGCCCGCAAGTGATGCTTGCCAGTGGTCAACTTATGCGCAAGCACCAGGGCACCCGCCTCGGTGGTCCAGCTGGAGTCGGCCACAACGATCTCGTTATCGATGCGAAGCGCCAGATGGCCCGACGCCAGGGGTGGTGCCCGGACCTGAACGACTGTGCCCGCGCCGACGGCATCACCATTCTGCAATCGTTGGCCTGTTTCTGCCGCGACAAAGGCGATCGTCGTCAGGCCAGGCAAGGTGAGCACCAATTCCAGGACATCGTTGCTACCGCGGCCGTCTGCCGAGGACGGGTGCAATCGCAGGAACAGGCCCTCCCCGGATGCTGGTAGCGACAGGGGATCAAATCGCACGCGTCGTGTTTCCCCGCGCGCGAGGGGTTCAATCGCAACTTCTGCGAGAGGTTGACCCTCCTGCTCCAAGGTCAGCCGTGCCGTCGTTGCCATCGTGAGGCCACGATTGCGAACCCAGGCCTGCAGATGCAGCTGATTCTCAAGAATGTCTGCAGAAGCGGCGCCCATTTCGAGATCAGCGGCGGGCGCGAAATCCAAGGACCAACTGCGAAGGGTTTGCAGCGTATCAGGTCCTACGTCGGCGCGAAGTCTTAAGAATCGGTGTGTCCCGGCATCCACATTGGCCAGATCGATCTGCAGGGGAGCTACGCCGGAAACCAGATTTGTCCAGTCGCCGCTTCTGCTCTGGCCCTGAAGCTGAACATGCGCACCATCCCCTTCGACGTTCAGTGTCTTCCAAGATGCGGCGGGCCCCGTCGCTGCGCTCACTAGTTCGCCCGCCATGACTGAGCCGTCGCGACCATAGCCGAACAATCCGGAACCCAACAGATCTCCAAGCCAGACGAGATCGTTCGCGACGTCGTACTGACCCGAGATGATGCGCGTCGTGTCCTGGTCCGATCGCCACTCGTCGACGAAGGTGCCATCCTCGGCGCTGACCATGCGAATTCGTCGTTCACCGGCGAATTCAATCAGATACAGGTATTCGCCATCGGCGACGATGCCATCTGTCCAGCGGAAGGTGAAACCTGTCTGGGTGGGAGGGATGACGAATTCACGCTGCAACTGCCAATCGCCTGTCGCATCGATATCAAAGACGCGAACACCCCAGCCCACACGGGTTCCCAGGTGGGAACTCATGGACACATTGTAGAGTTGCCGGCCGTCGGAGGTGATCAATGCATGCAATCGTTGTCCAGCAAACTTCTCTTCTGACGTCACAACACGGCCTGTCATCCAATCCAACAAGCCGTCCGGCACATTCACCGTATCGAGATGTCCACTGGCAGGATCGATGCGCTCGATCAGGAAACTCTGCCCCGCTTCGCTGTACAGAAAGCCGTCATGATATGCGGCGCTGATTCCGGCTGTGGTTGTGTCTGTCACCGTACCGTAGTCACCACCGCGGATGCTTCCATTGAAGCCCGTACCAATGCGCGAAAACACATCCCCACCGGGGTAGATCGTCGAGGGATCATTGAACCAACGCTTCGCATACAGGTAGGTGCCATCCGTCGCCAACACGCCCGCCCCCGGGAGACTGAGCACGGTAAAGCCGATCTGTCGCGTCGAGGAGGAGGGCCTGAAGGTGGGCAACTGGGCGGTGGCGACGACTTCGTTATTGCGCAATCGAACCCCGGTGCCACTCTCCTCAAGCAACCTGAGCCCGCGCTGTAGCCAGCGCACCGAGTCGGTTCCCTCCTCAACCCATCTCAGAGACCGATGCTCAGACCAGGGGCCAAGCTGGCTTCCATCGATCAGCCGCGCTCTCCAGAAGAGGATGTCCCCCATGGCGGCGCCCGCTGGGGCCACCGCCGTGACCTGGGCGACGCCGATTTGCTCGACGGGAGCAACGAATGTGCGAGTCTGAGGGTCAGTGAAGTCCGCCGTCACGGACAAAGAAAATTCAACGACATCACCGGCTTCGTCGTCGACGGCGCGCATGTCGAGGGGGGTCAGAGCCTGCAAGCTCAGGTCTGCACTTGCCGCCTCCGCAGGAGGCCATAGCAAACTCATCTCACGTGGGACGAGGACCTCGATGAGTTGCTCGAACCGGTTGTTTGCTTCGTCGCTTTCGATGGTCGAATCATCCGGATCGATGACAACACTGAGTCGATGAGGTCCACCCGCGGCTGGGCGCCACTGAATGTGGAGACTGTCCACCCCCGAGAAGGGCGCACGACGCTCCTGCATCAAGGTGTCCACGCCAGAGTTGCTCTCTGCCAGAATTTCTACAAGCACACTGTCGGCGCCGAGGCGGGCTCGGCTATTCACGGTCGCTACCAAGGCCACGAGTTGACCACGCAGGGCAGGCGTGGAATCGAGATCGATCCCTTGGGCGACATAGTCGGCGGTTGTTTCAAGCGCCAATTTCTGCATGGGATCACCGACCAGTTGCATCGTCAGCGGTACGTCCGTCCAGCCGGGATGCACGGTGAGCAATCGCGCCTTTGCCCAGGTGAGAGCATCGCCGAAGCCACTTGGATTGTCGTTCAACAGGGCGGTGAACAGAAAATCACTGAGCAGGTCGTGTTGGGCTGTGCGACTCTCGGCGGTCGCCGAGATGAAGGCAATCGCTCCACCCTGAGGTAGTTCAACGAATTGCTCGCTCAAGGACTCCGTCGTCGGTTCGGAGAATAGACCATTGAGGCAGGACAGTGCCGTTACCAGTGGCAGGCGAGGTCCATTGGCGACCTGACTCATGTAGTCCCAGTCGGGGAACTGTGCCGAGAACAGAAATTGCATCGTCGCCACAGCCCCATGACCGGAGAAGTTGGCAATCAGGGCCCCCGCATTGACCGCGTCTAGAAACCCCTTGCCTGTGACATTGGGGAGATCGGTGTTGTCCGGTGCATAAAAGCGCTGTGCCCGCAATCCCATGGGTGCCATATGGCGAGCGAAAAGGGTGTCATTGCCATTGGCCCAGATATCCTGACCATGCCAGTTGGCGGCGAGAATGGTCCGGCCGCGCCAGTCTCCGACGGCAGGTTCTTCATCATAGGCGATGATCTTGTCGACGACGAGATCTGCTTCTTCTGCTGAGTCCACGGGCAGCCTACCGATGACCACATCCGCAAGAAAGTCGTCGCCACTGATCATGGCCAGCAGGTGATCGGAGGGCGAATAACCGCGGCCACGGGCATTGTAGTACAGCGTTGGCACCAGCGTCTGATTTCGTCGCCCCGTGCGTATGCCGCGGTAGTCCCAGGTGGCGTCACCCATGAGCGTGATGTAGACGGGATGTGGCGTCCAGCGCCAGAAGATGTCCTCGATGAACTCAGCCAGGGGCTCGCGCGCAAAGCGGCCGTCGCCGTATTCGTCAAAAACATCCTGCACCGACACGGTGCGCACACTCACGCCATTCGTCTTGGCGCGATGGGCCGCCAGACGTTGGGCAGCATCATGAAAATCGGCATGGTGAATGATGACGGCCTCGGCACCCCCATCGTGGCTGCGTAGGTCCGATGGCTCATCCATCTCAAGCACCGGTGCAAGAATCGACAGACTGTCAGCGATCACATATGCTGGGACGCCGGCAGAGACATCCTCAAAGGTGGCGTCATAGAGGGTATCATTTGCCGTCACCTGCAATCCTGTGAGGAGGCGATGGCCGGCGACATCCAGCAGCGTGACAGCGGGGTGTCGAAATCCCTCGACGGCTATTCGATGCCCTTCAGGGGCGGCCTCGGTAGTGAAGCTCAGCAGGCCGGGATACGCATGAAATTGCCGCCTGAAGGTTAGTTCGAACCAGTTGAACCAGATTTCATCGACGCGGGAAAGGTCTGCAAGGGCCTGGAACAGGATCCGATTGCGCTCCGCAAGAAGTGTCGAAGGCACGATCTCGTCGAACACATAAGACGTCTGACCTGCCCAAATCGCTTCCGCAAGAAACTGGTTGTTAAACGTCAAGAAGGCGTGATGATCGCCGACGACAGCCGGTGTCTTCCCCGTCACTGCGACGCGCAGGCGTACATCGTACGCGTCGCCCTCCTCATAGAATCCTGAAATATCCCCGACTTTTGTCTGGCTACTTCGGGTGACGGGATCCTTGGCGATGAGGGGGCGGTCGTTCTGCCAGAACCAGCGATCACTCAAGGTATCGGGTGCTTCCTCGAGCTGATCGAAGGATATGTCCTGCTCGAAGTGCTGGCGGTGCGTATACCACTTGGTTTCAGCGAAATCAGCCACCGGCTCACCACTAACCTGGGTAAATCGTGGACTGATCTGCTCACCTGCCCACGTCAGCCAATAGGTCTGCCTGGCCCCATACTCGCTCTCATGGTCTCGCTCCCCATCCGGCCCCGGTGCTCTGCGATAGCGGCCAGAAAACAGAATCTCATCGTTGCCACCAAAGTGACCATCCTCATCACCGGTCACATGAAGGGGTTGATCGACACCACCTAGAACGAGGCGTAGCCGCGTCACATCGACATCATCAGGTTCAATGCCGAAGAAACGCAGCCGGGCGGGGGTGATGCGATGAATACCGTCGGTGTCGACGAAGACCTTCACCCACGGCAGAGACGAGTTGTACCATCCATTGGCTAACGCGTTACCAGCAGGTCGCGCGGCCGGCGTCGGACGTGCCCAACCGCCAGTCGGCGGATTGAGGAAGGCCCGATAGAGGGGGCTGGCAGCTGACTCAGCCGCTGCAGGTCGGTAGGCGGCGCCCCCGACAAAGCGAATACGAAGTTGCAGATGGTCGTGAACCTGCAGTCTGCGTGTCTCGGTATCATAGGCGAAAGGAAATACCTGCAGCGCGTAGGCTTCGACGCCCCGAAGTACACCAAGAGGAATTGTTTGAGCCAGCACACCTGGGTCTGGGGAAGCAGACTCGTCAGCCAGGGGCAGATCGGCAACGTCGATGATCTGGGTGGACAAAATCTGTGGTTCGATCTCAACGCGAGCACCCGGTGGCACGGCGAGCAGTTCGGCGACCATGGGCAAGGCCACCCCGGTCTTGCCGCGCACGTGCGCCATCGCCCGTTGGCCCGTATGGGTCGTATGGATGTCGACGATGAGGCCTGCCTCGTCAGCCGTCACGACTTGCACCTGACTGTCACTGTGGGCAGAGCCCACCTGGAGGCAGAGAAGTGCCAGGGTTGTCAGGTAGATGCGGAGATTGGACAATGGCGTCGGTTTGGTGCCGGAGGAAGAGGGATCATACCTTGGCGCCGGGCAGCACGTGCCGACCGACCATGAGAAAGTACGGAGGGGGTACGAAGGTGGTCCAGCTATACTCAGACGCTTGAAGGGACAAGATGGTTTCAGTCCCACAACACATGGTCACCACGACAGGAAGATGGGCCCACGTATCAATCATCGTATCTGGATTCTCCTGCTGGCCCTGACCCTGCGCGTGGGCCTCGCACTCAGCGCCTGGTCGCTTGCTCAAGGCGGTGCCGAGCCCTTCCTCGCACCTGATTCCATTTCCTACATAGATACGGCGACCTCTCTGGCGACAGCGGCGACCTTCAGCCGCGCCGGAGAGCCAGATATCGTGCGTACCCCTGGGTTTCCGCTCTTGCTGGTTCCGGGCATTTGGCTCGGTGGCGCCGTTGGCTGGGGCATCGCGTTGCAATGTGTGTTGAGTCTGGTGACGATTCTGCTCGTCTATCACCTTGCCTATCGATTTGGCGGCCAGCCTGCGGCGACGACGGCGGCGCTCCTGTTGAGTCTCGAGCCTCTCAGCGTCATCTACTCGGTCAAAGTGCTGAGTGAGACCTGCTTTGCGACTCTTTTGGTCTCCAGTCTCTGGGGCTTGGTGAGTGGATACCTCGATCACGATGAGCGGCGGTGGGCCTTGGGGGCCGCATGTCTTGGTGCCTCTGCGCTGGTTCGACCCATTGGCTACGGACTTGTCCTCGTGTTCACCGTGGGTGCCCTGGCTTTTTTCACCTACATGCGCCTTCGGCCTTTAGGGGCCAGGGGCACTTTGCGTACGAGCTGGCTCTTCACGGCGATGGGTCTGATGCTGATTCCATCCGTCGCCTGGCAGGCAAGAAATCTTGCCGTCGCCGACTACCGCGGCCTGTCGGCGATTACTGATATCAATCTCTACTTCTACCAGGGCGCCGCCGTCCAGGCGCGGCTCCAGGATCGTTCCTTCTACGAGGTTCAGAATGAACTGGGCTACCACGATGTCGAGATTTTCAACGACCTGCGACCTGGACTGGCGGTTCTGCCTCAGGGGCCACGGCTGCAGCAGCTGGGCGTCGAAGGGGCCAGGACCGTCGCCGCCCATCCACTTGTCTACGCCGGTATCCATCTGCGCGGTGTGATCCGTGTCTTGTTTGATCCCGGGGGCGTCGAGGTAATGCGCTTGTTGGGCGCCTATCCGACCACGGGTGGTCTTCTGGGCCGGATCGTCGATGACGGTCTCCTCGCCACAGGGAAACATCTCATTCGCGAACGGCCGGAGCTCATTGTCGTGGAGGGGGCCTTCGGGCTTTTCCTGTTGACGCTCTATGTCGCGGCGGGCCGCGGAGCGTGGCAATTGGCGCGAGCGCGCCCCATCCTGGCCCTTGTTCTGGTTGCCGCCGTGCTGATTCTGTTGGTCGCCGCCGGAGGACCGATGTCACTGAGTCGCTTTCGTCATCCCGTGATGCCCGTCTTGTGCCTGCTTGCCGGACTCGGTTGGTGGCGCCCGGTGCTGCGGGCTGATTTCTCCTCACAGGTTCCCTGAGCGGCAAGCGTGAGAGGGGGCGCCTGCATCCTCCTGGGACTTCTATCGCTGGTTGCACCGGCATGGTCGGCAGTGATCACGGGCACGCTCATTCTTGATGTCGACTCCCGTCCTGCCATCCATGTTCAGGTTCAACTCATCGATGCTGCCCGCGTCGTCGTCGATAGTACGAGGACAGATAACTTCGGACGTTTTGGGCTGCAGTCGCGATCAGTCGAAGGCGAATCGGATCTGCCGCAAACGACTCATCTGATGAGGCCATACCCAAACCCATTTCATCCCAGCGTACGGCTGCCATACGTTCTGGCCGCCCTCGAACCGGTCTCTCTGACGGTTTTCAATATGAGCGGTCAGCCTGTTCGCCATCTTCTGACTGGACTGCAGCTGGCGGGAGCAGGAGAGACCACCTGGGATGGTCTAACCGACGGCGGCCGCCGTGTGGCGGCGGGTGTATATCTGGTGAGATTGCAGACGGCTCACGGCTCTGAATCTCGCAAGGTCACACTCATCGATGGTGGCAGCGCTGCGCCGGTTGCTATCAAAACGGATGAGCCACTAGATCTACGACTGCGATTCAGTGGCCATGCGATCGAAACCAGTGAACAAATCATCTCGGCAGCGGGCGACCAGGGCACCTATACGATTTCATCTCGTCGTCTCATGTACCCCATGCCCGCCGCTTTGCCAGATTATGAACTGGTCGGTGTCCCGGCGGGTCCATTCCCTATGGGTAGCAATGACTATGCGGATGAACAACCCCCCAGATCGGTGATGCTTTCGTCGTTCCTGTTGGGTATTCGTGAGGTGACGGTCTCTGCGTACGCGGGCTGTGTCGAGACGGGTGCATGCGCAGCGCCAGCGACGGGATCACCCTGCAACGATCTGGCCGCGGCGGACCGACAAGATCATCCTGTCAATTGCATCTCCTGGTATGATGCTCAGGCATTCTGCAGCTGGGCAGGGTTGTCTCTACCGACAGAGGCACAGTGGGAGAAGGCCGCACGCGGTGCTGAGGGTCACGAGTATCCATGGGGCAGCAGACGGCCGGGTGGAGCCGGTGACTGCGACCGAGCGGTGATGATGCGAGCCGGTCTCGGCCTTGGGTGTGGACATGATGGCACGGCGCCTGTAGGTGAGCGACCGGCTGGACGCAGCACCTATGGGATCGATGACCTGGCGGGAAATGTCTGGGAATGGACGGCGGATACCTATGTGCCGACAGCCTACGAATCGGCACCACTGACAGATCCTCTCGTTGACGAGTCGAACCAAGGCTCTACCCGACGTTCCGTTCGCGGCAATTCCTGGTACTACAGCGATCCAAATCCTGATTTGCGTGCAGCCAATCGTTTTGCCTTCTCTGCTCTGCGCTGGTGGCCCTACGTCGGTGTGCGCTGTGCGCTGGCCGTGACCGGCCATCGTGAATCAGCGTCGCCGATGGGGTTGGAGGTGATACAGCAACAAACCGCAGCCGCAGAGGCGACGACTTTCTGGCTGGATCGAAATCAAATCGTCGCCAATCTTGAAGGGGACACTCAGCCCGTGCGGCCCGTCCCACAGGACGATGACATGGCGTTGATTCCCATGGGCCGCTTTCTGATGGGTAGTGCAGATGGCGACCAGGACGAACGTCCCTTGCGTACGGTCTACGTCGACTCCTTTCGGCTGGATCGTTTTGAGGTGACCGTCGATCAGTTTCGGCAGTGTGTCGAGATGGGGAAGTGCAGAACTCCTCATTACGGAGGGGCAGCTTACAGGCTCGCGCACGAGGCGAATTATCTTAACTGGGAACAACCGGGGCGCGACGCTCACCCGATCAATGGCGTGAGTTGGTACGACGCGCAAGACTACTGCCACTGGGCATCGAAACGTCTGCCCACCGAGGCGGAGTGGGAGTGGGCGGCGCGTTCTGCCGATGGGCGGCTCTATCCCTGGGGTGACGAGCAGGCAACTTGTGAACGGGCCATTATCGATGAGGGGGGTGATGGGTGCGGCCACGAAATGGCCTGGCCCGTCGGCAGCCGTGCCGCAGGGGTGAGTCCCTTTGGGGTCTATGATCTGGCGGGAAACCTGTGGGAGTGGACGGCAGACTGGTATTCGCGAGATTTCTATGGCCGTGGCGAGGATGTAAATCCTTTCAACGACACTCAGACAGATGGACTTAAAGTCCTGCGAGGGGGCTCGATGGCAGATCAAAATCCGCGAATTCATCGCAGCACCAACCGGCTTGGATATCCCCCCGAGCAGCGCTACGACTATACCGTTGGTTTTCGCTGTGCTGCCACGATTCAGTAGAGGCGTGTGAGATGAGGCTGCAAAAACCAGGTGTGACAGACCCAAGCAGTGGAGAGAAGTCCATGAATCCTACGACCCAGGTACTACAGACGAAACAGGCCATCGTCCTGTGTTTGGTGATGAGCAACCTTTGCCTGATGGCGAGCAACGTGTCTGCCCAAAGCTGGCAGCAGCCAGTGGAAGCGATGTCCAACCCGCCGGCGGCGCGACAGAATGCCGCGGCGATCTACGATCCGGTGGCAGATCGTGTCGTTCTGATGGGGGGGCGCAGTTCCAGCGGCGACCTGAATGACACGTGGGCGCTGGACCTGCCCACTCTGCAGTGGCAAAAACTCAGCACGACGGGGACAAAACCTGCTGCACGGCATACACACAATGCGGTCTACGATCCAGGGTCGCACCAGATGCTGATCTGGTCGGGGCGTTCCATCAGTGCTGAAGGCTCCACCTTGCGCAACGATGTGTGGAGCCTGGATCTGGCGACGATGGTGTGGCACGAGATCATCGCCGCCAGCAGTGCCCCCAACGCCCGCTATGGCACGGCGGCCATATTTGATGTCGCCGCTGGCGAGTTGGTGAACTTTGCCGGTTTCACCGACGAAGGACGATTCGATGACACGTGGCGTCTGCACCCTGGCAGCGGCCAGTGGCGGGATGTCTCCGCGCCGATTCGCCCCGGTGCACGCTGTTTGCATACCAGTGCGTATGACTCGGCCCGCGAACGCATGATCATCTTTGGCGGCCAACGTGGGCCCGACGCCCTCGACGATGTATGGTCCTTGGACCTGGGGACGAATCGCTGGCAGGCCCTGCCTGCCATGCCTGCCGGTGGACGACGATTTCCCGCGGCAAGTTTTGATTCAGCAGGGGAGAGATTTCTCACGTTTGGTGGCGAGAAGGATGGCACGCGTTACGCTGATCTGTGGGCTCTTTCCAACCAGGGATCCGAATGGCAATTGCTGAGTGCCGATGGTGAGGGACCACCGCCTCGAGATCGAGCCGTCCTGCTCTATGATGAGAGCCGGCGTCGTCTTGTTCTGTTTGGTGGGACATCAGATGACGGTCACCTCGCCGATACGTGGATTCTGCCCCTGCGGTCGCCTACCGTGGTAGAGTCTCTGACCGAGACCCAACCCAGTTCGCTTGCCTTGTCTGCCGCCTACCCGAATCCATTCAACGGCGAGATCCACGTGGGGGTACAGGTTGGTACCGATCTTCCAGCGCAATTGACTGTGTTCGATCTGTTGGGACGGCCTATTAGAACGCTGCAGGAGATACGCCCGGGCATCGAGGCTGCCCAGCGGTCATGGGATGCGACGGACGATGATGGACGACCTGTTGCATCGGGTGTCTATCTGTTGCGTCTGCAAGCGGGTGACGAGGCTGTATTCCGTCGGGTTGCCCTGGTCCGCTGATGCCAAGGGGCACACGCAATACGTGGTGGCCGAATCTGCTGCTAGCCGGTGTCGCCGTGGGAATGACCTTGCTCGTCGCCGAGGGCATCCTTCGCTGGACATGGTCGACGGAGAAAGTCACCCTCGTCCACGACCCCTTGCTTGGTTTTCGCGGCCGCAGTCGCGCGCAGACCATCTGGCATCGCGAAATGTTCGGACGCCCGCGGATGGTGACCCTGAATGAGGCCGGGTTTCATGATCATCCACGTGCTAGTCAGTCGCCCCCCGGGACAAAACGTCTCGTGTTTCTCGGTGACTCCTTCCTGGAAGCGTATCAGGTAGAAATCGACAGCAGTTTTGCCCAACGGCTGGCGCGGCTTCTCCCCAACATGGAGGCCGTCAATCTCGGTGTGCACGGTTATGGGTTGGGTGTGTATGCTCTTCAGGTCAGGCAGGAATTGGCTGTCTGGCATGCTGACGGGGTAGTACTGTGCTTGTTTCTCGGTAACGATCTGCATGACAATTTCGCCCCCATCGCCTCACCAGCCGTGCCCCGATTTGCCATCAGCCAGGGAACCCTTGCCGAGTCGCATGTCCCGGCGCGGGGGCTGCGGATCTGGCTGCGTGACGAGGTTCTTGCGCGCTCGAGTCTGGGCCGCTGGATCTGGTTGCGGGTGATCAAATCGAGTGGCTCTGCCATGGCGATCGCACGCGCAGCCGGGATGGTCAGCACACCAGATCTGGCGCGCCACGCAGCCGGTCAACACAGGCATATGCTCGAGGTGGGCGAGACACTGCTCAAGGATCTGATCGACGATCTGCAGGAGCAGTCCCTGCCTCTGCATGTTCTTGTCATTCCGGATCCATTCCTTGTCCACGACCTGGCTCAGCAGCACCGCGGGATCGGCACAGTTGCAATAGATGATGAACGCTATCAGACAGAAGCGATGGTAGAGCACGTGCTAAAGCGCAAAGGAGTCACTTCCACCTGGCTCCGCGATCGCTTCGTTCAGGCCAACCTGGATGGTTCGGGTGTCTATCGACATGGCTTTGGCCATTTCACCGACGCCGCCCATCCGCTTGTGGCCAAATGGTTGGCTGAACCCGTATCACGGCTGCTGGGTCCATCACCCGTGACGACACCGCCGGAGATTGACATGCGGCTCCAGGGGCGGTAGAATCCCACCCCGCGTTTTCCATCGCTACTCGCCGCTCTAAGCGACCCGGAGGATCCATGTCCGACAGCGCCCGTCTCCAACTGGGTGACAAGACCTACGACCTGCCGATCGTCGTTGGCAGCGAGGATGAACACGCCATCGACATTAGCAAACTGCGCGCCGAGTCTGGCTATATCACCCTCGACGAGGGATATAGCAACACGGGCGCCTGCCAGAGTGCGATCACCTACATCGACGGTGAAAAAGGTATCCTTCGCTATCGGGGGATTCCGATTGAAACCCTCGCCGAACACAGTTCCTTTGTCGAAGTCGCCTATCTGCTGATCTGGGGATGTCTACCTACCAAAGAGCAGTTGGATACCTTCAGCGAATTGATGACGAAGCATTCTTTCCTGCGTGAACAGATCCGCCATCATTTTGAAGTGTTCCCACCGGGTTCGCCGCCGATGGCGGTGTTGTCTGCTGCGCTCAATTCTCTGGCCTGCTTCTATCCCGAATTGCTCGATACGGAAGATGTCGATGTATTCGAAGAAGCAGCGGCGCGCATTATCTCCAAGGTTCGCACGATCGCTGCCTATTCCTACAAGCATGACATGGGTCATTATCTGGTCTATCCGCATCCAGAGAAGAATTTCTGTGAGAATTTCTTCCACATGATGTTCTCCGAACCATATAAGGATGCTGAACCAAATCCGGTCCTGGTGCGTGCTCTCGATGTACTGCTTCTGCTCCATGCAGATCACGAGCAGAATTGCTCGACGTCTACCGTGCGCATGGTTGGCAGTTCCGGCGCCAATCTGTTTGCCTCGGTCTCTGCCGGCGTGAGTGCCCTCTGGGGGCCACTGCATGGAGGAGCGAATGTGGCCGTCGTTGATATGCTCGAGACGATCCAGGCGCAGGGCATCTCCGTAAAGGACTACGTGCAGCAGGTGAAGGACAAGAAGGCGGGAATTCGTCTGATGGGATTTGGCCATCGCGTCTACAAGAATTTTGATCCTCGCGCGAGAATCATCAAGACCCAGGCAGAGAATGTGCTGGCACAGATGGATATCAAGGATCCACTGCTGGGTCTGGCGGAAGAGTTGGAAGGCGTCGCGCTGGAGGACGACTACTTCATCGAGCGCAAGCTGTATCCCAACGTCGACTTCTATTCAGGTGTCATTTTGCGGGCGCTGGGTGTCCCGACGCGAATGTTCACGGTGATGTTCGCCATTGGCCGGATGCCGGGGTGGATCGCCCAGTGGTATGAAGACCGATTCATCACACACGGGAAGATTCAGCGACCCAGACAGGTCTACACGGGTCCCACTGAGATGTGCTACGTTCCGCTGGAGGAGCGTTGACCTAAGAGATTTGTCGGCGACTGAGCAAACAAAAGGGTAGTTCAGCTTCCGGCTGAACTACCCTTTTTCATTGTCTCCGCTGACCATCGTGGCAAGCGCCTCAGCGACATGCCCGAGTATTTCCTCCAGTTCGGCCAGGCTCTGCCGGCAATTCGAGATATCGCCAACCTTCAAGCGGGCCTCCAAGGTTTGGGCAGCAAGACCCAATCGTGTTGCGCCGATTTCGCGGGCCGAGCCTTTCAAGGTATGCACATGCCGGTGTAGTGCTTCCAGATCTGCCTGATCCAGGGCCGAATACGCTTCGGCAAGTGTCTTTGGTGCCTCGGAGAGGAACAGATCAACGAAGCCCTGAATGCTGAAGTCGGCGTCGAGTTCGGCCAATTCGCGCAACTCTTCCAGTGGCTGTGGATCAAGGAGCTCTGTGTTCTCTTGATTCGGGGTGTCGAGGGCGATGGCAGCAGCTGGCGCGGTTCCCGGGGAAAGTGTTGCAAGGACGCGCCGGAGGGCTTGCTTGCGCACCGGCTTGGTGACGAAGTCGTCCATTCCTGCTGCCAGGCAGCGCTCCCGATCCGACTCCATCGCATTGGCTGTGACGGCGATGATCGGTGTTCGTGAAATACCGGAGGCCAACTCATGTTTGCGAATCAATTGCGTCGCCGTGAGGCCATCCATCACCGGCATCTGCACATCCATCAGCACCGCGTCATAGGGTCCCGAATTCTGGCAAGCCTCTACGGCAAGTTGGCCATTTTCCACTGCGTCAATATCGTGGTGATCACTGCGCAGCAGGGCGCGAACGACTTTGAGATTCAGCTCGTTGTCTTCGGCTACAAGTATTCGCAGTGGCGGTGTTTCAGACGTGGGCGGGAGATTGACTTCGACACTGGCGGACCCCTCATCCCCCTGGGGAACCTGCAATCTCACGCTAAATCTGAAGGTGCTTCCCTGGCCGGGGACACTCTCCACATCGATTCGACCATCCATCAATTCCACCAGGCGTCTACAGATGGACAATCCGAGACCTGTGCCACCGTGGAGTCGTGTTGTGGAGCCGTCGGCCTGCGTGAAGGGATCGAAAATATCCTGCAGACGATCAGGGTTGATGCCCATGCCGGAATCTTCGACCGCGCAGCGAAGCAAAATACTCGTCCCGTGTCGCTGTGACGAAAGAGCCACTCTCACAGCGCCGGAGTCGGTGAACTTAATGGCATTCGACAACAGATTGAGCAGAACCTGGCGAATGCGAACGGGGTCCCCCACAACATCTGTGTCCGTTCCAGGAGCGATATCGATTGCCAGGGCTAAACCCTTTGCGGCCGCGCCACCGACCACCGTACGCCGCACTTCTTCGATGACTTCCGCCAAACCAAATCGCAGTGACTCCAGAAAAAGTTCGCCGGCTTCAATCTTCGACAAGTCGAGCAAATCATCGATAATGTGCGTCAGGGCATCCGACGCACTAAGAATCGTATCGACCTGATCTTCCGCTGCTTCCGTCAGGCCTTCGTCTTGCAGTGCCTGCGCCATGCCCATGATCGCATTGATTGGGGTTCGGATTTCGTGACTCGTATTGGCGAGGAAAGAGCTCTTGGCAATGTTGGCTTCTTGCGCCACGCGCACGGCCTGTTGCATCTCCTCGGCGGCCTCGTGTTGAGCGGTGATATCCAGCAACGTGACCAGAACCCGTTTGTAGTCTTCTGTCGAATCGGGCGCTACAACCCAGCTCATGACAACGACGATGGGTCGACCAGACAGAGCGTACGCATGTGTCTGGGCCGAGAATCGGTGTTGATCGCCATGGATCGCCATCATGCCTTCGCAGAAAGCGGGAAAGGAGTCGCGCCGGAAGATGCGGTGCAGCTGACCGCTCAGTTCTTCTGTACTCTCAGCGCCGAACAATGCCAGAGTTGCCCGATTCACGTGCAGCACATGAATACGCTTCATGCACTCAAATAGTTGCGCTGGATGGTCGCTGAGATGGGCTCGCAGAGCCTGTATGTCAGGTTGCTGCAGTGACGTGAGAAACTGCTGCACCTGCGAGTAATCATGTTCCCACAGTGAGATCGGCGCCTCTTCGAAAAAGGAGCGGAAGCGATCTTCCGTCCTACGCATGTCCACATTGTGTCGACGACGGCGTACAACCAACGCGATGGACAACAGCAGCGCTGCCAATAGAGACATCGCCAGGGGTACGAAAAACTCAGGACGCTGGTAGTAGGGTGACTCGATGAAGAATTCGATCTTGATACCGTCATCCTGGGTGCCAAATTCGTCACGTGCCTGTACACTGACTTCGTGACGCCCCGCTGCCATTTCATGCAGCCCGATCTCTCGGGATAGGTCCCAATCGCTCCATTGGCCGCCGTCGATCGCATGTCGTGTCTGTATCGATTCGCGCTTCTGTCTCCCACGATCGGCGAAGGTCGCCCAGCGAACCACGGCTTCGTCGTCGGAGACAATGGGATCCATCCGGACAATCCGGGGGGGTGACCCGCGCGTGAGAGATCGATCCAGAACGAAGGTGCCCTTGCCAGCGGACCCTACATACACAAGGGATCCCGAAGTGGCGAGTGGCCACAGCTCCAAGGCTTGCAAACCTGAGCCTGTGCCAAAGGACAACCAGAGTCCGTCACGATATCCGCCGAGACCGCCGCGGGTTGAAAGCCATACCGTTCCGTCCTCGTCGATTTCAATGTCCTGTACTGTGTCGTGGATCAATCCATCACGACTGTCGAAATACGTCACCTCCCCGTTCTCTAGAATGCCGAGGCCAGAGCGCTGATCGGCAAAATAGACTCGGCCCTTCGCATCGGCGGCGATGCTGAAGACCTTGGAGCCCTTAATACCATCCGCGTCTGACCAAAGACTCAATACTCCCTCACTGCTTACATGACCGATACCTCGTACGCCACAGAACCAATAACCACCATCGACGGACTCATCGACGTCGTAGATCCTCGCTGCGCCGAAGGGCGATGGGATCTGGTGGTCGGTGAACACGCCCGCTTTGAGGCTGACAACGGCCGCTTGCTGCAGGCGCATTGCCCCCTCTCCCTGAAGGCCAAGAAACCACAATCGACCTGCACTGTCCGACTCAATTCGATGGATCTTGCTGCTACGCAGACCATCTTCCCTACCTACGAAGCGCCATTGGCCGCCAAAGTAGCGGAAGGCGCCGTCCCACGATGCCCCGCTGGACGCCCAGATGCCCCCTTCGTCGTCTTCACCAAGCCCGGTGATGATGCGCAGATCCTGGTCTCCAACCCGATCAAAAAACTCGACCCTGCCATCCGCGCGTCGTGCCTCGACGCCGCCATCGGTTCCCGACCATATGGTACCATTGCTGGCAATGAGGATCTCATTGATGCGATTTCGAGGCCCTCCGTCCTCAGTGAACAAATGCTTCCACGGTACGACGATGGATCGGTAGATTCCGACACCGTCGCCTCTGGCTACGAGCAGGTCACCATTGGTTGCATAGGACACGTCGAGGGCACCATGTAATTCATCGGGTTCGAGGGTCAACCAACCAGCGCCATCGCGGACCAGGGCCGAGCCGTCTTGATAAATGACGACCACCTGATTGCCCGGCCCGGCGGCAATGTCGCGGATGATGTTTACCTGTCCTGCAGGAACCCGTTGTGCTTGTTCACCCTTGTTCCAGGACCATAGACCCCGGTCCTCGAAAGGAATGGACGCCGAGGCGAATCGACGACCATCCTCGGCAATGATGGGCAGAGACAGCTCCATGCCCTGCTGTTCCAGAATCCACCGATCACCCTCCAGCAGGTAGAGCGATGGTGGTGCTCCAAGCCAAACAGAGCCATCGTCCGAAGCTTGAACGAACCGGACGTCAGATTCATCGACTCCGTCAGGAGGACTCATAGGGATCGCCTTATTTTCACGCCACTGGTAGAGCGTCGACTCCCGGGTTAGGAGAATGAACTCACCATCGGTCGTGGGAACGGCGAAATCGATCGTCTCTCCAGGCAGCGAAATCTGCTCGAATCCCCTTTGATCACCGACATACACGACCCCGCCTATGCGCACAGACACCTTGCCGTCAGGTAAGGTGTTGATGGCGCCAGGGAACTGAGCGGGTGGTGCACCCGGTGCGTCCGCGACCGATTGCCATTGGAAACCGTCAAACCAGGCGAGGCCGTTGGCCGTGGACACCCACAGGACACCACTGCGGGATTCCATGATCCTGAGGCCCGAAGGGGCTGGAAGTCCGTCATCGACAGTGAAATGGCTCCACCGCCAGGGGTCCTCAAGTGGATGTTCCGAACGGCCGTGGGCAGCCGCAGCACAGAGGACGAACAGGGACAGACCCCACCGTATGATGGTCCTGAATCGGTCGAGTCTGAAGTGTCGAATCATTGGAATTCCGCGAGGCTACGAGAAAGGCAGATCGCAGAACATACCGGGGCCCCCATCGAGGGGCAACGCACCTACCTTGTATATTGAGGTGCTCAAACTATCGGGTTTCTTAGGGATCGGTGGAGGGGTATGCAAACGAAACGACTGGGCCGTACAGACCTGGAGGTCCCCATCGTTGGGATGGGGACCGCCTTCCTTGGGATTGCCGGCGTAAACCAGGCCGCCATGGCGTATTCCGATCTCACCAAGCCATGGGACGTACCCCTGGCAGAGGATGAAGGAGCTGCGGCCGTGATCGCCGCGATTGAGGGCGGCTGTGGGCTGATCGACACGGCGCCTCTGTATTGTGCAGGCGCCAGCGAGCGCATGATCGGGGAAGCATTGCGGCGTCGACCTGACCTGGTCGACCGGGCGACGGTGACAACGAAAGTAGGGCAGCAGTATGGCGTCATCGATCACTCGTATGACGCCGTGATGCGTCATGTTGATGAGAGTCAGAAACGACTGGGCCTGGAACATTTCGATGTGTTGTTCATTCATGACGCGATGGATGTTCCCATGGAACGTGTCATGGCAGCAGATGGTACCCTGGGCGCCCTGCGCCAACTACAAAAGGAAGGAATCGCACGCTGGATCGGATCCGCGGCCAACGACCCGGGTACCAATGCGGACTACATCGAGACGGGTGAATTCGACGCGGCGGTGATTCCTGAATGTTGGAGTCTGCTGAACCAACGCGCCCGTAATCGGATTCTGCCGGCGGCAGAGAAACACAATGTCGGTCTTGTCGGTGCCACTGCACTGGAACGTGGGCTACTGGCTACTGGGCCCGTGTCAGGCACGAACTATCTGGCGCGGAATTTCACACAGGACGTTCTGGACCATGTCGCTGTGATCCAAGCGCTGTGTGGTGATCATGGTGTGCCGCTGGGGGCCGTCGCTCTTGCGTGGTGCACACGTCATCCACAGGTGGCCAGTACGATTCCCGGTGCGCGTGTGGCGTCGGAGGCGCGGGCCAACGCTGCGGCCGCTGCAGTGGAGATACCCGCCCAGCTGTGGGACGATCTCGAACCTATGGTCCGGCACTGGCCAGTAAGCCAGATATAGGCGGTCAATGAGGCAGCAGTGCCATGTCGACTTGCCGTGGGATGAGCAGATCAGCGAGTCACACAGATCCCAGTCGAAGCCGCCACGCGCCGGTTAGTTGACGATGATTGGGGGGGTTGTCATCTTACTCCATAGATCGTCTGACGTGGTCATTTGGTTGCGAGCGGTCTTCCATTCGGATCCGATCTCATTCGGATCAGGCAGCACCCCGGACAGTTTGCAGGAGGAAAAATGCCAGTCCGCATCGATGCGAAAGGCTCGAAACTCTCTGATTCCACCAAAGAACACATCGAAGAGTGCTGCGCGAAGTTGAACCAGTATTTCGACAAAATTACCGACATTGAAGTGGTCATTGATACACAGGACAAACACAAACACGCCACAACAGTAGAAATTGCTGTGCGTGTGCCCGGTCAGCGGTTGGCGGGTAAGGGGGAAACGATGGGTGACAACCTCTTTAAAGCCATCGACGAGGCCGTCTCGAAAGCAGAAAAGCAGCTCAAGAGATACCACGACAAACTCGTCGATCATCGATAGGGTAAAGAGCCAATGATCGTCGGAGTACCAACAGAATCGTTTCAAGGCGAGCGTCGTGTCGCGTTGATCCCCGATGTCGTCCACACCCTCGTGGACAAGGGCGTCGACGTACTGGTCCAGACAGGGGCAGGACAACAGGCGGGCTACAGCGACGAACTCTATCTGGCAAAGGGGGCGCAGATCGTCTCGGCGTCCGACTTGTTCCAGCAGGCACACACGATCCTGCAGGTGCGCACATATGGTGCCAATCCTGAAGGCAAGAGTGACCTGGAGAATCTGCGCCCCGAGCAGACGGTGATTGGGTTCACCGACGCCTTGGATCGAAGTGACCGGTTGTCGGCGCTTGCTGATTGCGGGGTCACGCTCTTGTCCATGGAACTGATGCCGCGCATCACACGCGCACAGAGTATGGACGCCCTCTCATCGATGGCGACGATCGCCGGCTACAAGGCGGTCCTGATGGCGGCCGATCGTTTACCGAGAATATTTCCTCTGCTGATGACGGCAGCTGGCACGCTCGCACCGGCAAGGGTTCTGGTGATTGGCGCGGGGGTCGCTGGGTTACAGGCCATCGCTACGGCAAAACGCCTTGGTGCTCGCGTCTCGGCCTATGATGTGCGCGCCGCGGTGAAGGAACAGATCAATAGTCTCGGTGCAGAATTCGTCGAGCTCGAAATCGACATGGCAGACAGTGAAGACGCTGGCGGCTATGCCACTGTGCAGGATGATGCTTTCTACGAGCGTCAGAGGAATGAGCTAGCCAAAGTCATTGCCGAGTCCGATGTGGTCGTTACCACAGCGGCCATCCCCGGACAATCGGCTCCACTGCTTGTCACCAAGGATGCCGTTGGCCGCATGAGCCCCGGGTCGGTCATCGTCGACCTGGCTGCCGAGCGTGGCGGTAATTGCGAACTCACTGAACCCGGGTCGGATGTCGATGTGCAGGGAGTAACGATCTGCGGCCCGTTGAACGTGCCGGCAACCGTTCCTGGTCACGCGAGCCAGATGTATGCACACAACATGACCACTTTCCTCCTGCACTTGTTAGACGACGAGGGGCAACTGCAACTCGATATGGAGGACGAGATCACGGCTGGCACACTTGTGGCGCAAGCTGGCACGATCATCCACAACAGAGTCCTGCAGGCACAGGGCCTGCCCGGCGCATGACAACCGAAGAGATCGGACGCTAGATGGAAAGCCTGGTTGTGGCGCTAACGGTCTTTGTATTGGCCGTTTTCGTCGGCTTCGAGATCATCACAAAGATTCCGCCGACCTTACATACCCCTCTGATGTCGGGGTCAAATGCGATCTCCGGAATCACACTAATAGGCGCGCTTCTGTCTGCCGGGGCTCAGCAAACCGAGCTGACGACCTGGCTCGGATTCGCCGCCCTTGTATTCGCTACGATCAACGCCGTGGGTGGCTTTATGGTCACCCATCGGATGCTCGACATGTTTCGGCGCAAGGACTGATTGAGTTGAGTGCAACCCTGATCAATCTCGCGTATCTACTGGCGTCCATTCTCTTCATCTTTGGTCTGAAAGGGCTCACGCATCCACGCACTGCTGTGCGTGGAAATATGTATGGCGCCCTGGCCATGTTGATCGCTGTCGTGGCGACCCTTGTCGATCAGCAGATCATCAGCTTTGAAATGATTTTTGCCGGCCTGCTCGTTGGTGCCCTGATAGGGGTCTTGCTGGCGGCAAAGATTGAAATGACGGCGATGCCGCAGTTGGTCGCCGTGTTCAACGGTTTCGGCGGTGGCGCGTCCGTCCTCGTCGCCGCAGCGGCTCTATTGGAGAGCCAACTGAGACCGGGAGCCCCGTCGTCCACCTTTACTCTATCCACCGGTATCTCAGCGCTGATCGGCGCCGTGACCTTCTTCGGTAGTCTTGTTGCCTTCGGCAAGCTCCAGGAATTGTTGTCTGGACGGCCCCTGCTCTTTCCCGGTCAGCAGGTGATCAACGTCCTGCTAGGTCTGGTGTGCCTGGCGGCGATCGGTTGGATCGCCGCCGATCCCGGATCGATGCAACCCTATTGGATCCTGGTTGCCGCCGCCTCATTGCTCGGGATCCTCATCGTGATTCCTATCGGCGGCGCGGACATGCCCGTCGTGATTGCGTTGCTCAATTCCTGCTCGGGTCTGGCGGCAGCGGCGACGGGATTCGTCTTGCAGAACAATATCCTCATCATCGCTGGATCACTGGTTGGAGCGTCGGGTCTGATCCTGACGCAGATCATGTGCAAGGCGATGAATCGCTCCATCGTCAGTGTCTTTGCCGGAGCCGTCGGCGGCGAGGTGGCTGTAGGTGCGGGTGAGGAGATCTATGAAGGCAAGGTGAAATCTACCTCGGCGGACGAGGTTGCCATGCTTTTCGACACGGCGCGCCGGGTCGTTGTGGTTCCCGGGTACGGAATGGCCGTTGCGCAGGCACAGCACGCCGTTCGCGACATGGCCCAGCTACTACAGGCGCGCGGTATCGAAGTAGAATACGCGATCCATCCCGTCGCCGGTCGCATGCCTGGCCACATGAATGTTCTTCTTGCCGAGGCCGAAGTGCCCTACGATCAGCTCAAAGAGATGGACCATGCGAACCCGGCCTTCGAGCAAACGGACGTCGTGCTCGTGATTGGCGCCAATGACGTGGTGAATCCCTTGGCGCGCGTCGATGATGGTGGGCCCATTTCCGGGATGCCAATTCTTGATGTCGATAAGGCGCGCACCGTTGTCGTCATCAAGCGATCCCTCAGTCCGGGCTTCGCTGGGATCGCCAATCCGCTCTTTGCCGCCGACAATACTCTTATGTATTTCGGCAGCGCGAAGGAGGCGATCCTCGACCTGGTGACGGCGATCAAAGAGACCTGAATTACAAGCCCTTGAGGCGCCACAACACCCAAGGTTGGTCTTGACAGTTGGCGTGTGAGCCGCCTATCTACATGGTCGGGCCAGCCTCTGGCCAACCTCGATCCCAGGTGTTGCTCTTGCGACGGATTCACCAATTTACCTGTAGTGTTTTTCTGCTACTGAGCATCGTATGCGCCGTCGATGCGGAAGTGAGGTTTGTCGCTTCACAGACCTCTCTCGGACGCGCGAAATCGCTCCTCGATCAGATCGACCTGCGGGTAATGCTGCCCCTCGGTTTCGAGAGAGCCCCTTCCATGGAGGCGTCGGCTACACTCTCCCGTCGACCCGGGGTGCAGGAGGTTCGCGTCTATGGTCATGCCGACCAGGCGCCGATCGAGGTGGCCATCGTCAATGGCCCCACGGGCTACGATATCGCCCTGTCGCGGGCCTCTGAACTTGGCTCGATCGCAACGCAGATTTCCACACTCGTGCGCTCAACAACGCAGGCAGCGAGTCGGGCGCCCGTGGACAAGGGCTATGAGATGCTGCGGTTGGGGCACATAGAGGCTGATCGTGCCCTCGCCCTGTTGAAAGCTCTCGGTTATAACACGATCGAATTCAATGCCAAGTCACAGGGCTCGGATCAGATCTTTGATGTTGTTCGGTCCTCCAAGACGGCCCTGCCGTGGATCGTGCGAGTTTCCAGTGCTTCCAAGACCAGCCTCATGCAGGCGCAGGCGGGGGCTCGCGCGACGGCGACCCGCTCCACGAGTTCCGGATCCAAGGGTGGGCTCGTGGGTGCTCCGCAACTGGGTGGATCGCATCTGCACTCGGCAACGGAAGGCTCGCCACAAGAGCGATTGATGATCGTCTACGATAAGTCCAAGCCAGAGGAGCTTGAGCAAATCGTCAACCTCCTGCAGACGCATATCGACGTCGCGGCGCAGCAGATCGTGATAGAGGCCCTTGTCATCGAAGTCAATACAAACAGCGTGGATGATCTCGGACTCGAGTTCAGCGGTTCCACCGGGTCGGTCAGTGGCGCCTTCCAACGTGAAGGCACGTTGGGTCCGCGACAGGGAACGTTCATTTTCTCGCGTGACACCTTCACTGATTTTGGTGCCTTCTCCGCTTCCCTTGAAGCCTTGCAGGAATCCGGAGATGCCGAAATTCTGTCGAGTCCTTCCGTGCTGGTCCTCAATGATCGCCAGGCACGAATTCAGGTGGGTCGTCAGATTCCTGTATCGCGGACAACGGCCACGACATCAGCTGTCACCAAGGGTGTAGAATACTTTCCCATTGGCATTGTGCTGAATCTGCGGCCGCGGATTGATCGGGAACGTTCGGAAGTGACCATGCAGATCGAGACGATCATCAGCTCGATCTCACCAGAATCGGCGGCCAAGCTCGAACAGAGCTCAGGTGATATCACATTCTCGCCGATCGTCGACAATCGGCAGGTCGAGACCTATGTCCGCGTCGCTGATGGCACACCCTTCATTATCGGCGGTCTGCTGTCGACGGACGAACAGCAGACCCGCATCAGCCTGCCCTTTGTGTCCGAGCTTCCCTTCATCGGGCGCCTGTTTTCACGTGAGCGACTCGAGCGTGAGCACCGGGAAGTGATCGTTGTACTGACACCACATATCGTGCCACAGGATGCACGTAGCTTCAGCTATCTGATCCCCAAGGATTCAGATATCTTCGACCGCTTCGACTACACCTTGTTCCGCAATGCGTACCGGGTTCGCGATGCTGAGGTGTGGGATCTGCGCTTTATCCAGGCAAGTCCCGTGCTCCGGGGCATTGTCGATCGGATTCGACAGCATGGACAACAGGATGTGACGATGCTGCGTCAGGAGCCATTTGCGAGTTTCCTGGCGGGGCGGATCCCGGGCGAGGAAGTGCTGGTGCGGACGATGCTGACCGATATCATCCGCAATCTCGACTATGGTGCTGAAGTCGATCTGGAGAAGGTCTTTTTCTTTGAGGCCACAGAGGGGCACAATCTGGTTGATCGCGGCTTCAACGATGCGCTGGGCACCACGCTACAAGATGCTGGACAGGCGATTCTACTTGGCTACAAAGCGGCTGCCGAGGTCCATGATGATGGCTCGTATTTCACTTATCCCTTCGCTACAATCTCCCAAGAAGCGATCCCCGCCGATGAGCAGGATCGCGTCGACTTTCTGCGATCAGTGAATCCTGTGGACGATGATGGGCAGCCACAGGAATGGACGATCGCTCTGGCGACAGAAGAAGATGTGAATCATCTGCGCAACGTCCTGATACTCAAACGCATTCTCGATCTGAACAACAAACTGCCATTGACGCTGGAGGCCTTTCAGCCAGGCTTGCAGATTCTGTTCCCCAGCAGGGAAGACATGGCGAATCGTTACCATCTGATTGACAGTGATGTCGCCCAGTATTTCTACGAGACGTCCTCAAGTCAGTACTATCCCGCCTTCGAGCGGGTCTTCAACCGCAAGGTGCACGAAGTCGAGCAGAACCTGCGAGGTGCACGATGAAGATTCGCTGGCTTGCATGCGGGATGTTGATCGCCTTCGGCCTCGGTTGTTCAGAGCCGAACTCGTCCGTCACACGCTCAACGGAGGATGATCAGTTTGAGGTGACGCTGAAGGCGGCAAAAAATCACTTAAAACCTGGCGAGGCTTTGCCGATCCTGGTGACGGTGGAGAGTCTTGCAGGTCAACTTGCTCAGACCACTGCGGGCACAATCACCTTCGTCACCAACCAGGGGAGTGTTTCCCCTAGCCGCCTCGATTTCACTCTTCTCGGACGCGATGACAGTCTCAGCACTGGCGTCACCACGACCTACACTCAGTGGGTCACCTTCACACTCGGTTCGCGACCCGACGAAGGGCGCCAGGCTGAGGTGCACGCGCTATTTCGAGATTTGGACACGACGCTGAAGATCCGCATCGTCGAAGAGTAGCGGCACGAGCCCTTGAGTCTGAATGCGGTTCTTCAAGCCGGTTCCTCACCCACATAGATCGCTTCATCTGGCCAACCTTCGGTTAGATACGCACCGTCCATGTTCACATTCGGGACATAGTTGTGCTCGCGCCGAATCGCGCCCAGCACGCGCATGGTGCGCAGTTCGACGATCGACTCTTCGCCGTGGTTCTTCTGCAGCGATGGGATGATCTTGCCCTGAAGGCTGTCGATCACGTCCGCGTCGGACTCACCTTCCAGCACCATCACCAGAGACACGTGGCCATCCAGCTCTGCCAGGTAGCTGTCTCTGATCAATTCAGCGAAGACATTGGCCACATTGGGCTCCGAGCGAATCTCCTCCTCCACCTGCCCCCGCGTCACACCGAGGCGGAATTTGAGGATGATCATATGCTGCGTTGCCGACTGTGTGTCTCTTGTATCCAGCGCCGCGTAGTATCTGAGTCGTCCCGAAGACTCCAGTTGCATCCGTTTGCGTCGCACTGTTCGCACGGGCACACCGGTGTCGGCGGCGATGCTATTGTCAGATCGGCGAGGATGGCGAATCAGGGCGCGGACGATGGCCCGCTCCTGAGTATCGAGAGCGCTCATTGGCTTATTTGGTACCTTTCATGGATAGGCATCGTACTAATTCGGCCAAAAATGGCGATTTACGTGTCTCATATAATCAGCCCTAGCCGATGATTTGGCAAGATCGAGTTTGACAACGTTCGCCTCCCGGCTATATTCTCAAAACTCGTCATTGGACGGACCATGATACCGCACCACTTCCTCGCGCCAGCCAGGGGTGGATGCCCGGCACTGCCGGCCCCAGGTATCTTGAGCAGCGCACCGCGCTGACCTTTGAGTTCGCCCGTGACGTACAGTCCGCCGACGGCCCTTCTACTAGGGTTGGCGGACCCGGGACCTTGATCCAAGGACATGGCTGCCAACGAGTCGTTGCAGTGGACAAATTCCCGGCTTCCCCTGGCAAGCACGGAGCGACGATGAAGTATCCCTCAGCATTTCCCAAACCCCAGGGACTCTATCACCCGCGCAACGAGCGTGATGCCTGCGGCATTGGTTTTGTCGCCCATATCAAGGGGCAGCGTTCGCACGGTATCGTGCGGGACGCGTTAGAAGTCCTCGTCTGTCTCGATCACCGAGGTGCTCGCGGTGCCGAGCCAAATACCGGCGATGGTGCCGGTATCCTGATCCAGATTCCAGACAGATTCCTGCGCGACGAAATGGCGCAGCAAGGAGTGCAGCTGCCAGCAGCTGGCGATTATGGTGTCGGCATGGCTTTTCTGCCTCGACCTCACGAACTACACCGTCACTTCTGCGAAAGCGCTTTCGAATCGATTGTTCGTGACGAAGGCCTGAAGGTCCTCGGGTGGCGCGATGTGCCAACCGACAACAGTAGTCTCGGCAACTGGGCGCAATCGCATGAGCCGTTCATGCGGCAGGTATTCATCGAGCGCGGTGAAGGTATCACCGATACGATGGCCTTTGAACGCAAACTCTATGTGATCGGTAAGCGTGCGGCCCACGAGATTCGCCATAGCGAAGAGGAAGAGGGCGATGCCTTCTATCTGGCGAGCCTTTCCTGTCGCACCATCTGCTACAAGGGCATGCTGGCGCCTGAGCAGGTCGAGGCGTATTTCACCGAGCTCAGTGATGAGCGGGTCGACGCGTCTATCGCTCTCGTGCATTCACGCTTCAGTACCAACACCTTCCCAAGCTGGGAACGGGCCCACCCCTATCGCTATCTCATCCACAATGGCGAAATCAACACCCTGCGTGGAAATGTCAATTGGATGAAGGTCCGTGAAGCCCTGTTGGAATCCGATCTGTTCGGTGAAGACCTGCAGAAACTGCTGCCGATCATCGAAGAGGATGGTTCCGACTCGGCCGTTTTCGACAACTGTCTTGAGTTCCTGCATCTGGGTGGGCGGTCCCTGCAACACGCACTGATGATGATGATTCCTGAGCCCTGGGAGCGTCATGAGTCGATGGATGAGGCACGCCGTGCCTTCTACGAGTTTCACGGCTGCCTGATGGAGCCCTGGGATGGTCCTGCGTCGATCGCCTTCACCGACGGCAGCGTTGTGGGCGCCACCCTCGATCGCAATGGTTTGCGTCCGTCACGCTACTATGTCACCAAAGACGACCGTGTCATCATGGGGTCGGAAGTGGGTGTGCTCGACATTGACCCAGCCAATGTGGTGCACAAGGGGCGCCTCCAGCCTGGCCGCATGTTCCTCGTGGACACGGTGGCGGGTCGGATCATCGCCGATGAAGAGTTGAAGGCAGAGGTAACCAGCGAACATCCCTACCGTCAGTGGCTCGACGACAATCTGGTCGATCTGCACAAGTTGCCCGATCTGGGCCAACCACCGACGGTTCGCACCCACGAAGAGATTCTGCAGCGCCAGCAGGCCTTTGGTTTCTCTTTTGAAGATCTGACTGTGCACCTGCGGCCGATGGCGGCAGAGGCATTCTGGCCCATCGGTTCGATGGGCAACGATGCACCATTGGCGGTGCTCTCAGATCGTCCGCAGTTGCTATACAGTTACTTCAAGCAGCTCTTCGCACAAGTGACGAACCCACCCATTGACCCGATCCGGGAAGAGTTGGTCACGGCGACGGAGACGACACTTGGGGCCGAGCACAATCTGCTGGAGCCCGCACCCTCCGCTTGCCAGCAGATTCGCCTGGATTCGCCGATTCTCACAGACGCGCAGATGGCGCAACTGAAGACGATCGATGTGCCTGGCTTCGACGTGCGTGTGTTGCCCATGCTCTTCGATTTCCATCGCGCCGATGGTTTGCGCGAGGGACTCGATACGTTGTTTGCTGCCGCCGACGCGGCGATCGATGACGGCGCCAACGTTCTGATCCTGTCAGATCGGGACATCAGCGAGCAACAGGCACCGATCCCGGCGCTGCTCGCCAGTGCCGGATTGCACCACTATCTGATCCGCAACGGCCGTCGAGGTAAGGCGGGGCTTGTCGTCGAATCGGGTGAACCAAGAGAGGTCCATCACTTCTGCTTGTTGCTGGGATATGGTATCAGTGCCATCAATCCCTACATGGTCTACGAATCCCTGGGGGACATGATCAGTGAGCGCATGCTCACCGACATCGATCTGGACACAGCTGTGAGCAACTACAACAAGGCCGTCGTCAAAGGTGTCGTGAAGGTGATGTCGAAGATGGGGATCTCCACCTTCAACTCCTATCGCGGTGCCCAGATCTTCGAAGCTGTGGGTATCAAGCAAGAGGTGATCGACGAATTCTTCACCTGGACAGATTCGCGTGTCGAGGGAATCGATCTGGCTGTGATGGCTGAGGAAGCGAAGCGTCGACATGACGTGGCCTTTCCGCCGATCCAGGCCGACGGTCGCACCCTCGATGTGGCCGGTGACTACCAGTGGCGCCAAAATGGCGAGCATCACCTGTTCAATCCCAAGACGGTGCATCTGCTGCAGAAGGCGGTGCGCACCGAAGATGCCGATGCCTATCGTGAGTATGCGGATCTGATCAACGATCAAACGCAGAAGATGGCAACACTGCGTGGTCTGCTCGATTTTGACGAGGACGAGTCACAGAGCATTCCCATTGAGGAAGTCGAGTCCATCGAAGACATCACCCGCCGCTTCAAGAGTGGCGCTATGTCCTATGGTTCGATCTCCCAGGAAGCGCACGAGACGCTGGCGATCGCCATGAATCGGCTGGGTGGTCGTTCGAATACGGGTGAGGGTGGCGAGGATCCGGCGCGCTACACACTCGAGCCAAATGGTGATTCCAAGAACAGTGCGATCAAGCAAGTCGCATCAGGTCGCTTCGGTGTCACCAGCAACTATCTGGTTCATGCGAAGGAATTGCAGATCAAGATGGCGCAGGGCGCCAAGCCGGGCGAAGGTGGCGAGTTGCCTGGCAGCAAGGTGTATCCCTGGATCGCTGACGTGCGCCAATCGACGCCTGGTGTGGGGCTGATTTCACCGCCACCGCATCACGACATCTATTCGATCGAGGATCTGGCGGAACTCGTACATGATCTGAAGAATTCGAATCGTGACGCGCGGATCAATGTGAAACTCGTCTCAGAAGTTGGCGTCGGCACCGTCGCAGCCGGCGTCGCCAAGGGCAAGGCGGATGTCGTGCTCATCAGTGGCCATGATGGTGGCACCGGTGCTTCACCACAGACGAGTATCAAACATGCGGGTCTGCCGTGGGAACTGGGTCTGGCTGACACGCATCAGACCCTGGTCCTGAATCATCTACGCGATCGAATCGTCGTCGAGACGGACGGTCAGCTCAAGACGGGCAAGGACGTGGCGATTGCGGCGCTGCTTGGCGCCGAGGAATTTGGCTTCGCTACGACGGCGCTGGTTTCTCTTGGCTGTATCATGATGCGAGTCTGTCATCTCGATACCTGTCCCGTCGGCGTGGCGACGCAGAATCCGAAATTGCGCAAGAAATTCACCGGTAGTCCCGAACACGTCGTCAACTTCCTGTTGTTTATCGCGCAAGACCTGCGGCAGATCATGGCGCGACTCGGCTTCCGCACGATCAACGAGATGGTGGGTCGTGCCGATCGCCTGCGCCAACGTCAAACCGATCACTGGAAAGCGAAGGGCATCGACCTATCAAAGATCCTTCACGTACCCGAGATGGAAGGTGACGTCGGACGTTACTGTACCGTGGGTCAAGATCACGGGATCGAAAAATCACTCGACGTGCAGCACCTGCTGCCCATGTGCGAGCCTGCTATCGAACGGGGCGAGCAGGTCCGAGGCGAATTGCCTGTCGTGAATACGAATCGTGTCGTTGGTACGGTGACGGGCGGCGAGATCACCAAGCGTTATGGTCCTGATGGACTGCCGCAGGACACGGTGCGCGTCAAATTCACTGGCTCAGCGGGTCAGTCCTTTGGCGCCTTCGTGCCACCGGGCATGACACTGGAGCTGGCAGGTGATGCCAACGACTACTTCGGCAAAGGACTGTCAGGCGGCAAACTGATTCTCTATCCGCCACCGGGTTCGAGTTTTGTTCCACGTGACGAGATCATCGTTGGCAATGTCTCCCTCTATGGTGCCACGCGTGGTGAAGCGTACATCCGCGGTATGGCGGGTGAGCGCTTCTGTGTTCGCAACTCCGGTGTTCGTGCCGTGGTTGAATCCGTCGGTGATCACGGTTGTGAATACATGACGGGTGGTCGCGTCGTGGTATTGGGCTCCACGGGTCGGAACTTCGCCGCTGGAATGTCCGGTGGCATTGCCTACGTGTATGACGAAAAGGGCGAGTTCGCCGGTCACTGCAATACGGAGATGGTCGACCTGCTGCCCTTGAGCGACGCGGAGGATCTCGCCGAGGTGCGCGAGCTGATCGATCGTCATGTGGAGTACACGGATTCTTCTCTGGGTCGAGAGATCCTCAGTGATTGGGACGTGAGCGCCCAACGCTTCGTCAAAGTCTTTCCCCGTGACTACCGACGTGTCCTTGAAGCGGTAGACCGGGCCCAGCAAGCGGGATTGACCGGCGACGAAGCGGTCATGGAAGCGTTCATGGAGAATGTCGCCAATGGGTAAGCCAACTGGATTTCTGGAGCACGATCGTCAATTGCCTGCAGATCGTGATCCGCAGGAGCGCATCAAGGACTACGACGAATTTCACCTGCATCTGGACACACAGACGCTGCAGGATCAAGGCGCGCGATGTATGGACTGTGGGATACCCTTCTGCCACACAGGCCAGACGTTGCCGACAAATTCGCCCTTCGCTTCTGGCTGCCCGATCAACAATCTGATTCCCGAATGGAATGATCTGGTCTATCGCGGTCAGTGGCACGAAGCACTGGATCGACTTCACAAGACCAACAACTTCCCTGAATTCACCGGGCGTGTTTGTCCGGCTCCGTGTGAGGGGTCCTGTGTTCTGGGGATGAATGAACCGGCGGTGACGATCAAGAATATCGAGGTCTCCATCGTCGACCGCGCTTGGGATGAGGGTTGGATTACACCGCAGCCGCCGAGCAAACGAACGGGCAAGACCGTCGCCGTTGTCGGCTCGGGTCCCGCCGGTCTGAGTGCGGCGGCGCAGTTGAACAAGGCCGGACATCGTGTCACCGTCTATGAGCGCTCGGATCGCATTGGTGGACTGCTGATGTATGGCATTCCCAACATGAAGCTGGACAAGGACCTGATTCAACGGCGCGTCGATCAGATGGAGGCCGAGGGTGTTGCCTTCGTGACCAACACCGAGGTGGGCGCTGACATCGAAGCACAGACCCTCATCGATGACTTTGATGCGGTCGTGCTTTGCATCGGTGCCTTGAAGCCGCGCGACCTACCGATCCCGGGTCGGGAATTCAACGGCGTGCACCAGGCGCTGGATTTTCTGCACGCCAATACGAAGTCCCTTTTGGATTCGAAGCTGGCCAATGGCGACTACATTTCCGCAAAGGACAAGAATGTCATCGTCCTGGGTGGAGGTGATACAGGAACGGACTGTGTTGCCACATCCTTGCGCCACGGCTGCAAGAGTTTGTTTCAGTTCGATATCATTCCTGAACCACCTGCCGAGCGCACTGCTGGCAATCCCTGGCCCGAATGGCCCAAGGTTTACAAGCTCGACTATGGCCAGGAAGAAGCGGCGGCAGTTTTCGGTGACGATCCGCGCAAGTATCTACTGAGCACGATGAAGTTTCTCGATGATGGCGCCGGCAATCTGAAGGGCCTGGTCACTCAGCAGGTCGAGTGGGTGAAAGCAGAGGACGGTCGTCCATTCCGCGAGGTCCCCGGCACTGAGACCGAATGGCCGGCCGAATTGGTTCTGCTGTCCATGGGCTGGCTCGGTCCACAGGACACGATTCCTGAGCAACTGGGTCTTGAACGCGATCCTCGCTCCAATGTGAAGGCGGGAGAAAATGACTATGCCACCAGCATTGACGGGGTCTTCGCTGCTGGCGACGTGCGGCGAGGCATGAGTCTCGTCGTCTGGGCCTTCAAAGAGGGTCGCGGCGTGGCGCGCGAGGTCGATCGCTATCTGATGGGTGCGACACAGCTGCCCTGAACAAATATTCTCGCATGATATGGCCCCTGGATCCTGGTGATTCAGGGGCCATTTCCTTTTCTGTGCCTCCCTTGCATCGCAGGATTTTTCATGAAAATCACTGACGTACAGGCATGTGTCATCGGCAAGAGCGAGCCACATTCTGGTGGCAGTATCTGGACCTTCGTGCGGGTTTACACAGACGAGGGCATCGTCGGCACGGGAGAATGCAACTCCGCGGGAATTTTCACCTCCGGCTTCGCCACCAAGGAGACGGTCCTGACCCTCAAGGATCTTCTCATCGGCGAAGACCCATTCAATATCGGTCCCCTCTATGAGAAGATGCGGCGGCGCGGTCGCTATGCTGGTGGCAACAGTGCGCCCTTCACTTTCGCTCTCACAGGCATCGAGAATGCCCTGTTCGATATTGTTGGTAAGGCGCTCGGTGTCCCCGTTTACAAACTGCTCGGCGGTCAGTTCCGCGATCGCATTCGTCTCTACGCCGACTGTCATGCGGGGGAGACGAACGAACCTGCTGCCTATGCGGCGCGGGCACAGGAGGTCGTGGCAGAGGGCTACAGCGCCGTGAAATTCGATGTCGATCACAAAGCCGACGCAAAGCTTGATCGCCACAATTGGACGGTCGGTGCCGCCGAGATGACACACATCGTCGATCTCATTGCCGCCACGCGTGAAGGCATTGGTTATGACGTCGATCTGGCCATCGATTGCCATGGACAATTTGATCTACCCTCAGCCATCACCCTCGCCAAGGCGGTAGAGGATCTTCGCCTGATGTGGTTGGAGGAGCCACTACCGGCGGAAAATATCGACGCTCTGGCGCAGGTCAGGGCGTCGACGAGCACGGTGATCTGCACAGGCGAAAACCACTACACACGCTTCGATTTTCTTGAGCTACTGCGTCAAAAGGCGGTTGATGTGATCATGCCGGATCTCGCCAAAGCAGGGGGCATTCTCGAGGCCAAGCGCATCGCCGATATGGCGGACACTCACTACATCCCTGTGGCGCCGCACAATGTTTCGTCGCCTCTGGGAATGATGGCAGCGTGTCACGTGCTGGCATCGATTCCAAATTTTCTCGTCCTGGAGTTCCATGGCCGGGAGATCTCCTGGTGGGAGGACCTGTGTATCGGCGACAAACCATTCATTCAATCTGGGTGGATGGAGGTGTCAGATTCGCCTGGTGTCGGTGTTGAACTCGATGAAACCGTTGCTCGAAGTCTGCTGTGGAATGGGGATGTATACTTCGTCGCTCCCTAAGGGGAATCCTGGCCTGCACAGAAACTGGGAACTGAACAAGGTTTACCAAGTCCAATCTCCAGGGTTGACACTATCCAGTTTTTTCGGTTAACATCGTTCACATGGATCAACAAGATATCCTCAAACGAGCCTGTGAATTGTATGTGACGGGTGGGTCAGAAGCCGTTTCCATGCGGCGGCTGGCGAGCGATCTGGGTGTAACGGCACCGGCATTATATCGCCACTATGCGTCGAAAGAGCAGATCCTGCTGGACGTCGTGATGGAGGCTTTCGGGCTGTTTACTTCCTATCTGACCCAGGCACTGACCGGTCAGACCGCTGCTGAGCGTCTCTACCTGTCCGGCAAAGGCCACCTCGACTTTGCTTTGCAACATCCAATGCTCTACGAAATGCTCTTCATTCCTGCTCATGCTTTGGGTGTTGAAGAGTTTCCAGAGCAGATCAAATCGCGTCTGGCCAGCCTCTCCCAATTCTACGACGATCGTGTGCGAGAATGCATGGAGGCGGGGCTGCTGCAGGCGCAAGATCCACACGAGGTCTCCCTTACACTGTGGGGTCACGCCCACGGCATGGTTTCCATTTATCTGAGAGGTTGCCACCCAATGGACGAGGAGCAATTTCGCGCCGCTTACTGGGCATCATGTGGGCGCGTCATGCAGGGGATTGCCACCGCTGATTACGCGACGGCGATGCATGAAGTGACTGAACACGCCGACATAACTCCCCGGCCGCCTGCACCACAACCAACTGTGACAACATGATGGGGTCACCATTCATCGCACGTGTGACACTTTGCCTCATGAGTGCGTTGCCCTCGTTGGCCCAGATGGATCAGGCTCAGGTCGATCCGGCGCAGGAGTTGATCATCGACGTGAATGATGCCGTCGCTCTGGCTCTGCAAAACAATCGAGATCTACGCGACGCCGAGCTTGCGATGGAAGAAGCCGACGAGCAGGTGTCCGAAGTCTGGGGCCGTGTGTTGCCCCAGGTCGAGTTCAACGCCAGCTATGTGCGCAATATTTCCCCCGCCGTTTCCTTCGTGCCGGCACGTGTCTTCGATCCCACGGCGGCAGAGGACGAATTCGTTTCGCTGCAATTTGGTGCGGACAACTCCTGGCAGAGCTCCGTCAGTGTTGAACAGGCATTGTTCGACCCTGCCCTGCTGGTGGGTCTGGGGGCGGCGCAGCGCTTCCAACTATTACAAAGAGAGTTGGTGCGTGGGCGGGCGCAGGAAGTGGCCGTTCGTGTGCGACTCATTTGTTATGACCTGCTGTTGCGAGCCGAGGAGGTTCGACTGACGCAGCGTTCCATCGAGCGCGTCCAGCAGGCACTCAGCGAAACCGAAGCACGGCGACGTGCGGGTATGGCGACAGAATATGATGTGCTGCGTCTCAAGGTCGAGTTGGCTAATCTGGAGCCCAACCTTCTGCAAGCCAGCAATGCATTGGCTTCGGCGCGTCGCCAACTGGCCATCGAACTGGTCATCGATGAGCCACAGCGCCTGCGCTTGAAGCCGTCGATTTCTCTCACAGATACGACACGACCCACACAGATGTCATTCATACCTGAAGACTCGACGAAAGCATTGATCGCCGAGGCTCAGCGCCAGCGCTCGGATCTGCGGCAGTTGCGGGATCTGATCGATCTGCGTGCAACCGAGGTGCAGCTGAAGAAGGTTGAGTATCTGCCGACGGTGTCGCTGTTCGGTAGCTGGGACGTCCAGGCACAACAGAATGGTGGCGCCAAATTCTTCGGTGACGATCGTTCGCGTGCCACAAGCAAGCTGGCAGGTATTCGCATTAATCTGCCCATATTCACAGGCCTGCAACGAGATGCCCGCGTCGATCAGCGGCGTGCGGTACTGCGCCAAGCGCAAGTACAAGCACAGCTGCTGCAGGATCAGGCGGCAGCCGAGATTCGAGACCTCATCGCCCGACGAGATGAAAATGCGGCGAGGATTCTTGCACAGCGATTGGCAGTGAGCCAGGCGAATCTTGGATTTCAAATTACCATCGCCCGTTATCGACGCGGTGTCGGCTCGCAGCTGGAGATGACGGACGCGGAAGTAGCTCTACGACAGAGTGAATTCAATCACGCCCAGGCCGCCCATGACCTGCTGGCAACTCAGGCGCAACTCGAGCTGGCCCTCGGGCGAGTGAACCCCGTCGATGACGGGATGGAGGAATGACGATGTCCCAATCCCCACGGCTATGGAGCTACCGCCGACTCGTGGTCGCTGCGGCAATGCTGTCGACGACACTCACCGCATGTGGTGATGACGCGTCTGCAGTTAATGCAGACGCACCAGCTCAGGAGGCGCGACGGATTATTAACGTTGGTGTCGAGCGGTTGCAGGTGCGCCCCTTCACAGATGTGATTCGTCTTACGGGCACTGTGGTCGCTGACCGTAGTGTGATGGTTGCCGCCGAGGAGGGTGGGATCGTGCAACAGGTCCTCGTCGACAAGGGGGCATCGGTTCAGTCGGGCGAGCCGATCGTCGAACTCGATGACGAACTGTTGCGCGCCCAACGGGATGAAGCGCAGGCGCAGATGTCTCTGGCGCAGCAGCTGTGGGACCGGACGCGTCGTCTCTACGACGATGACGGAATCGGTACAGAGAACGAGTATCTGCAGGCACGTTACGGTGCAGAACAAGCCAAAGCGCGTTTGAACCTGGTCGAAGCGCGTCTGGCGCATACGACGATCAGGGCACCCTTCGATGGTGTGTTGGACGCGCGTCTTGTGGAAGTGGGGTCTGTTGTTGCCCCGGGCTCAGGTGTGGCGACGGTTGTGGATCTGTCACCACTGAAGGTCGCTGCAGGGGTCCCCGAGCGTTACGCAGCCGATGTGCAGGTGGGCGCACGGGCGATCATTCTCTTCGACGCCCTCAACGATACCAGTCACGGCAGCATCGAGTTCGTCGGTGCCTCCGTACACGCCAGCAATCGCACGTTCCCCATCGAACTGGCTCTGGATGCGTCGACGGGGTTCGTCAAGCCGGAGATGGTCGCTGATGTGATCCTCGAGCGTCGGCATCTGCAGCAGGCAGTTGTAGTTCCGCGTCAGGCATTGGTGCGTACCGAGAGTGGCTTCAGTGCTTTTGTCGCCGTGGATGTGCAGGGTGATGAAGCTGTTGCCGAGGTTCGGGCCCTCACGCTTGGTCCTTCTGCCCAGGACGAAGTCGTCGTGGTTTCCGGATTGAAGGATCAGGATCGTCTCATCGTGCTGGGGCAGACGCAGGTTGCCCATGGTGACCATCTGCGGATTGTGAGTGCGCGATGAGTGGGTCCTCAGACATGTCCTCCAATGGTGATGGTCGTGGTGGATCTCACTCAGGCGGTCAGACTGACGGTGTAGATGCGACTCAAGCCTACAAGGAGCTGGGGATCACCTCCTGGGCTGTGGGTCATGGCACGGCCGTTCTCATCCTCTTCCTTATTGTGATGCTCGCCGGAACCCTGGCCTATCGCAACATTCCAAAGGAATCGTTCCCCGAAATCGAAATTCCGATGATCGCGGTGAACACGATCTATCCGGGTGTGGCCCCCGGTGATATCGAGTCTCTGGTGACACGTGTCCTGGAGCAGGAGCTGAATACGGTCCCCGATCTGGAGCAACTAACGTCGACCTCTGTCGAAGGTTATTCCAGCATCGTTGCGGAGTTTTCCACATCGGTAGATATGGAAGACGCTCTCGAGCGCGTGCGGGAGAAGGTTGATCTGGCCAAGCCTGACCTACCCGAAGACGCGGAAGACCCGGCGATCTTCGAATTCGACTTTCAGCAAGTCCCCATCATGCAGGTCAACCTGTCTGGTGACTACGGTCTGGTTCGTCTCAAGGAGTTGGGCGAAGAACTGGAAGATCGACTCGAACAGATTCCAACCGTATTGCGTGTTGATCTACGGGGTGGTCGTGAGCGGGAGGTCAAAGTTGACGTCTCGCTGCCACGACTCCAGTACTACGGCCTATCTCTCGATGATGTTGTAGATGCCATCCGCGACGAAAATGTCAACATTCCCGGTGGCTCCATCGATGTCGGGCAGTTGAAGTTCCTCGTGCGCGTCGATGGTGAAATCGACGACCCTCTGCAAATCCAGGATCTTGTCGTTGTGACCCGTGATGGTGGGCCGATCTACGTTCGCGATGTGGCGACCGTCGACTTCGGCTTTGCAGAACTCGAGAGCTTTGCACGCCTCGACCAACGATCGGTCGTCACCCTCGACATCATCAAGCGTTCCGGTGAGAATATCATCGAGACAGCGGAAGCGGTGCGCCTGGCCATCGAAGAGATGGAACCACTCTATCCGCCTTCGACGGATGTAAAGATCACATCTGATATGTCGAAGGATATCCGCATGATGGTCAGCAGCCTGGAAAACAACATTGTCTCCGGCCTGGTCCTGATCGTGGCCGTGTTGTTGTTCTTTCTTGGTCTGCGCACGTCCTTCTTCGTCGGCATCGCCATCCCCACGTCTATGTTGCTCTCCTTCCTCGTGTTGGGTCTTCTCGGTGTGACGATGAACATGGTCGTTTTGTTCTCGTTGATCCTGGCTCTCGGTATGCTCGTCGACAATGCCATCGTCGTCGTGGAAAATACCTATCGCTATGTCGAAGAAGGTTGGGACCGAGCCGTCGCCGCACGCAAAGCGACGGGGGAGGTCGCCGTGCCTGTGATTGCTGCGACGGCGACGACACTGGCTGCCTTCGCGCCCATGCTCTTCTGGCCCGGGATCATTGGCGAGTTCATGAGTTATCTGCCCATGACCTTGATCGTGACCCTGTCGAGTTCGCTCTTCGTGGCCCTCGTCATCGTACCGGTTCTGTGCGCTCGCTATCTGCGACTCGAGGGTGACTCAGCACCACCGATGCCACGCAAGGGACGCTATATCCTGCTGGTTGCCGCTGTCCTGTTTATGCTGGCTACGGCCAGTGCGAATCCACTGACCATCGGCCTGTTGGCGGCGACGGGTGTCATTCTCTTCGTCATTCACCATTTTCTACTCGGCAAAATCGCGTCGAACTTTCAAAGCCAGGTGCTGCCATCTATCACCGATAGCTATGAGAGAATTCTCGAATGGTCCTTGCGTCATCGGTTGATCACACTGGGTGGAAACTTTGCCATCCTCGTGGTGACGATTGTTGCCTTCGGCCAGTTCAACAACGGCATCGAGTTGTTTCCCGAAGATATTCCGCCACGACAAGCCTGGGTTGATGTTGAGACGCCCGTTGGCACGCGCGTCGAGTTTACTGACAGCATCATGCGTGAGCTTGAGGAGCAGACCCTGGCAATCGAAGGATATGCCGATGCGGAATCTTCAGTAGCCACCGTGGGTGGTGGTGGTGGCAACATGTTGATGGGTGGAGCTTCGGGTCCAAATCGGGGCCGAGTGATGGTGAGTTTCATTGATTACAAGGACCGCGCCTTCGACAGCTTCGAGACCTTGGCGCGCATGCAGGATATCATTGGCCGAAATATTGCGGGCGCAGAGATTTCCGTCGACAAACCCCAGGAGGGACCACCCTCTGGACCTCCTATCAATATCGAGATCGTCGGCGAGGATGCTGAGGTGCTCAAGCAGTTGTCCGATCGCGTGCTACAGATCCTGAGAAATGCCACCGTCCACTCACAACTCACCGGTTTGGAAAGCAATCTGGACGAAGCAAGACCAGAGCTGTCGGTCTTCGTCGATCGCGAACGAGCAGCGATGTATGGTCTGTCCACAACCAAGGTCGCCGGTATGGTACGAACCGCCGTCCAGGGCACGGAGGCGACCCAGTATCGGACAGGAAATGACGAATACGACGTCATCGTCCGTCTTGCCGAACCATGGCGCCAGGACCTCGAGTCCCTGCGCGATCTCACCGTCAACAATGAATCGGGTGATCAGATCCCGTTGGTTTCGGTGGCGGATTGGCGCGTCGGCGAAGGCCTTGGTTCGATCCAACGCAAGGACATGGACCGCGTCGCCATCATCAGCTCAGAGGTAAAGGCTGGAATCAACACCAACGCGGCGCTCACTGACGTGAAGGCTACGCTGGACGGTTTTGTTACCGACGAATTGCCGCCTGGATACACTGTGCGCTATACGGGACAGTCGGAGGATCAGGCCGAAACAGAAGCATTTCTGACCAATGCATTTCTCGCGGCCCTCGCTTTCATCGCCTTTATCCTGGTTACCCAGTTCAACTCAGTTATCAAGCCGATCATCATTCTCACGTCTGTGATCCTTTCCATCGGCGGCGTTTTGATCGGCCTGATGATCTTTCAGATGCCCTTCGGTATCATCATGACGGGTGTGGGGATCATTTCTCTGGCGGGGATCGTCGTCAACAACGCCATCGTGCTCATCGACTATATCGATGTGTTGCGACGACGTGATGGATTGAGTCGGCACGAGGCGTTGGTGAAGGGCGGACGCACGCGACTGCGGCCCGTGATCCTTACGGCGGTGACGACAGCCCTTGGACTGGTGCCACTGGCGATCGGCCTCAACTTCGACTTTTTCGGACTCTATGGGAGTCTCGAACCCAATCTGTTCTGGGGTGGTGAAGATGCCGCCTGGTGGGGTCCGATGGCGGTCGCCGTGATTGCAGGAATCATCTTCGCGACCTTCTTGACCCTCGTGCTGGTGCCCGTCCTGTATTCACTGACCGAAGACTTCGCTGTCTTCCTGGAGGGATTGTTCGTCGGTGCCGAGCCGGAGGCGGCTATGGAGCACACGGCGCCTGCAGTCGAACCCGTCTCATCCACCTAGGAGCCTGCCAACGAACAAGCGTCTTGCATAACTACAGGCGCAGCAGGTCCAATGCATCACGCTCGATGACGGCCCGTATCTGGGTCTCATCGAGGCGTGGTAGCGCGGTACCATCCAGCATACGATTCAGACCGTAGAGCCCATCGATAGAGGCGTCGACCGTCGTAAAGGGGTAGTCCGTGCCAAATAGCACCTTGTCCCAGACGCCGTATTCCTGCACCAGCATCAGACTGTGATACAGTTGAAAGGGGCGGTAGTGCAGTGCGGAGACGTCGGTGTACACATTGGGGTGTTTGCGGATGACGACGACACACTCTCCTTCGTATGGATGGCTCAGGTGCGCCATGATGATGCGTACATCGGGAAAGCGGGTCGCCACCGAATCGAGGTGCCGTGGCAGAGTACAGTCGAGGGGAGCCTGAGCGACAAAGGTGGTTCCCGTATGCAGTAGCACGGGCAACTGATGGTCTGTGGCGTATTGCCATAGAGGATCGAGGCGCTCGTCACTCGGATAGAAGCCTGCATACATCGACAGGAGCTTGATGCCACGCATGCCAAGCTCCTGGTGTCCAACTTCCATCTCCTTCTGCCAGCCATCCTGCGTCGGATCAACACTGAGGAATCCAATCAGGTGATCCGGATCTGCGGCGACGTAATTGGCGACGTACTCATCATCGACCCAGAGTCCTGACAGTTTGGCCTTGCCGCCAAACACGATCGTTCGGTCTGCCTTGCTGCCGCCGGAAGATCGATACGCGTCGAGGGTTACCGTCAGATCGAACTCGGTACCGCCTTTGGCCCGCGAAGCCTGCTGGCGAAAGTCGTCGTTGAAGTGTTGGGGATATTCCCACGCATGGCTGTGGACATCGATGATCACGGTGTAGCTCCCGAAGTGGATTGCAGGGCTTGAGCAAAAGGTGAGGGTTGTGGCAGTGAGTCGATCAGTACCTGCAATGGCGGTATGATCCACGTGGCGCGATTCGATGGTACAAGGCCGACAATTCGTGCACGCTGATTGTGTATGGCAACAGATCCACCACCCGCATCGCTTGCGGCGGTGATCAACTCATCGATGATGCCCTCTTCGTCGATGAGACGCAATCGAGCGACCGCATGGGTTGGCAGGCCCGTTGTCGTCAGCCCATCTACGGGGAGGCGACTCAGAAAATCCAGATAGGCGAAAACACTGCTGTTGTGGCACGTATCAATGCGTCCCTCGTGTTGAACGACCCAACGATATCGCTGACTCTCATCCACCGGCATGGGGGGACGGTCTGCCGGTCGGGGGGCAAGAACTCTCTGCAGACTCCATGATCCTTGCGCCGATTCCATCTCGACTCGGGTCAGTGTCCCACGTGGTAAGGATCTTGGCAACAGATGCGGGTCCAGCAGAGGCGGGCGGCCTCGACCCACCACCCGAATCGGGTCTGCGTGCAGGGTCAGCACACTGTCGCTACCCACAACTCGAGCCAGATTGTGTGAACCACCCGCCCCAGAGATGGGGCCGGCGAACTGCAGCTTGGTGAGAATCTGCTGGTCGCGATCATACAGGTCTATCTGCATGCTGAGCATGGATGGCTCAGCCATCTCACCGCCTGGATTGATCGATCTGAACGTACCGACAGATCCGAGGCTCAACCGCAGCAGACCGTCTATCCGATCACTGTGGGCCAGGGCGTTGTGATATTTGGGAAATCTCCACAACGCACCCTCACGTACGTAGGTGAAACTCTGACCAGTTCCAAAGCTGAGGACCAACTGATGGACACGGTCCGGGATCATCTGGGCGTCGACTGGCAGCAGTGGTCGTAAGACACCATGGCGATCAAGCTCGTCCAACTGGCCTTCGCGTAACCAATGATCGGCTAACACAAGTACACCCAGGACGATCGCCAGCAGGAGTAAGGACTGTTTCATCGCCAGCGCCTTTGCCCCCAACGCCACAGTCCCAGCAGTCCGAAGAGTCCGGGTCCCAGACCCGTCACGACAAGGCGCCAGGCGGTGCGTTCTGCCTGACCGGGTGGCTCGAAACCACGATGGGTGCCCCCCGTGCGAGCCTGTAAACGCACGAGATCATCGTCATACACGGCATCAGCGACGGCGTTGAGTAACAGCTGATCATGAGCAAAGGGGGGCCGGCGCAGATGGGGATCTTTGAACATTTCTGAGGAACCGATCAAGACCAGTTGTCCCTCGGACTGTGCCGTGGCCGTCGTCGCAAACACTCGAGCGCCGCTGCTGTCGCGGGCGGCACGAACCGCGGGAAATTGACCTCGCAGGCGGACAACAAGGGGCTGGGCACCTGGCAGATAGGCTGCGGGTTCAAACGACTCTGGTGGGAGCCATCCACCGCGCCAATCGTAGGCCCAGGCGTGATCTGAGGTTGTCACCAGGGTGTCGACCTGAAGTCCTCTCATGGCATCGGTCACATGGAAACGATTGCCCCAGATGAACAGCAGGTCACCCAATTCTCGTGTCAACTCATCACCTGATGCTTGTTGCTTTGCGACAACTCGCAGCAGGAAGGGCAGAGCGACCTGCTGCGCATTGTACTCGCGCGTCGCGCTGCGGTTGACCTGCGTGTCCAACTGCAGTGCATGTTGAGATCGATCCATCAACACTTCTCGGGGCTGATCGATACCGATGAGCTGCAGATAGCGCTGCAGATCCTGAAACTGTGGCTGCGGCCAATGCACCGTGGAGAATCCGGCACCACGATACTGCCGCTGTTGGATGTTGTAGTGCTGCAAGGCAACCACGGCGCGGCCACCCTGGGCCAGATGTTTACTGAATGACTCCGTAATGGAACTCGCATCACGGCGAGGCTGAAACCACAACACACCATCACTGTCGGCGGGGAACTGTGGTTCACGCAATGACACATGTTGTATCTGGTAACCATAGTCCTGGAGCATCTGCTTGGCATGGGAATACACATCGACGCCGCGGGGAGCACTCAAGCCCTTCTTCTGAAAATCCTCCAGCGCCTCCGCTGGCGATAATCGTGGCAGATCAGATACGACCGTGAGCTTTGGTCGGTGACCCTGGTGCAGTCTTTGTGTGGCAGAGACCAAAAGAAAATCGAGGTGGGAGACTGTCTGCTCGTCGAGTCGTGGTATGACCGTTTGTCGCCCACCACTACGCAGCGACAGGCCAGAGATCACACGGGCGACGCGGCTCGTGTCGTGTGCGACACGTTGCACGGCGAAGGGTTTGATGCCGGCAGTCGTCCACTGCTGCCGCCGCGATGAGGTCCCGTCGAGGGTGTGGACGGTCAACTCGACGTCAGCCGTCTGCAGCGCGCTCTGAAGTTGAGCAATGACACGTTTCAGTCTCGGCGGCAGATCTGCTGCCGATGACAAGACCAGATCGAGTTGAAGATCAGGGATCGACTCCAGCGCTTCGATTGCCGTCTCGGTCAGCGAATGGCGGTTGTCTGCTGTCAGATCGATGCGCCAGTGACTTAACGGGGACGCGGCAAACCATGCGAGCACAAGCAGCAGGGCAGGTGCCAGCAGCGATGTGTTCACGCGAGGCAACTGGAACTGGATCTCACCCTGCTTTCGCAGCCGTCGCAAGGCCACCCAAAGCCAGAGGGCAGGTAACCCGGTGATAACCAGCAATCGCCATAGGAAGCGCTCACCGGAACTTGTCGCGGTGATTGCCTGGGCTGCCTGACGGTGAACGTCGATCTGTACGAGTCGATCGTCATTGGCCAGAGCCCGCACCAGGTCGCGGACAAATACACCGTGACCGTATCCTGGCTGCGACAGGGACATATCAGCAAAAGGCGTCGGTGCGGAGAGGACGAGCATTTGTCCCGCCCACGGATCGTGAGAGGTGAGCAGGACCATCAGATTCTGCTTTGGGACGCGCAGATCCTGTGACAGCGAATCGATGGGTGTCCAGCCCATTGGGAGCTCGTCTACTGTAGCGAACTGTGTCGTCGTCGCCGCCACATGAGCTTGCCAACCGTCTCTCTGCAAGCGTTGCGTGTCGATCTGCAGGGCGCCGGCGCCGGCGAAGGCCAATCCCCCTCTGGCCTGCACGGAGAGGGGGCGGAAGTCGCGGAAAGCGGGAAGATTTCGCAGGTGGTAGGGGGCACGGATCTCAGCTTTTTGGCCCCCAGCCAGCGTTACCCGCACGGGTCCGTCATTGCGATCCATGAGCAGATCAGGCACTGGAAACAAACCAAACGCACGCAGGAGGTTGGCCCATGCGGGTCCATTGTCGACGGCGTGAAAGCGTGTCGAATCCTCGTGCACTATCGAAAAGGGACTACCCGCCAACACGACACTGCGACCACTGGCGAGAAATGAGCGCAGTCTGACGATGTGTGCGTCCGTCACCTGCGACGGTTGCACCCACACGAAGAGATCGACATCCGGTGGCAGCAGGGCACTGTCGGTAAATTGGGCATCGTATACTGGGCCGTGTTGGGCCAGATGGGCAGCCAGTTGCTGGTACCCATCGGGCAGATCCACGGCAAATTGAGGTGAGCGCGTCGTCGATATCAGATGCGACAGAACCCACTGCTGCAAATGCGGCAAGTGTTCGGCCTCAATGCCCTGCATCAGGACGTCCGCATGGCCAGGACGAGAAAGCACCAATGATGACCAGATCGTCGTCTCCGAGTTCTGGTCATCGACGACCTGACGCACACGGATCGGGGAGACGCGCGCGGCAGCGGCATAGGCGGCGCCCTGAGCACCACTGAGGTCCGGATCGATGATACGAACCTGCATGTTTGCGCCGACGGCATCTTTCAAGGCCGCCAGAAACTGGCGGGTCACGGGGCCCACCTGTTTCAGATGCGCCGGCATCTGCTCGTCGGCTGACAAGAACAGAGTGGCTGTCAGGGGCACGCGCTGGCTCTGTACCCAGCTTCGCATCTGGTCCGAAAGAGTTGAAGCGTGGCGGGCGCCCGGATCGAACAGGATCCCCGGCGTCAGGGCCTGCGTCACCCGCGTCGCATACGCCACGATCGCAATCACGAGGAAGAACGCGACCAGTGCCTGCAGTGCGAAGGGTCGTCTCACTAGCGCCGGATCCGTCCCAAGCCGATCTGCGTGAGCCACAAGAACAGGTTGATCATCGATGTGAAGTAGACCAGTGCACCCAGACCCACGATGCCGCGGACAAAGGTCTCGTACTGGGGAAGCACGGACACGGACATCGCCAGCCAGGATCCGAGCTGCCACTCTGGTGCCAGGCCATCGATGATCTCCACGACCTGCGGATGTCCACTAAAGGTGAACAGGCTGGCAAGCAGTGCTGCCAGTACAAAGGCGACAATCTGATTGTGCGTCAGAGAGGAGACGAATTGCCCGAAGGCGAGAAAGAAGGCGCCAAGCCACAAGGCCCCGAGATAGCCGGCAAGGATTGTGCCGATGTCAGCCGGGCCCAGGCGGACCAGCATGACAACGATGGGCAACGAGCCGGCGATGACCATGGCGTAGAACGCGAGGGCTGCCAGATACTTGCCAACCACAATCTGCCCTGAACGCAGCGGCAGAGTAAGCAGAATCTCGATCGTGCCTTGGGCGTGCTCCTCTGCCCAACTGCGCATTGTCATGGCAGGAGCAAAAACGATGAGCAGATAGGGGAGCCGCTCAAACCAGGAAGACATATCAACGATCGCTTCCAGGAAAAATGCATTCATGAAAGCACTCGATGACAGTGCGAGAAACACCGCGGCGTAGATATAGGCTATGGGTGAATCGAAATACGCCCGCAATTCTCTCTTGGTTACCAGGTGGATGGCATCAATCCAGCTCAATTGTGGTCTGTGTCTGTCGCTAGACATGGGCGTCTCCGATTTCGGAAACCAAGTGGGCGAACAATCGCTCCAGCGAGGGGTCTGCAAGACCCGCCTCATCACACAGGTGTGACAACGTGCCATCCGCGAGCAGCCGCCCATGGTCGATGATCAGGACGCGATCACTGACGGCCTCCACATCGGCAATGATATGGGTCGAAAACAGAATGGCGCGATCCTGCTTGAGTTGGTGCAGCAGATCGCGGAAGGCCATCACCTGCAGGGGATCAAAACCGTGTGTGGGTTCATCGAGTAGCAGTACGGGGGGATCGTGGATGAGCGCCGAGGCGAGACCCACACGCTGGCGGAACCCGGTGGAGCATTGATGGATGCGTTTGTCGATAACTGGGCCGACACCACACGTATCGACCACTCGCGTTACGGCTGCATCGATTGCGCCGCCCGTCAGTGAGTGGGCACCGGCGACGAAGCGCAACCAGTCGATGACCACCATATCACCATACAGTGGTGTGTCACCTGGCAGGTAGCCAATCTGTTGGCGTACGGCGACGGCATCGACGTCAATGTCGGTGTCTCCCACTCGAATCGTCCCGCTCGTGGGTTCCAGATAGGTGGAGAGCATCTTCAGCATCGTCGATTTGCCCGCTCCATTGGGGCCGACGAAACCGACAATTTCATTCGCTCCCACCGAAAAACTGACGTCATCGACCGCCACCAGGCGACCATAGGTTCGTGTTACGTGTTCGACATGAATCAAGCGGAAACTCCAGGTTCAGATACGATCTGCAGCGAACGCAGGCGATTGAGGGACGCTGCCAACTCAACGTGCCGAAATTGCGCTACGTCTGGATGGCCACGGTCAGGTGTCAGGATACCAAGTCCCTCCTCATCTACCTTCACTGCGATGGCTGCACAAATCTCAACTACATCGCGCTCGCCGTCGATAAGATGCTCATGAGCATAGGCAAGTGCCTGAGCAAGTGCTCGAGTCTGGCTACAGTGGACGAGCTGGCTGAGCGCCGTCAGATCGAGTTCGTCCTGGCCAACGTGGATTTCTCTCAGGCCTCGGGCGCGGACGGATGAGGTTCGTTTACCTCGCTGCGGATTGATACTGCCTCGCCGGGGGATCCGGCGCTGACCCGGTGGCCAGGGATCGGTGGGGCCTTGCTGAGAAGGCACAACCAGCTCGTGCGCCCGAGTCGTCACATCTGACGGCTGATAATTGTCCATGGCGATCACTGTGTCGGCGACGCCCAGATAATCGCTGCTGCCACCACTGATGAGGATCGTCGATATCCCCGACGCTGCCAGTTGCCGCACGCGATCGATAAAAGGGGTGATGGGTTCACGATCGTCACTGATCAGTTGTCGCATGCAATGGTCGCGGATCATGAAGTTGGTTGCTGCCGTGTCCTCGTCGATCAACAACAGCTGGCAGCTCTGTTCCACGGCCTCCACGATCGCCGCCGCCTGAGATGTAGAACCGGAGGCATCGTCGGATATGAAATGGCTGGGGGATTGATCATGGGGCAGTGCACCAATGAAAGGCGACAGGTCCACGCCAGATACCCGCCGTCCATCCTCGGCTCGAATCGCCACAGCCGTCGAATCACAGACAACACGTTCCCGTCCATCACCAGGAACGTGAGCGTAGATCCCCAGACGCAGCGCGTCCAGCAGTGTCGACTTGCCGTGGAAACCGCCCCCTACGATGACTGTGACACCTTGCCGAAAGCCGGTGCCCGTGATGGGACGCCCATCTGCAAGGTTCAGCTCGACGCTCAGCGTCTCGGGCGATTGCCATGCGACGATATCTGCGGCCATCGGCTCGTCACTGGCGCCAGTGGCGCGGGGAAGGCGACTGCCGTCTGCGACAAAGGCGGCTAATCCCTGCTGCGAGAGTTGCGCACGAAGCGCTTCTGCATCAGCGACACTTGTGCACAGGCTCGCCAATCTGTGCGCGTCGAGATTCCGATAGACCAGGCCAGATGCCACGACACCCGGCAGATCTTCACACAGTAGATCAATCGCCTTGTGGCCGAGAATGCGACGACCCGCTGCGGGGAGCCGAGCACTGAAGTGGATGCTGACTTCATCGTCCGTGATCTGGATACAGGAGCGCCGCAGAATTTGCTGCCCCGGACGGTCGATCTGCAGCATCGGCCGATCACCCGATCCGCCCACCAGATCCATGGCCGTCGCCACAGCTTCAGCGATTCCGTGGCACAAGCCAACACAGCACACCGGATCGTCGAGTAAGTGTGTCGGCAGACCGGTGACCGCACGTTGGATGCAGATACGCAGGCGTGACGGTGGCGCAAAGGGATCAGCCTGTACATGATCGACATGGAGTCGAAATGGGAAGGGCTCACCAAAAACGAACCCCTCTGTATTGTGCAGTTCGTTATAGGCTTTGTAACCGCGTCCATCGAGGTGGTGCAACAGGTCCGCGAGATCTGCGGCGGACGCACGCGTGTCAGACAGTGGAGGAGTCGTCAATGATTGCACGATAGGTTGACGAGGAAAGTGGGCACGAGATCTATATTGTAGAGCAGTCGATCACCCTTCAACAAAAGAGCCAGCGTGTGAGTGCAGATCATCAGGAAAAGGCAGACGAGGACTTGAGCGGCCTGCAGTGGTTGAGCCGCCACCGACCAGAGGCAATGGAACATCTACTGGCTTTTTTCAAGGAGTCTGGTCGGCATCTGGATCCCAAGACCCGCTTCCTCATCTCCGTCGTCACCAAGGTCGTGAACTTTACGCCTCGGGGTCTGCGGCAATATATCCCGCGGGCGATGCGCGAAGGCGCCAGTCGGGATGAAATCCTCGACGCCATCCTCTGCGCCTATCCCGCCGCAGGACTCACCAACGTCCTCGACGCCGTCGATATTCTGCGCTCCATTCCCGTTGCGACACACGACCCAACCGACGACCAAGCATCGGCCACGACGTTAGCCGATGTCCCATCCGCCCGTTGGCGAGATGTTGCCAGTCTGGAAGAGCTGACACCGGGACGCGGTCACCTCGTGGTCGTGGAGGGGCAGCGACTGGCTCTATTCCGCGAGGGTGACCAAGTACATGCAATATCTAACGCCTGCGTACATCTCGGCGGCCAACTTGCAGATGGTTACGTGGAAGGATCTGTCGTGACCTGTCCCTTGCACGGCTGGCAATTCGAACTTAACGATGGGCAATGTCTGACAGACAGTAGTGAGAAGGTCGACACCTTTGAAACCCGTATCGAAGATCAGAGAGTCAGTGTCTTTCTCTAGTTTCCTTCGATGAGACCTGGATCGGTCTCACCGTGTTGCAGATAGTGTTCGATAGCGGCCAGGCTGCGTCGGAAGGTCTCAAGAATTGTCGGCGGATAGGCAGAGACCGCGTGATGTGAGAGGTCGCCTACGCGAGTGCCTTCCTGATCTCGCAGATGGGCCGTCACTCTGTCACGACGAGTTTCTATCAGATCGGCGAGGTCGGCGATCGATACCTGGGCAAAGCCATCGACTTCGTCGCTTGTCTTTAGCTGATCGATTTGCAGGGCCACAGGACACAGGAACAGATGCTCAATCACGCGACGGCAGTCGACATCGGGTCGTTCCATACGCATCGTGCCCAATTCAACAAGCTGACTTTGCGTGACCTGCAGACCTACCTCTTCCTCAAGCTCGCGAACCGCCCCTTCCACGGGGCATTCTCCTTGAAGAAGGTGGCCGCCTGCCAGGGCATCCACCTGTGCACTAAAGGGGTCGGCGCGTCGGGCGCGCCGTTGCAACATCATCATGGACCTGCCTTCTTCCAGCCAGGCGGACCAGACGAAGATCAAGCCGTGCCAATCACCATCCTGATGCACACGCGCCCGTGACTTGGTGCCGATGACGGCGCCACTTTCGTCCAGCACATCGATGAGTTCGTCCGCTGGCATCAGGCCATCCTGTACGCGATCTGGCTACTACACACCGAGAATCGTTGCCAGAGCCTGGCGCAGGAAGGCAAACACGGTCAGCAGACCGCAGGCACCGGCCAGGGCATAGGTGCCGATCCCCTCGCGACTCTCGCCTTGGCGCAGGAACAACCATGACGTGGCGTAACCGCCGATGAAACCACCCCCGTGCGCCCAATTGTCCACACCAGGAAATACGAGGCCGAAGATGAAGAGGATGGCCGCCCATTTGAGGAACTGCTGGGTAAACATGGAGGACCCGGCGCGCCGCCCGTAGACGATGGCTGCTGCGAGTAAGCCGAAGATGCCGCCAGATGCACCGAGAGTGAAACCGGCGCCCATATAGGCGGAGGCGATGAAGCCTGTCACACCCGATACCGTGAAGATGACGAAAAGCCGCATGGGGCCGTAGAGATCTTCGACGACGGGGCCGAGTTGTCGCACCCACATCATATTGAAGCCGATGTGCAACAGACCCCCGTGCAGATAGATGGCGGTGACCAGTGTCCACCACCGGCCGAAGCCAAATACGGGGTAGGAGCCCGTCATGCCCACTTTAAAGCTGGCATCGCTCGAAGGTGCCAGAAAGTTCATGCCGCGAAACTGAAAAATGGCACCCGGATCCAAGAGCAAGGCGATTACATACATCACAACACACACAAGTGTGATCAGCTGCGGGAAATCAACCTGCAGCCCGAGCTTCTTCATCCATGTCGTCAGGCCGAACATGCCGGGGCGGATTTGCCCACAGTGTGGGCACCGTGGCGCATCCGGACTGATGAGTTTCTGGCAGCTGGGACACAGGATGGCTGGCATCAGAGTCCAAGACCTTCGTTGATGTCTGCCTGATAGGCATTGAGGCGATCGTCGAATACTTCGTCGATCGTCACGGCACGCCCGGCAACCTGCGACTCCATCCAGGCATACGCCATGGCGACGGAACGGGCGCCTTGCACGCCATCGACTTCGGGGCGACCTGACTCACCTTCGATGGCGGCGGCAAAGTCACAATATTCCACGGCGAGTAGTTTCGAATCCGTTGCAGAGAATTCGTTGGTGTATTCGAAGAATCGATCGCTGCCGAACAGCCGTGCCGTGGCCTCGTCGAGGCGAAAGTCGGGGCACAGATCATACAGTGCGGCATCGTCGATGGCGTCACCCCCTTCGCGCTGCACGACCAGTCGTCTTCCCGATCGGTCGCCGGGTAGATCCAGCGATCCTTCGCTACCGAAGATCGTGCGTTTGAAACCACCTTGCCCCCGTGCGGCATGATCCTCGACATAGGAGGCGACGGCACCCGATGCAAAGCCGATCGTCGCATAGGCTGCATCGTCGGCTGTCGCCTCGAACTCGGCCGGCATCTGCGTCTGCCAACGTTCGTAGACCCCGGCGGAGCCATCGGTGGCGACGGACTGACCGGCGAAGCGATTGCGCCGAATGGGCTCATGCAGACGGGTCTGCGCATACAGCGTGGTCGCCGGTCCAAGGTAGAATTCCATGATATCCGCGAAGTGTACCCCCACGTCCAACAGGACGCCCGCTCCATCTTTCTGGTGCCGCCAGACGGAAATCAGCATGCCATCGCCACCGCCAATACTGTGGTGGATCATCAATCGCGGTGTGCCAATGGCGCCCGCATCGATCAGGGCTTTGCCGAGGCGGTTGATGGGATCACGGCGATAGTTCTCGGCAGTGGACAGAACACAATCGTGTCTGGCAGCTGCCTGCAGCATGGTCTGGCAGGCACGACTGGTCAGACCCAGTGGCTTCTCGCTCATCACGTGCCAGCCGCGCTCAAAGGCCTCTACAGCAATCGTGTGATGAAAGCGTGGCGTCGTTGTCAGATCGATGGCCTGCACCTGGGTGTTGGCAGCCAATTCCTCGAGGGTCGCTGCCACGGCAGGTCTTGGGCCACCGAGTTTTGCCTGCGCCTCATCGGCGAGAGAATTGGCATTGCCCAGATCGGGGTCGCAGGCTCCGACCAGTTGAAAGGGTCGCAGATCTGCCTGCGCCAGTTCCACAAAGCCGCCGAGTCGTCGATGTCCCATGCCACCGCAGCCGACAATGGCGATCGGGATCGCCTCGGCAAGTGTCGCCTTGGCCATTAGGGTAGGACTCCTGTGATTTGCAATGACTACAGATCTGAAGGGGTCAACTGCATCCCCGAGAAGCGCTCAATACCCTCAGGATTCCAGCGCAGACCCAGGCCAGGGCCTGCTGGAATGCTCAGGTGTCCGTCATCGTTGAGTGCAAAGGGGGCGTCGAGTACGAGGTCCTCAATATACGGGGCAGGTGTGATGTATTCTACCCATCTGGCCGTCGGCACGGCGGCGACGAGCTGCAGATCGGCACCCAGCCCCACCGCTGTATTCCAGCCATGGGGGACAAAGAGGATCGAGTGATCGTAGGCGTGCATAGCGATACGGAATTCCTCGGACAGGCCGCCGACCTTGGTCACATCCGGCTGTATGTAGTCGACGGCGCGTCGTTCGATCCAGGGCATGAATGCCTGTCGTCGCGTGAGCACCTCGCAACTGGTGATGGGCAGTCGGGCGTGCTCGGTGAGTTTGCAGTAGCCCTCCAGGTCATCGGGTCGTAGAGGTTCCTCAAACCAGGTGACGTCATAGTCGCACAACATCTGCGATGTCGTGAGTGCCCACTTGTAACCATGTGGCCAGTAGCGATCGGAGCCACCTGCATCGACCATGAGTTCTACGTCATTGCCGACCGTTTCGCGTGCAGTTCGCACGATCTGTTCATCAAGTTCACGAGAGACGCGGCCGAAGGGTCCCCAGCCCATCTTGATCGCACGAAAGCCACGAGCGATCGCATCTTCCAATCGTGCCCGCAGCAGGTCCGGTTCGGCCATCAGCAGCGATCCATAGGGTTTGATGGTTTCGCGGTATCTGCCGCCGAGCAAGCGGCTGATCGGTTGTCCCGTCACTTTTCCAAACAGGTCCCACATGGCGATGTCGATCCCCGAGATCAAATGGGTAATCGCGCCACCGCGTCCTTGCCAGAAGGTGGACTGATGCAGCTTCTCACAAACGCGTGTCGGTTCGATTGCACTTTCGCCCAGGGCGAGAGGTCGCAGAATCCCCAGTGCCCCGTCGCACAGTTTGGCGGAGGTGTAGACCGAGCCGAGTCCTGTGACGCCTTCATCAGAGACGACTTCCACCAGTGTGTGGAGATTCTCCTCGCCGTCAAAACCTTGATCCCAGCCACCATCAGCGGTCGCCCCGGTCAAGGGGAACAGGCGAATGTCCGTGATTTTCATATGATCTCTTTCAGGTGCTTCAGATGGTTCGTTGTGGTCGATTGCAGGCAGTGATGATCGCTATCTGTGAGCCTCGGCGCCACCAGCATCCACATCAAGCCTGGGGCTCCCTGCCAGCAAAAACACAAGACCTATCACGCCGATGGCGGCACCAAACCACAGAAAACCGATCTGATAGGATCCGTTCGTGACAATGGCGCCCATGGACATGACCAGAATAATGCCACCCACTTCGCTGAAGAGACTCTTCACCGATGAGGCGGTGGCGCGATGGTCACTGGCAATCGCCGACTGCAGGCGAGCATCATAGATGATGTCGACTGCCTGAAAGACAAAGACGAAGAGCAGGATGAGGCCAATGGCAGCGATGTGCATTGACCAGGCGGCAGCAGACAACAACAAGCCGCTGAGGGCGAACACTGCGAAGATCGGGCGTGACGGCAGATCGACGAAGCGATGGGCGACGAAACTTGCGAAGGCCTGCACGCCACACATCAACGACATAAACAGCCCCAGGGCGAAAGGAGCCATCCCCATTTCCGAGATGAAGATCGGCCAATATTCCTCCAGTGTGCCTCCCAGGGCCCGGGCCAGAGCGGCAAAGACGACGATGTGGCAAACAGCACGTCGAAGGACAACCGAGCCAACACCACGCTGCAGTGTATCCACATAGGCACGAAATCCGCCACCGCCCACGGTCGCGACGGGGGCAGCCGTGGGCAGCGACATCAGCAATACACCGGCGACGAGGGCAGCCGTGCTGCTGGCAGCGATCAGAACCACATATCCTGCAGAGACGGCGATAGAGGCGATGAGGCCTGATACGACGACACCGATCAGGCCCAGACTCCGACAACGCCCAAGAATCCTGGCGTATTCTGACTCACGACCGAAGTGCTTGAGCTCGTCGTAGACAAGCGCCTCAAAGGCACCCGATCCCAGGGCACCCTCGATACCCCAGAGGACAAAACCAACGAGGAATCCCCAGAATCCGGGAAACAGAGCCCAGCAGCCATAACCTGTGGCGCGCAGGACAGCGCCAGCAACCATGATCGTCTTACGAGAATGTCGATCGGCAAGCACACCGGAGGGAACCTCCAGCAGCAAGGTCGTCGCGCTCCAGGCGGCGAACAATGTCGACACCTGCAGCGGTGTCAGACCGTCGTCGACAAACATTACGGCATAGAACGGATAGATGAGCATCAGCTCATCCACAAAGCAGTGTCCGTACAGGCGGATTAGAAAGGTCGTCACCTCAGCAAATTCCTCATCTTGACAACGGTAGCGATTGGCGGCGAAGCGTGCGCAGAACGCACAAGGGTACCTGACCTACTTGTGGCGGTGCCCGAGCTTGATACGGGCATCGACAAGGGGGCTGGTACCTGCTATCGGTACAATGATGAGGCGCAATCCAGCTTACTACGACGACTGGTTTGCAGGTGAGTCAGAGTCAGGTGAAGCCTGAGTAAATTTCCATACCAGACAGACGTCGCTAACGGGGGCCCGGTTCCCATGGCGCCGCCGAAGAGCAGCGGCTATACTCGCTGACCATGCAAGCAATCATCATCGGCGCCGGTCGTGGGTCTCGACTCAAGGCGCTCACGGAAGATGCGCCCAAACCATACGCACCCATTGGCGGTCGACGTATACTCGACTGGTTGTTGAGTTCGCTGCGGGATGCAGGAATCGACAAGATCGTCTTTGTCGGTGGGTACCAATACGATCTGGTGCGGGCTGACTATCCTGACCTGGAATTTCGTCACAATCCGGATTGGGCCAAGACGAACATCCTCGCCTCCCTCATGTGTGCCGAGGATTGCATGGACGAGGGATTCATCTGCACCTACGCCGACATTCTCTATCGACCGACTGTCGTGAGGCGCGCTGCCGATCACGCGGCGGACTCTGTGCTGTGTGTCGACACACAATGGCGCACGCGTTACGCCGATCGCAGCCAGCACCCGGAGGATGACGCGGAGAAGGTTACCGCACAGGGCGACCAGATTCTGCGAGTCAATCGTACCATTCCATCTCAAGACGCAGACGGGGAGTATATCGGTGTTGCCCGGTTCAATGCGGCGGGCGCGTCGGTGCTGCGGAAGACCTATCACGAGTTGAAGGACCGATTAGGTGAGGACGTGTGGAAGGCGGACACGCCTTTTCCCAAGGCCTATCTGATCCACCTCTTTGAAGAGCTGCTCGACCGCGGCCAACCACTGCACATGGTCACCACCGATGGGGAATACATGGAAGTGGATACGGAAGAAGACTTCCGTCTGGCCAATGAACATTGGCCCCGTCTGTATGGTGATCATGCCGACTGAGACAGAAAGGCACTAAGAATTGTCCACAAGCAAGCGCTACGGCACACTCTTTCCAACAGCTGTCGTGGGTTCGATGCCCCGACCCGAGTTTGTGCGGCAGATTGTGTTGGATGGCGGCACAGGGGACGAAGCGGCAGATGAACAACGCCTGGACTCGGCCGTCTCTTATGCAGCCTCCCTGCAGGCGGCGTCCGGCCTGGATGTCATTACCGATGGCGAATGGCGACGGGCCTCCTATGTCGGTGTCATAGCGCAGTTGGCGCACGGCTTTGAGCTGGGTACCAGTGATGATGGTCGCCCCTGGACGGTGATCGTCGACAAGGTGGCTCCCAAGCACCCGGGCACTGTGGCGGCAGAGGTGCGCGCGTTGAAAGCGGCCAGTGACCGCCAGGTGAAGGTCTGTCTACCGGCACCCGCACTGCTCGGCGAGCGTATGTGGGAGGCGGATCGATCGGCGACGGCCTATCCAACACGTCGCGAATTCATCGAGGCTGTCACGCCGATTTTGCGTCAGGAAGCACAACTGTGTGTCGAGGCGGGAGCCCATGTGGTGCAGGTGGATGATCCGCATCTGTGTCTGCTGGTCGATGCGGAGGTACGACAGAAATACGAGGGCGTGAATGCCGAGGCGGCAGGTGGAGCTGACGGCGAAGCGCAGCTATCGGTGGAGATGGATAACGAGGTCCTGGCAGGTGTCGGTGATGGTGCCATCCGCGCCGTGCATCTGTGCCGTCGCGCCGGTGCCCGCGTGCGCGGGGACTCCGCTCATGCCGGTGGGTATGACCCGATTATCTCGGCCCTCAATCAGCTCAAGACCGACCACCTGACGCTGGAATTCACCAGCCCCGGTGCTGGTGATGTCAGTGTCCTGCAGCAGCTGCGCGAGGACATTGAGATTGGCCTGGGATGTGTGAGTGTTCACCCTGGTCAGGTCGATGATCCTGACACGATCGTCGACAGAGTAGAACAGGCGATGACGGCAATCGACAAGGAGCGCATCGTGCTGAATCCCGACTGTGGCTTCGCACCGGGATCAGCTGCGAAAGTCGATCTGGACGAGGTCTACACGAAGTTGTGCAATGAAGTCGCTGCTGCAAGAATTCTTCGCGAGCGACACGGCTGACGGCCCGACAAGGATCACCACTCCAACGGACCAAGGCTGCTTCATCGAGCACGGCCATCGATCACCGTTTGAGTGGACCCCGCTGCAGATCGTGGACGGGCACCCCCGTCGCCAGTCGCAGCAAATCGGGCAGATCGATTTCGGCGAGTAGACCAAAGCAGAACAATGGCGCCTGCGCCGCATAGGACAGGGGCAAGTCGATCAGCCGATCAAGGGTCCCGAGATATCCACCCAATTCGATATCAGCGATCCTGCCCGGCTCAAGAGCAGCAGCCAACAAGGCGACGACGGGCATCACCGTCCCAGAAGCGCGCAGATGCACCTTGTCGACGCGAAATCGTCGTCTTACCCAATCGATCAGCGCTTGCAGTTGCTCTGTCTGTAGACCCAATGGGCGCAAGCCGGCGCTGGCGGCAACCATGTGATATTGGTGGGACACATGACTCTCACCTGTGCCGAGCAGGTCGACGACCAGCACCTGGTGCTGTCGCGCCAACCCTCCCGCCGCGGCGAGTGAGCTGCCGGCTCGTCCTGCATCGTTGAGGACGATCTCGATACCTGCGACGCGCCCCTGGGGCTGAATCTGGGTCATGGGCACGGTCAAGCCCGCGACGCTCAACCGCCATTGTGTTACACCGGCGCGATGGGTGGACACCACCTTGGCTGTGACCTTCGACCGGGACTTTGTCGGCCCTGATTTCGGCCTGGGTTTCGTTGACGCTGAGAGATTGAGCAGTCGGCGCAATCTGGCTCGTCTGGCTGCCGGTGTTGCAGAGGACCGCCTGTTGCGCTTGCGGCGAATCTCCTGCAGATGCCCCATGGCGAGGGAATGCATCGTCGCATTGTCTGCGGGCAGGCCCACGTCGAGTTCAGCTTCCGTCTGCAACTCTTGCTCATAGGGCAGATCGTCGTCTACCGTCGTGAGGCCAAAGTGCTCGTCGAGGAACCGATACAATTGTCGACGATTGTCGCGCTCGTAGTTGTGCGTCCCAGGATCCGTATTGTCGTGCAGCCCGATGCGATCACCGACGCCTAACAACTCGTAAATGGCACGGGCCGGTCGATAGATGGAGCCACGAGTGCGCCGCGTCTGGAAACAGCAGTCGTCTTCATGGTTATAGATCAGCAATGACGGACGGGGCGCGAACATCCCTGTCAGAGTATCGTAGTCGGCGATCGTACACAGATCACTTGGACACTGCTCAAGATCACCAATGTCAGCGACACAACTTCGACGCTGCCACAGCGGTGAATGGCCGGCGACCGGTACAATGGCTGTGATCCGTTCGTCGAGGGCCGACAGCAGGGCTGTCTGCCAACCACCTCCTGACAGACCGGTCATGGCGACACGTTCTGGGTCTGCGTGTCGGTGGGCGAGCAATACGTCGAGTCCCCGTTTCATCAGCAGATAGAACACACCAATGCCGGCGACGCCGAGCACATCGAGCAGACTGATGCGCAGGTGCTCTGCATCAGCTCGCAGTTCACCCATGCCAATGAATTCCGTGTTCAGAGCGAGCATCCCACGCTTGGCCAGATTGATGCAGCGTGCCTGCTTGTAGTCCATCGCCTTGCCGCCTGCATGGTGGCCATTCGGATTCAACACGACGGGTACCTTGCCCTTGAGCACGGTGGGCTCGTAGAGCAAGGCGGGCACCCACATCCCCGGGTATCCTTCGTAGCGCAGCTTGCGAATCCGATACCCTTCGCCTGTCTCAATCGTGCCACGCCACTGGACGCGTGGTTGCTCCTGCAGCAAACCCGAGGGATGACCAACGAAGAAATGTTCGAGCAGGCGTTGGCGCGTCTGCGTCGCACGTTTCTGCCAGGCTGTGGCTGTCGATGGGGTCGTCAGATGTGGAAGATGTGGTTCGAGCAGCGCACTCAACTCACGCAGAGTGGTGCCCTTGCGCAGCACCTTGCGCTGCAGGGCCTGCTGACAATGTCGATCCATGGGTGACCTCCGATCAGTCTGGGCTAGGGTGCCTGAGCTACGGTTCGGGCCAGACGGTTTACGCCAGGCTGGTATCTCAGGCAGGCAGGAAGCGGCCTGCGAAGCCATCGATGCTGACACCGACGTTGCCCGGCAGATGACGACACGCGACGTCGACGATGGCATCACGGTAATTGAGTGTGACACTTGCAGGTTCGAGTTGAGCCATCGCCGCTGGCAAAGAAGTCCTGGCAGTGCGTCGACCATCGGGGCTGCCGTCGCCGCCGATGAAGTGGTCGATGACGACGGCATCCGCCGCCGCGGCGATCCGCGCAAAGAAGGACTCAGCATCCCGAATTGGCAAAAGAGGCGACACGGTGATCACCACACGCACCCCAGCGCGACGCAAGGTGTTGGCGGCGGCAAAACGATGTTCAATGGAGCTGGCCGGGGGCGGCAGGCCGGGCAGATCCTGCTGGTCGCTCTCGATCGACAGATGAACACGTAGGCGACACTGGGGCGCCAGTTCGCGCAGAAGGGGCACGTCGTCGGTGATCAGATGAGAATGGGTCTGCACGATGAGCTCATCTGGAGGCTCTGCCACCATGGCGCCAAGCAGACCTCGAGTGATTCGGTGGCGACGCTCCTGTGGCACGTAGGGATCTGTGGAACTGGACATGAAAATGGAAAAGCCCTGTCGCTGTGCCTGGGCCCACCGCCTTTCACGGCCAACGTGTGAGCGATAGAGATCAGCCGCATTGGTGCGAATATCAAGGAACGATCCCCACTGCTGACCCCGGGTCAGCAGGCCATTGTGTCGTACATAACAACCCACACCACACAGAGAGTTGCCATAGGTGCAACCTCGGTATGGTTGCAGCGAATGGGACGTCACGGTCGCGAGGAAGCCCGAGGTGCGTGTCAGGATGCTGCGAGACGTCGTGAGGTTGATGTCGAGGGACATGGGTGTAGTATATGCGCCATGTCTGGGACAATCTATCTGGTACGCCACGGCGAAGTACACAATCCTGAGCAGATCATCTACGGTCGCCTGCCCGGCTTCGGCCTGAGTAATCTGGGGCAGGAGCAAGTCAAGGCGGCGGGGGCGGCGTTGGAACCCTTCGCGCCCTTCGATGTGCTCTACAGCTCACCACTGCAGCGGGCCCAGGAGTCGGCGGCCTTGCTGGCAAAGACCATGCAGTTACCTGTGTCGATCGATGAACGGTTGGCGGAAACCGATATCGGTGGATATGAAGGCGGAGGATTTGATGCCTTGCCTTCACCCTACGTCACAGAAACCGGTGTGGCAGGAATCGAATCGGCCGCATCCATGCGTCACCGGTTCATGGCCTGGGCCACCGATGCTCTGCAACAGGATGCGAGCATTGTGGCGGTTTCGCATCGAGACCCGATCGGTGTGGCTCTGCTCGAGTGGCAAGGACTGGGTCTGGCGGAACTACCGGGGATGGACCTACCCACCGCGTCCGTCCACCGGATCGAGTTGGATGGCGAAGGCCCAGTCGTGACTCGTTGCTGGCCGAAGTAGAATGGCCGCAGCAAGAACGAGAAAGAGGGTCCCACTTGGGTGGAACCCTCCAAACATCTCGTGCAGTCGCGCTAAGAGCGCGCTGCTCTATTTGTCCGCGCGCTTCAGGACCGGTAGTCCGTTCTTGCTCTCGGCAACCTGATAGCCGTCAGGAACGGCATCCAGGCTGTTCTCCCTCGCATCTTTGGCGAAGTAGTAGATCGTCTGGTTGTTTCCATTTTTCAGGGTCGTCGTCTTGGAGTGCAGGATGTACGCCTGGCCCTTGGAGTTGGTGAAGGAAAACGGCATGGGAACTCCTTTCAATGGAGTGGTGGGTGTCTCTTTTAGAGCAGTATGAATTTCGTTCACTCGGCTGATTCTGCAGCAAGTATACCGAAATCGCCGAAAACCTGCCACGTAGATTTCCTTGTGCTCGTGGTCTGAATTCGATCGCTCAGAAGTTGAAAAGTTCCCGATACTGCCATCTTGACATGGCTTGTTTCACAGGTCTTTTGTTCACTTTCTCGCGCTCCGTACCTTCATCTCAGACAAAGCCGAGTGTATGACCGTTCTGACTGCAACAGAGAATCCATTCGGTGGTGTCATTCCGGCGCCAGATGGGCTGAACCCCGATCCACAGATTTTTGGGCAGGAACTCGAAACCTCCCTGGGCGCCTGGCGTGAGCAAGGTTATCGAGTGGTGTGGCTGGAGGTCGCCCTCGAGTTAGCCGTTTTGATCCCTGTGGCGACAGCCGTTGGTTTTCGCTTCCATCACAGTAGCGACCAGTATCTCATGCTGACGCTACAGTTGGAAACCGATGCCTTCATTCCCGCCCATGCGTCGCATTATATCGGCGCCGGTGGTGTGGCGATCAACGATCGAGACGAATTGCTGGTGGTGAGTGAGCGGTATCATCGTGATGAAGCCAGACCACCTCGATACAAACTTCCCGGTGGCGCGCTGCATGAGGGGGAGCATCTGGCAGAGGCCGTCGTCAGAGAAGTGCACGAGGAGACGGGAATCGAAACAGTTTTTGAATCCCTCGTCTGTTTCCGACACTGGCACGGCTACCGATATGGCAAGTCTGACATCTACTTCGTCTGCCGTCTGCGGCCCCTCACAGAGCAGATCACGATTCAGGAGGAAGAGATCGCTGAGAGTCGTTGGATGCCCGTGCAAGACTATCTCGACGCCGAACACGTGAGTGATTTCAACAAGCGGATCGTGCTTGCCGCACAGCAGAGCACGGGCATCATGCCGATCCCCGCCGGAGACTACGGCGACCCGGCACGTTTTGAATTCTTCCTGCCCCCGGATCAAGCGTGAACAGACGGCCAAATCTGCTATTGCTGATGACGGATCAGCAGCGGGCAGACGCTCTCGGGTGTGTCAGTGACTGGGTTAACACGCCGCACCTGGATCGGTTGGCTCAGGAAGGTGTTCGCTTTCGCAATTGTGTGACGACATCGCCTGTCTGTATTCCCGCACGTCTGAGTCTTGCCACCGGCCTCTACCCACACAACACGTGGGTGTGGGACAATGGCCATCACACGCTGGACCCACGTTCGCCGACCTGGATGCAGGCGGTGCGAGCTGCAGGTTATCGCACAAGTCTGTTTGGTAAGACGCATTTGCATCCACACGGGGGCGATCTGCGCGATCGAGAACACCTGATGCACGAGTACGGTCTGGATGATGTCGACGAAATCGGTGGGCCCCGGGCAAGTGCACGGGTTCTGTCGCACATGACCGCAGGATGGGAGCACCTCGGATTGTGGCGAGCTTACCGCGAGGACCTCGATGATCGCTTTGCGACGAAGCCACACGTTGCCCGTCCATCACCGCTGCCACTGGCCCACTATGCCGACACCTATGTCGGCGAGGGGGCGAATGCGTATTTGCGAGACTACGACGGTGATCAGCCATGGTGCTGCTGGGTCAGTTTTGGTGGTCCCCACGAGCCGTGGGATACACCCGATGAATTTGCTCGACGTTATGACCCGGACCAAATGCCGGCGTCCATCCCCTTACCAGAATGGGCGAGCCATCCCGGCGACCGCCCCCTGGGGGCACTGGACAAGCGCCTGGCGCAGCGGCCTGCTCTTGATCCCCAGGACGTAGCGGCTATGCGGGCAAACTACGCGGGCAATGTCGAACTCATCGACGACCAGATCGGTCAGATTCTCGCCACCCTTGAGTCACGTGGCGACCTCGACAATACGCTGATCATTTTTACGTCGGATCATGGTGAGATGAATGGTGACTTCGGTCTCATTTACAAGAGCCAGCTGCTGAATTCAGCCGTGCGCGTGCCGTTGATCGTACGCCCCCCCAAGGGGGCGATCGAGTCTCAAGGTGCGATCAATGATTCCCCCGCAGAGTGGATGGATGTCGGTGCGACCCTGTGCGAGATGGGAGGAACCCGAGCGGTGGGATTTTCTCAGTCCTTGCTTCCAGGTACAGCGGATGTCACCCACCACCATCGGACCGGCGCCATCAGTGAAATGAATGGGGAAGTGATGTGGCTCGATGTGGATCACAAGGCAGTTTTGAACACAGACGGCGAGGTCTACCTGTTGTTTGATCGTCACAGCGATCCCGATGAGCAGGACAATCTGGCGGGGACGAGCCGTGCTGCTGATGACGAGAATCGGTTGCGGTTGCGAATTCTTGAACGACTCATGCAGACGCAAGTACGTGCGTAACTGGACTGTTCTTGTTGTTGCCGCAGTGGTTGCGGTCTATGCGGCGAGTCTGTTCAACGAACTGCTCGCAGCGGATCTGCTCCTGATCGATATCACCGCCGACGGCTACGACCCAACCCAAGGGGGCCGGCTCACGCGCTGGTGGCTCGCAGCGCAGACGGTAGTCTTTGGGCTGCACCCTTTCGGCTTCCGTCTTACGGGGCTTCTGCTGCATGCGATCAACAGTTGTCTGCTGCTGCTCGTGGCACGGCAGTGGACCTCATCAACTACGGCAGGACTCGCTGCTGTGCTATTTGCCGTGTGGCCCAGTGGTAGTCAGGCAGTTCTGAGTCTGCCGGCGCATGGTGTTCTGTTGGGGACCGGTCTGTTATTGCTGGGTCTGTATTGTACCCAGATCAGGGGTCATCGCTCCCTGTTGGCGCTGGGGCTGGTGGCGACAACGGTCCTGGCTCTGCATGCGACGGTTCAGGTGGCGGCCCTGCCGGGGCTGATGCTGTTGGGCCAACGTCGAAGAAATGCTCGCAGCTTGCCGCCCCCGTCGCTGATGATGCACCTGCTTGGGTATGGTTCGGTTGTGGTGTGGCTCCTGGCCCGCCTGCCCGCCTGGTCTGATTCGGGGGCTGTCGTTGACATCCTGAGCAACCCCCTGGCCCTGCTGCCGACAACGCAACGCGTGATGATCGGTCTCGACCAGGGCTGGCACTATGCGCAATTGCTGGTGATGCCCATGCGGCTGTCAGCAGACTATGGCTATGGCGTGATCAACCTGTCGACGACGGTGGGGACGGGCCTGCAGGCCGGCCTGCTGCTGGCGTTGTTGGGGTTCGCGCTGTTGCGCTTCATACGTCTTGCCGAACTCACCATGCTGGGTGTGTTGTGGGTGGCTGCGACGCTTCTACCGGTCAGTAACATTCTGCTCACTGGGGAGGCAGCCTTCTCGGAGGCCTATCTGTATCTGCCTATGGTCGGTTTCAGTCTGAGTCTTGCTGCTTGTCTGTCATCATGGTCTCTGGCATCGCTGTCTTGGCGCACGACGGGCCCCATGGTTCGCCGCGTAGTGGTTGGTCTGCTCCTCGTTTTCATGTGCGGCCGAACGCTGTGGCGTTGCACGGATTGGCAGAATGCCGAGCGCTTGTGGGAACACACGGTCGCGACACAGCCCAACTCTGCACGCGCGTATGACGCCTTGGGAACGGCTCTGTACGTACGTGGCGCATTCGTTGCGGCCGAGGCACGCCATCGTCGAGGGATCGGCATCTATCCCAGATTTGCCACTGCCCATTACAATCTTGGACTTTCGCTGTATGCGCAGGGAAAATGGGCGGCAGCGCTGGCAGCATTTGAGCGAACATGCCAGTTGCAACCCCAACGGGCTGCAGCCCACCTGAATCGTGGTGCCACGCTCTTTCGCCAGGGGCGGTGGATGCCCGCCGCCGATGCCTATCGGCTGGCAGCCGAATTGCGTCCGGCGTGGCCAGTGCCGTGGTTGAATCTTGCCGATGCGCTGCGCGCCGCAGGTGACGCCGCTGCGGCTGCGGCGGCGATCGAGCAAGCTAAGCAACTGGGTGCAGTTTTACCCTTCGAGTAAGTGACGTCGCAGGGAGATAAGACGGGGATGAGTGTTGATGTTGTCCAACTGACAGGTGCCGAATTCGACGAGGCGATGGCATTCCTCAACGAAGTTTTCGGCGAGCACCAGCCTCATGATTTCGCCACCTTGCTGCCGTCGATCTATCAGCCGACCGATGAACACATGTCGTGTAACTACGCTGTTCGCGTGGATGGCCAGCTGCGCGCCGTTGTGGGTTTGTTCCCCATGGCCTGGCAGGTGGGTGATACGGTGCTGAAAGTGGGCGGCATCGGCGGTGTATCCACACACAGCAGTGTGCGTGGCGCTGGTTATATGAAGGTGCTGATGAATCACTGCGTGCAGGTGATGATCGAGGAACAATACGATCTCTCATGGCTGGGAGGTCAGCGTCAGCGTTACGGCTACTTTGGCTATGAAAAATGCGGTGCACGTACACGACTCACCCTGTCGGCGACAAATTTTCGCCATGCCCAGCAGGAAACACCGATCACCTTCGTGCCGATCGACGCGGGCGATGACGCGGCGCTGATGGTCGCTCAAGGACTCCACGATCAGCAGGCCGTATTCTGCCGACGAGCACCGGAAGCATTCCACCGATACCTCAGCGTCGGTTACCGCCGACCTTATCTGGCGACAGATACCCGGGGGGCAGTCATTGGCTATCTGGTAGTGGACGACAAGGGCGGCGAGGTCGTTGAGATGGTCGCAAGAAATCAACATCAACTAGCAGAGATTGCCGGCGCCTGGGTTCGTGCTCGTGATGACAGCGCCAGTTTTCTTGCGATGCCCACGTCGACGGATCTTCTCCAGCAACTGAGTCCATTGGTGGAGGGCGAGAGTGTTACGTCGTCAGGGAACTGGCAGATCTTTGACTGGGAAAAAACTGTGGGCGCTTTGCTGCGTGCACGCGCCTTGTCGACATCGCTACCGGACGGCAGGGTGTCCTTTGGGATCGAGGAAGTGGGTACGCTCGAAATCGAGGTGACAGCAGGACAAGTCGAGTGTCGGCGCAGCACGGCCGCTGCGGCAGTGATCTGGAGCGCCTTCACGGCGATGCGTGTTCTTTTTGGCCCTCTGCCTGCCGAGGCGGTCGTCCATATCCCCCCCGCGCTGGCGGCACTACATAGCTGGTGTCCCTTGCCGTTGGGATGGTCGCAACAGGACTACGTCTGAGTCACTCAAGACGATCGTCGTCGCCGCAGGGCGGACAACGTTAATCTCGGGGGCGCAGGTCCAATTTCTCCAACACCTCTCGGTTCACGACGAATTCAGGTTGCCGCCCCTCCAGGACATCCACCATGGAGTGCGCTGCCGCGATGGACATGCGTTTTCGCGCCGTCGCTGTCTTTGAAGCACAGTGTGGAAGGGCGACGACATTGTCGAGGGCGACCAGATCCAATGACAATCCCTCCGGCGGCTCACTGGCCTGGCAATCCAGACCGGCGCCGGCGAGATGACCCGATTGCAGCGCCTGGATGAGGGCGCCTTCATCGACGAGACCGCCGCGAGCTGTGTTCAACAGAAATGAACCGGGTCTCATGGCGCCGAGGAAGTCGGCATTTACGAAATTGGCACTCTCATCTGTCAGTGGCAGATGCAGACTGATGACATCTGACTCAGCCAGCAGACGCTGGCGATCGACCGGTTCGGCGCCTATATCGCGAAGCCGCTGTGGATCGACCCACGGATCTTCGACGAGTACTGGCATTTTGAAGGCTTTTGCACGTTGCACCGTCTCCGCACCAATGTGACCGCAACCGACAAGCCCCAGTGTCATGGAGGCCAGATCCTCTCCCATGGGTACATCGTAGCTGCTCCCGGATTTTACATTCGCATTCCCTGCCACCACATGCCGCACGACAGACAGTAGCAAAGCGAAGGTGAGATCGGCGACGGCATCCGCCATCGATCCGGGTGTATTGGTGACGACGATGCCTCGATCTGTGCAATAGCCGAGATCTACCCGATCAAAGCCGACGCCATTGCGGGCGACGACTTTCATCTCAGGAACGTGATCCATGGTCGACCCATTGAGAAACTCGGCGCCGGCGAGGATGCCCTGCATGCCGCTCAGATACTCTATGGTCTCCGCATCCGGCCATCCGGGCGACCCGGGGCGATGAATGCACTCAAGATCCGCTTTCTCAAGAATACTCCGAGCAGGTTGCTGGCCATAGAACTCGATGCCGACGGTGACGACGACGCGTCCGCTGCTCATGACGTGGGACTTTCTTCGAAACGGGTGTGTTCGTATTCAGCGAGGGGCGACCCGACGCCCACTTCTGTGGCCGTCGTTTCGAGGGCTTCACGATGCGCGTCTGAAACGGGAATGCCATCGCGAGCATATTCGACCTCCAACCGTGCCTCAACATTGCCGGGTAGTTCAGCCTCTGTGTGGCCAGGAAATGGATCTGCGGCACGGCACTCACGCACAAAACGATCCATCTGCGTCAGAAATTCTTCTTCGTCCATGAATGCGTCGACAGCAAAGGCGGCAAAAAATCCTCCTTGATTCGACTCCCATTGCGATGCGGGTGGAATTCGATCGGCATTCCAGATGCCGGCGAGAATGCCGCCGAGGACATGGGCCGCTGCGCCCAAACCGAGTTGTTTGAAATAGAGAAAGGGTGCGCGTTCAAAATCCTGCTCACTGAAGCCAGCAAAACTCGTCGCCATGTCGAGCACGAAGGGCGGCTGGTCTCTGGCTGGGAAGGCGATACTCATCGGTGAAGCCCCATTGGCGGCGTTGAGAATCATGCCCTGCCGTGGCCAGCGATGGGAAGAGACGGAGATCCCAATGCAGCCTTCGGCGGCAGCCATGCGAGAGTATTTGCCAGCGCCGCCGAAATGAAAGTGGTTGCCCGTCGTCGCTGCAGCCAACCCCTGCTCCTGGGCGGCGGTGGCGACAAACCGAGCCGCCTGGATGGAAGGCAGATGACCCATGCCGCCATCGCCATCATAGACGCGAGTTGCACCACGCGATGTAACCACCTGTATTTCAGGTTGCGGATTGACTCGACCCTCACGCATCATGCGCACATAGCCGAGGGTTTGCCAGGTTCCATGACTCACGACACCGCGCAGATCGGTGGCCACCAGCAGTTCGGCCATGGTCAGTGCGTCTGCATCACGCATGCCACCGCCGACGAAGAGTCTTTGCACAAATTCCCGCAGAGTTTTTGGTGGGACGCGAATTCCAGCTTCAGGTGGTAAGTTTCCCATTCCCTTCAGTCTCCTCTTCTCCTGAGTGAAGCGGCCTGAATTAAGGCCGACCACCGAGGGTGTCAAGCGAACCGATGTATGATCTATTGCTGACGGGCGCCACCGTCATCGATCCATCCCAGTCTTTGTCAGCCATTCGAGATGTGGCCGTCACGGGGGATCGCATCGTTGAGGTGGCCGAAAATATCCAAGGCGATACACGGCGAAGGATCGATCTGTCGGGTCGTATCCTGACGCCTGGTTTCATCGATATCCATGCCCACTTGTATGCTGGTTCCACCAGTTGGGGAATTCGTGCCGATGCTCTCTGCCTGGCAACGGGTGTGACGACCGTCGTCGATGCCGGATCTGCAGGGTGGGCGAATTTCTGGGGATTCGAAGAGAACATCGCAGCCACCTCGCGAACGCAGATCCTCGCCTTCGTCCACATCTCCGGGATTGGCCTCACGTACGGCCCGCTGGGTGAACTCGAAGATATTCGCTATGCATGTCCAGAGCGGACGGCGGCGATCATCTCTGCCTGGCCCGAGACTTGTGTGGGTGTCAAGATCCGCATGGGACGATTTCAACTGGGTGACAATGGCATCGCCCCGTTGAAACTTGCTGTCGAGGCGGCAACCGCAACGAAGACGCCGATCATGGCGCACCTGGGTCCCGGGATCGATTTGCCGGAAGTGCTGGAGACTCTGCGACCGGGTGATATCATCACCCACTGCTACCATGACAAGGGAGATGACATCTTTGGCGACGGTGAGCGGATCCTGCCGGCTGTGTGGGAGGCGCGTGAGCGAGGAGTGTTATTTGATGTCGGTCACGGGGGCGGTTCCTTTGCATTCCACATTGCTCGCAAGGCATTGGCGCAGGACTTCACGGCGGATGTGATCAGTACCGATCTGCACTGTGCCAGCCTCGAAGACCCCGTCTACTCCTTGCCGGAGACAGCGTCAAAACTGCTGAACCTGGGGGTTCCCCTTGATGATGTGATCAGGCAGTGCACGACGGCGCCCGCTGAATCGATTCAACGCGGCGACGAATTTGGCACTCTGCGAACGGGTACCATCGCGGACCTGGCAGCCTTTGAGGTTGAGCAGGATGGGGCCTTCGAGTTTCATGATATTCGTGATGAGCGTCTCGTGGGATCGCAGAATCTGCGCCCCGTCCTGACCGTTCGAGCAGGTTCGGTGTTTGATCCAGATGACCTGGCCGATGAACGAGAGACCGACCGCCTCCGTTCCATGCGCATGAAGGCGCTCGGTAAGGGTGACATCGATACGTTTCTACGAGGGTAAGATGGGGTCAACGCTGACAACCCTCACGCTGATTCTGGCGACATGCGCAGGATGTGCGACGGGACTGCTGCAGAAGGAAATGATCTTCTCCCAGGCGCAGCTGCAGAAGAAGGTCGATGCTGTCTTTCCCGTCGATGAGAACAAGGCGCTGCTGCGCGTGCGATTCTCGAATCCGCAAGTGATTCTGCCAACCGCTGGAGAACGGATCGGCCTGGCTCTCGACATTCGGGCACAGCTGCCAGGAGGCCGAAAGGCCCGTGGTCGTCTACATGTAGACAGTGGTCTGATCTACGATCCAAATCGCGGCGAAATCGCCCTGGCAGATCCTCGCCTCGATTCACTCGACGTGGCGGGTGTGCCGAAACGCTTCGAGTCGGCCCTGCAAGCGGTCGCTGAGGTGGTGGCCAAACGCTATCTGGCGCAGATTCCTGTGTATCGACTCAATGCCGACGACTACAAGCAGTCGCTGGCCAAGCTGGTGTTGAAATCCGTCAGTGTACGGGACGGCGAAGTTGTCGCCGTGATCGGTCTCTGATCGTGATTGATAACCGATGACATCTGCGATCGCATCTGACTTTTAAGAAGGAACCCATGCTGCACACCACCGACGACCTGCGTATTGCCGATCTGCGCCCCCTGATCCCGCCCGCCATTCTCATGGAGGAGTTGGCGACGACGGAGACGGCGTCCGTCACCGTCAGCTCTGCGCGTGAGCAGATCTGCCATGCCCTCGACGGCAGCGATGATCGCCTCGTTGTCATCGCGGGCCCGTGTTCCATTCACGATCTGAAGGCTGCCCACGAATTTGCCCAGCGGTTGAAGAAGTCAGCCGATCAGTATGCGGATGACCTGATCGTTATCATGCGCATCTACTTCGAGAAGCCGCGAACGACTGTGGGCTGGAAGGGGCTGATCAATGATCCGCATCTCGACGGAAGTTTTGCCATCAATGAGGGGCTGCGTCTGGCGCGTCGTCTCTTGCTGGATCTGGGCAATCTGGGACTTGCGACAGGATCTGAATTCCTCGACACGATCATGCCGCAGTTCATCGCTGATCTTGTGTCGTGGGGGGCGATCGGTGCCCGTACAACTGAGAGTCAGGTCCATCGTGAACTGGCTTCCGGTCTGTCCATGCCCGTGGGATTTAAGAACGGCACGGGTGGAAGTACGCAACTGGCGATCGACGCCGTCGGCGCTGCGCGTGGCGTTCATCACTTTCTGTCGGTGACCAAGCAGGGCATTTCTGCCATCGTCGCCACGACAGGCAACGACGCCTGTCACATCATCCTTCGCGGTTCAAGTCAGGGTGGCAACTACGACGCGCAGAGCGTCGACCCACTCGCGGAGGAACTGAAAAAGGCCGATCTGCCGCACCGGGTGATGATCGACTTCAGTCACGGCAACAGCCAGAAGGATCATCAGCGACAGGCGGTGGTCTGCAAGGATGTGGCAGAGCAGCTGTCGGCAGGGTCTGACAACATCTTCGGTGTCATGATGGAAAGTCATCTGCTCGAAGGCAAGCAGAATCTGGAAGAGGGCAAGCAGCCCACCTACGGACAATCGATCACCGATGCCTGTATCTCCTGGGAGACGACGCAGCAACTTCTGGAGGAACTGGCCCAGGCGGTGAGAGCCCGCCGTGCAGCACGGAAGTAATGTGGATCAGGTAGGGCGGCTGTTCATCCGGCCGACGGACAGCTAATGCGTCAGGTGGGCTTGCTCTTCATCTGCGAGGCGTTGACGCGCACGTCGTCGATGATGGTGTTCATGTCGATCGCCCTGACGGGTCGGCGCATGGCACCCGATGCCTCTCTGGCGACACTGCCTCTGGCTCTGGTGCCCGTGGCGATGACGATCGCCACCATCCCTGCGGCGCAGATGATGCGACGCTATGGTCGCCGTGCGGGTTTTCAACTGGCAGCGATGCTGGGAATTGCCGGCGCCTCTACATGTGTTGTGGCGCTGTGGCTGGACCAGTTCATCGTCTTGTGTGCCGGCGGATTCCTGATTGGCTCCGTCAATGGCTTTGCCACGTACTATCGATTCGCCGCCGGAGAGGTGGCGCCGGAAGAATACCGCAGCCGAGCTATTTCACTGGTCATGGCGGGAGGGGTGATCGCCGCCTTCGTCGGTGCAGCCCTGGCGACGGCGACAAAGGAACTGCATCCGTCGGCACCCTTTCTGGGAACCTTCGCCGCCATTGCCTGCGTGCAGGCTCTGATTCTGATCGTCGTTTCCTTTTCCCGTCTTCCCAAGCCTGTTGCAGGCGAGACGCAGGGCGGTGGTCGATCGCTGGGCGAGTTGGCCGCCAGACCCACCTTCCTTCTGGCCGTACTTGGTGCCGTCGCCAGCTGGGGGTTGATGTCTTTGCTGATGAATGCGACACCTCTGTCGATGGAACGGCACCAGCACTCCTTCGGTGACACGGCGCAGGTCATCCAATGGCACGTGCTGGGAATGTATGTTCCCTCCTTCTTCACGGGATCACTCATCCGTCGTTTCGGCGAACGCCCCATCCTCTTCTTCGGTGTTGCACTGATCGGTCTGTCCACGGCGCTCAATCTGCTGGGCCTTGAGGTCATCCATTATATGGCGGGACTCGCTGTGCTGGGTGTGGGTTGGAATTTCCTCTTCATTGCCAGTACGACGATCCTGACAGGCACCTACGAAGGAGAAGCGGAGAAGGCGAAGGTGCAATCGACGAACGACTTCCTCATTTTCGCCACGATGATCGTCGCCACCTTCTCTTCGGGTGCTCTCGAAAATCGCATCGGTTGGTTTGCCTTGAACCAGGCGGCGGCAGTCGTTACGGCAGTTGTCGCCATTGCTCTGGCGATGTTGGTCTGGAGAGAACGAAAGAGGAAAATTCCTGATGGCCTCGTATGAAAGCCTCGGTGTCGGACGCGTCGTCAATGCTGCGGGGAATGCGTCGAATCTTGGCAGTGCGTCCATGGGGCAAGAGGTGTTGCGGGCCATGTGTGATGCGGCCACATGGTATGTCGACATGGACGAATTGCACCAACGAGCGGGTGACTACATTGCGCGCATCACCGGAGCCGAGGCGGGGCTTGTAACATCGGGCGCTGCCGCTGGTCTTCTGCTTGCTACCGCCGCGTGCGTCACTCGCGGCGACGCATCGATGCTGGCCGAGCTGCCCGCCAGCGCCGCGGGCCGTGAAGTGATCATTCAGAAACCACATCGCAATGGCTACGATCACGCTGTGCGAACGGCGGGTGTGACGCTGCTCGAGGTCGGTCAGGCAGGCCGAGTTTCCCCAGAGCAGATCGAAGCGGCCATCCACGCTGACACGGTGGCGATTCTCTTTGTTTTCGGAGAAACCATCGATCGCCGTGGCGAGGTGTCCCTCAAGGATATCGTGGACATCGGCAAGCGTCGCGGTGTGCCCATCATCCTTGACGCGTCTGTGGCGAACTATCCCTTCGACCGATTGCAGGAATTCGCCGCGCTGGGGATCGATCTGATCACCACCAGCGGTGGCAAACACATCTTCGGGCCACCGGGTACGGGTTTTCTCTTTGGCCGCCAGGATCTGATGGACGTATGTCGGTTGATGGCCAATCCCATCCACGGAATCGGACGACCCCTGAAGATCGGCAAGGAAGAGATCGTCGGGCTTGTCACGGCACTGGAGATCTATGTGGAACGCGATGTGGAGGCTGAGCATCGTGGTTGGGAGACCAGTGTTCGAACTATGGCCGAGGCCCTCGCCGACCTGCCCCATGCAACGGTGACGATCACGGCGGCTGATGAAGTCGATCGCCCTGTGCCACGTGTGCGACTGGCCATCGACGAACAAGGGCTGGGAACGTCAGCTGCAGACATCGCCGAGGTCCTGCAAAAGGCGGAGCCCTCAGTTCGGGTGACACGCTTCAGCCTGGACGAAGGTGTCCTGATCCTGAACCCGGTGTGTCTGCTGCCAGGCGACGAGGCCCTCGTCGTTCAGGCGCTGCGCGAGGCGTGGCCGCAGCTGTAGACCGCCGCCCTGCAAGCGGGCTCATGAGTCTGCTCTACTGGATCGCTAACTGCTACTGGATCGCTAACGGGTGGTCGAGGCCTTCACCAGCGAGACGACAAATGTCGCCCCCTGGCCTTCGATGGACTCGACCTTGATCGTGCCGCCGTGACGCTCGAGCAGGGTGCGGACGATCGCCAGACCCAGACCGCTGCCCGCACCGACGTCCTTGGTGGTGAAGAAGGGATCGAAGATTCGTTCCCGAAGGTGATCGGGCAATCCGGCGCCATTGTCGCTGACCTCGAGAATGATCCGCTCATCTTCCTGGGTCGTTCGCAGTCGAACGACGGCAGGGCTGTTGGTATCGTGCTCCCGTGAGGCGGCGGCATCGCGGGCGTTGACAAGCAGATTCGTGGCGACGGTGCATAGGTCTCCGAAGTCACCCTCCGCAATCGCGTCCTCGCCGCGGTCATCGATCAGTTCGACGTCGGCCGAGTGAAACTGACCGGCGAGCAGTGCCAGCGTCGTGTCCAGTACCTCATTGAGACGGACTGGTTCGCCTTCCCGTCGGCCAGAGCGGGCATATCCCAGCAGCGACTGCACAACGCTGCTACAGCGCTTGGCAGCTTTCTGCATCAACTCAGCACTTTGTACGTGACGTGGGGCTTGCTCCGGATAACGCAGGATGCGGTTGGCGCCATCCAGGATCGTCTGCAGGGGGTTGTTGATCTCATGGGCGACGCCACCAGCGAGCAAACCGAGGGTCGCCATCTTCTCCGTCTGTACCAACTGCGCCTGTGATTCCTGCAATGAGAGATGCGCCTGCTCGAGGTCGGCACGCTGCTGGGTGAGCTCCGTATTCGTCGTCTCGAGTGCGTGGTTCGCTGCGGCGAGGTGGTGCCCTCGGCGCACGATTCGTACTGCCTGCCAGAGGATGACGAACAATGCCAGACAGGTTGCAGCGATCGCCACGATGCGTGTGTAGGGCAGATGAATCTCGACTCGTACAGAGGCTGTGTCGGATCGATTCAGATCACGATCAAAGGCGCGTACTTCGAAGTCGAATTCGCCGATGGGCAGATCTTCGTATGTCACGGTCTTGTCGCGTGTCTGCAGCCACTGCTCATCATGCCCCAGCAGTCGATACTGGTAGACGAAGTCCTCCGCCGAGACCACCAGACTCGTGCCCTCGAATTCGAAGGTGACCTGATCCACCGTCGAGGGTGCAGCGATCGTGTCCTGCTGTGAAAAAACACCGGCGGCGACGATGCGGGTGAGTGTGATCGATGGCGCCAGGCGATTGGGCCGATAACGCGTCAGCCCTGTCCATGTAGCGATCCAGATGTCACCGTGACGATCTTCGAGCAAGTCGTAGACCTTGTTGTTTGCCAGCCCATCCCGATCGTCGAAGTGCTGGTACACGTTGCCGTCGAAACGAGTGATTCCTCCCTCGTAGGTGCCGACCCAGATGTGACCGAGTCGATCTTCCAGGATGGCACGCACGCGTTCGTGGACCAGGCCATCGGCGACGGTGATGCTGTCGACGAATTCACCATCGGCAAAGACGGAAACGCCCTTGTCCTGCGTGCCAATCAGCATTCGACCCTGGCGATCCTTGACGAGGGGGCCCTGGATCCAGTTGCTCGCCAATCCGTCCTCGCGGGTCAGGTGAGTGAAATCTTTGCCGTCGAAGCGAAAGATGCCATTCTCGAGTGTGGCGAACCACAGGTCACCGGGCCGATTCTCGCGGATCTTCCACACCGCCGAATTCACGGTTGTGTCCAGGAATGTGTAAGAGCTGAAATGCTCGCCATCGAAGCGATCAGCCTGGAATGGCTCGATCCGTCCACCGCCCGCCGTCGCGAACCACAGATCGCCCGCACTGTCTTGGGTGATGGATGCGATCCAATTGCTCGTCAGGCCATCCGCCGTCGTGTATTGCCGGACACGTTCTTCACCATCCCACCAAACCGCGCCACTCGGTGGGACGGCTGTACCGATCCACACATCGCCCTGTCGATCCTGAAATATGTCTCGCACTTCGGAACGGGCCAGGGCCGGATGCAGATTGAGATGACGCAGGCGGCCATCCTCGTAGACACTGAGACCGTTAAGACCACCGATCAGGATTCTACCATCCTCTGCTTCGAGCAGACTGATCACCTTGTTGTCCGGCAGGCCATCTTCCGTGCGGAATGTGGTGACCCTGTTGGCCTCGTAGTGGCTCAGTCCCGTGCCCAATGCCCAGACGCCGCTGCTGTCCGCGAAAACATTTGGCGCGTCGGCGGTCAGACCGTCCGCGGCGCCGAATATCGTCGACTTTGCCAGTGCGATCCGCTGTAAGCCCCCTCGGGTGGCGATCCAGCGATGCCCCTGGGCATCGACTTGCAGAGCCTGCCTCCATGCGGGGGATTTCGACGGAAATCCGTCGGCAGAACCGAACAACTGCAGACCTTCAGAATGAAGTCGCAGCCAACCCGTGGGTGAGTAGACCCATACGGCACCATCGGCGGCCGTATCCAGCCGCTCACCGTTGTCAAAGAAGCGGGCCTGTTGGAAGTGGAATCGCCGACCGTCGAAGAAGCCAACTCCCGCAGGAGAGCCGATCCACAGCAACCCCTGATCATCTAGGGCCGTTGCCCTGATTGCGCCGGCCCACATGCCATCTTCCGGACCAAAGACGGTCAGCGTTCCATCATGGAGGCGGCCAAGACCCTGCTGGGTCGAGAGCCACAGACCGCCATCCGAATCCAGGGTCAGATCCGTCATGGGTGCACCCAGCATCGGGTGCTCGCCTGCGTAGGAGATGAAACGTTGTCCATCGAAATGGAATAGACCACCCTCCGTCGCCAGCCATACCCGGTTATTCTCACTGGCGACGAGATCCCTCGGCCGAATTGAAGCTTTCAGCATGCCCTCCGTCATGGTCCAGGAGGAAAAGGTGCGACCGTCGAAGCGCGTCAGGCCTTTGTCCACAGCGAACCAGAGATGGCCGTGAGGACCACGATCCACGATCTCAGAACCTGGCGGCATGCCATCGCGCACGGTGAAGGTGTGCCAGTCCCCGCTGCGGATACCGGGACCGGCGGGGACCCTCTCCGCTGTGGCGACGGCGGCGATACCGGGGCCAACTCTCACCGCCCGTCCGGGGGGCGGCTCGTCGTATTGAGGCGGCGCGTCGATGGACTCTGTGAAGAGGTCCATGGGCGGCGTGGAGTACAGGTGCAGGTCGCCTTCGAGGCGGCCATCCTCGCGTTGGGTGCCGAAGCGCGCGCCCAATTCTTCAAGGATCAGCGACAGATCCGAAACATCGTCACCCCACAGCGATTCTCGCGCGCGCGCGATGGAGCCTGTGGACTTCCACTGAAACAGACGAGTGAATAGCGAGTCAGCCGTAGGCCGTGGTGGCCTAGCAGCGGGAATCCACTCTGCCTGCTGAAGGGCAGGTAGCAGACGTTTTTCGTATACGGACGCAAAACCCTCCTGCTCATCCGGCTCGATGGAGAGTACGAGACGGCCCAGAAACGCGGCATGAGGTGCAGTGACGTCGATCGCAACGGAACCTGTCCCGGGCACGTCGATGGTGTGAGAAAACCATGAGACCAGCTGCCCCGACCCCGGTGTCAGTTCCCAGCGTCCTTCAGGAAGGCGCAATTCAAATTGGCCAAGAGAATCGGACGTGGTGCCCAGGGTCATCTCATTGGCTGTCGCTGTCAGCCTCAGATCGGCGACAGGTTGCCCGGAGGACGTCACGATGCCCTCCACGGTTCTGAAGGCCAGAGCCGAATCAACAAGCTGCAGAGAACCGAGGGCCAGTGGACTGAGTCCCCGTGTGGCGGAAGACGACTGATTCCATGTGACCCAGGCACTGGGAAGCTCGTCGTCGTCGCGATCGACGGCGACGACATCGAAACGGAACCTCGTGCCAGCACCCAGGGGGATGCTGCCTGGAGGTGATGTCAAAGCGGGGTCGATGGCCCACTCGTACACGGTCAAATCGCCGTGTCGAACCACAGCAGTCTGTGTCCGCGTCCCCTCCAGTGAAGTAGGCTGCCTTTCTATCCGCAGGTGTGGGTTGGTCGAGTAGTAGCTGCCCCCAACTGGACACAGGGCGTAAGTGGCCGGCATCGTCTGACCCTCCACCCACAGATAGATCTCACACGCATCCGTCGTCCAAGGGGTGGCGCCGATCTGCAACTCATCGTCGCGAATCCGCACGGCGACGTAGAGCAATTGCGCCAGCGAATCGTAACCAACCATGAATTCAGGACTCAGGTCGGCTGAGGGTTGCAGTTCGAGGCCACGCAGATCCGTTGTGTCGTAGGGCTGTGGATTCCAGCGCATAGGGTAGACGATCGCGTCCTCGGGCCAGTCGGACAGATCGCCATCTACGACGATACTGATCAGCGGCATCGCTTGAGCGATGCCCCAACTGTTGGCGGCAGCTGGCAAAGGCAGCAGGGTTGCTGCGATCAGCAGGCAACTCAGATAGTATGCGGAGCGTGTCATGCGCGAAGTTTGGTGCGCCGGGTCTCAGCTGGCAAGCGGGCACGTGGAGGTCGGCGGCGTCGGCGATCGGAGATCATCAGCCGTGGACCTACCCATCGGTCAGCGAGCCAGCGTCATGGGGCGACTTATACGCGTGCCGTCATCTGTACTCACGAGACAGACATATACGCCGCTCGCCACTGAACGGCCGGCGTCGTCGCGGCCATCCCAGGTGACGTCGCTGCGTCCTGTGGGTGCACTGCCATGAAATAGTCGACGCACGCGTTGACCGAGGACATCGAAGAGGACGATCTCTACTACTTGCGGCTGCGCTAGGTGAAAGGCAATGGTCGTTGTCGGATTGAAGGGATTGGGGTAGTTGGGCAGCAGTTCGAATGCACCAGGTTGAACCACGTGCTCGGCGGTGATTGCCGTGGCCACCGATGCTGCTGTGACGTCCTCGAGGCGGTTGATTTCTTCGGTCTGCGCGTCACGGATCAGCATCGAGCCGGCGGGTACATTGAGCAAAGAGGTTGTGTCGGCGATGACACCGAACCATGTGTCGCCGATGACATCGCTTTGCAGCACGACGGGCCCAACGGACATGGCCGTCGCCGAACGGCGTCCCCAGCGAGTCAGGCGTGCGCCGGACACGGTCAGTTTTCCTTCGATCCGTAGTTCACTTCGCCGTGGGTCAATGCCACTCTGCGTCCGATCACCGGCGACTCGCACCTGTGTATCCGGGTAGATGGTGAGGCTCGCTTGCGGGGCCACGGTCAGATCGCCGTCGATGAAAATCTGCCCCATCCATTCTACGTCGCCGTCGATGGTGCCGGACCAACGCGGCAGGCGCACGTCGATGTTCATGCCGTCGTCGGTCTCGCGTAGGTCGATGGTGAGGCCACTGCTGGCAGCATCACCTGTGGCTAGCTCAAGACGATCGAAGTGCCGGCCATCGAAGGGATCCGTCGCATCGCCGACATTGCCACCGTGGGCCGACGCAAAGGAGCCGTCATGAGCCCAATGGTCCAGGTCATCGATCATGTCGATTGTCGCCGCGTCGGCACAGATCAGGTCGACGAGCTTATGTGACTCGTTCGTGTTGCCACCCTCCTGCGGACGCACATGCCAGACGAGCAGACCCTCGGCGGGAAGATGGCGATCGTAGTGTGTGCCGTGTCCACGATACTCCAGCAGCAGATACTCCTGAGCGAAGACTGCACCGGGGGCCATGAATTGCGTGCGCAAAGGGATGCGCAGGATGTTGCCCCCGGTGCGTGGATTCGTCAGGTGCGCGTCCAACACATCGTCGGTCACGTCGATGAGACCATCGTTGTTATCGCCGATCCAGCCGAGCTGCTCAAGACTCCAGGCGCTGAAGGGATTCGGACCGTCGTCGCCACGCCATCCGGTGGATCCGTGGCCCATGAGACCCCAACGGCCGATGCCGGCGCTATCCGTTTCGGGGCTGTCGTAGCCTACATCGTACAGGTCGGGCAGATCGAAGCCGTGTCCCAGTTCATGCGCCATGATGCCGACGGTGGTGGCGAAGCTACGTGCCTGGAGGATGGCGCCGCGATAGCGTGAGCCGTTGATCTCCACCATCTCGCCATCGCTGCCCGCGTCACCCGTGGTGAATGCCGGCGCCAGACCCAGACCAGCAAAACCTGTGGCGCCATCGACGAGAAAACCGCGGGGCACGCGGGGTAGCAGTAGGAAGATGTAGTCGACGACGCCGTCATCATCGCCCGAAGCAGGGCGTCCGTCCGGCCCGTCATTGTCGAAACGAGCCAGATCGACCTGCGCGTCAACCTGTGCCATGATCTGGCGGGCGAAGTCATCGAAGCGACCCGTCTCGCCGGCGTTCTTGGCCAGATAAGCAGTGGCTGGCTCGGGTGCGACGAAGTCACCGGGAAGGACTGTGCCGCGAAGCTGGAGCTGACCACCGGACATGGTGTCGTAGTAATGGCTCAGGCTACCGGGACGCTGCGGATCGAACAGTGCATCGTCTAATGTGGAATGCACGGGCGCGTCGTCGGCGAAGCGGGCGTGGACGACGAGGACGTGTAAACGACCGGTCGTCGACAGGGGGCGGGCGAGGCCAGTGGAGGCGCTCTTGGCTGCTCCCCGAACAGTCGCTGACATGGCGCAGACCAGATTCTGCGTGTCGGTCGCCTCCGGTACTACGGCGGTCGCGAAGAGGGGAACATTCGTGGAAAGGCACAGCACAGCAGCGACAGAGCATCCGAGACGCATGGGATTCCTCCCGTGGCGTGTGGTCGGTGAGCTCTCTCGCGGCGCCGCGAAGAGAATGAGGAGCGTGTCAGGTCAACACGCTCAACCTCTCTATTGCAAGGTGCGGGCCATGCAGCTTAGTCCGTTAGAAACTGATTGGTTTAGTTGGCGTAAGCGATTTATAAACAGGTAGTTGTGATCCTTACAGCGCAGTGGGATCGGCGTTGATGAGCGCACCTGATCCAAGCACCAAGGTGGGGCAATCGCGGCGCGAGACACCGCGTAACTATCTGTGGAACAAGGAGATGGGTCGTATGGTGCAGGACTCGAGGGCAATTGCACCAGGCTGGTGCAGTCCGTCACGCCATGGGGTCAGTTGCGGCGCAGATCGTAGTCGCGGATGCGACGTGTCAGAGTGTTACGGTGAACACCCAGGATCCGTGCAGCTGCCTGAACATTCCACCCGGTTTCCTCCAACACCCCGGCAATCTGACGGCGCTCCGTTTCGGCCAGTGATTGGGGGCCGGGGGCCTGCGGAACATCCACGGCGGCGCTGACGCGTTCCGAGAAGTGTCTTACCTCGATCGGGTCGCCTCCGGCCATCGTGGCGGCGCGTTCAATCTCCTTGCGCAGTTCGCGCACATTCCCCGGCCAGCGATACGCCTCAATCAGCTCGATCGCCTCTGGCGAGAACCCCGCCGGCCACCGCGATCTGCCCTCACCAAATTCGGTCAGCGCAGAGGTGGCCAGACGCAGTACGTCGTCGTCGCGTTCGCGCAGTGGCGGCAGGGCAACTTCGACCCCCGCCAGGCGATAGTAGAGATCGGCACGGAAGCGGCCTTCCTCGACCTCGAGAGCCAGATCGCGGTTGGTCGCCGCCACGATGCGGACATTGGCACGCCGCGGGGTTGTGTCACCGACGCGCAAGAACTCACCATCCTGCAGGGCTCGTAGCAGTTTGACCTGCATGGCTGAACTCATCTCGCCGACTTCGTCAAGAAACAGCGTACCCCCATCGGCCTCCTCGAAGAGCCCCTTTTTACCTGTCGGACTGTGCAGTCCTGGGTAGTGGGGGATGACGCCGAACAACTCACTCTCCAACAGACTCTCCTGCAGGGCGCCACAGTGCACGGGCACGAAACTGGCCCGACGCCGAGGACCATTGTAGTGCACGGCGCGGGCGATCAAGTCCTTGCCGGTACCGGTTTCGCCGGTGATCAGGACGGTGAGGTCACTGTCGATCACCGGTTCCAGCAGCGCCTGCACGGCGAGCATGTTGCGACTGTCACCGATGATGTCAGACAGCAGATAACGTCCCGTCACCTCGGTCTTGAGCTGGCGATTCTCACGCTCGAGGCGCTCGTTGGCGTCCTGTAACTCTTCATGGAGTCGCGTATTGTCCTGCTCCAAGCGAGTTCGTTCGACATTGCGCTCGAGACGGTGCACGAGGAGGCTGTTGTCGAAGGGCTTGAGCAGGTAGTCGTCGACACCGAGACCAATGGCTTCGACCGGTGCCTCCGGGTCCTCGGCGTAGCCGGTGATGACGATGGTGCGCACATCGGGGTGCAATTGCTTGATTGCGCGCAAGGTCTCGATGCCATTCATCCCCGGCATGCGAATGTCGCAGACCACGACCTGAAAAACCTGCGTCGTACACAGCTGCACGGCGGCCTTGCCATTGTCGGCGGTGGTCACAGAAAATCCGGCATCCTCAAGGGCCAGCGACAGGCTGGCGAGGACGAGTTCATCGTCATCGACGAGGAGGATTGAGCCAGTACTCACGAGGCAACTCGCTTTGGTCGTCTAAGAAGGGGCAGCTGTCGCCGAGATGGTGACAGCAGGCTTCAGGATATGTGGTCGATGGTGACGCGACAAGCACGAATCGGGAGTACTTGGCACCGCCAGCGCGGAGCCGAGATGACAACTCGGAGCAGGAAGAACCACCAGCAATACCTGTCGTGCAGAAATGGCCATCCTCTTCGTCGCCATCGGGCAGGAGGCTGTCGATGTCACCCGGCGTTGCTCATTGATCCCCGTCCATTGGTCCGATCACGATGTGACTGTTGTCACCGAAGCGATCTGGCTCACGCAACTCCGGCTGGTCGACGAAGCGGGCGCGGCGCGCCTTGTGCTGATTTTCGGGCTGCAGGACATCTTCGACGCCCTCAGCAAGATGCCGGTACAGCAGCTGCAGTTCCGGTGAGAATCTCGCATACACTTCCTGCGGCACGTACATCCTGAGTGTGTGGCCACCCGAGTGCAGATTGCCGAACTCATTGCCCGACAACCACCATGGTGCATAGCGGCAGACGACGGCGGTGCGTTCGTGCTGACTCTGGTTGGTGGCGCCCGAGTGCCAGATCCGTGTGTCCTGCATGAACACGGAGCCTGCGGGAGCCGAGACCTGGAACTCCCCGGGGATCGGCGCTCGTTCATCGATGCCGTCATCGGGGCCGCGTGGATTGCGCGCGTCTTTGTGGGACCCGGGAACCACCCAGGTGCCACCGTTGTAAGGCGTCACGTCTTCAGGACCCAGGTACCAGACCGTGGACAGTGCCATGCAGACATCCGGGAAGGGCTGGGCGATGGCGCCGCAGTGTTTCCACGGCTCTTCGGGGTTTGGCCCGTACGCTGTTAGATCATGAGGCCAGTCGGAGTGCCAGCCGCGTCGTCGCAGCTGCGCCTCAGAGAGTGCTTCCGTCGCTGCCCTTGACGATTTGTTGACCTCCGTCTGCTGAACGCGGACGTGTGGATCGAGCATGGTCCTGGCGACGCGAAGCACGCGTGGCTCCACGAGATACTCGGCGAAGGTCTCGTTGCGGGCGATGTCGCTGAGCTCGGCGTGAGGTGCCGGCGGTGGCCGAACAGAACCCGCACCGATCTCAACATCAGGATTGCGCTGGCGTTCGAGCTCGATGCGTTTGTCGCGCTCCTCCTGCCGGTCTGTCTGCAACCGTTCGCGGCCTTCGTGCACACTCTCTCGAACCGCATCGACATCGCCTTCTGGGATCACGCGCTCGATGACACAGAAACCTTGGACTCGAAGTGACTCTACGTATCCCTCGATCTCTGCTTCACCCCCCTTGGGGATTCCCGTGCCGAGGGAGTAGGGGAGTCGCAGTCGATCATCGAGAGACGGGAGTTGGGACATGATTTCACCCCGGGCGGAGGAGAGAGGTCAAAAGCGATGCGGGTCATACTCGTGTGTCCGGGTCGGTGGATCAAGGGCTGCGACAGAGAGCCAGTTCGAATTGCCAGGCACATCGGTGGTGAACAGGATTGCAGCGAATTCGTCGAAGATCTCGTCCAGCGACCCCTGTTTGTGCATACTGAGAACTATACCTGTCCTCTGACGCCTAGCCGAACCGTTGCGGATCTCTACCGGTTGAGATCACCGGCGGATGGGCGCGACCCGTGGCGAACTGTCCATGAACAGTGCCGAACGCGTCCTCACCGCCCTCCGCAACGAGCAGCCCGACCGGGTGCCTATCATCGAGTCCGTCATCGACGTCGGCGTCCGTCGCGCCCTCTTTCCTCGGGCTGTAGAGATCGGTGCCTTCGCCGATGCGATCGGCCTCGATGCTGTGGGGACCGGATGTGTCTTCCAACATCACGATGAGACCGACACATCCTACGTGGACGAGTGGGGCGTCACGTATCGCAAGTCGGCCGAAACGCTGGCCCACCCGGTGGGTAGGTCGGTCACCAACATGGATCAGCTGCGTACCTACACACCTCCGGATCCCCATGCGTCGTGGCGTCTGGGTGAGGTCGAGGGTCTCGTTGACCGGTACAAGGGGCGCAAAGCGATCACCTTCCATCATCGGGCAGCTTTCATGTGGGCCGCCTACCTGGCCGGACTTGACCACCTTCTGATGTGCTTCGCCGATGACCCTGAGTTCGCCCACGCCCTGATGGATCTCGTCGTTGACACGAACATCACCATCGCTCGACGCGCCGTGCGCGCCGGTGTAGACGTCGTCATCCTGGGCGACGACTACGCACACAACTTTGCACCCATGATGTCTCCAGTTCACTTCGAGGAATTCATCTTTCCGCGACTCAAGAAGGCCATCGACGCGATCCACGAAGAAGGCGCCCTGTGCATCAAACATTCCGATGGAAATCTCTGGGACATCCTTGATCTCATCGTCGACGCCGGCCCGGATGCCATCAATCCTCTGGAACCGGTGGCCGGGATGGATATCCGCCGGGTGAAGGAGGCCTACGGCGACCGGGTCTGTCTGGTGGGCAACATTGACTGCGGCGAACTGCTCAGCCACGGAACCAGGGGCCAGGTGGATGCCGCTGTCTGTCACTGCCTCGCCGCGGCCTCACCGGGAGGCGGTTTCATCCTCAGCTCGAGCAACAGTATTCACTCGAGCGTCAACCCGGATAACTATCTGGCCATGGTCGAGGCCGGTCACGCCTACGGGCTCTACGAATAGGGCGGCTACGATCCGTCCTCAATGCCATGTCAGTCCGGATGACACCCATCGACACAGCACAACTCGCGTTGGACACGATCCACCAGCGAACCACGTCCGGGATTCCCAGCTGGCTCATCCACGTCATGGACCACGGCCACATCGAACGTCTCGCGGGGTGCTCGCCGGGTGACTACCGGCGCGATCCGCATGCTACCTACCTGGCCTTCCAGCAACGGGTGGGAACCTGTCTGCTGGATCAATGGATCCCCGACAATCCCCTGACCATGGGGCCCGATGGCTACGAGGGTGCCCGCCGCGCTACGACCGGAATCGATCGTGTCATGATCGATGGCATACACATCGATTCGCCCGAAGCGGTCGTCGAACACCTGGAGTGCGTCGTATTTCCTGCCCTGCGGCAGCAGGCGCTGCAATTCGACGAAGTGGCCCGATGCCAGCAGGTGATCGACGACGAGCAGCGAATCCAGGCCCTCCTTGGTCCGCAGATTCTCAAAAGTGGCCACGGCTGTGTGCGATTCCCCACTCTCGCCTATGGCGCCTATGGGTACGAGGCGTATTTCTCCGCTTATGCCCTGTATCCAGAGGTGATGGAACAACACTTCCGACTACAGGCGGACGTGGCGTTATGCAACAATCGGGCTGTGGCGCAAGCGATAACCGAAGGGGGATTGCCACCGCTGGTTCGTCTCGACCACGACATGGCCGATTCCCGTGGAGCCCTGGTGCGCGAAGAGAGTCTGGATCGCCTGTGGCTGCCGTACTTCGCACAGGTCATCGAACCACTCGTGACACGCGGCGTGCGACTGCTGTGGCATTGTGATGGAAATCTGATGGCCATGGTGCCGCGCCTGCTGGAGGCGGGTATCGCCGGTTTCCAGGGGTTTCAGTACGAAGACGGAATGGACTATCCGCGTATCTGCGCGATGAAGTCGAGGACCGGTGAGGATCTGATCATCATTGCCGGGGTGTCCGTCACGACGACACTGCCTTTCGGTACACCGGTCGATGTGCGGGACCAGATCCGCTGGCTGGTGGATATGGGACCACGACGCGGTTTGCTTCTTGGGGGATCCTCCACGATCGCTCCGGGTACCCCCTTCGAGAACATCCAGACCCTGGTGGAGGGATTCGCCCACTATCGCAACAGAACGACATGACGATGCTTCCTGAAAGACAAGCAGGTTGGCTGCCGCAATTGTTCGTACCACCGATAACTCGCGCCTCAGCTGTCGCCGCCCTGTTGATCCTGGGAACTCTATCCATGCCGACCGCAGCGGCACAGATCACTGGAATCGTCACCGATCTGTCTGGCACACCGATCGGGGAGGCACTTGTCTCCATTCGTGCCTCGAAGATCCGCACTCTCACCGGTGCTGACGGTCGATTCGAGCTGACCGGGATCGAGGACGGGCGGGTGGTCGTCGTTGCAGGCCGCCAAGGATTCTACAATGGCAGCCTCTGGCTCGACGCACCGACCACGGGGATCACGATCGAGCTGGAAGCGATCCCTCAGGATGACAATCCCGACTACCAGTTCGTTCGTGCCAGAATCTGTGGCGGCTGCCACAACAACCAGTTCGAAGATTGGACCGGGTCGGCCATGGCCCAGGCCGGCACCAACACGTGGGTGTATGACATCTATGACGGCTCAGGAACTGAAGGTGGTAACGGTGGCTTCGTCTATGTGCGCGATTCCGTCTACGGCCATGAGAATCCTGCCTCCGAGTGCGCCGCGTGCCATCAACCGGAGGCGTGGGCGCACAAACCCTACCAGCCTCTGGATCCGCTTGCGTCGCTGTCGACGCCTGCCTTACACGGCGTCTCCTGTGATCTGTGCCACAAGATCGCCTATGTCGATGAATCCAAGGCCAACTACCCCGGTCTCTATCCCGGTTCGGTGACGCTGACAAGGCCCGCCGAAGCGTCGAGCCAGGTGCAGTACGGCGGACTTGGGGACACGGAGTTCGGTCTCGACGATAACATCATGCGTCCCTCCTACCAGCCGCAGCTGACAGCGGCCATGTGTGGTGTCTGCCATCAGGACATGAACGACCCGGACGAGGATGGCGACTTCGCCGATGAGGAAGGCGTGATCTCAGAACCTACCTATCTCGAGTGGCTGGCCTCGCCCTATGGCGACCCCGAATCGCCTCTGTATACCACCTGCGTCGACTGCCATATGCCACCCTCGGGCGCCGACACCATCGGTGGCTGGTATGGCTACAGGTTTCCCGTACGAGATTCGCTGACGATCCGCAGCCACCGTATCGAGGGCACCACAGCGCGATACCTCGAAAACGCCCTCACCCTGCAAATGGAGTCTCGAATCGGTGACCGGCAGTTGCACGTCGACATCAGGATCATCAACGATCAGGCCGGACATCATGTCCCCGACGGTGTGACCGTGCGCAACATGGTGCTGCTGGTAGAGGCGAAGGGGCGGCGCAATGGTCAGCCACTTACTCAGCTGCGAGGTCCTGTTGTCGACGATCTGGGTGGCGTGGGGGATCCGGCGCAGGGATACTTCGCCGGCCTGCCGGGCATTCTTTTCGCCAAGGTCAACCACGACGCTTCAGGAAGGGGCCCTACGTTCTTTACCGATGCCACTGGTATCCAGTGGGACAATCGTATCGCTGCCCTCGGCGTTGACGAAAGCTCCTACGTCTTCGATCTGCCGGTCGAGGGTGCCGGTGTCGATGTGCGCGCACGGCTTATCTATCGCCGCGCCTTCCGCTTCCTCGTCGACGCCAAGGGTTGGACCGAGGACGGCCATGGTCGTCCACTGGAAGACATCCAACCACCGCACTTCGGTCATCTGATGGAGGAGGCCGTCTGGTCGTGGTCAGGGGCAACCGCGGTGAGTGGTGACGAGGCTGACGTGCCGAATCAGGTGTCCCTGGAGCAGAACTATCCGAATCCTTTCAACCCATCGACGACGATCCGTTACGAGACCCACGCCTCCGGGCGCGTTGTTCTGGAGGTCCACAATCTGCTAGGCGAGACGGTGCGAAGATTGGTCGATGAAGACCAGGCAGCCGGGAGACACGGCCTTGGCTGGGACGGACGCGACGATGCAGGCAGACAGCTGGCTGCTGGAACATATCTGTATAGGCTGCAGGCACCCGGTGGCGTTCAGCTGCGCAAGATGCTGCTGGTGCACTGAGTGTGCGACCGAATTCCTGATCCGCCCGTTCAGATCTTCGCGTAGCTGCCGAAGTCGCGCACGGCCTGACGCATGGCACTGTAGTTCTCCATCGTCGTACCGGGTTGCACGACGTTGCTGGTCGCGATCACCAGGCCACCGCCCGTGGCGGCGTGCTCGATGGCATAGCGGACCTCCTCGCGGGCCTTCGCCACCGGGCCGTCGATCAGTGTGGAGCAGTTGACGCCGCCAAAGAAGCAGAGGTCATCCCCGTAACGTTGTTGAAGCAGCTTGAAGTCCATGCCGATATCCGGCTGGATACCGTGCCAGCCATCGATACCGATTTCGACGAAGCTGTCGAGGATGGGCCACGTGTTGCCGTCGGTGTGCTTGATGAAATACCCACCACGGTCGTGGATAGCATCACACTGTCGTTTGAGCCCCGGCAACAGGAACTCGCGGTAACGTTCGACGCCCATGATCGGTCCACGATTGTCGGAGTAGTCGTCCGTCGTCATCACGGCGTCGGCACCGGCATCGAAGATGGCGTTGATGTAGGCGATGGAGCGTGACACGTATGCATCGATGGCGCGGTGCACGAAATCGGGATCGGTGATCATGCGCACGAGAAACTCGTCCATGCCCACCGTGCTATCCCACGGGAAGGTGCCGTCCACTGGTGAACGCACAACGATGAAGTGGGACTCTCCCAGCTCGCCGACAACGTGTCGGATGGCGTCGAGCTGCGATGGATCGATCTTGAAGGGCACCGCCGGATCAGGCAGGTCGTCAATGCCGAGTTGGGGGAATTCACTGCGCACGGCGATGTTGCCGGCATCGGCATTCATGACGACTTCGTAGCCCTGGGCGTCGATCCAGGAGAAGGGACCTGTCGTCTCGAGCCGCGGATGTTCGACATCGGCCGGTACCACAGGGACGCGCACATAGTCCCAGTCGAGAGCCAGTGGCAGCTCGACGTGGTCGTTGCAGTAGTCGGCGACGACGCGTTGGCGATCCCCATCCCACAGGGCCTCAAGCTCCTCACGTCCCGTGCTGGCCAGGGTCGGGCGACCGAGGATCTGCTCGACGAGACGCGGGTCGACCTGGTTGTCGCCGGTGGGTACCCGGTCGGCTTCACGATGCTGCAAGGCGGCGATGACGCGATCTCTTGGTTTCATACCGTGTGATACCTCAGGGTTGGCGCTGAAGGGCTCATCGGGCTCAGGGGCCGCCGACGACTAGGCGTAACGACGCGCGGCTGCGAGCATGGCCTCCACATTCGCCACCGGCACATCCTGCTGAATGTTGTGTACCTGGGTGAACACATAGCCGCCCTCGCCACCGCCGAAGATCTCCATATTGTGTCGCACGTGCGCGTCGATCTCGTCGACCGTGCCATGGGGCAGAACGCTCTGTGTGTCGCAGCCGCCACCCCAGAACACGATCTGCCCTCCGAATTCCCTCATCAGACGCTCCGGTTCCATGTTGGCCGCCGAGATCTGCACGGGGTTGAGAATGTCGATGCCAGCCTCGATCCACTCGGGTATGTAGTTGTAGATCGAGCCGCAGGAGTGCAGGCAGGTCTTCCAGTTGGTGTTGGTGTGAACCCAGTCGCACAGCCGTCGGTAGTGGGGCTTGATCATCTCGGCGAACAGGTCGGGGGAGATGAGCTCTCCTCGCTGGGTTCCGGCGTCATCAGAGCCCACGCCCCAGGCGAAGCAGTAGTCGCCGACGGCCTGGTGGAACAGCTCGATCCGGGCAATCACTGCATCGACCCAACGTCCCATCATGTCGTGGGCAGTCTCCTTTTCCGTCATCAGCATGACCAGCCATGAGTCCAGAGACCCCTGGGTGATATTCTCCGCCAGCAGGGCACTCATCCCCAGCACGGACAGGCAGGCACCCCAGCCAAGAATCGCCAGATCGGTTTCCTCGTACAGGTAGCGGCCGCGCTGCGCCATCGCATCCAGTTGCTCATCCGCTACGGTAGCAGACGGTCGGAAGGCATTCGGGTCGATCCGAGTATCTGCCATGGTGGGCCGAGTGAAGTCGAAGTAGAGGCCCTGATTCGGCATCCGGGCGAATACTTTGTTCGCCGCATCGTGTAGTGCCCAACCGCCGTCGTCCTCCACCGTGATCCGTGCGTCGGGGGGGAATTGCACGTCCAACCCACAGAAGAGCTGCCTTTGGGTTCCCGCACTGGCGGGCTGGCCGGACCAGGTCGCGTCGAAAGCATCGAGGGGGACGACATCCGCGTGGATATGCCGGAGCATGTCCAACTCGACCTCTGCCAGGATCTGCATCGTGTCGTGAATCTTGGTGGGGCTGTCGATTCCCATGCGCTTCTTCAGCTCATCGTAGACGACGGCGTTGATACCGGAGGCGCGGATGGCCCCTAGATCGATGGGGATGCGGTCTGGCTTACGGAAGTTGACTGCAGCCAGTACGCGCTCTCTCGAATTCATGGTCCTACCTCCCGATCACCCGACGTGAAGAAATGCCGTGATACGATCCACTCTCAGCTGTAGTGCGTGGCGTAGCGCTCCATGGCGTCCATCAGTGCACCCGCATTGGCCAGTGGTACACCGGGATACAATCCATAGATCATCATCAGTCCGCCTTCTTGTGAGCCCAGTCGTTCGACTTCGTCGCGCACCAGTGCATCGATTTGCTCTGGTGTGCCGAAGCGGGTAATGGCCTGCCGATCGATATCCAGGTCGATGCAGACACGACCGGCGAGTCGATCCTCGATCCAGTCAATGCCGTTGACGAGATCTTGCAGGTTGATGACCTCGACACCCGCCTCCAGCAGGTGATCTGCCAGTTGCCGGATGTCGCCATCCGAGTGCATGTGGATGATGCAGCCCGCATCTCGCGCCGGCGCGATCAGCCGACCATAACTCGGCTTCAGGTATTTCTCGAAGTGTGCTGGCGACACCATCGGTCCCTCTTGCATCCCCAGATCGTCGGCATAGCCCATCCATTCGGCGCCGGCCTGCACGTAACGGCGAACCGACTCGGCGTTGAAGGTCTCCACCATATCGATGAGCTCCCACAGCCGCGACTCCTCGTCGGCCATGTCATACATCAGTGCCTCATAGCTGCGAATGTCGCTGAGGGTAAGGAAGGTGTGGCCGTGCTGCAGGCCGCCGCGGGCGAGTCGTCCTGCGTCGATGGCGGCTGCAAACCCGGCCTCGACCTGCTGCCAGTCGATCGGTCCCACGCCTGAACTGGTGGCCGGATCGGGGGGGAGGAAGTCGGGCCAGTCGTCCCAATTGGGAAGGGCAGGTCGGGTGACGAGGGTGGCGATTCCATCTTCCGTTGTGTCCCGTGTACAGCCCCATGGGTCGATGAAGCTGCGACGCGCTTCGGCATGACTGTCGCTGGTCAACTCTACGCGCCGTGCCGAGGCTTCGAACTCGGGGAACAGCATTGGATGCTGACCCATCAACTCTTCCAGCGCTTGCAGTGGATAATGGTGCCAGCAGGCGGCGTTGATGTGGAACACCATGGGGATGTAATCGGGTCGTTCGAAGCGAACGACACGTAGCAGATTCTCACGCTCGGTCATCATTTGGTCTCCTCCCTCATCAGCGGCTCGAGCAAGTACGAAAACCAGCAAGGACGTCGTTTCGATGGGGTGGGAAGAAGTTCCTGTATCTGTTGTTGGCCAATCGGGAGCGGGTCGCCCAGGCACCTCCCTTGAGCACTTTGCGATAACCGAACCAGGGAGCGGAGTACTCCTTGTAGGGGAAATCGACGATGTAGCCGGGTAGAGGATAGAAAGGGGTCGACGTCCACTCCCAGACGTTGCCCAACATCTGGCGACATCCGTAGGCGCTGTCGCCAGCGGCAAAGGCGCCGACATCGACACAACCCATCGCGCGCGAATCCAGATTGGCGCGGTCGGCGGTCGGTGGCTCGTGGCCCCAGGGGTAACGTCGTCTGTCCTCGGCGCGGTGTCCGTCTGCGCCTGGTTCAGCACTGGCCGCCATGTCCCACTCCGCCTCGGTCGGTAATCGTCTACCCGCCCAGGTACAGTAGGCGTCCGCTTCGAACCAGTTGACGTGGACGGCGGGTGCGTGCTCCTCCAGCGGCACGAGTTGGTCGAAGTGACGTCGTTGCCAGCCGCCACCGCCGCGATACCAGTAGGTCGGGTGTTGGGCGCCCGTCTTGCTGAGCCATACACAGCCTTCGTAATCCCACAGGTCGCGTCGCTGATAGCCGCCCGCCTCAACAAACTCGGCGAACTGGGCATTCGTCACCGGCGCGCGGGCCATGTGGAAGGGTTCTACCTGCACAGGATGGGCCCACTTCTCATTGTCGAAGACGAAGGGATCCTGTGTCGCGGCACCGAGTTGATACACGCCACCGGGTATTTCGGTATCGCCCCACAGAGGACCGTCACCGACTACATCCGCCGCTGGCAGCGGCTGGATCAGTCCCTGCAGATCTGGCGCGACATATTCGAGGGTCTGCCGCATGTATGTGAAGGCTTCGCCATGCATGTCTTCGTGCAGTACGGCGAGCAGATTCAGATAGGTGTCAACGGCATCCGGTTGGGCCCCGTCCAGACGCGCCAGGACGAGCTGATGCACCTGCGCCATGTATTGAAGTGTGCCGTCGCGCGTCGGCAGTGCGAGCCCCCAGCGGCTATCATGCTCGACGGTGAAGGAGTTGTACAGATCATCGGCGCCCGTCATCAGCGGTCTAATCCCATCGAGGGTCCGCAACAGGCATGCCTCGTAGAAGAAGGCCGTATGTCCAAGTTCCCAAAGGAAGGGGTTGACGGTTTCGATCAACGGCACCGACAGCCTGCTGTCACTCAGATCGGCCACCAGAGCCAGCGTGCGGTTGCGGGCGTCCTGAACGGCTTCGGTCAGTTCGGCGGCGGGCAGTATGTGGTGCTTGTCTTGTAGCAGTGTGGTCATGTTACTCCTCCGTCGTCAGGCGCCAGGCCAATGTCCCCAGCCAACAAGCTGCTCCATCGTCTGCCGTGGGCGTGGTTGGTTCCGTTTCGCCGGCCACCCAAGGCCGATGACACCGGCGATGACGGCCCTCGTCGGCAGGCTGAACTCTGCCCGGAGGGCGCCCTGATCGAAACCACCCAGCCAGAAGCCTGCAAGGCCCTGGCTGAGTCCGGCCAGCAGCAGTTGGTGTGCGAAGATGGTGCCGTTGCGGATCGCACTGTCCTGTGGATTCACGAAGCAGGAGCGGATGTAAGCGATCGTCTCATCGCGTTGCTCGGGTGATCGCTGTCCGTGGAGGATGAGTTCGTCCGCCGCCCGCGGCGCCTGATCTTCGAATACGTCGGGATCGACTGCACACACGACAGCAAGACCTGCATTGCTGACCTGTGCCTGGTTGAGGCAACACCCCTGCAGGCGCTGACGATCCGTCGAGCTGTGGCAGACAATGGGTCGCCAGGGTTGGAGGTTAAACTCCGATGGGGCGGCGAGGGCGGCGGCGACCAGCAGTTCAACCAACTCGCGTGTGACGGGGCGCGGGGAGAAATGCCTGGTCGTGGCGCGTAGATGGAGGCTGCGGAGGAAACGTGGATGGCTACCCGGGAAGGGATCGACAATGCCAAGATGGCCGTTCTCCGGATAGCTCCATTCCCACCGTCGGACCTGTGCCCGGCTGTAACCACCTTTGACGAAGGGATCTGTCTGGGCGAATTCGAGAGCCTGCTCCGAGTCTGGGAAGCTGCCTACGATCAAGCCACCGGCCTCCGAGTCGGCAAAGGGGCCCGCCGCGATCAGGCGTCCCGCTGCATCCAGGCGATCCAGGTGGGCGCAGTGGTCGCGAATCACGGCCGCAGGCCTTGGGCCCTGGGTGTCGATGGCATGGAGGAAGATCACGTAGTCATGCATGCAGATTGCGTGTTCAGCCGAACACCTCGCGCATGCGGGCGCAGTAGTAGCGCACCAGTTCCCACTCGCCGTCAGGGGCGATCCGGTGATCGGGACAGGGCAGGAAGCCGCCGAGATCGACGAGGGGCCGCAAGCGCTGGATCTCAGCATCTACCGCGGCGCGGTCACGGGCGAAGACATTCTTGTTCATGCCCCCCACGCCGCGTATCTGCTTACCGTACAACTCGCGCCAAGGCTGGATGCTTGCTTCCCACGTACCAACCTCGATGGGAAACATGGTGTTGACACCATTCTCCAGCCAGATGGGAACCAGCGTGTCGATGAGGCCGTCGCTATCGAGGGACACGATGTCGATGCCGTAGTCACTCAGCAGGCTGGTGATTCGTCTGTACTGAGGGCCGACTTTGGCGGCGAACACAGAGGGAACGATCAGGGGACCATTCTTGAAGCAGATGTCCTCCCAGAAATGGGCGAAATCAAATCGGGCGCCCGTCTGCAGGATGTACTCGACATTGCGGAAACAGATGTCACCGACGACTTGCACGATCTCATCGAACAGGGCCTCGTCGTCGGCCAGTAGATAGGCTGATCCCGTCAATCCCAAGACGTCTCGGATCTGACCGAAAAGGCTGCCGCAGTGCAGGCCATATGGCGTGTCCCAGTCAGCGGCGCGCAGGATTTCGAGGCCACCCTCATCAAAGCGCACGCTCTGCCCGTCGCGGCACACGATGGCGCTGGTGACACGCTCCTGGGACCATTCAAGGCGGTGGCGGTAGTGTTGCTCCCACGAGCTACGATCCTTCAGCAGGTGATCGATTTCAGCGGGAATGGAACCGGCCTCAGGGCGCTGCACAACGACGACGCCATTGCCACTGAGTACGTGTTTTGAACCGTCCTCAAATTCCTCGACGACTCTGGACTGGAAACCGGGATGGAGACGATGGGAGGCGATGAACATGCTCTGCCAGTTGAGATCGAAGCCCAGACGCTCGGAGATGATCGCGTCCACTTCGTTGCCGTCGGACCAGGCGTCAGCCTCCGCGACAGGCAGGTGGCCCTCGGCGGCCCACTTCTGCAACGTCTGACCTGACCAGAAGCCGAAATGGACAAGGGGCAGCCGGTCGTAGGGCTGATACCTGAGGACGGCCAGTGCCCGCTCGCGATTTGTCATCTGTCTCCTGTCATGGGTGGTCCGCCAGTGTGGCGGGGCATAAAAGGATATTCAGGTCCGAATAGAAATATACAGAAGATGCCCTACTCAGACGACGACGTCGATGGTGACGGGTTGATGGGAATGCGATAGAGAGCCAGTTCACCAATGGCGGGCGCCGCCCGGCCGGTGAGGCGAAGCCGCACGCCGTCTACGTCTCTATTGCCGATGTCGATCAACCGGCGGTTGCCGATGGCCTCCCCCTGCTGGACTACATGCCACGCCTCATCTGTGAGCACTTCGATGGACCAGCTATCGATTCGCTGGCCCAGGTGAATCTGCTCGCGCACACCGACGATCCCGACACACTGGGGCTCGGCAAAGGTGCAGGTCAGGGTGAGGTCGTCGCTTGCGGACTGCAACCACGTAGTCTCTCCCCATAGATCCTCGACGCGCCCCGAATCGGCATGCACTGTGGCTGCACCGATGCAATTGGATGCAAACATCCCTTGCCGCAGTGCCTTGAACTCCATGAGCGACTCCTGGTCCTTCTCATGGATGCGGCCGCGTCGGTCCGGTGGCAGATTGAGCAGCAGCGACGTGCCACGCCCGACCGATTTCAAATACAGATCGAAGAGATTCTCGGGCGTGCGGACCTGGTCATTCTGTGACTCGTGGAAGAACCATCCCGGGCGGATGGAGACATCTGCCTCTGCCGGCAGCCAGCTGCTTCCCTCGCGATCGCCGCCGTTGAGCAGTGCCGTCGGCGAGTCCCAGGCACCAACCATGTCACCGGTAAGTCGTGTCTCGAAAGACGCCGGATCAATACCGGGGAACACAAGATCTGCGTTGATCGTTGACCAGCAAGGATCGCCGGCGATCCCTTTCTCGTTGCCCACCCAGCGCACATCGGGGCCGGCATCGCTGAACATGACGGCATCCGGCTGGTTGTCGCGCACGATCTGTCGTGTGTTGGGCCAATCGTAGTATGTCGTCCGGTCGATGCTACGTGTCTCATTGGCCCCGCCGTAGTATCCGTCACCGCCATTGGCGCCATCGAACCAGACCTCGAAGATGTCGCCGTAGTCGGTGGTCAGCTCGTGCAACTGGTTGCGGAAGTATTCGATGTACGCGGGTGTTCCGTAGCCGACATGATTCCGATCCCAGGGCGACAGGTAGACGCCGAACTTGATCCCTCGCTGGCGACAGGCATCCGACAGCTCGCGGACCACATCTCCTTGCCCGTGCTTCCAGGGACTGTTGGCCACAGAGTGTTGCGTATACCTGGAGGGCCACAGGCAGAACCCGTCATGGTGCTTGCACGTCAGAATCAGCCCCTTCATGCCGGCGTCGTGCACGACGGCTACCATGTAGTCGGCGTCGAAGTCGGTGGGGTTGAAGATGGCGGGCGACTCGTCGCCGTAACCCCACTCCTTGTCGGTGAAGGTGTTGGTGGTGAAATGGATGAAGCAGTAATACTCGAGTTCGTGCCAGGCGAGCTGACGAGCGGTGGGTAAAGGCAGATTCATGTGGTCAGAGTCGGTCGGTGATGTGTGGTGCTCGTGGAACGAATAAGGTGAAGTAAAGACATAATCACGAGTCTGGTGTGCGAGAGCATCCTTCGTATGTTGTCGACTGGTCAGAGTTACACCATTCGACAACTGCGGAGCCAGGTGATGGGACAAGCAATGACGGAGCGCGAGGTCGAAGCCATCCTCCGAGAGGTCACAGACGAGGAGGTCGCCTTCTACCACGAATACGGCTGGGTCATGATGAAGCAGCTCGTGGATCCGGCGTTTGCGACACAACTGCAGCGCGTCGGTAAGGAGCACACGGAACGTCAGAAAGAGGCGGGATCCGACACACCGCACGTTCACCTGGCGCTGACAGATGACGCGGAGCCCTACCGATCGTTCATGTTCAGCGAGCGGATGTCACGCAATGCGATGCGAATGGTGAACAGAAAGCGCCTCAAGGGTGTGGATCTGCCGCTGCGCTACCGCATCGACATGCATGTGCACAAGCCGCCGGGCGCTGCAGGATCCACCTACCACCAGGACTCGGCCGAGCACGGCTCTGATCGCGTCGGGGAACTGCAGTTCTGGCTCGCGTTGGAGGAAGTGACGCCGGAGATGGGGGCGATGCGCTTCGTCAGCCACTCACATCGTGAAGGACCTCTTGGTTCGGTCTTCAATGACAACAAGGGTGATCTGCTCGAGCAGTTTCCGAATCTGACAAGCGAGCTGGAAATGTCGCCGCCGCAGCACTATCAGCCGGGTGACTGCACCGTGCATCACGGCTATATGGTCCATGGTGGTCCACCTAATAGCACGGACAAGTCGCGCTGGTCTTATCTGTTTTCGTACTCCCCCGCCGACACTCGTTACTGGAATGGCACCGCCGCCAACTGGGGCGCCGAGCGCAAGCGTATGGGCGACGCGGAAAATCCCATCGTGCTGGAACCGGCAGGAGACTGACGTGACGCCATGAGTCGACTCTTCAAGCGAGATCAGACCTTTGAGTACCCGGTCATCGAACGGGGAGACGGGGTCTATCTGTTCGATAGCGAGGGACGACGATACATCGATGGCACCTCTGGCGCCGGCAATGTGACCCTGGGTCATGGTCGGCGACGGATCGCCCAGGCCATGGCCCACCAGGCCGGTGAATTGGCATACTGCTTCTCCTCTGCCTTTACGAATCGGCCCGCCATGGAGTTGGCCGAGCGAGTCGTGGAGATCGCGCCCGCCGGACTCAACCACACGTATTTTGTCTCCGGCGGTTCCGAGGGCGTCGAGACGGCCCTGAAGTTGGCGCGGCAGTATCACCTGCTGCGTGGCCACCCAGACAAGCACATTGTCATCGCCCGCTGGCGTGGGTATCACGGGGGTTCTATGGGTGCCGTCTCCGCCACAGGTGTACCGTCGTTGCGTGATCCCTTCGAGCCATGGCTGGCGAATTTCCCCCACATCTCGCCGTGTTATCCCTATCGCTGCCAAGCACCGGGCTGCCAGGGAACGTGTGACCTGTCGTGCGCCCGTGAACTCGAGCAGGCGATCCTCGCCGAGGGTCCTGAGTCGGTGGCGGCGTTCATCGCCGAACCGGTGGTGATGGGGGGGATGGCTGCGGTGCCGGCGACAGAGGACTACTTCCAGGAAATCCGGCGAATCTGTGACGCATATGATGTTTTGTTCATCGCCGATGAAGTGATTACCGGCTACGGGCGCACAGGAAGGCACTTCGCCGTCGAGCACTGGGAGACGACGCCGGATCTGCTCGTGTTCGGCAAGGGCGCCAGCAGCGGCTACATACCGCTGGGAGGTGTGATGATCAGCGAGCAGATGGCCGATACCTTCGCACAGAACCAGGCTTTCTTCGCCCACATCTTCACCTATGTGAACAATCCAGTCGCAGCAGCCGTGGGTCTGGAGGTTCTCGACATCATGGAAGAGGAACAGATCGTCGAGCGCTCCGCACAGGTCGGCGCCTTTGCACTCGATCGCGCATGTGGGTTGCAACACCATGGCTGTGTCGGTGAAGTGCGCGGCAAGGGGCTACTGCTTGGCATCGAATTGCTACGGGATCCGGCGACGAAGACACCCTTCGACCCGGATGACCAGATGGCGCGCCGGGCGACGAAACTTTGCCTGGAACGAGGTCTGTCAGTGACGGGCATGACAGCCAGAGATTGGGGCGGCGGCGATGACATTCGTTTCTATCCACCCCTGACCATCGAAAAAGCGCAGGTGGAGGAATCGATGGAGATCATCGATGAAGTGATCGGTGTCTTGTCGCGAGAGTTTTGCTGAGTGCTAGACATACAGAGTCTGTTTGAGTCCGGCACACTCGGGTATCACACGTGCCGGATTCCCGCCCTGGTGACCACTGGTTCGGGAACCATCCTCGCCTTCTGTGAGGGCCGCAGAGGGGGTTCCAGTGATGACGTTCCGATCGACATCCTGGTCCGCCGCAGCGACGATGGCGGCCAGCAATGGTCATCCCCTGTTGCCATCATCAGCGATGGTGAGCGTACGTGTGGGAATCCCTGTCCCGTCGTGGATTGGACCTCCGGTGACGTGCTGCTTCTCTTCTGCAAGGACAATCAGGAGATCTTCCTCAGTCGCAGTGGTGATCATGGCCACACGTGGGGTCCTCCACGCAACATCAGTGCACAGGCGCGACACCCGGATGGGTCCTTCGTTGGCACCGGACCGGGTCACGGAATCCAGTTGGCCAGCGGACGTCTACTGATTCCCTGCTGGGTCGACGAGAGTCCGGGTCCTGCGACATGGCGACCGGCGAACTGGGGAAAGGTGCAGAGTTCCTATGCCCTGCTCAGCGACGATGGCGGCGAGACCTGGCATCAATCGGAGAAGTTGACGCACGATGTTACCGACGAGTGCGAGGCAGCCGAAATCAACGGCACCGTGTATATGACGGCGCGCAGCAGGGGCGGGCGGCGGCAGCGTGGGCGGTCGTTCAGTTCAGATGGGGGCCAGAGCTGGTCTCCTGTTGAATTCATCCCATCCCTACCGGAATACTCCTGTCAGGGTAGTGTCTTGAGTCTCGGTGGTCGACGAGTATTGTTGGCTCACCCTGCCAGCACCGAAGACCGCTCGCAGATGACCCTGTATCTGAGCGAAGATGGCGGGCAATCGTGGCCCACTTCCAAGCGGATTTACGAAGGCGGCGCTGCCTACAGCGACCTCGCCATGACGCCGTCCGGGGAGATCGTCTGCCTGTTCGAGGCGGATGGATACAAGCGATTGGTTTGTACTCAGTTTTCGATAGAGTGGCTTACGGCTATCACGACGGGGGCGGCCTGAGGTCGCAAGATGCGAAAGAAGCTGGTTTGGGTCCTGTTGCTGCTCGCAGCCTGCGGCGGTCCGGAGGAACCGATTGTTGAAGTATGGCTCGATTCGGCATGGCAACCTGTGGCTGTGTCGGCCTATTCGATCGATGGCCAGCGCGACGGAGGGAAGACGAAAGCAGTCGCCAGCTTTCATCTGCAAGATGGAGCTGTATTGCATGTAGAGCTGGAGGTGGGTTATGATCCGCAGCCCGTGCTCAGTGCGGGTCACTGGAACTATGCTTTAGCCGACACCTCTCTAGATGGCATCGTCGTTGAGAGGTCGATGAGATTCTTCGGCGGTCAAGCGGAGGGCCCGAGTCTCGGAGGCACCTTCCGTCTGGATCGCAAAGGGCAGCCACGGTTCCGTGTCGAGTTACCCGTGCGACCCGTGAGCAAACCAATCTGGCCGTGACCCCGCATATCAGGAGTGAACAGCTTGTCACCAGGACCGAAGTCCGTCACCGCCCGAGCCAGTGCGCACCGGGGCGACCAGAAGACAGCGCCAGAGAACACGGTTCCTGCCCTGCAGCTGGCCGTGCAAAAAGGCGCGCACCAGATCGAATTCGACGTACAGCGGACGGTCGATGGCCATCTCGTGTGTCTGCACGACCACACACTCGATCGTACGACCAACGGCAGCGGTGATGTTGCTGACCTCACCTTTGCCGAGGTGCGTCGTCTCGACGCGGGAGGCTGGAAGGATTCACAATACGCGGGCGTGCAGATTCCGACGCTGAAAGAGATGCTTGCCGCCGCACCCCCACCGGTTGAGTTGAATGTTCATCTGCGCAATCTGCCTGACCTGGCCGAGCAGGTTGTGGCCCAGATCATGGAGATGGGTCGTGTCGATCAGTGCCACCTGGCCGTCGGTGAAACGCAGGCCAAGGTCAGTCGTGGCCTGTGTCCCGAGTTGAAGATCTGCAACATGGAGCGTCAGGGACGGGCGGCGAGCGATTATCCCGATGATTCGATTCGCATGGGCACCGAGTATCTACAGATCCTGGGGTGGGATGAGTCCCTGCCTGAGGTCTGCGAGCATCTTCATGCCCACGGTCTCACGATCAACTACTTCGGCACGGAGGATCCTGAATTGATGCGGAAGCTTGCTGAAGCGGGTATCGACTTCATCCTCACGGATGATCTGGACACGTGCCTGGGTGTGCTGGCCGAGTATGGCGTGCTGCCTTTGGCCTGAAGTTCATTAGCCGGACAGTTTCTTACAGACCTCCGGTTTCGTGAGACCCGCAAGATGATGCTGACCAGGTAATTCAGAGGCGATGTCTATCGGGTGGTCAGGGAAAGCTTCACTATCGGTCCATCGACGTTGAACAGATTGCGCGCACAAACTTCCAGCGTTGTCGTCTTGCCCTTGAGTTGCAACCGCAATCCGGGCCTTGAGATCGAACGCCAATCGCCGCCCCCTGTCCGAATCCGGTAAGCCTTGAAGTTGGGTGTGGCGCTCTGGATCCGGACGCTGAGTTCCTTTTCAGACCGCTGGGACACAGTGAGGTCCGCTACGTTGGGTGTCCAGTCGATCTCGTAGCGATTCTTCACGGGGACAAATGTCTTTGCCGTATAGGCCCAGTGCTTACGTGGTTTTCCGTTCTCGAGCGTTCCCCTGTACCAGGTGGTGGTTCGGTAGTACTCGTTGTCCGGAATGAGCAGTCGGTCAGGGCCGCTGTAGTGCGGATGCGTGTGCGTTTGAGATGAGAGCGGGTAGGCGACCCACCAGTAGTTCAATGCAGATGCCTCCGGACGATCGTCGTTGTCCTGGCGGGTGATGCGGCGACGTACGCCGGTGTGCATCGTGACGCCCCGGCCGCCGTTCTTGCGGACCGCTTCGTGGGTTTCGAGGGCGGAGAGTGGAACCCCGGCTTTTTCGAAGTGGTTGTTGTACTTCGCGTCCACGAGGATCCACTTCGCGAAATCGTTTGACCAGACTTCATTCATCCCATGGTGGATGCTGCGGCCGTAGTCGTCCCAGGAGCGATCCGAGGTAATCTTGCGCGTGACGATGCCGTAAGCGGAAAAGACCGCGTTCTGGACGGTAGCAGAGTGTGAGCAGTAGAATCCGTAGCCCTGCTTTGCCAGCTCAAGAATGTCGAAGGCATCGCCACCCCGGTTCTGGTTGTTGTCGACGTGCCATCGGCTCTTCACCCAGTTGCGAAGCTTCAGGATCTTGCGCCACTCGTTCGTCTCGCCCTGCACGGCGCTGTCAATTCGATACTTCTGCCGGATCTCTCGCAGACGCGGGTTGTGGTAGTCCTCAAATCCACTGAACCAACCGGGGCCATGGAACTGAGGTCCTGTGACTTCGGCCTTCAGGATATTTGAAAGCTTGTTCTGAATCTGGATACGACGCGGTTTCGCCTTCTTGGCAGCCATGGTCCTGGAGCCTCCCTATGGTGTGATAGTCGACTCAGTTACCGAAGTGATCCTACACCGCTCTTCGACCGGATCAAATACTTGAGACCCGACAGAATCTTGAAGAATTCGTTCCAGAATCGGGAGAGGAATGCCAGCAGACAACCGGTGACCGCGCAGCCAAGGATCTGCTCGAGTCCCCACCATGAGAACTCCGCATTCCGCCAACCCAGGAACAAGGCAGGTGTCTCCGGGTTCTTGAGGATCTCGAAGATGTTCGCTCTCACGAGAAATGCCAGGACGATACCGATCAAGACAGCCCTCTGTGAGAACGCTTGGGTTCGGTCCTCGATCGTGGCCTGGATCAGATCATCTTTCTCAACCTGTCTCTTCTTGAACAGGTCCAGCAGGATTGTCACGAAGATGCTCAGGACAGCCAGAAGCCAGATCACCGGTATGTAGGACGCGCCGGTCATGGTCACCTCGCAGGGATAGAGTCAGGGTAGGCACGGATAGAGCGTCGGGCCGGTAGATGCGTAACGATCGCCCGGTCTCGCTCTGGCGACCCGGCCCTCTCGAGCCAGGACCGCATTCGTGTTGGGTCGTCGCGGGCGATGTATTTGTGGGAGAGCAGAAAGTTGTGGCCTCCGGACCAGCCTACGTACTCGACTGGTTCTCCCCAGGCGCCAGGAAAGTAGGCCCACGGGTTGTTGCGCAGCACCTCATATGTCCTCAGACCAGGTAACGCGAGGTGAATCAGTGGGCCTGGCAGGATGGAGGCGTCCCCATCGGTGAAAATGCGCTGGAGACTTTCGGTAAGGATGGTATCAGCCCTCACTACCGAATCGCCCACGGCAAAGAATCGGCGCCCAGCCGAGTGAACGTCAATCCCGAAGGGCACTTTGATCTCGATACCACGACCGAGCAGGTCGACATCGATCGAGGGACCGGTGACGGTCATCCCGGGCACAGGGTAGGCCGCATGACTCCCCTGTGCGACGAACACGAGCGGGTGTCCATCGAGCGCAAAACACGGCCCGACGCTCTGATCATTGTCTCCGGCCTCGCGGCGCTCGTCCATCCACGCCTGATAGTCTTCCAGGAACTGGGTGAAAGCCCCTGGAACAACTGCGTGGTTCACCACTTCATAGAGTAGTGCGCTGTGGTGGGCGAAATAGACAACGAACTTGAACTCGGCTGAAGGGTCTCTCGGGACGACCACGGCAATCGACGAGTCCCAGTCGCTCTCGTGACTGTTCGAATGGGCGTTGAATGGGTGGTAGAGCATGTAGTGGATGACGTCGTATACGCCGCTGAGGGGTCTGCCGACTGCTCTCTCCGCACGAAGCCCGTTGGGATCGGGAATCCATCGACGGTGCTTCAGAATGCGCGGCCACGACAAGCGCACACCCTTCTCGAGATGGACGTAAGCGATGGGATGGCGCCAGTTGTCGTTGACAGGCGGATCCCGCTTGAATTGCTCCTCGAGTTCGAGAGCAAGCTCGGAGGGCGTGTGGCGGCTGAGTGTCTCGGTCGTGTCGACCTGGAATTCCTCGAGATGCAGGCCGCGAAGGTCCAAAGAGATCTCTGAAGGATGGGGTACCCGGTTGTTCCTCAAAGAGGCCAATAGCCTCTCCACCTGGACAATGGCCCGCGCCAGGGTTCTGCGCCGTCCAGCGTGGGTCTTTTGCTCGGCTCGCCCGGAGGTTGGTACTTCATTCAGATCGTCCTGACGGTCATTGAGCTCCTTGTGCAGGGTGGTCCAGTAGGACTCGCTTGCCAGGGAGTCTATGCTGCGCAGGGATTCATCGATCATCTCCGTGCGGCGGGCAAAACGAGTGGCCACAGGGAGTGACCACCGCAGGAATTTGGTCTGGCGGTGTCGGTGGGTCAGACTGGCGCGTCCATCGAGCAGCTCCACGTGGGAAGGGAGGTTCAGTTCCTGGTCGTGGAAGAAGAAAATGGGGGCATGCTGGTTGATGAGGGTAGAATCACCTCTTGTCGTCGGCACATCCATCGACTTCTGGATCCAGGACGGTGTCGCTGCAGCAGACTGACAAGCCGTCCAGAGGACAAGCTCCAGGCTGATGGCAAGGGCCAGTCTTGTCCTAGGACATCGCCTCATCTTTCCTCCTTGGGTGGAGAGCAATGGCAAAGGGGAGTCGGTGTGGTGGCCCTTGTCAAGCAACAGGATCCGCAAGCAAACCAGCTGTCACTCTGTAGATGCAGAAGGCCCGATGGCGGCGCGGCGGTCATCTGGACATCTTACACCTCACAATCAGCTACACCCATCAACGATCATTGGAGACAGCACCATGGCAAAGACATCGGTCATCATCGTCGGTACGGGCGGTATGGCGCGGCATCACATGAGCGTCATGGTGACCATGGCCAACACGCACATCTGCGGTCTCGTGGAAGTCTCCGAGGCGCAGCGCCAGATGACGCGTGATCTATTCGAGTCGAAGGGTAAGAAGTGTCCTGCCTTCTACAACACCATCGGTGAGCTGCTCAAGGCGCAGGGCGCGCCCGATGCGTCCTTCATCAACACACCCCACAAGTTCCATCTGGAGAATGCCCGGGACTGTCTGAAGGCAGGCATGGATGTGCTGCTGGAAAAGCCGATGGTGATCAATGCATCGGAAGCAAACCGGCTCATCAAGATCCGTGATCAGAGTAAGAAACTGCTTGTCGTCGCCTTCCCTGGCAGTCTGTCACCGGCCGTCAAGAAAGCCAAGCAGATGATCTCATCAGGCAAGCTTGGTCGCGTGACGTCTGTGTCGGCCTATGTGCATCAGCACTGGAAGGCGGCCACGACGGGTCAGTGGCGCCAAGACCCTGTGATCTCGGGCGGCGGCTTTCTGTTCGACACGGGATCGCACATGGTCAACACGGTGGTGGATTTGATCGATCAGGATGTGGTGCAGGTCTGCGCCCTCATGGACAACTGTGGCACGCCTGTGGATATCAACTCCACCGTGAGTGGTCGCTTCCGTGATGGCGCCATGTTCTCATTGGCGGCTGCAGGTGATTCCATGCACTGCACGTCGGAGGTCACCGTCATCGGTGATCGCGGCATCCTGCAGACAGGTATCTGGGGCGAGCGGCTGCTTTTCAAGCCGATCAAGGACAGCGGTTTCAACGACGTGAAGTATCCCAAGTCCAAGGGCGTGTGGGAGCAGTTTCTGAAGGTGCGCGCGGGCAAGCAGGTCAACCCCTGTCCACCCGAAGTGGGTCTGCGCTTCGCTCGCCTCATGGACATGATTCGCAAGAGCGACAGCACGAAGGCGACGGTGAAGGCGCGGTAGCGTTCATGACAGCGGAGAGAAACATCTACATGATCAGACGAACGACACTGTGCATGACCATACTGAGTTGTGTACTGGCGATTGCGAGTGCCCCCGAGGCTCAGCAGACCTTGGCGTCACCGGGGTCTCTGCTGGTGCACGAATCCTTCGAAGACACCTCCCTCGCGTCCCGTGGCTGGTATGATGGTGCGCCTGTGATCGTCGAGGATCCCACCGCACCAGATGGGTCACATGTGATCCTGTGGCATTGGTCTCAGACCGGTGCGATCTCGCCCGATGGTGGTAGTGTGCGCCTGCGCCTGCCGCCTCTCGAAGACGTAACGATCGGCTACCGTCTGCGACTGAGCAGTGATTGGACATGGACGCAGCGCGGGTATCATCCACACACGTTCAGTCTTCTTACAAATCTCGATCCCGAATACGTAGGCCCCGGTTACACACATCTGACGACTTATGCGGAAGTCGTCGACGGTGTGCCCAGACTCGCTTTGCAAGACGGTCGGAATGTGGATCCCACCCACATCGACGCAGACGAGGCGCTGTGGTCAGAGGACGGCGCCGTGGCCGGTTGCAATGGCGATGCGGATGGACATGGCCTCGGGGATTGTTACCGTGCCGGCGACAACTGGCTCAATGCGAAAGTCTGGCAGGCCGATCGTGTCCTGCTAGGATCGCCAGTCGCGCCAGATGAGACAACCTCCTGGCATGAGATCCGTGCACGGTTCCGACTCAACTCGGTGGCAGATGGCGTCACCCATCGCGACGGTGTCCTACAGATGTGGTTCGATGGGGAGTTGATCATCGATGTGCAGAATGCAGTCCTGCGGTCGGCTCGCCATTCGTTTATGATGTTCAATCAGTTGTTTCTCGGCCCGTACTATGGGCCGGGAGTTGAGCAGCCGCAGTCGATATGGATCGATGACATACGTGTCTGGGCGTCGACGCCTTCAACGGTCACCGTGCCTGCCAGTTGGGGGCAGGTCAAAACGCGAGGTGCCAACAACTGAGACAGAGCAGGTGAGCTAGAGTGGGTGAGTGATGCCCGTCGATCGAGAGCGTTCTGTGATGCACATCGCAAATCTTCACTGTCCGTGTCTTACCTTTCAGCGAAGACGACAGTTGGACATCCCTTTCGCGAGAGTCTCTCCCATGACCGAAAACGAGCCTGACACGATTCGCTATCACTACGAGTTCAGGATGCGTGGCATCCGCAAAGAATTCGAGTTGCACCTCGATCGGGAAACCTTGGCGCTCAGGCAAGAACCCCGGGCGGCATACCCCGAATGGACGGCCCTTTCGTGCGATCAGTGTCCCAACTGTCCGCTGAAGGAGAAAGAACATCCGCAGTGTCCGATCGCCGCGAATATCGTTGATCTCGTCGATGAGTTTTCCGACATCCTCTCGCATGACGAGGTGGAGATGCAGATTACGACGCAAGAGCGGAGCTACACGAAGACGACGGTCACGTCGGTGGCGCTCAGTTCTTTGCTGGGGATCTACATGGTCACCAGCGGCTGTCCGGTGATGGACAAACTGCGTCCCCTGACCCGCTTCCACCTCCCCGCAGGAACCCTCGAAGAGACGCGATTCCGTACGATCGCCATGTATTTGACGGCGCAGTATTTCGTCCACCGCCGGGGCGGCACGCCCGACTGGGATCTGGAGATGCTGCCGGAAATCTATCGCGAGGTCGGCGAAGTGAATCGTTCCTTCACCCAGCGATTGCGCGGGGCTGTTGCCGCCGACGCGAATCTGAATGCCCTGGTGCATCTCGATTCGATTGCCAGCACGATCACCCTCGAACTCGACGTCGATCATCTCGATGAGTTGGAGACGCTGTTCGCACCCTACCTGCAGGACGTCTAGTTCGACCGATGCCGAACACGATCTAGGTCATACCGTCTCGTGTGTCGGACTGCGGTTCCATCTTGGGATCGGTTCTGAAGGGAGCGTAATGGCCTTCGAACTCGGCAAAGCTGTTCATTTCACTCGTCAAATAAATGTGCTTGGTACGATCCAGCGCATTGGCAGCGCCGTAGTGGTTGCCATCTTTATCCATCGCAATCAGGTGAATGCCCCGGTGGCGGTCGCCGACGAGCGCGTCGAGATCCTGCATGGCCTCCAGGCAGGCTTCTTCAACAGACATGCCCATCTTCATATAGAGCACGGTACTGCGGGCGCTACTGGCGCGTATCGAAATCTCTCCCATGCCGGTGCAGGCAGCGGCGCCGTATCGATTGTCGGCGTAATTGCCGGCGCCTATCACAGACGAATCACTAATGCGACCAGGATACTTTAAGCCGAGGCCGCTGGTACTTACACCGGTGCAGATATCGCCCTTTTCATCGCGTGCAATGAAGTTGACCGTACCGAGGACCTTCGTGGTGTAGCTGGCCAACCGACCAATGTGGCGCAGTTCACGCGCCTGTTGGAGTTGTGCGGGGTCACTGATCCCCAGATCAACCTGGAGACTGGTTCGCCAGCGTTCGCGGGCTCGATCAGACATCACGGTGGTCTTCTCGAAACCCATTTCAGCGGCGAAGCGCTCGGCACCCGCACCGACTAGAAAGACATGCCAGAGTTCTTCCATGACTTTGCGAGCGATCGAGATCGGGTGCGCGTAGCCTTTTACCGACCCGACTGCGCCAGCTTGCAGCGTCGCGCCGTCCATGATCGTCGCATCCAACTCGACTTCACCCAGCAGATTCGGTGTACCGCCCAAACCAACACCCACGTCATCCGGATTGTTTTCCACGTGTCGAATGCCTTCCTCCACGGCATCGATCGCGTTACCACCATCCTGCATCACCTGCACGGCCTGCCGGATGCCGACATCACCACCGCTACTGGCGATGACAATCATCTGTCTGCTCCTTCGTGAGACACAATCAATTCAGTAGGCGATGTGGACGAGGCGCATGAGGCGACTGTCTCCGTCATCTGCCTCGACCTCGATTCGGCAGAGATAGATCCCGGGGGCCACGACCTGGCCATCCAGATCCCGCCCGTCCCAGGTGAAGATCTGTTCTCCCGCTTTCCCGGTCGTCTTCTCTTCGAGCCCCCGGCCAACCAGGCGTCCACTTAGATCGTAGAACGCGACCCCCAGCGGCCGCTCCAGAGACACCTTCAGCAAGGCGAAGCTCACTGTGAGCTCATCATTGATCCCGTCGCCGTTGGGCGTGAAGACCGATGCCATCACAACGTCCTGGATCAATGCTCTCCCCGACGCCAGCAGGCTGACTCGCGCCGTCGAAGAATCCACCAATTCCGTGGCATCCATGCCGTCGGTATCGACTCGTTGGAAAACACCCTCGTCAGAATCGGATGCACGAACAGACGAGGTAAACTGCAGGCCCTCGCGAAAGCTCTGTGACTCGAACTGGACCTCGATCAGGGCATGAAGTTCGTCTGGCAGGTCAGCATTGAGCGAAAAGGGGAAGCGCACCCAGATCGAATCTGCAGCGGTCGCCATCTGTACTAGCTCCATCTGTCCTTGCTCCGATCCGTCCTCGGAGCGCAGGATGCCATCGCCATCGGCCACAAAGGCGTGGTCGAAACGCGTCGTGACGGCTGACGTTCGCACCTGGTCCTGGCCTGCAAGCGAGACCGTCTCAACGGCAACCTGTCCCAGGCGAATCCCTGTCAGGCGTGCGGGCCGTGGTGTGACGATCAAGACTTCGTTGAAGCCGCCGATCTGGGTCGCGTCGGGTGCTGCGGCGCGAATGAAATAGGAGAATTGTTGTGCCTCGAGCGGATTGATGTCGCGAGGCGGGGCGTAATCCGCCGCCAGAACGCCCAGGTCGATGAGGCTGCGGGTCGCTCCTTCATCGCTCAGCAGCGCTAACTCGCCGGCCAATTCCAACGCCAACGGTGGCGCCAGGTCAATGCGCAGATTACTGATCCGCGCTGTCTTGAAGGGATCTTCCGACAAGAGGTTGACGCGCACTTGGAGAAACTTGCGCGGATTGGGTGAAGTAATCGTCGCCTCGTTGATACCATTGGTGGGCAAGTAGCTCTCACTCCACTCGCTCCAGCCGACAAAGGCCAGTTCGGCGCTTCTGTCAAAGCCAAGGCGCGGTGCGCGGCGCAGTTTCTTGCCATCTTCGTCGATCAGGCCATCACCGTCGTTGTCGATCAGGTCGATGGGATCTTCGTCCACATGCCCATCGCCATCGTCGTCGGTGCGCGATTCGTGCTTCTGACTGGCGGCTAGAGTCTGCCAGATGTTCCACGCTGTCCACTCCAACTCGATGGCATCGTAGATTTCCTTGGTCACCTCTACGGGCGTGTCGCTGCCAACCACCACCTGGTAGTAGGTGAAGTTGGTATCGGTCTGATCGGAGGTGCGGGTCTGTAGTTGCAAGCGGACGTCTGGGTGCAGAGACAGTGGCTCGATCCGTTCGATATCCTCACCGGATATCGGATCGTGCTCGCGGATCACCGCATCCCCATCCCAGGCGATGCGCGGCAGAGCCCTGCGGATGAACTCGCCACGGTTATCGGTTAGAGCAATCGGTGGCGAATAGGCCCACACACTCGTTGGATACCCCTCTCCATAGAGCTGAATCGCTCCCACGGTCGCCAACTGGGCGTTGAGATCTACCAGCTCCCCGGTGATGTCGGTATTGCGCACTTGCAGGAAACGGATTTTTCGGCGGGGAAAGGTCTCGCGAAAAACGCGTACCCTCGGTGTGCTATTGTCGACGTGTTCCTCGCTGATGATGTTGTCCCACTTGAGCCCGTCTTCAAGCTGGGCGAAGTCCCTGCGGTCGTTCATGCGCAAGGGTTTGAGCTGCGTGCCGTCGGAAACCAGAATATGCGGACCCAGGAACGCACCGTCCCCCCCTTGTGCAGTCGCAGGTTTGCGTCTGCTGACGACCGAGACATTGTCGACCCAAAACACGGCGCCTAAATCGTACCAGGCTGTATTCCTGGCATACAAAGGCGACCACACTCTGGCCTGATACTCCGTGTCGTAAAGGCCGTCGGTGGCCAGCCCGGGTGAGCCCCAGTCTCCCTGCACGACCGAGGCTCCCGCCCGTTTTTCCGGTTGTAGTGCATAGTTGTCGCCCGTGGCCCAAACCTGAACCTCGGCGATGCGGGGGACTTCTTTGGTGTAATACGAAATGGGTCCGCGCTTTTCCTCCGGCAGGCTGTGGTACCTCTCAGGTGCGGATTGATCGCCGTCCTGGAGCTCGACGAAGAGACCGCCCGCTGTCCGGCGCTGGTAGGCAATGGCGCCGCGCTGTACGGCGGGCAACGCTTCGTAGGCCAGCCGCGCTTCTTCACCGGCGCCCAGAAAAGAATCACGCCACAGATCCGAATCGGTGACGTTGACGCGGATGTATTGGATGAATCCCCCGGTGATATCGGCCACACCGTCGAGGTCCCAGTCCGCCGTATCAAGTGGAAAAAGCTCGAAGGTCATCTGCACATAGCGGCCGTCGGTGCCGGCTACGGGAACCAGCCCGGATCCCGTCGTCGTCTGCTCGATCAAGTCATATCTCAGATTGTTGCCCACGGGAAAGGGAAAGCGTTCCCCCATGGAGGCGAAGAGCGCAAAGGATTTGACCGGCTGGCCGAGGAATTCACCACTGAACTGACTAGAAGGGAATACGAGCGTCACGCTATCTGCGTAGACCAAGCGGCCCATGTCCAGTTCAATCTCCCACTCTCGCAAGCCGTCGAGATTGAAGTCTCCGGGGTTTGTCAGTCGGCTGGCAAAACTCGGTGGCGTGTCGGGCTCCCAGAATGTGGTCAAATCGCCGTCGAGGACATTTCTCGACAAGGAATCGTTGGATTTGGCGGTGGCACCGCCGGGAATCAGACTGCCACCGGCGCGCACATAGTCGGGATAGGCGAAGGTCTCAGCGTCTGGGGCGACATTGATGTGTTTACGAAAGAAAACGGGTCTTAGTCCGTCGGTATCGACGTGCAGGATATCCACGACCTTCACCGGCACGCTCAGTTCGGCGACCAGATCGTTCTGATAGATCCAATTCGCCCACAGCGAGGCGCGGTCCACCCGGATCGACTTGCCGTCAAGGCGATAGGCATCGGTGTCTTGAGCTTGACAGAAACTCGTCAGAGATACCACGGCGAGGGTCACGCCCCACATTAGCAGCTGCATACAACACATCCTCCTTCATGCCTGACATATCCACAGGCCGGACTCTGTGCAGTTATTCCTTGACGGCGCCCACGGTCAGACCGGCGACGATCTTCTCCTGCAATGCGACGAAGATCAGGAAGGTCGGCAGACAGAGGATAACAATGCCGGCGAACATCGCCGGCCAGTTGACGGCGTATTCCTGCGATACCTTCAGATTGTAGAGGCCCACTGGTAAGGTCTTAAACTCTGGGTTCGTCAGAAAAATCAGCGCGAAGTTGTATTCGTTCCACACGCTGAGGAAATTGAAAATCGCCGCAGTGGCCATGCCGGGCAGGGAGAGCGGGAAGTAGATGTCGGCGAAGATCTGCCAGGGCGTCGCGCCGTCGATCGCCGCCGATTCGGCCAGCTCACCCGGCAGGCTACGGTAGAAGGCCGACAGCAGAAAGGTTGTAAACGGAATCGCCAGTGCGCCGTAGAGCACCGCCAGCCCCGTGCGCGAGTCCATAAAGTTGAAACTCCCCAGCGACCAGTCCTTCATCATCACGAAGAGCGGAACGACCAACAGAAAGCCGGGGATCCCCATCGATGCGATCAGGATGCCCATAATCCAACCGCGTCCGCGGAATCTGAGCCGGGTCAGACCGTAGGCCATCATCGAACCGAGGGCCATGACCAAGCCGACGGCGCACAGGGAAATCAACAGGCTGTTGAAAAAGTATTGGCCCATGCGGGCGACTGACCACGCGACCCGATAGTTGTCAACCATATTGTCGTAGGCGGACCAGTGCTCGTAGCCAAGAACCAGCTTGGTCATGGGCAGGACGATGATGGCGGAGACGATCGCCAGCGCCCCGCGCAGACGACGGCGGCGCGGTGTGCCCGGTTCGGCCATCCCCCCGGCGGCCCACAGCGGAACCCAGGCGATGAGCGGTATCCACCAGATCTGCGTCCAGACACCCGTTTGGCCAAAGGCGACGGGAAAACGGCCGATCACCCCGAAGACTCCGGCGGGGCGGTTGGCAAATTCCTGGTTGGTGGTTAGCGACATCATCACCACCCAGGCGAAGGCGAGAATCGTCAGCGTGATCCAGGCGGTCTTCACCAGGTATAGCGGATAGATCCGCAGGCGCTGCACTGCAAACAGCAGTCCGAGGCTGCCGATGATATACGCCCACAATAACAAATACACGGCGCTGACCGCATCGCGCGGGTCTGCCGTTGGCGCGTCGACCATCAGACTCTGCAATAGACCCGTCATATCAGTACTCCAACTCGCGCCGACCAAAGGCCATGCGCGCCACGCCCACGAGCAGAACGATGATGATTACCAGGATAATCGCCATGGCCGTGCCGCGGCCCATCATGTAGAGATTGTCCTGCGCGTTGAAGGCAATGGCGTACTGGTAGGTGCTGACCGTTTCGAGCTCTATCGTCACATCCGGGCCGTCCAGCGCCTGCACCAGTCCGAAGACCTGCATCGAGCCGATCAGCCAGAGTGACAGAGCCACATAAATAACGTCCTTGAGCATCGGCAGCGTCACGTGCCGAAATAGATGGATCTCGTTGGCTCCGTCGATGCGCGCGGCCTCGTAATAGGTCGCCGGAATGCGCCGCATGCCGGCGAGGATCAAGATCATCTGCCCGCCGACGCCGGCCCATATGGACGAGAGGATGATGGAGTTCATCGCATTGCGATCGCTGAGCCACTCGATGCCCGGCTCGACCCCGAATCCGGCGAGCAACTGGTTAATCAGGCCGTCCGTCGTAGAATACAGCCGCGACCACAGGATGGCCACACCAACGACGGAGATAAACGCCGGAAAGAAGATCAAGGTCTGGTAGAATTTCTTCCCGGCCAAACGCGGGCTGTTCAGGGCACTGGCAAACAGAAATGCGAAAGCGAAGTGCCCGACGCCGCCGAGCACTACGTAGTAGAGCGTATTGGCCAGGCTCTGCCAGAACCGCCTGTCTTCGATGAGGCTGGCGTAGTTCTGCAGACCGACAAATTGCGACTCCGGCGAGAACCCCGTCCAGGACTGCATCGACACGACCAGCGCGTCCAGCGTCGGCCAAAGCACGAACACTGAAAACACCAACAGGCCGGGGCCGACCATGAAGGCCACCATCCACTGACCGCCGAAGAGATTGACCTTGCCTTGGGATTTCACGGGGCCACCCTCCGGTCACCGGTCGACTCGCCGCCTGCCTGGTGGTAGGCGTCGGTGCGCTGCTGCAGTTCCCCGAGGAATGTGTCCACCGTTAAGTAGCCTTCGTGTTCCGGTTTTTCCCCCATGAAGAAGGCTCGGTAGAGGTCTTTCCACTGGTATTTATTCCACAGGGGCGCATAGACGTGAAACCCGGTCTTATAGACGGTCTGCGCCGTCTGAAACATGTCCTGTATCTCGACGAGTTCCGCGGGGAAGGGCGCACCCGCAATGGGTGGAATCTCCTTGCCGACCGCACTCAGGACCGCGGCGCTTTCCTTGCGGGCCAAGAACGCCAGCAACTCAATCGCGGCGGCGCGGTTGGGCGCATCTTGCATCAACGCATGGCCGGCGATCGTGGCGGTCACCCCCGTCGGATCGCCAAGCGGCACGGGCTCCATGTCGCCCCATTCGATCGCGTCCAACATCGGCACCGGGAACGCCCCGAGCCGAAAGACCGCCGGATCGGGCTGGTACTCGAGGGTCTCGCGGATCAGATACGAGCCGCAAATCAGATGTGTCGCCTTGCCCTGGGTCCAGGCGCGCTGCGCGTCGGGCCATTTTGAACTGCGCCAACTGTACATGAAGAAACCGTCTTGGTGGATATCGCGGATCGCCTGGAACACGGCCCGGTAGCGCGGATCGGTATCGAAGCGCGGGCCAGCGCCTTCGACACTGTGTTGCACGACTTGCTCGCCGAGTGTCCGGTTGAGTAAGAACTGGGGCCAGAACTCGGAGTACGAATCCTTGTCGGCTGCAAGTGGCGCAATGCCCTTGTCCCCTAATTGCTCCTTGATCACCCGACAGTTGGCGAGAAATTGCGACCACGTGGTGGGGAGCTGTAAGCCGAGTTGCTCATAGTGGAGGCGGTTGAAGAAGATGAATCCCGACCAGATCCCGGCGGGCAGGATATAGAGCCCCGCCTGGTGCTCGTCACCTGCGTCGTAGTGGCACCGATCCAGGATTTTTGGCAGAAAGGCGTCCCGCAGTCGCTTGTCGGGCGCGGCCGGTTCGCCGCGGTCGTGGGGATACGCGACGTCGTCAACGACCCCACCCAGCGCAGCGGCGTACCCGGCCTCGACGAGAACGATGAGCGCGTCGCGTTCGGTATTCACAATGTCGGGGATATTCGTGCCGGTCAGCAGTCGCGGGCGCAATGCGGCCAGGACCCAGCGACCGTCCCAGCGCGGCTCGACCTTGTACTCCGGATGCTCCTGTTCGAAGCGACGAAACAGCTCCTCGTAGCCCTTCATCATCGGTTCACCCGGGGCCCACATCGAGGCGAAGGCGATGACGATCTTGTCCTCGTACACCGTCTTTTGCTGCGTCACGTCCAGGACCAGTGTCAGGCAGAACACCGCCGCAACCACCACCCACAGCACCGTATAGAGGCGCATACCGTCTCCTAGAACCGTCTATATCCAATTGGCCTTACGAAAATTCGCAGATACCAATGTCCATCGAGTCGCTCTGCGCCGCGTTGAAGGGGTGGAAATTACTGCACGCAGCCGCGCAGTTGGGGCGGGAATGAAGGCCGAGAGCGCCTGCAAGCCACCGTTCGTAGATGATCTGCCCGATCGCTACCGTGCGCTCTTCAACTGGCCCCACGAGGCAGGCTCGACGATCGTACCGGCCGCCCCAGGTAGGGGACCAATGTATCCTGTCGACAGGGCGATGTCATCGTACCAGACGCGATTGTCCTGGCGAGCCTGGTGGATGTAGACGAGCACGTTGGCGCGCTTGATGCGTACCGTGTCACTCGAGCGCCAGCGGATGCCGGTGGCGTGCAGGTAGAGCTTGCCGTCCACCCATCCCGCCAGTTCGCCATTGGCTTCACCGGGATCGTTGGCGCGCAGCATCTGCTCCAGGCAGATCCACTGTCCACGCTCGGGGATCAGGCGCTCTTCGGCAGGTGGCTGGATGAAGTTCTCCCAGTAGTTGCCGTCCCTGTCCTGCGTCATGTCCATCCAGTAGGCATAGAAGAACAGATACCCGGGCGCCGGATGTCGACCCCAGTCCTTCCACGGTTCGAAGCTGGCATTGAACCGATCATCCCCGGTGGGCTTCTTGCCCGCCTGGCCCATGCCGGCCCACGGGTCGGATCCAGCGACGGCCGCCAATCCTCCGCCGACGTGGTTCAGGTTGCCCTGGTCATAGTCCTCGGCGAAACGGATGTACCTGCGGAAGTAGACGACATCGTAGCCTGCGGGCCCGAAGTAGATCGTCGCATTCGTGCCGGACGCGCCGCCGTCGCGCGCCGGCGCCAGCAACTCGTATGAGCCATCACCGCTGTGGGACATCGTCGTCGACAGCGTCGCCCGCGTGCCGCGCCCGCCGACCTCGAGAAACCGGTCGAACCCGGACTCGCTCTCGGCATCGTCAGCAAAGAACACATCACCGGGCCGCTGCAGTCGTGCCAGCGCCTCGCTGTCGACCAAAGTCTGTTCGGTAACGATCCGCGGTTCGAACTGAGCCACGGCGCCCCCCGCGCCGACAAAGACAAGAGCACTGGCCAGTAGATGTCGCATGTGCATGTTTGCTGCCCCCTTCCCTGGGTAACCAACGCCTACCTTGACCTACAGCGCAACGTTATGGCTGGAGCCATTTCTTCAGGAATTCGAGACTCTTCTCCAAGCGGATCTCATGCCCGCCTTCGTGGAGGTCGATCTCGATACGATCCTCCAGACCCAACTTCCGGTAGTGCTCGCGCGTCTCTTCATATTCCTGCAGCATCAGTGGCCACCAGGCGATGCCATCTGCCTTGCCTTGCTCCACCAGAAGGGGGCGGGGGCAAATCAAAGAGGCGAGGTCGCTGTCGGTGAACTCGCGCAACCAGCCCGGGATCCAGATATGCTCTTCATCCACCGACAGAAAGCAGGAGTAGCGCGGGTCGTCGATCGCCATCTTGTGCCGACGATGGTTGAACCAGGCGCAGACAATGGCGGCGGAAATCCGTTCGTCCAGTGGGGTTGTGAACATCGTGTAAGCGCCGCCAAGGGAGATGCCATACATCGCCGTGCGGGTCACGTCGATCTCTTCCCGGGTCTCCAGGTAATCGAGCAATCGTTGTGTCCGGCAGACCTCCATCCCCCACAGGGTTTTGCCGAGTAACTTGCACAGACGTTCCAGACGTGCGCGGGGAGGGGCGCCACTCACATTCATCGGGGCGACCACGGCGAAACCCTCTTCAACAAGACGGCGACCGTATCCCTTGTAGATGTCGGCGGGATCATCGAGGCCGAAGACGCGCTCGGGGGAGGAGCCGATGCCGTGTTGGGCGATCACCAGCGGCGCTGGGTCTTGAAGGCCCTTCGGCAGCGCCAGGATGCCACGGCCACGCAGACCACCCAGCAGATCGATGGTCAGCCACCAGGCGGTGAACTGCTCCGCATCGCACCACAGTTCCAACTGCGGATTCAGCTCGGTACCATCCGTCTCAAAGACGCCGATCGCCTCGGCCCAGCGCCGTCGATTGCCCTGAACAGATGCTGTGAAGGCCGCAGTCGAAGAGTAATCCCGGTGCCAGTGTGTTGCGCGACGCGGCTCGTAGTCCACGATGAGGCTCTGCAGAAAATCTTCGGCCTCGTGGCGCAGCAGGCGCTGCCGGTCACCCACCTCGCGGCCGATGATCTGTGGTGCCTGTTCGTAGGGATTGACTGGGGTGGGCACGGATTATTCTCCTTACGCTAGATGGTCGTTGCAGAGATTGAGTGAGGGTGCCGTTGGGAAAACGCCGCCTGGTATTCGTATTCTACCTCGTACCCGCCACCCCATCCTGGAACAAAGTCCATGCGCAACGCAATCAATATCGGCAGTGGCAAGCAACTGTTTCTCGATGATCGCTGGTTCGCCGACCAAGGGGGCATGACACTCAGCGTCAACTCACCGATCAAGGACCAGGTCGTGCTGGCTCCTGAAAAGACATGGGATGAGGTCGCCGTCTATGCATACAGCACCGTGCTCGAACATGAGGAAGCAGGTCTGCGGCTTCTGCGCCAGCGGCTGGATGGTTTTGTCTCAGCCGACGCAACGTATTCCGGCGCCGAGTTCACGACACCGCTGATCACATTCAAAGGCCGCGAGCTGCAACTGAACGTAGACTGCTCAGCACTCGGTCAAGTGTGGGTGGAAATCCGCAACGAAGACAACCATGTCATCGACGGGTACTCCCTGGACGAGTCGATCGACATTGACCGCAACCACATTGCCGCACCTGTCCGGTGGCATGAAAAGGACGACGTAAGCGAGCTGATCGGCCGACCGATACACCTGCATTTCAAATTGCGGGCATGCAAGTTGTATGCGTTTCAGTTCGTCGACACGAAGATGAGAAGCACGAATCGCGAAAGGTCGACCACGTCCTGATGCCTTCCAATCTGCTCAAAGACCAAGCCATGCAGGACTTCGTCATCAATGGTTATCTGGTACTGAGACCGAAAAACCTGACCGATGCCTTCCACCAGGACGTCTACGACCGCCTCACAGCCATGATCAAGAACCATGGCAATCCAGGCAACGACCTGCTCGATCATGCCCCCTGCGTAAACGAGGTCCTGGCCGATCCGGAAGTGACCGGTGCGCTGACCAGCCTTGTGGGCGCCAACTCAGTGCGAGACCGCCACTGTGCCTGCCACAATTGGGGGCCCGGCAAGGATGCACAAGGCTGGCACAAGGACTATCCCATAGGCGGCAATATGCGCTACCACCGCACTCGCACTTTGCTACTCCTTTACTATCCGCAGGAGGTCAGTCCCGGAATGGGTCCCACTGCCGTCCTGCCGGGAACGCAGTACTACATGGAGCCGAGGCCGGATCTGCCGGGCATCAATCTGCACGTCGAAGCCGGTACCGTGGTCATCACCCACTACGAGGTCTGGCACCGGGCCACCGCCAATACCAGCGACCGTATGCGCTTCATGCTCAAGTTCCTGTACAACCGCACCGAAGAGCCTCGCGAGCCGACGTGGGATCATACAGATCCCCACTGGGTCCCCAGGGAGAACCCACTCTTCCCGCACCGCAATCTGTGGCAGCATATGTGGCACTGGTATCAAGGTGGCAAGGATGACTTCCCGTATGCTGCCGGTACTCCAAGTCTTGACGAGATCGAAGGTCTGAAAAGTGCGGAACCGGTCAAACGCAGACGCGCAGCCGACCAACTCGGCCTCTATGGCCCGGCGGCCCAGCCTGCCGCCACGGCCTTGGCCGCCGCTCTGACCGACGCGGACGAAGTGGTTCGCCTCAACGCTGCCTATGCTTTGGGCTCCGGCGCTGCCGACGGTGTGCCGCTGTTGTTAGAGGGACTGAAAAAGGAAGCAGCCGAAAAATGGGAAACGAACCTTCAACGCGGCGACTTCACCAACCCCAGCCAGCTCGATCTGACCTTCGGCCTGGCCGCCGCCGGCAGCACGGCCGCTGCCGACGGCACAGCTGTCCCGGTACTGGGTGCCGTGTTGGATCACCCGGACTGGTATGTCCGGGCCGCCGCGATCGCGACCTTGGGCTGCATTGGCCTGAACGCCGGCAGTGCCTCAATGGATCTGATCGCCGCCCTGGCGGATCCCAACGAATGGGTCGCGCGAAATGCCGCTCAGGCCTTGGGCAATATCCCCACGCCAAATGGCCGTGTCGCCGGAGCATTGGCCGCAGCCCTGACCGATACTCGCCCGGTGACGGCCTGGTCCTTAGGCAAAGATCCCTTACGAGAAAATGCGGCGTCCGCCCTGGCCAAATGGGGAGATCTACCCGACGAGTTGATCGCCCCACTGCAAACTGCCCAAGGCGAAGACAGCGAATACCTGCGGTTCTGGGCCCAGACCGCCCTGGCCAGACGGGGGAACTGACCCAAGGTGCGATCCGCTAAGCGTCACATCCAAACTCCAGCGAAGGTTGACAACCGATGACGGTCATTGAAAGCACAGCTGACCCTGTTGCGATGACGGAAGAACAGAAGTTTCTCTTTGATCTGAAGGGATGGGTGCTGCTCCCCGGTGTCTTGGAAGAGGGGCTCCTGCAACAGTTGCGTGAGCATGTTCTGGCTCTGCGCAACACACCAGAGTCACTTGCCGAGTATGAACGATACTCCGTTGCCGGGCCGGCGCAGGAGTTGGTCGATCACCCCGCCATTACAGGTGTACTGCGAGACATCCTCGCACCCGACCAGGGTGACGATGCATGGGGTTTTCGCTGTGAAAGCAGCTTCGCACACGTTCGCAAATTGGGCGAGGCCGGTTCGCCGCCACATTGCGGACCCCTCGACGGCGCCATGGCCTATCGCATGATCAACGGGCGTATCTGGTCCGGACTGACGCGCGTTGTGTGGGAGTTGAATGAGGTGAAGAAGGGTGGCGGCACACCGATTCTGTCAGGTTCGCACAAAGCCTCATTCCCCGTGCCCGAACGATTCCGTGCGTTTGATCCGTCCGTCTACGAAGAGTATGAGTGTCCGCCTGGATCGGTGCTCATCTTTTCAGAGAGTTGCTGGCATGTGGGCACTGAATGGAAGGATGCTTCCCAGGACCGACTGGCGATCTTTAACTGTTATTGCAGCTATCTTGCGCAGTGGCACAAGATGAACCTGCCAGCTGAAGTTGTGGCGGCGATGCCACCGAAGCGTCAAACGGCATTTCGCGCGGTCTGGGGACACGACTTCCACAACAAACAGCACAATGACTTCTACGACGAAGACAATCTCGCGCTGTAGTGGAACGCAGGCCGCTTCTTGTACAAGCTTCTTGTTAGAGACCCACCCACGCCACCGCCGTCACCGTCCGCCATCAAAACCACTTCCTCACACCGAAAGAATGTGTAAGCCATGATCATCGGCGTCAGCTCCTACAGCTTCAGCCGCCTCGTGCGTTCCGGCGACATGACACAGATCGAAATCATTGCCGCAGCGAAAGAGATCGGCTTCGATGTCATCGAGTTTTCCACCATCTCCGTGCCTGAGGACAAGACACTGCCGGATTTTGCCGCCGAGCTTCGTGAGGAAGCGTCCCGTGTGGGGATTGGAATCGCCAACTATACCATTGCGGCAGATTTCCTCAACGGATCAGGTGGTGATCTGCAGGCCGAGATCGCGCGCGTGCAAGGTGAAGTCGATATCGCCGAGATCCTCGGGGTACCCGGCATGCGGCACGATGCCACCGGCGGCTGGTCAGCCGATCACGTGGGCCCGAAGAGTTTCGCGGCGGCCATCCCGCGTCTGGCTCAGGGCTGCCGGGGGGTCACCGAATACGCGATGGAGAAGGGCATCAAGACCATGGTCGAAAACCATGGCCGCTTCTGCCAGGAGAGCGTCCGCGTGGAGCAACTGGTTACCGCCGTCGATCATCCGAATTTCGGTGTCCTCGTCGACATGGGAAACTTCCTCTGCGCCGACGACGATCCGGCGACGGCGGTGGGGCGACTCATGCCCTACGCCTTTCACTGTCACGCCAAGGATTTCCATGTGAAGCCCGGAACGCAGGTCTCGCCGGGACAGGGGTGGTTCGAGACACGGGCTGGCAACTATCTGCGTGGCGCCATCATCGGCCATGGCAATGTGGCAGTTGCCCAGTGTTTGGCCATCATGAACAGAGAGGGGTATTCAGGAGTGCTCTCCATCGAGTTCGAGGGGATCGAAGATGTGCTGATGGCTCTGCAGATGGGGCATGACAATCTGCGCCGCCTGGTGGGCATGGTGACGGACAGCCAATGAAACCGGGTGTATGGACACAGTACTTCCGCAGCGCCAGTCCCGAGCAGATGGTCGAGCTGTTCGCGTCCAGGCAGTGGTTCCACCTGGAGTTGTCCAGCGAACACGGCGAAGAGCTATTGGGCCGGGGTGACCCGGAAAAAACGGGGAAGGAATTCGCGGCGTATGCGCTGGAGCGCGGCGTTCATTTTCCCCAGGGTCATCTGTGGCTCACGGTAGATATCTGTGCCGAGAATCAGGCAGAAGTAATCGATGATCTGAAACGCTGGTTGGACTTGTATCTCGCCACCGGTGTGAAGGCTGGGGTCCTGCACCCGGGGGGCAATCAGATGCGTCGGCAGCAGCAGTCGCCTGCTGCGGTACTCGACACCCAGACCCAGGCCTTGGGACAATTGTGCACACATTTACAGGGGACCGACTTCACATTGTGTCTTGAGAATGTGCCGGGCACACCAGAAGTGGAGCAGTTGCTCTCGATCATCAAGGCCGTGGACAGCCCACGGTTGGGTATCTGCCTGGATACGGGACACCTGAACATGGCAGGCGGCGACCAGGGCCACTTTCTGCGCCAGGCTGGTGATCGGCTCAAGGCGATGCATCTGGCGGACAATGAGGGCAAGACAGACCAGCACATGATGCCCTTCGGCCGAGGCAACGTTGACTGGTCGGCGGTCATAGGAGGCTTGAAGGCTCTGCGCTACGAGGGCTTGTTGAATCTGGAAATCCCGGGGGAGTCAAAGGCGCCCCTTCCGGTGTTGCTGGCCAAGCTGGATTATCTGCAGGTCTTGATGCGCTATCTGGTGGAAGACGCCTAACAACGCGGCGCCCCGCAAGAGTCGCAGCAGCAAGTATTCTGATACGACAAGTGAGTCCCTGGAAACTTTCAGTATATTGGCGCCTATCCAATGCCACCTAATCGAAAAACATTCAAGCGCCCTCCCAAACGATTTCAGCCGAGGGGTGTCCCGGTCCTCTATGAGGATCACGATATCCTGGTGGTTGATAAGGTGAGTGGTCTACTGACGGTGAGCACGAACCGAGTTCGCGAAAACACGGCCTACTTTCTGCTGACCGACTACGTACGAAAAGGAGATCACAAATCCAAGAATCGGCTGTTTATCGTGCACCGCCTGGACAGGGATACATCAGGCGTCATCGTGTTTGCCAAGAACGAAGCTGCTAAACGTTTTCTACAGGATGAGTGGTCGACCTTTCAGAAGAAGTATTTCGCTGTTGTTCACGGAAAACTCGATCAAGAAGAGGGCGTCATCAGCTCTTATCTGGCTGAGAATGCTGTCCACAGAATGTATTCTGTCAAAGACCCCACCCAGGGGAAACTGGCGAAGACGGGCTACAAAGTCCTGAAGGAATCGACCCAATATTCGCTGCTTGAAATTGATCTGCTCACGGGTAGAAAAAACCAGATCCGAGTTCACTTTGCCGACGCGCATCATCACGTGGTTGGGGACAAGCAGTATGGCAGGAAAGAAGAGAGATCCATCAAGCGGCTGGCTCTCCATTCTGCTTCCCTGAGCTTGATACATCCCTGGTCGAAGGAGGAAATGACTTTCGAGGCGGGGATGCCCAGCTCTTTCACTGCACTCATGAAGTGATCAAAGCAATTGGGTAATCTGCCACCTGAAGCTGGAATTCGCGTGCCACCAGATGCTCTGCGGGCGTTTGTTCAAAGACTCTTCGTCGGTGTTGGCATGCGTGGTGCAGACGCCGTGACGATGGCCGAACTGCTGGTGGCTACCGATCTGCGCGGGGTCGTGAGTCACGGAACTTGGCGGCTCGGTGGTTACGTGCGCATGATGCTCGAGGACAAGGTCAATCCTCAGCCTGACATACAGGTGGTATCCTCGCGGGGTGCAGTTCGCGTCTATGATGGCGATGGAGGCATGGGGCATCTACCGTCGAACGAGGCAGCTCGTTTTGTTGCGACAGCAGCTGCCGAACAGGGGCTGGCGGCAGCGACAACGGGCAATCACTACCACTTTGGGGCGGCGGGCAAATACTCTCGTATCGCTGCTGCAGAAGGCTGCATCGGGATCGCCGTGTCTTCTCATCGATGGCAGCGACAGGGGATGATTCTTGACGCGGCCAATGCTGGCTCACCGATGAGTATCGCCTTCCCCGCAAGGGACCAGCCGCCTCTCGTGCTTGACATGGCAGCGAGGTTCGTCGACTGGAGCGAGGAAGACTTTGAGCGTATGCCCTTCCTCTTTTTCAAACAACTGGGATTGGGCGCCGTAACGCATGTCCTTGGCGGCATCCTCACCGGCATCTGGAATGCCGATCGAATTCCACCGGCATCGCAGTGGGAGTCGACTCAAGGCGGGTTTTTCGCCGCCTTTGCTGTCGACGCTTTCATGGATGAGGAAGAGTTCCTGACGCAGATGGATCGTTTTGTGCGTGAGTGCCGTGCAGCCGATCCATTTCCTGGCCACACAGAGGCTGAACTACCGGGCAATATCGAGGCGCGGATGGAAGTCGATTATGCTCGCGATGGAATTCCTATTTCAGACACGCATCGTGAAGTGCTCGAGACGGCGGCGACCGCGGTGGGTGTCGAGTCGCCCCTCGCAGAGTACGACGACACTCGTTTCGAAGGAACATCTTGATGGTAGGAGACAGAGGCGAATGCGGATTCTGGTAGCGGAAGACAGTCCAACGACGACCATGTTGTTGCAAGGTTATCTTGCGCAGTGGGGTCACGAGATGGTCTCGTGTAGCAACGGTGCAGAGGCCTGGGAGATCCTGCAGCAACCGGATGCTCCACAACTGGCCATTCTCGACTGGCTCATGCCAGAAGTGGATGGCATAGAGGTCTGTCGCCGTGTGCGCGCAGTTGGGGGATCCATGATGCCCTACATCATCTTTGTTACGTCACAGGATCACGAGGACGACATCGTCGTGGGGTTGCAGGAGGGGGCCGATGACTACGTGACCAAACCCTTCAGCAAGAACGAGCTTCAGGCCCGATTGACTGTGGGGACCCGGGTGGTGGGGATGTGGAACCGACTCATCGAAGCCGAACGCAACAGAGTTCTGATGCAGACGGCCGGGGCGGCGGCACACGAAATCAACAACCCCCTCGCCGTCATGTCCGGGCAGATCCAGTTGCTACTTACGAAGCCCCTCGATGACGACATCAAAGAGAAGCTGCAAGGCATCCGCGATGCTGGTACGCGGGTCAGTGAGATCGTCAACAAGATGAAATCGATTTCTGAGTACGTGACGAAGCCCTACACAAAGGGAACAGATATCATCGATTTCGGTTCAGAGGCAGATAAGTAGAAGGAGTCTGGCGCTGGCATCGTCGGAAGGGGCCAAGGGGAACACTCAATCGATGGTTGAAGAACTGATCACAGCTGCGGAGGCGGGCGAGACCGCCCGCGTCCGGGAGATCCTGGCCGATCAACCAGATTTGCTCAATGTCACCGGTGCCAACAGCAATCCATTGCTCTTTGCCGCTGCCGGAGAGTCTCGATTCGAGACTGTGCAGTTGCTGCTAAAACTGGGTGTCGATCTCGACGCAGAAAATGGCAGCACTGCACGAGTTCTCCATCACTGTGCATGGATGGGCGCCGACGCGGCGATGTTCGATCTACTCATCGAGCAGGGTGCAGATCCTGAACACCGTACGAACCCGGCGCAATGGACCGCTGGCGGCCAGCCTATGGGCACGCCACTCGACATGGCCTTCTCTCAGGGCCACGAGGAACTCGTTGCTGCTCTGCGCCAACGAGGACTGCGATTTGCCGCTGAGATCGATGGCCTCGCCGACGGCGACACGACGCTGTTATGGCATCGTGCTTTTCTGTCCGGCGATCTGCCAAGCTTGCGTCGACTGCTTGAAGACCACCCGAAACTGGCACGTGCCGAGACCGCCTCTCGGAGTGTCTATCTCGACTCAGGCGACGTCATGCGCGGCTGCGGACTGTATCTGGCCAGCGTTCACGTGGGGGATCCGGAACTTGTGCGACTGCTGGCCGAGTCCGGGGGCGTGCCGCTCAGGAATGGTTGGGATTTTGGTACGCCCTGGCCCGGAAACAATGTCGATGTAACAGAGGTCCTGCTCGATGTCGGCTTCCAGATCAACATGCCCAACTTCAGCAATACCAACGAGGAGACCTTTGCCTTCATCCTCGACAGCGGCGTGGACTTCAGTACGCAGTGGCCGGGGGATGGTCACACATGGCTACACACCGCCGTCGGTGGCAAGGCACTGCTGAAGGTTCTGAGTGTTATCCACGCAGGAGGGGACGTCAACATCCGCACTCACAGCGGCTTGGACGATGAACCCATGATCGACAGCAACCCAGAGTTGGGTGGCCAGACGCCCCTGCACATGGCGGCTCGGGGAGGAAACCCGGAAATGGTCCGCCTGTTGCTACGTCACGGCGCCGATCCAACCCTTCGCACCTTGAGTCGCAAGGTTGATCCTGAGAAAAGGACGCCCTGGAAGCACGACGAGTTTCTGTGGTGGTCGAGGACGCCGCAACGCTTCTGGTACGAAGCCTATGAGGGGGAGACGCCTGCCGACGTGGCGAGAAAGCCCGGTCACGACAGGTGTGTAAGCTTGCTGGAGGAGGCTGGCCGCAACTGGTGAGTTAGCTCACAGGCCAAGCGATTCACCTAGCGTTGGCGTTCGGCCAACAGCTGCCGGTCATCTGGATTGTTGTAATCCCATGTCTGTTGCGACCGAATTAATTCGTCCGACGCATCTGCAAGCAGTGCGACGATATACGCAGCGGCGTCTTCTGGCTCTGCCAGTTCGCCTCGATCGCGAATCGCTGCGTAGACTTTTGCCGTTTCGGTCTCCGATGCCAAAACAGCATCGAGGATTCGCGTATTCACGGCGCCAGGAAAAACTCTCATCGTATCGGTTTCGGGAAGTTCCTCTGCGGCGCTTCTCGCTGCCATTTGGGCAGCGGCTTTGACGATCGAATAAGCCGACCAGCCGACGCGATGGGTCGTCGCCGAATAGCTATCGATAAACAGCATTCGCTTTATGGAATGCGTTTTGGCCAGCGCCTGATAGAGGCCAATCGGTGCGGCCACGTGGATCCGCAGATGCTCGACCAATTCGTCGGAGTCCAGTTCGCTGTATGGTTGCAGCGAAATCACCGATCCGGCGGAATGTACTATCCCAGCGATCTCCGCTTCTGCGGCAACGCTCGCTACCACTCGCTCAACTCCAACCTTCGTTGCCAAGTCCGCTACCAAAGCTTGAACTTGCCCAGCACATTCGGTTGCGAGCGATTCGAGCCGTTCTTCAGATCGGGCGACCGCTACGACTTTGAATCGGCGAGCGGAGAGCGCTTTTGTGACGGCTCGACCGATGCCAAAGGACGCGCCCGTGACGATGAAAGTAGCACTCGATTCTTCTGACATATATCAACTCTATTTCGATTGACTTGCGAATCTGGGTTTGGTGTGGACCAACACGCCCGGAGCTTGGGTACTGCCTCATGGAAGATCATCCGGTGGCGACGGTCAACAACTCGGTAGTTGCGCGCGACGCGGGAGATCGGGTATGCTGATGAGAGGGTAGTGACGCGAAATCTTGGAGCGTCCAACGCGATGGATATCTATATCAGTGGACTCGTCCCCGAGATCGGGGAGGCAGGCCTGATGAAGCTCTTCAGCGCCGTCGGCAAGGTCGACTCCCTGCGGCTGATCCGTGACCGGCTGAGCGGCGCGCCCACTGGTTATGCCGTCGTCGATATGGTGACCGTCGACGGCGCCGAACGAGCCATTCAGGTGTTCAACGGCAAGTCAGTACTTGGCAGTCCCATCATCGTCAGCAAGTCCAGACCCAAATCCAAGTCCCACCACTGACAATCAACCTGACTATCGATCTCTCAGACGCCGGAGTTCCGCCAGCGGCTGCTTGAGCTGACGCGTAGTCCAACCTTCTTCATCGGAGATCTGCTCGTAGACGAGCGTTCTCTTCGGCCAGGGCCAACAGCGCCCGATAGTGGGCCCCCCCCCGGATTTCTGCGCGCCCGCAGTACTGATCAGACGGCAGCGACGGTCAAACATTCCACCGGCAATGAGCACGATCAGTCAGGAGTACCTTGCTCGTCTCTGCGATACTCGTATGTTACAATGCGAATTTTAATACACGAATCGGAGTTCCTATGTTGAGTCGAGATACACACCAAAAATCGCCTCAGGCGACCGAGACGGCGTCGACGTGGACTTTCCTGTCGAATCACGCGCATGTGCTGATCTGTCTGGCGGCGGATCCCGAACAGCGCCTGCGTGATGTTGCCGTTCGGGTCGGCATCACGGAACGGGCTGTGCAAAAGATCATCGATGCCTTGGAGGCGGAGGGCCTGCTGAGTCGCGAGCGCGTCGGTCGTCGCAACCGCTACGGTTTGCATCTGGACCAACCTCTGCGACACCCGCTCGAGGCGCATCGCAGTGTTCGTGAACTGATCGAGCTGGTCACCCAAACCTCTGTAGGGAATTCACCCATTGCGTGATGCATGGTCCGATTTCTTCAAGCTGGAATCAGCAGGCGGTATCTGCCTGGTGGCGGCCGCTCTACTGGCTATGGCCGTGGCAAACTCGCCGCTCGCCGTCTTCTACGATCTGATCTTCTCGACCACCTTCGAGATCCGGTTGGGCGAATTCGGCATTGCCAAACCGCTTCTCCTCTGGGTGAACGACGGTTTCATGGCCGTGTTCTTCTTCGTCGTCGGTCTGGAACTGAAACGTGAAGTGATGGAAGGAGAATTGTCCGACCCGTCTAAGCTGAGTCTTCCTGCCTTCGGTGCACTGGGTGGAATGTTGGTGCCCGCAGCGATCTACGCCTGGATCAACTGGGACGATCCCATGGCCATCCGCGGTTGGGCGATCCCGGCGGCGACGGATATCGCTTTTGCCCTGGGGATTCTGAGTCTGCTGGGGAACCGGGTGCCGTCGTCATTGAAGATCTTCCTCGTGTCGCTGGCCATCTTCGATGATCTGGGTGCCATCATTATCATCGCCATCTTCTACACGGCTGATGTTTCCCTCACGGCTCTGGCCGTCGCAGCCGTCTGTCTCGTGGTGCTGCTGTCTCTCAATCGCCGTCGCGTGACCGAACTGGCACCTTACCTCTTTGTCGGTCTCATCATGTGGACGGCCGTGCTGAAGTCGGGCGTGCACTCCACGCTGGCTGGTGTCACGCTGGCGTTCTTCATCCCCATGCGCGATCCTGCTCGGCCGGAGCGTTCACCGGTTCGAGATCTCGAGCATGACCTGCATACAGTCGTCGCCTTCGGTATCCTGCCGATCTTTGCCTTCGCCAATGCGGGGATCTCTCTTGCAGGCATCGGCATGGATGCTCTGTTACACACGGTTCCCCTGGGAATCATCGCGGGGCTCGTGATCGGCAAGCAGGTCGGTATCGTCGGTTTCGCAGGGCTTGCCATTCTTCTGGGATGGGCTCGTCTCCCTCGGGATGCGGGCTGGATGGGACTCTACGGCACTGCTCTGCTGTGCGGTGTGGGTTTTACGATGAGTCTCTTCATCGGTTCTCTCGCGTTCCCCGAGGCAGATGCGACGCTGCTGTTTGACGAGCGGGTCGGTATCATTCTCGGCTCGCTGATGTCGGGTTTGGCCGGCTACTTCGTGTTGCGATCGCTGCCGCGGCCCAAGGCACAGTGACAGACATCGCTCTGCCTCTTGGGGCAGGCTTCGTTCTTCTCTACGTGAGCGGCGAGGCGCTGGTCGCCGGCGCCGTGCGTGTGGCGGTGCGCTTTGGTGTTTCAGCCCTCACGGTAGGACTGACGGTCGTCGCTTTTGGGACGAGTAGCCCCGAACTCGTCGTCAGTTTGGATGCGGCAGTACGACAGGCAGATGGCCTCGTCGTCGGCAGCATTGTGGGTTCCAATCTCTGTAATCTGCTTCTCGTGCTGGGTCTTGCAGCCCTGCTGCGGCCGATCGAGGTACGGCGGAAACTGCTCAGGGTAGATCTACCGATTCTCATCTTCGCCTCCCTAGCGATGCTGGTCATGCTGCGGGATGGCCACCTGAGCCGTATCGAAGGAATGGTCCTGTTCGCTGGGATCGTTGGTTACACGGGTTTCAGCCTGCGCCGATCACAGCAGCAAACGGGGCCAACGGAAGATCTGGAGGACCCACCCGTTCCGGGGCTCCAGATGTTTCCCGCCTGGGTCCTGATCCTTGGGGGCATCGCGGGTCTGACGCTAGGGGCCCATCTCTTCGTGGGAGGTGCTGTCGATCTGGCGCGGATCCTCGGTGTATCGGACAGTCTGATCGGTCTGACGGTGGTCGCCATCGGTACGAGTCTGCCGGAGATCTCAGCTGGTGTGGTCGCTGCCTGGCGTGGCCAGGGAGATCTCGCCGTCGGCAACGCTGTGGGCAGCAGTATTTTCAACATCCTCTGTGTCCTGGGCACAACGACCATGCTGCATCCACTGCAAATGGCGGGCGTTACATCGACGGATCTGTATCTGATGTTGGCGGCGCCTATTGTGCTGCTGCCCTTCGCCGGTACGGGTCTGCGTCTGGTACGCTGGGAGGGAGGGTTGCTCGTGCTGCTCTATGCTGCCTACGTGCTCTGGCGCTCAACGGCGGGCTGACACACGCTTTGGGCCCTCATCGCGGCACGGTGGACTATCTTCTACGACAAGTATCCACCTCCACAAACGTAGCTGACGATCATGACCCAACGGGGCCTCGTACTCACAGCCATTCTGCTACTGACCCACTGTGTCAGTGAGGCGAAAACAGGCCTTGCCGATCTGAGCCTCGATGAACTGATGGACCTGGAAGTCACCCTCGTCTCCAGGCGACCACAACGTGTCACCGAGACCCCCGCCGCCCTGGCGATCATCACCGGGGACGAGTTACGACGCCTCGGTGTGAAATCCTTGCCCGACGCCCTGCGCCTGGCGCCCGGTTTTCAGGTGGGGCAGGTCGATGCAAACAAATGGGTCGTCGCCTCTCGCGGGTTCGCGGGTTTGTTCGCCAACAAGTTGCTCGTGCTCGTCGACGGGCGCAGTGTCTACACGCCCCTGTTCTCCGGTGTCTTCTGGGAATCTCAGGGGGTGTTGATGGAGGACGTGGAGCGACTCGAGATCATTCGTGGGCCGGGCGGTTCGATGTGGGGTGCCAACGCGGTCAATGGCATCGTCAATGTCGTGACGCGCGAGGCGGCGACGACGCCGGAAACCTTCGTGCACGTGGGGGCTGGAAGTGAGCGTCGTCAGCTCGCCGTGCGCCACGGCCGTCCCATCCCGGGCGGCGGTCTGCGCATCGATGCGGAGCGTATCGACATTGGACGATCCGCCGCTGCGGGAGACAAGCCGGTGCGGGATGACTGGCAGATGCAACGGGTCGGTTTGCGTGCCGATGTCGATCGGGGGGCGTCCGATCACCTGACCGTCCTCGGCAATGTTCGCGGCGGCAGTGTTGGCCAGAGTGTCACCTTCGTGATGCAGGCCTTGCCGGCGGTGGCGAGCACCAAATACTCCGATGCCGATCTGTTGTCCTACGATGTTCTGGGCCGCTGGCGTCATCATTGGAATGATGATCACGAGTTTGAGGCGCAGGTCTACTACGATCTGTTCGATCGCGATGAGGCTGTGTTGCATGGCCGGATCCACAATGCGGATATCGATCTGCAGCACAGATTTCGCACGGGTGCACATCGATTGGTGTGGGGAACGGGATACCGCCGTACGTGGGATGACTTCGACGGCACCTTTACGATGCAGTTGGATCCCGCTTCACGGACAACCCACCTGTTCAGCGGTTTTGTGCACGATGACATCGAACTGATTCCGCAGAAGCTGGCCCTCTCGGCTGGCACAAAACTCGAGCACAATAGTTTCTCCAACTGGGAGTGGCAGCCGAGTGTGCATCTGTGGGGGGCACCCTCTGAAGATGTATCTGTGTGGGTTGGCATGAGTCGCGCAGTGCGCACGCCTTCGCGTGGAGACCACGACTTCAATGCCGCCATCGGTGTGGTACCTGCAGACTCGCTTTTTTCTGGGGCCCCCGAAGCGGTGGTCACCTTGCTCGGTAGCGACCGGGTGGAAGCGGAGGACCTGTTTGCCATCGATGCGGGTCTGCGCACCCAGCTCGGCAGCGGTGGATTCCTCGATGCCGCCTTGTTCTACTACAAATACGACGATTTAACGACGCAGGAACCGGGTTTCCCCTACACCATTGATGAACCGGGGCCACCACATCTGATCGCGCCTGTACGCGGTGACAACCTGGCCAGTGGCACCGCCCTGGGAATCGAGCTCGTCGCCGAGTGGGAGATGAGTCCCTCATGGCAGATCCGTGGCAGCTACACCTATCTGCACCTTGATGTGGACGTCGATCTGCAGAGTGTGACACCGGACTCAAATCCCTACGAAAATGACAGTCCGACGCACCAAGTGGGTCTACGCTCCCTCGGACGACGAGGGCCATGGTCGCTGGCCTTTAGTGGTCGTTGGGTCGCAGAGCTGCCAGGACCCTTGCCAAATATTCCTGACTATCTGACGGCGGATGTGCGCATTTCACGGCACTTCGCTCAGGGGCTTGAGGTGGCGATCTCCGGACGCAATCTGCTACAGGCGTCGCACCGAGAAGCGATTTCGAATACGGTGGGCGCTGTGCCGACGCGGGTGCAGCGCGAGTTCTTCGTCTCCGCCAGCTGGAGACGATGATCCGACGACGCTGCCTCTGCCTCTGCCTTCTGCTGCTGCCCCACGGTTTGTGGGCCCAGGGCACGCCGACCGAATTCGATGTGAAGGCGGTGTTCCTCTACAACTTTGCCCGTTTTGCCGAGTGGCCCAAGGAGACGGTCGATTCGAGTCAGCTTACGATCTGCGTCCTCGGCGATGCCCCTTTCGGCAATGCCTTCGACGAGGTCGTCGGCCGCACCGTGCGAAAGCAGACCATTGCCGTCAACATGGCGACGTCCGTCGCCGCCATCGACAGCTGCCACCTGTTGTTCGTCACCGACAGCGAGCAGCCACGGTGGCAACAGATTCTTGCAGAAGCAGGTAAGCGATCGGTGCTGACTGTGGGCGAAGGGGAGGCCTTCGTGCAGGCGGGCGGAGCGATCGGTTTTGTGATTCGTAAGAAGAAGGTTCGTTTTCTCATCAATCCCGCGGCGGCGGAAAAGGCGGGGATCCGAATCAGCTCGCGTCTGCTGCGTGTTGCCGAGATCTATCGGGGCCAGGATTAGAGCGATGCGACTGCGAGACATCTCCATTCAGCACAAGCTGCTGCTCATCGTCGTGATTACCAGCTCTGCCGCGGTACTGGCGGCGTGTATGGCCTTTGTGGCGTTCGATTTCCTGGGAACGCGCGACGCACTGTCGCGGCGCTTGGTCAGCCTCGCGGACGTGGTGGGTGCCAACAGCACGGCGGCACTGGCCTTCGACGATCCGGTAGATGCCCTCGAAACTCTGACGGCTCTGCGGGCGGAGAAACATATTGTCAGCGCTGCCATCTTTGACCAGGACAACGAGCGCTTTGCCGCTTTTCATCGAGATCTCGAGCACTTTGATCCGCCACTGCCGGACAGTATGGGTGCCGTGCTGTATGATGATCGTATCGATCTGTTTCGACCGATCATGCTCGATGGCGAACACATTGGCACGATCTTTGTGCAGTCTGATCTGCTTGAACTCGATGCCCGCGTCCATCGTTATGCGCAAATCGTGGTTCTGTTTCTCTTCGTCTCGATTATTGTCGCCGTCCTCATCGGTTTCCGTCTGCGTTCGGTGATCTCTGATCCGATCATGCGTCTGTTGCAGGTCATTCAGCAGGTTTCGGAGGACCGCCTCTACAGCGTCAGAGCACCGAAACACGCCAATGACGAGCTCGGCGAATTGATCGAGGGATTCAATCTCATGCTCGGGCAGATTCAGCAGCGCGACGAAACACTGGTCCATGTGCAGGAAGAGTTGGCCCTCAGGGCGCGCGAACTACAGGTGGAGCTCACCGAGCGCGAGCGGGCGGAGGGGCGGATTCGGTCGTCGCTTCTGGAAAAGGAAGTGCTGCTCAAAGAGATTCACCATCGCGTCAAGAACAACCTGCAGATCATCGCAAGCCTTCTGGATTTGCAGGCGCGGCAGGTCGAGCATGAGACGGCAGCGACAGCGTCACTCGTCGACAGCCGGAATCGCGTGCGTTCCATGGCGCTGGTGCACGAACATCTGTATCAGACGGAAGACCTCGCGCGGATCGATCTGGCGCAATATCTGGACGAATTGTGCCGAAATCTCACGTCCTCTTTTGGTGAAGTGATTGGAGCGGTGAACCTGCACACGCATGTGGAGGATGTCGCCTTCGACGTGGATACGGCGATTCCCCTTGGGCTGATCATCAACGAACTCGTCTCCAACGCCCTCAAGTATGCTTTCCCGGACAAGCGACCGGGCGAATTACGCGTCACGCTGCGAGGTCTGGAGTCGGGGGGCTACGAGTTGTCTGTCGCCGACGATGGCGTCGGTCTGCCAGAGGCGCTTGATATCGCCACAGCATCGACGCTCGGGCTGCAGTTGGTCACTGCCCTGAGTCGTCAGATTCATGGGACCATCGACGTCGATCGGACGGAGGGGACACGTTTTGTGATCGATTTCGGGGGGCAGCCCGACGAAGAGCAATGGGCAGACTGAGCGCGCGATAGCGTGTCGAGTAGACGAGTCTGGGCGGCTAGAGTTTCCCGCGACTCGCTCAAGTGCCCCAGAACATGGCGGCCGCTTCTTCGATGGCAGCAGGTGTGCGTGTCACGACCGGCCCTTGCCACCAGGGCGGGAACAGAGCACGATATTCCTCGCGACCAAAACGTTTGTCGATGAGCAGGATCAGGCCGCGATCGCGTTCGGTGCGAATGACCCGTCCCGCCGCCTGTAAGACCCGGTTCATGCCCGGATAGGTGTAGGCATAGGCAAACCCGGCTGCCTCGTGCTCGTCGTAGTAGCCCTTGATCAAGTCCCGTTCGAGACAGATCTGCGGCAGTCCGACACCGACCACCACTGCACCTACGAGGCGTTCACCGACGAGGTCGATGCCTTCGCCGAAGATGCCACCCATGACGGCAAAACCGACGACGGTATCGGGATTGTTGATACGAAAGACATCGAGAAACTGCTCCTTCTGTCGCTCTGACATGCGCGGCACCTGCACCATGATCATTGTGCCGTAGGCGGCGACCTTCTCAAAACGACCGACGACCTCCTGCAGATACTTGTACGAGGGGAAGTACACGATATAGTTGCCACGTCGATGTTTGACGGCGGCGGCGATGGCGGCAGCGACGTCGTCATAGGAGTGGGCACGGCCGCGGTAGGTGGTGTCGATGCCGTCGTCCACCAGCACAGCGAGATTTTGCGGTGGGAAGGGGGAAGGCAATTCGACGGAGAAGTCCGTGTGCTCACCACCGAGCAGTCGTCGGAAGTAGTCGACGGGCGTCAGGGTGGCGGAAAAGAACGTCGCCGATCGCCCGCGTTTGAGGGCCTCCCCGAGTCGGCGTGCGGGGTCGAGGCAGTAAAGTCGCAGGCGAAAGTCCTGCCCCACCTTCTCACCATAGGTCACGTAGTGTGCGTCGTAGAGATCGGTGACGCGCAGAAAGGTGACGAAGGCGAAGAACAGATCGAGCAACTCTTCGCGCCATGGGCTGGGACTGTTGCGCGCCAGGATCGGTTCGGCCTCGGCCTGTGCTCGCTGGATCAGGGGTAGCAGGTCTTCAGGTAGATCGCGATCGAGCCAACCGCGTCCATCGCCTTCGTCGTCGGCGCGCTGCAACTGGGTCTTCAGGAAGGCATCAATCGTATCAAGCACATGGGCGACTTGCGGGACGGGCTCTTTCAAGGCCTGTGCCACGCGTCGGATCTGTGTCCGCGACAACTGTGCTGAATACATGTCGCGCGCCCGGTCGACGAGGTTGTGTGCCTCATCAATGAGGAAGGCGTAGTCGCCCGTGCCCTCGAGGAAGTAACGTTTGAGGAACGCCTTCGGATCAAAGACGTAGTTGTAATCGCAGACGATGACGTCGGACCAGTTGGACAGATCCAGACTCAGCTCGAAGGGACAGACCGTGTGTTTTTGCGCTGCCTCCTCAATCGTTGTTCGCGTGAAGGCATCGTTGTTGCGAAAGGTGTCCTCTATGGCATCGTTGGCTCGGTCGTGATAGCCGAGGGCGAATTCACAGGTGCTCTGATCGCAGGGTTTGCCATCGCGTGCATTGAAGCAGATGCGATCCTTGGCCGTGAGGGTCACCGACTTCATGCGAGCCCCCGCACCGCGCAGATCATCGAGGGCTTTCTCGGCGACGGTGCGACCGGAGGTCTTCGCTGTCAGATAGAAAACCTTCTCGAGTTTGGTACCTTCACCGGAGAGGGCACGAACCGCTGGGAACAGGGCTGAGACGGTCTTGCCAATGCCGGTCGGTGCCTGGGCGAAGAGCCGGCCCTGGGAGCTGATCGTCTCATAGACGGCATCACACATCTCCTGCTGCCCGGGGCGATAGTCGTCAAAGGGGAAGCGCATTTCGTGCAGTGATCGATCACGACGTGCCCGCCACGCGTGCCAGATGCGTGCCCAGCGGAGATATCGTTCGATGGTGCTCGTAAAGAATTCTGCCAGCTCACCACGCGACAGGGTGCGTCGATCCTCAAGCAGTCTCTCCGTGTCGAGCTGCACATAGGTCAGCTGTACATCGACGTGCTCGACGTCGTGTTGTTGTGCCAGGATGTAGGCGTAGATCTTGGCCTGCGCCCAGTGATCGAGGTTGTCGGCACGATCCTCATCCAGCGCGGCATAGGTCGTCTTGATCTCTTCCACCAGAAGATGCCCATTCGCCAGGATCCCCGGCTCTTCCAGGACGCCGTCCACACGACCACTGATGTCGAGGCGCAGGGGCGGGATAGGCAGGCCGTCTTCGTCGACGCCGGCCGGTTCCGGATCGTCCACCTGAAAGCGGACGGGGACCTCGCTGCGATATTCTTCCGGCCGCTGATCCTGAACAAACTGGTGTCCTCGTGTTCCCTCCACGGCGCGGGAGGCGCTCATAAAGGCTGAGCCCAGATCACCTGAACGCAAGACGAAGGAGACAAGCTCGCGCACGGCGATCCGCAGTACGACAGGTTCAGTCATCGAAGTCGTGGGGCCTGGAGGGAGTCATTTCTCGGCATCGGGCTGTAGAAGTTTTCGGCGATGGGCCGTAAGAGTTTCGGCGATGGACCGTGCGAATATAGGGGGTTAGTATAACCGACGCGTTCGACACATTGTCACATGGATGGAGAGTCGCCAAGTGAGTGAGAAAAAGTCTGTACCGGTCTGTTTTGGGGTGATCGGTGGTTCCGGTGTTTACCAGATGGATGGTACGGAGGTCGTCGTCGAACATGATCTGTCGACGCCCTTTGGGCGTCCCTCTGATCCGGTGGTGGAAGCCGATGTCGAGGGAACACGTGTGTTCTTCCTGCCGCGCCATGGCAAGGGGCATCGGCTGACGCCATCGGAAGTTCCCTATCGCGCCAACGTGCATGTGTTGAAGCAGTTGGGTGTCACTCATCTGCTGTCCGTGAGCGCCGTGGGGATCATGCAGGAGCACATCCGACCCGGGGACATGGTGGTACCAGATCAGATCTTCGACCGCACAAAAGGCATCCGGCCCTCCACGTTCTTCGGCGATGGGATTGTTGGCCATGTTTCACTGGCGGATCCCTTCTGTGACGAGCTACGAGGTGTATTGGCGGTCGCAGCGCGGGCTTGCGGGGCCACCGTGCACGAGGGGGGTACGTATGTCTGTATGGAGGGGCCCCAATTCTCGACGCGCGCCGAATCCAACTTCTACAGGGCAAGTGTGGACGCTACCGTCATTGGCATGACGGCGATCCCGGAAGCGAAACTCGCCCGTGAGGCGGAGATGTGTTACGCCATGCTCGCCATGGGCACCGACTACGATTGCTGGCACGAAGAGGAGGAGGATGTCTCCGTTGAGGCAGTGATCGCCATTCTGAAGGCGAATGCCGCGCTGGGCAATCGAGTGGTGCTGGAAACGGCAGGTCAGCTACCGGCCACGTCGGCCTGTGCCTGTCAGTCGGCGGCGCAGTTCGCCATCATCACCGCCCCTGAGGCGATCACGACAGAGGCGAAGAAGCGTTTGTCGACGCTCTACGGGCATTACTTTGACGGAGAATGACCCAAGGTGAGCACATCAGAGGTCGCCTACACACAGCCGGATCGGCTCATCCAGGATTTTGCCAGCAGAGGCCTCGTGGTCCTGGCACCAGAGGATCTTGGTATTCCCCTTGGCATACATGAGCAGGTCTTCATCAAGGAAAAAGCTGAAGTCGATGCGCATCGAGCCGTGACGCCCGGTGGGATCCCTGAGGTTCTGCAGGTGCTCAATTCCCCCGGTCTGGTGGCAGCCTGCAATCAGCTCATCGGCGAGAATTGGGCGATCGTTCCTTTTACGCACAATGCCTCTTTCGTCTCAGGTGGCCGCGATCAGCATTGGCACAAGGATGACAATGGCCCCTACAACGGTCGCAAACAGCGTCATCATCAGGCCGTGCAGATCGAGATGCTCTACTACCCGCAGGATGTACGACCGGACATGGGGCCAACGGCGACGATTCCCTATTCCCAATACTGGACCTTCAACCACGAAGAGAATCACGACAACTTCGCGGGTGCCGATCATCTGGACTTTGCCTATCAGATCAGTGGCATGGAAGGTGAACCAGTCAGTGGTCCCGACTCCAAGTACAGCGTAGAAGAGATCGTGCAGCAGAAAACGGCGCACGATATCCGTATGCGCGACGCCGTCACCGACACGGGGTGGCCTCTGGTGCAGCAATTCGAGGCGACTCCCCTGCGGGCGGGCAGTATCGTCCTGTATTCGCACAACACTTTCCATCGTGGCAATCATCGCCGGGACGATTGGAACAAGTGGCAGGACAATCCTCGCTTTATGTGGCGTTTCTGGCTGTATCGGACGACGGATGCCGACCGTGAGAGTCCGGTGCCGACGATCACATGGAATGATCCACCCGTCGATCCCCTCACACAGATCGATCTGTCGCAGGTCGGTGAGGATGTCACGGCACTGTGGAACTATCACGATCACTGGATTCGGACGGGGCAGCCACCGCCGCCACAGCCACATATCGCTGCCCTCGCCGCTGATGAACGAACGCAGGTGGCGCAGAGACTGGCGGCGCAGTTGCATGCGAAACATGAAGCGGCCGAACCGACACGTGTCGGTGCCGCCTATCGGTTGGCGGCGATCGGTGATGCAGATCTCTCGTGCGAGCATCTTGGCAAGGCACTCTACACGGACCGGGAGAGTGTGCGGCGCGCTGCGACCTATGGTTTGATCGCCGTCGGGTCCGCTGCGACACCGACGCTGCTCGAGGCAGCCGAGTCGCCGATCAAGTGGGTGCGCAAGGCAGGCGTCTATGGTCTTGGCGACGCGAGCCCACTGGATGACCGTGTGCTTGATGTGGTCAGCACGCGCCTTCGTGAGGATGCATCAGTTTATGTCCGTGCCGTCGCCGCCGGATCCCTGGGTTGTCTGGGGCGCCGCGCCGTGTCATCGGGGGTTGGCGTGGAATTGATCCCTGCCTGTCTCGAAGCGCTTGTCGATTGCCTCGGTCGCGAGGAGAATCGCCCGGCGATGGACCGCGCTCAGGGTCGCAGTATCAAGTTTGCTCGCCCTACAGACGACAGCGATGTCTGTGAAGGAGGAGGGATCGACTTTGGTATAGATCGCTTCCAACCGGTTCGTTCGGCTGTGCGTGAAAATGCCCTCTGGTCTGTCGTCATGCTCTGCTCCCATGGTGCCGCAGTCACAGGTCAGGCCCTCGAAGTCGTCATTGCCAGCCTGCGTCAGGTGGTACGCAGCGACGAGAACGTCTTCTGCGTCGGCCTTGCGATGGATGCCCTGACACGGCTCGCGCACCTGACTGATGAGGAAGACCGAAGCACTGAGGCCGTCGTGCAACTGCGAGAGAATCTTCTGGAGATCCTTGGTGAATCACCTGTACGTGGTTGGGAGGCTCTGATCAGAGGGGGCCTGTCCACCCAGACTCTGGCTGCCTTCAAATAGCCCAGTTGAATTGAACTGAACAGGAGAAAGGCCCGTCCATGCATCTTGGCATGTTCATGATGCCTCTGCATCCGCCCGCAAAGTCGCGGACGACGTGTTTCGAGGAAGATATCGCCACGATCGTGCAAGCCGACGAACTGGCGTTCACCGAGGCCTGGATCGGTCAGCATCATTCTGTCGCCTGGGAACCGATCCCGGCGAATGATCTGTTCATTGCCAACGTGCTGCCCCGCACCAAGCAGATTCGTCTCGGCACGGGGGTCTCCATCATTCCCCAGCATCACCCTGTCAACATCGCTGTGCGCCTGGCCTTTCTCGATCACCTGTCGAAGGGTCGCATCGCCTGTGGTTTTGGCCAGGGCGGTGTGCCCACGGACTGGGGACTGTTTGATCTGCCCGATCCGGCGACGCAGGGACTGATGACCCTGGAAGGAATCGAGATCATCCTTAAGATGTGGACCGCTGATCCACCTTTCGAATTCGATGGCGACTTCTGGAAGGTCAAGCTCACCGAGATCGATCCCAAGCTGGGCATTGGTGAGGTCCTCAGACCCTACCAGCAACCCCTGCCGCCGATCGCGATGAGTGTGATCAAGGGAGACTCGCGTGCCGCCACCATGGCTGGTGAACGTGGCTGGTGGCCACTGAGCACGAATCTTGTACCACCTTCGACCGTCGCCCAACACTGGCCCACCTATGCAGCCGGTGCCGACCGCTCCGGGCGCGTCGCCTCACGTGCGGACTGGCGTATCTCGCGCAGCATCTTTGTCGGCGAGTCGATGGCCGAAGCAGAGGATCACTGCGCCGGTGGCACCTTGCGAGATGCCTTCGACTACCTGGTGACGATTCTCGGATCCCTCGGCCAGCTGCAGTTGATGAAGTCCGATCCCGAGATGTCCGACGAGGCAGTGACCGCCGACTATTGTCTGCAGGAACTGTGCATCATCGGTGATGCGAAGACGGTGACTGAACGACTGCATGCCCTGTACGAAGAGGTGGGTGGCTTCGGCACGCTGTTGATGGTTGCCCACGACTGGGACGACGAGGCAAAGTGGCGCGCCTCGACGCAACGACTGGCAACTGACATTGTGCCGCGACTACCGTGACTGGGCTGAGACTTGCGGTCGTCGGCGTGGGGCGTATCGGTGTCTTCCACGCTCAACATCTGCAGGAGCTGGCTGCGGAAAGAGAAGACTGCGAGCTGGTTGCTGTCGTCGATCGTCATCAGGACACGGCGATGCGTGTCGCCGAGCGATTGAGTGCTCAGCAGGAAACCCCCATCACGTCCTTCGATTCCACTGAAGCCCTTGTCGCATCGGGTATTGCCGATGCGGCCATTATTGCCTCGCGCACGATCGACCATCGACGCGACACGCAGGTGATGGTCGAGGCCGGCATGCGCGTGTTACTGGAAAAACCTCTCGGCGACACCCTCGACGAGGCGCGACAACTGGCCGTCTGGCTTGAGGAAGACGAGACCCGGTCGCGAGCGGTGATGCTCGCTTTCCAACGCCGATACGATGCGGCCATGCTACGAGCACACGAGCTGCTCCGAGAGGGGATCATCGGCGAGTTGTTCAAGATCGTGTCCATCCTCGAAGATCCGGAACCACCTCCGGTCGGTTACCAGAGTGCCGGACTGCTGTCGGACATGGGCGTCCACAATGCGGATGAGATTCTTTGGATGGCGAAGCGCTATCCGACGCAGATCGCCGGCTTTGGGGCGCGATTGCACAATCAGCAAATCCCCGATGTGACGGTGGAAGATTTCGATGATGCCTTCGTGCAGATGTGGTTTGAGCAGGACCTGACAGCGCAACTACAGGTGAGTCGCAATCACGTGGCGGGTTATCGGAATGAGTGTCTGCTCTTCGGGCGACGTGGTCGCATCCATGTAGGTCACTTCGACGAGGACCCCTTGCGGGTTCGCCTGGAAGCGGTGGGTCTCGATCACGAAGTCCTTGAGCAGCAGACATACGATCTGCGCGACTACGAACGCCCCGTGCCTGTCTTCATCCGACGTTTCGGGCCTGCGTACAAAGCGGAAGCGGCTGACTTTGTTGAAGGGTGTATCAAGAAAGAGCCCTTCGCGGTGACGCACCACGAAGGGCTCAAAGCCATGGAAATCGTTGCCGCCGGTGCCGAAGCGATCAAGCGTGGCGGGGCGATACAGCTCGGATCCGCGTCGACTTGAGGTCGGCCCGACTCCGTATTCTCAATCCCACCTCCAGCGCAAAGCCGGAATCCCAGTCTGGTGAAAACTGGCGCTACTTGCGCTTCGCCGGCGCACGTTTGCGGCCCTCGAAGCGTCGCAGCGTTTTGCCATCCTGAACCGCTTCCCAGATCTCTTTGAACCTCTTCGAGCCATCATCCTCATAGGGCAAGGTTACCGAGCCGCGCTCACAAACGGGCAGGGCGGCGGCGGGATACACACGTTGCAGATCCTCCTTGCTGGCACCCATGTAGACCACCTCGCCAGACTTGCGCGCGTAGCGATAGACGTGGCGGACCTTGTCGATCCAGTGGTAGTCGACGGTCAGTTTCTTGATCGTCTTCTCGTCCAACTCGATGCCGAGCCCTGGTTTGTCCAGCACCTGATGATATCCACCGCGCATCACAATCTTGTCACGGATCAGCTGCTCCTTCCAGATATTCATACAGGTAATGGCGGGCCACTTGGCCGCTTTGTGGACGGCCCCGAGATGGGCAGCCCACGTGGTGGTGATTCCCGTGCCCACCAACTGCAACCAGTAGGGCTTGTTTGCCGCATCGGCGATGGCCGTCTGCTCAGAGATGGCCCTGGCGCCGCCGGAGACGACGAATCCATCGGTCACATCCTCGGCCAGCGTCGTCAGGATGGGAGGCGAGCCGTAGTGCATGGCGACGGCTTTGTTGATCCTCTGGCGGATCTGCTTCGAACCGGCGACATCGCCCTGCGGAATCGGTGACTCGATCATCGCCACCTGTGGGTAGGCTTCCATCGCTTTGAGATGGGCCACGGCATTGGCGGCATTGTCCAGCGTGCCATTGTAGTCGAAGTCGAGGTGGAAGTGTTCGGGTACGACTTTGAGGATCGCTTCCACTGCGCCCCGGACATCCTGCCATGAACGTGCCTTGAGCTTTGCCGACGTGTAGCCAGCCTTGTGCGCGTCGGCACATTGCCGCGCCCAGTCGGCGGCGGGCATGTCCATGTTCCACCACGACAAGGGCACGTAGTCGCGCACCTGATTCCCCAGCAACTGATGGGCGGGTACATTTTCATGTTTGCCGATGGCGTCGAAGATCGCCATCTGCACCCCCGCACCGATGCCGTCATTCCACATCAACGAGGCTGCTTCCTCGCCGAGAATCTGATCCTCGATATCATCGGGGACTCTCGACCACGTGTAATTGGGAATCGTCTCACCAATACCGACGATGCCATTGTCCATTGTCAGGCGGCAGACCTGCGTAATGTGCCAATGGGGCAGCCAGTATTTCAGATGTTTGTCAGTATGTGGCGTGAAAGGGACGTTCAGGTAGGTGAGGTCGACAGACTTGATCTTCATGTGATTCGCTCTTCAGTGAGGTAAACAGTGAGGCAAAGGAGGGCCGGCGGCCGCAATGTGGTGGATCGTAGCCGAAGGATCAAGCGGCAAGTAGCAAGGTGGCTGTTGAGCGTCCGCTACCACACGTGCAGTTCGTCTCGCCACGCGGGTAACTGTTCGTGCAGAAGACGCTGAAGCTGCTTGATCTTCGCCGTCAGGATCTGTGGCGTCGATGCGGTGCCCATATCCAGGCGCAGACGCAGATCGAGGAAGTCGAGGGCAGCGCCCCGGTCGGTGATGAGCTTCAGGGCGGCCTGGGTCATCTCCAGCTCCTGCTGAGCCAGGGTCGTCATCTGCTGCAGATCCCGCAGATTCTCCGCCAGATGGCCACTTCTGACCCACCGACGTGCGGAGAATTCACCGATCGTGTCGCGCAAGCGCAGAAATTCCTCGACACGAGCCGCTGACCGCCACGTCCAGGTCAGCCATCGACTCAGATCGAGCTCACGTCGATAACGCGCCCGACAGTGACGGGGTACGTGTTTGCCCGCCTGTTCCAGGGAACGCAATCCACGCTCCCATAGTCGGGCCTGTTCCTGCAATTCGTCGAGGGCCACATCGTGTCCGCGATTGGGTCCCCGGCGCGCCATGGCGCGAAAGGCGGGTCGGTAGTAGAAGAGTGGGTCTCGCTGCACCAGGAACTGGGCGTTGTCGGAGACCGAATTCTCCCAATGCCAGTAGAAAGCGCCGAAGAAGGCTGGGTCCAGCTGCGAGGGCTGTTGGTCCGGCTGCGTTGCCGACGCTGTATCAAGAACCAAAGGCTGACCTGGGCCGATGAAGAAGGATCCCTTGTAGTAGTCGAGCTGTGGGTGATGCCGCAGGCCCTCGGAGAAATCACTCCACGCACGGCGCACGGCCGTCGCTGCAGGTTGGCTGCCAAAGTCGCGTGCAGCGATCGCACTCAAGGTCTGATCCAGATCGGCATACTCTGTGCCTTTCCCCCAGATCGACCAATAACCCACCTCCTCTGACGCCGACTTGCAGGCGCCATCGAACATCCAGCGAGAATGGATGGCGGCGGGACGAAGGGCACGCGCATTGGTCCAGATGGCCCGCTGATTCTCCAGCGCTGGCAGATAGGGGACATTCAGACACTCGATGGAGGTGTTGATTTCGAGCTTCGTGCTGAAGGGCAGTCCTGCGTCACGACACAACTGCCGCTGTCGACGGCAGCGCTCGCTCACGGTGACCTTGCTCATCGAATAGTCCCAGCAGTCCTTGGCGTAGCCCGCCTCACGCCAATCAACGGAATCCTTGTCGATTTCCGTCTGAAAGATGACATGTTCGGGATCCAGCGCCGCAATGTAGGCATCCTGATCACGATCACCCGACCAGTGACCGGCGGAGTACGGCCACGTGACGAGTCGGGCCTCGGGCTGAACCTGCCGGATTCGGCGCGCCACGTCATTGACGAACTCGGCCACGACTTCAGACCCGGGACGCTTGCCGCAACGTGGGCAGTCAGCAGCTTGTGTCGCGGAGCGCATGAAACAGTGGTAGAAACCCTCGCCACCGGTGATGGCGATGATGCCACCCAACTCGGGAATCTGCTCAAATAGTGAAGCCCAACTGTCAGCAAGGAATCGACGTGTCGCCGGATCGCTCGTGCACAGACAGCGGAAGGCACCCGTTGCCTGCAGTGCCCCCCGCGAACGAGGTCGACGGCGAAAGAAGGGGTCGTCGGGGGCCAACTTGGGATTGTATCCCATGAGCATGATGTGCACGCCGCGCTGCGCGGCGGCGCGAGCCAGACGCTGCAGACGCCGTCGATTCTGTTTGGCCTGTGGATGGGCCAGATGGTCGAAGGGCCCACCCGTGGGCAGCAGATAGTCTTCGAGCACTGTCATGACGGGCGTCGCCGTCAAACCAACTCGTGCCAGTTCGATGAAGTTGTCGTCTGTCTCTCGTCCGAAAGGCCAGGCCTGGGTGGTAGAGAAGCCACCCCACAGATCGGCTCCCGTGTGTACTTCGACGCTGGCTTTCACCGTGCGTCGACCGAGTCTCAAATGCGCATTGCGGCGCAGACTCCAGTAGTTGGACAACCAGAGACAGGCGCGTAGCAGAGCCGGTTCGTTGGGTGCAGTGACGGTGATACCATCACGCCGCACATCAAGTTGAAAGCGGCTGCACCAGCGGTTTGCCGACTCCTTGCTTGAGCGCAACCGCAGCAGGAGGACGGGCACCCGGCTCTCGGTCGACGCCTGCGGACGCGCGCTCGAACCAGCCGCCGAAGGCAGCCGCATCTCCCGTCGCAAGCGCAGTCCCAGTCGACGCAGGAACAGGTGCAGATCGTCGCACCCTGCTTGCGCAGGTCCCTTTGCGGCGACGTCACCCTCCAGACACAGTGACCACGTGGCGTCAACGGCTACCTCGCCCGGCCGCGGCCGAAGCCGAGCGGGAGGGATCGGTGTCGTGGGCGGTGCCGACACATGTTGCCAGAAGGTCGAGGCGCGAACGGCCTTGACCTTTGTCCGCCACTCTTTCTCGAAGGAGGGATTCATGTGGCCTCGATGCGGATACGCGCGTAGCCCAGGGCAGGCCCATCGATACTGCCCACCATGTCGAGAGTGTTCGACGGTATACAGCCACTGCGCACGGTATTGGTGAGGAATGTTCCTGACATGGGTCTGGCAAACCGGATCGGCGTCCAGGTTATCTGCTCGGAATCGATCTGCTCGGAATCGGGGAGTTCACCAACTCGGTATTCGGCACCCTGATCGGTGGAAAACTGAGCCACGACGACCACGTGCCCCGGTGCGATCTCATGAAACCGGGCGACGTGGGGTGTTGGGCCCTCTTCGTCCTCGCCGAGGGTTGCCAGGGTCCGTTGAAGTTGGATCTGTTCGTCGACGATGACGGCGTATTCCAGACTGTGTCGGATCTCCACGCCCGGGAAAAACTGATCTCGGATCCGATGATCCGTGCTGGTCTCGACCCACATCACATGAGTCCTGCCCTGCGGATCGACCCACAGATCGCAGTTGCGTGTAGCGCCCGCCGTCTCATCGCGATTGGCCAGTTCCAACCAGGAGCCAAAGGGATCCGCTGTCTTCTGGGTGAGAGGTCGCGATCGACTGTAAAAGAGTCGTCGGAAAACGTAGTCCCAGTCACGGCCCGTGATCTTCTTCTTGGCCTCACGCCACGCCTCGACGGGCTCGACGATGTCGCCGACACCGAGGAAGTGGGCGACACCATCGCGCAACTGGACATTCGGATAACACAGCCGCAGGGGCTGAGGTTTCGCATAGCCATCGCCGAAAGGCCAGCGAATCACGCCCCTTCCGTGCCACTGTCCACCATCCAAGAAGGACAGGTGCGCCACATCGTAGCCTTCGTTCTGCATATAGAGGGCCTGACCGGTGGCCGCGTCGCCGATGAAGGTGCGATAGGAGTGGTCACGAAAGGGGGGATCTCCCACCCAGTCTGGCTGTCGTGAGGTGGGCTCTTGCTCCAGATCTGTGACATCGAAGCGAAAGACAACTGCCTCTGCGTTGCCACCGTACTCACCGGTGGCGGCCAGGGTCGGATTGGCTGAGACCAGCAGGTCGGTTCCGAGCAGGGCAATAGGGGATGGTTCACGCGTGCGACCGACATTCCGGTGAATGGCCTTCCAGTCACCATCATCGTGGCGGTGATAGAGGACCCACCGGGTGTTGTTCAGGGGGACTTCGTTGGGGAGTGTTTCGAGGCCTACGGCAAACACGCCGTCCTGATGACGCGTGATCACGGTACAACCGTGGCACCACAGAGGCCCGGCGCCATTGTTGGCCGGCTCGTACGTATCGATCTGCTCTTCCACCTCGACGTGAACCTGCAGGGTCATCACTGTTCTCCCCTTGTTGATACGGCCTATTCGATACAGCCTAGGCGACACGGCTGCCCGGCGCGCGATCGAGTTTGGTCTGGGTTGCTCGAGCATAGCAGCAGCTTCTCGATGCTCCTGAAGGGCAGCCGCAGATGTGCAGTCGCGGGGAAGATGCACACAGGAGCCGGTTGCGCCAATCGCCGCCGAGGCCTACACACTCGCCATCAGGCCATACAAGTCGGGCAGACAAATAGGGCTCATGCACATGGGGGCAGATACCGCAGATGGCACGAAAGTCCACGTTGACAACGTGACATGAATAGGCCCTGCTTACCGTAACTGCGACCTGTCTCAGGAGATCTGATGACCATGGCTCACCGACTACTTGCGACCCTCGTGCTGTGCCTTCTTCTGGCCCCCACTCGCGGATACGCCCAATTTCCCGTCAGTGTGGTGTCCTCGAATGACCCGGAGTTGCCCACACCGATCGAGCGCGATCAGATGTTGACGACGGACCAGGTCTTTCACATGACGGCGCGTGCTCTGGATCTGATCGGTGGTATGGGATCGGTCGTGTCGGACACGGCCCGGCTCGTAGTGATCAAACCCAACATCTCCATCGCCCGCGCATCAGGCACGGGGATCATCGCCGATGCACGCGTCGTGCGTGCTGTGGCGCTGCTCGTACATGAAGCGTCACCGCAGGCGCGAATTCTGATCGCCGAAGGCGCTGGTGGTTGGGTGTCACCGGCGCTGGCGGATTGTAGTCTCGTCAACATACGCTCCGGTGCAGATCGAACCGAGGTGTTACAGGATGGTTTTGAGATCGCCGGTCATCGGGCGACGGTCACCGAATTGCAGGGCATGGGCATCGATATCGACGTGCACGATCTCAATTTCGATCTCGCCTACAAACTGCAGGTGCCTGGCGGCGGCCTGCTTTGGGACGAATACGAGTTGGCGTCCAGTATCATCGACGCCGATGTGTGGATCAATGTCCCCGTCGCCAAGACCCACGGTGCGAAGATCACGTGCTGTATGAAGAATCACTTCGGTCTGTTCCCTGGAACCGTTTATGGCTGGAACAAAGCGAGGGGCACCGAGACCCACGGCCCCATTCCACATTGGCCTCGGCTGATGGATGAGACCTGGGTCGATCTGGTGTTGATTTCCCAGGTCGATCTCAATGTCGTCGACATGATCCAGGGAACCGAGGGCGGCGCCTTCGAGGGCGAACCGAAACGATCCAATCTCATTCTTGCCGGCGCCGATCCCATCGCCACGGATCTGGTTGTGGCGCAATTGATGGGTTTCAACCCGGATGACTTCGAATTTGCCGATCTCGGTGCCCAGCGCGGCATTGGTCCTGGATCGATCGACCGGGTAGATGTGCGCGGCGGCGACCCGATGGTGCTGCGCAGTCGTTTTGCAAAGTCAGCTGCCGACGATGGCGATTGGGGTGAACACGCGCAGACTGGAATGGGCCCGCGACGCTGGACGTTGCTGGGACCCTTGGAGCGAGATCACAAATTCAGCGACGAAGACATTGTAGAACTGTCGCCCGTGCCCGGGGAAGATGACTGGTCAGAGGTTGTGTGGTTCGGCTTCGACAAGATCGATCTCGACACCCACTACGATGATCCGGTGCAGAAATCTGTCTACGCCTTCTCCCATTTCACCATGGCCACATCAGACTCCGTTCGTTTCTGGATCGGATCCGACGAGGAAGTCTCCGTGTGGATCGATGGCGAACTGATCTATGAACACGAGGGTCGTCGCCGCCACGTCATGGGTGGTGACAAAGTGCCCGGCTTCGTCGAGGCTGGCGAACACCGATTGCTGGTCCGCTCGGGGCAGGGCCGAGGCCGCTTCGACTTCTCCTTCAACATCTGCGAGCCGATCGACGATCTACGCTACGCTGGCAATCGTTATCCTGGGGTCCGCTACTACCAACGAGGTGGTGGTCCCCCCACAGATGATGTGCAGGTGCGCGCTCAGGAAGCCTGGGATCCGTGGAGAGTCGGTGGCACGGAGCAGACCTTCGAGCCGGATGAGGATCCACTGGCGACATTTCGTCAGGCACCCGATTCACTGCTGCTCGATGCGCCGGCAGCCAGGTCGTTGGCACTCCTCGACGTCATCGCCGCGCAGATCCCGAATATGGCTGTGTGGTCGAAGACGGACACGGTCACGCCGATTGTCTTGAGTCGAATGCCCTTCACCATGGGACACAAGGCCTTCGGCAGGGAAGGGTGGCAGCCCGAGTTCGGCATGGAACTGGGCAGACTGTTAGAGTGGGCTGGTCTATCCTACTGGTTGTCGAGTGCCAATGGTGTCCATGAATCCAGCAAGGCGATCGCTGGATGGATTGCCCAGGGCCGAATCCCCCTCACAGGTTATGCAGATGGCTGGAAGCAGTTGAATGGCTATCGCAAACAGGGGCGTGGTGCTCGCGTGCACAGTCTTCGGCCAGACACCACCCTGTGGACCGACTACGGTCGCAATTCGTGGGGTCGATTGCCGGGAAGAGACTGGCTCGAGATGCCCGTCCTTGTTGTCCAGGCATCACATGAGCCACTCACATTCGATGCGTGGGTCGACAGTGCTGCCGTCGTCGCATTGGAATTTGCTCGTAAGCCGAGGGCTGAGTCCGTGGAGTTGTGGGGTCTGCGTGGCTGTCCAGCGGGTGTCGCCGGTTGGGACAGTTGGGTTCACGATTGGGAACGCAGGTCGTGGACGACCGAATGGGCTCGTGAGACCCAGATCAGAGACCGCCTGGGTCGCATGGGCCGCGGCTACTACGAAGGGCGATCACAGGACCGGCAACTGATTGCCGACTTCTTTGCCATCGCCGCCGAACGCAATCAGGGTGCACGCAAAGGGCTTCTTGCGCGGGCGTCCAACGCATATGGGCAGACCTCCGCCATGATGCTGCAGCTTCATCAAGGTCTACCGAAATCACGTTCGGGAGAATTGTCTGAGGCGGATTCCCTGCTACAGGAACGGATTTCAGAATTGAAGCCACTGGCACGCGGCGTGCGAGATGCGGAACGTCGAGCGTTGGCCGCGTTAGAGGAACTGGTCGGTGCCCAGCCTCTGCCACCGGTGCAGGAAGATCCACTACTGCGTCGTGATCGGGGTCGAGTGTTGTACCGCTGGCAGGCAGGGTTCAGTAAGGGCGTCTACGACCTGACTCTGCAGAAGTCGCAATTGACGCGTTCCATCGTCAATGGCCGCGACACACAACGGGAGCAGCACAACGTCGAGAATCGTTGCCGGCGCGAGCCGGGATGGATGGTCGCCATTGAGATCGTCGACGGCGAAGGATTCCCTCACGTTGCTCAGCAACCGAGTGCGGACAATGATTGGACACTTGTGGTGCGTGTGGATGACGAGTGGACACCCTTCGACAATTCGACGCAACTCGTCATCTGGGAGGTGCCGACACAATAGAGGCATCTGCTCTCAGACACTCAATCGAGTAAGTTCCCTCATATGGAGATCCGTGAACTGGCCGAACACATTCTGTTTGGCACGACCCTCGAAGAGAAGCTCGTCAGCAGCGGCCGACTCGTAGACACGAGTCCTGGCAGAGCGCACACGACACCGGACGCACCTGGGCGTCCAGCAGAGCTGGCGCTGGATCGCTGGAGCGAGTCCCAGCGCGTGCCCTTCGGGGATGTGCGCGCCCTCGAGCGCGACGAAGACCGCGGCCTGGTGCTGCATTTTTTCGCCAACCACGAATTGCTCGCTGCCGAGCTGATGGCGCTGGTGCTGCTGAAGTTTCCCGATGCACCCGAGCGCTTTCGTCGTGGTGTAGCGCAGACGATGAAGGATGAGCAGGAACACGTGCGGCTCTATCTGGATCGCATGAAGGATGCGGGCGTCACCTTCGGCCAGATCCCGGTGAGTGACTTCTTCTGGCGCGCCATCGCACCGATGCCGTCACCGATGGATTATGTCACCCGTCTGTCGCTGACTCTTGAGCAGGCGAACCTCGATTACGCCCCACACTATCAGCAGCTGTTTGGTGAACTGGGCGATGCCGACACGGCGGCCCTGCTGGGCCGCATCTACAAGGACGAGATCGGCCACGTAAAATACGGGCTGAACTGGTTCAATACGTGGCGCTCGCCGGCGCAGTCCGAGTGGGACTCTTTTCAGCAGACCCTGGGATTTCCCTTGAGTCCGAGTCGCGCCAAGGGCATCGGCTTCAATCGAGAGGGTCGACTGCAGGCGGGATTCTCGCCCGACTTCATCGACGAACTCGACATCTTCGCCCATTCCCATGGTCGCTGTCCTGACCTGTATTGGTTTAATCCGCTGTGCGATCTGGTCGCCGGCAGGGATGCGCTCTTTACACCAACAGCGGCCCTCATCGATGTCGTCCACGATCTGGCGATGGTGCCTGCTTTGTTGGCAGCGAACGATGATCTTGTCGTCGTTGGGTCTCGACCCTCTGTCCGCTTCATGCAGCAATGGAAACGGGCAGGGCTGGCTTTGCCACAGCTTGTCGAGTGGGACCCACTGGCTGCGGCGATTGACCCCTCCTCGGCTCCGCCGCCATCGGGCATCGTCGACAGACGCCTTACACGCCTTTGCCCGTGGGGGTGGGCGCCTGACAGTGTGTTGGCTCTGCAGTCACTGGCCGACCAACTACCCGCAGGGCAGCCATCGCCAAGCGAAACCTGGACTCCAGTACGGCGCGATCTGTATCGCAAGAGTTGGAGTGTCCGCTGGCTCGATGACATCATCGACTCGCTGCATGCTGCTGAAGGTGACTGGATCGGTGATCGGCACATGGTCGGAACCGTCTGTGGCGACATCGATGCCGTGGAGGTGGTTCTGCGGGCCGGCTTTGCCAGCGGTTGGACGCAGGCTGTCATGAAGGCCGACTTCGGCACAGCCGGTGGGCAACTGATGCAGGTCGACACGCCAGATGCGCAAGCAACCTCGCCCCTCCTAGACCATCAACGGGGTTGGTTGCGGGGTCAGCTTCGTGACGCAGGTGCCATTGTCGTGGAGCCCTGGCTGGATCGCGTGCTGGATCTCTCCGGCCAATACGAAGTCGAGGCAGACGGCACGATTCGCCTCGTGGGGATCACGCGTTTCCTGACGGATGAACGGGGTCATTTTCAAGGTGTCTTTGTCTCCAACATGGTGGGTGATCTTGATCCACAACTGCGACGTTTCCTCTATGGCGATGGCCGGGACACACATCGGCTGCAGCGCCTCTTCGCTCGACTCGGAGATCTGCTTCTGCAGCGACTCCCACGCGACTATCGTGGCCCCATTGGGATCGACACCTTTGTCTATCGCGATGCCGACGGGATCCTGCATCTGAAACCGGTCGTCGAGGTGAACCCGCGTTTTACGATGGGTCGTGTCGGTTGCGCGCTGCGCAAACGTGTGTTGACCTCACGCACAGCGGTCTGGCGCATCCAGCGTCTGAAAGATCTCAATACGGATGGCGAGACCTGGGCGGCAGAAGTGCAAGCAAATCGTCCGCTCGAGATGACGGCAGATGGACACCAGGTCGCCAAAGGAGTTGTGTTCACCAACGAACCCGAACAGGCGCGTGCCTCGGTAGGCATGCTCATCGTCGCAGAACAAACGGACCAGCAGATGCTCAATGGCTGGAGTGGGAAAACGACATGATCCGCGTTCTATTCGCATTACTCGCGGCGATGATTCTGATGGTCTGCAGTGCCTGCCAGACGACGCAGGCGGGCAGGGCGATGCAGTCTGTCACGGTGGATTCTACGATCATCACTGTCTACCAGGCCGACAAGGGTCTCTTCCCCAATCCAGAACGCGGTTTCTACCGCTACACAAATCTTGCTGAACTGGATTCCAACATCGGCGCGATCCGCGACGAGGAATTGATCACCCTCGTATGGGGTCGGATCATGATGGAGTCCTATCGGGAGCAGGAGCAATTGCCCCAGGAGTTCCTTGTAGATGTGGAGCGCGGCTTCCAGACGGCCCGCGACCAGGGCATGAAAGTCATTGTTCGAGGCTCCTACGGATTTCGGGGTCCCGGAGGGGACTACACGACCTACGAAGATCCGCCCCTTGCGAACATGCGTCGCCATATTGAGCAGTTGGCACCCATCTTCGCGGCCCATGCGGACATCATCGCTCTCTTCGAAGCCGGATTCATCGGACCGTGGGGGGAGTGGCATTCGACGCAACTGGCCAATGACATGGACCAGAGCCGCACCTTCCTCCATCACCTTCTCGACCACACACCGCGACAGAGTATGGTTCTGGTGCGTTACCCCCTGTTGAAGCAGCAGATTTTTGCCACGGGAAGTGGCTTCGAGCAGGTGAGGTTGGCCAACGCCTATTCAGGTGAACCCGTCGCCCGTGTCGGCCATCACAATGACTGCTTGCTGTCATCGGCAGACGACGTGGGTACGTACGACCGCGGCGGCATGGATCGAGCGGGAGAAGTAGCTTACCTGGCAGAGGAAACGCTACACACCGTTTTTGGCGGCGAAACGTGTGCTGACTTTGAACTCAACGATTGTGCGCCGGCACTCGAGGAGTTGGCGACACTGCACACGTCGTATCTCAACAGTGGCTGGCACCCGGATGTAATGAAGAAGTGGGCGCGAGACGGCTGCCTTGAGGATGTGCAACGTCGGCTGGGCGCGCACCTCGTTTTGCATGAGAGTCGGATTCCTGCTCAGGGCCGGGCCGGAGACGGGCTGCAGATCACTCTCGTGCTGGAAAACGAAGGTTTCGCTTCGCTCTACAATGCTCGGGAGGCGAACATCGTCCTGCACAGTGCGACAGGCGGCACCTGGCGTATTGCCACGGGCCTTGATCCTCGAACCTGGAAACCGTCAGAGCGTCAGGATCTGGATGTCGTGATTCAGCTCCCAGACGACATCCCACCAGGGACCTACAGTCTTCATCTGCACCTGGCTGACCCGTCACCCGCATTACACGATGACGCCAGATACGCCTACCGGCTGGCTTCTGCGGGGATCTGGGATGAGGCGACGGGATGGAACAGACTGGTCGACGATTTCACCATCGACATGGTACCCTGACACGCAAGATATCTTCCGGCAAGAGATCTGAATCAATCCACACGACATCTGACACAGAGGAAACGATCGTGACACCTGAAGAGGAATTCATCGTCGATCTCGACGGCTACATCCTGCTGAAGAATGTGCTAAGTGCCGCAGAAGTTGCCCAACTGAATGAAGCGGTTGACGCAGGCGATCGTCAGGGGTCGCCAAGTCTGTGGGGAGAGCCTTTCAAGAAGCTGATCGATCATCCCAAGATCCTGCCCTACCTGCTGGATTTGCTGGGTCCCTCTGTTCGACTGGACCACGATTACGCCATTTTCATGGAGCGCGGAGATCACAAGGGGGGTCTGCACGGCGGGACGGATGGTGGACCGAGTCTATCCGAGTGCGACCATTGGTACAAGTATCGAGATGGTGTGATCAGGAATGGTCTGTGTGTCTTTTCGTATCAACTGGCTGACGCAGGTGAAGGGGCCGGTGGTTTTGCCTGCATCCCAGGCAGCCACAAGAGCAACTTCGTCGGCAACATCCCCGCTGCGGTGCGCAGCTACGACGAGAGGCCACACTATGTCCGACAGCCTGTGGCAAAAGCAGGGGATGTGATCTTCTTCACCGAAGCTCTCGTGCACGGCACGATTCCATGGAATGCCGCCCATGAGCGGCGCGCGTTGCTCTTCAAATACAGCCCGGGTCATTCAGCTTGGAATGGCAACTACCCTGATGTGAGCAACTATGGAGAGGTGACGGAGAGGCAGCGTCGCATGCTGTTGCCACCTTCGATCGGCAGACGCCCCTCTGTTGCTGAACTGGTCTAGGAGGAACCAAAGGGCACCGGCAGCGGCAGTCTCTGTGCGGCGGTGCCGACGCTGCAACTGATCAGCTCAAATCGACCGTGATGCCTTCGTCGATAGAGCGTTCGATTCCCTCGATGATGCGTTGGGCATCGATGGCGTCATCGAGATTCGACAGGGGCTCGACGTGGCCACGGCAGACCTGGGCGAAGCGCTCTATCTCATGGATGATCGAACCGCGATAGGCTGTGTAGGTCTGTGAGTGTACGACGGCGGGTTTGATCTCCACCCAGTCTCGGTAGCTATAGCGGGCGGATCCGGCCGTGCCGATGACCTTCACCATCATCGTCCACGGGTCCGCACTATGATCGTCGGCGGCAAAACTTGCGCACAGGTGGGCGAGGGCACCGTTCTGCATCGTCAGATTCACGGTGGCGATGTCTTCCTGGGGGATTTCCTCGTAGTGCAGACGAGACTTCATAGCTGAGACCCTGGCTGGGCGACCGGCAAGATAGAGCAGCATGTAGGAATTGTGTGTCAGAATCTGCCGGATGACGCCTGGATAGCGGGCGGCGACGTCCTCTGGGTGATGGATGTGATACATCACATACACGGCAACCAGTTTCCCGAGATCGCCCGCATCGATCAGTTCCTTCGTGCGCATGATGCCTTCTTCATGGATGAAGTTGTGCCCTGGCATACACACAAGTCCCTGGCGTTGGGCAAGTACCTTCATCGCTTCGATCTCGGCGATCGTCACACCCACGGGTTTCTCAATCAACACATGTTTGCCCGCCTCCAGGGCCATGGTGACGTATTCCAGATGTGTTTCCAGATTCGTCAGGACGGACACGGCATCGATGGCAGGATCGGCAAGCAATTCCTCCGGTGTGTCGTACGTACGACAGCCGAAGGACTTCGCCTTGGTGCGCCCTGCCGCGGCGGTTCGATTCCACAAGCCGACCAGAGAAGTATCTCTACAGCGGTCGACGCCGGCGGCGTGCAGGTCTGACACGTCGCCAGCTCCAAAGAATCCGATACCCAGGGGCTTGTTGGTTGTCACGCTTTGCACTCTTCGATTAGGGTGTCTGTCGTAGTCGACGATACCGGTTGTCTCACGGCATGGCAGACAGTAATAGCATTCGAGGAGCCGTTGCAAGACACGCCTCTGTGCGTTTCTCTTAGGCGTTGGGCCCCTAAGCTGTTGATACAGTGTGATCCATCCTCCTTTCGGGAATCAGAAATCAATGCGACTGTGCGATCCTCACTTCCATCTATGGGATATCAACCAACGGCCAAATCCGAATCTGGGTGCCGCTGTCGAAGAGCATCTGCCCGTCTACCTGGCTGAGGACTATCTCGCAGATATGGCGCAACTCCCTGCAACCCTGGAGTTGACGTCGAGTGTCCACGTGGAGACCGTCGTGGGCCAGGCCCAAGGTGGAGCTATCATCGACAGTGTGGCGGAAACCGAGTTTGTCTACCAGCAGATGACACCCACGGGGCATCCATTTGCCATCGTGGGCTACGTACACCTGGCCCGCGACGTCGAGCACACGGCACAGGTTCTCGATCAGCATGCAGCAGCTGCCAATGGCCATCTGCGTGGGGTCCGCATGATCCTCAATCATCATCCCGACAACCCGGATCTCACCTGGCCGCAGGTTGAGCGCGGCGATTTCGTGCGGGATGCCGTGTTCGCTGAAAGCATCGCCCTCATGGGTGAGCGCGGACTGTCCTTTGATCTACAGTGCAATCCGCACCAGTTGCCCGATGCTGCCCGCACCTTTGCAGATTATCCCAAGACACCGATCATCATCGACCATCTGGCATCCTTTCACGATGGTGAAGACGATGACTACACGCAGATGTGGCGTGATGGTCTGCAGGCAATCGCCGCACTTCCCCATGTATATCTGAAGTTGTCCATGCTGTTTTTCTGCGCCGGTGCCTACCATGAAGACGCGGCGCGCGGGGGTAAGGTGAGAGATCTGGTGCTGGAAGCAATCGAGATCTTCGGTACTGATCGTTGCATGTTTGCCAGCAACTATCCTGTCGATCAACTCCAGGGATTCGACATCCCGACACTCTATGGCCACTTCGTCGAATGGACGAAGAATCTACCAGCCACCGGTCGCGCCGCTCTTTTCCATGACACGGCGGTGCGTGCCTACCGGATCGACTGACCATGACATGGACGCCCATCGAGGCTGACGTCGACGGAATTCTTGCACGCCATCCGAATCCGCTGATGGCCTTGGCGCGCGGTGAGACACCTGCCTTTGTTCTGCGGGGCGCCTACGATGCAAGCCACTGCGAGGCGCTGATGGAGCGATTTCGACAACGCGAATTGCTCTATGACCCACGTCAGAAGGACGATGGCAAACCAAAACGCGTCGACATTGGCACCAGCTTTGGCTCCCACAGAGCCGATCGTGACAAGTTCCATGAGCACTCGGCGCAGACGATCGAATTGTTCGCGACACTTTTCGACGGCTACGCTGACCCCGTCAAGATGATCTACGACACCCTCGCTGCACTGGCACCGAACAAGAAGGTGATGACTGCGAGGGAGAAGGATGGACGCAAGTATGGCCCCGCCATCTTTCGCATCTACCACGAAGACCTTGGGCACGGTCCACACTACGATTCGGTGCGAAAACGCAGCAAGTCATTCGACTACGAAGTGGCTCACTTCGACCACCAATTCGCTGCAGTGCTTTGTCTGCAGAATTCAGAAGATGCTGGTCGGAGTGGCGAACCGACGCTGTACAACTGTCCCTGGACACCGCAACTGCAAGAGTCCCTCACGGACACGACCTTTGCCGACTACGCCCAGGTTCACGACACCGAGCGCGTGCAGATTCACCTGGATCCTGGTGATCTCTACTTCTTCTTCTCCGAGAACTACCACGAGGTGCCGGCGGTGAGTGGCGATCGACCTCGTGCGGTGCTGGCGATCTTCTTCGCCATGAGCGAAGATCGTGAAGAGATCTATGTGTGGTCCTGATCGTGACTGAGCCTCTGCCTCTGATTCAGCATCCGGGCGTTGAACGCCAGGCACAGGCTATGAGGGAAGATGGCTTCGCCTATTTCCCAGGAATCCTGGCTGCCGAGCAAGTCGCTGAGCTTCGGCAACTGATGGATCGACTTGATCCTGTGGATGAGTACTTCGATTCGTCACGCCGCAAGGGAGAGGGTGAGTTTCCGACGAAGGTTCTCAACAATGCCTTCAATCGTCATCCACTGCTGTTGAGTTATCTCGACCGACCAGGAGTGATTGACCTTGTGGAAGCGATCCATGGTGAGGATGCCCATGTCATAGGCATGACGATTTGGCTGACAGGACCAGGACGACCCGAGCAGACACTACACGCAGACTGGCAGCCTCTGAGACTTCCCGAAAATGTCATGGAAGACGATCGAGTTCAGATCCCCATGTACATCTCGACGATGCACTACTATCTCGATGATATCACGACGGACCTGGGGCCGACGCATTTCGTACCTGGCAGCCACCGTGCCGGTCGTCCCCCGGAAGGGGACACGACCTTCCAGGGCAGAGGGGAACAGGCGATCATGTGCAACGCCGGAGATGGTCTGTTGTTTCGATCTGAGGTGTGGCACCGGGGCACGGCCAATACGAGCGATCGGATGAGATATCTGTTACAGGTCCACTACGCCCAGCGGATGATCACGCAGAAATTCCCGCCCTATCCCCACGGCTTTCGTTTTGACGACAAGATTCTTGCCCAGGCCAATCCCCGTCAGCGACGCTTGCTGGGGGATCACAAGAAGAGCAACTACGACTGAGACACTGGGCGCAAAGAATGCTCACTGCAGACCGAGTGGATACGCGGCGACGACTCGCCACTGACTAACCTAGTCCGCGAGGGTCCGCAGTAGCTGCTCGCGGGCGCCAGTCCACCGCCTGGCGAAGTCGATCTCCGCCGGCCGCTGCTCAGAATGATCCGCTGACGACAACGTCTCCGGATTCTGCAGATAGGCGTCGACCGTCGTTTGGACCCAATCGCGCAGACTCGTGCGAAAGTCCAGGCCAATGTCTGCCTCCGCTTTGGCGACGGACATCAACAGGGGACAGTAGCAGAAGGACGCATAAGACCAATCCTCCCAGGGCAACTCGGTCGCTTGCTGCAGGATGGAGGAAGGAACGGCTACCGTGTGCAGTGGCTTATGTGCTGCATCGGCGATGACCTGCAGCCAATTGGCCAGTTGTGGCGTCTCATGCTGGGCGTAATTGTAGATGTTGCCCGCGGGACCACCCTCCAGCAATCTGACCAGGAATTGTGCAAGGTCGTGGGAGTATCCGAGCTGAATCGCATGCGTGCCGCCATCGGGCAGTAGGATCGGCTCGCCGTCGAGAATTCGTGTCAGCCACCAGGCGAATCGTCCAGACGGATCGTCCGGGCCCAGGGTGGATGGCACCCGCACCACGATCCACGGCCAGTCTTCGGACTCGAGCATGACCCGTTCTACCTGGCGTTTGCCCTCGCCATACCCCGACAGATTCGAGCGCAGATCCCATGGCTGATCGTGGTTGTCCAGATCCGTCTCGCGAACCGGTTCCAGGGGGCGATAGTCGACGGCGAAACGCTCTTGATCCGTCAATGGCTGACGGACTGTATGCCGGCCTGTGGCGTGCCCGCCTTCGCCGTAAACGGAGACCGTGCTGGCCACGACGTAGCGCCCGATGCGACCCTGGAGAGCGTCGATGATACTGCGTGCTTCCTGCTCATCATAACACTGGTTATCCAGAACGCTGTCGAACTGACGCCCTGCCAGCAGCTGGCGAAGGCCTTCTGCGTCTTCGCGATCACCGGCGATGTGCTCGATGTCATCCCAGAAGGATGGACGTATGTTGCCACGACTGAAGATGGTGACCTTGTGCCCTGCCGCCAGCAGTAGCTCGACCGTGCAGCGACCGAAAAAGCGTGTTCCACCGACTACGAGTATGTCCATCAGGCCTCCGGCGCCTCTGCGGGTGAGGTTCTCTGCCACTCCATCCACGCTGTCAGTTCACGCTGCGTCTCGTCAAAACGGGAGCGCACCTGTGGGGGAAAGACATAGTGGTTGATGTTGCCCGCATGATCGGCGAGTAGCTCGCGCATGGCGGGATTGTAGGTGGCATCGATGTAATTGAAATAGAGATTTGTACGTCGACGCTCACTCGTCTTAGGCGCTCCCGTATGCAACAGGGTCTCCGTAAACATGACGATGTCTCCCGCCTTGCCGAGAACGGGCACCATGCCAGGCAGTGCCTTGCCCTTGTAGTCGGCCATGGGCAGATCGATCTGCGACTTGTGCGCCCCCGGAACAACAGCAAGACAACCATCATCTTCGTCGTTGTCAGTTAGCATGAACACACAATTGAGCATGCGTGAGCGCACCTTGCCATTGCGCACCGAATAATCATCGGGGTTCAAGCCTCGATGCCAGCCTCCCCAAGGCGTGCCGACGGTTTTGTCGATTGCCCATGTATTGACCAATTGCGGTGCCTGCATCCAGGCGCGGAGCCGATCCACTACAGGCGTAAAGCTGATGACCTCATCGAAGACATTCGTCCACAGGGGCAGTCCATTGATGCGTCTTTGTCCCTCGGTGAACTGCACCGTCGTCTGACCCTTCACGCCTTCGACCTGCAACCACGGGTCGTCGTATTCCTGCTCGAAGAGTCGATCGAGTTCTTCGACGTAGCGACGACATCGTTCAGCGTCGAAAGCACCCCTCAGGATGAAAAAACCCTGTGCATCAAACTGGAATGTGTCAGCGATCGGTACGTCCGCCACGAAATCCCCCTACGGGCAACTGAGATTGAACAAAGCAATGTAGGTCTGCCTGTTATGGTAGAAGCACGAGATGCTGACGGCCAGAGGTCGATGGTTTTCCCCGATCTGCTGATCTACCTAAACTTTCCTTTCCCCGTCATTCCAACCAGCGAGAGAACTCGATGCCAGGGGAAGTGAAAAAAATCCTCGATCATCTGATTGAGTCCAGGTCAGAAGGTAGCGATCTGATCGCCTGGGATGTCGAGGCAAAGCTTGTTATGGCAGGCATGGATCCGCAGGAATTCTCGCTAACCAGTGAGGACAGCGCCTCGAAGGTAGCAAAGGCGAAAGCGATCGCCACATTGATGGACGTGGATCTGGAGGCACCCCAGGACGCGAGCAATGTCCAGGATATTTCTTCTGCCATCGACGACTTCGAGGGCCAAGTCAGTGATCTCACGGCAGGCTCTCGCGACATTCACGTCATCCATTCTGAGGCCCAGGATCTGGACGATCTGTTGGCGTCCCTTTCGTCCCAGGCTGATCATGCGGGATTTGAGGCATCGGCGGTACTCTTCTTCGCCTCTTCAAAACGCGATCCGCAGTGGGTGAGTGCGGGTATGAAGGAAATGTTTCCACAGGCCGAGGTCTTTGGCTGCACGACTGCCGGAGAGCAGACGCGTACCGGTTTTCATGAAGATTCCGTCGTTGCCATGATGTTTGGCGCCTCGGCCGTCCCTGACCTGTCTGTCGCCGTCGTGGAGGAACTATCGAAGGGCGCGGATGTGACGGGTGCGATCGAGCAGTTTCAGGGCAATTTCGGTCAGCCCATTATGCAGATGAGTCGGGACGAGTATGTGGGACTGATCCTCATTGATGGCCTCAGCGGATCCGAAGAACGGATTATGGCTGATATCGGCAACCGCACGAATGTGCCCTTTGTAGGTGCTTCGGCCGGCGATGACATGCGCTTTGAAACCACCCATGTCTTCGCCAATGGGGCGCATTACACGGACGCGGCTGTTCTCGTGCTGCTCAGACCAGCTGTTGGTTTCGAGATTGTTAAGACGCAGAGTGTCACCGTCAGCGATTCAGTCCTGACGGCGACGAAAGTGACCGAGGGTGGCCGAGAGGTTCTCGAATTCAATGGCCAACCCGCGACAGAGGCATACGCCCAGGCACTGGGATGTTCCGTCGAGGATGCAGAACAGCGAGCTGTTCTGCATCCTCTCGGCCTCATGGTTGGTGACGAGCCTTTTTTGCGAAGTCCGATGGGATTCTCCGGTCAGAGTATGCGGATGGCATGCCAAATCTCAGAAGGCATGCGACTCAGAGTGTGTGAGGCAAGCAATACTGTGGAGGGGACGCGATCGGTCATTGACGATGTGCTTGCGCGGGGTCCTGTCTCGGGTCTGGTGAATTTCCACTGTGAATACAGAACCCTCGAGTTGACCCACCGCGGCCAGATGGCAGGCTACGAGGCGGTCTTCGCTGATTTGCCCACGATCGGATTCGGTACCTATGGCGAGCAATACATCGGGCACGTGAATCAGACGTCAACCATGCTTGTCTTTCGCTAGACGAAGAGTCTCCAGCCCGCACGGTACATATGACCAACGTCGTCTTCATCATGACGGACAACCAAGGCGCCTGGAGTCTGGGCTGCTACGGCAATGAAGAGATCCGTACACCCAATATCGACGCGCTCGCCGCAGACGGCGTGCGCTGTGCCAACGCCTACGCCGTGAACTCCGTCTGCTCGCCAAGTCGAGCGACCTTCTTCACGGGTCTGATTCCCTCACAACACGGCGTGCACTGCTACCTGGGTAGCGAGAAACCCGATTCGCAGATGGGCCCAGAAGCATACTGCACGATCGATGAATTCGTCACCTTGCCGCAATTGCTGCATGATTCTGGCTACCACTGTGGGCTCGCCGGCAAGTGGCATCTGGGTGACAGCCTGCGTCCACAGCAGGGCTTCGACTACTGGTTCACGAAACCGAAGGGACACACGAGCACCTTCTACAATGCCGAGGCGATCTGGCAGGGTGAGGTCTACGAAGAGCCGCGTTACGCGACAGAGGTGATCACAGAACACGCGCTGGAATTTCTCGGCCAGACGGCTGCGGAAGACGAACCCTTCTTTCTCTTTGTTGGCTACAATGGCCCCTACGGGCTCGGCGAACACATGTACTACACGCATGAAAATCGACACACCGAACACTATGCTGACAAAGAACTGACCTGCTTTCCACGCGAGTCTGTACATCCGTGGCTGCGTCAATTCCGTGATTGTATCGGCAATCCTGTCAGTATGCGCGGCTACGCCAGCGCCGTGAGTGCTGTCGACGACGGCGTCGGTGCGATTCTCGCGTCCCTCGAAGCGCGTGGACTGACGGATGACACCCTCGTCATCTTCACGGCGGACCAGGGTCTGTGTGGTGGCCACCACGGGATGTGGGGCATGGGCGATCATTCTCGTCCCATTCACACCTTCGAAGAAGCGATGCACATTCCTCTGATCTTCCGTCATCCCGATCGTGTCACGACGGGTGGCGTGTTTGAGGGCCGCACGTGCAACTACGATTTCTTGCCAAGTATTCTGGATCTACTCGATTTGAAGGTAGACAGACCTGAGGATCACCCAGCATTACCGGGTCGCAGCTATGCGAGCCAACTGACGGGTGACACCGAGTCGTGGGACGAAGAGGAATTCTTCCACGAATTCGAGATGGTGCGCACCGTTCGCACCCAACGGTGGAAATACAGTTGGCGCTTCCCGGACGGCCCCGATGAACTCTATGACATGGTGGAGGATCCGGGAGAGCGCTGGAATCGAGTAAGTGACCCCGCCTGCCAGGAGGTCATCGAGGATCATCGGGCTAGAATTGAGCGCTTCTTCAATCAATACGCCGATCCACGCTGGGATCTGTGGCGTGAGGGCGGCACAAAAGCCGGGCGTCTGAGTTAGCCATTGTCCTCATGGGCAACGCCCCTAACGAGGCTCATCTTCGGTAGCAGATCTTCGGCCCCTATCAGGAGAGCTTGATGGAAAGCCATCCGGGCAAACACCTATTCATCGATGACTTCTTCATCGAATCAATGCAGGGCACGCGGCGTGTATTGAATCACCCGCAAAAATTGACAGTCGATGCGCCCCTTGCGATCCCCATGGACTGCGCATGGGAGGCGGGGTCGCCGCGTTTCCAACGAGTGATCTATATCGAAGATGAGCGGCGTTTCAGACTCTACTACACCAGCTGGATCCACGGACTCGCCCTGGTCTGTGCTCTTGAATCCGACGATGGCGTCACTTGGACGAAGCCGTCTCTTGGACTGGTCGAATTCGAAGGCTCGACAGACAACAACATCACAAACTGTCCTGCTGGTGAATTGACCATGGTATGGGATCCGCACGAAAGGGATCCACGCCGGCGATGGAAACGGATCGACAACAAACCGACCGGTACCGATGCGGAGGGGAAGCCTCAATGGCGCGCCCACAGTTCCGCTGATGGATACGACTGGCAGCAAATCCCCATCGGCGAACACTCCTCGCAGCCGATGCTCTTCAACTTTGGTGCGCCACCTACAGGCTTTGGTGGCACAATCGACCCTGACGCAGCGTATGTCTTCTACTCGCAGCGTGGATCCGGTAGGCGCACGCGGGTATTGGGGCGACGTGACAGCGACGATTTTCTGAGCTGGTCAGGTCTGCGAACCGTCATTGACCAAGACCTGGAAGATCCACCAGGGACGGAGTTCTATTCGGCCGCGGCAGATCTGGCGAATCGCACGAATGCGGGTCTGCGCATGCTCATGTTGCACACATTTCATACAGATCTGAATGAACCCTATCACATTCACGAACCCAAACAGTACTGGGGGGAGGAAGCAGGCAGTGCGGCGATTCCTGCCCGTGTCGATGGACCGGTCGATACGCAGTTGGCCGTGAGCCGTGACAGCGTGAGCTGGACGCGCTGGCGTGAACCTTTCATCCAGCGCGGAGCAGCGGGCGCGTGGGATTGGGGCATGCTCTATGGCGACGCACCCATTCTGCACGACGAGAAACTCTACTTCTTCTACAATGCGGGCCCGCAGACACACAATGGTCGCACCGCATATCCTTCTGAAGGACGTTATCCCGTCGCCAAGAGTTGGGGCAAGGGCCTGGCCACGTTGCGTGCCGATGGGTATGTGCACGTGGAAACGGCATCGTCCGTTCCAGGACAACTGACGACACATCGCTTCAAGCAGGCTGCCGGCGGTACAGTGCACGTAAATGTCGATGCCACCGCGGGTCAGCTGCGATATGAACTATTGAAGGATACGGGCGAACCGATCCCGGGATATGGTATCCAGGACTGCGATCCGATTCGCGGCGACGCGCCACAGGCCCAGCTGTCGTGGCAGGGCCAGCGTCGTTGGCCCGCCGTTGGCGAGGAGCGTCGGACGCCGGGTCTGGAAGATCTGCCCGTGGGAGAATTCTATATCAAGCTGCGCTTCCACCTGGGTCCCGGGGCGAAACTGTATTCGTTGACGATTGCCCCACCCCAGGTGGCGATATGGGGCGCTCCCGTGCCGGGTCGAATCGACTAGGACGGTTCGCTGCGGTAGAAGTCTTCTGCATCGAAGGTTGGCGCATAGCCGATTTCAGCGCGGGGCAGTTCCAGATCGAAGATGTTGTATTTGTTGTTCGATGTGACAAAGTAGTGGGCCCCTGACGGGGCGCCGCCATTGCAGTGGCTGTGGTAGCATGCATGCACGAAGGCGGCAGCGTCCTGCTGATGGCACCACAGCGCGAAGTAGCCCTTCTCCTTCACATTCACATTATTTGCGGCATTGATTCCGCCCCAGCGCGCAGCGATGGCCATATGACCGGCATCGGCCATTTTCTGACACCACTGCTCGACATGTTCCTTCTCGCGACCGTAGTCGTCCATCGGGCAGGCAGGGATGCTGGAGGACACGCGCTCCGGTGGCGGATCCAGTTCGTCGAAGCGACGCTCCGCCCAAGTCGACCAGACGCCCTCATGGACCGAGTAGGCACCGTCGCAAGCATGGACGGAACTGGATGCGACGACCATCGGCACGCGCTCTTGTGCCAGGGCCGCCTCAAAAACGAGATCGGACAGGTCATTCATCTGCTCCAGCCCACCCATACGTGCCAGATAGACAACCAGATCACGGTTGGCCATCAACTTGGCAAGTTCGTCCGGGTGTTGACTGATATCGAGGTCGACGAAATTGCGCTGGGCATCCGGATCGGTGGCGCGATCGGGTGAATCAGGCAGATCCACGGAGGTAATGCGATAGTCAGGGTCGAGGCGCGGCATATAAGTGCGCAGACCGGCGCCAATCTGGCCGCGACCACCTACGAGAAGAACGTTGGGCAATGAAGATCTCCGGTTTCGGGAAGCGACAGAAGATACCGATCCAGTTACTGCTTGTCGCCAGGCGTCAGGATGAGGGGTGATCCCTAGAGGGCAGGAGTCTGCATCTGCCGCCTTGGCGCAGGCCAGGGGATTCGGGGGGTCAGAGGGCGTTTCAACACCACTCCTCAGAGAGAATCGACCGTTCGATGGAGGAATTTTCCCATTCGCCGATAGGAAGGGTGCGGGTAGTCGTCAGCCTCCCCTGGCTGACATTTGCAGGCCGCCAGGCCTGCCCGGCAACCGAGCGGATGATGTAGATCCCGAGGTCCCCAACCACCTCCGGTCACCGGCAAACCACTCATACGGAGCATGGTATCGTGCGAGTCACGAGCGCCCAAATCGATCTGTCGGCGCAGCATTCACTGACAGAACAGCACACGCGCCAGGAACAATTGGCGATTGCCGTACAGGCCAATGGCACAACGAGGACCAAGGTCCTGGATATCCGGGAACAAGCCCTGGCTTCTTCGACAGGATTTTCTCACTCTCCTGGTCTACTCGAGCAGGAAATCGCCCGTCTGGACCCCGAGCTGCGAACGCAACTCGACCAAGGTGAAGTCGATGGCGAGGGTCTCAATGCGACACTCCTTGAACGAGCCGACCTTGCCGGATTGAGTGTGCCGTCCCCTGAGCTACTCAGGAACACGTTGAATAATACCCTCAGTAGCTTCGGACTCGATCTGACCGGTCTCGGCGTCATGGGATCTATGCCCATCGATACAGCAGTCGATCCGGCAGATCGCCTCAAGATGCAGTTGATCAGTGCCGCCGTCAGCGCCTTCTCCGGGCGTGAGTTCAATCTCCTCGACCCAGCCAGTCTCGATCTAGGTGCCATGTCGCAGCCAGATGCAGTATCTGGCCCTCCAGGCACGCAAGCTGATTCGTCAGGGATGACCACGCCGGCGTCAGGGACGACGCCACACACCTCCTCGCAAGAGACAGAATCACAGAGCGATTCGGCAAGGGCAACCCTCGTCTACTCCTATCTGGAGCGTCACGTGGAGCGCGAGACGACGAGTTTCTCAGCGGCGGGCGTCGTGCACACGGCGGATGGTCAGCAACTCGACATCAGCGTCGAATTGACGATGGGACGGCAGTTCATTTCCGAGGAGGCAGGAGAGGTGCGTGTCGGTGCCGAGTTGCAGGATCCTCTCGTGATCAATTTCGAAGGAACTGCCGCGGAACTGACAGAGCGAACCTTCGCTTTCGATCTGGACAATGATGGCGAGTCGGATCAAATCCATTTCACCGGCGCCAACTCAGGATTTCTCGCCCTTGATGCCAACGACAATGGTCAGATCGACAATGGTTCAGAGTTATTTGGTCCGGCCACGGGCAATGGCTTTGGCGAGTTGGCCCTCTATGACGAAGACGGCAACGACTTCATCGATGAGGGAGATTCTGTGTATGAGAGTCTACGCGTCTGGCAAAAAGATACAGCCGGGAACGACCGGTTGATTGCACTCGGGGAGGCAGGCGTCGGCGCCATCTATCTTGGATCGACGACGACTCCTTTCCAAGTCAAGGATGATGAAAACGAGCTGCAGGGTGTTGTTCGCAGTTCAGGGATTTACCTCAAGGAAGAGGATGGCCAGCCGGCAGGTGTCGGCACCGTACAACAACTGGACCTGGTAATCTGAACCCCCATCAGATCAACCACGGCCCACGTAAGGCATATTCGTCGCCATAACCGTCATGAACAGGATGTTCGCGTCCAACGGCAGGGAAGCCATATGGACGACGGCGTCAGAGACGCACTTCACATCCATTCTCGGCTCCACCATCTTCGTGCCATTCGCCTGTGGCACACCATCGGTCATGCGCTGCGTCATGTTCGTCGCCGCATTGCCGATGTCGATCTGACCGCAGGCGATGTCGTGTTCCCTGCCATCGAGTGACGTCGCCTTCGTCAACCCGGTGATCGCATGTTTCGTCGCCGTGTAGGGTGCCGAAAAAGGTCTCGGCATCTGTGCCGATACGGAACCATTGTTGATGATGCGGCCGCCGTGTGGATCCTGAGATTTCATCAAGCGGAATGCGGCCTGGGTGCAGAGGAAAGCACCTGTCAGATTGACGCCGACCACGGCTGACCACTGCTCGAAGGTGAGTTCCTCCAGAGGAATCGCCGGGGCGCCCATGCCGGCATTGTTGAACAGCACATCAAGCCGACCGAAACGCTCCAGAACTTTCGAAAACAGCGAATCTACTGCCTCTGGATCACCCACATCGGTGGGGACGACCAGTGTCTGCACACCCTTTGCATCGGCGGCGGTCTGTTCGAGGGCGTCCTGTCGACGACCTGCCAGCACAAGGTCATACCCCGCCTCGCCAAGGGCCCAGGCGGAATGCTGACCGATGCCACTGCCGGCACCGGTGATGAGGGCAACGCGTTCACTCGAGCTCATGGGATTCTCTTTCACAGGACGCTTACGTGGTACGGGTGGACGTTGACTTGTCTTTCAGATTTCAGCGGATACAGTATAATGCCGAGCAGTTGAGCGCGACCGGCCACAGCAATCGCAGCTGACGATTGTCGACTCTGACCTCACGTGCTTTCTTCCCGCTGCTGGCAGACTGAGTGCAGAGCTCGGAGAGAATAGGAATGATCGACGACAAGGATTGGTCGCACTTTGACGAGCATGGTTATGTCCTGGTCAAGGGGGTCCTGCAGGGTGAGCACCTGCAGCGTATTCAGGACAGCTTCGAACATGTGTGGGAAACCGAGGCGGCACCGCGAAATCAGCACAAGTTGCTCAAGCACCAAGCCTTCATCGAATTGTTCGAACACCCGCCGATTCTGGAGAACCACCGTGCCATTTTCGGTTCGCAGATTCAGCTGCTACAATACGATCTATTGCGACAGGAACCGCACCAGGAGGGCCCACCGCGTTCCTGGCATCGGGACTTCAGCTTCCCCGGAGACTACCCACTGTCGATCAACACCATTGTCTATCTCGACCAGATGAGCCACGAGAAGGGCCCGACGCACGTGCTGCCCGGTTCGCATCGGGGCTGGCAACAACCGCCAACCGAGGACGAGCGAAATCAACCATTGGCGGGCGAGGTGGCGATTCTTGCCGAACCGGGTGATGCAGCATTCATCAACAGCGCCATCTGGCATTCAGGCGGAATCAATCACAGCGCCGGTCTGCGACGCGGGATCTACCTCTACTATGGTCATTGGTGGTTGAAGCGTTATGAGTGGCAGCAGGCGATTCCCTGGCAAGCCCTGGTGACTGCCGACGAACAGCGACTGCAGTTGCTCGGGATGCGGCAACCGGGGGATCTGCATATCTATGCGCCAGATGCGTTGCGCAATGCCGATGCGTTGCGCAATCGAGATCACACCTGATGCCGACCCTGTCCGCCGCCGATCACGAGCACTTTATCGAGCACGGCTACGTCGTGTTGCGCGAGGTCGTGCCCGCAGACACGATCGAAGCTGCCGTGGCGTACCTGGAGGCCGGTCCTGACGATCGGGGGATTGGGGCCGATGTGGTTACAGCATGCACAACGGATAAGATGTTGGACGGGATCGCAGAATTGTTCGGCGCACCTACCTATACCCTGGCTCGTCGCCGCGGTGGCAGCGATATGCCGCGGCCCTACCAACCCGACAGGGAGTGGACGGCACCGGTCGCCCATGTGGATGACAGCTACCCCACGACGATGCCCAATGGCTGGGCTGTAGGGGCATTCATCTTCCTGACCCGTGTAAGACCGCGGGGAGGCGCCTTTGTCGTTTTCCCCGGCTCCTATCGGCGCTACCGCGAGCTTCTCAATGGCAGCTGTCACTGTATCAAAGGCGCTGCGGCCATTGTAGAGAATTCCGGCGCGGGTCAGCCCTTCCTGGCAGAGCCCGGTGACGTACTGCTCTTCCACCATCTGGCGGGACATACGGGCTCAGACAATCTTGCGGATCCAAGCACTCGTCACGCCCTGCTCAGTCGCTGGTACCCTGAACAGCGCATTGTGCCCGGCGCCAAACCCTTCGACCACATGACGACGATCGAGAAGGTGAACTCGGCGCGTTATCTGGCGCAGCGTTTCTCTCTGTCGCCACCGGTTGAATCGGCGGTGGCCACGTCGACGGCTCTGGAAGAAGGGTTGGATCTCGGGTTCCGTCTCGGTGCCTATGCCATCCTCCATCAGGGTGGCTGCCTGCACCTGTTGGCCGTCTCCTGCGATGAACCAACGCGCCTTCGCCATTGGACGAGTGACACGGGACTGACCTGGTCAGAAGGCGAACAGGTGCTGACCAGTGACCAGCCCATCACGTCGATGCATCTGCATCAATATGACCTGGACGTCATGCTCGCAGTCACCGGCAGTGGTGGCCTCACGAAATTGCTCTGCTCTACGGACATGTATAGATGGCAAGTCGTCACCGAGATAGCGGATACGTCCGTGTCGACGCCGTGGTTCGTCTACGCCAACTATCCGAGTAAGGTCGCCGCCGGACGTGCCCTGTTCGAAGTCACATCGGAGCGGCCAGATCATCTGCGCTGTCGCTGGGGTGATGAATGGTCCCAGGCCGAGGCCTGGGAAACGGCATCTGTGGCGTTGTGTAGCGCAGATCAAGCGAGTATTGATGATGTAACGATCGCCGCTCATGTGGGCGATTCGACATGCACCCTCGTCGTCGACCTGACACAGAAGCATGAAGACTCGTCGCAGCCGTGGTTCGTCCAACCCGCGGACGTTGCCGTAGCAGATCAACCACTGCAGCCGCTCGAGCATGATGCACCGACGACACCGAGTCGACTGCGCATCGTGAATCGTGCACGCAATTATTGGCTCGTGACGTATGTGCGTGCAGCTGCCATCAAGGGCGCCGCTGCCTATCAGCAACGCCTCTTCTGGGGTTGTATCGATTGGAGTGAAGAGTCGCCTATGTTGCGAGAACTGAACACGATAGCTGCCTTGAATGAAGCGAGAAGTATCGTCGGCTTCGTCTGACCTGCGATCCAACGGTCTATCCATCCGACTGGCCGGCTTCCAGTCATTCGGACTCCTTAGCCGATCAGACCGTGTTCCTGCAGGTGGCCACGCCACGGACGGATCTGCTCCGGTGGAAACTCGCCCGCAGTCACCGAATCGATGAGGGCCTGCGTGTGCCGCAGGGTCGCGGTGGCTTGCTCGGTGGAAATGATCTGCAGCTGAACCGCCTGTGCAAGATCGTCGAGGTCGACGACGGTGTGCTGCCTGCAATCCTGGTGGATGAGGACATCGGCGAATAGATCGGTGAAGACCCAGGCATTCAGGTCAGGTCGCCATTCGTGCTCGCCGAGATGGACATACCAGCTCCACTCGCGGCCCAGGCGACGATTGTAGGCATTCTCGACGATGAGGCAGTGCTGCTGGGGCAGGTGGTAGTAGAGGACTTCCTCGGCTCGTGGCCAATCCACCTCAGGGCGATTCTTTTCGATCAACAGTTCGTCGCTCGCCTGCCACCACGACCACGTGTCAGCAGGGACGTTGCGAGCGATGGCGACCTTCGTTTGCAAACTGGCCTCGACGACGTCCGGTGGATTCAGCTGAAATCCTGAACTCTCTCCATGCTCTTTGCCCGTCCGTCGCCAGACAATGAGGGTGTCCTGCAACTGCATCACTCAGCCGCGGTATTAAACTGATCGAGCTTGTCTTGCAGCAGCTGCGGCAGGCCCGGTCGACGCCCGTTGTCGGTCTGCACAATTCCTGTGCCGATGATGAGGGCTTCTACCATCACCTGCTCGTCCGCTGCGCGCAGAATGATCTGATCAAAAGCGAAGCGAATCTTGCTGGCACGGCGCACATGTGTACGCACAAAGAACTGGTCGCCTGACTTGAGTGACTGGCGATAGTCCACCTCGGCACGGGTCACGACCAGATCACAGCCACTGTCGTGTAGTGCAGCGAAGTCCAGGCCCAGATCCAGCAAGCATTGATGCCGCGCGTGCTCGAGATAATTCAGATACACGGCGTTATTGACGACGCCTTGCAAGTCACACTCGTAGTCGCGCACGTCGAGTGGGCCCACATGATACGTCATCGGTTCGCTCATACGCTGTTCTGAATGCCCTGCACCTGGCGGTGGATCGCCGTGGTAATCCTGCTGGCCAGATCCATCAGTTCGCCACGACTGGTCTTGAGTTCATCAGAAATGGCATCAGAGAGAAAAATGCTCATCCCCTCGGGCATATCAGCATGGGCCTCCTCGTCACCCTGTTTCCGTGCATGATTGAGATCACCCAGAATCTTTACATGCGGATACTTCGCCTGCGCCGGGAAGGGATAGAGCGCCGAGGCGACGAAGTTGGCGACGGCGATCAGTCGTGCCAGAGCACTATTGGGATGTGGCGCATGATGCTGCATGATACAGGCCGTCGTCGACTGCCCAAGATCCCATTCACTAGCCAGTGTACTGCCGACGACGGTGTGATCGGACCCACCGGTGAAGTCAGTTTCGATCGCTGACATCGGTTTTTGCCACTGAATCTTCTCCATCTCCTCGATGACGGATGGGAAGAGTCCAGGATAGGAGTGCGCGAGCACGACCTTGCCTACGTCGTGCATGATGCCGCCAACGAATGCGTCGTCATCGTCGCGCAGTTCGAATCGCTGCCACAGACCTGCTTCTGTAAGAGCATGCAACTCGTCCTCTTCCAGAGCCATGTCTTCGTAGGTCTTCTTGTCACCCGGTTTCCACGCCGATTCCTCGAGAGGAAAACTCAGCAGCTGAGCTGTGACGGCGACGGCGACGGCGACGGAGTGAATCCAGTAGTCGTCGATGGAGAAACCCTTTTCTGTGACGCGCTCCATGGATCGTTTCACGGCGCCGGAAATCACGATCTGCTTGACCTCATTCTTGCCCAGCAGAACAACAGCTCGATCCACATCATTGACCTCTCCCTGGAAACCGAAGGCGGGAGACCGGGAGCGCTTGATGACTTGCGCACTCGACAAGGGGTCCGTCTTGATCACATCGACCCAGTCCTGCATGTTGCTGTCGGGATCGCGATCGAGGAGTGTGATCTTCTGAAATACGTGAGCGAGGACGGGCAACTCGCCTGTGGCTTTCACATCCTCATCCAGACGCTGCTGCAATTCTTCCGGCGTTGGGAGGACCGAACTGACCTCGGAGGAGTCAACACCGTGTTCGCGTAGCAGCTTGATCAAGGTTTCTGCGTCGAGTCGGTGCTGTTCAAGAATGACGACGCCCATCCGTTCCAGATTGCGGCGCATCGCCGGCTCGACCCCGTACACCTCGTCTATGATCAGGAAAATTGTCAGAGCGGAGGGCCGATTGATGCTCAGCAGACGAGCCGTCGTGACAGCCGTAGGCAGGCGGTTTGAGAGCATCGTTGCGCGCACTCGCTGTGTCAGACCCCTAACGCGTTTGGCGATCATATTGCCGTCGGAATCCAGCGTGTAGCCAGCCAGGGTTGTGTCGCTGCCACCATTGATGGCCATGACGGCGGAGCACATAGACCCCAGGTAGCGTAAATGTCCGCGTTGATCCTTGCGTGCCAGCTGGACGGCAGTGATCTCTTTGACGCCAATCACCACCAATGGATGCTCATCGGATGAGCGCACAGGATCAGCCTGCAGAATGATCTGCTGAATCTGGCTCGTCGTGCGCCGCGCCAGGGCCTCGCCCATTTTCTGCTGCAGTTGCTCTCGAGAAAATGGCTTGGACAGAAAGGCATCGCAGCCCGCGTCTTGTGCGGCGCGTACGTTCTCAGGCTCAGAGAGGGCGCTGAAGACGACGACGGGCAGATCTTCATAGCTGGGTGTGTCGCGGATCTGACGGATCAAGTCACCACCGTCCAGATTTGGCATGATCCAATCTGTGAGTACCAGGTCGACATGGCGCATGCGCAGAGCCTCCAGGGCCTCTTCACCATCTGACGCCTGCACGACATCGGTGAAGCCCATTTTAGCGAGCATACTGGCCACGACCTTGCGCATACTTGGCTGATCTTCCACCAGCAACAGAATCATCTGACCCTACCTGCTTTTCTTCCCATCACGTCCATCTAAAGATTGATCTGCGTGTATTGCTGCTTGCATGGATGAATCCCACAAAAACGCACTCTGCCAGACGCTGGCAAGGCGATCATCGAATACTCGGTATGATAGTCCAGAGGCGCCCCATGACGACAGAGGGGAATCTCTCCGTGCGTGTGCAACAGCTGTTCGGCAAAGGACAAGTCGTAGCCACTGGGGCCTGGTCGAGGAGGTGTCATGCCCTCTGGCCAACCGCCGCTGACATCGATTGACGGCTTGGGTCCCTCGCCAGCATTCAACGCTCGGTCGAGAAGGTGCCAACGTTTGTGCGCATCGATCTTACCTTCCGGCGTACGGCGATCGGCATGTGCGACTGCTTCATGCTGATAGCAATTGACGCAATGCAGCCCGGCGGCGCCCTCGACTTGCTCGGAAACCATGAGCACCGGACAGGCTGCATCGATCGACACTGCATCGCCGAGGCGGTCTACGCATACAATGCTGTAGCCCTTACCGCGCAAGGGCTGTTCGGCCATGCCGCGCACAAATTCGGCCGTTGTACGGGCGCGAGACATCACCTCGTACGCCTGCAACCGGATCGGCACCCAGCGATCGGATTGTTGAAATACACTACCCACCGATGAATGACCCACAGCGACACCCTCAGCGTTCATTCCATCTGTGGTGGCGACCATGCCGGCGAAGGTAAATGTGACCTGGGGAATGCCTTCAGCAGGACGCACCCATCTGGCGACGGCGGCGCGATGTGGCTCACAACCATCATTGTTCTTGCCCCAGATCGGACCATCGGGGCCACTGCGAAACACGAAATTGGTGCAGCCGTCGATAGATGGCAGGTCGGACGGCTCTGCGAAGACTCGATCCAGGCTGCCGGGAACCAGAGGCAGATTTAGTGCCAACAGGTCGGTCTCACTGACATTCGCGGCGCGAGCTGTGGCGCGCATCTCCTCCAGAACCGCTGGCAACCGCCGTTGCAGTGTGGCAAGAAAGAGCGGCAGCCGAATGTTCAGTGCCTGACGCGAGGTGTCAGTGAGGAAGGCAATGTTCTGGGAAATCTCGTCGCGTAGCGCTTCGCCCGTGCTTTCACCAATCTGCCGTGGCGTGCCTCTGCACTCGATCAGGCGCATCTGATCACAATCCGATCTTGTTCATGCTCTAGTGGACGGCTATGTTCGCCGCCATGGGTCCCGGTTCAAGTGGACCTCGAAACCAAAGGACGAACGGCACCGATGATACGCATCTCTGTGTGGCACGGCGACCTCTCTGACGAATATCTGCGACTTGTAACGCAATTGGGCGCCGATTGCATCGACTTTGGCCGGGGTGATTTCTGGCCTGGCGTGAAAGAGCAAGGGTATCCAGATGTTGAGCAGGTCAAGGCGATCCGGCGACGGATTCGTGACTTCGGCCTTGATATCAATCGGGTCACGCTGCCAGACGTCCCGCAGTCTTTCATGGAGGGTGATGCCGGTGCCGAGGCGGCCATTGACAACAGCTGTCGCGCGCTGGAAGCCTTTGCCGCCGCAGGGGTGCCGATTGCCCGCCAACGTTTTTCCGGTGACACCTTTCCCGGTCAGGCCGTCCGCTACCGTGCCGTTCACAGGGGCGGCTATCGCTCGCGTGGCGAGTCGATGGGCCTCGTGAAGGAGCCGGTGCCGACACCTACGCAGGATGAACTGGACGCCTGGTGGGAGCGATTTCTACAGGTCTACGGCAAACTCGTCCCGATCGCGGAGGAGCAGGACATTCGCCTGGCCATGCATCCCTCCGACTCTCCCCATACGGACACACCCTTTGGCGCCCTAGGCTACCACCGCATCATCGACGCCTTCCCTTCCAGTCAGGTGGGCTATCTCTACTGCTGCGGTACCCGTGCTGAGGCGGGTGGCAGCGCGCTGATCATGGATGAGATCCACAACTACGGTCGCAAGGGGCGCATTTTCACGCTGCACATGCGCAATGTCCGTGGTTCGCTGGCGACGGCGGGCGCCTTTGAAGAAACGCTGTTGGATGATGGCGATATCAACATGTTCAAGGTTCTGCAGGAGCTGCACCGCGTCGGGTTCTCTGGCTGCATCAACCCCGATCACATCCCTGCCGTGGAAGGTGATGGCGACGGCGTCCATCAGGGATTGTCGTACTCCATTGGATATCTCAAAGCGCTGCTGGCTGCGGAGGCAGCCTCTCGATGACCAAAAAAATTGCTGCCATCATCACCGTGTATCGACCGGGTTCTCATGCTGACGTGCTTGTCGGCAAATACCTGCAGGGATTTCCGACGGACGACGCTTTGCACGAACCGCGCGTGGAGATCGCCTCATTCTATATCGATCAGACCTTCGACGATGACATGAGCCGCGAACTTTCCGAGCGCTTCAATGTGCCGATCTATCAGAGTATCGTGGGGGCGCTGACCCTGGGTGGGAAGGAATTGGCCGTCGACGGTGTGTTGCTGATTGGTGAACACGGCGACTATGCCTGGAATGAGAAAGAACAACACCTGTATCCGCGACGGTATTTCATGGAGCAGATCGCCGGTGTCATGGCCACTTCCGGTAGAGGCGTGCCCATCTACAATGACAAACACTTGTCATGGCGTTGGGAGGATGCCTGCTGGATGACGGAACGGGCCGAAGAGCTGCAGGCGCCCTTCATGGCCGGTTCGTCTCTGCCCGTATGTTGGCGCGATCCCTATCTGGAACATGACCTCGATACACCCCTGAAAGAGGCCGTCGCCGTGGGGTTCTCCGGTTTGGATATCTATGGTTTCCACACGCTGGAGGTCCTGCAGTGCATGGCCGAGAGGCGTGCAGGTGGTGAGACGGGTATCGTCGCCGTCACCTGTCTGGAGGGCGAGCAAGCATGGGCTCATGGTCAGGCGGAAGGCAGCTGGTGGCGTGAGCTGGCCGAGGCTGCCTGTGCAACGGTGGACGAGACGGGTCGACAAGCGGGGGCGATGGAGGAACACTGTGATAATCCGGCACTCTTTTTGTTGGAATACCAGGACGGATTCCGCGGTGCTGTGGTGATGCTCAACGGCTATCTCACCGAACTCGCCTATGCGTCGCGCGATGCGAACCGAGACACGCAGGCGACCTGGTTCAAATGCCAGGGGCACGGGGGGATTCCAGGTGCCTATGCGCACTTCAGTTATCTCGGCCTCAATGTGGAAGAGATGTTCGTTACCGGTCAGCCCCAATATCCGGTGGAGCGGACGCTGCTGACTTCCGGCGTCCTCGAAGCGGCGCTGACATCGCGCCACCAGGGGCACATACGCCTTGAGACGCCGTGGCTCAATGTGAATTATCGTTCATACGATCAACTACGTTGGCGGCCGACGGGCCCCTCCCCAAGTGGCGTCAGTCTCGACGCCTTCCCACCTGAGCAGGGCTGATGGTCTGCAGGTGTGCGGCCATTGCTGTGTTGCTGGGTCGCATCGATCCTTAGGCCCGTGAGCACCTGATGCGCAAAACGCTGTGTGACCATCATCGTATCCGCGCCCGCGGAACGTGGCGCAACCTCGACGGCACCAATGGTCTGCCTGGTCCGGTGATCAGTCTGTTCCAAGACAGTCACGGTTTCCTTTGGATGGGCACATGGGGATGCGGAGCGGTGCGCTATGATGGCGATGCCCTGCGCACGTTTGGTGTAGCAGATGGGCTATCCGGTGATACGGTCTGGGGTATCACTCAAGACGCAAGCGGTCATATCTGGTATGCGGCGACGGACGGTGTGTCCATGTGGGACGGTGAGCGCTTCCAGTCCTTTGGCGTTGACGATGGTCTACCGCACTGGCAGAGCAACTATGTGCATGCGGATCGCCAAGGGCGCATTTGGGTCGCCACGGAGAGCGGTGTTGGCGCCTTCGATGGCAAACGCTTCGAGAGCTTCGACGCGGCCCAGGGGCTGAGTGTTGCCAGCATTCAACACATCACAGAAGACGGGCAGGGGAATCTCTGGTTCGCCGGCATCGGTGGCGCCGCCAGATATGATGGCGAACGCTTTGAAGTCTTCACGTCGCTGGCTGGTGAACAGTTGGGTCATGTGGAGACAGCCTGCGTCGACGATGAGGATCGCGTGTTTCTTGGCACCACCAAAGGACTCTTCGTCCTGTCGCCTGATGGAAGTGTGCAGCGGCTGCGTGAACAGGATGGACTTGTCCAGGATGTGATCCGGGCGCTGTGTGTCGACAACGATGGCAATGTGTGGGCCGCGGCACGTGGCGGCGCCAGTCTTCTCAGTGGCACCGGTGTGATCAACTTTACCGTCGCCGATGGTCTGGTAAATACTCAGTTGACTTCTCTCGCTTGCGATCAGGCTGGTGACATCTGGTTTGGCAGCTTCGGCGGCGTCAGTCAGTACAGCCAATCTTTCACAAGCCTCGATCGTCGCGATGGACTGGCTGGCGACGACATGCGCACGGTCCTGCAGGATCGCAATGGTGATCGTTGGTTCGCGTCCATCGATGGCTTGACACGATTCGATGGCGAGTATCTGCACGTATATGACGAGAAGGATGGTCTGCCGGATCGCCGGGTGTTCAGTGTGTGCGAAACACAAGACGGCCATATCTGGATTGGCACCGAGGCTGGGTTGGCTCGTTGGGACGTGTCGCAGCAAAAATTCGAGACGTGGACGACAGCAGATGGCTTGGTTCACAACCGCGTCTACAAGCTCTACGAGGATCGCCAGGGCGATCTTTGGTTGGCTACTGAAGGCGGCATCAGTCGTCGTCGTGAGAATGGTCACTTTGACTGTTGGACGACCGCTGAGGGTCTGGTAGACGACGACGTCAACGCCTTCGCCGAAGATCCGAAGGACCGGCTCTGGATCGCCACGGAGGGCGGCGTCAGTCGCTTCGATGGTACGAGCTTTACAAACTTCACTGACGTCCTGCCACACGCACATTGTCACGATATTCTCGTCGATCGCGAAGGTAGTGTGTGGGTCGCTACCAGTGGTGGCGTCTGGCAGTGGCGTGAAGGCGAGATGCACACCTGGACACAGGCAGATGGTTTGGGCAACGATCAGGTTCTGCGTCTGTTCGAAGATCTTCTTGGTTATCTGTGGATGTCGACATGGGGTGGTGTGAGTCGATTCGATGGACAGATCTGTCAGACCCTCACCGCCGAGGACGGTCTCGCCAGCAGTATCGCGATGGCCATCGACCAGGATGATGAAGGTCGCATGTGGTTTGGCACCAGTGCCGGGCTCACTGTCTTTCAACCCCCTCCCGCATCTGCACCACCTGTCTACATTCGCGCCGTCATCGCTGACAAGCGCTATGAGGATCTTGCTGCGCCTGTAGAATTGACAACGTCGTCCCTAACGACCTTCGAGTATGCCAGCGTGAGCTTCAAGACACGCCGAGGTCGCATGGTCTATCGCTACCGACTCGAGGGTGTCGACGAGAGCTGGCACACAACTCTGGAGCGTCGTGTCGAATATGAGGGGTTGTCGCCGGGTGACTATCAGTTTCAGGTCGTCGTCATAGATCGCGACCTGAATTATTCGATGCCTGCGACGCTGGCGTTGACCGTTTTACCTGACACACGGGATGAGCGCATTGACGAACTTGAGCGTCACGTTCAGGCTCGTACAGAAACATTGCAGGAGCAGAATCGTGTCCTTGAACAGGCACTGGGCGATCTGCGCGAAACGCAGGGTCAGTTGATTGTGCAGGAGAAGATGGCGGCCCTTGGTAGTCTTGTAGCCGGCATTGCACATGAGCTCAATACACCCCTTGGCACCGTGCGAAGCTCGGCAGATGTATTGTCGCGTGGCATCGATCGACTCCGTCAGCTGATCACCACCGAGGACGAAGGCATTGACCAGGGCAAACAGCTTGAGCGCGTGCTCAAAGCCCTGTCGAATAGCAATGGCGCCACGGGCACTGCCATCGAACGTCTCGCGCGTATCGTCGATAGTCTCAAGACCTTCGCGCATCTGGACCGCGCAGAATACGAGCGGGTCGACATCCATGACGGTCTTGACTCAGCGGTCACGCTGATGGAACCACAACTGACTCCGGGGGTGACTGTCGAGCGGACGTTTTCTGAATTGCCTCTCATCTATTGTTATCCGCAGGAACTCAATCAGGTGTACATGAACTTGCTGATGAATGCCAGGCAGGCACTGGAGAATGAGAGTACTGGCACGATACGAGTACGCACGAGGCTGGATGAACCGCATGTGGAAATCATCTTTGCTGATGATGGCAGAGGTATTGAGCCTGAGCGTTTGGCGCATATTTTCGATCCCACCTTCGCCCGCAAAGAGCACCGTGTGGCGATGGGTCTCGGATTACCAACCAGTTACAATATTGTGCGCAAACACGCAGGAACACTCGAGATCGAGAGCGAGCCAGGGCATGGCACGACGGTGACCGTGCGCTTGCCAACAAGCGAACCCAAACGTCGTGGACCGCCCCCTTTGCGCCGGTCTTCAACGCGAACAGGAGGAAAGACATGAGCAGGTTCCGTTTCATTTTCGTTGCAGTTATGGTCAGCACCTTTCCTGCCCTCTTGTCGGCCGCTGTGCCATCTGCCGTTGTACAAGGCGACCCACAGATCATCGACGCCAATGCGCAGATGGAGGTCGTTCATGCGGGTGCATTCTTCACCGAAGGTCCTGCAGCCGCCCTGGACGGTAGTATCTACTTCTCTGACATCACCTTTACAGGCGGTGCCTCATGGCCACCGGAAGCGGGGCACATCCTGCGTTACGATCCGGCCCGTGGCGAGACGACGGTCTATCGATCACCCAGTGGTATGTCGAATGGGCTCAAATTTGACGCCCAAGGGCGCCTCGTCGCTTGCGAAGGCGCTGATCATGGTGGGCGTCGCGTGACGCGTACCGATCTGACAACGGGAAAGACCGTCATCCTTGCGACGCACTACAATGGCCAGCGCCTCAATGCACCAAACGATCTGAGTCTGGACGAGAGCGGCAGGATCTACTTCTCAGATCCAAAGTATCTGGGTCACGAGCCCATGGGGCAGGAAGTCTTCGGCGTCTATCGCATCGATCCAGATGGACGTCTGACACGGATCATTGCCGACGCGGGCAAGCCCAACGGCATCTCAGTATCTCCCGATCAGCGCAGCTTGTATGTGGTGAGCAACGACAATGGCTCACACGCCTTTGACCGCTTGTCACCCGAGGCGGCGCAGCGGTTGGCAAAGGGGCGGATGACCCTCTCGGCGTACGATTTATCTGCAGAGGGTGCGGCGACATTCCGTGAAACCCTCGTCGACTATGCGCCTCAGGATGGCCCGGATGGACTGGTCTGCGATGAAGCGGGCAATCTCTACGTCGCCGTTCGCGACCAGACGCGCATGGGTATCTACGTCTATTCACCGAAAGGCGAGGAGCGCGCCTATATCCCCACACCTGCTCTGCCGACCAATGTTGCCTTTGGTCGCGGTGCGGACGCCAGGACTCTCTACATCACCTATGGGGACAACACCACTGAAGGAGGCGCTGTTCTAGCCAGGATACAGGTGGTCAACCGCGGCTACCAGCTACCGTAGGGGTATCGGGTTGCCACTATCGGCACCGGCGGGGGAGCCCCCCATTGTGGACAATCACAATCTCGTACTCGACCAGACGGATTGTTGAATGAACCGGGTGGCCATCATTGGTTCTGGCGGGGCGGGAAAATCCACCCTCGCTCGCCAGTTGGGCGCGGTTCTGGAGCTGCCCGTCCTGTGTCTCGATCGTGAATTCTGGCAGCCCGGATGGGTGATGACTCCTCTCGAGGCTCGATCTCGTCTGCAGGCAGAGATGGTCGCTGGTGAGCGCTGGATCATCGATGGCAACTACGCCAGCACCATGGCGGCGAGACTCGAAGCGTCCGACACCATCATCTTCCTCGATGTGCATCCCTGGCGCTGTATGTGGCGAGTGATCTCGCGATCTTTGCGTTTTCACGGACAGAGTCGCCCCGACATGGGACCGGGCTGCCGGGAGCAGTTGCCAGATCGCGAATTCCTCGCTTGGATCGCCACCTACCGTCGTCGTCAGCGGCCGCAGGTCAAACGGCTGCTCGAGCGTTTACCGGCGGCGACAGATCTTCACGTCCTGCATACGCCGCGCCAGGTGCGGCGCTTCCTTGACCAGACTCGCCTGCGTACGGCTGTCGGGAAGGCGGCGCTGAAGGCGGCATGGAACGAAGCACAGCGATCCATATGAGGACCAATCAGCCGAGGCGCTGCTGGATCTGTTCTGTAAGCGTGTTGAGGCGTGCCGTCACCTGAGCCAGAAGAGAGGTCGCATCCTCGCCGAGGCCGTCGCGGGCACATGACTCCAACTCTTGCGCTGCGTCACCGACGGGATGGGCAGAAAAAAGTCGAGCACTCCCCTTGAGCGTGTGTGCCGCCCGGCGCAAATCATCGGCATTTCCTGCTGCCAGTGCAGTGTCCATCTGTGTCGTCAGCTTCGTCGCCTCCTCCATGAACAGACTGAGCAGTTCCCGCAGAGTCTCCTCATTTCCACCGACACCACTGAGGGCCTCTTCCCAGACAAAGGCGGTAGCATCGGCGGCGAGCATCGCGTCAATCGTATCTGCCGATGTTGGCGCAGGATCAGCCGTCTGCGACGTAGTGTTGATCTTCGTCGCTGGCCATCCGGCCATGACAGTGTCGATCATCTCGTAGAGTCGTCGGGCGCGAATCGGTTTGGGTATGTATTCGTTCATCCCCGCCTCCAGACAGCGCTCGCGATCACCCTTCATCACATGGGCCGTCATCGCGATGATCGGCATTGGTGCGGCATCACTCTCTGCTTCATGCGCACGAATGGCGGCCGTCGCCTCGTAGCCATCCATTTCGGGCATTGAAACGTCCATCAGAATCAGGTCGAAGTGGTTCGCTGCGAGGGTGGCCAGGGCCTCATGTCCGTCGGCGGCGACGGTGACCTGATGGCCGCGCTGCTGCAGCAATTCCATGGCGACTCGCTGATTGACCAAGCCGTCCTCGGCGAGCAGGATATGGTAGGTCTGCTGTGGTGTGTAGATCACCTCAGCTGGTTCGGTCTGTGCCTCGGCGGCATCAAGTGTTTCCGCCATGGCGTCGAGCAGGTCGGACTGTTTCACAGGTTTGGTCAGAATCCGTTCAATGCGCAGTCGCTTGTTGCGTTCCGCGTCTTCCGGACGCCCAGCCGATGTGAGGATCAGTAGTGGCAGCTGTGCCAATTTCGGCTCTTCCCGAATCCTCTCTGCCAGATCGAAGCCATCCATGTCCGGCATCCAGCCATCCAGTAGAACCAGCGCGTAGGGTGAAGGGGAATCAAAGGCACGTAGCAATTCGTCGACGGCACCGGGGCTGCTGTTGATCGTTTGGGGCATCATGCCCCAGCTGCCGACCATCTCTTCAAGGATTCTCAGATTCGTCTGATTGTCATCGACGATGAGGACCCGCAACCCGGACAGCGATAAAGGACCTCGGCGCGGTTGCAGGGGGACACCCAGTTGCAGAGAGAATTGTGTCGTGAAAAAGAAGGTGCTGCCGTGTCCGGACCCCTCACTTTCCAACCACATGCGACCACCCATCATCCGTGCCAGTTGTCGGGATATGGCCAGCCCCAGCCCCGTGCCTCCATATCTACGCGTCGTCGATGTGTCTGCCTGACCAAAGGCACCGAAGATGAGTGCCTGCTTCTCAGAGGGAATGCCGATGCCCGTGTCAGACACGGCGAATCGAAGTCGCACATATTCGCCAACGACCAGCTCCTCTACATGAGCGTCGACGACGACTTCCCCCACTTCGGTGAACTTGAGCGCATTGCCCACGAGATTGACGATGATCTGGCGAAATCTGACCGGATCGCCGATGAGGGCATCAGGGATATCAGGTGCGATGTGGAATGCCAGTTCCAGGTCCTTTTCGGAGGCGCGCATCGCCAGGGTCTGCAGCGTATCGCCAAGAGTGTCGCGCAGACCGAAGGGGATCTCCTCCAACTCGAGCCGCCCCGCCTCGATCTTGGAGAAATCGAGGATATCATTCAGCAGTCGCAACAGGGAGTCTGCACTCTGATCGACAATGCGCAGATACTCCCGCTGCTGGTCACTGAGTCGTGTATTGAGCAGAAGTTCCGTCATGCCAATGACGCCATTCATTGGTGTTCGAATTTCATGGCTCATGTTGGCGAGAAACTCACTCTTGGCGCGATTCGCTCTCTCCGCTGTGTCCTTCGCCTGACTCAGCTGCCCCTGGGAGCGCTCTAATTCCCGTGCGCCTGCTTCGAGCAAGTCATTCTTCTGTATGAGCTGTCGGTCTGAGTCGATGCGCTCACGATCAACGGCCACCAGTGATGAGGCATTCCACCAGATCAGCAGATTCAGCGCAACGATCGAGATCAAAGCGAACAGGGACAGGTCGTATTCGATACCGAATTGACCGACCAGTTGCAGCCGCAGCAGGTCAAAGCTGAGCGGTATCAGGAAGGCCGCGGGCAACACCCGACGGGCCATGATCCCACCCGCCGTCGTCGACACGAGGGTCGCCGCTGGCTCCCGTAGAGGGCGAGATGCCAACAGACCCATGCAGAGCAGACCGAATTCAAGATGGGCGTCTAGGGCGAGAGGGAAATACGTCGACCAACCGGACAGTAGCAGGATATTGTACAGATAGTCGCTGACCGATAGGATCGCACTCACGCCGAGCAGAATAGCACACAGTTGACTGAACCACAGTCGGCCGCGGATCGACAGGTCGAGACTCATCAATGCCGCTGCGGCGATCAGGAATGTCGCCGCCACATGCGGTGACATATGACTACCAGCCAGCCGCTGGGCATACATCAATTGATCAATAGACCAGCTCGCACCGCTGTCGTAGGACCACAGCTTCAGCAACGCCAGCAATGCCACCAGACCGGCAAGTACTACGCCCACACGCCGTCCTCGACGGCTCCCGGGTCGTTCCAGCAGCAGGGCCAGCCCGCACAGCAGGAAACACACGGCCGTGGCAGGATTGACGGCGACGCGTCCCGGCTGCAGGACGCGTTTGAGCAGAGGCAACTCGAACTGCCAGCCAATCAGGACGACACACGCAGCGGCAACCACGCCAAGTCCGACGGTCAGCGAGACCCAGCCCAGAAGTCTCACGTAACCAGGATGGTAGTATTCGGTGCGCAGTGTTGGAGGCATGGCTACGCTCTAGCTGTGTAGATCAAGAACTGTGCGGATCAAGGCCGTGGCAATATGATCACGGAAACAATCCGCGTGCGAGTTTGGCTTCGCGCACCCGGCTGATGCCCTCGACAAGGGCTGCTGTGCGCAGATCGTACCCCTCATTCTCGGCACGACCTGCCAGACGTTCATACGCGTCGGCAAGAATGCGTCGCAGTCGTTCATTGATTTGCTCAAGGGTCCACATGTAGTTCTGGGTATCCTGGACCCACTCGAAATACGACACGGTCACACCGCCGGCATTGGCAAGGATGTCCGGCAGGACGTAGATGCCTCGATCCTGCAGGATCTCATCCGCATCCAATGTCGTGGGGCCATTGGCACCTTCGGCGAGGATCCGACATTGAATCTGATTCGCATTGCCGCCATGGATCTGTCCCTGCAGAGCGCAGGGCGCAAGTATGTCACACTGTAGTTCCAGCAATTCCTCATTGGTGACAGCCTCCGCCTCGGGATAGCCCTCAAGAAATCGGTGCCGACGCGTGTAGTCGATCACATCGTCGAGATGGAGACCACGAGGGTTGAAGATGCCTCCCGTCACATCGCTGACGCCGAGAACCGTGACGCCAAGTTCGGAGAAAAAGCGTGCCGCATTTCTTCCGACATTGCCAAACCCCTGAACGACGGCGGTGGTCTGAGGCAGATCGATTTCAAGACGCCGTGCTGCTTCCTCCACGACATACACGAGGCCCCGGCCCGTTGCTTCACTGCGTCCTTCAGAGCCTCCCAACACAACAGGTTTACCGGTGACGACGGCGGGCACGGCATAACCGACTTGCTGGCTGTAGGTATCCATGATCCACGCCATTGTCTGCTCGTCCGTGCCCATATCAGGTGCGGGGATGTCCTTGTCGGGACCGATCATGCCAATGATCTCGGAGGTGTAGCGTCTGGTCAGGCGTTGCAACTCACTGCGGGAGAAGTCGGTGGGATCAAAACGCACGCCCCCTTTGGCGCCGCCGAATGGCAATTGCATGAGAGCGCATTTCCACGTCATCCACATGGCCAGTGCGCCTGTCTCGCCGAGGTTCACATCTGGATGGTAGCGGATGCCGCCCTTGGTGGGGCCCATGGACAAAACGTGCTGAACACGATAGCCGAAGACGGTCTCCACCTCTTGCTCGTTGTCACGCCGAAAGGGAAAGGAGACGATCTGTGTGCGTTGCGGGAATAGCAGTCGCTGGCGCAGGTTGTCGTCAAGACTCATCAACTCCGCGGCCTTGAGGAATTGCTGTTGCGCGAGGCGAAAACTGGGCGAATTCCACTCTGATCGCTGTGCGTGGGTAATCTCGCGTGCGTATCGAATCGATCGTCCGAGGGTCTGCGCATCGAGGCTGGTCTTTACCAGGTAGTCCTGGGCGCCTGCTTCGACGGCGCGGGAGGCAAGGGTTACGTCATCGATGCCCGACAGAATCAGGACAGGCAGTTCCGGCACGGCAGCCCGCACACGGAAGTAGGTGTCCATTTCCTGACTGTCAGGCAATACCAGGTCGAGGAGCACCACATCAAAGTCTTCGCCCCGACCCAGCATTTCCAGACCCGTCGCCAGGGTTCCACCTGTCTGCAGGGCCACGTCGTAGCTGCCGACTTCCTCCAGCAGCTTTTCGATCAGGCGAGCATGAATGGGATTGTCTTCAATGAGCAGGGCACGCAAGGGTTTGCCGGACATGGTCGTCGTCCTCAGGAAATTTCGTCAGGCGGTGTACGTAGTCGATTCACCTCTTCGATCAATTGCCGACGTTCGGCTTCCAGTTCCTCCACCCGTGACTCAAGGTGTGCATATCGATGCATTGCATTGTCGAGAGATGACATTAACAGATCGAGGATCTGTTCACGGTCTGAATCAATTCTTCGGCGTCGCCGAGAATAGATCACTTCGACACCACGCTTGGCGCGATGCCGGCTGCGCAACTGTCGATTGGCGAGGACATGTTCTATGCGCGAATCGAGAATTTCCTCGTCAAATGGTTTGGTCAGATAGTTGTCCGCTCGAACCTCGAGTCCGCGGAAGATGTCTTCCGGTTCGCCAAGGGATGTCAGCAGGATGACGGGAATTGAGCGCAGCTGAGAGTCGTTCTTGATCTCTTCGCACAATTGATAGCCATCCATGTTCGGCATATCGATATCTGTAATGATGAGATCCGGTGCCTGTTCGCGCACGGCGACAAGGCCTTCCGCGCCATCAGCAGCGACGCGCACACGATAACCCCGTCGTTCAAGTCCCAGCCGCAAGGCTTCAGACTGAACGCGGCTGTCCTCCACGACGAGGACATCGATTACCTCTGCAGGGGGAGGGCCTGCGTCATCCGTCATCTTGCAGTCGGTCTTGCATCTGTTGTACAAAGGAATTGTCGGCGAAGGTGCCACGAACGGAGGCAAAATCGGCATCGCGAGCGGCATCACCGCCTTCGGCACCATAGCCGTAGCGGGCAATGGGATCGAATTCCTTCTCCGCGTCGGCGAGGATCTTCTTGATGGTTGAGTTCGACATCTTCGTACAGCTCGCCTGGATCTTGTCGAGATCCGCCAGGCTCAGCGCCTCGGGTGGTTGCCCGGTACGTTGTTCAAATACACGACAGACCCACGCCCATTCATCCTCGGCGTAGGCGGCGGCGGCATCAGCAAAAGCGGCATCCACCTGTGCTGGATTTGCCAGCTTGCCCACGGCGATGTCGTCTTCGATCTGCCTGAGTCGTGCCAGGGGGATCAACTGTCCTCCCACATCGCTCCAGTCGCCATTGCCTACACCATCACCCGCGGCCAGTGATGTACGCGTTTTCGCTTCGTCTGCAGTCGCACGAGCCGCTGCGGCTCGGGCGAGGATCTTGCCCTGCAGATATACATCGACACCGTCACGGTAGTTGCGGGCGCCCTTGCGCAGCATCAACCGCTTCACAAGTACGCCTTTGTAGCGAATCTGTTCTACGGCGCGGTCCGTTTCGTCGTAGAGTGCGGTAAGGGCCGCCTCGGCGCGAACCATCTTGCCAACCGTGTAGGGACTGTAGACGTCAAAGCAGATCTGGTCGCGCTTGGTGGTTGCCGAGCGCCGGTCGCGAGTCGGCCATTTTTCGCCGTCACGCATGGTGCCAACTGTGAACATGTTCATCGCCGGCGTCAGCAGTGAATCGCCTTCCTCTTCGGTGACGTAGGAAAAGGGCAGATCACCGATGTCGAAATTGTTCAGATGCTTGCCAATGATGACGCAGAAGGGCCCCACGACGGTGGGCCAGCGCATATAGGAGAAGGAGCCATTCTTCGTACCACGCTGAATAACGCCCTGGTGCACTGGGCCCAACTTGTACATGTGATTGCTTTGATTGGTACCGGATCCGGCGTTGTAGAAGGAATAGATGCCGGCAATCAACAACGTGCTTTTGTGGTGCGTCACGGTGTAGGGTCCGGCGAAGATGGAGCATGCCTCGCCGTGGAAACCTTCACAATTGGCGAAGAACAAGGAATTCTCGGCAGAAAACTGCTTTCCCATCTTGGTGCCCTGGCCAACGAAGCAACTGTGCAGGACGACACCATCAACGACTTCGGCGCCCTCGGCGATAATGAAATCTTCCGCCATGACGCCGGCGCCCACGAGGGTCGCCGCATCCGCTTCCGACAGGATGGTGCCATTGTGTAGTCGAGCTGCCCCCACCACCTGCGCTGCAGGCCCGATCTCGACGTCGATGATCTCACCCACGTGGGAGATCCGTGCACCAGCACCGATGCGACCCATGTCGGCTTTGGCCGTAGCGGTGTAGTCTGCCACCATCGCCTGCAGGCGCTCGGTCACGTCGGCTCGGTGCCGATGCATGGCCATCAGATAGGCGAACTGACTCGATATTTCGGCAAACAGCTCAATTTCCCGACCACCACCTTCGTTGATCGTTTCCGCCTCGACGCCATTGCCGAATGTAGCTCCCACATGTGTGGCGATCGTGCCGACATCGGTGATCACCGCACCGGCACCGATCCGGGTGCGGGCAATGTGGCCTCCGACGCGGGAGATGAGGACATTCTCAGCGATTTCGCAGTCGATCAGGTGCACGTCACGGATGCCGCAGTCCACATCGATCCCGCCAGCGACTCTCACCTTCCCCGTCAGTGCCCCAAGATGGACAGTGCCGTCGAAGCGCGTATTGTGGACGCGTTGAGGGTCAAAATCAGAGGTGACAAGAACACTGGCCCAATCGCCGGCTGAGCAGCCCTGCAGCGTGAGCGACTCGATTGCGGCGGCACCAATAGGTGAGGAGGTGGTCATAGAGAGCGATCCCAATTCGTCTATCTTGCTGAAAACGTTGCGGTTAAATGACACGAAGAAGGAAAGTATAGCGGCCAGTCTCGCGGATCGTCAACCGCAATCCCCCACATGCAGTCACCTTTACACTCCAGGGGCATTTCCCTAAGTTCACCGGCTGGATTCAACGATGAATCACCCTCTGATTCAGCACGTTACACGACTCGCCGAGGCGAGCATTCCCGCGATACGAGTGATGGCAGGCAACATACAAGTCAAGATCTGTGACGATGCAGCACAGGTGGCCATTGAAGCGGCCGCCATGTTCGACGAACTCATCCGCGCCACCCCCGAGAGTGTCATCGGGCTGGCGACGGGATCAACGCCTGAAGCGACGTATGCTGAGATGGCCCGACGACATAGAGAAGATGGGCTGAGCCTGGCTGGCGTCAGCTCCTTCAATCTAGACGAGTATTGGGGTCTGGGCGGCGATCACGACCAGAGTTATCGCTACTTCATGCACGAAAACCTGTTCAAACATGTCGATATCCTGCCTTTCAATACGCACGTTCTCAATGGTAAGGCTCGCTTTCCACAGCTGGAGTGTGAAGGCTTTGAACAGAGGATTCTTGCTGCAGGCGGTATTGATATGTGGCTTCTGGGTATCGGTGGCAATGGCCACATCGCCTTTAACGAGCCCGGCTCAGGCGTCGATAGTCGCACCCGTTTGGTCAGCCTGACACAGGAGACCATCGAAAGCAATAGCGACGGTCGTTTCTTCTCGGATGCATCCGAGGTCCCGCGCTGCGCCCTTTCTGCGGGAATCGGCACCATCCGCGAGGCGCGGCGTCTGGTCTTGCTGGCGACTGGTTCCAAGAAGGCCGATGCCATCGCCGCTGCGGTAGATGGGCCATTCAGTGAGGACTGTCCCGCCAGCCTTCTGCAAGATCATGCCGACTGCACCTTCATCGTCGACCGCGATGCGGCGTCGAAGTTGTCCTAAAACGCCGCCAGAGAAAAGGATCCCATCATGAATCGTGACGACGTCAAAGCTCGTGTCTACAAGGTCATCGCTCAGGTTCTCAAGATCGAAGAGAGCCAGATCGAAGAGACGAATTCCTTCACCACAGATCTCGGCGCTGAGTCAGTCCAATCAGTGGAGCTGATGGCTGGTTTCGAAGAGGAATTCGATATCGAAATGGAAGAGGATGAGGCCCTCGAGGTTCAGGATGTAGGGGGCGCGATCGATTTCATCGGTCGTTATCTGGACTAATTGATCTGGACTAATTATCTGGATCATCTGGACTAATCATCTGGATCTGGACTGATTATCTAGACTGATCAGCAGACACAGCCACCACTGAGTTACCGTGAGAAATAGGGAGCAGATATGGCCATCGAGGTCAAACCACTAGAAGAAGTCAGCGAGCCCAATACGCTCGACGACATGTTCGACTACAGTCGTCCCCCCAGGATCGTCTACGAATCGCCGATCTACGAAGAGATCAATGGTGAGATCGTGAAGTTTGATCCACAGGAAGCGCTCAAGCGCGACCTTGTGATCACCGATACGACCTTCCGTGACGGACAACAAGCGCGACCGCCCTATACCGTAGAGCAGCAGGTGAAGCTCTTCGACATGATGGCCAAGCTCGGCGGCCCTAATGGTGTCATCCGACAGACCGAGTTCTTTCTCTACACGGCCAATGACCGGCGTGCGTTGGATGAGTGTCGGGCGCTGGGGCACAAGTATCCGGAAGTGACCTCGTGGATTCGCGCCGACAAGGGCGATTTTCGTCTCGTTAAAGAGGCCCAGGTCAAAGAGACAGGACTACTGACGCCCTCTTCTGATTATCACATTTTCTACAAACTGAAGAAGGACCGGAAGAAGGCCTTCGACGACTATATCGAGATCGTCGAAGCCGCCTGGGAGGCCGGTATTCGGCCGCGAGTACATCTCGAAGATGTCACGCGTGCCGATATCGACGGATTCGTAAAGCCTTACGTCGGTGAACTCGTGCGACTCTCTGAGCAGGTGTCACCAGATCTGCATGTGAAAATTCGTCTGTGCGACACGATGGGTTTTGGTGTGTCGACTCCTGGCGTAGCCCTGCCACGATCCATTCCAAAACTTGTGCATACGATGACGCATGAGTTGGGGATGCCACATGAGTGCATCGAGTGGCATGGTCACAATGACTTCCACAAGGTGCACATCAATGGTGCAACGGCATGGATGTATGGCTGCAACGCGGTGAATACGACCCTCTTCGGCTTTGGTGAGCGCACGGGCAATCCGCCTCTGGAAGGAGCGCTGATCGAGTATATCTCCCTACACGGCGACCTGTGTGGAATCGATACCATGATGATTCAGGAGATGGCCGACTATATGCGTTCCATCGGCGTCGACATTGCGCCCAACTATCCTTTCATTGGTCGCGATTTCAATACGACCCGTGCCGGCATTCACGCCGGCGGTCTGCGCTCAGATGAGCGTATCTACAACATTTTCGATACAACCGAGTTGTTCGGTCGTCCACCGAGGGTCTCCATCACTGACAAGTCGGGTGTGGACGGCGTCGCCCTGTGGGTGAACACCTATCTGGGTCTTGAAGGCGACAAGAAGCTGTCGAAAATCAAGGTTCACAAAGTGGCACGTTGGGTGATGGATCAGTACGAAGTCCATTCTCGTATGAGTGCCATCACCGACGAGGAATTGGCGCAACAGGTCCAGGAGCATCTGCCGGATCATTACGCCAATCGCAAGGCCAGTTGATCGATCGTCCTTGAACAGTACCTACGGCGCCGATCCCCGAGCAGCGGGGTCGGCGCCGTCGTATTTCCCCCCAGCCAGCTTGAGACTCTGACCTCATATGGACCGACTGACCCCCGTCGAGCAGGTAGCGGTAACTGCCTCTGCCTTCGATGCCCTCTACGAACCAGCAGAGAAGATTCCGACCGTCATGGTCGACAACTTCCCTGCCCTCGGACGCCTCGCGGCCATGCGTTTTGTGGAGTGGGTGCAGGATCACCCGGAGGGTGTGATCAGCTTGCCCACAGGCAAGACACCCGAACACTTCATCAAGTGGGTTCAGCATCTGTTGCAGACATGGGGCCAGACAGAGACGCAGTCAGAGCTTGCAGCAGCGGGCATCGACCCGACTCGCGAGCCACGACTCGATGGCCTGCACTTCGTGCAGATCGACGAGTTCTATCCCATCGAACCGGTCCAATCCAACAGCTTTTATGCCTATGTAAACCGATTCTACCTCAAGGGCTTCGGGCTCGATGCTGAGCGCGCGCTGCTGATGAATTGTCATGAGATGGGACTGCGCCCAGGGCAAACACTGCGAAGTGTCTGGGGAGAGTCAGGTGAAGTCGATCTGAGTCTCCGCTACCGTGCTGCCAGCGGGCATTTGGAGAGGGAGCAGCAGCAGACTCTGGGACGTATCGATCAATGGTGCCAGGAATACGAGGAGCGGATCAGGCAGCTTGGAGGCATCGGCTTTTTTCTCGGCGGCATTGGTCCGGATGGACATATTGGCTTCAATGTCCGCGGCTCGGATCATCGTTCGACGACGAGATTGACCCAGGTGAACTACGAAACTCAGGCAGCGGCAGCCGGTGATCTGGGTGGGATGGAGATCTCGCGCCGCAGACTCGTCGTCACCATTGGATTGGGTACGATCACGGCAAAGCCGGACGCCTGTGCGTTGATTGTTGCAGCGGGTGAGGCGAAGGCCCACATCGTCGCAGAAGCAATACAACATTCGCCCGATATCGAGTTTCCGGCTACGGCCCTGCAGCAACTTCCCAACGCTCGTTTCTACATCACAACGGGTGCCGCGAAACACTTGGGTGAGCGACGTCGTGTCGCCGTTGAACAGGTTACACAAGTCGATGACGAGTTGGTCGAGCGCGTCCTTGTAGATCTGTCGGTGAAGTGTCGCAAGCGGCTGACAGATCTGACTGCCGCTGATGCTGCTGCTGACGCGGAAGCATCGGCTATGTTGAAAAAACACACCGCCGACCTGCCCCAACTGGCAACCCAGGTTCGGGATGGTCTGATCGCCAAGATTGAACGTGGTGGGCAGACGCTGTCGAACACGAAGTTTCTACATACAGAGCCACATCACGATGATCTGATGCTGGGCTATTTGCCCTACATCGTGCGGCATGTGCGAGACGCAAACAACACGCACACCTTCGCCTGCCTGACAGGTGGTTTCACGGCAGTGACCAACGATTTTATCTGCGGGCACCTGCAACGATTGCAGCAGTTTCTGCCGACGGCCGACTTCGAACGCTGGTTGCTGGACGGCTATTTCGAGCCAGAGTTTCTACAGGGTCGCAATCGTGATGTGTGGCAATATCTTGATGGTGTCGCCGCTGCAGACGAAGACATGAAGGCGGAAGGCGCGGCACGCCGATTCCTGCGCAATCTCATTGCCATTTACGGTGATCGTGAGCAGGAGGCGCTCAATGCAAGGATCGATTCGCTGACAGCGTATTTTGCCGGTCAGTATCCGGGCCAGAAAGACACAGAAGATGTCCAGCGTCTCAAGGGCATGTGTCGCGAATGGGAGGCAGAGTGCATCTGGGGGTACTTTGGCTGGGATTGTTCTCGGGTTCTGCACCTGCGTCTCGGCTTCTACACGGGGGATATCTTTACACCCGAACCGACGCTGGAAGAGGATGCGCTGCCCGTGCTCGGTCTACTCAAACAGACCGAACCTGATGTGGTCAGTGTCGCCCTTGATCCGGAAGCCAGCGGTCCCGATACCCACTACAAGGTGCTGCAGTCTATCGCCGAGGGTCTGCGGCAATATGAGCAGAGCTCGGGCCGATCCGATATCAAGATCTGGGGCTACCGAAATGTGTGGTACCGGTTCCATCCAAGTGAGGCGAATATCTTCGTTCCAGTATCACTGAACATGTTTGCCATTATGCATAACGCATTTATCAATAGCTTCATATCTCAAGCAGAGGCTTCTTTTCCGAGTCCGGAACACGATGGCCCCTTTTCAGAGCTCGCGCAGCGAGTACAGGTCGACCAATACCAGCGAGTAAAAACTTGTCTTGGAAGAGAATGGTTCCACAATCATCCAAGTCCACTGATACGTGGGACGCGGGGACTCGTGTTCCTGCGGGAATTGAAACTTGATGAGTTCTACCAGCGCAGCCGCCAGTTGCGCCAGGCAGCCGAGAACACGTAAAAGGAGACGTCTGACATGCTAAGTCCGCCAATGCAGGATGCGTTGAATCGTCAGATCCATGTTGAGCTTGCCTCAGCAAATGAATATCTGTCGCTGTCGGCGTTCTTCGAGCGGATCAACATGAAGGGCTGCGCCCACTGGATGCGGATCCAACACGATGAAGAAGTTGCTCATGCGATGAAGATCTTCGACTACATCCATGATCGTGACGGTGACGTGACGATGCAGGCGATCGACGCACCCGAGACGATGTGGGGCTCGCCACAAGAGGCCTTTGCGGCTGCTCTTGCCAGCGAGCGCAACAACAGCAAGCAAATTGGCAAACTCGTCGAACTGGCCACCGCAGAGAGTGATCACTCAACGCATGCTTTCATGCAATGGTTCGTCAACGAGCAGGTCGAAGAGGAGGCGACGGCGAAAGAGATCGTCGACAAACTCAGTTTCGTCGGTGACGATCGGACGGGCCAGTTCATGATCGATCAGGAATTGGGCCAACGCACGCCCCCTCCGGAGATCGACGCCGAACAAGGATAGAGGTCGAGTGATGAGAATTCTCGTCACGGGAAGCGCGGGACGGATCGGGCGCTATGTGGTGCGTGATCTGGTTGCCGCCGGGCATGACGTGATCGGCGCTGACGTGAGGCAGACAGATGTGCCTGGCGCCCAACACCTGTTCGTCGATCTCACAGATGCGGGCCAGGTTTATGCCAGTCTGGCAGGTGTAGAGGCCGTCGCCCACCTTGGGGCCTGGGCCAATGCGGGTGTTGTGCCGGATCCGCAAACCTACGGCGACAATGTCCGTGGCACCTTTCATATCCTGCAAGCCTGCGCCGAGTTGGGCGTGCGGCGTGTCGTGTCCGCTTCCAGCGCCCAGGTCTATGGCTTCTTCGGCCATCCCCCGGAGTATCTTCTCGTTGACGAAGATCATCCTCTGCGGCCTCTCAACAGTTACGCTTTGTCCAAAACGGCCGGTGAGGCGGCGGCGGCCTATATCACCGATCGCTATGGCTTGCCGATCCTCTGTTTCCGCATCATGGGTGTACGCACACCGGAGGAAATGCCCGAGCAGATTCAACGATTGCAGGATGATCCGGCCGCCGACACAGGGCTTCTTTGGACGCGCACAGATGCACGCGATGCGGCCACGGCGTTTCGTCTGGCTCTTGAGTCGGATGCTCCTGCTGGTCTCTACAACATCACGGCTCCCAACGTCGTGGTCGATCATCCAACTCAGGAGTTAATTGCCCGGTTTTTTCCCAAGGTGCAGGTGCACACCGCTGTCGCCGGCCGCATCTCGCCCATGTCCTGTGCGCGTGCTCAAGCCGCATTCGGCTACGACCCGGTGTTTGATTGGTCTGTGACCCGACAATTCCCGGAGAACTGACATGGACTACCAAAGCGTCTTCTCCTCCATCCCCATGCCGGCGACGCTCATCGATATGCAGGGCAGGATCGTCGACGTCAACGACGCATTTCTCGAGTGGGCGAGAGGGATGGGGCATGATCTGCGCAAACAAGACCGCATCGGTCACCAGATCACGGATTTCTCCGGAGTTTTCGAGGAGCAACGTCAGCTCGTGGTTTTTATCAACGATCTGCTGGAGGGGAAGGGTGCACAGCACCTGCGTTGGGAGGGACGTGTTGAAGATGGCCATCTGATATGGGGTGACATACGTGGCCAGGTCGTGAGCGATGGTGATGGCAACCTCGTTGGTGCCGTGATTCTGCGGGAGGATGTGACGGAGGAAGTACTCCAGGAGCGGCGGCAACTGCTCCTGCATCGTTTGCGAGATGAGATCCTGCGAATGCGCGATGCCCACGATACGCAGCAGGTTATGGTCGCTGTGCAGGATGGTCTACGCAGTCTGGGTATTCCGATGGATGACTGCGGCGTCAATCTCGTGGACGACAGCGTGGATCCACCTGTGGTGCAGTTCCACAGCATGACTGCAGAGGGCACCTGGCGTCCTACCGGCCACGGCGAGGGATCCAAGATCATCCTGCATATCTGGCGCCAAGGTGAGATCGCCTATCGTCGAGACCTGATGGCAGAGGACGAACATGGAGAGGCGCCGCAGATCGAAGGACTATTTCAGCGTTCGGTCCGCAGTGTCATCGATGTTCCCTTCGCCCACGGCACACTGGCCGTCAACAGTCCTCGACCTAATGCTTTCAGTGAGACAGACCTAGATATTCTGACGGAGATGGCGCAAGCACTGTCGGAAGCCTTCGACCGTCTCAGCGCGATCGAGGCACTGCGGCAAAGCGAAGGGCGCTATCGTGCCATGGTGAGTCAGATTGCTGAAGCGGTCCTGCTCATCGATCTGGAGACACATTGCATCGTCGAATCAAATCGCGCTTCCCGCGAATTGCTCGGTTACGACGAGGGACAGATCGAGGGGGAGTCGGTCTACGACGTCGTAGCCCACGACAAGGCCAGTATCGACGCGAATGAAGCCAGACTCCTGAAGGAAAGGAGCACGATGGTTGGCGAACGCCGCTTCCGACATCGTGATGGCCATCTCATCGATGTCGATGTGAGTCTTACGTTGATCGAATATGGCAATCGTGAAACATCTTGCGTCGTAGCGCGCGACATTGGCGATCGCAAGCGGCGCGAGCGCCGGCGGCAGGTGATGGAACGATTGCGCGAGGAAGTGTGGCGCATGCAGACGGGCCGCGAAATCGAGACACTCATCGATCTGGCACGAACGAGTCTGCGCAGCCTGGGTGTCGCCTTCGATCACTTCGGTATGAATCTGATCGATGTTCGAACGCGCGACCACTTCCGTGTGTATGCACAGACGCTCACGAACCGGGTTCGGATGCCGCGAGTGCGTGCCGACCAGGTTCTACTACAGTTCTGGACTGGGGGTGAACCTGTCTATCGAGCGGATCTGGAACAGGAGGATCCCTACGATGAATGCGAGATCATCCAGACTAACTACGGCATGAGGATTCGGGCCGTCCTCGACGTGCCGTTTTCTCACGGCACTGTCGCCGTCAACAGTCTGCGACCGCACGCATTTTCCGATGACGACATCGCTTTGGTCTCCGAACTGGCGACGGCTCTATCAGATGCCTTTCGCCGAACCGACGATCTTGCTCGACTGGCGGCACAGCGTGAACACCTGATGGTGACCCTGCGTAGTATCGGCGACGGGGTCATCTCCACGGACGCCGACGGTTGCGTCGAGCTACTCAACGAGGCGGCGGAAGCTCTCACAGGTTGGTCACAAGAAGAAGCGCAGGGGGAGCCACTAGAGACGATTTTCCGCATCGTCGATGCGACGACGAGACAGCCATGTTCAAGTCCGGTGCAGCGGGTTGTAAAAGATGGACACCTCGTCGCGCCAGGAGAAGATGTCCTGCTACTGTCTCGGGACGGATCCGAACGACTTCTGGCTGACAGCAGTGCACCGATGCGAGATCAGGAAGGGGTGATCATTGGTGCCGTTCTGGTTTTCCAGGATGTGACAGATCAGCGCAAGACGGAACAGGATCTTGCGCACGCCGAGAAACTCGAATCTCTCGGTGTCTTGGCCGGTGGAATCGCCCACGACTTCAATAACATTCTGACGGCGATCACCGGGCATCTGTCCTTGGCGGGACTTGAAGCGAGTGGCTCAGAATCTCTCCGCCATCTGGTCAAACAGGCAGAGAAAGCGGCGATGCAGGCGGCGAGGCTTACGCAGCAATTGCTGACATTCTCCCGTGGCGGAGAACCGGTGCGGCAATACGTCGACATGGGTGAGTTGCTGGAAGAAGCAGCCACCTTTGTCCTGCGCGGCTCCAATGTCAGTGTGGACTTTGACCTGCCAGCCGATCTGCATGGCGTCCATGGCGATCCGGGTCAGTTGGCTCAGGTCGTGCAGAATTTGGTCATCAACGCCGATCAGGCGATGGAGGAGGGCGGCAAACTGTGGATCACCGCGGCCAATTCATCGCCAACGGGTGATGATGGTTATGTCCGTATCGATATTCGCGACGTCGGCAGAGGTATGCCAGCGGAAGTTGTGCAGCGAATTTTCGAGCCCTACTTCACGACGAAGGAAAAGGGCAGTGGCCTCGGCTTGGCCACGGCCTACGCCATCATCGACCAACACGGTGGCCACCTATCCGTCGACTCCGTCCTCGGGGAAGGCACAACCTTCACACTGCAATTGCCCATCATGTTGCAGGCTGTCCCCGAGCCTCGGCAAGCCGTTGCCAAGGTCGCGGCCGTCGGCCAAGGGCGCGTTCTGGTGATGGATGATGAGGAAGAGATCTGCATTCTGCTGGAGCGGATGCTCGGTCATCTTGGCTACCGAACGGCCTTTGCCCAGTCTGGCGACGAGGCGGTCCAGTTATTTCAAGAGGCGATCAAAAGCGACCCCTTCGACGTCGTCGTCCTGGATCTCACGGTACCTGGCGGGATGGGGGGTGCACAGACACTCAGCGCTTTGCAGGAATTAGACCCGGATGTGCGGGCAGTGGTCTCGAGTGGGTATTCGAATGATCCGGTCATGGCTCGTTTCGCGGAGCACGGCTTCCGCGGCGTTGTGCGCAAGCCCTATGTCATGGATCAAATGGCACAGGCCCTGGCAGAAGCACTGAACTGATGCGGCGCTGCCGCCCTAAGCATCGGGGTCAGTCCTCCAGCCGCAGGGACCAGCTCATGCAGCCGCGAATGTGCTGGCGAAACCAGGACTGTGACCAAAGTTCGTCGGGATGCCCCAGAGCGGAATAGATCACCCGCCCCTGGCCAAAATCATGGCACCAGCCCATGGCGTAGTCGGCGTCGTCGCGACTCGCTTTACTCGTATCCACCGTCTCATTGTCGATGCGCATCAGTACATGGGTTCGTTGCCGATCCCATTCTTTGAACGTGTAGATCTCATCCACTACGTCAAATCGCTCCCCTAACATGCGCGTCGCCGGGTGCTGCTGGTCTTCAACGATCACACCGACCTGCTGATGCCATGGATGTCCATCGAAGTAGCCGCCAATCATCTGCCCGTACTCCGGCCAGTCATACCCAGTGTCGGTGGCATTGTGAATGCCGAAGAATGAACCGCCAGCCTCGACGTATGAGATGATGGCTTTCTTCTGGTCCGGTTCGAAGGCAAGATTCCCCGTCGTGGCGAAGATGAGAAGATCTGTTTCAGCCAGCGTCTGGGCTGTCACTTTCTGCAACTGGTGAGTCGTCGTAACCTTCCAACCTTCAACTTCCCCGATCGCCTTGAGGGCGACCTCTGCATCGGGTAGATAACTGTGTTCATATCCAGCAGAATGACGCAGCATCAGAATGGACTTTGGCACAGAAGACTCCTTGTATGTAAGGGGAGGATGAGTCGGTGGGTGCATCCGAGCAACCTAGGTCACGCAGTGAATGGATTCCAGGAAACGAGGCATTGCAATGAAATTTGGCATCATTGGCTGTGGATCAATTGCGCGCAGTTCCTTCGCGCCCAGTCTGCTCAACTCAGAGAAGACAGAGCTTGTCGCTGTTAGTCGTCGTGATCTGGCCGCGGCGCAGAGTTTCGCTGCGGACTTCGGTGGCTGCCGAGCCTACAGCGACACGCAGGCGTTGATCGACGATCCCGATGTAGAAGCTGTGATTGTCTCGACGCCAACGGATACACATCGCGACTATACGGTAGCTGCTGCCAAAGCGGGCAAACACGTGTTGTGCGAGAAGCCCATGGCGCGCGATCGAGGCGAGTGCGCACAGATGATCGACGCCTGTGATCAGGCAGGCGTGAAATTGGCTGTCGCCTATCGCCGTCGCATGTTCCCGCAGGTCGTAGAGGCGAAGCGATTGATCGCCGCAGGTGCGATCGGTACACCTGTCTGCGCCCGTACGCACTATAGTGGCTGGGGAGACCTTCGATCGGGTGCGTGGCAAAAGGAACCTGGTATAGGCGGTGCGCTGATGGAAATGGCCGTGCATCGACTGGAAGTCCTGCTGAATCTCGCAGATGCAGAACCTGTCGCGGTGAGTGCGATGATCGACACGGTCCACCACGACTGGGAGGTAGACGACACAGACGCCCTCCTGATCCGCTTTGCCGATGGACGGATCGGTATTCATTCGACGATCATGACATCTAAACCGCGACGGGACTTTGCCCAGATTGATGGCGCCGACGGCAGGGTCATTATCCAGAGCTTGGAATACGGTGCCGATCATCTCGAGTTGGAGACGGTTGAGGGTGTCGAGCGAGTCGCCGTGACGCCATTGCAGGCTCCGTACTTCGATCAACCCATGATCGAAGATCTCGTCGAGGCCGTCGCTCAGGACCGTCAACCCATCTGCGATGGTGCCATGGGGTATCGAGTACAAGCGGTCTGCGACGCGGCGAGGGCATCGTCGGCCAGTGGCAGCCAGGTCGACGTAGAACAAAAGAATGCGTGAACCTGTGCCTCAGGACTGCGCGTTGCGTCTGGACTGCATGCTGCGGCAGGTCTGCATGTAATGCCTCGAACAAATGTTCTATTCATCCTCACGGACGATCAGGGTCCGTGGGCGATGGGCTGTGCTGGCAATGCGGAGATTCGCACACCGCATCTGGATCGACTCGCTGCCAGTGGTGCCCGTTTCAGTCATTTCTTCTGCTCATCCCCGGTCTGTTCTCCGTCACGGGCGAGTTTGCTCACGGGCAGGATGCCGTCGCAGCATGGTGTTCACGACTGGATTCGCCAAGGGAATGTGGGTGCTGATGCAGCCGCCTATCTGGCGTCAGAGGTGGCCTACACTGACGTGCTGGCTGCCAATGGCTGGGACTGCGCCTTGTCAGGTAAGTGGCATCTGGGACACAGCCAATTACAGCAGCATGGGTTCAGCCACTGGTACGTACATCCCCGCGGTGGTGGAGAGTACAACAACCCCGAGATGATTCGCGCTGGCGAACTGATCGCCGAACAAGGGTATGTGACGAATCTGATCACAGATGACGCGCTTGCCTGTCTCGATCGCTACGCCGACGCCCTCACATCGGCGCCCACCAACCACGAGCCACCTCCTTTCTACCTGGGCGTGCACTACACAGCGCCCCACAGTCCATGGACAGGACACCCCAAATCCATCGTCGACTCCTACGACGATTGCCCCTTTGAAAGCTGCCCACAGGAACCGATTCATCCATGGTCCGTGGGCCATGGCCTCACGGAGGGTTCCCTCGGCAATCGCGAACATCTACAAGGATACTTCGCGGCTGTGACGGCGATGGATGCAGATGTAGGTCGCCTACTCGACAAACTCGACGAACGCGGTCTGCGCCAGGACACACTCGTCGTCTTCGTCAGCGACAACGGTTTCAGTTGTGGTCATCATGGTTTCTGGGGCAAGGGCAATGGCACGTTCCCACTGAATATGTTTGAGAACTCGGTGACCGTTCCCTTCCTTGTCAGTCAACCGGGCAGGATCGCACCGGGGCAATGCGTTGATGGACTACACAACGCCTTCGATCTGTTTCCCACACTACTCGACTATCTTGAACTTTCACCGCCTGACGACGGGATCGATCGTCCCGGCAGGTCCTTTGCAGACACCATCGATGGATCACGACCTGACGACCCCAGTGGACACGAGGCGGTCGTCGTCGATGGTGGTGAACCAGGTCGACCTGAATACAGTGAGTATGGTGCGTCGCGGATGGTGCGCACGGGCTGTTGGAAATACGTTGATCGTGGAACGGATCAACCGGGTGAACTCTACCACCTCAAGGAAGATCCGGACGAACGGACCAATCTCGTCGATGACATTGGCTATGGTCGCCGTCGTGACGAGCTCCACACACTTCTGCAGGATTGGTTTGCTGCGCGCGTGAAGGATTCCACCGTCGATGGCCGGCAGTATCCAGTCAGTGGTGGTGGGCAACTTCGCCCTGTCGTCGGCCCCTATGGTGCTGACCAAGACGGTGCCTTTGCAACTCGCTGAGAGGATAGATAACAATGGGGTATGTCGACGCACACGTACATGTATGGACCGATGATTACGGTCAGTTTCCCTTCGCCAGTGGTCACGAACCAGCGGCAGCAAAACCAACCACCTTCCACGCCGAGGACATCCTCGGTCACGCCAATGCCTGCGGCGTGGATCGAGTCGTGCTGGTGCAGATGAGCTTCTATGGCGATGACAACAGCTATATGCTCAAGGTCATGGGAGATCATCCGGGTGTTTTCGCTGGCATCGGTGTTGTGGATCCGACAAATCAGGCGGCTGCACAGCAGATGAAGTCTCTGGCGGCAAAAGGTGTGTGCGGTTTTCGTGTAGCCGCCCGCGATCAGCCTATCGAAACCTGGTGTGATGGCGAGGGTTTTGAGCGGATGTTTGCTGCTGCCGCCACCGATCGCCTCGCAATCTGCCCCCTCATAGGACCGGCTGGTTTGCCAGCGCTACGCCGACGTTGCGAGCAGTTCCCGGACACACCCGTCATCATCGATCACATGTGCCTTGTAGGAGGCGGTGGATCGATTGATGCAGCTGACACGGCTGCCCTGTGCGCGATCGCTGAGCATGAGCAGGTGATGGTGAAAGTCTCGGCCTTCTATGCCCTGGGTGAAGGCAAGGCACCGTATGATGATCTGGGGGGCCTGATCAAGCGCATCGTGGATGCCTTTGGCCCGCAGCGACTCATGTGGGCAAGCGACGCACCATACCAGGTGCAGCCCCCGCACGAGTATCGCCCCAGTGTCGATCTGATTGCTACGGGTCTGGACTTTCTGAGCTCAGATGATCGCCAGCAGATTCTAAGCACGACAGCGGGGGAGTTCTTTTTCCGCGACTGAGTCTTTGCAGACCTAACTACCTGCTGCCCCGATCACGTCAACGACGAGTTGAACATCGTGGCGTGCATCGGCCAGACTGGCGCGACAGGTCTCGCCTGAAGTGACGCAGGCGTGGAAGTGACGCAACTCGGCGACGAAGGCGATTTCGCCCTCGATCTCTGGCTGCCATTGTGCTGCACTGCCGGCGGCGTCTGGACCACGTATCGTCAGTGTCGCCATGTCGCGTGCGAAGCCTGTGGGGTAGGTGAGGATCAAGCCCCGATCGTCGCCGTAGACTTCCAGTGACTCATGGAAATAGCGGATGTCGCGCAACTCGACCCAGGTCGCTGCGCAACGAATCCCATGACCGCAATCAAAGATTGTGGAGATACCATCTCCCTCATTCCAGATTTCGGCACTCACCACTTTTTGTACAGGTCCGAAGAGTCGGCGCAATCCATACAGGTCGTGGATCATGCTGCCTGCCAGATGGAAGAAGGCACGCCTGCTTCCCGAGCTTACTTCGCCAATGGCACGCATTGCGTCGGCTTCGCGTGCCTGTAACGGCGTTGCGGCATCACTCGACGCATCTGGTTGCTGCTCTGGTGTCTGACCGAGCAGATCCGTGGGACGCACCAGGTCATAAGCAGCCAGGTGGTGGGCGTTGTCTGTGTGTAGGTGATTGATCTGGACAAAGCGAATCGAGTCGCGCAATGGTTCGACCTCCGCTTCCAGCCGTTGAAAAGCTGGATCGAAGATCTTCATGTAACCCGCTTGGGCTACAACGCCGGCGTGGCTCGCCGCCTCAACCAACTCGTCGACATCCTGCGGAACGAAGGCAACCGGTTTCTCGATGAACAGATGTTTGCCCGCAGCCACAACCTTGCGCGCCGCGTCGACCTTGGGATCGGTCTGACACAATAAGACGGCGTCGAGATTCGCCCCGGCAAGCATCTCGTCGATGTCTGTGAAGGCCGCTTCGACGGCGTATTGCGCAGCCATCCGGTGCGCCAGGACAGCCGAGACATCGCAGACGGCGGCAAGACGAAATTCGTCTGACAGGGCTCGCAGATTTGGCAGATGTTGAATCTGGGCGATGGCGCCGCACCCGACGATTCCCAGGCGGATCTGCTTCATGACAATGGGCTACTTCACGCGCCCGGCTCGAGGGGCCACGGCGTTCCAAATCTCGGTGACCTCTTCGAGCTTGTGGTAAACCCTGTAGAGGGCGAACCATATCGCCTCTCGTTGGCTGTCGGCGGCATCCATGTTGCCGGAAGACAGGGCGCGTGTGAGTCGTGCACCGGTCATCCGCTGCTCTTCGGCCGCCGTTTGCGCAATCTTGGCGAATTCGTCGGACATGTCGACGAAGCGATTCACCAGCTCTTCCATCGGTGTCCGCGTGTCCGTGTCCGTATCGTAGGCGGCGGATGGCATGAATTGAGTTGGCTGCCGCTCACCGTCGCGGTCGAGGAAGGTGTGCGTCGGTTGTACGTGGGGCGTCACCGACAAATACATCGTCATAGGATCGTCGCCCAGAACGGTGACACTGTGCGGCTGGTCCGTGGTCGCAATGCACAACTGTCCGGGGCCCAACTCGGCACTGTCTTCGCCGATTTCAAACAGGGCGCGACCCATCAGAATGAGGAAAACCTCGTGGCCCAGGTCGTGACTGTGCATCTGTGAAGTTTCCCCAGGTTTCATCTGCAGGAAGCGGGCGCGGATCTGCGGTGAGACGAAGAGATTCTTGATATCGTGACGGACGTCGAAGACTTCGATGGCCATAGTGACTCTTTGTAGTGGTGTCGTTGGTGTGGATTACGGGTCGAGATAATCCATCTCAGGACGCAGATCCCAGCGATAGACATCCGCCGGTTCCGTGTTTCGCGTCCAAGCAGCGTGGATTTCACGATCCTGTCTTTGTGCAGCCATATGCGTGGCGATCGCCTCAGGGTCCCAGCCATCCAGCACGCGCTGCGTCAGATCGGCGACGATCTGGGCACACTCGGGATCTGCGACGCGATCGATCCTTTCCCGCGGATCTTCGCGCAGATTGAACAGTTGCGCTGGCTGCTGGTGATAGTAGTTCAGTTTCCAGTCGCCATATCGAATCATACGCTGAAACACACCGGCGTCTTCGACGGGCCCCGCTGCACCTGCCTGATCCAGACAGAATTCGCAAAAGGCGACATCCTCCCAGGGGGTCGATTCATCCCGGAGCAGAGACAGCAGCGAACGACCACGCGACGCGGGTAGCGACGGGCAATCCAACGCATCCAACATGGTCGCATTCAGATCGAGACTGCTGCAGACACGATCGCAACGCACACCGGCAGGCAACTGGCCTGGCCACCAGAGGATCGCGGGAATGCGCGCCGAGTCTTCGTAGAAGGTCTGTTTCCACCACAAGCCGTGTTCGCCAGCCTGCTCGCCGTGATCGGAGGTATACACGATGAGTGTGTTGTCGAGCAGATCGTTGCGTTCAAGGGCCTCGAGAATCTGGCCAATCAGCTGATCCATGCGATCTACGAGTCCCCAGTAGGCGGCACGGGCGCGTTGAACTTCGTCGACGGGTACGTCCTTGATCCCACACGCGGCACGCCAGGCGTGCAGGTGTGGATGTAGATCGTCGTCAAATTCCTGCGGTGTCCTGGGTGGCGGCACGCGATCCACGTAGCGCTCGTAGTCTTCGGCGCGGGCAACAAAAGGTTGGTGTGGCAACATGAAGCCAACGGACAGCGAAAAGGGATCCTGCGTCTGCCCCGCGCGTTTGGCCACGCCAAAGCGATTCAACCAATCGACGGATGCCGCCGTCACGTCCTCATCATGAACCTGATAGGCGCTCTGTCCTGCGCCGGACTTGGTCAAACTGACACGTCCAGGGCCGGCGGTGCCACTCAGATCGCCATGATCTGCACCACGTCCACCGATGTGATTTGGACCATGATCGCCGATGAGGCGCTCCGCATAGCCATGTAACTGGTCGGGTCCAACGGCGTGCATGCGGCCCACCAGCGTGGGGCGATAGCCGCCAGCACCCATGGCATGAGCGAGGGTCGGCGTCGCCGAATCAAGGATGTGACTATTGGTCCATACGCGATTGTCGGATGGGTAACGGCCGGCAAGCGTCGCCATGCGCGATGGCACGCACAATGGCGACGGACAATAACACGCATCGAGGACGACGCCTTCAGTGGCAAGTCGATCCAGATGTGGTGTTGCAACGACCGGATCACCGCCACAACCCATGACAAATGGACTGTGTTGATCCGAGTGTATGTAGATGAGATTTGTGCGGGCCATGATGTCGGCAACCTATCAACGACCACTGGCGCGGGCAAGATTCAAGTACGAGCTGAAGTGCGGGTGCAGTGGCTGGCTATATTGACTGATCTATGCAAACACAGATGAAACATCGCGATACGAATCGCCTCCTGCAGCGCCTGCAACAGGCGGTCAGCAGGCCCGACCTGGCGTCGCACGGCATTCAACTGCAGCACCTTGGCCAGGTCTCGGGCCTACCCGTCGTCCACGTTGCCATCGGCCACAGCTCAAAGCCTCGCGTGCTGGTGATCGCTGGCACCCATGGCGACGAACCGGCGTCTGTCGAAGCCGCTGTGCAGCTGCTGGAGAGTTTTCCTGTCGAGTGGCTCGATCATTTTGGTGTCGACGTGCTACCCTGTACCAACCCCACCGGTTGGCGTCTGCGAACGCGTGAAAATGCCGCAGGGATTGATATCAACTGGGCTTTCGCACAAGAGGGAATCGCCGAAGTCGACATTCTGAAGGCCTTCCTGCAGGGCCGTCGCTGGCAAGTCGTCGTCGACTTCCACGAAGACTGGGAAGCACAAGGGTTCTATCTCTACGAGCATCAGCGGCAATCCACCTTCATCGGTCCTGCCGTCGCCGCGAGTGTGGCCCCCGCGTGCGGGTTGGAGACGGCGCAGCAGATCGATGGCTGGCCCGCTGTGGGTGCCGTGATTCATGCCGATGACAGTGTCGAGCGCCTGAGAAGAGGTGATGGTTTGCCCTTGATCCTGCTGCGAGATCACACAGACCACAAACTCACGACTGAGACGCCAACGAGTCTCCCCATGGCGCAGCGCGTCAAAGCGCATCACCTGGCACTGGCGGCCATCGTCGATCACCACAAAAAGGCTAACGCCTCGTCGTGACGTCGCAGTTGAGGCGTCCCGGTTGAGGCATCCCTTGGTGCGTCGATCAGCCCTCTGGCACCGGTGCATCAGGGTGAATCAAGTTCTCATGGCGCAACTCAGCCCAATAGTCGCTTGGAATCGATTCGTTCAGGAGATTGAAATTCTCCGTGACACGATCAGGTTGCCGCGTACCGGGGATGATCGAGGTCACCACCGGGTGGGCCAGAGCGAATTGCGACGCAGCAGCCTTGATATTGACACCGTGCCGCTCACTGACCTGCTCCAGACGTCGAGCACGTTCGATGATCTCGACAGGTGCATCGCCATAGTTGTATTTGGCCCCCGTCGAAGCTCCCTTGGCCAGGATGCCACTGTTATAGGTGCCGCCTGCGAGGATGCCGATGTTCTTCTCCTCACAGAGTGGGAACAGATCGTGCAGTGCGTCTTGCTCCAGCAGCGAATAGCGCCCCGCCAGCAGGAAACAGTCGAAGTCTCCAGCGCGGCCAAAGTCAGCGAGCATTTCCCACTGATTCATCCCCGCACTGACACCGGCAATCAGGCCTTGTTCGCGCAATTTGGCGATCGCCGGATAGGCACCTTCGATGGCTTGGCTGTAGTGATCGTCAGGATCATGGATGTGAAGGATATCGACACGATCCATCTGCAGTCGCTGCAGACTTTCCTCGAAAGAGCGCATCACCCCGTCATAGCTGTAGTCGAAGACGGGTTTGAAGGGCGGGGGCTGGTCAAAGATCTCCTGGCCCCGGTCTTCGTCTTCATCGGTGACCGGGTCCAGCACACGACCTACTTTTGTGCACAGGATAAACCGATCTCGGGCAATACCTTTCAGAGCCTGGCCGACGCGGATCTCGCTCTTGCCCGAGCCATACAATGGGGCCGTGTCGAGGAGATTGAGTCCCAGATCCAGGGCCCGATGCACAACGGCATGGGCCTGTTCGTCGGGGATGTCCCCGTACAGACCACCCAGCGCGGCACAACCAAGACCTAAGCGTGTGACTTCCAGACCCGTGCTACCGAGCACTTTGCGTTCCAGTGGATCAACCATCCGAATCGTTCCTTTCCAAGTTGGACATTCTGAAGCGTAATATATTGAAACGTGCCCATCATGGATCGAGACTGACATTGAAACCTGCCGTCCACAGGAGCGTCGCTGTGCGACGGGTTCTGTGCCCGCCCGCCGTGTGCATTGCTATCCTGCTGGGTGCCTGTGGTGATGTCGGACCCGAGCAGGTGCGGGATGCAACGATGGTGACCACCGTCGACTCGACGCAGATAGCCGTCGCTTATCCCTCCACAGATGCATCGATCCAGTGGCGCGGGTGGAATGCGGCGACCCTCGCCGAAGCCCAGCGTCTCGAACGACCGTTGCTGCTCTATGTGGCGACAGCCGGTGCGGATGGCCTGTTCGCTGAGGAGGATGAACTCGTCCGTTCCCTGGCCCAGGAGCGCTTCGTGCCGGTTCATGTGGACCCCTGGCTGTACCCGGAACTCGACCGCCGGTATGGCGGTGCCTGGCCGACACTTGCCATCGTCATGCCCGATGGCGCGCTCATAGCGCAGGCGCCTGATATTGCACCGGATCGTGTACGGATATTTTTACTGCGTATGCTATCGCATTTGCAGGACCGAGCCCAGATCGTCCGGGCCCAAATCGTCGAGAAGCCAGTGACGCGCGCTCCCCTGGACGGCGAGGCGTTGTTGCTGGCAGCGACAGAGGCATTCGACGCCATCCACGGCGGCTTCGGCCTGGGGTCTGGACAACCTGCCTCTGGGCAGGACGCACTTGCCCAGGTCGCCAAGCATCCCGAAACGACATTGCTCAGCTTCCTGGCGGCCTATGATGCGGTCCATGAAGGATCGATGGCTGGTCGTATGTTGCGACGGACACTGGATGGGCTCGTGGCGAGTGATCTGTGGAACAGAACCCAGGGCCCTTTCGTCTATGCTCATACAGAATCGTGGAAATTGCCGCGGCGCGAGGTGGATGCCGCCGTCGTCGGCGGTCTGCTGCGTGTGCTGCAGTTGCAGGTGTCGAACACCGCTAGCGACGACTACGCAGTGCGCGAATTGCAGGAGTTGATCGTGAACACCTTGTTCAGCGAACAGTCGCAGGCCTTCGTCGGCCGGCGGCTGCCACTGGACGAGAATCGGTGGTGGTCGGATCCTATCTTATACGCCGATCGAGTTGCTTTCATGACATGGGTCCTGTACGACGCTGGCAATGCCCTGTCCCCTGAGCTGCAACGGATGCGACACACAGCAGCTGCAACCCTGTCGTCGATGGTTTCTGCAGAAGGAATCGTTGACCATGCCCATGATGGTGGGCGCCCACTCGGATCCAGGGGGTTGCTTCGAGACCAGCTGCTTGTGAATCTTGCATTGGCGGCAGCGGCACGTGTTGAATCACGAGATGACTGGTCGATGGCGGCACAGCGGGTCTGGTCCTGGACAAGGTTGGCTCTCTTCGATCCTCAGATCGGTGCCTTTCATGATTGTCTTGCACCAGATGGATTGGTGAACTGGCCCATTCGGACACCCTTCGCCGATGATATGTTACCTGCGGGGAATGCACTGGCAGCCTTACTCTTGCTTCGGCACGGTGAGACGGAGCAAGCTCGGCAACTGTTACAGCGGGTCCCAAGACACCCCATGTTGCGGGCTCATGCCAGCGCCGCAAGGGTGCAACTGCAATTAGAGGATGGTGCATGAGGATTTTTGTCACAGGTGCTCGAGGACTGCTGGGTCGTTCGCTGCTCGCCTGCAGCCAATCGCCGACAACGGAAGTGGTCGGTGGTGCCAGGCAGGAGGGACTCATAGGTGACACCCAGATTGTCGGCCTGGATCTAGAGCGTCCGGAGACGCTGGTCGCCGCCGTTGAGCAGACGCGACCCGATGCGGTCATCCACACGGCAGCATTGACGAACGTCGATCGATGTGAGACCGAGCCTGACTACGCCCGACGAGTCAACGGCGATGCTGTGACGGCTCTGGCAGAAGCCTGTCAGAAATTAGGTGCCGCCATGGTGCACTTGTCCACAGACTATGTCTTCAACGGTCAGGCGGGCCCCTATGCGGAGACAGACTCGACGCGTCCTCTGTCGAATTATGGACAGATCAAGCTCGACAGTGAGGTCCCCGTGCTGGCCATGGATCGTGGCATTGTGGTCCGCACACTCTGGCTCTATGGCCACATCGATGGCGCGCGCCGTAATCTTGTTACGTGGCCGATCGAATCTCTGGCTCGTGGCGAGACATTGCGGATCGTCGATGACCAGTGGGGTAACCCGACGAGTGCAACGGATCTTGCTGCCGGTCTGATCGACCTGTTGCGGGCAGGAGCGCAGGGATTGTTTCACTTTGGTGGTACTGCATTTATGACACGACTAGAATTGGTCCAGAGAATTGCTGCGTATTTTGATCTCGACGCATCGAATGTCGAGTCGATGAAGACCGCTGCTGCCGGGCAGGATGCGCCGCGCCCCCTGCGCTCCGGACTGCGCAGCGATCGGGTAAGTCAAACTCTTGGCCGCACCCCACTGTCTCTCGAGGAGGGACTCGCCGTTTTGGCCAAGCAACCACAATTCCGCCAGGATTTCGGTCCTTTGCTCGCGAACGCCTGACCCCGGATGATGAGACGTGTCTGACCCCATCCTGATTTCCATCGTAACACCGACGTACAATGAGGCCGAGAACGTGGGGCTCCTTGCCGAGGAAATTTTCGGTATTCTGGCGTCTTGCGACGATATCGACGCGGAACTGATCATTGTCGATGACAATTCACCTGACGGAACCGGTCCCGCAGCCGAGGCATTGCGTGATCGATATCCCGTCCAGGTGATTCATCGCGCCGGCAAACTGGGTCTGGGCTCCGCCGTGATGGAGGGCTGGAATCTGTCGACGCGCCCCTACCTGGGCGTGATCGACGCCGATCTGAGCCATGATCCGGCCATCCTGCCTGAACTGATCCGCTCATTGCGAGATCATGATCTGGCGATGGGGTCACGTTTCGGTGCCACGAGCCATGTGGAGAAATGGGCTTTGCACCGACGGTTGATCTCGGTTGTTGGTGTCGGTATGGCGAGAATTCTTACGGGTGCCGAAGATCCGCTCTCCGGATTTTTCTGTCTCCGACGAGAGGTGTTGACGGATGGGTTCCAACTCACATCGTCTGGATACAAGATTCTGCTGGAGATCCTGATGAAGGGCGAACATAGTTCGCAACGATCGATTCCCTTCATCTTCCGCAATCGCCAATTCTCCAGTAGCAAGCTCAACTGGAAAGAGCACGCCCTGTTCCTGAAACAGATTCTCGTATTCAGCCTGCAACGACTGTTTCGGCCCCGTCGGCGATGACCACATCCTCTGACGCTCATCGCGTCAACGATGCCTTTCCATCTGGGGATCCGTCCTGCGATCTGACCGTCGTGATTCCCAGCTACAACACGCGCGATCTGATGGAGCAGGCTCTGCGCACGGTGGAGGAGGCCTCCGCAGATCTTTCCGTGGAGACCATCGTTGTCGACAATGCCTCACAGGATGGCAGTCAGCAGATGGTACGCGAGCGCTTTCCTGATGCGGTATTGATCTGCAACGAGAAGAATCTCGGCTTCGCCGGGGCCAACAATCTGGCTTTTCGTCGTGCCCGTGGCCGTCACATCCTGCTGCTAAACTCCGACACCATCGTGCGCGCTGATACGCTGCACACGATGGTCAGTTATCTGGATGATCATCCCGAGGTCGGCGCCGCCGGTTGCAAGGTGCTGAATCCAGATGGCACACTGCAGCTTGATTGTCGCCGCGCCTTCCCAACGCCATCTGCCGCCATCTATAAACTCACGGGTCTGAGCCGACTGTTTCCGCAGAGTCGGCGATTTGCTCGCTACAACCTGAGCTACCTCGATGAGGATGAAACTGCCGAAGTAGATGCCCTGTCAGGTTCGTTCATGCTGGTTCGCCGTGAGACACTGCAACAGGTGGGTGGCCTCGATGAGGCGTACTTCATGTATGGAGAGGATCTCGACTGGTGCTTCCGTATGCGGGAAGCGGGGTGGAAGATCTACTATGTGCCGACGACCCAGATCATCCATTTCCGCGGTCAGAGTGGGCGCTCGCGGGCCCTGCGCGTGCAGTTCCGTAAGAACGAGGCGATGGCTATTTTCGTGCACAAGCACATGCGTCAGCGCTATCGATTCTTCCCCGTATGGCTGCTACATGCAGGAATCATCGCCTACAGTCTCTACGCATTCCTGAAACCCCTAGCACGTCGCCTGCTGCTGCCCCTCGTGGATGCAGCGCTGCTCGTGATGGGATTGTGGCTCGGTATCGCCCTGCGCTACCATCCGACCCTTGAGCCTGTGATTCATGCGATCGAAGGGTTGAGCCGCCGCCTTGGCATCGATGTGGAACCTACTCGGTGGTTGCAACCCCCAGCATACTCTGAAGCACAATGGCTGTTGGTATATGCAGCACCCGTGGCCATCTGGTTGCTGACGCTGGCGCTACTGGGTCTCTATGATCGACGTCGCTTTGCGCCGGGACGCGCTGCTCTAGGGGTCGGTCTCGGCTTCGCCGTCATTATCACGACGGTCTTCTTCTTTAAGGACTACAATTTCTCACGTCTTGCTGCGGCGGCAGCCTGGGGCTGCAATACACTCCTTGTCGCCGGCTGGCGATGGTCGGCGCGACAGCTGAGTGGTGGTAGCACCGGGCGCCTGGGCCGACGGCGTATTCTGGTGGTGGGCACCGACGAGACAGCCGAGTCCCTAGTCTCTGCCGTCGCTGCATGGCATGGCCTCGACTGTCAGTTGGTCGGGCTCGTCTCGACTGAATCACACGAACGCGGTGGTGTCCTGGGGCCGTATCCGGTCGTGGGCCTAGTGGAAGAATTGCCGGATCTGGTCGAGGAATACGACATCGATGAACTCGTGTTTACTGCAACCAGTGTCTCCCTTGCCCTGCACCACGCAACGGCCCGGTCCGCCAGATTGCGGTTGCGGATGGTATCTGGCACCGTCGATCGCAGCGATCCCGCGCCAGATTCGATCGACGCGCTGCCCTTGATCGACATTCGGCCTGGTGCATAGGGAGCGCATTGGCCTTGATTCGCCGGTGTCGGGGACGCTATGTTACCTACGCTTAAGCACCTCGGTGATCGTGCACCGTGGCGTTTTTCCTCTCCCCACGAGGCCTGAAGTCTGGGCCCTGGAGTCTGGCTGATTATGTCCGAGCAGGCCCTATCGAAGCTGGCGGGCGGTCGAGAGATCGTACTGCCCTTGAGTAAGGCATTGGAGATCAGTCTCCGCAGCCTGAAGATTCGCTTCGGTCGATCCATCATCACCACAAGCGGTATCGTCCTGGCCATCGCTTTCCTGATGTCGGTCTGGAGTAGCAACGCGATCATCGGTTCTTTGCGGCAGGCGAACAAGAGTGAAATCAACCTTCTGCTGCAGAAGAATGGCATCGAAACTCTCGCCGCCGAAGGCGCAACGGCCTCGCCCGAGGCTGAGGCCCGACTCAAAGAAGAGAGTTCCAAGCAAACCTGGCTCATCAGCCTGTCTCTGCTGGTCTGCGTTGTTGGCATCACCAATGCCATGCTCATGTCGGTGACAGAGCGTTTTCGCGAGATCGGCACGATGAAGTGCCTCGGAGCGCTGGACTCATTTATCATCAAGCTCTTCCTGCTGGAGTCCACATTTCAGGGCGCAGCAGGCACCCTGGTCGGCATTGTCATCGGCCTGGTGATGACCCTGATGTTGGCGCTGCTCGACTACGGCATGTTTGTCTTCCAATACTTTCCTACTTCAGACCTTCTTCGATCTGCCGTCGCTGCGACCTTCGCCGGCACGACCCTCTCCCTCGTCGGTGCTATGTTGCCCGCCTATAAGGCGGCCAAGATGGAACCTGTCGAGGCCATGCGCTCCGATTCGTGAGGCGACCACATGACTGAAGAAACGACGGCAGTTGCTGCCGAGGCCTCGGCGGACGACGAAAAACGCACTGTCGTGCGCACGCAGAATGTGAAAAAGAAATACACCATGGGTTCCATGGAGGTACACGCCTTGCGCGGTGTTGACCTGGAAATCTATTCCGGGGAATACATGTCGATCATGGGGCCCTCAGGTTCAGGCAAGAGTACCCTCTTCAATATGGTGGGAGGCCTGGACAAGCCCTCTGAAGGCAAGGTCTACATTGACGAAGTAGACGTCGCTCAACTCGATGCATATGAGTTGGCGTGGCTGCGCTGCCGGAAGATTGGCTACATCTTCCAGTCATTCAATCTGATTCCAGTGATGACGGCACTTGAGAATGTGACCCTGCCCATGGTATTTGCAGGTCTGACAAGTGACGAGTCGCGTGATAAGGGCATCGATTTGCTGAGGAAGGTCGGTCTTGGCGAACGCCACTCGCACAAACCTTTCGAATTGTCCGGTGGCCAGCAGCAACGTGTCGCCGTGGCTCGGGCGCTGGCCAATGATCCGGCCGTTGTCCTTGCCGATGAACCGACGGCGAACCTCGATTTGAGTACGGGCACAGAGATCATTGAACTGCTGCGCACGATGAATCGTGACTTTGGCGTGACCGTCATCTCGGCGACGCATGATCACAAAATGCTTTCCGTCTCCGATCGTGTTGTCTGGATCACTGACGGTAAGATCGATCGGATCGCCAATCGCGACGAGCTTGAGATTGAGACCGTTGCTGTTGGTGACGAAGCCCATTAACTACTAGACATCGAAGGGCCGGCAGTATAACTTGTAGACCTCTCCCCCACCGAGAGGCGGGCCGAGGCCCGGGGTTGGCATGCGACCGATCCCGGGCCTCGGTGTGTACACCGAGCAGGGTTGGCAACCTCGCAACGAAAGATCTACATGATCTTGCTGGAACTGTTACCCGACTACCCGACTCTATTCTGGCCCGCCGCGGCAACGGCGGTGGTTCTGATCGGCATCGCCAAGGCAGGATTTGGCGGAGGCGCTGGCGTGATCGGCACACCCCTGATGGCGCTGACCATCTCCGTCGGTGACGCCGTGGCATTGCTCCTGCCACTGTTGATCCTCTGCGATTTCTTCTCGGTCTGGCACTATCGTGCGAATTTCCATCGACGCAGCACGCGATTGTTATTGCCAGGTGCAGCGATCGGCATCGGGATCGGTACCTTCTTCTTCGATCAATTCCTTGGCAATCAGCAGGTGATGCGGGGTGGTATCGGAGCCCTGGCGCTGCTTTTCGCCTTTTACCAACTGTTCCGCGTCCGCTGGCTTGGTCGCATCGAGGCCCGTCATCCGCACTCCGTGGAGGGGGTCCTGATGGGGGTTGTGTCAGGATTCACCTCCACCCTCGCGCACGCCGGTGGCCCACCCGTGGCGATTTTTCTGCTGCCCCAGCAACTACCACGTCGAGCATTTGTCGGCACCACCGTCGTCGTCTTCGCTGCCATCAATCTGCTGAAGGTCGGTCCGTATTTCTGGCTGGATCTATATCATTGGGGTAATCTGGCGACCGTTGTCGTTCTGGCACCTTTGACTTTCGTCGGTGTTCGCCTTGGGATCTGGCTCAACAGCCGCTTCAACGATGTCTGGTTCAACAGGGCTGTCTATGTCATCCTTGTCGTCACTGGGATGCGCTTGTTGAGCAAAGCCCTCGGATAGGAATGCTTGACAAAGCTGATGGGCGCCGCTACACTGAAACGCCTATCATGATGACGCAAATCCCGACAAACCCGCCGCACCGCTATTGGTGGCGATTCTCGTCCACAGAGACAGATACGTTTCTGACAGAAACGTTTCAGTCTGGGCAGGAGTGCGTCCAACCGTAGCACCGGCGATCAATTCTGATGATCCCCAGTCCGCGGACGCTCCTGTAAGCGTCGGCGGTTTTTTTGTGCCCATTCGGTAGTTGGCTGAACGACGAAAGTCGACCGCAGGGCGACAGATCAGATGTTCGTAGTCTCATGGGAATCAGATCGAACGAAACTGAGCGAAGAAGATGAGCACATCAACGACCCATCCACACCTGCGGCCGGCGTCTGCACAATTCGCCGAATTGGCCTCAGGGGGCCTGACAGTTCCCATCACAAAAGAGATTCTCGCCGACACGGAGACACCTGTATCGGCCTACCTCAAGCTGCGGCCACACAGTGATTTCACCTTCCTCTTTGAGAGTGTCGAGGGCGGCGAACGAGCGGCGAGGTATTCCTTCCTGGGTATCAATCCATCCATCATCTTCCGTTCCAAGGACCAACGGGCAACGATTGAGGATCGGGCGACGGGGACGATTGAAACGATAGAGGGTGATCCTCGTGTCGTCTTACGCGAACTGATGGCCAAATACGAAGGCCTTCGCCTCGAAGGGTTACCACGCTTCACAGGTGGAGCCGTTGGTTTTCTCGGCTACGATGGGATCCGCCTCGCCGAACAGATTCCGGATAGCGGCATCGACGATCTGGGCGCCGATGACATGGTCTTCGCCCTCTTTGAAACCATCCTGGCTTTCGACAATCTGCGGCACACAGTTCTGCTGATCGCCAATGCTCGGGTGCAGGAGGGCGACGAGCCGGATCAGGTCTATGCCGCTGCTGCTCAGCGTATTGATGAGACCGAGCAACTACTCGCTCAGCAGACCCCGGCGCCGCGGTTACCGGGCGGCAGACAGATGGGGACCGTCCATTCCAATGTGAGTCGGCAAGACTACACCAAGGCTGTGAACCAGTGTCTTGAATACATACGCGCAGGTGACATTTTCCAGGTCGTGTTCGCGCAGCGATTTCAATTGCAGTACGAGGCGGACCCTTTCGAGATCTATCGTGTCCTGCGCACGGTGAATCCATCTCCCTATATGTTCCACATTACCCAGGGTGATCTGCAGATTCTTGGGGCGTCACCTGAGATTCTGGTGCGGGTCGAAGATGGCACCCTGGATGTGCGCCCTCTGGCCGGCACACGAGCCAGGGGGGTCGACGAAGCGGATGATCAGCGCCTCGAAGAGGAGTTGCTCGCCGACGAGAAAGATCGCGCCGAACATGTGATGCTGGTGGACCTGGGGCGCAATGATGTCGGGCGGGTCTCGAAATACGACACGGTTCGCGTCACAGAAATGATGACCGTCGAGCGTTATTCACACGTGATGCATATCGTCTCAGACGTACGCGGTCAGCTAAAAGAGGGGATGGATTCCCTCGATGCCCTGTTCGCCTGCTATCCAGCAGGCACCTTGTCCGGTGCACCAAAGATTCGCGCCATGGAAATCATTGATGAACTCGAGCCGACACGCCGCGGAATCTACGGCGGAGCCGTCGGATATCTTGATTTCTCAGGAAATCTCGATACGTGTATCGCCATTCGCACGATGGTCGTGAAAGATGGTGTTGCCTATGTCCAGGCTGGGGGAGGGATCGTCGCTGATTCGGATCCGGATGCTGAATACCAGGAGACCGTGAACAAGGCGATGGCGCTGTTTCGCGCCGTCGAGATGGCGAACAGGGGTTCGATCGCCCCCAGTGGCGAGAGCATCAGTGGTTTGCTCGAAGGAACCGAGATCAGTTTCCTCGACCCTGCCTCCTCACCATCAACGCGTGAGGTATCCCAATGATCTTGTTGATCGATAACTACGACTCCTTCACATACAATGTCGTCCAGTATCTTGGCGAGATTGGTGCGACAGACCTTCAGGTCTTCCGCAATGACAAGATCGATCTCGACCAGATCGCCGCGTTGGCGCCGGAGCGCATCATTATTTCACCAGGTCCTCGTACACCCGATGATGCCGGCATTTCGCTCGGTCTTGTGCAACGATTCGCCGGACAGATTCCCATTCTAGGTGTCTGCCTTGGTCACCAGACCATCGGCCAGGCCTTCGGCGGCACCGTCGAACGCGCGCCCTATATCATGCACGGCAAGACGTCGGAGATCCGACATGATGGTCAGGGGATCTACGCGGGGTTGCCGAATCCATTCACCGCCACTCGCTACCATTCGTTGATCGTGCGGCGAGATAGCGTGCCCGATTGCCTGGAAATCGTTGCCGAGACTGCCGATGGGTTGGTCATGGGGTTGCGTCACCGGGAACTGCGTGTAGAGGGGGTGCAATTTCACCCCGAGTCGGTTCTGACGGGGCAGAAGGGCAAGAAGCTTCTATCAAATTTCGTCATGCAGACGGGAACTTAAGCAGAAGGAGGTAGTGTGATGATCCAGGCAGCAATTGCCCGCTTGATCGTTGGCGAGAATCTCAGTCGCGACGAGGCCCGCGGTGTGATGGAACAGATCATGAGTGGTGAGGCGACAGACGCACAGATCGGCGGATTCCTCATGGCTTTGCGCAGCAAGGGCGAAACAGTGGAGGAGATTACGGGCTTCGCTGAAACCATGCGTGCCAAGGCGACGCGTATCGTGGGTGGCCAACCACCACTGGTCGATACCTGTGGCACAGGTGGAGACGGCTCAGGCACATTCAATATCTCTACGACCGTCGCCTTCGTCGTTGCCGGTGCAGGGCTCACAGTAGCAAAACACGGCAATCGTGCCATGTCGAGTCGCTGTGGTTCGGCTGACGTGCTGGCCGAACTCGGGGTCAATGTTGAAGCCACACCCGAGAAGGTCGGCGAGTGTCTGGATGAGGTTGGGATTGGATTTCTCTTCGCCCCCGCCCTGCATGGCGCAATGAAACACGCCATTGGACCACGCAAGGAATTGGCGACCCGCACGGTCTTCAATGTCCTGGGACCGCTCACCAATCCGGCGGGTGCCAAGCGGCAATTGATCGGCGTCTTTGCAGCAGACCTCACCGAGACGATGGCAGGTGTGCTGCAGGCTCTCGGATCGGAGCGCGCCTTTGTCGTCCATGGACATGATGGTCTCGATGAGATCACCCTGACTGGACCAAGTCGCGTGACGCAACTACTCGATGGGACGATCTCGACCTACGATGTTTCACCCCAGGATTTCGGCATGGACTGCGTCGACGCGCAGACATTGGCCGGTGGGGATGCGGCAGAAAATGCATCAATCCTTACGGCGGTTCTCGAAGGTGAAGACGGTCCTCGGGCAGATGTGGTTGTCCTCAACGCGGCGGCGGCCATCGTCGCTGGCGGCGTGGCCGAGGATCTGGCTGCCGGGGTTGAAGCTGCCCGCACATCGATCCGCTCCGGCCAGGCGCGCGAATCGCTGACTCGCCTGTGTCGCGTCAGCCACGCCTGAAGGAGGCGATTGTGACCGATATTCTACAGGAAATCGCCACCTACAAGCATGAGTTTGTCGCGCGCAGGCGGATTGATGCACCTCTCGAAGAGGTAAGTGCCAAGGCGCAGGATCTACCAGCACCTTTGGACTTCGCAGGCGCCCTGCAGGCTGATCCGATCGCCTTGATTGCAGAGGTCAAGAAGGCGTCGCCCTCAAAAGGCGTGATCCGTGAAGACTTCGACCCCGAGTCGATTGCCAGGATCTACGCCGAGAATGGGGCCCGAGCGCTTTCCGTGCTCACGGACGAAGCCTATTTTCAGGGGTGCGACGACTATTTGACGAGTGCTCGTCAAGCGGCAGGAATCCCCGCCTTGCGCAAGGATTTCAATGTCGATTCCTATCAGATTCATGAGGCGCGGCTTCTGGGTGCTGATGCGATTCTGTTGATCGTGGCACTCATGGATGGTGGTCAACTCGAGGACTTCCAAGGTCTGGGTCGTGACCTGGGCTTATCAGTTCTGGTAGAAGTTCATTCTCGTGAGGAACTCGAACGGGCGCTTGGCGCGGGGGCGAGTCTGATCGGCATCAACAACCGGGATCTGCGCACCTTCGACACAACCCTCGAAACGACCTTCGAGTTACGCCAGTTTGTGCCGGAGGGGGTCACACTGGTCAGTGAGAGTGGAATCCGTGATCACGATGATGTGCGGCAGCTGAGTGAAGCTGGAATTGATGCAATCCTCGTGGGCGAATCGTTGATGCGGGCCGAGGACATCGGTGTTGCTGTGCAGCAACTGCTGGGGTAGAGAACACTTTGGGAATTGGAAGAGGAAGATCTTGAGTCACACAGAGCATCCACGCGTATTTTCTGGCATCCAGCCAACTGGCGAACCGCACCTGGGTAACTACATCGGTGCCATCCGAAATTGGGTGGACGACCAGGAGCGCTACGACAATTTTTTCTGTGTCGTCGATCAACACGCGATCACCACGCCCTATGATCCACAGCATTTGCGCAACAGTGTGCGGCAATTGGCTGCTGTTCTGATCGCGTCCGGTATCGATCCCGAACGATCGGTCCTCTTCGTCCAATCCCACGTGCCTGAGCACACCGAACTGGCTTGGTTACTGACCTGTAGTACTCCACTGGGTTGGTTGCAGCGGATGACGCAGTTCAAGGACAAGTCCGTGGGTCAGGGAGAGAGTGTTGGCACGGGACTGCTTACCTATCCGACGCTGATGGCGGCTGATATTCTGCTCTACCAGGCGGCGGTGGTACCCGTAGGGGATGATCAGAAGCAACACGTGGAGTTGGCACGCGACATCGCAGGGCGCTTCAACAACCTCTATGGCGAAGTCTTTGTTGTGCCGGAACCAGTCATTCGTGGTGTGGGTGCTCGAGTCATGGGCCTGGATGACCCAACAAGGAAGATGTCGAAGTCGGAGGCTGGTCAGTTTCACGCCGTAGGATTGCTCGACGATCCCAAGGTCATTCAAAAGAAATTCTCACGGGCCGTGACAGATTCGCAAACCGAAATCGTCTTTGACCCAGAACGCCCGGGCGTGACAAATCTACTCACTATCTATCAGGTCTTGTCCGGTGAAACGCGCGAGTCGATCGAGGCGCGCTTCGAGGGCAAAGGGTATGGTGATCTGAAGAAGAATCTTGCAGAACTCGTCATCGAATCGTTGGCACCGATTCGCCAACGCTATGATGAACTCACCGCCGATCCGGCGACATTGGATGCCCTGCTGGCGACCGGTGTAGAACGGGCTCGTCCCGTCGTGGAGCAGACGATGGATAACGTGCGCCAGGCAATGGGTCTGCGCTGAACTGTGAGAGCAAACGACAGGGCGGTTGACAGGAGATCTTACGAATGGATATAAGCGACTGGCGTGCCCGTATCGATACGGTCGATCAGATCATCATAGACTTGCTCAATCGGCGCATGAACTATGCGCAGGAAATTGGCCACCTCAAAGATGCCAAGGGCCAGCAGGTGCGAGACCCACGTCGCGAGCGTGAAGTGATCGAGCGCCTCAAGGCGTACAACCAAGGGCCCATCGGCGATGAGGCGATTGCGGATCTGTACACACGCATTATCGCCGAGGCGCGAAATCTCGAGGGCGAGAAGCCCTGACGTTGGGTAGCAAGATGGATCAAACACCATTTCATCGCGCCGCGATCCTCGGTGTTGGCCTCATCGGTGGTTCCCTTGGTCTGGCCATGCGTCGTATTGGATTTCCAGGTGAAATCGTCGGCATCAGTCGACAGTCGACGATCGAGCGCGCCGTTGAACTTGGCGCCATCGACGCAGGCTTTGGCTACGACCAACTGCCACAGGCCCTTGATGGTGTCGATCTGGTGTTCGTTTGTTCGCCCATCCAACACATCATCGATACACTACCGTCGGTGATCGCAGCAGCCGGCCCGGGTACTCTGGTCACTGATGCGGGCAGCACAAAGCGCCAGATCGTCGCCGCCGCCGCTGCCGCTGATAGAAAAGATGTGCACTTTCTCGGTGGCCATCCGATGGCGGGCTCTGAGAAATCGGGTGTTACCGCTGCAGATCCATTTCTCTTTCAGAATGCGATCTACGTATTGGTTCCTGACGCATCGGTGCCTGAGCCACTGCATCTTGGTCTGCGTGGGTTGGTTCGCGGTATGGGGGCGCGGGTTCTGGAGTTGAGTGCCCAGTCGCACGATACAGTTGTGGCTGCCATCAGTCATCTACCGCAACTGCTGGCAACAAGCCTGGTGGAAATGGTGGGCCAGTTGGATGAGGGCGATGACGCGCATGGTGCCTTCCTGATGTTGGCAGCGGGTGGATTTCGCGATCTGACCCGCATTGCCTCCAGCCCCTTTGCACCTGTGTGGAAAGACATCTGTGCTACCAACGGTGATCGCATCACGGATATGATCAGCCAGTTCCGCCAGCACCTGGCACAAGTCACCGAGCGCGTTGGAGATGATGCGCTGGCACAGAATTTCGACTACGCCAACCGTGTGCGTGATACAATCCCACGTGATGCAAAGGGATTTCTCCATCGGCTGTCAGAGATTCTGGTCGTCTGTGAAGACAAGCCTGGTGTGATTGCCCAAATCGCAACGATCCTGTCGACACGTGACGTAAACATCAACGACATCGAGGTTGTTAAGGTGCGCGAGGGCGAGGGCGGCACACTGCGATTGGGTTTTGAAGACGATACAGCGGCCGATTTGGCGCTGAGGATTCTCACCGAGCACGATTATCGGGCTCGACGGCCCTGAACCAAGAGAGGCATACCAGGTTGGAACGTACCATCAACCGAGCGCGTAAGATCACCGGGCAGGTCCGTGTGCCAGGCGAGTTGCCCGCCGCTTTGAAGGCTGTGTGGCTCGCCGCGATCAGTACTGGAGACAGCCTGATCGAGCATGCACCGCCCAGTTTGTTGCCGCATCTGGCGCAACTAAAGTCGCTTGGTGTCGCGGTGGGAGAAAACGAGGCAGGTCTGGTAATTTCTGGCGTGGGGTTGCGTGGTTTCACCGCCACATCAGAGCCTGTGGATCTTCGTGGGTTAGGTGTCGAGGCCTTGCTGCCGGTGACGTTATTGGCGATGCAAGCAACTTCGCGCACGATCCACATTGACGCCTCACTTGCAGACACGATACAGGCACTCTTCGCCCTGCTCGCCCAGACAGGCGCCGTGGGCAAGCTACTGTCCGAATCGCAGGTCCAAGTCGACGGGGTCGAGACAGCCGTTGCCGTAGATTATGCGCCAGCCGATCTCGATGCAGATACGAAGCTGGCCCTGCTGTGTGCTGGGCTGTATGCGGAGGCCGGCTCGGTTACCACCGTACGGCAGGCGGCGACGTCGAAGGATCGAGTGGATGATCTGTTAACCGAGCGTGGCGTCTCCATTGAGCCCAATCGGCGCGATGATCCCGCCTTGCGGGCGATGATCCTCACCGCCGCCCAGCCCACCGCCTGCGATGTGGATCTTCCAGGCGATCTCGAGCAGGCGCTGCCCTTCATCGTCGCCGCTCTGATCGTGGGTCGGTCAGAGTTGACCGTAGCAAGAGTCGCGATCCGCACAGAGAATCGTACCTTCCTTGATCTGCTGCGGCAGATCAAAGGTGAGGTCGAGATCATTGACCAGGCTGGCTTTGCCGACCTGGTCGTCAAGAGCAGTCGACTCAAGGGTACTCGGGTGGCCGACAAGCGGGCGACGCGTCTCATCGAACACATTCCGCTACTGGCCGTATTGGCAACACAGACCGAGGGCCAGTTCATCATTCGTGATGTAGAAGCACTACGACGCTGTGAGGATGTAGATATGATCGCCCATCTGGTGACTTTGTTACGTGAGTTGGGTGCCAAGGTGGGCGAGTATCCGGAAGGTCTCGTCATCGATGGAGCTCGTCCCCTGAAGGGGACCCAGGTCGTTACGCATGCCCGACCACAGATGGCCCAGGCCTTCGCTGTTGCCGGTCTGGTCAGCAAGGGTGACATGCAGATTCACGACAGCGATAGTGTCGACGCTGTCTTTCCAGGCTTCTTCGACACTTTAGACTCGATTACCGTGAAGGAGCGCCAGGGATGACAACATTGTTGCGACTCTTCGTATTGGCCGCTGTCGTCTTCGGCGGTGGTGTTGTGCTGATCAAGTTGCTTTACGGCGTCAGTTGGACAGAGGCGGTAGAGATCGCCGATCAATTTGCTGAGGATCTGCTGGCGTGAAAGCCCTGGCTGGCGCCGTGGCGCTGGCACCTTCGGTGATTCGTGGCAGCACGCAGATTCTTGGCGTCATCGGTGACCCTGTGGCGCATTCAGCGTCTCCTGCCATGCACAATGCGGCCTTGGCTCACCTTGGGCTCGACTACGTCTACGTACCTTGTCATGTATTGCCTGAGCGCATTTCGCAACTGGGTGATGCCATGCGCACCCTGGGCATCCGCGGGCTCAATGTGACGGTCCCGCACAAGCAAGGCGTGATGGATGTTGTGGATGATCTGAGTGAGGCTGCTCGCCAGATCGGTGCCGTCAACACAATCATTCACGACGCGGGTCATCTGGTCGGGGACAACACAGACGCCTATGGCATCGCCGCCAGTCTGCGTGAAGATGGTGGCCTGGAGTCGTTGCCACCGAAGGTCGTGTTGCTCGGAGCAGGGGGGGCAGCTCGAGCCATTCTACACGCGGTGCTACAGGACAACGGCGTCGAGCAAGTGACCGTTCTGAATCGTACACTTGATCGTGCCCAGGATCTTGTCGATGAACTCGGAGCGGGTCGGGCGACGGCTGGTGAACTCGGCGACTCGGAGCCACTGGCAGCTGCAGGTCTGCTGATCAACTGTTCGTCGGTGGGGCTCGCACCGAATGCAGATGCCTCTCCCGTGGGCGATGGCACCGGTCTGCATGATGGTTTGGTGGTCGTGGACATCGTCTACAAACCCCTGCGCACAAAGCTACTGCAGCAGGCCGAAGCTGCAGGGGCACGAACGGTGGATGGTCTCGGCATGCTCGTGCACCAAGCGGCACGTGCTTTTGAATTGTGGACCGGTCAACGTGCACCGGTCAACGTGATGCGCCAGGCTCTGTTGGCGTGATGTTCAAACTCAGCAAATGGTAAAGTGACTCCAGTGAATCCCTTCGTAGATGACATCGTCACCATTCTCTCTGAGGCGGCGCAGTTGCCCGCAGCTGATGTGGCTGAACTACTGGCCGTGCCGCCAGACGACACGATGGGTGATTATGCTCTGCCATGTTTCACTCTCGCCAAAGTGCTACGCAAGAATCCGGCGCAGATCGCCACTGATATCGCCACAGCAGCCGTTGCAGCGATCGATACTGCTCCACGGCTTGCCGGGGTGCAGGCGGCGGGCCCGTATGTCAATGTGAGACTCGACAAGGCAGCATTTATCGGTTGGGTGCTGGATGCCATGCGTGAACAGGGGGATACCTTTGGCTCACAGGATCAAGGCCGGGGCCGGACCGTGGCGATCGATTTCTCATCCCCGAATCTCGCCCGACCCTTTTCGATCGCGCATCTGCGTTCCACTGCGATCGGACACGCCATCTATCGTATCCATGCATTCCTCGGATACCGGTGTGTCGGCATCAACCACTATGGTGACTACGGTGCGAATTTCGGCCAGTTGCTGGCGGCCTATCAACTGTGGGGAGATGAGCAGCAGGTCGCCGCCAATCCCGTGCCCGAATTGCTGGCTCTGTATGTGCGCTTCAATGACGAAGTCGAGAAGGATCCTGATCTGCGTGAGGAGGCCAGGTCTCGTCTGAAGAGGTTGGCCGATGGTGACGAGGAAATGGTGTCGTTGTGGGAATTCTTCGTTGACGCCGGGCGCAAAGAGGCAGAACGCATCTATGACATCCTTGGTGTGCACTTCGACGAATACAAGGGCGAGGGTGCCTTTGCGGATGATCTCGACGACGTCATCGCCCTCTTCGATAAGGCGGGCCTCGCCGAGGAGAGTGATGGGGCCCTCGTTGTGCGACTTCACGACGAGGATGGTGAGGAAATTGCGCCGTGTATGTTACGCACCAGCAATGGCACCAGCACCTACCACAGTCGCGACATCGCCGCTCTCCTCTATCGCAAGAGTCAGCACCAATTCGACAAGATGGTGTACGTCACGGACTCCCGTCAGATGTTGCACTTTCGCCAGATTTTTCAGGCCCTCGCGTCGGCAGGCATCGACTGGATCGATCTATGTGAGCACGCGCCTTTCGGCATGATGTCCTTCAAGGGGCAGGCCTTGTCCACTCGCAAGGGCCGGATGGTTATACTGGAAGATGTACTGGATCAGGCGATCGAACTGACACGGACGATCATTGCCGAGAAGAATCCCGATCTGGTCGATGCCGATCGTGTGGCTCGAGAGATCGGCATCAGCGCCGTTGTGTATGCTGACGTCAGCAATCGGCGGACAAGAGATATCAGCTTCTCCCTCGAAGAGGTTCTCAACTTTGATGGGGAGACGGGGCCGTATCTTCAATACACCCATGCGCGCTACTGCAGTATTCTCAGACGCCATGGTGAAGCCGTTGATCTTCAGGCAGATACGACAATCCTCGGTGAACCCGCGGAAATGCGCGTCGCCCAATCTCTCGGCAGTTTTCCCGGCGTGTTGGCACGCGCTGAAAGCGACAACGAACCGTCTTACGTGGCCACCTATCTGATCGAGTTGGCGACGCAGGCAAACAAGCTTTACAACGAGGTCCCTGTCCTGATCGCTGAGGATCCGGCGGTCAAGATTGCACGGATTCGGTTGATTGACGCCGTGCGTCGTGTCTTGCGGACGGGCATGACGTTACTGGGAATGAGTTGTCCTGAGGAGATGTGATACATGAGTCAACGAGACAAGCTACTGTGCGACACCTGCGGTAAGCAGGTTGACCAGTTACGACGAGATGTCGTCGATGAAGACTACAATGCGCTTACCAAACCGCCCTTGTGGAATTGCGACGACTGTTATGAACAGAAGCGTGCACAGCGACAACAGTCGCAGGCGGAGTCGGCGTGAGTACAGAAGACCTGGATATACCCATCTATCTCACAGGCTTTATGGCCACAGGGAAAACACATGTCGGGCGACTGCTTGCCCGGCATCTGCAGCGTGATTTTATCGACACAGACGACATGATCAGCGAACGGGCAGGGAAACCGATCCCCGAGATCTTTGCTGATGACGGTGAGGAGGCTTTCCGACAGTGGGAGCGTGACTGTGTCGAGGATGCAGCATATCGCGGCCATGTCGTAGTCGCTCTCGGAGGGGGGGCCATCGCGCAACCCGAAAACCTGGAGACGATTCGTCGCGCCGGTGCACTGCTTGTGTGTCTGTCAGCTGATGTGGAAACGATTCTCGAGCGCGTCTGTCGCCGTGATGACCGACCTCTTCTGGCCGGTCTGTCACGCGAAGAAAAACGCGAGAAGATTGAGGCGATCCTGACAGAACGCGCCCCATTCTATGCACACGCAGACGTGACGCTCGCTTCGACATCGGACTCGCGGCCAGAGACGATGGTACAGGAGCTGCTCGAATTGATGGCTGCCCGCGGGCTGCCGACTGAACCGCGTCGATGAAGACAGTTCGCATCGAATTGGCCGATGGTCGTGCCTACGATGACCTGGTGGGACATGACCTGCTCACCGAAGCGGGCAGCCAGTGTCGTGCCCTCGGCCTGGGTGATCGGTGCGCGCTGGTCTACGATCAAGCCCTCGAGCAGACTGCGTTGCCGCGCGTATTGGACAGTCTCAAGGGTGCAGGCTTCGAAGTCGTCGTGATCGCTTTCGGCAAGGGTGAACGGGGCAAGAGACTCGAATCTGTTGAGACCATCATTGGGTCGATGGTCGAAGCAGGACTCGATCGCGGTACATGGGTCGCCGCCCTCGGTGGGGGTGTTGTCGGTGATCTGGCTGGTTTCGCGGCAGCGTCCTTTCTGCGAGGTGTCGATGTCGTGCAGATGCCGACGACCATCGTGTCGCAGGTAGACGCCAGCCTGGGCGGCAAGACGGGTGTCAATCACGCTCTTGGTAAGAATCTGATCGGCGCCTTCCACCAACCTCGTCTGGTGTTGTCCGATACGAGCACATTACGTCATCTACCCGAAGCCGAACGAGTGGCAGGTCTGGCTGAGGTCGTCAAGCACAGCGTCATTCGAGACGAGGAGTTATTCTGCTTCCTCGAAGACAAGATGGAGTCTGTCGTCTCTATGGAGATCGACGATGACCAACTCGACTGGCTCATAGCGCGCAATGCCTCCATCAAGGCCGGTGTCGTCGCCGCCGATGAGCGTGAGGGGGGTCTGCGAGCGATCCTCAACTACGGTCATACGATTGGACACGCGATTGAAGCAGCCACCGATTACCAGACCTATCGGCACGGCGAAGCCGTCATTCTCGGGATGATCGGGGCCGGTCGAATTGCGGCACAGCTGGGCGTATGGTCGCAGGAAGACGAAGCGCGCCAGCAGGCATTGCTGACACGCTTAGGGATTCCAGCCGGTATTGCTGCGGTCAGTGCCGAGCAGATTTTCGCTCGTACGAAGTCTGATAAAAAATGGCGGGATGGAAAATTACGTTTCATTCTGCCGCGCCGAATTGGCGATGCCTATATCGCTGACGACATCGAGCAGGAAGCCGTGCGCGCCGGTATCGCTCATGTGCAGGGCTTGGATCGGATAGTGAGCCAGTGAGCGAATCACCTAAGGTGCATCTGATCAGTCTCGGTTGCCCGAAGAATACGGTCGACTCAGAACGAATGCTGGGGCTTCTACAGGGAAACGACTATCTCACGACCGAGCAGCCTGAGGAGGCGGATCTCGTCATCGTCAACACCTGCGGGTTCATCGAACCAGCCAAGGAAGAGTCGATTGAGACGATCCTCGCCGCGAGCCGTCTCAAACAGGAGGGACGTTGCCGCGGCGTCATTGTCACAGGTTGTCTGTCGACGCGATACGAGTCCGAACTGAAGAATGATCTGGCTGATGAAACCGATGCGATCCTCACGCTGAGTGAAGAGCGGGATATCGTACGCCACGCGGATCGAATTCTCGGCCGACAACGAGGCCAGTATCACGACGATTCACCACGCACCAGTCTCACGGCGCAGCATTGGGCCTATCTGCGGATCTCCGATGGCTGCGACCACAAGTGCGCTTTCTGTGCAATCCCGACCATTCGTGGCCGGCATGTGAGTGAACCCATCGAGCAATTGGTCGCCGAAGCGTGGCGTCTTGCGGCGACGGGTGTACGCGAACTGGTCCTGATTGCGCAGGATTCGGTGCGCTATGGTGCCGACCTGTATGGCCAACCGCGATTGGTGCAATTACTGCAGGAATTGGCTGCAGTAAAGGGGATCGAGTGGATCCGACTCATGTATACATATCCGGCGTTCTGGACGCCGCAGATGCTTGACTTCTACGCCGAAGAGCCAAAGATGTGTCGTTATGTCGACATGCCTTTGCAGCATATCGCAGATCCTGTGCTGATTCGGATGAAGCGTGCCACAACAAGAAAGAAGACAATCGACCTGCTCGAGGAATTTCGTCGTCGGATGCCGGGCATCGGTCTGCGCTCCTCTTTTATCGTCGGCTTCCCCGGCGAGACGGATGCCGAGTTTGATGAACTGTTGCAATTCATCGAAGACACACGCTTCGACAATGCCACCTGTTTCCTCTACTCAGATGAAGAGGGCACGGCCGCTTTCGACCTGGACAACAAGGTCGATACCGATCAGATACAAGATCGCTACCGCAGACTCACCCAGTTGCAGGAGCGCATCTCGGGTGAGATCAACTCAGAATTTGTTGGTAGTCGACAAACGGTTCTTGTCGATGGAGCCGACGTGGGGGGGCATCTCACCGCGCGGCTTCAGCGCGATGCACCCGAAATCGACTGTCACGTCGTGCTTGAGACGGCCGATGGCGCCGCCGCCCAGGACACGACTCTCGTTGCCATTGAGGGATCCGCCGCTGAGGCACCCAGCTCGATTGTTGGCAAATTTGCCGAAGTTGAGATTACCAACGCCTACCCATTCGAACTGACAGCTCGTGTCGTAGGAAAGATCTGGTAGTCATGTTGAGTCGCGAAGAACGGCGGCGACGCCGACCACAGAATATCGAACTGAGCGATACGGCTCTTACTGTTGTGTGGGGGGACGGTGGGCGCAACGACTACGACCTGGAAACCCTGCGCCGTCGCTGCCCTTGTGCCGGATGTGGTGAACTTCGTGGTGAGCCGCACGGGCCTGAACTGGTAGCTGGTAATTCATTGCCGATGCTCACATCCGAAGCTGCCGCCGCAACGTCTGAAGCACGAGGTTTTGACCCGGTGGGGCGTTATGGAATTCGTCTGACCTGGGCAGATGGCCATGACACCGGGATCTACACCTTCGAATTTCTGCGCAAGCTGAGTGCAGAAGCAGACGACTAAGCCAGTTGTCTAAGCTGTCGCTGGGTCTTTCATCGACGGTGATCGACTCACCCACAGCTCAACCATCAATAACAGACCCGCCAAAGCCAGCAGTTCGCGCCACATTTCGCGGCCGACCCGCAGATCCGTCACCGCTGCGGCCAGTGGCATCTGTGCATCAATCACAACTGCGGACTCTCCCAGTGTCCGGCTCACGTCGTCCTCGTGTAGCGATCGTAGATCCGCCTCCGACGGATCGACATTCACGGCAAAGATAGACTGATCCGACCGTGGCTGATCTTCAGGCCGCAATGACCAGAATCCCGCTTCGGACAGATGCGGAACTTTCCATCGCAACTCACCGAACACGCGTTCCGTCTCGACGAACCTTCGCTGTCCAGAGGGGGCATATGCTTGTACCTGCGTCTCCGTATCGACACCTGCCAGGCGTCGCCAGGCATGGTCTGAGACATGATATGCGCGATCGGCAGCGCTGTTGATCGCCAGGTGTCTGGAGAGTCGCTGCAGCACGGGTAGGAACCAACCGGATTCAGGCCACTGGCTCCATGCCAGATCGAGAGGGACCGACCACAGGATCACGCGCCCACCCGCGAACCGACCTTCGACGAGGGCAGGACGTTCGTCGGCGAAGCTTGCCAGCACCTGCACTGTGGGATCAGCGACGAGGTCGAAGGACGTCGTCGTCGTGGGCGCTTGACCAAAGTCGAGACCAGCAAACAGAGAATGATGCAGTCGAAGCGTATCGAGAAGGGTGGGCCGCTGCCCTTGCTGCCCTCGAACCGTCCCCAGTGATACCGGTAACAGTGCTGGCAAGACATCCCGATTCAGATGCTGGAGCTGTGCATCAGGGCCTGGAAAGACCATCACCCCACCGCCATTGTCTATACGCAGACGCAGACGACGCAGATCTGTTTCCTGGAGATGTTCAACATTGCACAGGATGACGACGTGGGCGTTGGACCAATCTTCATCCGTTGCCTGGGCGAAGCGCAAGGTCTGCACTTGCAGCGACTGGTCACCCAATGTTGCCGCTGAAAGGGCTCGTCGCGCATAGTAGGTCGATGTCGCGGTCTCACCGATCAAGAGAATCCGAATGCTATCCGGCGCGTCGATGATGAAGTGGAAGCGATCGTCAGCGGTCAGTGCGTCTGCATCAATCTGCGCGAAGGCACGCAGGCGACCGCCACGTCGAGGAGCGATTGAGAAGGGCACGTCGGCGACGGAGAAGTCCCCGTCGCTACGGAGAGCTCCAAGATCGATGGAGCGTCGCTGCACGCGTTCATCATCGACATACAGATCGATCCCGGGAGCCTCCGAGGGCACAGGACCATGGAATCGTACCTGCACGGACAGGTCCACATGAGACCCTGGAGAGGTGAGCCAAGGCTCATAACTCACTGCGACCACGGCAGCGTTACTCGCCGGTCGCTGCCCCGGGGGTAACACGAAGGTTCGCAATCCGGGGGGCGGTGCCACAGCGGGTGCCTGCCAGCCAGGCCGGGTCATATCCGTCAGCAGATACAATTCGAGGTCACGATCGTCGCTCTGCGCCAGCAACTGATACGCACGGGTCAGGGCGCGAGCCAGATTTGTGCTCCCTTGCCCTGGTGTCATTGCGTCGATCTGCTGCCGCAGCCGATCCTTGGATGTGCTCGACGGCAGGTCGGCGCGATCAGAAAAGCCGACCAACACGAGCCGATCCGCCTCATCAAACAGCTGGGTCACTTCGCGCGCACGACGACGCAGTTGATCAAACACGCTCTCACTACCAAGACGGGCCGAAACGCTATACGATTGATCCAGCAGCAACACCGCTGTCCGAGGTTGCGGCGTAGCAAACCAAGCGCTCGAACCGCCCTGCACTGCAGGGCGAGCAAAGGCTAGTGCGAGAGCCAATAGCGCCAGGGTTCGCAACAGCAACACCCACCACTGGCGCAGGCGAACAGATCGCATACGAGTCTGGTGCAGTTGTCGAAGGAAGGGCAAGTTGCTGAAAGGGACGGCACGAGGTCGCCCACGATGCAGAAGATGCAGGGCGAGGGGGATAGCCGCCGCCGCTAGCCCGATCAGGGCCAGGGGGTTAAGAAACTGCAAGCTGAGTGGTGGAGCCTAGCCGACGGAGGAGTGGGACTTCTCTTCTTCCTCGATGGCGCTGATAATGTCAGCTGACGACTCAGCTTCGATCAGCTTCTTCTTGAAGCCGTCGTTCTTCAGCATACGCGAGATACGGGCCAGCGCTTTGATGTGCGGGCCCGAAACGTTCGCCGGTGACACGAGGAGGAAGAAGACGAAGGCCGGCTCACCATCGAGGGCCTCAAAATCAACGCCTCGTTTGTGAATGCCGAGAGCCGCTGTGAGCTCGATGACCGCATCAGACTTACCGTGAGGGATCGCAATACCGTCACCAATCCCCGTGCTCATGATTTTCTCGCGTTCGAGTACTGCCTGCAGCACCTTGTCTCGGTCACTGATGGCCGTACCGACTTCGAGTCGATCGACGAGCTCTTCGATAATGGCGTCTTTTGTATCCCCCTCAAGGCCGACGATCACAGCGGAGGGGGCAAGGATATCAAGCAGGGTGGTCATAGAATCAGGCGCTATAGCAGGTCGTGTTTGTGCACTTGGGAACTTCAGCCCGTGGTCTTGGCGGCTAAGCTTTCCGAATATACACCAAATCCCCATCGAGAGCTATCTTCCATCCCTATGATGGACACAACGAAGCCGACGGCAGACCAAACCAGCGCCGCCACGGCCATCAGCGACGCTGCCACAGCCTCCCGAAACCGGGACGAATCCGGCCATCGGATCCTGTTTGTCGCCTATCACTATCCTCCGATGCGTTCGGCGGGTACGCAGCGAGCAGCCAAATTCAGCCAATACCTGCCGGAGTTTGGCTACGAGCCGCAAGTGCTCACGACCTCCGCCTTTGGCAGTGACCGGCAAGGGGCATTGGGAGAGGCCGCTATGCGCACCTGGGAACCGGTCGGCCTTTACCGGCGCTGGCGCAATCCGGCGGCAAGAGAAGACGCCGCAGCGGCTGCCCGTGTTCGTACCGCTCGACCCGGTTCCTGGCTACGACGCTGGCGCGAACGGTTGTTGATCCCGGATGGACAGATCAGCTGGGTTCCCAGCGCTGCTGTGGCGGCTCTTCGACGTCTGCAGGCGGCTGACATCGATCTCATCTTCACCACCTCGCCACCGCCTTCCTCTCTGCTTCTAGGTCGATTCCTGCGGCGGCAAACAGGATTGCCCTGGGTCGCTGACCTGCGCGATGCCTGGACCTTTGACCCTCTCGACCCCGAACTGCTGCGGCACCCCTTTCGCCGGGCCCTCGAGGAGCGCATGGAGGCGGAGGTGATGGCGGATGCCGATCTCATTATCACCGCGACACATACGGCGGCCGATGATCTGCGCCGCCGTTACCCAGCTGCCGGCCAGCGTCTGCGTGTGATCACCAATGGCTTCGATCCGAGCGATGCCGCCGTGTTGCCCGAAGGGCGGCTTTTCGATGACGATGCGGGGGAGGCAGATCTGATGCCGCCACCGGAACCTCTGCAGTTGCCTGGGCCGGGAGAGCCTCTGCGTCTGGTACACACGGGTAGTTTCTCCTACAGTCACCCTCTGCGGTCGCCGGTGCCGCTGCTCACGGCCCTCAAGCACATGCTCAGCGATGACGAGCGCTGGTGTCAGCGTCTACGCCTGCAGCTGGTCGGGGAGCTGGCACCGGACGAGATGGAAGCGGCGGCATCGCTGGTGGATGCCAACATGGTCGAGCTGGTGGGAAGTGTGGATCGGGCGACGGCGTTGGACTATCAACGACGCAGCCATGTACTTGTTCTGGTTGATCATCCTCGTCCGTGGCCGGCGTCGAATGCACCGGGAAAATTCTTCGAATATCTGTCGACGCGACGGCCGATTCTGGCTTTGTGTGGTGCGGGAGAAGTGCGTCGAATGGTCATCGATCTCGATGCCGGCTTCTGCGCGCCGCCGAGCGACGTGAATGGGATTCGCGCTGCATTGGTAGAGGTATGGAGTCGCTTCCGTACAGGGGCGCTGCCAACGTGCGCCGCAGATCTGAGCCATTTCCATCGTCGGGAACTCACCCGTCAGCTGGCTGCCTGTTTTGATGAAGTCCTTGAGGTGGCATGAGCCATCGCGCGACGCTGCTTCTCGTGATGTTCGTGGCCCTCGTCGTGCGGGCGTTGTATCTGACAACCGACGTCGATGTACCGGCTCAAGACACACCCGATTACGATGAAATCGCGCTGAATCTCGTCGCCGGTGAGGGGTTTGTCGCCCACGACAATTGGTATGGTTATCCAATGAGATCGTGGCGGGCCCCCCTGTATCCGGCGCTGCTGGCGGGCGTTTATGGCCTGTTCGGCTATCACCATGTTCTGATTCAGATACTGCAGGCTTTTCTGGGAGCACTCACTGCAGTGGGTGTCCTATGTCTTGGCAGGCGACTACATCCCCCCAGTGCCCTCGCTGTGGGGCTGATCGCTGCACTGTATCCACCTCTGGTGGCGGGCACAGCGGAGATCATGACGGAGACGCTTTTCGCCAGTCTGCTGGTTGCCGCGACGCTTGTGGGACTCAGGGCCGAGGCGCGATCTGGCTGGATCGGTTCGGGTGCCCTCGTCGGCCTGGCGATGCTGACGCGGCCCGTGGGGTTGCTGTTGGCGCCGGCCTTGATGCTTTTTCCTGTATGGTCTGCCTGGCAAAGTCGTGATGGTCGTGCCTGGCTTGTTGCCATACGTCGGTGTGTGTGGATCTTGGCCGGTGTCCTGCTGGTTCTGTCTCCGTGGACGATGCGCAATGCTACAGTGCACGGGGCCTTCGTGCCTGTATCAACACATGGGGGTTTTATTCTCGCAGGCAGCAATGCAGACGAACCGGAATGGCGCAAACAGGATGGGTGGCAGATTTCCCCGGAGGTGTTTGCAGACTCTCCCAGTGAAATCGATCGGGATCGAGCCTGGCGCGCCCAGGGATGGTCGTGGATTGTGGCACACCCGGTTCCCTGGCTGCGCCTTGTAGGAGAGCGATTCCTGCGTTTCTGGTATATTTTTCGGCCTGACTACAACATCGGTTTCGTGTTGTGGTTGCCGCTGATCCTGGCAGGGGTGATTCGCTATGGCACGCATCCGGGCTATCGAGAGATCACGAGTTTTGCCGCTGTTTCCCTGCTGGTGTTTTCAACCTTGCTCTATGGTTCGACGCGTTTTCGATTGCCCATGGAGCCCCTCTTCCTGCTTTACGCGGGACCTGTATTGCACGGGATCTGGTCTTCGCACCAGCGCCTGCGATGGGTTGCCGGTGGCACCCTCTGGGCAGGGCTCAATCTGCTGATCTGGTGGCAGCAGGAGACGATCCATGGGCTCGTTGTGAATGGCTTGCAGGTGAGTGGGCTCAAGTGACGAACTCGCCCGCAGCACAGGAACAAACAGCAAAACTGTCCATCTGCATTCTGAGTTGGAATACGTGCCAACTGTTGGCCGATTGCCTGCACTCGCTGTACGACGATCCCGAAGCCCGTCATTGGCAGGTCATTGTTGTGGACAACGACTCGGCGGATGACTCCGCCCATATGGTGGCTGCCCAGTTTCCGCAGGTGGAGTTGATTCGAAGCGAACAGAATCTCGGCTTCGCCGGTGGCAACAATCTGGCGATTTCTACGGCAACGGCACCCGTCCTGCTGCTACTGAACTCGGATACACGGGTGCCGGTGGGGGCGCTGTCGAGGTTGCTTGCCACCCTGAGCGATCAACCGGCGACGGGGGCGGTGGGGCCGCGCTTGGAGAATGCCGACGGTGACCTGGAATATTCATGCGGCAGAGCGCCTGGATTGCTCCCCGAAATCGTGCATAAGCTCTTATTGCACAGAGTGTTCCCCTACTTTAGGTTTGGCTTCTGGCACCATAGACAGCAACGGGATGTGGGCTGGGTGACGGGCGCCTGTATCATGGTCCGGCGCGCTGCAATCGACGTTGCAGGGCCTTTGGATGATGCCATGTTCATGTGTTATGAGGACCTTGAATGGTGCATGCGGCTCAAAGCGTCTGGTTGGCGGATCGTCTACGAACCAGCCAGTATCGTCACGCATCTGGAGGGACGCAGTATCAGTCAGCGTTTTGGTCAGATGCTCGTCGTTTCTCAACAGAGCCTCTTTTACCTGTTCGACAAGCATTTTGGTAGTACACGCCTGTATTTGCTGCGTATTTTTACTCTGATCGAAATGATTCTTCGCAGCATCTTGTGGACAATTCTGTGGATCTTTCGACCCGCTTCGCGCGTCGAGGGTAGACAGCGGTTGGGAGCGTATCGAACCATCTTCCACCGCACGCTGACGGACCGGACGTATTGGGCGCCGGCCCGTTCCACCTAAAGACACCAGCTTTTCCAACCGACGAGAAATCCCCTTGGAAGAACGCATTCGCTTGTTTCGTCCCGCCTTCGGCGAAGCCGAGAAGAAGGCTCTTTGCGACACCATAGACAGCATGTGGGTCGGACGGGGTCCGCAAAGCATCGCCTTCGAAGAACGCTTTGCTGAGTATGTCGGGGTGAAACACGCCGTTGCCCTCAATTCCGCGACGGCGGCCTTGCATCTTGGTCTTGTGTGTGCCGAAGTAGAAGGGCAGGAGGTCCTGACCAGTTCGTTGACATGGGTGTCCTCGACGGAGTCGATCCTTCTTGCTGGTGGTCGCCCGGTCTTCTGCGATGTGGAAGCGGACACGCTGAACATCGACGTCGAGGATATGGAGCGGAAAATCACGCCAACAACCCGTGCGATCGTGGTTACCCACTACGGTGGACAAGCGTGTGATATGGACCCCATCCTCGAGTTGGCGCGCGCCCACGGTTTGACAGTCATCGAGGACGCGGCGCACGCGTGTGGTGGTTTGTACAAGGGCAAGAGCTTGGGTAGCCTGGGCGACATTGGATGTTTCAGTTTCCAGGCGACCAAGAACATGACCACGGGCGATGGCGGTATGATGGTGACGAACGACGAGGCGATCGCGACGCGTGTGCGCAAGTTGCGTTGGTGCGGAATCACCAAACCCACGTGGGAACGCTTTCGTCCAGGACAGATCAACCGCTCCTGGGTTTATGAAGTAGAGGAGGTCGGTTACAAGTATGAGATGACCGATCTGGCCGCCGCACTGGGACTGGCGCAGATGGATCGCCTTGAGCAGAACAATGAGCGGCGTCGTGAACTCATGGCGGGATACCGCGAAGCCTTCGCCGACGTGCCCGAGGTACAGCCCCTGGCGGCAAGGGACTATGCTCTCAGCTCTTGCTACAATGCGGTGATCCGTGTCGAGGGTCGCGATGAGTTATACGCTCATCTTGATGCAGATGGAATCGACAGCAATGTCCATTTCTATCCCAATCATCTGCTGAAGATTTTTCGACCCTATACGACTCGCCTGCCTGTGACGGAGGAAGTGTGGGAACAGATCCTCTCCGTCCCACTGCACCCACTGCTGACCGACGTTGAGCAGCGACGTGTTGTGGCCAGCATTCGCAGTTTTGTCCAGGGGGCACAGGGCTCGTCCACGCAAGCTGTCGCTGGCTAGCGCCCTACACGTGTGAGGGTTCTCTTCGTCACCCAATACGGATCCAAGGCCGCCAGCAGCCGGACCCGTGTTTTGCAGTATCTGCCCTATCTGCAACAGCAGGGACTCGACACACACGTTATCACGGTCCTGCCGGATCGCGCCATCGCTGGCACGCAGATCGATGTTCGACGCCAGCCATGGCGCAAGATCTCCTACTATCTATGGGCAGCGTGGCGTACATGGTCGTGCGGACTGCGTGTTTGCTGGGGTGGTTTCAGGCACGACATCCTCTTCATCCAAAAAGTGATCCTTCCTTCGCCCCTTCGTTGGCTCCTGCGTTGGATCTCGGCACCCATCGTCTACGATTTCGACGATGCCATCTTTACAACCGAGATACGCTCCGGTCACTGGTTAGCGCGGTTGAAAGAGGCGCGAAATGCTCGTGGTCTGCCGGCGATGTTGTCACTGGCACAACTCGCGGTTGTCGAGAACGACTACACGGCTGATTTCGCCAAAGCCCACTGCGATGTCTTGAAGATCACGGGCCCCATCGATACCTCTCCCTATGCCAAGCACGATTCCACCGTCGAACCAGAGGTCACCGAGACGGCCGATTCACCTATCGTGCTCGGGTGGATCGGCTCCGGATCCACTGTGGCGTATCTCGAATTGATCGGACCGATTCTGCAGCAATTGGCGCAGCACTATTGCTTGCGGCTACTCGTTGTGGGAGCGACCTATGAGTTGCCGGGCGTGGATGTGCAGTGCAAACCATGGGCACTTGATGAGGAAGCGACAGACCTGGCTACGTGTCACATCGGCTTGATGCCCGTTCCGGATGATCCCTGGACGCGTGGCAAAGGCGGGTACAAGCTGCTGCAATACATGGCTGGCCACTTGCCGGTGGTTGCCCATCCGGTCGGAATCAACACCCAGATCGTCGAAGATGGCTCGAATGGCTTTCTGGCATCCGATTCGGACACGTGGGTGAAATGTCTGACCCAACTGTGCGAGGATCCCGTTCTGAGGCGCAGAATGGGTGAACGTGGCAGGGCGCGGGTCGAATCGAAGTATTCTCTCGCCTCACAGCAACCTCGGCTCCTGAATGCTCTCAGGGCCCTGGAGGCAACCTGCAGCTGATGGCTGAGAAGATCATCAACGCCTTTACCGTTGATTTTGAGGACTGGTTTCACGGAATCGAACTGGATCCGACCACTTGGGATACCTGTGAAGACCGCCTGGCGGTGGGCACCCTTCGATTGCTGGATCTGCTGGCTGAGGCCAACGTGCAGGCAACGTTCTTCATTCTCGGCGCTGCAGCACAGCAAGCGCCGGATCTGGTGCGCGAAATCGCCTCAAAAGGGCACGAAATCGGCACACACGGTTATGGTCACGAATTCGTCTATCGCCTTGAACGTGAATGTTTTAGGCGAGATTTGGAACGTTCCCTCGAAGTCCTTTCGGGTCTGGTGACCGAGCCCATACGCGGATACCGAGCACCGTACTTTTCCATCACTCCCGGTTGCGAGTGGGCCCTGGAGGAATTGGCGAAATGCGGTCTGACATATGACTCGAGCGTATTTCCAGTGCAGAACTACCGTTACGGTGATCCCACGGCACCTCGCTGGCTGCACCAACGCGCCTCAGGGGTGGTCGAATTGCCTCCTTCGACCTGGCGCTTTGCTGGACGAAACATACCCATCGCCGGGGGTGCTTACTTTCGTATCTTTCCTTATACTCTAACCCGCTTTGGCCTCTTGCAGGCCAATACCGCGGGGCATCCGGCGGTATTCTACATTCACCCCTGGGAGCTTGATCCTGCGCACCCTCGGGCGATAGTACCACGCCGGGTCGCCACGACCCATTATTGGAATCTGCGGGCCACAGAGCCACGGTTGCGGCGATTGTTGGCGGATATGTCATTTGCCACCGCTGCCGCAGTGATTGAACAACATGGCCCGGGCCATTCGTAGGCTCCAGGGTTGATTGGGTGAGGTAATTGGGCGTAGCTGTGGAGCAAGCGGTTCGCCGGCATTTTGATGGCGAGGCAGATCGATTCGATGCGATCTACCGCGACGAGAAAGGCCTGTCCCAGAAGATTGTCGACAAGCTTTTTCGGTCGGTCATCCATCAGCGTTACGCCATGGCGTTGCAATGGTGTGGGGACCTGAAGGGAAAGCGTGTTCTCGATGTTGGTAGTGGCTCTGGTCGCTACGCCGTCGAGATGGCACGTCGCGGTGCTGACGTCGTCGGTCTCGACTTTGCGCCGTCGATGGTCGAGATGTCACAAAAGGCGGCGGCTGAGGCTGGCGTCGCAGACAGTTGTAGATTCGAGGCCGTAGATTTCCTTGAGTGGTGTGCTCCACATCACTTCGATATCTGCCTCGGTATCGGATTCTTTGATTACACTGCTGATCCGCGTCAGTTCCTGGCGAAGATGGCAGACATGACACAGGAGCGCGGCATTTTCAGTTTCCCTATGCGCTGGCGTTTACGCACGCCCACCCGCTGGTTGCGTCTAACGCTGAGGGGCTGTCCCGTGTTCTTTTATAATGAACGCCAGGTCCAGACACTGTTTGACGACAGTGACTGGGGCGGGGCCGCGATCGAGCGGCTCAGTCGAGATTATCTGGTGAATGTGCAGAGTGGCTGAAGACTCGTGATCATCGAGTCTTTGAGGCGGGGACGAACGGACAAAAGATGAAGGTTCTGATTACGGGCGGGGCGGGTTTCATAGGGTCTCACCTGGCTGAGCGACACCTGTCGATGGGCGATGAAGTCGATATCATCGACAATCTGTCGACCAGCGATATGACCAATGTTCAACACCTGGAATCCCACGAAAACTGTAACTGCGTCATCGACGACATTCTCAATGTCGACGTCATGCGCAAGCTGGTTTCGGGTTGTGATCTCATCTACCATCTGGCTGCTGCTGTGGGCGTCGAATATGTGCTGCAGAATCCGCTGCAGACGCTGACGACGAATATTCGTGGGACTGAGATCGTCCTCGAACTGGCGAATGAGCAGAAGAAGCGGGTCGTTCTTCTGTCGACGTCAGAGATCTATGGCAAGAAAAATGGCCATGTCCCATTCCGCGAAGACAGCGATCGAATTCTTGGCCCGACGACAGTCGTGCGCTGGAGTTATTCCACGACAAAGGCTGTCGATGAGCTGTTGGCACTGGCGTATTGGCGGGAGAAGCGTTTGCCGACGACGATCGTGCGGCCCTTCAATGTCATCGGCCCACGCCAGACCGGTCGCTATGGCATGGTCGTACCCCGCTTTATCCGACAGGCGCTGCTGGGTGATCCCATCACCGTGTATGATAATGGCGAACAGACGCGTTGTTGGACCTACATCGACGACGCCGTGGATGGGCTGATTGCTTTGGCACAGAGCGACGATGCGGCTGGAGAAATTCTGAATTTGGGGTCAAACTTCGAGAGCAGCATCAAAGACCTGGCCATCAAGATCAAGGCGCAGACCAATTCCGACTCCGAGATTGCCTTCATTCCCTTCAGCGAGACGCGTCGCAACGGTCTCTACGAAGATTTGGTCTATCGTGCGCCTGACTTGGAGAAGATTCGCGGGCTTGTCGGCTACGACCCCAAGGTCGATCTCGATGAGGCCCTGCGCCGCATTATCGAAGACTTCCAAAAGTAGAAGACGACCCTTCGGGCCGTTGGGCGATAGCTGCGCAATCGCAGAAGATTTACGAGGCTCTCGCTGGCTTCAACTGGTGCGGCGCCGGGAGCGGATTTCCTTCACGCCTCGAGCGTCTTCAGCAGTCGTGGAATCAGATAGAACCGCAGTTGACCGCCGCCGCGGCTGATCCGTTGCCAGTTGTCGGCGCCGAAGTCGATACAGGCCAGCCCCGCCGTCGGCAACACAACCTGCGCCCCGCACAATTCCTCAATCCACATTTCAAGCCCGGGATTGTGGGCCACGACCAATAGGCAGTCTGCGTCGCCTCCCTCGCGCGCCATCGTCTCGTGCAGCGTTCTCGGTGGCGCCAGGTATAGACCGTCATCATAGCGGGTGATTGCGTCGGGCAGGAACGAGCCGACACCCTCCGTCGTCTGCCTGGCGCGACGGGCGGAGGAGGAAAGGACCAATTGTGGGGAATCGGCGGCAGCGATGGCATGTCCCATCCGCGGAAGATCCGCACGACCTCGACTGTCCAATTCGCGGTCAAAGTCATCCTGTCCGGCCATCGCACCGGCTGATTTCGCGTGGCGCATGACGAGCAAACTCTTCACGGGATCTGTTCTCCTTTGGTTGCCTGCTAATTTACGTGCATCTATCTTCTAGACAGAACGCGCTTGTCAACTCAGATTATGGACCTGAGCCATCCTCCCGCCTATGAGTACTTGTGTCTGAACCCCTAGAAATAACTGTCGACATCGTGCCCACGTCACGGTACGAACTCATCGACGTGGCACCGCGGGTGCGCGAGCAGGTCGGTGACCGTCTTGAAGGGTATCGCAAGGTCCTCTACTGCTCTCATCACACGACGGCGGGGTATCTCGAGCAGGGCGTCACTTCGCGATTGGGCCGGACCGATCAAGAATTAGACCCCTTCTTCAAATTCTTTCAGCAGTTGTTTCCGCACGATGCGGGCTATCACCATGACCAGATGCAACTGCGAGACGAACTCACCGACCAGCAGAAGGCTTGTGAGCCAGTTAACGCCGATTCTCATCTGACCTTCATGGGTGCAGGTCTGAAGAACTGCGTCACCTATCTGAATCGACCGGATGAACCCGTTTACTTCGTTGAATTGGATGGTGTCTTCAACGACGTGCATCGCCAGCGCCGCACGACGGTGCTAGGATTTGATGACCAGGACATCGTTCACCGCGAACGCATTAACATCCCTGTCGCTTCAGACCACCTCATCGAATCGCACAATCTCAAAGATCCTCGCTACGGCCTTTTCCCGCTCTTCGAAGAGTGGCTTGATCGATTCGGTATCGACAAGGGGCGCATCGACATCCGTCTTGCACCGGAGGAGCGTGATGTGGGTCTGACGGTGAATGAGTACGAGACTCTCCTGGTCCGCAACGACCTGCCCGAGGTAGTCCGTGATCCGCTTCGCTATATGGTACGTCGGGGTCGCAATCTGTTGCGTGATCCGGGAGCAATCCCGGAAAAGACCCGTGATTACGCCACGTATGATCTGATCCATCTCTACAATGAGATGATGGAACATCTACCCTTTGGACGGTCCGTCGTTGATCGCATCGTTGCCGTCATGTCGACGCCGGCGGCCCTGATGTTGCGACTGAAGCGAAATGTCACACTCCTCGTCTCCGATGGGGACGGCGAGCAGGGCAGTGGACGCATCGTGCAGGGCACCTACCAGACACCGATCCTGATTCAGCACCACAAACCGGCCGATGGTGTGTGCCAGGTGGATGTGACACTTCGTCGTTTTCAGTGACTGGTCGACGCGGGTTCAGTGTAGGTCGACGCAGGTTTACTGACGGGTCGACGCGAGTGACGTTGCACATGACCACAACCATTTCGGGCTTGGAGCAAATGCTTCCGGCCATTTTTTATGCTTCCCCAAGCCGACGAGGGCAATAGCAATGAACGTCGATCCCTCGATTTTCAAGGCGTATGACATACGCGGTATCTACCCAAGCCAGCTCGACGAAGCAACGGCACGTGCCGTCGGTCGTGCCTTCGCTACCTATCTGCAGCCATCCAAGGTTGTTGTAGGCAGGGACATGCGTCTGTCCAGTCCCGCTGTGTGTGCTGCATTGATGGCAGGACTCACGCAGCAAAAGGTCGATATCATCGATCTTGGCATGGTGAGTACGGATCAATACTACTACGCCTGTGCCACCCTGGATCTGCCGGGCCTGATGGTAACGGCCTCGCACAATCCGCCGGAATATTGCGGCTTCAAGATGGTGCGGAAAATGCCGTATCTGTTGTCCGGTGATGCAGGTATTCAAGATCTGCGGCGGATCATTGAGGCCGAGAGTTACAGCGATGCACTTGGCTCCGGGCGGATCGAGCAGCGGGATCTGAGCGCAGATTTCGTGGATTGTGTTCTCGGACTCGTCGATATCACGAGCATGCGTCCGCTCAAGGTCGTCGCCGACACGGGTAATGGCATGGTGGGGCCGATTTTAGAACGGGTTTATGATCGTCTGCCTGTTGAACTGGTCGGTATGTATCTGGATCCAGATGGTTCACTGCCAAATCACGGTCTGGATCCGATGAAGGAAGAGAATCGTGCCGAACTGCAGCAACGTGTTATCGACGAGGGCGCAGCCATCGGTTTCGCTTTTGACGGCGATGGGGATCGCTTCTTTGCCATCGATGATCGCGGACAATTCGTGCCGGGAGATTTTCTTACAGCCCTGATGGGTTGCTATCTGCTCGGCCGTGAACCGGGAGCAAAGGTGATCTCCGATGTGCGCTGTTCATGGGCCGTGCGTGATCGCATCGTGCAAGCCGGTGGACAATCGTTGGTGGAGCGTGTGGGCCATTCCTATCTCAAGCCGCGTATGTTCGAAGAGAACGCCATTTTCGCCGGCGAGCTCTCTGGCCACTACTACTTCCGTGATTTCTTCGGCGCAGACTCAGGTATCGTGCCGTCGCTGATTCTGCTGCAGATGTTATCAGAGGGAGGCGGCGAGCCACTCTCCCGACTCCTGACCTCCTTGGAGGACAGATACTTTATCTCCTGGGAGATCAATTCTCGCGTCGACGATCCACAGGCCAAACTCGAAGAATTAGCGAACCGGTATGGCGACGGTCACATCGAGCGTTTGGATGGGATCTCTGTCAGCTTTGATGATTGGCATTTCAACGTGCGCGCATCCAACACCGAGCCCCTCCTGCGGCTGAATCTGGAGGCACTGACCCAACAGCGGATGGAGGACAAGCGCGATGAAGTGCTGGCCATCATCCGCACCTGAGCCGCGTTGAATTACATTCGTGGCCTGTCGGTCACGGCACTGGCGACAGGACTGACCTTCGCTCTCGGCCTGGCCAATCAAGCGCTGTTGGCGCGAGTATTGGGCGACGAAGGGCGAGGGATTCTGGCCGCCGTGGCAACAACGGTCTTGCTGGCGACGCTGGCACTGGGTGAATGGCTACATCGAGGTAGCACGTATGTTGCAGGCCATCACCCGCAGCGATCTTCTTCGCTGCTGACCCTGACTCTGGTCTGGGCATTGTTTCTCGCAGGTGCCCTCGCTGCCGGACTGAGTCTTGGGGATGATTGGCTGGCGGGGCTCATCTCGAGCCTGACATCGACGCCGTTCTCTCGACCCATCCTGTGGGCGACGGCTCTGCTCACGATCCTCCTCGTGGTTCAGCGTGGCGGCCAGGCCATTTTGCTGGGTCAGGATCGCCTTCGTCCATACAACGCGATTCCCATCCTGTTCATCGTCGCTTACCTCGGTGGCAATCTGCTCGTGGCCCACGGTGCCGAACCAGATGTCCTGCAGGTCTTGATTGCGTGGTGTGCGGCGGTGGCTCTGTCAGGCGCTGTTGCCGTCAACCTCTGCGGTCGACCCGCCCTCGTGACACCTGTCCCTCTGCTCGTGGAAACCGCTCGGGTCGGTGGGCGCGGAGCTGTGTCGGCGATTCTCGTGTTCCTCATGTTTCGCAGTGTCATCTATCTAGTGGGTGCCATGATGGGGTTGAAGGCACTGGGTGTCTTCACGATTGCCGTCATCATGGCAGAGATGATCCAGCGACTGCCCAACATTGCTGGTACGGTATTGCTGCCCAAAGTCATGGCTGGCGATGACGCTGATCACGAGATGAGTCTGCGAGTCGGTCGCATCACGCTGCGGATGAGCGTGCTGATCGCCCTCATCGTGGTTCTGGTGGGGCGTTTCTTCATCGAAGTCGTGTTTTCCCTGCCCTTTGTTGGAGCCTACGAGCCACTGTGTCTGATGCTGCCAGGGCTGGTTGCCTCCGGATATGCTTCGATTTTCAACAGCAAGCTTGCAGCCAATGGCTACCCTCCGGTCACTCTGTGGGCGCCGGCGTTGGCCCTGTTGGTCAATGTGGGGCTCAATCTGTGGCTGATTCCGATCTGGGGGTTGGCAGGGGCCGCTGTGGCCACGTCCGTCGCCTACATCCTGTGGGCAACTGTGATCACCTTCGCTTACCGGCAGCACACAGGTGTCGCGTGGACACGATTGCTTGCCACCTCGGCTGAGCACCGGTAGCTTGGATCTATGACCAGTCTCCCCTCGCCATCGGCGAACGAGCGATTTGATCTGCGCTGGTTCGCCCTCTTCATCGGTGTCCAACTGCTGGCCGTACTGGCCGCGATCTGGCTTCCCCACAAGCTACTTCTCGTGGCCGGTGTTGCTGTGTTGGGTGGGATCTATCTCGTTGCCGTATTGCTGTGGCCCTGGATTATCGTGCCCGCCATCGTGGCCACGACGGCCCTCGACATTACGGGACAGCTGATCAAGGAGACGGGACTGGGTATTCCTGTTACCGGTTTCCACATTTCCTTCGGCCTGATGGTCACTGGACTGCTGACCAACACCTTCCTGCGTCGGCGCGTGCACTTCCCCGACTTCGAACTCAAAGGGCCACTCTTCGCTCTGTGGGGGATCATGCTTTTCTCCCTCACCTACACGCCTGAAGCGGCCTTTGTCGACGGCACGATCGGTGTTTTCCGCACCTTGTTCCTCATCGCCTTTCTCTATGGCACGCAGCTGATGATCGACTCGCGACGGGCGATGAATCTCGTCGTGATTTCCATGAGTGCTGCGCTGTTGGGTGGTGCCTTGCTTGCCGTCGTACAGATTTTGACGGAACGATTCTATCTACCCGCCAGTTTCGTCATTGCTGTCGGCGCGAATGCACCGCGAGCAACGGGAACATTCCACAACCCCAACACCTTCGGCACCTTCCTGATGGCGGGCAGCATCTTCCTGCTTGGCATCGCGTTGTTCGGCGGTCTGTCGCGGACCCTTCGCGGCTGGTTGCTGTTGGCAACGGCTGCCGGGTTCGGTGGTCTCGTTGTCACTTTCAGCCGCGCCAACTGGGTTGCCGGCGCAGTCGGTATCGGTGTGGTGCTCTTTCTGGCGAAGAAGATGCGGTATGCCATCTATGCCGTGATCTTGGGTCTGATCACCGTGATGGCCGTCAAAGAGTTCGTCCCCTTTGCTGAGCACATCTTTCAACGTCTGATGTCGATCTTCACGCTCTTTGAACAATTCGGTGAGACGGGACGGGCCAGCAGTTCGGCGCGCGTCTACTTCGCCCTTGCGGGGATGGAGATGTGGCTGGACAACCCAATCTTCGGTACAGGTTGGCGGTCCTTTCCGGTCTTGTTTGATGCCTACAAGTCGCCTGACTTCCCGCATTGGGTGCCGACGAAGGAATCCCACACGCTATTTGCCAATATCCTCGCTGAGTTGGGAATCATCGGCGTTGTCGCCTCCTGTTGGATCGTAGTCAAGACGCTGGGCCGCGGCTGGACGGCGATGCATTCGACGCAGGATCCTTACCTGCGTGGCGTGATGTGTGGTCTGCTGTCCCTGTTCATTGCCTTCCAGGTGAGTCTGTCCTTCACGGCCGACTTCAGCAATAACTTCCTCTGGTTTTTTACAGGGATGATCTTCGCCGTTGCTCAGCTGATTGATCGCTCGACGACGTGAAGCTGCTGATTCTCAGCCATCTCTATCCGCATCGGGCTTCTCATACAAGCGGAATCTTCGTTCATCACCAGGCGCTGACGCTTGCTGCCAAGGCGCAAGTGCAGGTTGTCGCACCTACTCCTTGGTGGCCACTTCCATGGGGTGTCTGGGGTCGTCGTAGTCAGAGTCCACGGCACGAAGTCGTCGACGGCGTCCAATTGCACCGGCCTCGTTTCCTCGCATTGCCACGGCGTTGGCGTTTTCATCGGCAATGGCGCAGATACGAAGCTGCTGTGAAGAGGGTTGTCACCGAACCGCCGGATGTGATTCACGCGCACTGTGCCTATCCGGATGGATATGTCGCCCAACGATTGGGCAAGCTGTGGAATCGACCCGTCTACATCACCGTGCACGGCTACGATGTTCACGAACTTCCCAAGCTGAACCCGCGCTGGCGCGAGCTCATCTGTGATGCGTTGACCGGGGCTGACCGCGTCGTGTCCGTCAGCGACGAGTTGGCCAGTGGCGTGCTCGAGATGGGTGTTGGAGAAGAGCGCGTGCTGCGGCTACCTAATGGCGTTGACTGCGATCTTTTCCCACCTCGTGCAGAGCGGGAACGGCGCGTACCACAGATTCTTTTTGTTGGGCGCTTTCAACAGTCGAAGGGACTCGGTGTGCTGTTGGAGGCCATCGATTTACTCAATGACGGCAAACGCCAGTTCAGGCTCCGATGCGTTGGTGGCAACACGCTCCATCCGGCAGCACCCTTCAGGCAACAGGCGCAGCGCCTCGGTATCCAAGGGTTGACTCGGTTTGATGATGAAGTGCCGTGGCTCCAGATCCCGCAGGTGATGGCTGGTGCGGACCTGTTAGTACTTCCCAGTTTTTCTGAGGGGATGCCCCTCGTTTTGCTCGAGGCCATGGCTGCCGGGTTGCCTGTCGTCGCCACGCACTGTGGCGGCCCATCGGAGATCGTCGATGACGCATGGGGTGAGCTGATTGAACCGGGTGATGCGATCCAGTTGGCCGCCGCTCTGGCTCGCGTGCTGGATAATCTCTCAGCCTACGATCCGGTAGAATTGCAGCAGCGAGCGCGGCGCATGTATGACTACCGAACGCTGGCGGAGCGTCTGCACAGCGACTACGACGAGATCTTGGCGGCCTACTAAAGTGTGCGGACTCTGCGGCATCGTTCAACCTGCGGGACAAACCGTCGACACATCACGACTCGAGGGCATGCGTGACAGTATGCGTCACAGGGGACCTGACGACGCGGGACAGTTGATTGATGGCAATGTCGGGCTCGGACATCGACGCCTCAGCATTATCGATCTGAGCGCAGCGGGGCAGCAGCCGTTGGCCAATGAGGACGAAAGCCTATTCCTCATCTTCAATGGTGAGCTCTACAACTATGTAGAATTGCGCGCCGATCTGCGTCGAGCAGGACACCACTTTACCTCGCAGACGGATTGTGAGGTGGTTCTGCACGCTGTCGAGGAGTGGGGGATCGAGGCGAGTCTCGTGCGGTTCGTGGGTATGTTCGCCTTTGCCCTCTACGATCGCGATGCTCGACAGTTGTTGCTGGCCAGAGACGCCCTCGGGATCAAACCCCTCTACTACCAGACAGGGGAGGAGGTGCTGTTCGCCTCGGAGCTGCGGGCGATTCTGCGCGCCGGTGGCGATGCAACGCCATCGAGGACGGCGATCTATGACTTCCTCTCGCTCGAGAGATTCGATCACAACGAGACGACATTCTTCGCCGGCATTCAGCAGCTACAACCCGGGCACTTCATCCGTATGGATGTGGACGAGCCAAAGTCGATTGTTCAGATTCCGTACTGGAATCCGACGCCAGAAGGGGCGCGTGCCACCTTCGACTACGCGCGGCCTGTCGAGACCTTCAAAGACCTCTTCGATGACAGTGTGCGACTCCAGCTGCGAAGTGATGTTCCGCTCGGGATCTTCCTCAGTGGAGGGCTCGACTCCAGTGCCATCGTCGAGTCAGCTACGCGTCAGAGTACACAGACACTGCAGTCCTTTTCCGTCAATTTTGATGATGATGGTTTCGACGAAACGGCCTTCGCGTCGCAGATCGCCGAAACCTATGGAACCCACCACCACCGACTTACGCCAGATGCCACTGTGCTGCGTGACCAACTCGGCGACTTCGTCGCGGCACAGGAAACGCCGACAAATGGCCCTGGACCCTTCTCAGAGTGGTGCGTGGCGCAACTTGCAGCGACACATGTGAAGGTTGCTCTCAGCGGGCAGGGGCCAGACGAGATGCTCGGTGGCTATCACCTGTATTTTCTGCCCTACCTACATACTCGTATGCGGCAATTGGACGAGCAGGGTCAGCGCGTAGGATGGCGTCGTCTGCTAGGTGAGGCACGGCGCATTGGTTCGCTGACCGGTCGTCACTGGGGCATCTACCTGGCCGCTGCCATTGGGGCCCAAGGTGACGGCTGGCGACGTCGACTCAAGCAAAGACAGGCACAATCACTGATGCAGGATGAATTGCTCAGCGAGGTGACGGCTGTGGCACCTGTGCAGCAGGATTGGCCTGGGGACACGGCACTGGACAAAGCCTTGTCGGAGGCTCTGCTGGGTTGGGGCTTGCGGCGTCTGCTGCACTATACGGATCGCAGTACGATGGCGGTTTCTTTGGAGGCACGGGTACCATTTCTCGATCATCGTCTCGTCGAGTTCTGTATTGGCCTGCCTTATCACACGAAGATCCGTGACGATCGCAGCAAGTGGATTTTGCGCGAGGCAATGAAAGATCGTCTGCCATCCTCCATCGTGGAGCGGCGTGACAAGAAGGGGTTTCCGACCCCCGTGGGGCGCTGGTTGCGCGAGAGCGAGGAATTTGTCCGTGACCATCTGGCGCCGGCGACCATTGCGCGACGCGGACTCCTGCGTGAATCGACGGTCACGCGCTTGCAGGCAGAGCACTTCGATGGTAGCACGGATCACGGATGGGCTCTGTGGCGACTGCTGAATCTTGAGTTGTGGTATCAGACTTTTGTCGACAAGGCTGCAGGGTCGACGAAGGCAGCATAGAAGTCGATCAGATGTTCTGCCTGGGATTCCCAGGTGTAGTGCTGATGGACTGCTGCCAGTCCATGGTCTCGACAGCGACGCCATACCTCATCGTCTTGAAGCAGTAGCTTGAGGTGGCTGACAATGGCGGTCATGTCATGGGGACTGACGGTGAATCCACAACCGCTGTCAGCGACGATCTGCTGCCAGAGAGGCACATTGCTGCATAGGACGGGGACGCCGGCGAGCATGTATTCGAACAGTTTCGTTGGCAGGGAGTGCAGATAGTTAGGCTCCGGTTCGAGCAGAGCCAGGCCAACACGCGCATCTTTGAGTTGAGCATGGGCCTGCACAGGAGCCAGGCGACCGGTAAATTGAACGATCTGATGTAGGTCGTGGTCATCGATGAACGCTTTGGCACGCGCTGCCTCTGAAGGCACATTGATCGGGCCCACAAGCTTGAACAGAACAGAGGGGATGTCTTCCTTGATCTGGCGGGCTGCCTCGAGCATGGTGAACAGGCCGCGGCGCTCGGTGAGAGTACCCACATAGGCAACGACCTGGCCCGGCGCTTGAGCAGGCACCTGGCCCGGTTCATCGTCCGATGCCGATATTATCTGGTGGGTGGCATCTTGTGCATCCGCTTGGTGGGATCGGGTCGTTGGATAGTTGAGGACCGTTGCACGATGTCGATGGGTGTAGGCCGGCTCATATCCGGTCTCTGCCAGAACCAGTCCATCAAGGCGGCGCAGGGCGAAGCGTTCCAGACGTCGGTAGAGTGCCGCAATGAAGGGCCGCGACCATCGGGGCAGCCACTCCTTCATACCGATCTGGGCCGGCATGTCCTCGTGCATGTCGTAGACGACGCGGCAGCGCAGAAGCTTGAGGGCCAGGGCCAGTGGCAAAAGCTCAGGATCGTGGACGACATAGACGCGGGCGCGAAGCTGAAAGACACGTCCTAGCAAGCGCAGGGTACTGACGAAGCGGGCGAAGCGAGAGTGATGGCTGGGGAGGTATTGGACGTCGACCGTGTCATCTGGCGGCGGATCATCCTCCGCGCGCGCCAGAACGGTCACGCTGAACCCGGCAGCGGCCAGTGAGCGGGCCTGCTTGTGGTAAATACGATTGTCGTAAGCGTAGTGAACGGTAGAAAGCGAGCAGATGTCGACCATCGGTTGAAGTCTGCCGCCCACCCCAAGGATTGTCAAATCTTCCATGAGTGAATCCCGGATTGATCTGGGTGTTTTTGACGGCCATAACGCGGCCGCTTGTCTGAGTATAGACGGCCAGGTTGTGGCGGCGTTGCAGGAAGAACGCCTGACTCGTCTGAAGAACGACGTGGGTACCCCTGTGCAGGCCATTGGCTGGCTGGCAAAGGAACACGGCGTCGATCTGGCAAATGTGACACAGGTGGCGGTGGCGTCGCGGTATGTGGCGACGATGAAACGGCCGGAAGATCTACTCCTGGGTTTTGATCGACGCTATCAAGGCACACCGAAAAGCCGTCTTGCCTCCTGGCTCGGGCGCCGTGGCCCCTATCGCCGGTGGCGAGGGGCCGCACGATCCGGGCAGCGAACCAGTGCCCTCGTGCAGTTGGGACTGCCCGAAGATCGAATTCACTACTACGACCATCACGAGGCGCACGCGGCGACCGCCTACCACGGCATGCGCCAGGACGATGACGACTACCTGGTGATCACACTGGATGGCGGCGGCGACGGGCTCAGCGGATCTGTGTGGCGTGGGAGCCAGGGGCATCTACATCCGCTGGCCCAGGTTTCTCAGCAGGATAGTCTGGGAGAACTCTATGCAGTTGTAACCCATTTGCTGGGTTTCAAGCCCCTTGAGCACGAGTTCAAGATCATGGGTATGGCCCCCTATGCGGCAGATGAATATGCCGAACCGGTTGCCGCTATTCTGCGTCGCTATCTGCGCGTTGAACGGCAAGGGCCGCGCTGGATTCGCGGCGTCGGTGAACCGATTGCCCTCATCGGGCGTCGACTTGAGAAGGATCTGCGTCGCGTCCGCTTTGACTCCATCTGTGCTGGTCTGCAGAAATTCACTGAGGAAGTCATGACACAGTGGGTCAGCGCTTGGATCGAGGAAACAGGATTGCGCCGCGTGCTGGTCGCCGGTGGTGTGTTCATGAATGTCAAAGCGAGCAAGATGATCTGCGAACTACCCATGTTGGAATCCTTTGCTGCTTTTCCCTCCTGTGGCGACGAGTCGTTGCCCTTCGGGGCATGTTATCTAGCGGCGGCAGCCGACAGGCTGACGCCCAAGCCTCTTGCTCACGCCTATCTTGGACCGGACCTCGGTTTGGAAGAGTGCCGTGCCGCCGTCGCCGATGTCGGTGATCGCGTTGAGGTGGAACGGCCCGAGCAGATGGCGGAACGGGTTGCACAGCTACTGGCGGCGGGGGAGATCGTTGCTCGAGCAGCTGGACCCATGGAATTTGGCGCGCGTGCCCTTGGCAGTCGCTCGATTCTTGCCGATCCCATCAATCAGGATGTCGTGCGGGTCATCAATCGCATGATCAAGAAGCGCGATTTCTGGATGCCCTTTGCACCCGTCGTGCGGCGACGGGATGCGGCCCAGTACTTCCGCAATCCAAAGGATCTCCCCTCACCGTATATGATGAATACCTTCGACTCTACCGAGAAGCGATCTGACTTTATGGCTGCCGTGCACAATGCCGATCTGACGGCGCGGCCACAGCTGCTGGAGGATGGGCAGAATCCGGGATACGAAGCGATTCTTGAGCGCTTTGCCGCACGAACCGGACGTCATGTCTTGCTCAATACGTCTTTCAATCTGCATGGTGAGCCAGTGGTCTGTGGCGCCGCAGACGCCGTGCGTGTGTTGCTTACATCCGGCCTGCGCCATCTGATTCTCGGAGATCTACTGGTAAGCAAACGAGGCGCCCCATGACTCAACCGTCGACGAGATGGCTTGCCATCGTCGACTGGCCTGAGTGGTATCTGGTCGCCAGTGTGGCTGCCGGTGCAATCCTGTATGCCTATCTGCTCTATCCGATGTCACTGTGGCTGTTGACATTCTGGCGTCGTCGCACACCCTTCGTGCCACCCGAGCAGTGGCCGTCGGTGAGTCTCGTGATTGCCGCCTACAACGAGCAGGATGTCCTGGCCTCGAAGATCGAGAATTCTCTAAGTCTGCAGTATCCAGGTGATCTACAGGTCGTCGTCGTCTCCGACGGTTCGACGGATCAGACAAACGAAATCGCCCGCGGTTACGAGGCACGTGCGGGCTACGTGTTCGTCGAACAACCAGAGAACGCGGGCAAGACTTTGGCACAGAACGCTGCAGTGCGGCAGGCGACGGGTGATATTCTGGTCTTCTCCGATGCCAACAGCATCTATGCCGCCGACGCACTGCAGAAGTTATTGACACCTTTCACCGATCAGAAAATCGGCTGCGTCTGCGGCGAGCTACGCTATCTGAATCCGTTGCACGGTGGTGCCGGCAAGGGGGAGGGGTTCTACTGGCGCTATGAACAGTTCCTCAAGCGTCAGGAGAGTCGTCTCGGCTCGCTGGTCGGCGCCAATGGCTCCATCTATGCACTTCGCAGGGAGCTCTTTGAGGAGCTGGATTCGGCGATCATCTCCGACTTTATCATGCCCATTCGGATCCGACGTCGCGGCTGGCAGGTGATCTACACGGATGAAGCCGTCGCCACTGAAACGACGGCGCCAGGTTTTAATGACGAGATGCGCCGCCGGCGGCGCATCATCGCCCGCTCTGTTTACAGTCTTTGGCAGGAGCGCGGGGCTCTTGTGCCCCTATGGTCCTCCACTCTGTTCGCTTTTGAATTGTGGTCCCACAAAGTCATGCGATGGCTGGTGCCGGTGTTTCTGCTCGTGCTGTTGGCGGCGACCATGATGATGTCAATTCAGGGACACCCACTGGGTTCACCACTGCTGATGGCGCAGTTGCTTTTCTACGGCCTGGCGCTGCTTGGGGCTCTGCTTCCTGGAACGCTTGGTCGCGTCGGCCTGTTCTACGTACCCACCCACTTTTGTGCGATCAATCTCGGCGTTTTGCGGGGGCTGTTGGCCGCTCTGCGAGGACAGCGTCATACAATCTGGAAGCCGGTGACGCGCTAATGTCGCAACTATGGGTTCTCGGCCTGTTGGCGATCAGCGACTTCGTCGGCATCAATCTGGCGACGGTGACTCTGCTGTGGATGAAGCATGTGGGTGGCTCGCTGGACACGGTGACTCGCAGCTGGCAGCAGATGCATCCGGCGAGCACGCCAACCTTTTCCTATGTCCTGGATTTTTATCTGTGGGATGCGTTGCCGCTGATCTACGTGACCTGGGCCGTTCTGTTTGTCTTTCAGGGACTCTATCGGCAGCGACAGTCGATGTCTCGGTTCGACGAAGCGATCACTGTGCTCAAGGTTGTTACGATGGGCACGGTCTTGATCTTCATCGCGACCTTCGATCTGCGCGATGTGAGTTTCACACGTGCACTGGTCGGATCCTACTGGCTTGCCTTGGTCGGTCTCGTCGCCGGAGGAAGAATCCTCGTTCGGACTCTGCAGCGGAAATTGCTGGCTTCGGGGATCGGTCGGTGTCGTGCCGTCATCGTTGGCGTGGATGAGCGTGGCGAACGATTGCTGCAGAATCTCTCCTCTTCTCCCGCTCAGGGATACGATGTCGTCGGCTTCGTTGATCCGTCTGTCGAACACACGGCGGAGGCGCGGCAGGTCGGTGGCGTCGAGGTCATGGGCGGTCTGAAGGATCTCGCGCAACTGCTGGGTCGTCACAGGGTCGAGGCGGTTCTGATTGCACTCACATCCAATTCGCATGAGGACATCATGCGTATCGTCGAGGCCAGTGGTGGGCCGGGCACGGCAGTGAGTTTCTCTATTACACCGGATCTCTACGACATCGTGACGGGCCACGTGCGCACGAGCCAGATCTATGGCGTGCCACTGATGGAGTTGCAGCCGCAGTTGATGGCCCCTTGGGAAGCGGCCTGCAAAAGACTGATTGACGTGTCCGTGGCGGTGCTGATTCTCGGTGGTCTGGCGCCCTTGTGGTTGTTGACGGCGCTGCTGATCCGTCTGTCCTCCAAAGGGCCGATCTTGTTCCGTCAGGAGCGGGTGGGACGCGACGGCAAGAACTTTATGATGTACAAGTTCCGCTCCATGGTATTGGAGGCGGAGGAGGGCACCGGACCGGTTTGGGTAAAGGGCGACGACCCACGCGTGACGATGATCGGCCGAGTTTTACGGGCTCTACATCTGGACGAGATTCCTCAGTGCCTGAACTTCCTGCGAGGCGACATGAGTCTTGTTGGACCACGACCGGAACGTCCCTACTTCGTGGACCGATTTCGTCAGGAGATTCCCTTCTACACGCGCCGCTTCAACGTGAAACCCGGGCTACTGGGTTGGGCGCAGTCGAAGCATGAATTCGACCTGAATTCAAGCGATGTCTCAAAGATCGCTGCGGAGCGTCTTGAGTACGATCTGTACTACATCGAGAATGCCTCACTGCTACTCGACTTCAAGATCATGGTGCGTACGGTCTGGTTCGTGCTGGCTGGCAAGAGCACCCGCTGAACCACTGCGGGTGGGGGGGCCGGAACACACCTACTCTACCTGAATCGGCTCCCACACTACCGTGTCACCCACGACATAGTCGACGACCCATCCCCACTCATTGACGCCCAGGTCGGGCGTTGTGAGCAACTCAAATTGTGTATGCTGCCCGTCCGGATTCCACGCTTGCAGGATTTCGATTCCTTGTGTGTCACCGCGCAGATCGGCACACAGGCGGGCGCCCTGCAGATAGCCGGTCCGTGTGAAGACGGTATAGCGACCCAGAAGCTGGGTACCTTCCAGTTTTTCAACGCGACTGCGACCCAGAATGGACGTGACGTCGAGGCACAGGCGCTGGCCGCCATCTACAGCCTGACAGTCGATGACACGATAGTTGCGACCACGACCCTCTGGATTGATGATGAGACGGTCACCGACACCGATGCCGACCAGGCCATCGACGTCGATCCAGACGCCCTCACGATCCAGGCCGATGATCGTTGCCTTACAGGGTGTGCCGGTGACAATCGTCTTATCGGCCAGGTCAATGCGAAGCGCCCCACAGGGCTGGCCTGCGAAAGACGTTTCCCCTTCTGGTGACCATCGCAGTTGCAGATGTCGTGAGCCACATGTGTGGATGTCGACGCCGATGGCGGACCCATCCTGGGCATCAATGGGTTGGACACTCGTCAGCTTTGTTGGCCCGAGACGTGGTTCGAAGACGAGATCGAAATGGGACATCTCCTGCGTCCTCTCAGGGACCCGCCAACACACGGTGCGATAGGAATAGGTAGATGATTCTGGTGTGCCCATCGTCGCTGTCGCTCGGCCTGTAAGGGCCTGGGCGCCACTGGCACGCAAGACAAACATGTCCATTTCGGCCTCGTCGTTGCGTCGGCTGCGCCAACGACCACACCAGCCATCGGCTTGGGCCACTTCCTCCACTTCATCCATCCAGGCCAGCCCACGGTGGTCTGTGTGCCGCAGACTCTCGTCTTCGCCGCGCTCGACATCCGGCGCTGCCAGTGTCCCTGTCCGCGGTGTGGTGGTGGCGTCGAGGATCTCCAATTCACCCTCGAGTCCACGACAGAGGCGGAAGTGTTCATCGCCGCCTTGCACGCGTGAAAAGTCGATCAATACGACGCCGTCTTCATCGGTCTGTAGCAGGGCGAGGAGACGTCGAAACCGAACATCTGTCCGTGTCCAGTGTGATGGATTCTCGTCATCGGCTCCCTGGATCCACCGGGCCGCCTCGATTTCGATCAGTTGCAGGCCATCCATCTCGATGCTGCGCAACACACGTCCGCGACCAGCCAAATCGCTCGAGACGCCTGGAACCGTAGCCCATACTGTATTGTGCGTCGCCCAATGACCTTCCCAGCGCACCCTCGAGGCCCAGGACTGTGGGTAGCCGAGATCAGACAGAAAGGGTTGTCCTTTCACCCACAGTTGCACATCCAGCAAATCCTGGTGACGGTGACCGGACGTGTCGCCATAGACGATGCCAGCTGCCGCATGCTCAGGTGTGCCAGCGCTGCGCAGGACGGCCAGACCCACGCCGTCGAGAATCGTCATCCCCTGAGACACGAATTGGCGTGACATCACCGTCTCGTGGAGTCGGGCTACCGCTGCGTCTGCCGTGTATTGTGCGGCCCAGGCCAGCGCCCGTGGAGCCAGTGGGGCGTGAAAGGTATCAGCGCCCTGCGGTGATTGCACGGCTGGCCCGCCGCCGTCACCGAATCCGAGATAGGCTCCACCGGTCATGGAGATTTCGTGCGGCGCCAGGGCGACACGTGCGGCACGGGGGTCGGCGAGCATCGAGGGGAACTGTTGTTCATCATACGCACCCGGCTGATCTGCCTTGAGTTGCCGAAGATGATGCTCAAGGGCGAACAGACCATTTGTGTGGATGTTGTTGTAGCCTCCTGTTGCTTCTGGCGGTGTGCCATCGGGGAAGAAATCATTCGATGTGAACACGCGTAATTCGTCGGGCCCCTCGTCATAGATCCAGGTCAGTGCATCGTGGCCATCACCACGTTGTAATACCCGCAGTGCTACCAGCACACCCTCACTGACGCGAGGAAGGTTGCTGGAGGCACCGCCATCGAGATGTACCTGCAACAACGACCGCAGCATCTGCTCCACCAGCTCGACTGCCCCTGTCGGTGACCCGACTTCCAGGCCGCAGGCCCGCGCACGTTCGACGATTTGCTGATCTTCGCGCAGCATGGGCCACACCGTGTCATAGGCGATGGCCAGCGTCTCGGTGATGTAGGGTGTGTCGATACAGTAGCGTTGTGAGCCCATGCGATAGAGGGCGGCAACCGGGTCGGGTTCACTGGCCCAGTCGGTCTGTCCAGTCGTCGTCCATTGCCACAGGAGCTCGGTTCCAAGGGTCGGCCCATAGCGGAACTGCGGCACGGCGGCCAGGTAGACTTCCTCTTCTGCGTAGCGCAGCAACATGAGGCTCAGGCGTCGTCTTGCCTCCTCACCCTCAGGGCCAGTTCCCAGCTGTCTCGCATGAGCCGCCATGACGCCGACACCGGCGCCAAAGGCCCGCGTCTGGTCCCGACAATAGGTTGCGGTGAAGAGAAACAGATGCCCCTCCTCATCGACGTATCCAAAACCGTCATCGACGATGCTTTGCCGTGGGTCCAAATCACTGTGTGCGCCTGAGAAGTCTCCTGCAAGGATATCATTGTCCGGGAAGACAAGGCCACACTCAGGACAGGTGGACTTGAAATCGCCGGGAAGGTGATTGCGCACCCATGGATAGAAACCACTGTGGGTGAAGACATCGGTGCCGCACCCGGGACAGCCCTGATGGCAATTGACGAAGTGAGCGCGCGGCAACTCCGCCACGGGCAACTGCCGCCAAAGTGTTGCATCGTCGCAGTTGTGCCAGAAAGAGACCGCTTCTGCACTCGGTGGCGCCAGGGGCAGGTCGTGCAGGACTTGCCCGCGCTTGGTCGAAGGTGTCGATGCGACGCCCAGAGGCCAGCGTCTTGGATAGGTGGTCTCACGGAACGTGATCGGTTGGCGTATCTGTTCGAGACTGCGCACGCCGATCGTCGTGGACGCCTCCTGCGATCCGGATTGCGCACTGACGACCTCGTCCCCCGCCGACAGCGGTGCACGGACATACAGATAGAGTGTGCGCTGCTTGTCAGACCACCGGCGATCGACTTCGGTGAAGCTTCCCAGGTCAAGGTTGACATCGGGTGTATCGACCCGCAGTGGAAGGCGCGTCGTACGACCGCACTGCAACAACCGGGGGGACCAGGCGAAATCGCAGCGAGCCATTTTATGTGTCTCCGTGGATCAGTTCGGTGAATCGAAGGGCGTGGTCAAGATCAGCGGTGCAAGCGAAGGTAGATCGTCTCTTGGCAACCAGGTGCGCGACGACGTGCCACAGTCAGGACACGCGCATCACTAAGACATGCACAGAGCTAGAACACACGCACGACGCTGCCGCGTTCAGCCACAACACGCGCTGCAGCTTCCTCAGCAGATACACCAAGCTGTGGCCAGGCGTCGGGTTCGACCTGCGACAGACGCAGCATCAAGCGCGATAGCTGCGCCACATATTCCTTGAGTTCGCGAACATTCAGTTTGTCCGCCGTATCTGCAGGTTCATGGTGAAAGTCGGCGTCTGCATGCCGAGAACGGAAACGCCAGCGCCACAGATGGGCAGCATCGATGCCGCGATACAGATAGGGGAAGTGATCTGAGGAGTTGTCCAGTTGCGCCATCACGTGGCACGCCAAGCCGTCGCCCATGGAGTCGAGCTGCTCTTGCACGAACAAGCGAAGATGATCAAAGCCAAGAACGATGCCCTTCATCGGCCCTGCTGACAGTTCATCAAGATTCAGTGCCAGACGCGGGCGATGCCCTGCTGCATAGTGGCGAGAGACGAATTGGCCGGCACCGTGAAAGCCCTGCTCCTCTGCAGCATAGGTCACAAAATGAATGGATCGGCCCGGCCGTTTCCCGAGGGCCTTGCGCAGATGGGCCAGCACGCGAGCCGTCTCGATGACGGCGATCGTTCCAGATGAATTGTCGTTGCCACCCGGTGTGCCGAAGACCGTGTCGTGGTGACCACCGAGGACGAGATCTTCCTCAGGCCAGTGTTCGCCTTCGAGGACCCCATGAACATTTGCACTCTTTACGCGGGGTGACGTTGTCTCCACATCGAGATGGATTCGAGCTGCAGGAGTCCGTCGCAATCGCGCCGCGTCCTCACGTGTGGCTGACACACAGGGCAGGGGGGGGTGATCAAAATCGGGATCCCGTGAGTCATGGGCAGAGTGATACTCCCGGCGACCACCTGTCTTTGGATCGATGACGATTGCAGCCGTCGCGCCGGCGGCAGCAACCTGTCGCAAACGATAGGCGGGAGGGATTGGCTCCGAGAAGGGTTCGTGAGACATCGCCATGAGGGCGATACGACCACTCAAGGGTCCCGCTTGGTCGATCTCCCGTTGCGTACCAAAACCGACATCGACGACCTGGGCATCGACCTGGAAAGAGGGGCAACGAATGAAGGGCAGAATGTCGAGATCGAATCTGTCCGCCTGATCTACAAGCACCCATGCATCCGCTTTGGACCAGGACCAGCTGACGAAATCGAATTCCTCCACGTCTACACGATCGAGTCCATATCCCTCCAGGACGGACCGTATGTAGTCGATCGTCCGCCATTCTGCCTCTGTGCCTGACCAGCGCGGTCCGATCGTGTCACACAGGGCGGTCACGTGGTCCGGGATCTGAGACCCCGTCCACGCTTCACCAAAGAGCCAGCGATCTACATCGGCACTCACAGTCATCGTTGTCAGCGCACGAGCACGAGCTTGCGACTCAACACCTGATCACCCGCCTGCAATCGATACAGGTAGACACCACTGGCCACGGGATGTCCCGTGGCATCGCGTGCATCCCATTGTGTCTGATACGTTCCAGCTGCCAGCGCCTCATCGACGAGGTCTGTCACGACCTGTCCCGAGAGATTGTAGATCCGCAGTCGGACTCGCTCCGTTGCAGGTATCCGGTATTCGATCACCGTCTCACTGTTGAATGGATTCGGGTAGCTCTGCGCCAGGGCAAACGCGGACGGCGAGGATTCATCCTCGAGGATCGCCGTGCGTACGGATGCGCCGCGCAGACGCACATCGTCCACATAGATCCGCCCGAAAAAATCACCACCCAGGGTGATTTCCTGAATCGGGGCTGCACGACCAAAACGTGTCAGTGGTATGTCAACGAGCTGCCAGTCCTTCACGGCAGGGTCGACGAGCCCCTCGTCGATCAGATCGACGAGAGTGCCTGCAATGTAAATGTTGAAGTTCTCGCCATTGCTCCAGTCGACAGGGCCCGGATGGAAGGCGAAGGTGATTCTATCGAACCGGGTCGGATCCAGTGGCTCTGGTGGGCGGTATCGCAAGACCCAATCCCAATCACCTGACTTGGTGCGGAAGGAAGTGGATACTTCACCACTGTAGACGAAGAGGTCCTCCCGCAAATCGCGCGTGAGATCGTCAAAGAAAGTATTGTTGACCAAGGTCCAGCCCTCAGCCAGGACCTCATCGTAGACGATCAGGTCCTCCTGCCGGCGAGACGGCAGCACCGCGATCTGCCAACCCAGATGCACATCACCCTCTTCAGAGGCACCCGAGGCATGCACGCGGACACGGATCTTCCTGAGTCCCGGGCGTAGATCTGGCGGCGCCACCATGCGGAACTGCAGGCGGAAGTCACCTTCGCCTGCCGGCATCAGTGAAACGTCTGGCGGTCCGCCCAGCTGGCTCAGATCAGCTGTTACCACCAAGGGTGAGCCATCCACCGGGGGGCGTTCCACATGGACCATTGCATCAATACTCAAGGGCGTGCCAACGGCCAATGAATCCGGTAGGTTGTGGCGTCCCCAATCGGCGGCCACCTGCCCATGTTGGATTCTTATGATCACGTAGTTGTCACGGTCACTGCTGACGTAGAGACTGCCATCTGGACCGGTGACGATGCCATTTGGACGGCCCCACACGTCTTCGACCTCCACACCCGTCTGGAAGCCTGTGATGAAGTCGGCGATGCGCGCGCGACTGCCATCCGGTTCAGAGAACATGGCAAGGACCGAATAACCCTCGATTGGTGCCAGATAAGCATGCCCCGCATGCAGAGCGATGAAGGCGGCATGCCGATACCTGCGAGGAAACTGTTCGTGATCGTAGAAGTGGATGGCCATGGGCGCCGTGTGTGCCGGTACCATCACAGCAGGTCGCTGCATCGTCGCCACGCGGGCCGAGTCAGCAGGCGTGATTGGCAGGATGTCGCGATAGCTGGGGTTGGTGAAATCGGCCCAGACCTGATAACCATAGGCGAAGGGGATGCCATAGAAGCCGCCATCACGAATGACGTCGATCCACTCCGGTGGATCATCGACCCCTTGATGGTCGAAACCGTTGTTCGTCCCCCACAATTGTCCTGTGACGGGATGGATGTCCATGCCGATCAGATTACGCACACCCGTGGCATACACGCGCCGACCAGAGCCGTCGAGGTTGAATTGCAGCACCGAACCACGTTCGGCACCGCGATTGCGGCACAGATCACAGGGCCAGCCGACGCCGAGATACATCTTTCCCCCCGGCTCGTCGATGACCAGCGTGCGTGTCGAGTGTGATCCAGTCGACGGGATGTCATCGGCGAAAATCGATCGTTCCTCGAAGATACCGTCCCCATCCAAGTCACTATAGCGAAGGATACGAGGACGATCACCGACATAGAGGTCGCCGTTATAGAATTGCACCGAGTGGGGTCGGTCGAAATTGGTCGCCACCACAATCGATTCGTCAGCGGCACCGTCGCCATCTCGATCAGGCAGGGCCAGGATCTCGTCGTTGTCCATGTTGGCCACGTGCAGCACGCCCTCGTCGTCGAAGGCCATGAATCGCGGGCGATTAAAGTTCTCAAAAGAGGCGAACACGCTGGCGCGGAAGCCGGGTGGCAGATTCAGCGTCAGATCCTGGGGTAGGTGGTCAAACTGCGGTGGTACATGTACACGCACCGGTTGCAGTCCCAGATCGATTCGTGGCGTGAGCCGGAATGTGCCAGGTGGGTAGTCTTCCTGGGCACTGACGGCAACGCCCAGGAGCAGAAGTACCAAAACAGCAAGAGTTTTCGGACGATGCGAGCCCATAGGTCGCCTCCTTGAAAGACCAGCCCTTAGCGGCCGGCGTAAGACTTGAGTCGAGTGATGTGCTGCGTCACGGCAGGCACGCCATAGGCAATGGGGCTGCCAACATTCAGGAAGCGATATCCCCAGTCGATTTTTTGCTCGATTTCGTCTACATCAACGAGGGTCGTGCCGACGACAATGCCCGATCCTTCAAGCCGTTTGGGCACTTCTTCCATGATGCTCTGTACCTCTGGTGATCCGGTCTTGCCCATGACACCAAGTGAAGCGGACAGATCGAGGGGTCCTACGAGAATGATGTCAATTCCACCCACGGCGGCAATCTCGTCGAGGTTGTCCCAGGCCTGTTGCGACTCCAGTTGGCAGATCAGCAGTGTTTCATCGTTGGCCGTTTCGAGGACTTCATGCCAATCTTCTCCGGCGATTCGAGTCCACATGGGAGACAGACCGCGATTGCCTTCAGGCGGATAGTGGGCGGCGTCCACAGCGGCTGCCGCTTCTTCTGCTGTGTTCACCTGTGGAATCATAACCAGCACGGCGCCCACATCATAGGCCTTCTTGATCAAGGCTGGGTCATTGTTGGCAACTCGGATCATCGGGGCGACGCCGCGCTGGCGCGCCAGGACGGGAATCGTGTCGAGGGCCTCAGCCCCGTAGGGCATGTGCTCGGTATCGATCCAGAGAAAATCGATGCCTGTGTCCAGTGTCGGCCCGGCAATGTGAGGCGAAAAAGCGGCAAGGCCTGTACCGAATACGACCTGACCATCAGCGAGCTTCTGTTTGATTGGGTTGGGATACATGGGAGACCTGTCGTTGGCACGCCTCGGGTCAGGCGTGCAGGCTATAGAGGATGCCGATACCTAATGCGATGCGATAGAAAGCGAAGGCATGGGTACCGAATCGTTCGAGGAAGCGTAGGAGGAAACCAATACTGACGTAGCCACTGACTGCGGCGACGCCAATGCCGATGCCCAGATTCACAAGGCCATCGGTTCCTATATCCGCTGCGATCAGTTCCATCAGTTCAAAGAGGCCACTACCAGCGATGGCAGGCAAGCCCAGGAGAAAAGAAAAACGTGCCGCCTCATGACGGGACAGACCGACGAAGAGACCTCCCATGATCGTCGATCCAGATCGCGAGCAACCAGGCACGAGGGCAAGAGCCTGGCACCAACCGATAATCTGTATGCGCCAGAAGGTCAATTGTCCGAGGCTGCGATCGCGCCGACTGACACTCTCTGCCAGTAGCAGCAGCAGGGCCAGCACGATCAGAGCCGTTGAGATCACACTCAGATTGCGTAATTCCGTCTCGATGTAGTCTTTGAAGCCAAGACCGAAAACGACAATGGGAATGGTCGCAGGCACGATGGCCCAGGCCATGAGCGTATCGGGACTACGGTGCAGGTCACGATGAACCAGTCCATCGATGGCGGCGCGTGTCAGGCGGCGGATATCCGCGGCGAAGTAAATGAAGACGGCGAGCAGTGTTCCCAGTTGAATCGCCGCTGAGAAGGCCGCCCCAGGATCGCTCCAGCCCAGGAAATGAGGGACAATGCGCAAATGCGCCGTGGAGGATATGGGAAGAAACTCGGTGAGCCCCTGTACCAGTCCCAGCAGGACTGCCTGGGCCGGGGTCATGGGGCCTGGTACCCCCGTCATCGGGACAGAACATCTTCCGCCAGGCGGCGACATTCAAGGTAGTAGCGTTTTTCCTCTGCCTCACCGAGGGAGAAGCTCTTGCGCGGCAACGGTCCATCCTTAGCAATCGTTGGGAACAGGGCGTGTTTGTCGATGACCTGGGACACGAGCCCCACATTCCCGGCTTTGGATCCGACCTCTTGTGTCGCCTGGGCACCGTGGATGTAGTCAACTTGCAGTTCACCGTGTTCCTCGCCAAAGCCATCGAGGAACTCCTGCAGGGAGACCGCCTCCAACTCATGAGTGGGTTGGTGAATGGTGAGGATCCCCTGATAGGATGTGCCATTGCGGCCACCCGCGACCCATGGAATGTGATGATCTTCGCCCTCAACGAGCCCGTCACAGGTTTGTTGCCACAGTGACCGGTCATCGATGTGGTCGATTTTGACGGTCGAGCCCTGGCGCCGGTAGTAGTCGGTCATTGCTGCCAGCAAAGCGTCATGGCCGACATTGAACACGACGCGATGGATCGGTTCAAAGGTGAGACCCTCGTCGTGCAGATTGACCAACTCCACCAATGCATGTCGGGCCGGATGGTCGGCTACAGCTTGCAGCCCACCGGCATCCGCCTTGATCTGCTCCCAGACCTCCTTGGCCGTCGCAAACGAGTGGTTTCCATCCCCCATGGCGTACAGCAAGCCATCCACAGCCAGGGCGCGCAGTGCCTCGACAACCTGAGCAATGTGTTGCTGCTCCTGCACATGCCAGCCGCGCACGCGACCACCTCCAAACATGAGTTCTGTGTCGTAGGCAGGGGGGAGAGAAAGCTGAGCAAGGGGTTCGATGACCGTGCGTTGTGGGTCATCGATCAATACGAGGATATGTGGGGTTTCAAGAGGTGCCCCCTGACGTACTTCGATACGTGGCGGTAGACGTTCGAGTACCGTTCCCTCCGTCGTGCGGATCAAGGTCGTCGCGTCCTGCGCGTAGGAATACTGCTCCAGGTCCAACGCGACCATGAGCCCCCGACGAGAGGCGGCGTGCGTCGTTTGGCGGTCCACCAGAACAAATCCAGGGTCCCCTTCCTGCAATACGCCTTCGCTCGTGCAGACCTGCATGTCGGCGCGGATCTGTTCGATGCGCGTCTGGCGATCTGATGAATGAAGATGGACTTCAGGATAGATCAGCCGCAGACTCGATGGCGCATCGCCAACCTGCTCAGTCACCTGCTCCCAGTAGGATGGATTCGACGTGTGCTGGTCGCAGGCGATGACAGACCACTTTGCCAGGTCGATGTCGGGGCGTGGCAGCATGATGCGGGGCACAGCGAGGGCAATATCGTCGAAACGCATGAGCTCTTTGGGTGTGGTGATGAGTGGGGGACAAGGGTAGTCCGAGTGTAGAGTGCCCCCGCTGTGTCGGCAAGGAGTTGACGCCTATCTTGCCCTGCCAACATGTCGTGCCCTGAGGCCAAGTCGCCAGGACAGCCGGATCTTCGGATCGATGAGGAAGAGGAAACAATGATCGATGAGCTACAGATCCAGCGATTTCTCGATGACGGTGCCTTCACTATGGACACACCGATCTCGATGGATCGCATCACAGCTGCAGCAGAAGCCCTCGATCGATTGCTGCCACAGAAGGAAGGGCGTAACAGATCCTCGTTGACATGCAACTACGATGATCCGGCGCTGATCGATCTCATCCAGGACCCCTTTTTCGAGCAAGTCTCGTGTCAACTGCTCGATTCCAAGGCGGTCTACTTCTTCCAAACGGCGATCATTACGGCCTTTCCTCAACCCGGTGTTGAGTTCGGCTTCGATCAACACGTCGATTTGCAGTATACCCTGACCGATCTGGAAGCATCACCTCGTCGGGTGACGTCCATCTTCTTCCTATGGCTGTCCGATGTGGCGTTGGATCAGGCACCGATGATGTATCGTCCCGGCAGCCACCGACCTCTGGCGGCCCATTGGGAGACCCAGGCTGAGCTGAAGGGAGAGATTCCACGCATCATCGGCATCAAGCTGGCCGACCTACCCGAACTCGATTATGCCGAGCCACAGCCGTTGCTGGCCAAGGCGGGCCAGGCGTCGGTGCTGACGACGGGTATGGTCCACGGCGCCTCCGTCCATACGGGTGACCTGCCTCGCAAGGTGCTGGTGATCACTTTTCACGCTGCCGATGTGACCATCGGTCTACCCGAGGTGCAGGAAATCGCCAAACGCGAGTACGATGCAACGCTGCGTAAGGCCCTGCCGCAGGAGCGACGGCACATCGTACGGCCCATCTGAGTCGCGGCTTGAGTCACGCAGCCAGCCACCACGCTGCGTGACTCACCGACGAACGTAGCGCAGGATGATCGGGGACTAGTCCCGGCGCATGGATATCACCCACGAGACCGGTCCGCAGTCATAGTAGGTGACGTTCGAGCGCTCACCCGATTCCTGGTCGATTCGCCAGCGCATCAGCCGACCTTCCTCGGTGCTGCCGGCGGCAAACAGAAAGTGAGAGTCGGGGCTGACCGTGATCGGTCGCGGATTCGGATCAGCTGGTGTGAGACCGGTCGGTTGCAGTGAGCCGTCGTCATTCACCAGGAATCCCGCAATGCTGTGATGGCCGCGATTCCCTGAAAAGAGGAAACGACCATTCGCGCTGATGTGGAGTTGCGAAGGGTGGTTGGCCTCGGCAAAACCCGCTTCCGGCAAGGTGGTGAGGGTTTCTTTCGCACTCAGACAACCCGTGGCTTCATCATAATCCCAGATCGTCACACTCGAACCCTGTTCACCATTGGTGTAGACGTAGCGGCCGGACGCATGAAAGCAGAGATGTCGGGGTCCCTGTCCCGGGGGAGGTGAGACCTGTGGCGGGTCGTTGGGTGTCAGTTGCCCGGTGGTCTCGTCAAAGCGGAACTGATAGACACAGTTGGCCGTGTCCACGTGCGGCACGAAGGCAAAACGGTTGCTGGGATCGGTCTGGATGTAGTGGGCGCGCAGCTCGGTTGGGTTGTGTGAGGTTCGCGCCCCTCCAAGGGCACCCGCCGCATCGATAGGATCGACTGTGGCCATGCCATCAGAATAGTACGCCCCCAATAGAAACCGACCTGTGTTGTCCGTCGAAAGATGGCAGGGGTTACCACCCATGTTGGTTTGGCCTGTGAGGGCCAGATCCCCGTCGGCGCTGATACGATAGCTGCGCGCCAGGTGCTGGTCATCCACCTGGACGCTGACATACAGATGCTGACGATCAGGTGACACAGCCAGGGGACCGGGATTGCCATCGCAGGCCAGATCTGTCAGTTGCTGCAGGTCGCCGCCAGAATCGATCGAATCGACGGTGATTTTCGGCTGGGGGCCACCAATGCTGGTGATGAGGTAGTCGGTCATCTATTTCACCTTTTTCCGGCAGACCAATCATCGATCTGTTCGCAGACGCGAATCTCGCAAAGACGAGCATGGTCGAGACCATGGGTCGCCTCGGCGGTCAGCCGCAGAGCATCGATGGTCGGCGGGGAGTCGAAGTCGTGGATGTTGAGACGCTGATAGTTGTCCGTTACGTGGGCAAGAGACTGCCACTGGCCAGAGACTTCCGCCTCCAGGTGATAGGTTCGAACCGTTTCGGGTTGGGCACAACCATACTCCATGCGATCTACATACGCGTCGGAATGACTGAGGGTCAGTACACGATGCAGGCCCGTATCGAAGACGAGTTGAATTCGCGCGACCTCGACCGCCGCTGACCAGCGCAGTTCCAACCACGCGGGGAACCCCTCGGCGGCATCACTCATCCATCGATGCGAGCCCGGGTTGGCCACATCGGGCGCGGCACCCCCTTCTCCATGGACACTGCGGGTCTGACCACTCACGACATTCGTCGCTTCACCGCCGCTGCACTCGCTGGAGGCACTTATCGTTGCCTTGCCCGCCACGTCGGTGTCGTCGCTGTTGGCACAACCGATGAGGAACGCATCGTCACGTAGCAGCCGTTGTTGGATCGCGTGCATTGCCTTGGCGTCGCTGGACAATTCGGTGGCTGCATGGCCGTGCAGTGCGCCGAAGGCGGCCGCCGTGCCCACGCCCTGTCCGATGACGGCGCATGTGGCCATGACACGCGTCGATGAGAATCCCACATGGGTCGCAGAAATATTGCGTCCCGCAAACATCAGGTTGTCCACGTCGCGGGAGACGCAGCTGCGCAGAGGAATATCGTAGAGGTGCGGGGGTTGCGGTTGATTACAAGGGGGTAGGTCGACGGCATCGACACCCTCAGGTGGATGCGTGTCGAGGGACCATCCACCAAAGGCGATCGTGTCATCAAATCTCTGCGCTGCGAGAATGTCATTCTCACTCAAAACATGCTGACCGATAAAACGACGACTCTCCCGTTTGCCCGGCAGGAAACCAAACCAGTCGAGGGCCCAGCAATCTGCGCCATGATCGCCGTCATTCTTGATGTGATTCCACACACCAAGCATGATCGCCAGCAATTCATCGCGGATGGTCTCGTTGTCCTTGACCGTATCGAGTACGCCGCCCCATTCCACCCACCAATAGCCGTATTCAAGACCGCGATCGATACCAGGGGCACCGTGCGGCCGCAGGCGTAAGTCATGCTCGGTGAACTTGCGCACCCATGGCGGAGCCACGAAGGGCATGGGATGGTCGTGCTGCCGCGCCTGAAACAACAGGGTCGACCCCAGACTCTTGTCGTCGGCAGCGTCCTGCGCCTGTGGCTCACCGTACTCGGCCTTCGACTCGCGACCCTCACGAAAGGGGGCGCCCGCCTCCAGCCCCAGCCGTCCGTCACCTGTGCAGTCGACGAATAGGTGGGCAGTGATATCGAAGCGGTCCTCCGTCGACTGACGCAGGGCGCTGGCGGCCACGATATGCCCGTCGGACACGGTCACCCCATCGACGGCGGTATTGAGCATCAGCGTCAGATTCGGTTCGGCGCGGCATTTCTCGTATAGGATCAGGTCAAGCATCGATGCCGAGCGTTGCGGGTTGCGCAGGCTGGTTTCGAGGCGGATTTCCTCGATGATGCCACCTTCGCGTGCTTCAGTGGCCAGTTCCACGCCGCGGCTCCCGGAGGCGTCAGCGCCGACGATATGCATGCGGACTTCCGAAGAGGCATTGCCCCCCAGAACAGGCCGATCCTGGCAAAGGATGACACTCGCCCCATTTCGGGCCGCTGCCAGAGCGCAGGGCACACCGGCGGGGCCACCACCTGCGACGAGCACATCACACTTGAGTTCATGTGTTTGTAGGACAGACATAGCCACGTTTCTCCTTATGCGTGGCAAGGTAGCGCACCTGTTCGTCGGGACAAGGCGTCGCTACGGTCTGATGGGCCAAAGAAGCGCGCGGACCTTGTGGGCAGCGCTTGAATTTCTCTCAATTGGATAGTCTGCAAACCACAGGTGACGAAGAGAGTCGATAGTGAACCCATCCTGTCTTGAACACACGCTCACTCCATCCGAGTCAGAGCAATTCGAAAGGGATGGATACTTCGTCGTTCCCGATGCCATCCCCCAAGATCTGGTACAGACGCTGATGCCTATCTCTGACGAGATTGACCGAAGCGAGCGTGAACGCCAGGGGATGGACCCGGGAGCGCGGGTCAACCATTACGACTTCATTGGCCGAGACGCCGCATATCTGAAACTGCTCGACTGGTCGACGACGTTTCCCAAGGTCTGGGGCATTCTTGGTTGGCATATCCAATTGTACCACACGCACATGACCTACACCCCCGTCGAACCGGCGGGGCGGCGTGTCGAGGACGATGGTCTGGCTCTGGGATGGCATCAGGATTCGGGTCAGATCAACCGTGATCTGGAGGGCAACCCTCGTCCACGTGTGTCACTGAAAATTGGCTACTTTCTGTCGGATGCCTCGCAGCCAGATCGAGGGAACTTCTATGTGCTGCCCGGGTCGCATCTGCGCAATGAGTTTCCTGGCGATGACAGGTCGGCGATGCCGGCAGGGGCTGTTCCCGTCTGCGTACCGGCGGGAAGTGCCGTTTTCTTTGATCGTCGATTGTGGCATTCGGGCAGTGCCAACTATTGGATTGAACCACGACGTGTTCTGTTCTACGGCTATTCCTATCGATGGCTGCGGCCTCGCGACGACATGCGTGTCGAACACTTGCTGCCAGCCTGCGACGCGATTCGACAGCAACTGTTGGGCGTAACGCATTCAGGCGGGCGGGGCTTTACGTCACCCAACGATGAAGATGTCCCACTCAGAGGTTGGCTCGAAGAACAGGGGATTACCATCTGATGCGGATCAAACTCGCAACGTGCCTCGCCATTCTTGTGGCGGCAACCATCCAGGGACAGACAATGGCTGAATCATCTGCAGACATGGCGATGGATTTTGATGCGGTCTGGGATTACAACGATCCCGCCGCCACTCGGACTCGTTTTGAGCAGTTCAGAAACCACGCAACCGACTCCACTGCGTCCTATCGATTGCAGTTGGCAACGCAGATCGCTCGTACGTACGGGCTGGAAGGAGACTTCAAATCGGCCCATGGGACACTCGATGAGGTAGAAGGGCAGCTGCGAGGGGCTGCCAGTGTCGAAAGGGTACGTTTCCTTCTCGAAAGAGGACGGGCGCATCGATCAAATGGCGAGACCGACAAGGCATTGCCCCTCTTCGAACAAGCCTATGACATGGGCCGACTCATCCGGGCAGACTACCACGCGATCGATGCGGCGCATATGATGGCGATCGCCGCCGATTCGACCCAAACGCGGCGTGCTTGGAGCCGCAAGGGGATCGATATCGCCGAAGCGTCAACACAAACAAGAGCGCGCCACTGGCTTGGCTCCATCTACAACAATCTCGGCTGGGACCATCACGGAGATGGTGAATTCGACGCGGCTCTCGAGTTGTTCCAGAAGGCCCTGGTGGCGCGCCAGCAAGAGGCAGAGGCAGGCCCGATCGCCATCGCTCACTGGTGTGTTGCTCGTTGTATGCGCTCTGTCGGCCGACTGACCGAGGCCCTGGAGATCCAACAGCAGCTATTGGCTGATCACGAGGCTGCCGGCACGGGTGACGGGTATGTGAGCGAAGAGCTGGGCGAATTGCACCTGGCTCTCGGCAATACACAAGACGCGGCCCGTCACTTTGCTGAAGCCTATCGGCAACTATCCCAGGACAGCTGGTTTGCCGCCCATGAGACAGAGCGACTGCAGCGGCTGAAGGACTTGAGCCAGCAATAGAAGTGTGATCTTTTGCTTATGCCTACTTCATTGCTGCAAGCACAATGTCCCGGGCCTTGAGCAAATCTTCGCGGGAGCGATAGTACTCGAGCACGAAATAGGCCACGTTGCAGTGTTCCTGCACAGCGTGCACATAGGTGGGGTAGTCGAGGCGACCCGATCCTGTGGGGCCATAGTCGGCGACTTCGCCATTGTCGGCGAAGCTCGCATCCTTGCCGTGGACGATGACGGTATCCGCCGCGAGCATACGCACAGCACGCTCGAGAGGTGTGCGGTCCGGGCAGAAGTTGGCCGCATCCACACAGACCTTCAACGCCGACGAGCCCACGTGATCCTGAAGACGTAGAAAGGTCTCGGCACTCCCGACGGATCCGGCACGGGTAATCTCCACCGCTACGTCGATACTCGCTGACTCGGCTTCCTGGCATACAGATTTCAGACTCGATACGAGACCCGCAAAGATGGCGTGGTCCTGTTCACCTTCTGGATAACCCGAGGGATGCCAGACGAGAATCGGCCGTGGGTTGTCGCCAAATCTGCCCGCAAGAGCGGCCGTCTTGTGCACACATCTGATGGCACGATCTACATCGGCTTCTACTCTTCCTGTGGCGTTGACGAGATCCACGTGCAGTGTCATCGCTGCCAACGATGTGTCGCCTGCCTTGAGCGTCTCATCGACGGCTGCCGGTGTCGGATCGTCGCCGTCGCCTTCGGCACCGCCACCAAAGAACATCTGCACTGCTTCGAAGCCGAGCCCGCGCAATTCGTTTGCCGGCACGGTGTCTCCCCGCATCAATCCCAGTTTCATCTCAACCATCGCTTTTTGGTGTGCGTTGCGTGACTTGTGTTCACAGTGAGAACAGACACTCAATGGGTCGCCAGAGGGCCTCTTCGCCCTCATCATCCCAGGGAAGAAAGTGTGGCTCCATGAGGGTGTGCCAGTCTCCAGGTGTGTTCTGCGTCGATAACTCGCCCGCGTATCGTGGCGGTTCAACGATCGTCGGCTCTTCAGCGTAGAAAAACATGATGTCGTCGTGAAGGCTGATGAGGCCGTATTTGTCGCCTCCTGCGGGACGCTCTTCCTGCAGCTGATAATGCAGGAAGATGTAGCTGGAGGCCATCTGCGGGCGCAATCGCAGGACCCGCGCCGTGCGCTTATCCGGCGGCGTCTTGCGACGCCACTGGTCGGCTCCCAGGCAGCGGTGATAGTGGAAGATGTCCGTCATGGGTACCCAATGGCGAGGCCGCTGCTCGCCGGGCCAACTCAACAGATGCGGAGCGAGGGGGGCAGTCAATGAATCGACGGGGTTGTCGCCGATGGTTTCCAGATAGAGAAACAGACGCTGATCCCAACGAAACAGACTCGCCGTCATCACCTGCCCCGCATCCCGCCCAGATGTCAGCTCTTGTACGAGATCCGGCAGCGCAGACCCAAGGTCCGCCGTGTCTGTGCAGTGAGCACGCCACACCTGGCGAGAAAGGGTCGCGCCAAATCTCTCTGTCTGGTCTTCTCTTCTGTTGCTCATGTGTGACGTCCCCGCTGATAGGCGATTGGAAATGCAGTATCGGGACTTCTTGCCTTAGATTCTACTGTCAACCTGCGACGGATGCCCACGAGTGGACGACAGTCCATGCGTTCGGAGCGCTCGCCCTTCACCGTATAAGACAGGATTTATGCAGACCTTAACATTCGCTGTTCTACCTGGCGACGGTATCGGCCCGGAGGTCATGGCCGTCGCGCTTCGTGTCCTGGAGCAAGCGGGACAGCGCTTTGACTTTGCCCTCGATGCGACCCACGCCGACATCGGTGGTATTGCCATCGACAACCATGGCGTTGCCTTTCCGGACAGCACACACAAGGTGTGTGAAGATGCGGATGCGATCCTGTTTGGCTCCGTCGGTGGCCCCAAATGGGAATCTCTACCGCCAAAGGAACAACCCGAGCGTGCTTCGCTGCTGGCGATCCGCAAGGCCTTTTCTCTCTACGCCAATATCCGCCCCGGATTGCTGTATGAAGAGATCGCCGATGCGTCGCCCCTGAAGAGAGAGCGGATTCCCGAGGGCATCGACATTGTCTGCATTCGTGAATTGACGGGTGGAATCTATTTCGGCGACAAGTCCACGACGAGACTCGACAATGGCGAAGAGCAGGCGATCGACACGATGGTCTACAAGACAAGTGAGATCGAACGGATCGCCCAGGTGGCCATCGATACGGCCCTGGCACGTGGCAAGCGAGTCACCTCCGTCGACAAGGCAAATGTGCTGGAGTGTTCGGTGCTTTGGCGCAAGGTGGTGACAGCGTATTTCGCCAAACACGCTCCTGAGATCGAACTGGACCACATGTATGTCGACAATGCAGCCATGCAACTGGCGCGTGATCCGGATCAGTTCGATGTACTGTTCACGGAGAATATGTTCGGCGACATTCTGTCCGACGAAATGGGGATCATCTGCGGTTCCCTCGGCATGCTGGCGTCAGCGTCTCTGGGCGCACGGAAGAATCGGCTGGATAGACCTTTTGGTCTGTACGAACCATCTGGTGGCACGGCTCCTGACATCGCCGGTCAGGGCATCGCCAATCCGAGTGCGCAGATCCTGTCGGCGGCGCTGATGCTGCGCCACAGTTTTGGTCTCCATGAGGCAGCAGACGCAATTGAGACGGCTGTGAGGTCGACGGTGAAGGCGGGAATCAGAACAGCTGATATCGCCTTTGGTCTGGCCTCGGTTGGCAGTGAAGCCATGGGTGAAGCGATCCTCAAGCACCTGGACTAACCAGGTAATCCTGCGCCACCCAGCTGGGCCCGCCTTCTGACACGATCTGTCGATGGCGGGCCTTTTTGCGTTCTGTGTCGCGTTTGGGGTTCACTATCCTGAGAGCTTGTCCTTTGGGTTCTGTATGCAGGGAGAGGAATGTGACGCGAACGCAAGGCGGAGATCGCCAGATTCTGAGAGAACTCGGCCTCCAGGTTGGAGAGATAGCGGCTCTACCACAGCAGGAGACGACGCGGCAACACTGGGTGGCACTCAATGGTTTGCGGCCAACGCGACCTATGGTCGTGATCGATCAGATCCCCTGGCATGAGATGGGTGTGGATGGCGAACTGGGTCTGTTGTGCGTTGATCCGTTGAATCGGCAGGTGGAGACCGATCTTCGTCGTCGCCTGTACAAGTGGCGGCACATGCGTGATGACCAGGTGATTGAGCCCAGTGTCGATGTGTCGGCGGTGATTCACGGTCTTGGTTTTGGTATCCAGGTACAAGAGGAACGCGCCGTAAGTGATCCGCACAACGATGTCGTTGGCCATCGCTACGTCGACCAGATTCGCACCGAACAAGACCTGGAAAAAATCCAGTTTCACGATGTCCACTTCGACGTGGAAGCGACAGCAGAGCGTGTCGGACCCTTGGAAGAGATCCTCGACGGTATTCTTGAGGTGCGAGTGCAGGGCGCACTACCTGTTTTCAGTGCGTGGGATCAGTTGGTTACCTGGCGATCGCCCGAGGGTATCCTCCTCGACATCATGGACAGGCCGGATTTCATCCACCAGTTGATAGAGCGCTATACCACAGCCAGTCTGGCGCAGCTTGATGCCCTGCAGGAGCAGGGCTTGCTGGGACACGGGCAGTTTACGATCCATTGTACCGGCGCCTATTCCGACGAGTTGCCAGCAGCCGGTTTCGATCCCGATCATCCCCGGTCCTGCGATCTATGGACCTATGGGATGGCGCAAATTTTCTCCACCGTGTCGCCTGCGATGCACAAAGAATTCTGGCTCGATTATGCCGTTCGCTGGTTCGAGCGGTTCGGCTTGGGGTACTATGGCTGCTGCGAGCCACTGCACAACAAGATCGACATCATCCGCTCGGTACCGAATGTGCGGAAGATTTCCATGAGTCCCTTCGTCGACGTCGAAGTGGGTGCGGAGAATATCGGCGCAGACTACGTCTTTTCACGCAAACCCAGCCCAGCGTTGCTGGCAGTCGAAAGCTGGGATTCTACTGCAGTCGAACAAGACCTGAGGGAGACGATCGACGCCTGCGAGCGGCACAATTGTCCACTCGAACTGATCCTCAAAGACATCAGTACGGTTCGCTATGAGCCAGAGCGATTGTGGGAATGGGCAAAGATCGCCGGCGAGCTGGTGCAAGCGGGTGTTGCGGCGTGAGAAGCTGCTGATTCAACGTCCCATCCAGCCACCATCGACCATCAAGGTCGTGCCGTGTACATAACGCGAGGCGTCGGAGGCGAGAAAGACGATGGGGCCCCTGAAGTCGTCAGGATCTCCCCAACGTCCCGCAGGAATCCGCCCGAGGATCGACTCATAACGCGCCGTGTCATTGCGCAGATCGTGTGTATTGTCTGTCTCCACATAACCCGGGCCAATGGCATTGACGTTGACGCCGTGTGCTGCCCACTCGTTAGCAAAGGCCATGGTCAACGTGCCGATACCGCCTTTGCTGGCGGCATATCCTGGTACGGTGATGCCGCCCTGAAAACTGAGCAGTGATCCGGTGAAGATGACCTTGCCACTGCCACGCTCCACCATGCGTTTGCCGATTTCGCGAGTCAATACAAACTGCGCGCTCAGATTCACCTCCAGTACCTTGTCCCAGTATTCGTCGGAATGCTCCGTAGCAGGTTGGCGCAGGATCGTACCCGCATTGTTGACGAGGATATCGATCTGTGGATGGTCTTCGGTCACCCGATCGATAAAGCCATGAAGCGCCTGGCGATCGCTGAAATCACAGGCATAGGGGCTGAAGGAGCGTCCATAGGCCGTGACGCCGGCCTCGATCTGACTGCCAGAGGCCTCCATCGACGCAGACACACCAATGATATCGGCTCCCGCTTCGGCCAGTCCAAGTGCGAAGGCCATGCCAATGCCTCTACGGCATCCGGTGACGAGGGCTGTTTTGCCAGTAAGATCGAACCCTGTGTTCATGCGCTCCCCCTGCAATCGATGAGATACTTGATACCATCCGGGCTCGAATCGATGAGCTCGAAGGTCTGTTGAACATCACGGATGGGTCGGACTTCGGTGATCAACTGATCAAGGGCCAACACGCCGCTGGCGGCCAATTCAATCGCCTCTTCAAAGTCGGCCTCCTCATACAGGCGCACACCGATGAGGCGCAACTCAGACCAGAAGAACTTGAACAGATTCACGGGTCGTGGCTCTGGATGGATGGCGACCATGACGATGCGACCACGCACATTGGGTAACTCGGTCATGGCCTCTACGCCTGCGGCCGAACCGGAGACCTCGAAAACACAATCTGCCATCGCACCATCGCTTAACCGCTCAACGATGGTGGTCAGATTCTGTGTCAGCGGATTCACCGCTCTCATGCCGAGTTGCGCTGCCAAGGCCAGACGCGTCTGATTTACTTCAGAGAGAATGACAGAAGCGCCCTTGTGCAGGCAAACGAGACCAACGAGCAGACCAATAGGCCCGCCACCGATCACGACGACTGTTTCTCCTGCGGTGACTTCACCCATGCGTACGTCGTGACAGGCAACGGCGGCGGGTTCGATCATGGCACCGTGTTCGAAGCTGAGACCATCGGGCAGCTTGTGCAGTGTGTAGGCGTCGACGGTCCACGATGACTGCATCCCACCGGGCAAATCGATGCCGATGAATTTCAGATTCTTGCCGACGTGGGGGTGCCCCTTATCAAAGGGCGATGGTTCACCAAAAAGCATGGGGCGAACTGCCACGCGATCACCGGCGACGACATTCGTCACGCCTGGACCGATGTCTATCACCGTCGCCGATGCTTCATGGCCGAGGGTCAGTGGGCGCTGCACGCGGGCATCCATGGCGCCGTGATAGATGTGCATGTCCGTCCCGCATATGCCGCAGAAGGAGACGTCGAGCCGCACTTGCCCAGGGCCAGGGGCGATGGGTTCGCTCACACCGACGCGGATGGTGCGGTCACCGTGATATTGGGCTGACTGCATGGTATCCTTTCGAAGTTTGACTTCTGCGTGAAAAGTGAGTGATCGCGTACACAGCGGCAATCCGTAGAGTCCTTGCAAGCGATCACCCGCTACATCCATGGTGTGTTCATGCTTCCTCATGATCGGCAAAGCCCTATGTTTGCTGTCCATGACTGCGAGCCCATCATACAACTTCTTTGCACCGACGCCACGCGGCATCGCGTCGCTGCTGGCCGAGGAGTTGCGCCAGCTAGGTGCACTCGAAGTCGACGAACAGCGGGCAGGGGTCGGATTTCAGGGATCGCTGGAGGTCGGTTACCGCGCGTGTCTGTGGTCACGTCTGGCCAGTCGGGTCCTGCTCGTCCTCGAGGACGCGCCCGCCTCGACATCAGACGAACTCTATGAGAGTGTGTCATCATTGCGCTGGGACGAACATCTTCGGCCCACGGGAACCCTGGCAGTCAACTTCAACGGCACGTCGCCAAATCTTCGGCATACACATTTCGGTGCTCTGCGGGTCAAGGATGCCATCGTGGACGGTTTCCGCGAGCGCAATGGCACTCGTCCCTCCGTCGACGTCGAAGCACCAGATCTGAGAGTCGACGTTCACCTCCATGGCGTGCTCGCCACGATCAGTATCGACCTGTCCGGGCGACCGCTACACCGGCGTGGTTATCGTGCGCAACCGGTGGACGCACCGCTGCGCGAGAATCTCGCTGCCGCCGTCCTGATGCGTGGCGACTGGACGCAGGTCGCAGCAGGAGGTGGCCCCCTGGTCGATCTGATGTGTGGATCAGGGACGCTGTTGATCGAAGGCGCCTGGATGGCGGCCGATCGCGCCCCCGCCATGGAACGACCCGATCTGGGTCTGCTGCGCTGGATGGGCCACGATCAGCGGCTCTGGAATGGTCTCATCAAGGAAGCACGCGAGCGCTATCGTCAAGGTCTGGAGACGCTCCCTCAGATCGTCGGCTACGATATCGACCCTGCCGCAGTACGCGCGACACGGGTGAATCTGCGTGGCGCGGGACTCTCCAAGCGGGTCCACGTAGAGACACGGGCGCTGGTTGCCGGTGCCGGGCCTGATGATCCGGCGGGCCCTGGCCTGGTCGTAGCCAATCCGCCCTATGGTGAGCGACTCTCAGACGAAACCGCTGTGCGCGTGATTTTCGCCGACATGTCGCAGCAGCTACACGATCGATACGCTGGATGGCGTGCGGCGATCCTCACGACCAGCGCCGAGTGGGCGATTCCCTTGAGTCTGAGTAGTGGGCCGGCAGATGTCTTTTACAATGGCGCCCTGGAATGCCCCCTCTTGCACGGTGTCATTCCAGCGTCGCGTCGGGTTACGACGCCCGATCCCGATGCAGGCACTGAGACGAGCACCGGACGGGTCGCGCCACCAGCACAAGCGACTTCCAGAAGCGATGGGGCGCAGATGCTGGCCAATCGCCTGCGCAAGAATCTGCGAACCCTCGGCAAGTGGGCCCGACGCGAGGGCGTGACATGTTATCGGCTCTACGATGCCGACCTGCCCGAATATGCCGTCGCCGTCGATCTCTACGAGTCGGTACCCCAACAGCGGCGGTGGGCGCATGTGCAGGAGTATCGTGCGCCGGCAACAATCGATCCTGCCAAGGCGGCGGCGCGTCTGCAAGAGGCCCTGCCAACGATCGTTGAGGAATTAGGGATCGCCCGGGAGGATATGCATTTCAAACTGCGTGAACGAAAAAAGGGGAAAACCCAGTATCAGCGGCTCTCCCAGGGTGGAGAATACCACGAAGTGTCTGAGGGCGGCGTCTCGCTGTGGGTGAATTTCACTGACTATCTGGATACAGGATTGTTTCTCGATCATCGTCCGACGCGAGAGATGATTGGCGAGTTAGCCGCCGGCAAGCACTTTCTGAATCTATTCGGCTACACCGGGTCGGCGACCGTTCACGCTGCCGCAGGTGGTGCCGCGGCGACGACGACGGTGGATATGTCCAATACCTACATCGAGTGGGCGCGTCGCAATCTCCACGGCAATGGTTTTCGCGGTGTGCCGCACAATCTCATTCAAGCTGATTGTCTGGCCTGGCTCGACATACCGCGTGATGGATTCGATCTGATCTTCCTCGATCCGCCGACTTTTTCCAATTCCAAGCGCATGGACAGTGCCTTCGATATCCTCGAAGACCACGCAGATCTCATCCGTCGAACAGCTCGCCTGCTCAACGACGGGGGCCTTATGCTGTTTTCGACGAATGCCCGTCAGTTCAAGATGGACATAGCGGCTTTACCTGATCTGGAGTGCAAGGACATTACGTGGAAGACGATCCCCAAAGACTTCGAGCGCAATGCCAAGATCCACCAGTGCTGGAGTATTACCCACGCGTGAAGGCTGAATGACACCGCACGCAGACACAACACAACCGCCTGAATGGCTTCGGCAGGTTCGCCATCACGTGAGCTCCTGGGTGCATTCAGTGATGTCTGCGCAGCATCCCGGTCTGTTCCGCATGTGTGTCGACGCACACGTTCCCTGGGATCTTCAGTCGAGTGCCAAGGGATTGCACATTCTGCAACGTCACGATGCGCTGGATACGGTACCCAACGGCCCCGCAAGAGCTGATACTATCCGTCTGTTGCAGGATCTTCAGGATGAAGAGACCGGGTTCTTTCGTGATCCGATTTTTGAAGAGCACTTTTCCGCAAGGCAGGATCCTGCGGCGCTACTGAAGCTGCGTCGCAACAATGCCAAGTGGGCGAATATCGCTTTGCGCGTCCTGGGTGCCGAGCCACGTCGGGCGTTCTTCCGTACCGGCACGGGTGGTGATCCAGATCCGGAGGCGGTCCTGAAGATGATCCGTGACGGTGACTGGTCACAGCCCTGGGGCATCGGTTCCCACGCCGCGCAAGGTGTACGCGAACTCTTTTTTCTGGCCTGTGAGGGGCGAGACGATCTTGTCCCTTATGTCGAACGCGGCCTGACGATGATCCTGGCGCATCAGAATCCGCATACGGGAATGATCGGTGACTCGAGTCTGCCACTGTTTCAGCAGATTTCGGGTGCTCTGAAGGTGATCGGCAACTTTCAGTTCTCTCTCGGACTGAAGGTCCCGTATCTGCGGCAACTGGCCGATGCCTGTGTCACACATCACGCTGATGGCAGCTTCTATGCAGAAAGTGACTCTCACTGTATTCCTCGCAATGTGGCGGAGATGGCGTGGGTCTGTCTATTGCACTCCGACTATCGTGCTGAGGAACTACGATCGACTCTCGTGGATATTGCGCGTCAATATCAGGATGTTTTTGGCAAACCTGATGGCGGCTACAGCCCGACACCAGAGGGTACGCAGGCCTACAGTTGGAACGGCACGTATCTGAGTGAGTCGTCGTCGACGCCACGCAGCAGCATTTCGGGAACCAATGGCAGTGGCTGCCTGGGCATGATCTGCGCTGCCCTTGGCTGGGAGGTCGGGTTCCCATCGATGCACGATGGCTGGCAGGAGCGTGTCGCCAATCTTCGCTATGAGGTGACCCTCTCCAGCGGCGGATCGGCGCGATTGCAGCTTCGCCAGTCCCTGTGACGCACCTGTGACGTATCCCCCCTCCGCCCACTTTCGCGCCGAAAGACTCCTCGACGCGCCGATCATCCATGCGGGCTTACCTGGCCTGGAGGGGGAGCGTGGGTTCAATATCAACGGCCCTTCATTGGTTCGTGTGCCCGTCGGTGCACCGGGAAGACTCGGTCGCTATTACCTCTATTTCGCCCACCATGGGGGGCACTATATCCGCATGGCCTGGGCAGATGAACTGAGGGGACCCTGGACGGTCCTGCCTGAACCGGGTGTTCTGCACATGGACGATGGCCCTGGGATAAACCATATCGCCAGTCCCGACGTGCACATCGGCGACGATGGCCAATGGCGTATGTATTTTCACATGCCTGTGGACCAACGGGGACAGCGGACCTTCGTTGCCCTGTCTCGGGACGGTTTGCAGTGGGAGGTGCGCGAACCAGAGCTAGGATGGTTCTACTGTCGGGCATTCTCCTACAGTGACGCCTGGTTCAGCTTCACAAAGGACACGAATGTTGGTGGCCTGTTAGGGCGTTCAACGGACGGTCTGGAACCCTTCGAGGAAGGCGCCGCTGTGGCCCCGTCCTCGCGCCATGCGGCAACCTGGGTCAACGGCGACACACTACACCTGTTCTACTCGCGAGCAGAGGATACACCGGAATGCATCCTCGTGGCGCAGGTGGATCTACGCCAGCCGTGGCGACAATGGACGGACTCTTCAGGAGAGCTACTGCTGAAACCAGAGCGCATCTGGGAGGGCGCCTGCCTGCCGCGGCAGGTATCGCGTTGGGGTCGATCGAAGGTGCCCGTGCACCAATTGCGCGATCCGGCAATCTATGTCGAGCACGACGAACTCTATTTGCTTTATTCAGGGGCGGGCGAGACAAATATCGGCATTGCCCGCCTGCACCGTCTGTGACATTTCAGCGAAAACATCTGCACCAGCGGCCGAACCTTTTGGAGGATAGACATCATGAGAAGATCACTCCTATTGGGATTTGCCATCAGTTGCTGATGGCTGACTGCTAAACCTTGGGATGAGTGAGATGACACTACTGTCAGACGAGCAGATGATTGGCTTTGTTCGCGAGGGATACCTCACGATCGACGCCGATCTCCCCGCAGAATTTCACGCCGCATTGCACAGTCGGATCCAAGGCTTGTTCGAGAAGGATGGGAATCCGGGCAATGACATCCTGCCCCGTGTTCCTGACCTGCACCGTGTGTTGGATCAACCGACCGTGTCCGGTGCGCTGACGAGCCTTCTTGGTAGCGATTACCTGTTGCATCCACATCGGCACTGCCATCTGAATCCAGCAGGAAGCCCGGGGCAGCAGATGCACCAGGACAGCTATGAACGGGATGAGAATGTTCGTCATCATCGGGCTCGTTGGCTTATGGCCTTTTACTACCCGCAGGATGTCGATATCGATCGCGGCCCTTCGTCGATTGTACCTGCTACGCACTTCCTGACGTGGAAGAGTCAACACGACAGCCCCCATGAGTTGCCCATGGTCGGCAAGGCCGGGACGGTGACAATCGTGCACTACGATCTGTGGCATCGAGCGATGGCCAATGTGGGCGCGCGGGACCGTTTCATGGTGAAGTTTCTGTTTACACGCATGCAGGAGCCCACTGCCGCGACGTGGGCCCATGATGGGCGGGATTGGGAAGCAGGAGATCGGGACGACGATATCGTCTGCAGTCATGTATGGGATTGGCTGCGTGGAGCCACCAACCCCCAGCCAGGCAACCAAGTGGAGTCATTGGAGGAGTTGACCCGCAGATTGTCCGATGAGGACGAAATGGGGCGCTATGACGCAGCTTATCGTCTCGGTAGAATGGGTGAGGAGGGTGTGTCGACACTGACGGCGGCCCTGCGGGCTGAGAGCGAAGATCGACTCGCAGCAAATCTCGAACGCTCGCACACGAACCCGGTGCAACTGGATGCAGCCTATGGGTTGACGACGGCCGGTTCTGCCGCGATTCCGACGCTGACGAACCTGCTGGAAGATGAGTCCTGGGGTTTGCGGGCCAGTGCTGCGGACACTCTCGGAGACATGGGCCACGTTGCCGCGCCCGCTGGCGGTGCCCTGGCTCGAGTGCTCGACGACGAATCTGCGTGGGTGCGACGCAATGCCGTCGAGGCCCTCGGCAACATAGGACCTCTCGCTACGGCAGCTGCGCCGGCTCTGAGTGAATGTCTCAGTGATCATGATGTGACGGTCCGCCACAATGCGGCTCTGGCGTTGGCCAAGATGGGCGCTGGCGATACAAGTCTTCTACAGCAAGCCAGTGCTGACGAAGATCACTATGTCCGCGAGTTGGCAGGTTATGCGCTAAGCCGACAGCGCTCTTGATGAGTCTCGAATTGCTCTAGGGCTGCCAGGTCGACAGATTTGCGGTCTTCTACCAGGTGCGAACAACGACAGGATGGGATGCTCGATGCAGGACGAAGACAAGACGAAAGATCAACTGATCGAGGAGTTGCGTGATCTGCGCCAGCAAGTGGCTACTCTCTCTGGCAGGGCTGAAGCCATGTCCTCGCCTGAGCAGGGTGAGCGCTCCCTGCGGCGGCCAACGCAGACCCCTATCGAATTCGTCGCGAATTTTGAACTCGTTCACGCACAGGGCGTCGATGTGTCCGCATCGGGCGTATGCTTCGAAACGTCTGAGAATCTGGAATTTGAGTTGGAGTTCGAAGCCGATGGAGAAACACATCAGCACACGGCACATCTGGCCTGGATGCGCAAGGTGTCATCGGGCAATATCCGCTGGGGATTCGAGCTGGTCTCCAAAGAGACGTCTGGTCTGCTCAGTGTGCGAAAGTTGCTGGACACGGCCGAAATCGAGATGGATGTTGGGGAGTAGAGGCTGAGCAATCCCGCCGATGTAGCCACACGTGCCATCGTTCTTGGCGCGCTGCTGGCGGCTCTCATCAATTTCGCCTGTCCCTACGGCGTCCTCGTCCTGCACAATGCGGGACTGACTTCTGATTACATCACTGCTGGTGCGATGATGTTGTTCTTCGTGCTCACGGGTGCAGTAAATCCCTTCTGCAAGTGGGTATGCCCGCGGCTCGCCCTGAGCAGTCGTGACCTGGTCGTCGTGTATGTCATGATGATTGTCGCCTCCGCCATTCCCACGTGGGGGTTGGTGACCAATCTGTTCCACATCCTGACACGTCCCATCTACTACGCAACACCCGAAAACAACTGGGTTGATACGCTGCTGCCGCTGTTGCCATCGTGGTTGGCGCCTCGTGAACCTGCGGTGGCGAGATTTTTCTACGAGGGGCTTCCTGCAGGTGCCGGTGGGATTCCCTGGCGCGCCTGGTTCGTGCCGATGCTGGCGTGGGGCACTTTCATGATCGCTGTTTTTCTGTGGATGGTGGCGACGATGATCATCTTCCGACGCCCCTGGGTCGAACGTGAACGACTCACCTATCCGCTGACGCAGCTACCGCTGGAGATGATCCGAGGTAGCGACGATCACATGGTGCCTCCTTTGTTTCGCAGTGGCTTGATGTGGGCAGGATTCTGTCTCCCCTTCATCATTCAATTCACACGCGGCCTGCACCACTACTACTTCTTCCTTCCTGAACTCACGACACTTTTCGATCCTGTCTATCTGTTTCGCAACAGCGTGCGGATGATCGTTTTTGTCAATTTTTCCATCATCGGCCTGTCCTACTTCCTCAGCCTGCAGGTGTCCTTTTCCGTCTGGTTCTTTCACCTGCTGGCGCGGACGCAGACCGGTGTCTTCAATCTCATTGGCTACGAGATCAAGGGACACAACGAATCACTGACGGGATCGTCCGTCGCACTGTCCCATCAAGGCATGGGTGCTATGCTGGCATTGGTGGGTGCCATGCTGTGGACCTCGCGTGATCATCTGCGGCGGGTTGTCACGGCGGCGACTCGCCGCGAAGGCGACGGGGATGACGCTGACGAGATCCTCTCCTATCGAGCCACGGCGTGGCTGTGGCTTGGCTGCCTGATCTATATCGCCGGCTGGTTGCTGGCCACCGGTCTACCGCCTCTGGCGATGGTGGTGTTCCTCGTTGGTTCCTTCGTCATCTTCCTGGCGATCGCACGTGTCATCGCACAAGGTGGCGTCGGGTTCACCTCATCGACGATGCTGCCACAACCCTTCACGGTCTACACACTGGGTACGGATCTGATCGGTTGGAAAGGCCTGGCGAGTACAGGTTTGAGTTATTCCTGGGCGGCGGAGATGCGCACGACCGTGATGGCATCCAGCGCCAATGGCCTCAAGCTCATCAGCGGCCACTCTCTACGCAGTCATCGTGTGTTCTGGGCGATCGTACTGGCGATTGTGACGGGGTTGGTCGTGGCGAGCTGGACGACCCTGCATCTCAACTACACATACGGTGGAATCAACCTGCGCCAATTCGGTGTACCCACCATCGCCTGGCGCTTTGTGGAAGACAAACTGCTGAACCCCATTGGCTGGGAGCATATCAAGCCCCGTCTGCTGTTCACGGCGATCGGTGCCACGGCGATGGCTGGCCTGGTGTGGCTGCAGCATCACGTGTTGTGGTGGCCCCTGCACTTCATCGGCCTACCTGTGGCTGATAGCTGGGTCATGGGCTGGGCATGGTTCTCGGTCCTGATCGGTTGGTTGCTGAAGGCGATGATCCTGCGCTTCGGTGGCGTCAATGCCATCGCCACGTATCGACCGATCTTTGTCGGCTTCATCGCCGGTCAGCTGATGGGCGGTGCCGTATGGATGGTCATCGACATCCTGCTGGGTGAGACGGGCAATCGCGTCTACATCGGTGTCCCGTAAGTATTGCCAGACAATGCAGCGCAGCTGCCGTCGCCGCAGGTTGGAGGAGTTGCCGAACTGCGTGTGGCAAGACGACGTCGGCAGTCGCTAGCGGTGCCAGGTCTCCTTGACGCGCCAGCATTCCAGGTGCTGTCTGTGTGTATTGCCGATGCTCATGAAACGCAAAGTGAGGACGCGATGGCGTCATTCGATTTTCGAAAACCAGCAAAGATGCAGCAGCAACGAATCTATTCTGACGCAGGATCGTATAGTGCGTTTCCACACGTGGAGCGACTCGAGGGGGAGGAGTTGCTCCTCGCCTTCCGCGAGGCTCCCCGACATCCCGCAGGTGTCCGGCACACACACCCGAGATCACTCATCACCGTCATCCGCTCGAAGGATGCGGGACAGACATGGGCCATCGAAGACGCAGCACAGATGGCTGCCGGCGGTGGGCAGGAATTTGGACTGATCTATCTGGGCAAGGGGCGTGTCGGTGGAGCCTTGGCATTCCATGAGGTGGTACCTGAGGACGAGGCAGAGCGAGCCGGCATCTCTCATACCCACCCGCGGGAGTATCCCTTTTCAACGGGCGGTACTGTGTGGTGCACGAGTGATAACTATGGACTCACCTGGCGGTTGGACAACACGACGCTGATTGGACCCGGTCTGCAGGCATGTGCACCACCGATCCGACTGCGCGATGGTACGCTGCTGATTTCACCGTATGGGGCGTTAGGCCGTGCGAAGGCGGGGTCTGCCGTGCTTTTTCGATCTGATGATGGTGGCAACAACTGGTCGGGGCCGAATGTCATCGCCCGCGGCAATCCACGAACCAGATCGTATCAGGAACCGTCGCTGATGGAGTTGGCACCGGGCCATCTGTTGTGCATGATGCGCGTCCACGATCCGACGGCCCTGGGTATCTTCTGGCGCTGCGAGTCTCAAGATGCCGGTCAGACATGGTCACGCCCCACGTCGACGGGCATTCTGTCAGGCGCTTGCCCGCGACTGCTAACCCTGCGAGATGGCCGCTTGCTGCTGACCTATGGTCGGCGTTCTGAACCCTATGGTATCTACGCCACATGCAGCGAGGATGGTGGCAACAGCTGGGGAGAGACCTGGCAGCTGCGTCCGGCACGCGATGGGGATCACGGCTACACTTCTTCCGTCGAACTGGATGACGGTCGTCTTCTGACGACGACGTATGGAAAAAATCCACGCGGCGTGACAGGTATTACCGGAACATACTGGTATCTGCCGTAGGAGCGTGTCCGAGCAACCCATTTGGGTCGCGGACACGCTCCTCGGTCAGCCGCTTAGAGCTGCTTGATTCTGATATTGCCATTCGTCGTGCGCAGGCGAATCAGATCGCCACCACCGTTGATCGATCCATGCGCTGTGAGTTCATCGGAACGATCCGGATCACCGTCGATCTGCAGGGGGAAGTCTGATTCGATCGTGTGCGTGCGCCGTCGTCGGCGCAGACGCACCTCTGCGTCAATCGTCGCCTTCAGGCCGGCCGGCAAGTAGATGGTGATATCGCCACCACCAGAATTCAGGTCGCAATGGGTGTCGACGTCGGGATCATCGACGAGCAGTGTCGCCTCGATGCCACCGCCACCCGTCTTGGCTTCGATATAGCCGCGGGCATCATCTATGGTGATTCCACCACCGCCGGTGGAAACCACAACAGGTCCCCCTGAGCCATCCACGTCGATGCCACCGCCTCCCGTCCTTGCCTTTACGGGACCTTCAGCGCCCTCGATGGAGATTCCGCCGCCGCCGGTCTTGGCCTCAACAGGACCTCTGGACCCGTCGATCGAGATACCACCCCCACCGGTCTCGGCGGTGACACTCAAGGCACCGGAGCTGATCGACAGGCCACCGCCGCCTGTGGAGATGGTGAGTTCACCACCGACGTTGTCAACATCGATGCCGCCACCTCCTGTCTCGACTTCGAGATTACCCGAAACGTCACCGACATTGATCCCACCACCGCCTGTGACGGCACGTCCATCGCCATTGGTGATCGACTCAATGCTGATGCCGCCACCGCCGGTCTGCACATCGACGGAGCCATTCGTGATGTCGCCGATCTCAACTCCACCGCCGCCTGAGCGTGCGGTGACATGGCCTTCCAGGTCACCGATCTCGATGCCCCCGCCGCCGGTTTCGACGTTGACACTATAGGGTCGAGGGACAAGGATCCTGATTTCCAGATCAAGAGACCGAGAGCGACGATCTCTCTGTGGCTTAGCGCTGATGTTGACATCGTTGCCGTCCTGGGTGATCTCGACGCGGAAACTCTCGAGAACTTTTCTCGCTTCATCCTCCGTAAAGACGTCGGCCGATTTCTTGATGATGACGCGTACACCCTTTTTGTCCCAGGACTCAATCTCGAGTCCACCATCATCGACATTCAATACGAGGGTTCCCCCCGTACCGACATCGATGACACGATCAATCGTCTCCGTCCAGCCGCGGAATGCCTTGCTGACTTCGCCGCGTTCTTCGGCGCTGCCAATGGAGACCAACAGCAAAATCGCCGCGGTGGTAAGGATTGTCTTTTTCATCACGTGACTCCTGTATTTACTGATCATTTACAGCTGCGTTGTTGGGTCCCATCCCTGCAGGGTGCGGGATGCCTCGTTGCGTATGTAGTCATTGAATTCGGCGAAACTGGTGCGCTCCAGAACTCTGCGGGTATCAGGGTCGCGAAGCGAACGCAGTCCTTCGATGGCGGCGACTCTTACGCCTGGATTCTCGTCCTCAAGCAGGGCACTATAGAGGGCCTGGCGCACGGCGTCATGATGCGTAAGGCTGCTGAGAGCCTCTGCAGCAGCGACGCGCACACCCGGGTTCTGGTCATGCAGAAGCGCATGGGACAACACCTGGCGCACGGAGGCGGAGGAAGTCTCGAGGCCCAGCAATTCAACTGCCTGCAACCGCGGGCCAGGGCCCATGCCATCGCGCAGAGCCGTTGCCAAGGCCAGTTGAATCTCTGTATCCGCCAGATCACCTTCGAGACGAGAGGTGACAAGCGAACTCAGCTGCAGGTGGACGCGCCCCGTGCTGCGATCAAAGTCCTCGACATGTACGTCGACGAGTTGGCTGGCGACACCTGCTGCCGGCGGAGCTGGTAACAAGACGGTTCGGCCGACGATGATGCCGCATACAACCAGGGCAACGCCTCCCGAGGCCCAAACCAGTCGGGGAATCAGACTGTGGATGAAGTCGCTGAATCGATCGCGCCACATTGGAGTCTGCCGAGTACCGGGGATCAGCTCCTGGCGCAGAGCGGCGCGTAAACGCATTCGACTCTGTGCGAGCGCATCATCTGGCAAGGCTGGCTCGCTCCCCAGCGGCAGCTGCTGCTGGAAGGACTGCTCCTGAGCGAGGATCTGCGCCAGGTTTGCATCCTGCGCAAGGTCGCCACGAAAGGCCTCCTCCTCAGCTGGTGACAGCATGCCATAGAGGTAAGACAGGACACGTTCGCGCATCTGTTCAGTACCCATCCGTCCAGGGCCCATCTCGTCAGTCATCATTCGTGCTCCAGGTAGGGTGCCAGAGTCTTCTTCACTTTGTCGCGTGCTCGGAACAGGTAACTCTTCACTGCACCCGACGAGCATTCCATGATGTCAGCGGCAGCGTCGATTCGCAGGCCCTGCCGATGGCACAGCACGAAGGCTGAGCGCTCCTGTCGGGACAGATCTTCCAGCGCGTGATCGAGTTGGCGCTGTAGCTCTTGCTTCAACAGATCTGCGTCAGTCGCCACACTCGGTTGATCAGCGGCGTCTGCGCCTCCCGCTTCCTCGATATCGTGCCGCCGTTGTCGACGGTGGCGAAAGCGGAGGGCGTGATTCACAGTGATGCGGTAGAGCCAGGTGGAGAAGCTGCTGTCCATGCGGAACTTCCGCAGCCCGCGATAGGCAGCCAGTAAGGCTTCTTGGTAGACGTCCTGGGCGTCGGCCAGGTCGCCGACCATATCCCGGGCCATCGCCAGAACGGGGCGGTCATAGGGACATACCAGTTGTTCAAAGGCCCATCCGTCGCCCCCCTGGGCACGACGGATCAGGTCACGCTCTGCCTCGTCCATGGCTCTCCGGTTGACGGTGCCGATCTCTCGGCTCCGACTCGAGTTCTGGCGACTCGGTTCTGTTGATTATCGCAGGGTTAGTGCCCTGACCGCGGCCGCCGGTTGGCAGCAGATCGAAAAAAAGACGTCCTAGGCCCGGAGCTGAGTCAGCGGTCGATCACGGGCAGCACGATGTGCGACGGACGCTCCTGGTCGTGGAGCACGGTGTTGATCGCAATCTGCCCGATCGCTTCGCGGTGGATGGGACCTCCCGTGTTCAGATTGCGATCGAACCGGGGAAAACAACTGCTCGTGACAGCGACACGCAGTCGGTGTCCTGGGAGGAAGGCATTGCTCGTAGCCCACAGGTCGATCTCAAATCGATAGATCTTACCCGGTTCCAACGGTTCAGGATGCTCGTAGGAATTCCGATATCGAGCCCGCAAGATGCCATCACACAGATTCCGCGACAGACCATCGGCATCGACATCCTCCAGACGCACAACCCAGTCCGTGTCGGGGGTCGACGACATGGCGTAAAGGACGGCTTTCACCGGTCCTGTGACCTCCAGTTCGGTCTCCAAGGGCGCACTCGTATAGGTGAGACAGAGTGCGTCGATCTGCCGATGATCGCGAGCGCCATCGGGAATCCCCAATGTGTTGCCACCGATCGACGGGACGGGGTGGTCCGGATCGTATTCGAAGCTGTCCGGATGTTCGCTACCCGATGGGGGTGTCGCCGACAAGGTTCCATCTTTGAGGGAATCGACACTGCCACTGGTGCCATCATGCAGGTAGTACTTGCAGTATTTCGTATCCGGCAGGGGCCAATCCTGCTCGGCGCGCCATTGATTGCGTCCCATGACGAAGATCTGCACCGGGGGCTCATCCAGGATTCCCGTCTGCTCCCCCTTGAGCAGGTGGTCGAACCATGGCAGGCGCAGTTCATTGATATCCCGTGCTGCGTCGGCACCAAAGTCGATGTCACCTGCCTTGGTCACATTTGTATTTGATGAACCGTGGATCCAGGGACCAATGATGAGCTTCTGTGCACGCCGAGCTGCCTCGGTGCGGGCTCGCTGGCGAAGTCCGGCATAGTTCTTCAGTGTGCCAGCGAGGAAAATGTCGAACCAGCCGCCCAGATGATAGATCGGCGTTTCGATCTGGTCGTGGTAGCGATCGACAGCCAGTTCCCACCAATACGGTCCGTCCTCAGGGTGTGCGAGGAAGTCGTTGTGCCAGTCAGCGAGGCCTTCGAGGAAGGGACAGGGCGCAAGGGGCAGTCTCTCATACCAGTCATCGATGTCGTCACCGATCTGTTTGAACATTGCCTGTTGCTGCTCCAGATCCTGCGCCGGCACGAGGTTCGCCAGATTTTGATTCGTCACGACGCGCGCCCAGTACAGACTGAAGCCATGTTCATGGGCGCCATCGCGATAGACCCACTCACGGTAGTAGTCAGCCGATGACTCACGCACGAATTGGGCGCGAAGATGGGGGGGACGACTCATGGCAGCACGATATTGAGTCGCGCCGGAATAGGAGCCGCCGATCATGCCGACATTGCCATCGCACCACTTTTGCGACGCAGCCCACTCGACGGTGTCGTAGCCATCACGCAGGACCCCGGCGCCGTCATCTCTGAAGGGATAGAAGTCACCGTCTGAGGTGAAGCGCCCACGCACGTCCTGAATCAGCACGACATAGCCACGCCGAGCGAAGAACTCCGGCGCCCGCACACCGTTCTCTGACCCACCGCCCTTGCCATAGGGCGTGCGTTCGATCAGTGTCGGAAAGGGCCCCGGTCCATCGGGTCTGGTGATATCAGCGCGCAAGATGGCACCATCTCGCATGGGCACTTCCACATCCTGCTCGAAGGTGGTTTCGAATTCGGGTTGTGAGCCTGAGCTCATGACAGAGTCTCCAGAAGACGAGTCACATCATCCTGATTGTTAAAGACGGAGGGAGAGATTCTCATCTTGTTGCCGAAGCGCATCGCCACATGTACTCCCGCCGCTCTGAGTCTGTCCATCGCCGCGGCAGGATCGGGGGTGATGAAGGAAAGGATGGGGCTGCCATTGTCGCGAGGTGTGATGCCCTGATAACCAAGTCGCGGCAGTTCATCGTGCAAACGATCCGTGAGTTGACGGGCATGGTCGCGGATGTTGTCGACGCCAAGATCCAGGATATAACGCAGACTCTCCTGCGCGCACAGGGCGCCTTCATAGGAGGGATAGCTGATCTCATACTGTGCCGGGCCCTGGCTGCTGCCGAAGGTGATGTCAGGTTTCTCAGGATCGGGCGCCCTCCATGGCTCGTAATTCAAGGAGATGCCGCCACCATGTTGTGACGGTTTGACGATCGTACCCTGCAAATCGGCGCGCACATAGAGGAATCCATAGCCCTTCACACCCATCAACCACTTGAAAGTGGAACACGCGGCGATGTCGATGCCCATTTCTCGCACATCGATGGGCACCCCGCCGGCGGCCTGCATGATATCAGCGTAGAGCAAAGCACCCTTCGCGTGTGCCAGCTCGCTCAAGGCACGCACATCGGCGACGAGACCGTTGACATTTGATACGAGGGCGACGGAAACCAGTCTCGTGTTTTCGTCGATCGCGGTGGCCATATCGTCCAGATCGATCTGCCAATCACGGTGACGGACGATGCGGACTTCAAGCCCGTCGAGCTCACGCATCTTGTAGTTCGACAGAATCGACCCATAGGCCAGATCGTTCGTGACGATGTTGCCACCGGCCAGATGCTCACCCATGCCATTGAGCACATTGCTCTCCGCCTCCACCGTACTGCGGGCGAAGGCGACTTCGGTGCGATCTGCATTGATGAGTTGTGCGAACAGGTGTTGCGCCTCGTCACGGTCCTTGGCCCATGCAGGCCACCACGGCTCACCGACATCATGTTCGAGCCAGTCGGCATAACGTCGCAGGACATTGGCAGACTGGCTGCTGAGCGGATGAGATGAGGCATTGTCGAAATAGGCCGCCGTGCGAGCACGTGGAAAGTCGGCGCGAATCTTGTCGAAATCAGGGGTGGGCCTGCTCGTACTCACGGCGGTTCCTTGCTCTGCATGAGGGTTCGATTCGAAAGCGTATCGTCGAAAGGTGTCAAATGGCGCGATGCGAGCAAATGGCGAATGCTTGACGGGCCGACGACCGACGCGTTCTGTCTTATCTGCGGAACCATTACACATACCAAAAAGGAGAGTCAAGAATGGGAGCAGAAGCCAAGGCCAAAGAGTTGGGCATCGAATTCACCGACGACGCCGAGAAGGGGTATCTGAAAATGGCGGCGCGTGCCGGAAATCTCGTCATCACTTCCGGTCACACGTCGACGCAGAAGGGCAAACTGGGTGCCGATGTCAGTGTCGATGAGGGGTATGCAGCGGCAAAGGAAGTGGCCGAGAACATTCTGAAGTCCGTACACCAAGAGGTCGGGTCTCTGGATGGCCTGCGCGTGGTAAAGCTTCTCGGCTGCGTGAACTCGACCCTCGACTTCATCGAACAGCACCTGGTGATCAATGGTGCCTCCGATCTGCTGCACAAGATCTTCGAGGGCGATGACGGTTATCACGCACGTTCAGCCATCGGCTTTGCGCAGCTGCCAACGGGTGTGGCCGTAGAGATCGAAGCGATCTTCGAAATCAAGGGCTGATATGAAGTCTGCCGTCGGTGAATGGCTGGCTACGAGTCGCCAGAAAGTGGAAGCTGGAACACTGACGACACAGGATCTGGACCGGTTGGCGAAACTGGTGGAGACACCACGCCAACTGGTCCTGTATCTGTATTCGAAGTCGACGAATATGCGATCTGGTCTGGCATCCTGGATGCTCTACGATGCGACGAAACCGCAAGAGCCGACGCTGCCCTCACAGGAGGCTCCCTACGAATCCGTGCTTGATGCCGTCGCCGATGGTTGGCGAATCGTGCAGTTCCCCGATGCCAAACTGTATAGATATGATGACGTCGATAACGACTATCTGGGGTTTGAGTTCATTTTGGAAAGAATGATCTGATGGGAGCCGACCATGGCAGTCATTGAACCGACCCTCGACGACGCGGCAGTGATGGAATTCGTCGCGACGGGCTTCGTCCTGCTCGAAGGTGTCATCGATGACGCGTTCAATGCGAAGTGTGACAAGATGGCCGGGGGCAATATCGATGCATTCATCGGTGACGATGAGTTCACCAAGGCCGTTCTTCTGCACCCGAAGATCGCCGGCGTCGCCCGATCACTACTCGGCGAGGATTTTCTCGTGCCCGCTGGTGGTCACCATCATCTATATGAAGCGCCGCATCTGGGACAGACATGGCATTCGGATGGTCTGTCCGGTTTGGGGTATGATGTCACCGAACTGCAGTGCTACTACTACCCTCAGGCGGTGGAGATCGAAGACGGGCCGACGATGATTCTACCCGGTTCACACTGTCGCGCCGTCGATCGAGAAGCCATCGCTCACTATGGCGACATCAGAGGACAGATGTCGCTCACGGTGCCTGCAGGCACCGTGGCGATGACTCGTTATGGTATCTGGCATAAGGCGGGACCCAAGACGAATGATCGCCGCCGTGGGATGATCAAATTCTCCTACCACCGTCAAGCCACACCGCAACGCGACTGGAAAGTCGACGCGCCTGAGATCCCCGAGTATCGGAATCAACCACGACTCGCCTACGTGACGGAAGTGGAGTCATATCGTGACCGGGTTCGCCGGATGCGCACATGGAACTGGCTCTGTGGCCTCGACGAAGAGTCACAGTTGCGCTGGGAGCGCAGTCGCCCTGTCAGCGAGATCGCGTAAGGGCAACGATCCATCTGGTCCCCGGTGCCGCCTTCTCTGGCGGGCTTCGACAGTGATGCCCCGATTCTCAGCGCAGCACCCAGGTCCTGTCATCGTAGATCGTCATGTCATGCGTCTCTGAGCGATGCGCACCACCGGTGATGTAGAGCCGACCATGGAGGACGGCAGCGCCGCCCCACGATTGCTGTGTCGGTAAGCGCGGTCCGCTGCGCCAGATTCGTGTGCGCGGATTGTAGCATCGCGTCTGATCATCGCGAGCGCCGCCCATCATCCATACCTCACCTTCAAAGGCTGTCGTGAGTGGTGCCTTGACGAGTTTGTCAGGCTGTGGCACCTGCCTATCCCATGCACCCGTGCCTGTATCGAAGGCGAAGAACCCGTCTGTGCTGCCACAGTAGAGGATCCCATCCAACGCACAGCAGCCACCTTCGCGTGCCGGTTCCGGCAGTTCGGGCTCCAGGCGCCAGGTCGTCTCGCCGCTGCCGATGCTTTCCACGGTCTGTAGTTTCCGGTTGTCGTCACCAGCGCCGCCAACAACCCAGATACGATCTGCAGCGGTCATGACAAAAGGATCAGTGTGTGGTTCGTGAAGTCTCGGTGCCTGTGACCAGGCGCCGGACGCGGGATCGTAGATATCGACAAGGTCCAACGTCGTCACATCTCCGCCACGCTTTCCCAGTTCACCTTCGCCACCCACGATCCAGACGAGCCCGTCCAGCGTCGCGATGCCACTGTAACGTCTGGGGAATGGCAGATAGCTGATGATCTCCCAACGGCCACGGGTCGGATCGAAAGCGAATAACTCGTCGAATACATGTTGCTGGGTGGGGTATCCCCAGAAACGTGACAGTCCACCGGCGACATAGAGACGATCCTGCAAAGCGACGGAGAAGATGTCGTGGTTGCCGCCGCCGGGCAGGCGGCCGGGAAGCAGTTGCCAATTCTTGTGAACATCGGTGGCATGGGAAGTGTCACAGTACAGACCATCGTCCAGAGCGATCCATAGGGTGCCCTGCGGATCCGCAAAAACGAGTCGAGCTGCTGTTGGAACCTGGCCAAGGGTCTTGGCGAGGGTCTGCCCCGCCGCATCGATGTCGAGTTCGATCAGGTCACCACTGTCCAGAGCGGCCAAGGCCAATCCCGCAGGGGACAGGCCCAGGGCGCTGATCATCGATTTCCCGGCTGCACCGGCAGGTGTCACAAAACCACCGTCGGCCTCGCGTGGCGGGAAGCGTCGGCATCCTGCGGGCCCGGCGATCCAAACGAAACCCAGATGATCGACAACGAGGTGTTCCCACGTGCCTTGCTCGAGAGGGATCGGTTGCCATCGATCAGGGACATCAGCGGGTAGCACGAACAGGTCCGTACCTGAGGGGCTCGTCTTCAAACTCCAGAAATTGCCAAACAGATCCGCTACCAGCGGCTCCAGGGGCTGACCGCTGAGTGAAGCTGGAAATTCGGTGAATTCACTGACGAGTTGGCGGCCCGATTGGCCTTCCTCTGGAAGAAACGCCAGCTCATGATTGCGCAGGACAGCGAGTCCATCTTCGAGGGCCAGGTGTAGCTCTCCCGCCACATCCCACATTGCCTTCGGTGGCGTGGGCCAATCTGTGATCTTCAACATCATGCTCAACGGCCTTCGTTTTCTTGAACTGGCAATAGACCCTCAAGCTCTTGTATCCGTCGTTGTTGTTTCATCAGCATCGACACGATCGCCATCAAACCAAACATGAGGCCAAGTCCGCCGGCGAGGGACATGATCGCGACGAAGGAGGGAATCGACTCGGATTTCACTGCCAGAAAAAATACAGGGAAGGCGAGAAACATGGGGCCACCCGTGAGCAGCGGTGGCAGGATGAAGGGCAAGACATCCTTCAACCAGCCAAAACCTGCACCACTTTTTCTCAGCAAGATCTGGACGACCATGCGAAATGCGATGAGCGCCGCCATGATGCCGACGACTTTGAGGATGTTGATGGGGTCGAGCATCACGCGTCTCCTGGAGTGCTGGCTGGTAGCATCTGATACTTGAAGGATATAGCGTTAGGTGTGACTCTTCATCTTGCGAGGTAGGAACCGTGGACGCAGCCATACGCCAAACTCCCCTGATGCCCGAGTTTCCCCGGCCGATCATCGCCATCGGTGCAGGGGGCATCGTCCGTGACGCGCATCAGCCAGCGTATGCCAAGGCGAATTTTCCCGTTTACGGCATTTTCGACAAGAATCAGGAAGCAGCACGGGAGTTGGCCGATACATTTCAGATCCCTCGAGTCTTCACCAGCTTCGCCGAGGCGATTGAGCAGGCACCGGCAGAAGCTGTTTACGACATCGCCGTTCCAGCCAGTGCTCTGCCACAGTTGCTACCGCAGTTGCCTGATGGTGCCCATGCGCTGATTCAGAAACCACTGGGGGAATCTTTCGCCGATGCCATGTTGCTTGCAGACATGTGTCGCAGCAAGGGGCTGACAGCGGCCGTCAATTTCCAGCTGCGCTATGCACCCTTTGTCATTGCTGCCCGGCATCTGCTCGACTCGGGTGTAATCGGCGAGCTCCACAGTCTCGATCTGCGTGTCACCGTGCACACACCGTGGCATCTGTGGTCATTTCTGCAAGATATAGACCGACTGGAAATCCTCTACCACTCTATCCACTATATCGATCTGGTTCGGTCCTTCTTCGGTGAACCTTCCGGAGTTTACGCGAAGACGACCAAACACCCTGCCTGTGCGCACCTGGCCGCAACCAGAACGGGCATTCTCTTCGACTACGGTGAGCAGATCGCAGCCAATATCGTTACGACCCACGGGCACGATTTTGGCGAGCGCCACCAGGAGAGCTACATCCGCTGGGAAGGAACGAAGGGAGCGATTGTGGCCAGAATGGGTGTCCTGATGGACTATCCCAAGGGGACACAGGATGTGCTGGAATACTATTCGAGCGCAACCGGCGACCAGTGGCAGCAAGTGCCATTGCAAGGCACCTGGTTCCCGGACGCGTTCATTGGTACGATGGCGAGTCTGATGCGCCGGGCAGACGACCCTACTGCAGAATTGGCGACGCATTTTGATGATGCCCTGCAGACGATGGCCGTTGTTGAGGCGGCCTACGAATCCAGCGAGGGCGGGGCGACGCTGATTCCAGGCAAATAGAGAGGGGACACGTGCATGGCACGTGTCCCCTTTGTGTTCAACCTGCGTTCAGGCAGGCGTAACGCAGGCGAGAACCAGGCTCTGATCAGCCGCGGCCGCTCTGGTCAACCGGGCCGCCCTGGCCGCCTCGGTCGCCTCGGTCGCCTTCCGAGTTCTGCATCTCCTCTTCCATCCTGCGTGAATCCTCTTCGAGCTTGCGCAGATGCTCACGGGCACGCTGGATCTGTTCCTGCATGTGCTCACGGTGGCGCATGCGCTGCTCTTCACGCACACGGTGCAACTCTTCTTTGAGCCTGCGGACCTCGTCGACCAGGTCACCACCACCCATGCCATCGTGATCACCCATGCCGTCGTGGTCGCCCATCATGTCGCCATCAGGTCCGCCCATCATACCACCCTCATGCTCACCCATTCCAGGTCCGGGACCTGGGTGGACCCATCCTCTGAGCTCATCGGGACTCAGTTCGCCGCTGCCGTCTTGATCCATGAGGCGGAAGAATGTGCGAAAGACGATACGGAAGTCTTCTTCAGGATCGCCTGTCATTTCGACGCCTTCAGGCTTCTCGACATCAGGCGGTGGCATCAATACGAGCATGGGCGGACGCTCGCCGCCTTCATGACCGTCGGCGAACGCCATACTTGAGAAACACAGGCCAATGGCCATCAGTAGAACGAGATGCTTACGGAACATTGGAGCCCTCCTGGGAAAGGGACAGCAAGAGAATGTGAATGTGCTGCGATTCGTGTGCTGCGATTGACGGCACTAACCTACGACCAATCAAAGGCATGACCAGTGATAGCGCTCACAAGCAATGGGCTGATGCGAAAAAAACTCACGGCGCATTGCTTGACCCCGCAGTGTGGCGAAGCCTTTGTACGCTGAAACACAATTCAGAGGTGATAGATGTCACAAGCAATCAGACAACTGCTATTGCAGCGTACTCAGGAATTACTCGATGCCATCGCAGATGGTGATTGGCCGACATATGCAGAGCTCTGCGCGGAGGACTTAACGGCCTTCGAACCAGAAGCTCGAGGTCAGCGTGTGGAAGGTCTTGGCTTCCACAAGTTCTACTTCGATCTGGGTGCACCGACGGGAACTCGGCACACGACGATGATCGATCCCAAAGTGCGTCTGCTGGGTGAACAGGCAGCATTGGTGACATACATCCGGCTTGTGCAGTCCACCTCGAACAGTGGTCCAGTGACGAGTCGCTGTGAGGAGACTCGTCTTTGGGAGAAACAGGATGGCACGTGGCGGCACGTTCACTTTCATCGCTCTGAGAACTCCTGACATGCAAGGTGTCTGACATCGGGCACAGCATCTAAGCGAATCTTCAGTTTCACCAGGTCTACGAAATCAACAAGGAACAACCGCTATGCCGATCACCTTCGTCCGCGCCGATCAGTGGACTCCCCACCCACAAGCGGCCTGCAGGAATCATCTGCAGGAAGCAGATCAGCACTATCACTCGGATGCCAATGGCACACTGTCTACGTGCGGTGGCTGGCAATTCGAGTTCTCTGGTGTCACACCGGGTCACCGCTACCGTATCAGTTGGGAGGTGAGCTGTACTGACCTGCTTGACGTCACGGATATGCTGGTGGGACACGTCTATTGGGGACAGATCGCCAGCGATTGCCACGCGCCGGGTACGTCCACCATCTGGGACTATGTCGCCGGTGACTGTGGCGATGCAACGGCAGGGGATTCGGCACCCAGACGGGTGCGATTCTCTGCTGATCTGGTTGCCCCCGGCGGCGTAACAACGGTCACTATTCGCAGCACCCTGCGATGGACGGCGCAGGGGCAGGTGAGCATGCAGGTTCCTGAGTTGGATGATCTCGGACCCTATGTGCCACGACCGACTCTTCGCATCGCAACTGCAACAGGTTCTGAGGAAGCTGGTGGCCAGCCGCGGCAAGACGTTAAGGGCAACGTCAATCGCTATGCCGAATTGGCGCAGCGAGCCTGTGTCGACCACGGGGCGAAGTTGGTGGCACTCCCGGAAATCTGTCTGCAGTGGAAGTTGCCAACACATGCTTTCGAGGATGCCGTCAACGTCCCGGGACCCGAAACTGCCCGCTTCGCGCAGATCGCCGCGGAGCATCAAGCCGTGATCGTGGTGGGCCTGCTCGAGAGAGTCGCCGGCGCCGTCTACAACAGTGCAATCGTCATCGACAGTGACGGCGAGATCTCAGGCACGTATCGCAAGGTGCATCTCGCCTCGACGGAGGCGATTTCCGGTGTCATGCCCGGCGATAGTTTTCCCGTGATGGATACGGCGGCGGGCAAAGTTGGGTGCACGATCTGCATGGATAGCTCGGCAGCGGAGTCAGCTCGCATGATCGGACTCCATGGCGCGGACTTCCTCGTACTACCGATCATGGGCGACCATCGTGCGAGTCGATGGACTCCGGGTGCACCACGACTCGATGAAGAGCGCTGGCGTTGTATTCAACGCACACGGGCCATGGACAACCAGCTGTGCATGGTTGTGGCGCGTAACATGGGCAGAGGTAGTTGCATCATCGACCGCAGTGGCGAAGTGAAGGCCTACAATGATGGTTCGCAGGACATGGTCGTCGCTGATATCGAACAGGACGATAGCTATCGCAAATGGAATGGTGGCTGCTTCCGGCAGGTGAACTGGCGGCAACGACGACCCCACCTCTATGAGTCGTATGCCAGTCCGGAGTCCGCGGCATTGCGCCGTATGCGGGAGCCGCTGCCGGCTTAAGTGTTGCTCTGGGTGTCTGGCAGGGGGTGCGACTTGCCCGTGGGAACATGCTTCGTCGCGTCTCTGGCCGCCGCGAGGGTCTGTTGTTCGAGAGCCATCTGCTGGGCGCGAGTATCATAGCCCCCATCCCGATCGAAGGGATGATTGGACACGATGTCGCCCTCTGGAAACAGATACCAGTCGGCACGGCCGACACGCAGACCGCGGATGTAGGCGCGTGGGGCATCGTCATTGATGTAGTTCACCACGTAGAGATCGCCATCGGCCAACTGCACCCAACCTGAATAACTGCTGTCGGCAGCCAATGAGCGATCGTTGTCGAGGATGACGAAACGTGCCGCAGGATTGGCCAGTGTTACAGGTCCCTCCAGGTCTACCTCTCCCAGTTCCACGCCAGCACGCGCCGTCTCCTGTGTCTCCACATAGAGGGCAAGACTCGTCGACAGGCCCACGGACAAGCGGTAGGTGATAGCGATCTCTCCCGAACGCAGTCGACCCGTTGATGGTCGGCCCAGGCAACAAGGCATCGGGGTGCGTATCGCCGGCGTCCAGGTGCGACCGCCATCAGTTGAAAATGACTTGAACGCTGATAGGCGCTCACCGTCTTCGCGTATGTAGCAGATGAGTGTGCCGTCGTCGAGTTCGACGAAGTCTCCCTCATTCAGGCGCCACGGCATGCCATTTACCGTCGATTGCTCGGGATCGGGAATCGTAAAGGGACCTTCCCACGTCGTACCATCGTCATCTGACAAGTAGACGGTCTGCTGCTCGATGTACGGATCCTGAGCAGTCGCTCCGGGCCACTGCTCGGAGACGCCCATGAGCAAGCGTCCACTGGACAATTCTTTGAGAGAGGGGACGATACCTTCTGTTACACCTGTTTCGTGGGGGCCCTGCCATGTGCGTCCGCCGTCGTGGCTGCGGAACAGGAGAATCTTGCAGACTCCCTGCTTCAAATAGTCTTCGAATGTGTCGGTCACCAGCATGTCGATGACGAGGAGCAGAGATCCGTCCTTGCGACCCAGAATCCGCGAGCAGTTCAGGCGCCCCTCGCCGGCGGCGGTCTGCTGCTGCGTGCGCTCAAAGACAATCTGGCGTGGTCCCCAGGTCAGACCGTCATCGATGCTGCGTCTTACGATGACGCGTGAGAAGGGGCGCGAGCTGTGGCAGAGACTTTCGCGATAGGTGCACACGAGGGTGCCATCACCGGCGACAGCGATATCGGCGAAGGCTTCATAGAGGTCATCGTCGCGCGAGACCGTGATCGTCTGCATACAGACTAGCGGCCCATCTGCAACGTATTCATGTGATTGGCCTTCAACTGACCCCAACCAATACTGGCGACAACACTGGGTATACCGCTGGCCTCGAGCAGTCGCACAATCTGTGTCGTGACGACGGGGGGCGCGCCACCATTGCGGAATGTGACGGTGGACTGGGAGACAGAAACCACCGTGCCAAGAAAGTGCGTGTTCCAGGAATACGCCTCGGTCACCAAGTCGAGGACGCCGAGTGCCTCGAACTCAGCATCTCCCTCATAACGAAGGTCGCCCGTCGTGGTCTGGTGAAGGCGCAGGTAGGGAAACTCACCGGCAGGGACTGTTATCGTGCCCCAGCCATCGACAACACCTGCCAGTGTGAGAGATCCCAGCGAGCGGATCCCGGGAAGTGCTTCCGTATTAATGATCGATTCCAGGCCACTCCATCGAGATCCGTAGGTCATTGGCATGGGTACGGGGGTCGGTTCAACTACAGGCGGTGTTATTCCCGGGGGACCGTCGATGGCGATGAGGAAATCACCCATGTCACCCTTCCCGAAGTAGGCATACAGGTCCTGTGTCGAACCATCGGGATTCTCGATCTCATAGTGAGCCGCGTAGGTTGCTTCTGGATACATGGCCGCATCAGGCGCTTCGCTCAATCGCACGACAGTGGAACGAAGTTCGATCCGAACCGGGCCACCGAGGGGCCTCGTGACTTCGTAGGTCTGATTGGCGCCCGCCGGACCCAACTCAATCGGTGCCTGCGCCAGTGGTCCCTGGTAGGTCAGGGATTCGAGGGTAAAGGTCGAACCGATGGGCACACTCAAATTACTCGTATCGAGTGTGATCTGGGCTGACAGTGGCGTGGTGCTCAGCAGGGGCGCGATACCCAGCAGCAGGGCAGTGATCGAGAAGCGATACATGGGTGGACCTCCTTACAGTGGAATTCCAGACAATATATCTGCGAAGAGATGTCCTTCGGCAAGGGTTCCGATGGTCGACTCCAGCCGTCTGTATAGATTACGGGTCATTCCCTGCAATGACGGGACAACTCTCCTGAAGGACTCCCATGACCGGACACTCAGACTCAGCTTCAACCCCAACTCGCCGCGCCCTGTCGATGTGGATGCGTTTCGGCCAACCTCTGGAAGCGGTCATCGACGACTACGGACCGATCTTTGATGGCTGGCAAGAGGGTGGCGTGAAGGCGATCGTCGTGGGGCGCATGTTGTTTGCTGACAGCGATGGTACACCGATGAAGGTCGCTGCCTTCGATCCCAATCCGGAAGTGTATGGCGGCCTCGATGTCGAGGCCCCTGCTGCGCCCACCGAAAAACTACCAGAAAAGAGAGCGAGCCTCGTCGCGGCCCTGACCGATGCCAAAGCACGCGGTCTCGAGGTCTATGTGTTCTGTCCCGATGCTGGACAGGGCCCGGGGGGAGAGGGTCATCATCTGGCTGACGACAAGACCCTGGCGGCGCGGGTTGCGCGGGTGAGCGATGTGATGGATGCCTTTCCCATGGTGGACGGGGGGATCCTCGATGGCCCCGAATTGGGCTACGAGATCGCACCGGGCCATCGCTCCAACATTTTTGAGGATATGCCAGAGACGTTGAGGCAGCCGGCGGCAGACCTCGACTTTGACTACGATGCCTTGATCGCCGCGCGTACGGCGTTCGAAACCAAGCTGCACAATCTGCAGCCAGCGCAGATCGATCTACGCGCTGATGGCGGGTTCCTTGGGATCTTCGAACTCTTCGACAGCAATCCGGATCTTGCGGCGTGGTTCGCTTTTCGACGAGCCCTGTTGTCAGGATACTATCGACGTCAATCCGATCTGATCGCCAGCACGACGTCACGGCCTGTGCGAATCGGTGTCGGTTCGCGTTTGCCATGCTTCACACCACTCAATGGCTATGATCTGCATGAGATGGGTCACCAGTATCCCTTCATCCTGCCCAAACTCTACTTCTTCCATCGTGGCTTCGATGGCTTCTATGGCACGATCGGTCGCTATATCCAAACTCTCGTCAAGTGGAATCCGTCGCTCACGGATGCGCATGCCATGAAAGTTGTGGAGGGACTCTTTGGTGTGCGTCTGCCATGGATCCGTAGTCGACTGGATCTCGATCTCGGCTTTCCACCACAGGCTTTTGAGGAATTTGTGGCGACGGAGACGAAACGCATGTTGGCCGCTGTCCCAGCACCCAACCGTGTGGTCCCCTGGGTGGAGGCCGGTCGCGAGCCGCATCATGGTGACCCGATCAGTGCAGGGGATCTACATCGATACCTTGGGGCAGCGCGCGATGCAGGACTCGAGCAATTTCTCTATCACAGCCATACCCATTTGAGCCAGAGCGAGTGGGTTGTTCTGTCAGATCTGTGCGGGCAACCCTGGCTCGACGGTAAGCCTGGCTACGAACCGCCCGACGATCTCCCGTGGGAGTCGCACGCAAAGCGGTCGTAGCCAGACTCTAACGACGATGTTGCTACGCGAGGCCCAGCATTCTCTCAGCGCGACCCGAACAGATCTGCGCCAGTGTCTCTGCATCGACGGGGAGCACTGCAGTTTTGACACGTGCCGCACTCGGATAGGAGAACGGCGTGTGTGTGCCGAAGACCAGGTGGCGGGCGCCGCCCTGGTCGATGAACTCGGCCAGATCGCGCATGCTTGAGACGCTGGTATGCAGCTTGTAGTGAACTTCTGACAGAGACAAATCGTAGAACCAATTCGCGCCGCGTAGATCCTGCCTCTGCCAAAGGGCCGAACCCAGGATGCCTCGCGCATTGGTGATGACGAACGTCGCCTTTGGTACTGCAGCGATCATGTCCGCCGCCTCGGCCAGATCGAGGCTGCGTCCGGGATCCAGCCAATGTCGCTGCCGTGCGTCTTCCAGGCGATGCGGTAAGAAGACGGGCAAATCGCGTTCAGCACACCGTTGAGCGACACGAATCGCCTCAGGATCGTTGGCAGGGTAGTCATGATAACAAGGGAAGAGCCGCACGCCTTTGAATCCCAGGTCTTCGTGGCAGCGACGCAGATCCCGTTCCCAGTGGGGGAAGCGCGGATTAATCGTCGCCATGGGCAGCAGGCGGTCAGCATAGGATTCGACGGACTGGGCGAGGCGTTCGTTGGCGTGTTGCACATTGCGTTGGAAAGCAGCCTCGATCTGGGAGACGGCGGCGCGTTGAATGCCGGCCCGTTCGAGACGGGTGAGCAGGCTGGCTGCATCGTTGTCGCGCAGATCGCGGAAAGGCCACGTACCGAGCCAGGCATTGAGGTCGATGAAGTTCATACGGCCACCTCCTCGACAGGATGTAGCGGTGTCTCGCCCTGGGCGGCGAGGATCTTCTCGGCATTGCCATAGAAGATCGAGCGCTTCGCCTCGTCAGACAGTGTCGCGTCAATCACCTTGCCGACGCTGCCACACATGGTACCATCCGTGCCGAATAACACACGTTCGGGGCCCATGTCCTGCACGGCCTGTTCAACCTGGCCGTCGTCGAGATTGCTGCCACTCACGTCGCAATAGAGATGCTCCGAAGTGTCCCGCATCCAGCGGATCGATTGCTCCCAGTCACCGCCCCCACCGATATGCGCATGGATGAGCATGGCCTCAGGGTAGCGTTCATTCACAGCGGCAAAGTGTCGGCCATTCGAGATCAAAGGTTGACGGTCGAGGTGCTCGCGAGCTTCAATGAATCCGGCGTGTTCGAGAATCGGCACGCGTCGCTCGATGGCCAGTTCAATGACGGGATACACGGCGGGATCGTCGATCTTGTATTGGTTATACAGCTTCAACCCGATCATGCCCGCGTCCAGGCAGCGGTTCACCTCGTCGAGGGCAATCTGATACTGACCGGGGATCACGAAACACATACCGCGGATGCGGTCGGGGTAGCGTTGGACGGCTCGCAAGACAGTGTCGTTGCGAAGGCGGATATCCTCGATGTCGGCAATGACGCCACCCGTGATGGGGGCGGAACACCAATACTCGCTGATGCCCAACATGTTGCCTGCTGTGATCAGTTGCTCAGCGGAGGCTCGTTCTTCCTCCTCTGTCGCCATGTTCCACACATGACAGTGCATGTCGATTTTCGGATACTGCAGCCACGCGTCGTAGTCGATGCTCACTTTGTCCGTCTTTTTGTGTGGGGAGGCAGTGTGCACAAGGTGTCTGGAATGATATTATGTGCCTATACCGCCTCGACCTCCAAACCCCTGGAAATCTACATGCTGTCCAGTGAACAAATAGAGACCTTTGAGGAGCAAGGCTATCTCGTCCTCGAAGATGCCCTAACCCCTGAGCAGTTGTCGAGGCTCGATACACACGTGCGTCAGATCGCCGCAGGAGAAACGAACTTTCCACCGGCTCATCTGGAATACGAACCGGGTGCTGAGGATCGCCGCATGGAAAGTCTGCGCAAGATCAATGAATGTTGCATCCACGATCAATTCTTCGTCGATCACGCGCAACACCCCAAGCTGCTGGCGGCGGCTGTGGATCTACTCGGTCCGGATGTGAAGCTCTTCGGTGATCAGCTCTTCATGAAACCACCCGGTGGAATCGAGAAAACCTACCACCAGGATTCGCCCTACTTCACCATCGAGCCCATGGCGATGGTAACAGCGTGGGTGGCCATCGATGATGTGACCGAAGAGAATGGTTGCATGTGGGTGATTCCGGGCAGTCACAAGAGAGGCGCTCTCGATCACAGCGAAGCCTGGATGGTTGGCGATCGTCAGGATATGAAAGTGCCTGATGCGGCGATGGATCTGACCAAGGAGCAACCGATCGTCATGACCGCCGGATCCTGCTCGCTGCATCACAGTTTGCTGCTGCACCGATCCGGTGCAAATACGTCGGACAGATTTCGCCGCGGTTTGGCAACGCACTACATGACGGCGCGATCACGTTGGACCGGTGATCCTGCCAAACAGCCCGAGTATCAGCTGTTGGCTGGGCAAACGCACGAAGGTTGCGTCTGAACGTCGCCCCTGACGTTTCGCGATTGGATTCCTATCGCGAAGAGCTTTCGACGACGCGGGTGATCGCATCGCGCAAAATCTGTTCTGCGCCGCCCGAGACGAAGGCATCCTTCGGCTCGTAGCCACCTTCGGCAAAGGAACTCGCCAGGGGGATATAGCCGGTGCCCAAGTCGCCATAACCGGCAACGGCGACAAAGGCATCGGGCCGCGCTGCCTGCGTATGCAATTGATACTCGATGAAGGTCTCGCCTGGCAGATGGACGATGGCTGTCTGTTCGTTGAGATGCAGGCAGGTGACGGGGATGGGCCGGTTCTGACGGCGTAGATACGTCAGCATGAGAGCTGCCTTGCTGTGCACTTTGGCACGGTCGCCGGCGGCATCCTTGATCTCGGCCAACAGTGTTTCCTCCGTCAGATCTTCTCTCGGTGGCAGGCAGATGGACTCCACCGTCCAGTGGAGATTCTCGAGGGGTTGCCGTTGCGCCGCTGCTTCAGCTTCGACCATGGCCGCGTGAATGAGCTCGCTGAAGAGCTGTCGATTGTCGTCGACACCGTCATTGTATTTGCCTGCAGTGATATTGCCACCGCAACCTGTGAAGTAGATGTGGGGGATTCCCGAGTCTTGCTGCCGACGATTGCGCGCCAGGCCGACGAATTCTGGTGTGACAATTCCGGTGCCATCCATGCTGGTGGGGTGGACGGCATAGTAGTGCAGGATGGCTAAGGTGGTGTCACCATTGTAAAAGCCGATCGTCTTCAGCATGGGATCGATGACACCTTCTGGCGCGGCACGCACCTCAGGGTCAGCGCACTTGGTCCAGCGCACGGCGGCGACCTTGCCATCGGCGCCCATCACTCTGCGGTTGGACGCGATACGGTCTACCTTGGCCTCGCCGACGGCGATATCCGTGCAAGGGACGAGATTCGCCATCGCCGCAGCCGCAGCCGCTGCGGCCTGCGTTCGAACCCTCTCGGCCCAGTCACCTGACATGATGACATCGGGGCAGCCGTGCTCGTCGAGAATGTCCTGGGCGTCGCGATCGGGCCAGGGTGTGTCATGGGCGTGAATGCAGTGTACGGCGACACGATCTGCATCGGTGCCCACCGCGGTGGCAAGTTCCTCGCGCCAGCGGTCGTAGTCCCCATTGCTCAACTCTGCCCAATCCAGGGCGCATAATACGACCGGTGGCTGACCCTCCTCAACCAGAATGACCCCTAAGGCCGAGAGTGGATCTTCCACCGCCTTGGCAGGTGGATACCAACCGGCGCAGAGGGGAAATCCAAGGGGGGGTGTGATGTCCGATTGAAAGGTGGTCAGCTGGATCATCATTCTGCCTGCGAAGTGGGGGAAGGGAACAGGGCAACCTTAGAAGAATCGGTTCGTTACAACAATGGCTGATTCGCTACCCCAATGGGTGCAAGGTCGGGACTCTGTGCCTCTTCAGGGCTTGACATTGTAGGACCTTCTGGCTTGCCTTGAAATCAGGCGCTTCAAGGGCGCCTCGGTCCGCGGAAAGGGTTGAACCCACCTTCCTCCCAGCTTTCGAAGCATCGCTGGTTATCCAGACCGACCTTCTTTCTGCTTGTTCTCGCGGACGACAAGCGTATCGGAAAGAGGGATATCTATGCCTAGCCGAACCTCCAGCGACCAATCAACCGAGTCTGGTGCAGCACCTGGCGAATTGCCCGCCAGGCCTGACCTCAAGTATTTGAAGAAGCAGGCGAAGGATCTGCTCAAGGCGCACCAGGCAGCCGATCCATCTGCATGCGTGTCGTTGCGGCAATTGCCGCGTTTCGCCACGGCTTCGGATGAAGGCGTTCTCGCCGCTGATCTGACGCTGCATGATGCGCAGTCGGCCGTTGCCCGGGAATATGGCTACCCCCATTGGTCCGCCCTGCGCGATGCAGTGGCGTCGATGGCGGTGCAGACGCAGCCAGCAAATCCCACTTCAACCACACCTACTCAGAAGACACTCAATGCCCGATTGCGGAAGCATACCGAGACGCTCGGTTTCGCGACGGTAGGGGCCTATCGTATCTGGTGTCACAAACAGGGCTTCGAGACACATCTGGAGAAAACGGATGGCCAACTCTACAACGAACTGCTCCATCACCAGCAGACTCCGGCGAGGCCGATTCTTCGCAAGGGCTATCGTCCCGCGCAGGCACGAAAGATCACTCAGGCATTTGAGGCGGTGGAGGGCGATCTATGGGATGGCTGGCGAAAGCTCTTCGACGGCGTTGCAGATCAAGGTGAACGCGATGCCTTGCATCGGCTGTTACTGCACTGTGAGAAGTACGCGAACATCGGGGGGCCATTGGTACGGCAGATTGCATCACACTACCGCGACTGGCTCCGGCCTGTAGAAGAGTGGATCCCCAAGGCGAAGAACAAGAAGGCGTTGTATACGGAGCTGGTCTGTTTCCTGCTTGGGCGGGATGAACTCCCCACCGGCACTGACGTTACAGGTGCCGGCGTTGCGGGAGAAGGCGAAGCACCTACGGCCTGCTATGCGCGCATCCGCGCTCATCGCGAGACGATTCTGAGTCGTGAGGAAGTCGAACAGTTCGAGGAACTTGGCTACTTGAAACTGAAGGGAGCCTTTCCACGTGAGACGGCGCGACAGATTCATGATTTCATGTGGTCGGAGTTAGGGCGGTTGCATGGTTTTCAGAAGAGCGATCCCACGACATGGCAGAAAGAAGGTTGGAACCGAGATCATCTCTCCGCGAGTTGGACGAAGTTGCGGCTGAATCGCAGCAAGGACCATCCGGTCTACGAAGGCATCGCCTCGAGGCGAATGAAAGCAGCGATCGAGGAGTTGGCACAGGAACACGCCCTCTCCCTGAGTCAGAGTTGGGGGGCCTTCACTCCCCGCTTTCCGAGTCTTGAAAAAGCAACGGCCTGGGATCTGGGACGCCGCTGGAGTTGTTATGGTAGCCCCATCAGAAAGTGGATGATGGGTGTGCGAACGTTCTTCACCGACGTGGTTCCACAAGGCGGTGGCGTGCTTCTCGTGGAAGGATCACACCGACTGGTGCACGCCTACTTCGATGGCCTGCGGTTGAGTGAACGAATGGTTACTGGTCAGGCACACACAGACCACTTCTATCAACGGCATGCGTATTTCAGGGAATTGGTGGGGCATGAAGCGAATGTTGTCGACCGCGTGCATTACTTCATGGAGCAGAAAACAAACGTCGACGGGGTGCCCCTGCGTGTTGTCGAGCTTACGGGCGAGCCGGGAGATGCCGTGTTCTACAATCGTTCGCTGGTCTGTGGAAGAGGACGCAACATGACAGATCAGCCTGTGTTTACGCGAGGTTAGTCACTGGGCCGATCCAGAAACATCTCGCCTTCAAAGGGTAGCGGTTCACTTGGACGGGGATAGCGGATCTGTGTCGGTGTCTCGTCCAGTGCCGCTGCCCAGGCATCGTGCCAGTCTTCAAAGGTGGTCTCTGAGCCAGGATCGCGACGGCTGCGAGCAATGAGACTGGGCCACTCGGGTCGCGGCGACGGTTCGCCCGTCTGCTGATAGCGCAGATCCATACTCCAGCGCACGGCGTTCGTATTGTTGGGTCCTGAGCCGTGAGGTGTCAGCTTGTGCATGATCAGCACATCCCCCTTCTGCATGGGAAGGGAGATGGGCTCCGTATCGGGCAGGTCCTTGCTATAGCTCCAGAAGACCGTACGCTGCTGATGAATTCCGGGTTGAACCTGCAAACAACCGTTCTCTTCGGTTGCCTTCACGAGGGGCAGCCAGACCGTCACTTGCAGGATGTCTTTGGCGTCCTGGGTCGTAAACACTGCATCCTGATGGAACGCCACATCTGTTCCGGGTAGTTTCGGGCGCACGTGAGATACAGGATTACAGGAGATCTCCGGGCCGATGAATGGTTCGATGACATCGACGAGTCTCTGATTGCGGAGAAAATCGAAGGTCGCTCGGCGACGCGTATTGCCGATGTCGGGCACTCCGTCGACCTGCTCGCATTCGTCGGCAATGCGTGCCAGGCGCGTCTTGAAGGGCTCATTCTCATGGAGAGAGGCGATCTTGCCCTGGGTGTGCAAGTCGCGAGCGATCTCATCGACGATGAGGTCATGCTCCTGTATCAGTGGTGCGAGGTCGCCATCCGTGAGGGCACCCTTGATGACGACGTAGCCTTCTTGTTCATAGAAGGCCAACTGCTCACTTGTTACAGTCACAAACATCTCCTGTTGTTTCACTGACTGACATAACCTTCAGCCTCTATGCCTGCTCACCTCGCCGGCTGCGCCCGAATCTCGGCGGCGCTCACGTCGGGGGATGAAATGGTGCACTTCTGTCGATCAGAGTTTCACCTGATCGTCGAGCCCCGTAACAGCCCGGGTCTCTGGGTTTACGTATGTCCTGCGAGGATTCGGGCGACGTGAATGCGCCGCTCGATTGGGCTGCGCCGCCGTGGTGAGCAGGCGGCGTCATTCTTTGATACTCGTCATCAAGAGAAATTGTTGGCTGCTGTTGGCAACAGCGGCTTGCAGCGCTGTTGGAAGTAATAGTGTGCAGCGTGTCATCCAGGCAACCGCTGCAGAATCCAGCTGTCAACTTCGGCGACGACCTGCTCTAGCGTCATGTGCGACGTGTCGAGGACCGTCGCATTCTCCCGTTCGTCCGCCTCCGCTGACAGCTTCCGTGTCTCATCGATACAGCCGTCGACCTGTGTATCGGGATAGGCTCTCTCCTCGAGTCGTTGCTTCTGCGTCTCCGGGTCGCAGGCCAGAACGAGATAGTGAATCGGCGAAAAGAACTGTGTGGAGTGGAATTGCTCCATCTGGCTCGGATAAGCCCAGCCTGTCAGAACGAGGGGCTGACGATTTCGGCCAAGGGTTCGGCAAACGATTGCCACATGATTCCAGTAACGCTCCCACGAATCGTATCCGCCCCGCCCATGGAGGAGGTAATCCGCTTCCACGATAAAGTAGGGATTGGGCTTTTTCAGCAGGGCTTGCGTGACCGTCGTCTTTCCACAACCCCCCGCACCCGTGATCACCAGCAGGGGAACAAATGGGATCTGGTTTTCGGTCCCGCACTCGGCGCACACAGCGGCGCTCCGCTTCAGGACAGCCTCTCCATGGGTTGTCGCTGCCCTGCAGGTGTCGCAGTAGTGCATTGTGGTGGTCTCCTCGGAGGATCGTAACTTCAAAAGGAAGTGTGGGGTGGTGGGCCGACGCTGGCAACCGGCGTGCGGAATACATAAGGGTAGCGTGAAGTCGACGTCATCGTCTCTTCCTGGCCAAGGTGCAAGTCCGAGTCAACTTCTTACTTGCCATGCACGCCCTACACTCACCATTATGCCTCTTGATTCAGGTGACACCTCAGAACCACATCGACTCGAGCCGACACGACAGGAACAGACATGCCGCCGCGCTACCCGGCCCCCACAATCGAGACCAAAGCTGGTGAGTGGCGAAAGGTCGAAATCCTTCTCGACGGAGTGTCCGTCTCCCGCCTCTGGATCGTCGATCGCGACATGCGCATTGGCGCCGCCGTCCTCAAGACCGCCGGCATCGCTGGTGTCGGCACTGACCGGAAGCACCGCAAACGGGGCCTCGCGCTGCGCGTGCTGGAGCGCTCCATCCAACTGATGCACGAAGAGGAATACGACGCCTCGTTCCTCTATGGAATCCAGGATTTCTATCGCCGCGTCGGATTCGCGACCTGTTTTGCCCAGCACGGCTTCTCCGTCGACACGCGCAAGGCCGAAGCGGTGCGCTCCCCCCTGCGTACGCGTCTCATCACACAGGCCGATTTCGGGCAAGTGCGTTCTCTCTACGAACGGCAGAATCGCGACCGCACCGGGTCTGTCGTTCGTCAGCGGCGCTGGAAGGACTTCGTCATGGGATCGGGCTTCGGTGTGTCGCATGCCACCGTCGTCGTGTACAAGCCTGGCGCGCGGAAACGAGTCCTGGGCTACGTGCACTATGACAACGTCGACGATCGCTGTCGCGCCGCCGAGGTGGGCGGCCAAGGCGATGCCGTGATTGGCGCCATCATGCGCTACCTCGGAGAGCGATCTGTCCTGCTGCGACGGGAGCGTGTCTCCTTCAGCTGCCCCAATGATCATCCCGTCGCAGTGTACGCCCGGCGACTGGGCTATCAGGACGAGACCAGATACGAGCGCAATGCGGGTGCTATGGGCCGCAGTCTCCACCTGCCACGGTTTTTGACGGCCCTGATACCCGAGTTGGAGCGTCTCTGGCCAGCGGAGGCGCCATCTCGACTGGTTATCCGCTGTGGCGATGAAGCGGCGACGCTCCTGCGACGCAAGGAGAAGGTCAGCGTCAGCACCCGGTCGAGCGGTCACGGTTTGCAGATAGTCGACACGGGCGTGATGATGCAACTGGTCATGGGATACCGAGACGTGGACGACGCCGAGAGTGGCGTCAGTGGTTCGGCGCGTGAGCTTGATCTGGCGCGGGCTCTTTTCCCGCTACGCGTTGGTCACATGTGGTGGCCGGATCGATTCTAATCGGCCAAGCGGCACGCGGCTTCACCCGAGACGAGCAGATTCTTATTCTAGGAACCTATGATATTGGACATCAAGACAAATCGTTGGCTGCTGTGGGCAACTGCCGCCATGATCAGTGCCTGCGGCAGTGATTCTTCGTCACCCGTTGCGTCGATGCCTGCTGCTCCATGGACAGGAGAGATCCACGTCCTCGATGGGGCGGGTAGCGGCGTGCCCGGGTTGCTGGTGCAGGTCGATTACGCAACGGCAGACTTGCCAAAGAAGCACACGGATGTGGCAGACGTGAATTCTACGCAGGTCAGCGTCTATACCGATCATGATGGGATCGCCCGGATAAAAACGGCGGATCTGGGTGAAATCTGGATCCATCGGCTGCGGCTGTTGGCAGATGAAGAGGTCCTGCATGAGCAAATGCTGACTTCGACAGATGAGCAGAGCATTGGCGAACTCGATGCGGCATCCTATCTGTTTCGCCTTGATCTGTCTGTGGACTACGAGATCTCCGCTGAGCGTGACAGCATCGCCGCGGCCGCCGTGATCGGTGCATGGCGAACGGCCTTTGTTGAGGACGGTATCAATTTCGGTCGGACCCTCACGTATGATGCGAATGGCAGGTTCAGTGGAGCACTGAGACAGGATGGGGATGAGTTTCTCATTCAAGGCACCTGGGTCATACGCAATCTGATTCTGACGACGGCTTTCGTTTTCAATGGCCAACTGGAGCGGCACAGCACACGCTTTGAGGTGAGTGGCTCGACGATGACGACGAGGGGCATCCCGGCGGGCACGCCACGCCACTGGGCGAAGCAGTAGCGATGGGCGAATCAGTCGAGCAGTCACCGCCGCGATGACAACGGGTATCACAGTCTCCGCCTGGGCCCAATCCGTTGATGGACGTGGCGAGGCGATCCAGGCGCTGGTGTCCAAGTGGCGTCCGCCAGATCACTGGCCGGGATTCTCCGCCGTTGATGCCGGCAACACAGAGGGTCTGCCGACACGCGGATATTTTGGCGCTGTTTGCGATGGGCGCTACGTCTACTTCGTTCCTGAGCAGCATGGGGAGAGTGGCTTCCCGACTCATGCGAATGTGCTGCGCCTGGACACGTTAGGTGACTTTCGTGACCCCGCCAGTTTCACCGCCTATGACGCGAGTCGTACGCAAGGGCTGGACACGCGGGGCTTTTATGGCGCTGTCTACGATGGTCGCTGGGTCTACTTCGTCCCACGCCAGATCGACATGGAACTCTATCACTCTCGGGTGCTGCGTCTCGATACGCAGAGCGACTTTCATGACCCGGCGAGTTGGTCGTCACAGGATGTTGGCGAAGAGCACTCTCAGCAGAGTGCTGCTTTCGATGGCCGCTATGTCTACTTCTGTCCCGGATTCTCAGGCGATCCGAGCAAGGAAGACGAACACTGTGGGCGGGTGATTCGCCTCGACACACAGGGCGACTTCCAAGACGCAGCGAGCTATGTATCCATCGATATCTCGGACTTCCTCGGAGCTGATGCGGCATGCTTCGACGGCGCCGCCTTCGATGGCCGATACATCTACTTCGTGCCGCTCTACAGTGGCCTCGCTGTGCGCTTTGACACCTTGGGTGTTTTCGAAGACCCTGAAGCCTGGCAGGCCTATGACGTGCGACCCCATGGTTTTGGGCTCGCTGTCGGGGCTGTCTTCGATGGCACATGGCTCTACTACTGTGCTTACGGTCATGGTGTCATCGTTCGCTTCGATACGCGTCGAGATTTTGACGACCCCCAAGCGTGGGAATCGAAGAATGCAGAGCTGACCAATGGCCTGCGGACGTCCGGTTTTGACGGAGGATTCTTCGACGGCCGCTTCGTGACGTTCCAACCGTTCTTTCTGCACGAGGGGCCTGGGCCACGGGACAATCTGTTCCACTCGCACTATCTGCGTTATGATGTGACGCAGCCCTTTGATGAAGACGACAGCTGGCAGTCTTACGACGCATCAGCGACGGATGGACTGCACAGTGTGGGCTACAATGGCGGGGCCTTCGATGGCAGGTATTTCTACGCAGCGCCCTGGCAGCAAGGACCCAAGGTTCACAAAGAAGGTGAATTCGTTACGCACGGGATCGTGCTGCGATGTGATACCCTCGGAGATGAGAGTGCTTTCAGTCTGCGCTGGTGCGATTTAGGTCACAATGGGGGCCTGAATGCTGGAGTCATCGGCCCCAGTTTCCTCATCAACACTCAGGGCACGTGCCTTCGCGTCAGTGATTCGCGGCTGTTGTCACCGGGGCTCCACCACCTGGCCGGGACGTATGACGGTCAAGTAGTCCGCCTCTTCGTCGATGGCGACCTGGTCGCTGAGCAGCAGCATGTGGGTACGATTCCCACGTCTGAGCTGCCCGTTGCGGTGGGTCACATACAGGATGGCGCGGGGGCTCTTCGCGGCGAGGTGATTGAATCGCAGATACAAGCCAAAGCAGCGAGTGTCAGTGAGATTGCTGACACTTTCGCACAAGGCCTTCCGCGACTTACATGAGTGTTCAATCGTCGTCGTCACGGTCGCTGAGTAGCTCTCCTCGCTGCAACCGTTCGGCATTCTCCGTCGACCAGAGAATATTCTTCATCACCTTCTGAGCTGTGATGTAGCGTGTCGCTGCCAGCATGTGGATGCGCTTTTCCTCCGGATCGCTGCTCAGCTCGTAGTGACGGAAGGCGGCCTCCAGAATCTGGAACATGTGTAATTCGGCATCTTCCCGCAGCATGATGTGCGCCAGTGTGTGTCGCAGGGGAGCGATGTCGTGCCCCTCTTCCAGATACTGGTTCACCAGGATCTCCGCCTCGGCGACCTTCTGGAAATCGGCGAATTCCTGCAGGCGGTCGAGCATCTGTTTTGGCGAATCGAAGGACTCCTCGCCAAGTAGGCGCTGGCCCTCGCGCGGCACTCGCGCGGAGGGCATGTTGAGCCAGCGCATGTAGGTCGTGAAGACGGCGCCATGAAACAGACCGCGCAGCAACTGCGCTGAGGGTGCACGTTGGAAGGCCCGATACAAACCGTGGGCATAGGAGTAGATGTTGGCCACATCGTGCCAGTCGCCCTCGTTCTTGAGATGAAAACGCACGGTGCGCACGGCGCCGGCGTAGGTCATGGCGCGGCAAAGAGCCAGGGGGCTGACACCGGCTCGCAGCTTCTGCTCGATCTGCTCTACAATTGGTTCGAAGTCGTCACCGAGCATGATCTTGGTAAAGGCCGACACATCCAATGTCTCTTCGGGTGCTGCCTGATTCGCGTCCCAGATCTCTTCGATTCGATCCAAGACCGGCGCAAGGACGGGCACCGCGTCCTGCCAACGTGAGGTTTCCTCGTGGCGGGTGCGCGAGACGAGGTCGACGATGATCGGTCGCAGGATCTCGTGAGCACCTTCCCAACCTACATAGTCGAGGCCCTCAAACATCTTGTTGGCGAAATCGAGAGCGTGTCCATCGCCGGTGAAGTAGAAGTCCGTCGCTGCGGTGAACACGAAATCAGATAACACGGATACCGGTTCGCCGCGATCGTGCAGGGTGAGCAGAATGCGTTCGGCGGCGCCACGATCACGCAGGTCTATGTAGCGACGAAACCATCGTTTTAGCGTCACCAGGTCAGGGTCGGCGCTGGTGCGTGGAAAGGGAAAGCGCTGACGACGAGAGCTGCCCGACGTGCGATTGGCGATCTGTGTCAGGCCATGCACGAGAAACAGATTGTGGTCGGCGGGATCAATATCATCCCAGAGATTGCCGCACAGGGTGAGGATGGCGACACCGGAAGACCATCCATCACTCGTCTTGTGTGCTCCATAGAACAGGCCGTGCTGAATGATCTCCTGCGGTGTGGCACCAGACTCGCGCAGTGCGGTGACGGCTTTGGCGATGAGAAAGGTGGAGCGATCCTTGAGGCCTTGTTCAAGGGCGCGCTTGCCGCGATCGACGAGACGCTGCCGTGCGGCGCTCTTGGCGCCCTTCGGGATACCGACAAAGAGCACATCGTCGCGCACGTCAATGGGGAAGCTGGCGACATCATCGCCATTGGTCAGAAAGCATCCTCCCGTCTTCAGATCGAATTCCCAGTGATGCCAATGGCAGATGAGCACACCGTCACGCACGCTGCCCTCCGACAGGGGATACCCCATGTGCGGACAGCGGTTATCGCAGGCATAGAAGCCATCCTCGTAGCGGTAGACGGCCAGATGGTTGCCGTCGATAGAGAATGGCTTACCCACGCCTTCCTCGACGTCAGCTGTGGGACACAATTCGTGAAAGACCATGTCTTCGGCAGTAGTCGAAGGGGCAGGCGGAGGCGCCTGATCGTTGTCGAAGTCGGCAGGGGCGGAGTCGGGTGTGCGGAGGGTCATGGCGGGTCTCCTGTTAAGCGGTCCGGCCTAAAACTGACGTTAAGCTAAAACTGACGTTAAGAAGGGCGAGCGCAAATGGTGGCCATGATTCGTGACGATCCGGTCTGCGTCTGATTGCCCCTGTTTCGTCGAATGGTCCCCAAGAAATGGTTCCTGAGATCCCTGTTTGTCGGTGCTGGTGCTGTACACTTCCATTGGGTGCATGAATCATGATCTGCAACATGTGACCTACCAATCATCGGCGGCAGAGAAGGCGGAGGCTCTGAAGTTTTCGAGTGGCGACCATCTCTGGGCTTCGCAATCGCGTCTGATCAAACCGTGGGGGCAGGAGACCTATGGACTTGCAAGTGTCTTCGACGGTGATCGGTGTCTCGGCACAACGGCCTACACCATCGGGCCGCGAGGTCAGGGAATCCTCTCGCAGGTATTCACCGACCCGGCGTATCGACGCCAGGGGATCGGCAGGATCACGCTGGAGGCGACAATCCAGGCTTATCGCCAAGAAGGGGCCCTCGCCGTCTATCTGGCTGCGTGGAAACCATTCACGCGAGAGTTCTATCAGTCCGTCGGTTTTCAGCTTGTCGGCAGGATGGGTGAACGCTACGCCTACAAGCTGACCCTTGATCCTGCCGGCGAAGAGGAGTGTCTCTTTGCTCTGGGGCAGCAAGCCGAGCTTCGCAGTTTGGCCGCCGATGATCAGGGTGATCTGAGTTCGCTGTTCAATGCATCACCCGCGTCGATCAAGAGTTACGAATTGGGGTGTTTCACTGGATCCCATTTCGAGGGCGAATTCTACACGATTCGTCAACGCGAGGATGTGGAGACGATCGTTCTGGATGGGGAGGAGACGATCCTCGGCTTTGGTACCATCTTTCCTCAGCAGCGGCGCCATCAGACGCACTGCGGTGTGCTGGATGTTGTCATCCATCCTAGCTACTCTGATCGCTACGCCGAAATGGTGGAGGCTCTGCAGGCGCGGACGCCTCTCGATCAGGTGATAGCCTATGTGATCCCGGAGGATACCGAACGATGCCAGGTGCTCGAGCGGCTGGGATATCGTTCGATCGGACGCGTGACCGATGGCATACGGATCGGATCGGAGGGGATGGATCTGACGATGTACGAGAAGAACCTGAACACGTAGTCTCAGTGAAATAGATGGCAGAGCCCGCCAGTGCATCACAGCAAATCCATTCGCTAAACGAAAGAAAACGCCCCTTGCCAGAATTCTCAGACCCATTCCGGATCTCAACGACAGGATCAACGCGCGCGACCTCCTACAACTGGTCGAACAAAATCCTGACGCTCGACGGCAAGACACACGTTGTCTGGCTCGACGCGATCGCGATGGTTTGCGGTCGCACGTACGATCACCAGACGGATCGCTGGGGGGCGATCGTTCGGATCGACGAGGGGTCTGACAACCACACCTGTCCTTGCATCACCGCCGATGGTGACGGCCACATACGCCTTACCTATGGGCCCCACGGAATCAGTGGCGACTGGAATCAGGCAAGGGTCAAGTGGAAACGGTCTCAACACCCAGGATCTCTGGAAAGTTGGGAACCCGTCGGTGAAGGTTACAGGGCCTTCTGGTCATCCTTTGGTTACAATGCGACGGCGGCATCGATTGTGAACACGCCATCCGGACTTGATGCGGTGGTCTGCCGAGGCGGTGAACATCCGCCGCAGACCGTATTTCACGCCCAACGCGCGGTCGGCGGCTGGACGTCGGCGAAACCTCTGTTCGGTCAGCAGATCGAACCCCAGTACACACACCACTATGGTCACATCGCCTGCGCCTCAGATGGCACGTTGTATGCGGCGTGCCACTTCTACAACATCGGTGGCGGTGACAATCAGGCCGTGACAGGCGACAAGTCACGCATGCGTTCGTACGGTGCGGCGGTGATCAGGTCACAGGACTTTGGCGAGACATGGACCAATCTTCGTGGGGATCTCATTCACACTCCCACGACCTACCATCACGACATTGCCATTCCGCCCTTCGACGAAAATATCTATGTGAACACGATCACCGTCGACTCATCGGATACGTTGTGGGCCCTGACACTGAATCCAGGGATGGAATCCGAACCAATCTGGCTGAGTCGCTGGACCGGCCAGGATTGGCACACACAACAGATTGAATCCAACCTTCCAGAGGGCCGGATGGCCGTTGAGAGTATGATGACGATCGATACGCGAGATCGATTGCACATCGTCGTGACAACGGTTGAGCCGAACGAAGTCGGTGCGGCAAGTCACTGGGGTCATCCGTCGAGTGAAGTGTTCTATCTATGCTCCGAGGATAAGGGCGAGACCTTCACGTGTAGCCAGATCAGCCCTTCGGATCCGGACGTGGCGAATTGGTTGCCGTCGGTGCCACGTTCGGGTCCGCATCATCCTGTCGATGAACTGAGCATTCTGTACACGCACGGTGACGCGGGGCAGGGGTTGAGCCCGGAGACGAAGACGGAAGTGTGGTGTGTTCCTGTGACCTGACTTCAGTCAGTTCGCAACCCGGAGTCGGCCACTCTCGCTGTCTAGCGTTGTGCCAGGCCCGGGAATGACCTCCCCGGTACCAAAGCTCTCCCGTCAGAGAATCCTTCGTTTCGTCCGGAAAGCACAGAAACCAATTCAGACCGCCACCACGCAGCGCGATCTGTTGAAGTGTGGATCAGGTTTCGTTCTTCCCGTGGATCGTTGGTCAGGTCGAAGAATTCCTCTCGCCCATCTTCCACATACCAGATGAACTTCTCGCTGCCATCTGTCAGGCATTGATACGTCGGCGCTGTCTCAATGTGCAGGTAGGGTCGGTCGATCGGGCTCGCATCACGCATCAACGGCAACAGGCTATGTCCATCGATTCCGTCGGGCGTTTCTACATCTGCCATGTCCAGGATCGTTGGCATAATGTCTTCGATACAAACGGGGGTTGTATCGACCGCTCCCTTACGCAGACCGAACCGGTCGGGGGCTTGTATCATGAATGGGATGTGGGCTGATCCTTCGTAGGGAAGAGACTTACGCCATCGATAGTGGTCGCCGAGCATCTCGCCGTGATCAGATACAAATATGACGACCGTGTTGCGCTGGGTGCGACGCTGGATGCCATCCACCGGGTTCAGCAGACGTCGGATCTGATCATCAACATGGTTGATCAGGCCGTAGTATCCGGCCTGCGCGGAGCGCAGCATTTCTCCTTGCAGGTTCACCCGATCCGAACTGGCATCGAGACCGACGCCATCGTTTGCAGGTGGTACTGCCCAGTCGCCGATGGCTGGCACCGGCAAGTCCTGACGCAGATATCGGTCGAAGTAGAACGCCGGGGGAACAAGCGGTGGGTGCGGTGCCAGGATCGACGTGACAAGGAGGAATGGGCACGACGTGTCTCGTCGCTCCAGGAACTGAAGGGATTCGCTGACTGCCCAGTTGGTCGCGTGGAGTGACTCGTCCATGTGCCAGGAGCGGGCCGTCCAATCGTTGTGCATGACACCACTTCCATAATAGCCGCCACCGCCTTCCGGTTGACGACCTGCAAGGAAGGTGTCGTAGTCATCCGACACACGATGGTCCTTGAAGACCATGTGCTCAAATCCATAGCGCTTGTCGGCCGGGGTCTGGTGCATGCCGCGTCCAACCCATTCGGTCTGGTACCCTGCGTCACGCAACACACCGGGAAGCGACGGTCCATCCCACTCCACACTGCTGTTATCGAATACGCCGTGCGTGGAGGGGTGTTGTCCAGTCAAGAAAGTCCGTCGTGCCGGCACACACACAGGACAGGTAGAGTAGGCTCTGGAAAAGCGGACACCTGCGCCGCCGATCGCGTCCATGTTGGGCGTCAGCAAGACCGGATGTCCCGCAGCACTGAGGCAGTCGCCGCGCTGCTGATAGGTCATGATGACGAGGAAGTTGGGCTTGCTATCTGTCATCTTGCTATCTGGCATCTATCGGACGCTCCCGCTGAAAATGATGCAACACATGTCAGTGGCCCTCCTCAATCCTCAGCCAGACGTGCCGCTGCGCCGGCTGCCGCGGACCGAAATGTGGCTTCGCACCACCTACTTCAAAGGCACCCAGGTCTGGTGCCGATCCGATGAATCCATTCGTCAGATTTGGCACCGGTTCGCCGGCATCCACGGCGGCGCCATCAGGACGCAGGCTTAGCACCGGTCGTGGCTGGCGCGCCGGGTTTGTCGGTGACTTGTAGTCGACGAATGTCGCCTCGCGTTCGATCTGTCGTCCGTGCGTTTCGATACCGGCAGCCAATGCCAGATCCTCGACCCGCTCAAAACTCTCATCGAACCAATGAAACCGGCCGGTATTTAAGTCGTAGCCACTGTAGTCCCACTCTGTGCGCCAATCCGGCGTCGTCAGGTCTGGCGTGTAGTAGCCGTGCTCCTTGGCGTCACCAACATACTTGCGTCGTGCCCGCCAGGGCTCGCGCTCTTGGGTCCCATCGGCGATGAACAGGTTATTGCGCACGAGGCCGTGCAGCAGGTGGTGCATGATGTCGCGGCCGAAGGTCGGCGCCACGAGGGTGTTGTTGACGAAGACGAGGCGGCTGGCGGTGCGGAACTTGAATAAGGCGCCGCGGGCCGTGGTCACCTGGTTGCGAATGAAATACCAGGGGCCGCAATACATTCCCTGAAAACTGAAGGCATGATACTGGACATTGGCGATGCGGTTGCCCCACATGCGGATGTTGGCGTAACCATAGTCTGGTTCGAGGCCGTCATCGGAGGTATCGAAGATGTCGTTGCCGAAGATGTCGACATTGCGCTGGGCGTAGGAGACTCCATCGGCCACCTGGGAGATCGAATTGTAGGCAACGGTGTGGTCGGAAGAGTGCTGCAACTCGATGCCTTCTCCTGAAAAGGCGGCGGAGCCCTCCTGCTCGATGTCTTTGCGGCCAACGATGGTGTTGTCACTGATCACCCAGGCTCGATTGCCAGGATCCAGCCAGATGGAGTAGGAATAGTCGAGGAAGCGATTGCCACGCACGATGACGCGTGCTGCGTCGGCCTGGCCGCGTAGCGCACCGCGAGTGACACTGTCAGGCCAGGCCTGGCCTTTATGAAACACGAGTCCTTCGAACCAGACGTCACTGGCGCTGACCTCGATGCGTTCGAAGACTGCGTCGCCAGTTGCCACATCATACCCAGCGTCACGTGCAGCGGCGGGTCCAAGCCAGGCGATGGGTGCAGCGGGTAGACCGGATTGATCGACGACGATCTGGCCGTATTCACCTGGCAGAAGGCAATACGTGACACCTGCATCTTCCCGCGCCAAGGCGCTGCCAAGCGTCAACGGCTGATCTCGCGTGCCGTCTCCAGGTGTGGGATCGCTGTGGACGTATAGCACCGAGCCACCTGGTAGGCTCGGCTCAGGCTGCGTCGACAACTGCACGCGCCGTTGGACACTACCACCGTCTGGATCGTCGAGGGTGAGTTCGACCTCATACAGCGTGCCCGGGGAGAGGAAGAACAGACTGCCTGCGAGCATGTTGTAGGCGCGATCCGCCCTGGTATCGCCGTAGTAGCCATGGTAGTCGACGCGCATCAGATCGAGGGCGCTCTGCCACGCCTCCGAGCCGCTGGGGCGATAGCGAACTGTGCAGGTCGCGTCGTGGTCGGCGTCGCCGTGGATATCCCACTCGAAGCCGATGGAGTGCAGGGTTGCATAGGAGCGTAGCGTGTCGACCTGCACAGACTCGCCGGTGCGGGCCTGCGCCGCCGTGGCCCCAAAAAGAGTGGCTCCCAGAAGAGTGGCCCCAAGAATAGTGACGCAAAGATGCAAGGTGGCAGCGATGCACAGTTTGCTCGAAGCGATGGGACGGTCCATGTCCATGGGGCTCTCCAAGGCGGGTGGGGCGACGGGTCCGTGACCGGATCAGTCGATCAATTCGTCTCGCGATCTTGAGTGCGACGGGCGTTGAGCCAACCATCGATGGAGTAGCGGCCGGCACCGGTCATGGCGAGGGTGGTGAAACAGGCCAGATAAAGAAAAGCCAGTTCCTTGTCGCGGAAGGGGTCGTCGCTGTGCACGACGAAGATCGAACAGAAGAACTCGGCAAGGATCGCCAGGGCCAGACTCAATTCGCTGCCCACGCCGATCGGATCAGCCCAGGTTGCGGCCCTCTCCGAATAACTGGTCAGTTTTCCGAAGCCATGCTGGATCGCCATGGTGCCACCGCAGGTGATACGAAGCAAAAACAGTCCAATGTCTCGCGAGCAAGGATTGGGATGCGTCTTCCAGCGCCAGCCCCAGCGGCAGAATCTCTCCAGGGCGCTACCTGTTTCGGTCATGATCATCCCTCTTGATGAATAGGCTCAGTGAGTGATTCCGTCGTTAGACCAACTACCTCGTTACATTGACCTAGAGTGTACGAGGACGCACGCCCGTCAAGTTAAGAAAACATGAGCACAGTCAGCGCAGCAGGTAATACGTGAGATCCGTTACGAAGCAGATACTGGCCTGCCTGCTGATGAGTGCTGCCGTGTGGGCACAGGTAGAGGTGTTTCAGGAGCGAGTGATCTCGATCTCCGCGTCCATCGGCTACGAAGTCGATCCTGCGGAGCGGGAGAAATACGACCTGTTTCCCGAGGCGCGAGGATTTCTGCAGGCGGAGATCGTCGAGAAAACAGACGGCTACTGGCTGCGCATGACGCTACGCCGTGATCGAGATCGGATCCTGGAGCAGACGCAACTGACAGATCTTGATCTGGCGCACCTGCGCGCGATGATCGACGCAGTGGATCAGGCCGTCCGCAGTGGGGCACGCGTGTCTGAGGCGACACAATGGGAGAAAGAGGGGCGCCTGCGTCTGGCGACAGACGGCTTCCTCTACGGGATGTGGTTGTATGGACCGGGATCAACGCGACTCCTCGGACTCGATGGTCGGTCGGCGACCGGTGTCGGACTGCTCGTCACGGGTGGTTCCTTTGCCATGGTGCTACAGAAAACGAGGGACTTCCGACTCGGATATGGTCGGTCGAAGTTGCTGCGCTGGGGCAACTATGCGGGAACATTCTATGGCGTGGGTATTCCTGCGTTGTTCGGTGCCGACAGTGACAGGATCTATTTCGCCTCGGCGATGACGCTGACACCACTCGGCGGCTATCTGACGCATCGACTCAGCGCCGGCCATCGTATCGGCAAGGGTGAGTCCGACCTGACGACGACGGGCATGTGGGTCGGCGCGCTGTATGGAATGGCTCTGCCCTATCTGATCGATGTGAGTGACCAGCGCAACTCGACAGAGAGCAAGATCTATCTTGGGGCGGCGATGGCTGGTGTGCCCATCGGCGGATGGGCGACGAGTCGTTTCGTCAGAGGGCGACCTATCAATCGCGGTCGAGGGCATCTGATTTTTCTCGGTGGCGTGCTCGCCGTCGCCGAGGCATTGACGGTGGCCGATCTGGTTGACGACGGCGAACATCCGCGACTGTATGTGACAGCAGCGATGCTGGCGCTACCCGTCGGGGTTCGTGCTGCGTATCGACTCACGGAGAACGAAGACTACACCCTTGGGCGAGCCCGCATGATCAGCGTCGGCACCTATGTAGGTGGTCTGGCTGGACGGGGTGTCGGCTATACGCTGGGAGTGAATGGTGACAGGGTAAACAATGTGGCCGCCACGCTGGGGGCGACGTTCGGATTGTGGTATACCCACCGGACAACACAGGGTTGGGGAGAGCGGGTGACGTCAGTGTCTCAGGACGATGGCCTGGTTGTGTCGCTGCCTTCCCCAGAGTCATTGGTCATGCTTGGCTGGCTCTCCCGGCGGGTTGCTGGTGAGGCGGTGCCTATGGAGTTGCTGCGGGTCGAGTTCTGAAGAGGCGAGACATCAACGGGATCGGAACGCTGATGCTGATGTCGAGAGGGTGAGTCTATCGTTGACTTGTCTGAAAGTCATCGATAGTGTTAGGGTATGACTGCTACTATATCGATGGAGAGACGGTATGACGACGGTAACGCTATCGCCAAAATTCCAAATCGTCATCCCTAAACAGGTGCGTGACATGCTGCAGTTGGCGCCTGGTCAGAAGATCGAGGCCATTGCGTATGAGAATCGAATCGAGTTGATCCCCATACGCCCGATCGAACAGTTGCGCGGAGCGCTGCGCGGATTGGACACGACGGTTGAACGGGAGACCGATCGTCCGTGAATGTCGTGGACTCGTCGGGTTGGCTCGAGTATCTCGCCGACGGAGAGAACGCGGGGTTTTTCTCCACTGCCCTCGAGGCGCAGGCTGATCTGGTTGTCCCATCCCTCAGTATCTACGAAGTATTCAAGAGAATTCTGCAGCAAGCGTCCGAAGATCAAGCCCTGCAGGCAGTGGCAGCGATGCAGCAAGGTCTTGTTGTCGACCTATCTGCCTCTTTGTCGCTCGCTGCCGCCAAAATCAGTATTGACCATCATCTACCCCTCGCCGACAGCGTCATTCTCGCAACAGCGCGCGCTCACCAGGCGACTCTGTGGACACAGGACGCGGACCTCGAAGGACTCTCGGACGTGCGGTATGTAGAAAAGCGTTAGGAACGGGCTGCCTGTACCGGTCAGCCAGGATCGCGCTTACCAGATCATTGGGTTCATCTATTTGGGCAGCCATCTTGCGACTGTTGTCGTAGTTGTCGCAGTGTTGGGGGATGACCAAACCTCGTAATCTGGCATCCCTGACCGAGATCCACATCGCTACGTTGCTGTTTGGATTCGTGGGACCCACCGTGAGTCTGATCAGTGCACCGGTGCTGACGATTGCCGCGGGACGGTCACTGGCGGCTCTCCTCGTGGCGGCCGTGCTGTTTCTCAGCACTGGCAGCATTCCCAGACCGAGATCGACGCGTGATGTGGGCGGACTTGCAGCCCTTGGTGTGATCCAGTGCCTGCAGTGGCTGACGTTCTTCCTGGCTGTGAAGATGTCGTCCGTTGCTATCGCACTGGTCGCTGTGTTCACCTTTCCCTTGTTCGTCACCGTCCTGGAACCGCTGTTCTTCGGTGGTCGTGCAACGCGCGCTCAGATCGTGGGCAGTCTGGTCATTCTGCTGGGGGTGGCCATCACGATTCCGGAGCTGAGTCTTGGCAACGTCTCTACTCGAGGCGCCCTGTGGGGACTGAGTTCGGCGTGCCTCGTTGCGGCATCTCTCCTGCTGCAGCGTGGGTATATCCGGCACTACACGGCCGATACACTGCTTCTGTTCAAGAACGGTGTGTCGGTGATGATCCTGGTTCCATGGGTCGCCGTAGGTGCTCAGTTGCTGCCTACCATCGATGATATCTGGCGAATCGCTGCACTTGGCGCTGTGTTTACGGCGGTGCCTTTTCTGCTGATGGCGAAGAGTCTCGAACGACTCCGGGCACAACAGGTCGGTAGCATCATCAGTCTTGAGTTGGTGTATGGGATCGCCTTCGCGTCGCTGCTCACGCGAGAGATTCCGTCGCTGCAGGTCGTGTTGGGTGGTGCGCTCATTCTTGGGGTTACGCTGCATACTTCGCTGACCCAGTCCACCACGTCCACTGCTCTGGTAGACCAATAACCGGCAGCTTGTTGCCGTCTATTACTGATAGGACTGCTAGTACTGCATACTCAAGCGCAATGCCACGGAGCGCCCGGGCTGGGGAACCAGAGAATTACGGAAACCCAGACTGCGCTGGCTGAAATCGTTGCCACTGTCCGCCTGCTCCACGCCGGGATGGAAGTGATCGCTGTCGAGCAGATTTGTCACCTTCAGGGTGATACCAAAGGGTTCTTGGGACCAGCTCAGGGCGCCATTGATCTGCACGTAGGCATCGATCGTCTCGCCCTGGGCACGCAGTGGGTTCTGTGAGTAGAGCTTTCGCTCACTGACGAAATTGGCGCGCAAATTC
>JABJJN010000077.1 GCA_018660835.1 Gemmatimonadota bacterium | reverse complement strand
TCGGTATCCTGCTGTTGTTCTTCGTCGCCAATGGCGTCATCTATTCGATGAAAATGCAGCGGATGACGACACAATTTGCCCGATCTGCGACCTTCGATGAGGATCGCTACGATCGTGCCGAGACGTTGTCGGATGCCGTCGATAATGAACTGATTATTCGAACCGGAGACGTCGGCGTTGAGTACATCGCCGAGGCGGGGTCGTTCTGGTTTGAATATGGACGCTACGTCAACGCCGCCTCGGGTACGACGTTGTGGCCAAGAAGTTCGCGCACAACCAATGCCTGGATGCGTCACTTCGAAGTCCTCGATTGGTGCGTCATCGCTCGTTATGTGCTGTCCTTCCTCTGTATCGTATTGTCCTACAATGCCATTTCTGGTGAGTTGGAAAGTGGCTCCCTGCGCCTGGCGCTTTCCGGGCCTTTGTCACGAACTCGCTACCTACTCGGGAAGTATCTTGGACATCTCGTGACACTGGCCGTCGCTGCCGCCATCGGTACCCTGCTCAGTCTCACAGTAATGGTCGTCCATGGTGTTCTCGAGATGAACGCAGCTGTCGCTGCGAATGTCCTGTTGTTCTTCATCGCCATGCTCCTCTATGTGTCCGTTTTCCTTCTCCTGGGCCTGGGTGTCTCGGCGTGGTCGCGAAACTCTGCAACGTCCCTTGTCCTTCTACTCACGACATGGACGTGCCTCATCGTCGTCGTGCCACAGAGCTCCTATCTGATTGCCATGATGACGACGGACCCCGTCGGTCCCTACCAGGATCGAGTGAATGACGTCATGGACGAAGTGCGGGCAGGATTGCGCCAACAGGGCCTGGAGCCGCGTCCGATCGAGCTGGCCCGTGTCGACGACTATGCCATCGAACGCAGATATGCTGCGCGCCTCAGGGAACTGGGCACCGAGGTCGATCGACTACAACGAAATGTTCAGTCACGGCGTATCGAGCAATACGAAACAGCTCGACGGGTCAACCTGTTGTCACCAGGATTCGCCTTCCAGTATTCAGTTGAGACATTGCTCGGCACAGGGATTGATCGCTATCGGAGTTTCGACACGCAGGCCTGGCGCTATCGAGATGATCTGCGGGAGTTTCTACGCGCCCGTGATGCGGCAGACCCCGATTCGCCGCACATCCTGTTCCTGGAAGGCTTCATGTCTCAGCGCCCCCTCGACTCAGATGATGTGCCACGCTTCAAGGAACGTCCCCTGTCCTTCGCGGCGGCCCTGACAGCAGGGGTGGTGCCCATCACCATTCTGTTGCTGGAGACGGTGCTCGCTCTGCTCTTCGCCTTACGCATGTTCAATCGCGCCGAACTTACGGGGCAGACGGCCTGATCCACTGACAGTCCCTCGTTGCGGTCACTAGGACTGCAAAAACACACGATCTCCGGCGTCGACAACGTGATCGAGGCGTACCGCCTGCCCCGGTCGCGGCACGGACGTTCCCCAGACACGGGCACCTTTCAGGCGTTTCGTTGAGATCTTGCCGCGCTCAGCGACGCGGAGGATGTCACTTGCAAGATGTAACAGCAACGTCTCTTCCTTGGCCTCTGGTGCCGGCCGTTCCAGCAGCTGGATATGGGTGTAGCCGAGCACCTTGAGCAGAGCGCCACCGACGTTGCCGAGCGTCTCCGGTTGCTGCAACTGCCCCACAAGGATATCGTGACCGGGCATCATCTCCTGCAGCGTCTCCTGCTCTCCAGTCTCAGAATCGCAGTGCGTCGCCACAAGCACTGTAGGCATTAGCAGTTCACCCTCGACTTGGTGACGCAACTGATCGATGTCGAAGGCTGTTCGAACCACCACTTCAGCATTGACGATATGAGCATCCGCCAGAACGGTCCGTGCCTCCTCTTCTTCCTCTCTTCCCAAGGGCTTGCCGAGGAATCTCACACCGCCCTTGCCTCGCGGCTGCAACACGGTGGCCAGTGGGCCGGGCAGGGGGCGGATTGAAACACTCGTCAGTTCCTCCAGAATGGTCGCCAACGAGTCAAGGACATCCGTCGACAGATCAACGACGATGGCGAGAGCATCGGCACTCGTAAACAGGTGCAGCAGCGGTCGTCCCGCCCCCTGACCGCTGGCGAGACCCTCGACAATCGGCGGTGTATCAACGAGTTGCAGGACGCCGCCCTCACAAGGCAACATGCCCGGTGACGGCTGCGTCGTCGTAAAGGGATAGTCGGCGACAGGCGTCGCGGCGCCCGTCAGTGCGGCGACAAGACTCGACTTTCCTGCATTCGGCAATCCTGCCACCACGACACGTGCATCTCCCTGGCTCTTGACGTGAAAGGGGTCCTGCTGCCCTGAGCGCGAACGGGTCGCCTCATGGCCTTCAAGACGAGCGACCAACTTTCGTAACTTGTCACGCAGATCCTTGTAGGGTCCCTTCCATTCGTCGTGGAGTTCGCCCAGGTGTCGTCGCAAAATCCGCAGTTGCTCATCTTCTGAGCGTCCGCGTGTCTGCTTTTGAATTTGGGACCAGAGGTCCTTGGCTGGCATCGGCATACAAGCGAGATAGGATGCAGGGTGATGCAATGGCAAGGGGTTTGACACGAATCCAGCTTGCGACAATCCTCAGAACTCTTCGGCGATGTCGACCCACCCGCAAGAATCGAAACCAATGAATCAGCCCCACAAGACTCAGACACTCTACGTGACCGATCTCGATGGAACGCTCTTGCAGGATGACGCGACCCTGTCAGGAAGATCACGCGATATCCTGCTCGAACTGCTGGCTGATGGCCTGCCCTTGACCGTTGCCACCGCTCGCAGCGTGGCGTCCTTCCGCCCAATTCTGCAGGAACTACCACTGAAATTGCCCGTCATCGAATTCAATGGCGCTTTCCTCTCGGACTTCTCCACAGGGAAGCACCACTTCGTCCGCGCCCTCAAACCGCATCTGGTCGCCGACATCCTGGAATTGATTCGTGCACAAGGCGTCCAGCCGTATCTGGCGACGTATGGTGAAAGGGACAACCTCTTCTGTCCGCCATCGCAAAACGCCGGTATGGAATGGTTCGTGAAGGAACGCCAGGAAAGCGACGACCCGCGACTGCGGCTGGTCGATGATGTGCAATGCGGAGTGGCAGAGCAGGTCGTATGTGTGACCCTCATCGGCGACGAGGCGATGACACATCGGGTGCATGCCGAATTGAGCAGTCGCTGGGGTGCCATGCTGCAACTGTATCACTGGCCCCACGACTCGTCACCGGCACACTGGCTGACGATTCAGGATGTGAAGGTGACGAAGGCGAGAGCTGTGGATGAATTGGTCCACCGCATTGGAACCAAAGATTGCGAAGTAACGGCCTTCGGTGATCAGATCAACGATATCGAAATGCTGTCCAGTGCGGACCGAGGCATTGCCGTCGCCAACGCGACAGCCGAACTCAGAGCCCTCGCCACACAGGTGATCGGCAGCAACACCGAAGACAGTGTCGCGCAATTCCTGCGACGTGATTGGGCAGACACGGCGCGTTGACCCGAATCGATTCAAGCCCTTTGATGTCTTCATGAATCGCACCGTCAGCCGCTATCTCGAGCGCCGCACGCTCAGCGACCAGTGGCCCCTGCTCAATGCGCCATCGGCGGCCTGTCGCAGTATCGTCGTCATCCCCTGCCTGGGGGAGTATCCAGGCATTCTCGACACACTGGGTGACCTATCCAACTGTGCGGATCGTGACGATTCGCTGGTCATCGTCGTTGTGAACAATCGAGCGGCCACGCCAGACAGTCACTCGAGCAGAGATGCGGCCGTCGCCTCGGCAGTCGACACAACCAGCCACGACATCGCCCTCAACGCTAAAACCTTGACTGCCCTGCATGACTGGGATCAGCGCCGCCTGCGCGTCGCCTGGATCGATGCGTCATCGCCTGGCAATGAGCTGCCGGCG
>JABJJN010000014.1 GCA_018660835.1 Gemmatimonadota bacterium | reverse complement strand
GAGGGTGATGATGGCAGAGATATACTCGATGATATCGGCCACGTAGTAGAGCATCTGGCCCGTGTTGTTGTGCTGCTTGCGCGAGCCATTGATGAAGGTGCTGATATCGAGATCCTGAGGGTTCTTGATCTCGTCTGTCGTCACGAACCATGGCCCCTGGGGCGCGGATGTGTCGAGCCACTTGCCGTTGAGCCAGTCAAACCACTCGTCCTTCGGACGGCTCGAGGAGCGCTTCTTGATCTCCAGCTTGCGCTCGGAGACGTCGTTCATCACCGTGTATCCGGCGACGTATTTGAGCGCATCCTTGGCGATGATGCCCTTCGCCTTGCGACCGATGATCACGGCGAGTTCACCCTCCCAGTCAACGGCCTGGGCGACTGGTGGGATGAGGATCTTCTCGTCAGGGCCGATCACGGTCGTCGTCGGGGGTTTCATGAAGACACGGGGTGTCTCCTTGTCCTGGGCCGTCATCCGGCCCCCACCTTCTTCGATGTGATCCTGGTAGTTGCCGGCAAGGCAGAACAACTTGGCTGGATTCGGAACGGGGGGACGGAGTTTGATCTTCGTCACCAGATGCGTTGTCTTGCCGTCTGGATTGGGCTCGTCACCCATCTCATCCTTCAAGGGTTGCACGAGCTTCTTTGCTGCTGCCATCGCTTTGGCACCAGCGTTAAGAAATTCCAGCATACTACCGTAGAACTCATTGCGGGGGCGCTTTTCACGTCGGGCGGCGGTCTTCTCCACGGCGGCAAGATCTATCATGACCTTGTCACGGGCGATGACGGCACCGACACGTTCCTCACCCTTGATGGCGAATGTGGACAGCTTCATAGCATCTTTCCTTGTGTTCTCTCATGCGCGATGAACCGCCTTAGCGACTTCGTCGCTTGTTACGGCTCGGGCCTATATTTTGTTCAAATCAAACGATTGACAGAAACGGACTCCAATTTTGTCACCTGCTCGCATCCACCCGACAGCCTGTGTTGATGAACCCGTCGAAATCGGCGACAACACCAACATCTGGCACTTCTGTCACATCATGGCCGGTGCTCGTATCGGCGCCGGTTGCAGCATCGGCCAAAATGTCTACATCGACCGGGATGTGCACATTGGCGACGGTTGCAAGCTGCAGAACAATGTCTCCGTTTACAAAGGGGTCATACTTGAAGATGGAGTATTCTGCGGTCCGTCCATGGTGTTTACAAATGTAATCAATCCCCGCGCCTTCATCGAGCGCAAGACCGAGTTCCGTGAGACCAGGGTGAAGAAGGGTACGACGCTGGGGGCTAATTGCACCATCGTTTGTGGCGTCACGATCGGCGAATACGCCCTCGTAGGGGCTGGGGCCGTCGTTACTCGTGATGTTCCCGCCTATGCCATGGTCGTCGGTGTCCCTGCTCGTCAGAGCGGCTGGGTCAGTGAAGCGGGCCATGCCCTGCAGGCGGAGCCAGGCGAAACCGAATTCACCTGTCCCGAGACCAAGACACGTTATCACCTGTCACCAGACGCCGTGTTGTCCCCGATCAAGAAATCCTGAATTCACATCAGATTGGCCGCCGCTCCTCTGAGAGGATCCGCGCTTTCCCGGCCATTGCCTGCTTTGCTATAGCCTCATGACACCAGAATTGTGTCAGACGCGATAGCGATTCACCACTTCGTCATCAAGTTCGACGCCGAGTCCCGGCGTATCGTCGAGATACAGATGGCCATCGCGAAAATTCATCGTATGTCGTACGAGATCGCGTGCCAGAGGAGACGGGGCGCGGGTGTATTCTGTGAGAGGCTCAGCGGCTGCCGCCGTCCACTGCGCCGAGGCAGCGAGCAGGACGCCCGTGCCAAAGGCGTGCGGCACGGGACGGCATTGTGCGACGGCAGCACGCTGCGCCAGGCGTTGACCATAACTGATGCCGCCGACGCGACCCAGATCGGGCTGCACATAATGCAATCCTGTCGCCAGGAGCTGGTCGTATTCCTCCAGCAAAGTGATCGCCTCCCCCCCGGCAATCGGCACAGCTGATTCGGCACAGAGAAGCCGATGCCCCTCGAAGTCATAGGGGTGCAGTGCCTCCTCCAGCCAAGTGACGTCATAGGGGGCGAAGGCGTGGCTGCGTGCAATCGCGGTGGCTGAATCCCAGGCACGACCGGCGTCAACCATGAGTGCAGCATCTCCCAGGGCCTGTCTTGCAGCGGCAACGAGTTCGACGTCCAGGGCAGCATCTGGCCCCATGGGACCCCAGCCGTATTTGACGAACTGGTAGCCCGCCGCGACAAATTCGGCGGCCGAAGCGCTCACCTGTGAAGGTGTATCTGGCCAAAGGACGCTGGCGTAGGCTGGAACCTGGTCGACAGGTTGGTCGCTGAGAAGTCTGCGCACCGGAACACCCGCCATCTTACCCCGTATGTCCCACAGGGCCATGTCCACACCACTCATCGCATGGCGTGCGATGCCGCCGGGGCCATACCAGGCGGTTCCCTCGATCATGGCCGCGTCGATCCCAGCCGCATCGTTCACGTCCAAGCCGGTGACAATGGCCGCCAGGCCATGGCGAAATGGTGCCGACCGTGGAGACTCAACGACGGCCCTGGCGACATAGCTGCAGGACACGACCTCTCCAAGTCCGGTTGTTCCATCTTCCGTGCGAAGCTGGACCAGCAGCACATCCTGCGTGCCGTCGGCTACTTCAAGCACTGTGGGCAGGCGCAGATGGATTGCCTCGACGTGCTCGATTTTCACAGGCTCTCCCGTTTCACAGGTTCTCTCGATTCTCGTAGTCAATGGGATCGTCCATGTCATGGGCGGCGAAGGCGGCCAAGCGCTCACTGCAAGCATCACAGACACCACACGCTGGGCGCCGACCTTCATAACATGTGTGGGTCAGTTCGTAGGGGACGCCGAGTTCCAAGCCCTTGCGCACGACATCCTTCTTCGTGTACTGAATCAGCGGCGTGTGGATACGGAAGGCTGCCTCTTCTGAGGCCCCCAGCCCCAGAGTCGACTGCAAGCTGTCATAGAATTCCCGGCGACAATCACGATAGGCCGCTTGATCATCACGAACAGGCGCGATAAACAGGTCGTGAATGTCTTCGACCTCGGCGACGCCGGCGGCGAGCGTGACAAACAGTAGGTTTCGGAAGGGGACGACGGTTGCCACCTGGCGGTTGTCCGTCGCCGCGGGCACCTCAAGATTCGGGTCTGTGAGTGGACTGCCACCCACTGAACTCAGGTCGACCTGAATCTGCCGATGCGAAGTGGCTCCAACCAGCTGTGACAACTGGCGTGCGAAGTCGAGCTCCACACAATGACGCTGGCCATAGTCGATGCTGACAGTATGCACGGGGGCACTGCTGTGGGCCCGGACCCACCAAAGGCACGTCGCGGAATCCATGCCACCACTGAGAAGCACGAGGGCCGGATCACCCACTGCATATCGATCTGTTGACGAGTCTATCATGGAAGAGGATGATAGGAGCAGGACACCGCGCCCGCCACGTTGGCTTTACATGTTTGCTGTGGGGCGAGGCGCTCGCTAAGCTACCGCGTTCCTGATCGGGCTTTTTCGCAACGACATCGTCTTCAACTCGCAATCGTCTTCAAAACATGAATTCTGATCCAAACGCTACCGACAAAACGCCTAATGAGGCCCAGGCCGAACCGCCTCCTAGTGTGTTCAGGGTCCGTACACGCCTTATGGCGGGCGTATCGATCATTGCGCCTCTTTGGATCACCGGTTTTGTCCTATGGAAATTGTTCGATTGGGCAGACGGTTTTTCGCGTCCTCTGGTCAAACCCTTCGCCGCCTTTTTTGGTAATCCAGACTGGTATTACAGTGGCATCGGCTTTGCCATCACGATCGTCATTCTCTATGGGGTCGGCACAGTTGTAACCAATGTCCTCGGACGACGACTCTGGGCGGAGGCGCGCGAGGCGATCGAGCGACTGCCATTGGTGCGCACCATCTATAGCCCCGTTCGGCAGTTGATGGAGACCATGACATCGCCCACGGGGGCTGGCTTCAAGAAGGTCGTTCTCTTCGAATACCCGCGTCGAGGCACGTGGACCCTGGGTTTTCTCGCCGGCGACGTGCCTTTTACCGATGATCGGCCACCAGCGCACAGCATTTTTATCCCCACAGCACCAAATCCAACGACGGGGTTCATGCTGCTCGTGCAGCCTGAGGATATCAGGCACACGGATCTGACGGTGGAGGCCGCTTTCCAGATGATCGTGTCCGCCGGAGTCGCCGTGCCCTTGGCCCTACGCTTGCCCGCAAGTGTCAGTCTTTCAGAGCAGGTGGTGAGTGCCGACTCAATTCACCTTTCGCAAGACCATGACGCGCCTATGTCGGGAGATGCATCAGCCGCATCCTGAGCGGCCCATCGGCTACCTGCCACATCCTCACTTCGCTGTGGGCGTACCCTCGATTCGCTTGCTCAGCGGCAGTGGGCTTCATCCGTATCAACTCAAAGGACGGATCGCCAATGCAGACGACCTTCGCGCGGAATCTTGCCATTCACCTGGTCCTGAGTCTGTGCGTGGCAGGTTTCCTTGCCACCGTCGCGCAGGCTCAAGACACGCCGGACTGGGAACGCCACTACGACAGCAGGTTTGTTGACGGTCCGATCACCATCGACGGTCTGGCAACCGAACTGGCCTGGCAACTGGCACCCGAGGTAGGATCCTTCACGCGCTTCCAGGACGACGATCTGGTCCCTGAGTTTCAGACGATGGCAAAGATGCTCTGGGACGAGGAGTATCTGTATCTCCTGATCGCAGTCGAAGACCCGGACATCTGGAGCTCAATGGTCGAAAGAGACACGGACTGTCTGTGTCGAGAGGAGACGATCGAACTTTTTATCGATCCCGATGGCGATGGCAAGGACTATGCTGAGATTCACATCAATTGTCTCGATACGATCAACGACATCTGGATCCCCAATAACGAATTCAAGTACTCCAACGGCGATCCTGTTGAATGGCCGGATCTGTACACCTGGACGCAGCAGGGCATGCGCCATGCCGTCATGAATCACGGCACGGTGAATGACAGCACCGATGTCGACGACGGCTCCGTCTTCGAATTCGCCCTGCCCTGGTCTGGATTCGGCAAGATCGCCGGAACAGCCGCCTTGCCGCCCGCTGCCGGTGATGTCTGGCGCATCAATGTCAATCGCTATGAGCGTCCGCGTGGAGCAGATCTGCCCAAGGAGCTGTCTGGTTGGGCGCCGCTGAATCTGCAGTCTTACCACGTGCCGGAGCGCCTCGGCTATGTCCGCTTCGTGGAGTAACGGCAGATGAGTTCCTATGATCTGATCGCCATCACCGGTGTCTCGCGAGGACTTGGCTCGGTGCTGGCGCAGTGGTTCATCGACCAGGGGAAGACGATTGCGGGTTGCGCCCGATCACAGCAAGGCATCGACGAGCTGTCCGCACGTTTTCCTGCGCCGCACAGTTTTCGCGCCGTGGATGTCACGTCGGCTGATGATGTCAGAGACTGGGCAGATTCGGTCGTCGCCCAGCAGGGCACGCCTGATCTGGTCATCTGCAATGCGTCGATCTGCAACGACGCATCAAAGCGAACCTGGGAACTGAGTGACGAAGAATTCGATCAGGTCTTGTCTGTCAACATCAATGGCACCGCGAATGTATGCCGCGCCTTCCTGCCCTCTATGGTTGAGCGTGGATCCGGGACACTCATTGGTCTCAGTTCACGAGCGGGGCGCAAGGGGTTGGCCAATCTGGCACCCTATTGCGCTGGCAAATGGGCGATCGAAGGGTTGATGCGAGCCATTGCACGCGAATTGCCCGATGGAATGGCATCCATCCCGATGAATCCGTGCGACATTAACACCGAGATGTATCGATCGAACTGGCCTGCCAATGCACCCAGCAAACCGTCCCCGGAAGAGTGGGTCGCCATTGCCGGACCCTATATCCTTGGACTAGACGCGCAGCACAGTGGTGAATCCGCGACGGTGCCTTTACCCGGATATGTGTTGTAGGCCCGTATGAGTCAGGTGAGCGAGCAACTACGCGCGGAACTTGCACCGACCGGGACACTGCGAGTGGCGATCAATCTGTCGAATTTTCTTCTCGTTTCCGACCATTCGTCCCGTGTGCCCGTCGGCGTTTCCCCAGATATGGCTCTCGCCGTAGCGCAGCGACTGGGCGTATCCGTATCCTGGGTCCTCTATGACACACCAGGAGATCTTGCGGATACGGCTGTCGAAGATTTGTGGGACATCGGCAATCTTGGGGCAGAGCCAGAGCGTGCAAAGACGATCGACTTCAGTCCGGCTTATGCCGAGATCGAGGCGACCTATCTCGTACCAGCAGGGTCGAAAATCCAATCAGTTGATGACGTAGATCGAGAGAGTGTGCGGATTTCAGTGTATGGCCGCAGTGCGTATGGACTCTGGCTGGCCGACCATATTGAACATGCACATCTGGAGAAATCCGATGGCGTCGATGCCTCTTTCGACCTGTTTGTGAATCACGAGTTGGAGGCACTGGCGGGCTTGCGCCCGCGATTGCTCAAGGACGTGGAACGATTAGAGGGTGCCAGGATTCTCAATGGCCAGTTTACGGCGGTGCAACAAGCGATTGGCACCAAACGAGATCGACCGCTCGCTGCGGCTTTTCTCAGGGACTTTGTCGAAGAGGCGAAGAGCAATGGTCTGGTTCAACAACTCATCGATCGGCATGGGGTACAAGGGCAACTCACCGTCGCTGCCGCAGATCAGGACGTGGGTCAGAATGTGTAGGAGGATTCCTGCTCTGCTATTGGCACTCGGTGTCTGTCTTGTGGGCTGCGCGGATCCCTGTGCATCGCCAAAACACGATGCAGTGATCGCGCAGGCAGCCGCCGAAGAGGGGGCGATGCAGACCGAGTCTGGCCTTGTGTTCCTGCTGTTGAAACAAGGTACGGGGCCAAAACCAACGGCTGACAACCGCGTGCAAGTGCACTACGAGGGACGTCTTGCGGATGGCACCGTCTTCGACAGTTCCTACAAACGGGGGAGTCCGTCAGCTTTCGAACTCACCGACGTTATCCCTGGATGGACGGAAGGCCTGCAGCTTCTTGCCGGTGGCGGCAAGGCGAGGCTGACGATCCCGGCACGATTGGCGTATGGAAAGAAGGGCAAAAAATCTAAGATTCCGCCCTGCACACCGTTGATTTTCGACATCGAGTTGTTGGGGATCTACGACTGATCTACGGCCGTCCTTCTCGCCGGGGACCTTCGGGCTCGCATTATAGACCAGCGGGCAACAAGACCAGTTCGGGTACGCGTGCCCGTTCGGGTAGCGTCGCCACGAAGAGACATGCATCTGCCACATCTTGTGGCTGTAATGCTTTCGCCATCACCTCTGGTGGCGTCGGCGTGGGCCGTTTGAACACCAGTGGCGTGTCGCAAAGTCCTGGGAAAATCACCGTTGTCCGTACGCCATTCTCCTGCTCTTCCTTGAATGTCCCGTGAGCCAGCCCCGACATACCGCACTTGGTTGCCTGGTAGGACACACCTGACATGTCCGGCGATTGCACACAACCTGATGACAGATAGATGATGAGCCCCGCTTGCTGTTGTCGCATCACGGGCAGGACGGCCTTCGTGCAGTAGAAGGCACCAGTCAGATTCGTGTTGATCATCATATTCCAGGTCTCGTAGGAGAGGTCCTGGAGGCTGCGTTCGGGGATATTCGTGCCTGTCGCATAGACGAGGATGTCGATGCGGCCGAAGGCATCCAACGTGCTTCGGATGAGTGCTTCAACCTGCTCCGTATCCTCCACATCGACGACGCAGACCAATGTATTGGTGCCAATCTCGCTGGCGAGTTCCTCAAGTTTGTCGCGACGCCGGGCAGCGAGAACCACCTTGGCCCCCCTGTCGGCCAAACCAATCGCCGTGGCGCGCCCCATTCCCGAACTGCTGCCGACGACGACTGCGACCTGATCTTGTAAGTCCGACATTCTATCTCTCCATGATGTTCGTGACAAAAGCTCTTGAGAAAGGTATCTGGGCCTCTTCGAGGCTGTGTAGAATCAGGTTGCCGTCGAATCCACTGCGCTGCAAACATGCCAGATAGTGGTCGTAGTCCAGCACGCCAGTACCCGCTGCCTGGTGACCTGCGTCGCCATCGGTCTCCAGATCTTTTGCATGCGCCAGGCAGATGTCGTCACCCAACAGTTGGAATGCCTCATCCAGCACGTCGTGCATCCGCGACAGCTGACCCGTCTGGAACAGATTGGCGCCGTCGATGACGACGCGCAGATGGTCGCTGGCGATCTCGTCGAGAAGACGCCGCGCCTTCGCCGCCGTGTTCACGACATTGTTGACTTCTGGCTCAAATACAAGGGTCACATCCGTTTCCTCAGCGATCTGAGTTGCTGCAGCCATCGCTCGAACCGTGTCGCGCCAGGCATCATCGCTGTCGTTCTCCGGGTGGGCCGCCCACAGGTAATCCTTATCGCGTGTTCCCGTGCACATCGTGATGAGACGGGTCCCTAAGTCTGGGCAGGCCGCGGCGAGGGTCCGCAATCGCTGCAGTCCTTCAGGGCCCTGTGTCGGGTGGATGACATTCCACGTCCCCGACATAGCAGCCAATTCGATGTGGCGCGTCTGCAGCAGGGCGCGAACCCGCCTGCACAACTCAGCGTCGATGACGTCGGGCATCGATTCGAGGCCCAGTGTCACCAGGTCGAGTTGAATCGCCTCCAAACCGCTCCTGGCGACGGCATCGAGATTCGCTTCGATCGATGATCGCTCGAAGACTCTGTTGAAGATTCCCAGTTTCATTTTGTGTCCTGCGGCAAAGCTGGTGAGCCAGACACCTTCCGTCCAGATGGACCATGCCTTGCCAGATGCAATATGTCTTGGCAGGGGAGTAGATCAGGAACCTGAAGGGTCATCGAAACGTCAAAATAGCGACAGGAAGTATCGTCGTAACAAGCGGATGTCCGTGCGGTGAAGCCTGACATCCAACCATAGAACCAATCGGGGAGGTTGCTTGTGTTGTACTCGCTGGATTCCACCATTCTGCTTCTGATCCCTTGTGTGATTCTTGCCCTTTGGGCTCAGCACCGGGTCAAGAGTACGTACGGCACGTACAGCCAGGTTGGTTCGGCAGCGAGAATCACCGGCGCAGAGGTCGCCCGCCGATTGCTGCGGCAGAACCGGATCGACGATGTGGCTGTGGAAGAGACGCCAGGAGTGCTCTCCGATCACTATGATCCAGGTTCGAAGGTCGTACGACTCTCTGCCGATATCTACCATGGTCATCATCTGGCTGGCCTCGCTGTTGCCGCCCATGAGGTAGGCCATGCAACACAGCATGCAAATGGATACTTCCCATTGCACATGCGGCAAGCTTTTCTGCCCGTCGCCAATCTTGGCTCCATGGCGGCATTCCCACTGTTCTTCATCGGCTTTTTCTTCACGGGTAGCACGTTGCTTGTCGACATAGGGATCGCCCTGTATGCGGGCGTCGTCCTCTTCCAGGTGATCACATTGCCCGTGGAATTCGATGCGAGTTCGCGCGCCATGAGGCAACTGGTGGATGGTAGATATCTGGCGCCACAGGAAGGCGTGTTGGCCAAGAAGGTCCTCAATGCAGCAGCCCTTACCTACGTAGCAGCAACAGCGACGGCCCTCATGCACCTGTTGAGATTGGTCATCCTGCGACAGGGCATGAGAGACTGATCCGCGCAAGCGTCACTTGTAGTCTTCCAGGCTCACGGGCTGTCGTCGGGCACCCCACGTGCCGGGTGCACCGCGGAACACGCCGGCCAATGGGGTTCCGCATTGGCTGCACTCACCCGTTTCACTCAGCGACCAGGATGTCAGTGTGTACCAGTCACGCCCGATGACACGTGTCCCACAGTGTGGGCAGGTTGTGCTGCCACCTTCCTCATCGTGGACATTCCCCGTGTAAACATGTTTGAGGCCCTGATCGAGGGCGATCTGGCGCGCCCGTGCCAGGGTGGTTGCCGGTGTTCGCTCTCTATCAAGCATGCGGAAATCCGGGTGAAATGCGGTGAAGTGGAGCGGCACCTGTGGACCGAGGTGTTCGTAGATCCACCGGGTCTGAGCCTGAATCTCGACGTTGGAATCGTTGGCGTCGGGGATCAGCAGCGTTGTGATCTCCAGCCACGTGTCGGTCTCATGGGCCACATAGTTCAGCGTCTCAAGAACGGTCGCCAGATCGCCACTGCACAACTCGTGGTAGAAGGTCTGGGTGAAGGCCTTCAAATCGATATTCGTCGCATCCATTGAAGCAAAGAACTCACGGCGTGGTGCCTCGCAGATTTCTCCGGCCGTGACGGCGACGGTGCCGATTCCCGCTTCATGGCAGGCGGCAGCGACGTCGACAGCATACTCCAGGAAGATGACGGGGTCATTGTAGGTGAAAGCGACACTCGCACAGCCCAGATCCTGTGCCGCGCGGGCGATGGTTTCAGGAGATGCCGCCGCGGCGAGCGTATCGACTTGCCGCGACTTACTGATGTCCCAATTCTGACAGAATTGGCAGGTCAGATTACAACCAGCCGTGCCAAAGGAGAGCACGGGTGTGCCAGGGAGGAAGTGGTTCAGGGGTTTTTTCTCGATCGGGTCGACGCAGAAACCACTCGAACGACCGTAAGTGGTGAGCACCACCTGCTCCCCGGCGCGGGCGCGAACAAAACACAAGCCACGCTGACCATCGCGCAACCGACAGAAGCGCGGACATAGATCGCATTGAAGGCGCCCGTCTTCTATGGTGTGCCAGTAGCGGGCAGGGTGGATTGCATCGTCTGGCAAAACGTCTTGCTCCCTCCGGCACACAGGGGTAATCTAGAATAGACGTCCCGAATATATACCGTGCCTCCTTCCGACCGCTGATACCGTGCTGGTACGTCCTGCCGCAGTAGCCGGCCGCTTCTACAGTGATGATCGCCACCGCCTGGCGGCGACGGTGGATGCGTATCTCACTGAGGGAGCGAAGAGACTGGCTGCGACGGGGCGCGTGCCTGATCCAATTCGACCAGCGAAGGCACTCATCTGTCCACATGCAGGATATGTCTTCTCAGGCTCTGTTGCCGGCACCGCCTATGCCTGGCTCGAATCGCAGCGTCAATCGATCCGCCGCGTCGTGCTCATCGGTCCGTCTCACCGCGTCGCCGTAAGTGGTCTGGTGGCTCCAGTGGCAGATCTGCTCGACACGCCTCTGGGTCCCATCACGGTTGACCCCATCGTGCAACAGTTAGTCGATCAAGGGGCTGTGCAGATCGTGGACGAGGCGCACGAGGATGAACACGCAATCGAAGTCCACCTGCCATTCCTGCTACAGACACTGGAGGGTCCCTTCACGGTCGTGCCCTTGTTGTTTGGGCAGTGTGATCCGGCTCAATTTGATCGAATGCTGGATCGCTTGTGGGGTGGGCCGGAGACCGTCTTCATCATCAGCTCGGATCTGAGTCACTTCCACAATCACGATGTGGCAAGGGCGCTGGATGCCGAAACGTCCATCGCGATCGAATCTCTCAAACCCGATGATATCGATGCAGGCGGCGCCTGTGGTCTACCTGCGATCCAGTCCCTCCTGCGTTTGGCGCAGAGATATCATCTCACCGCAGCCGCCGTAGATGTGCGGACATCCGCCGACACAGCAGGGAGTCCTGAACGAGTCGTTGGTTATGGCGCCTATGTCTTTCATGGCTGAACTGACACAGACAGATGGTGCGCAACTGCTAGAGGTGGTAGCACGGGCCCTCGACCAATGTGTCGCCGATGGCACCCAGCTGCAGGTGGATCCGTCTGACTTCGACGCATCTGTCCAGCAGGAAGCGGCGAGCTTTGTCACCCTTCGTCGCGAAGACGGGTCGTTGCGGGGTTGTATGGGTAGTTCGGCTGCTACGCGACCGCTGATCTGTGATGTCGCCATCAATACACACGCCGCAGCCTCTCGCGATCCCCGCTTTGCGCCCCTCACGCTGGCTGAGCGCCCCGGACTAGAGCCGTCGGTTTCCGTACTGTCCGCCCTGGAGCCACTACATGTGACCGACACGGATGATCTGGTGCGCCAACTGCGTCCCGGTGTCGACGGACTGTTGCTTGTCGATGGTCGCCATCGCGGCACACTCCTGCCCGCCGTCTGGGACGTGATCGCTGAACCAGAGCGTTTCGTGACCGAGGTGAAAGCGAAAGCGGGATGGGCGCCCGACTATTGGTCATCGACGCTGGCCGCCTTCCGCTACACAGCGCAGAGTTTCGGCCCTTCTTGATGGGATTGAAGCTCTGGCGCCTTCTGAGTCTTAGCCTGTTGGTGTTCACACTCGCCGTGGGGCTGTCGCCTCTCGGAATCCATCTCATGCTTTCCCTGGTTCGTGGGCAGGTAGCGGACGCTGGCTTCGAACTCACCGTTGCCGATGCCTCGGGGAGCCTGTTGCAAGGCGTAGGCCTGGAGCAGGTGAGGATAGAGGACGAGCACTCGTGGGTGACGATCGACACAGTGCAGATCTCGTTGTGGCAGTGGCGGTCACAGATGAAGGGGGTGCGAGCACGTTGGCAACTGGCCTCCCAGGCTGACACCCGGAGTCCAGCGGCTGAGGACCTTCGCCCATCGCTTCCGGATCTGTCGATTCTTGACGATCTGCCCGCCTTAAGTATTGGCGCGGTAGCGATCGATATTGTCGAGGGTGATTCACTGCTGTGGCGGGGCCATGGATTGCAGGTTGAATGGCAGCCGCCGGGGCGCGTACCAGGGCGTCTGGATCTGACGACGTCAGGTTGGTTGAGTACGCCTGAGGGGCCAGTCAGAGTGGCGGCCGATCTCTTCGCCGTCCCACGGGATCAGGTAGTTCGAATTCATATGCAGGAAATCAGTTTTCGCGAGATGAGCGTTGGAGGTGAGGATTTTCAGGCCATGGTGCGCGGATCTCTTGTCATCGGCCTGATGGGGGCGATGCCGATGGAAACGGATTTGGGCGCAACCCTCACCTTCGGCGAACTCGAGGGCAGAGGTGATCAGGATCTCTCCATCCCAGATATCTGGCAGGTCAATGAACAGGTTCAGTTGACTGGCACCCTGTGGCCGGTGTCGCTCGCGGGGATCTTCTCCTACGAAGGTGAAACACCCTGGATCAGCTCCATCGCCGGGGATGGTCGAATCCGTGCAGACAGAAGTTCCCTCTGGCTTGATTCGTTGGCTGGTGTCGTCGCCGAGGGACAACTGGCCGCCTCGGGTGTGCTGCAGCTGGACGAGGGGTTCACCGGCACCGCGTCGCTTACCGGTTTCGACATCGGCACTCTGCTGGCACCTCTCTCCGGGCGTGCCGACGCGCGCGTGACGCTTGCGTCATCCTTACAGGGGCAACGCATCGACATAGACGTAGCCGCACCCGCCGTCGGTGGCCTGGCAAGGGACGCAGTCGATCTGCAGGTGAGTGCTCAGATGGTAAATGGTGACCTGCGAGCAACTGCAAGTAGCGATGTCCTCGGCCAGTTGGCTGCCCAGGGGACCCTTGGAGACACAGGTCGACTCGATCTGGCGGGCGATCTGCAGGGCGAGGCCTGGCTGGGACGACCGACGCCTTTCGCGCTGACCGGACACGCGGCCTGGCCCGAACTGGACGTCGCGCTCGAGTCTGGGTCATTTCCATTCGGCGCCGATCCTGGGACCGTATTGGCGCAACTCCATCTCGGTGCAAACCGACAGCTGGAGATCAAGGCGCAGGCCGGGTCGGGTCGTCTTATGGCAATGGCCGTTCTCGATCTCAACACCTCACGCTTCGATACCTTGCACGTAGCGGCGCGGCAGTTCGATCTGCGGCGTTGGGATCCTACGTTGCAGGGGATGCTCGATGGAGAACTGGGTGGACGCGGAGTCCTCGGGTTCGGCGCGGAGACACAAGGAGGCATCAGAATCGACTCGCTGCAGCTCGCCGACTGGCAGGTTGCGGGCCCCGTCGAGGTGTCGGCCCATAGCTCGCAGGGACGTCTGCACCTGGGCGCTCGGGGAGACGGCCTGGATCTGTCCCTGTCAGCGGCAGTGGATTGTGTGAATGTCGAAGGGCGATTCCCTGGGTTGAGATTGCAGCGTCAGGCTGATTCGGTTTTCGTGCGCGGGAGGGTCCGAGGATCCACTCCCTGGAAGGATCTACTGCGACCGACGCTGTCCCTGTCCATCGATAGTATGAGCATTCATCGCGCTGATCTGTTCGCCTACACCTTGGAGTCGATCCAGGTTGAAACCCGGCCTGAATCTTTCGACATGACGGACGCTCATCTGTCGACAACGATCGGTGAGGCGACACTCAAGGCACTTCGTCGGGGCCGCCAGTGGTCCATCTCGAGTTGGGTTGACTCTCTGCAGTTGGCTCCGTGGAAAGCGTGGGAGGCGACCCAAGGGCGGGCGCGAGTCGATATCGCAGGCGCCTTGCCCTATCCGACCATTACGGCCTCTGTCGACGCCGATGCTTTGTTATTGCAGGGGCACGACCTGGGGCCTTTGAGTGTGCAAGTTGATATCGACGAGCCAGGGACTCGCGTCAGCTTGCAGATGGGGGCGGACAGTTCGTCGGCACTGCACGCACGACTGTCGGCGCCTGGGCATCTGCTCGATGCAGCGACTCGAGCGCAACAGGTCGCCCGATTGCAGGTCACGGCAGAAGACTATGTCGCCCACGCGGCGACGCCGGGCCAGAGAAATGACTCAACGTCTGTACGACTGACAGGGCAGCTGGATGTCGCTCTACCCCTGTCTCAGATCGCCAAGGACCCGGACTGGTCGCACTGGCAGGGACAAGCTGCGATCGATCAATTCTGGATCCAGCGACCTACAGGGGGGCTGCGATTGCGAGATCGCGCCTCAGTGCGGCTCGATTCTGGGGCGCTCGTTGTTGATGCCTTGTCCCTGGAGATGGAAGTCGATCGCCTCGACACGGCTGTTGTTCCCACGGTAGGCTCCGTGGAGTTGTCGGGGCGTCTTGATACAATGGTCAGCAATCTGCGATTGCGTCTGCGTGATGTCGATCTGCAATCAGCGGCCACCCTTCTTGGCAGTGCAACAGATCTCTCAGGTCTGATCAGCGCCGAGGCGGTCTTCACCGGGACCCCTGCACGACCTGCCCTCGATGTGGAAGGGTCAGCTCAGCTCGATGAACTCGGGCTGCTGACAGTGAGAGCCAAGGGTCGTCCCCTCGGGTGGAATGTGCTGGCAAAGTGGCAGACCCCAGCACAAGATGAGTTGACTGCTTCCATCGGCATCCCACCTGATTCACTGGGGTGGCCGGACTGGCGCGATGGGACGATGCGTCTGAGATCTTCCGGTATCGAGCTGACGGCCTTGCTGGACCAGTGGGGAGAACTCGATGACCTGGCGGGGCGGGTGGAGGTCGATCTGGCCGTATCCAATCTCCTGCAACCGCGATTGCGCGGAGAAATCGACGTGGTCGCCTTGCAGTTGGCGTTGCTGGACATGACGCCAGGTTATCGCTTCGCGGCAGGACAGATCTATTTCGATGACGCCTCCCATGGGCGGCTCGTGGGGTTCGCCGGCACGTCGACGGAGGGCAGTGGGCGTCTGGAACTGAGTGGGACCCTGCGCTTGCCAACGTTCCTGACGCCCGAGCTTGATCTGCATCTACTGCTTGATGATGTGCCCTATCGCTATGCGGACATTTTTGATGTGGATGATGTTGATGCTGACCTGACATGGGAACAGCGTGGTGATGGGGGACGACTCTCAGGATTCCTGCGCCTGAACCAACCGACGGCACAAGTGCAACTGGTCGATCTAACGGCTGCCGTCGCGCCGCCCCCATCGGTGCAAAGTGAGCTGATGGAGCAGACGCAACTGGATCTGTTCATCGATATCGACGAGCTGCAGACGCTCAGTGAAATCTCAGACGTCGTGCTTGATGGCGGCATTCGGATTTACGGGACATTGTCAAAACCAAGATTCCAGGGAGAGCTCGATATCCAGGAGGGGCATCTGCTGCTGTTGAGTCGGCGCTTTGAATTCGATCGAGGAAGAATCATCACCGATCGGCTGCTGCCGACCTATTCAGTGCTCGATATCGCCTACGATCCACTGCTGCTCGATCCTGAGCTCGATCTGCAGGCGACGGCCCTTGTATACGATCTGTCCTCAGACACAGAACGTGAGGTGAGCCTCGAACTGCGTGGCACTGCCCAGGAGACAGCACCGATTCTGACGAGTCCCGGATTGGGGGACAATGAGGTGCTGAATCTGCTCGCTTTTGGTGATCCCATCGCCGAGCAGGGAGGGGGCAATGTCCTCTACGCCGCCGCCGGTCAGCTGCTGCTGAGTCGTCAGGCAAGGCGCGTAGGGCTCGATGAATTTCAGTTGCTCTCCTCTGGCAGTGTGCTCGGCGCGACCATAGGCAAATCATCGGTCCGTGTCGGCAAGTACCTGGACTGGCCCCTGTCTGTGTGGCTGCGCTATGAAGGGCTGGCAAGTCATATGGCGACGGGGCAACTCGAGGCCGAGTATCGCGTGACGAAATTGCTGAAAATCGATGCTCGTACGAATTCGGATCGGGGTGTCTATGGGATCGGCATCGTGTTGGAGAAGGACTTTTGATGTCGAAGACATTCGTCGTCACGGGCGGGTGGGGCGTGCTGCTCGGTGTGCTGCTGCTGATCTCAGACGCGTGGGGTGATGTGGAGAGGCCGCAGCGCTCCATCACCTATCGCGAACTGGCAGAACCACGAATTGCAGGCATTCATTTTGAACACCAGCAGGAAAAGCCCTTTGGCAATCCTCAGGTCCGCGCCGGTCTGCAGACGCAGATCGGTAAGCGCTTCCAGCGTCGACATTTTCGCTCCGATATGACGACGGTGACGAATCTGTATCGGGCGGCGGGTTACATGGATGTACAGATTGTCGAACGCCGTTTCACACTGGACCCGGATGACCGACTGCATATCTACTTACGGATCGCTTCCGGGGAGCAGTGGCGTGTGGGGGCTGTGCTGATGGAGTTGGCCGACATCGCTACGATCGACGAAGCCGCCCTGCAAGAGCGAATCAGAGTCGAGAGGGGGAAGGTCTTTCGCTATGGTCGCGTGTTGGAAGACGAGCGCCGCCTGCTGACGATGCTCAACACAACGGGCCACCCTCATGCAATCGTACAGAATCGAATCGATTTTGATCGTTCGCGGCGCGAGGCGAATGTGATATTCGAGATCACCGCTGGCCGTCGCATGGTTTTCGGCGCTGTAGAGGTCGAGCCCGACTCCTTGCAAACAAGCCGTTCGCTCATTTCCAGACAGCTCACTTTCTCCGAGGGTGATCTCTACGACCCAGAGCACCTGCGTCGTTCACGCAGCAATCTGGCGCGGACCGGATTGTTTCGATCGGTCATCGTCGCTACACCTGTCGAGTCCGAGACGGACAGTGTGCAGCGCGTCATCCTGCGTCTGCAGGAACGGCCCTATTTACACGTGGAGTCGCGCGCGTATGCAAGTACAGAAGATCTGGGTCTCACTGGAAATGTCGAGCACCGAAACTTCCTTGGACGTGGCAATCGCATCGGTGCTGATGCAAGTTTCGGTCGGCCTCTGCAAGGGATCACGCTCTATCTCACAGAGCGAAATCTCTTCGACAGTCCTGCCGACCTGACCTTGTCAGCAGGCGTCACGGACGAGTTTGGGCGGATCAAGGTCTTTGCAGATCCGGATGACCCGCGTCAGTTTGATCTGCTGACATCACAACACGCGCCAGCACTTGTGCGACAGGCCTTTCTCGGTGACTCGACGGCGGCGGCCTATGTTGCTCGTGGCAGCTACGACTATCCCTCTGTGGAGCGCCTGTGGAAGCTCGATGCTACCCTGGGACGCAACTGGCAATCACGCTCAGGCGCGGTCCGTTATCTGACGCAGCTCTCCATGGATTGGACCCAGTCGCGCCAGCGCCCGGTTGTCGAGCAGACAATCAAATTCTCCGGCAGGCAGGATTCCGCGTTGGCTTTTTTGGATAGTGCCGCCTATGACAGTGTCGTCACCTGGCCCCATCTGAAACAGGACTTCGAAGTCGACCGTCAGTGGGCGGATATTCTCACCAATGAGGCGCGGGCCCTCAACTTTCGTCTCGACATGCAGCGAGACACGCGTGATCACCCGATCATGGCCAGGAGTGGTGCCTTCGTGCGGGCAGAGGCACTCTTTGCCGTCGAATTCGGCGGCGCCACGACACGTGTCCTTGATGGTTTGGTCGAGGCGCGTCACTACCAGCCCCTCGGGTCGCATTTCGTCTGGGCACAAGCTGTGACTTGGGTGATGACAGGGGCGATTCGGCGTGATCGTCAATTGCCGCAGGCTTATTGGAAGAGCTTTGGTGGTGACGGCTCGGTTCGTGGCGTCGACCGTGATGCGATCCAGGCCGTTGGTGGCGGACGGGCAGGCATCAATGTTCGCAATGAACTACGTGTGGATATCGGCCCCGTCGGCGTGGTAGGCTTCTGGGATCGAGCCGGGGTGTGGCGCAAAGCGAAGGATGCATCCTGGGACGGGATGACAGATGGCTATGGGCTTGGGTTGCGGTGGGATATGGGACTCCCTCTGCGCCTCGATTCCGGCTGGAGCAGGGGATTCTCAGGTCGAAGCCTGTATCTGTCCATTGGACAGGCATTTTGACATGACAGTGCAACTTCAAGTGACACAATCAGTTGCCGTCTGAATCTGTGCGCTCGCCACCTTCGTTGACACTGTTTTGGCTGCCCGCTACATTCGCCACTGTAGTCAATTGTTTGATCAACTGTCTGACTTTTCTGATACATGCTTTCCCTGGGGGCGACTTGGCTTCGACGGGGGTAGAGAAGTCGAGAGCGCGTGCCGAGGTCCCCGACACCTCGCTAAAACCGGGAACAAAACTCAAACGCCAACGATAACTCGTACGCGTTGGCCGCCTAAGCAATTAGGTAGCCCGTTGGGGCTGGTGTTGCCTGCGACGCCAGTCCCGACGACATCAAAGCAGGCTAGTTGAGCACCCCTGTTCCAGGGTGCCCGGCGAAATTCTGGAACTGGCTCACCACGGCTTTCGTCAGCCGGTGCCGTGGTGGGTGAGATATCATCGGGCTGACTACGCACGTAGTGGTCTCGCCGGAACTGTTCTCGGACGCGGGTTCGATCCCCGCCGCCTCCACCATTATAGAAGAAGCGCAATCCTTTGTTTTTTTAAAGGGTTGCGCTTCTTTCGTTCTTCCAGCGAGCATTTCCGGCCACACTACAACGCGGCTGTTTCGTCAAACTTATGAGGCTGCTCGCACGATACCGAGCAAGGTTGAACGATGTCAATCTATCGCAACAGCATCAGCTTCCGTGTCCCGACCTGGTCGCCAGCGATGAGCCGGTAGAAATACATCCCTGACGCCAACGCTCTCCCGGCGTCATCCCTGCCATCCCAGCGCAAGTCATAGCTGCCCGCCTCACGCAGGCCACTGGCAAGCGTAGCCACGCGCTGACCTGCGAGGTTGTAGAGGCTGAGGTCGACATCCGCCGACAGGGGCAGATCGAAGCGGATCGTCGTTTCAGGATTGAAGGGATTGGGGTAGTTCTGAGAGAGGGTGAAGGACTCTGGAACTGTAGCGTCCATCGACTCCAGCACTGCAGTGATCGGCGCACCCACGACTTCCACATTCCGACTCAGGTTGATCCAGTGTTCTCCCAAAGAGGTCGCCTGCAGGACAACAATGTCGACACTTCGTACGTCGCTCTCGCCATCCACGACAAGCTGGCTCACCAACTGATAGCGGCCATCGCCCAGATCTTCCAGTGGCACGGCCTGTGGGCCACCCAGATTACTGAGATCGGCGGTGACAGAAGTGATCTCGGCGGTGGGTTCAAACAGTGCAGGACGCACGATGGCTGAGAGCAGAGTTTCCGCGCCGAACTCAACGGTAGCTGGCGGTGGGGTCTCCCACGCTGACGGCAATGCGGCCGCCCAGCGACCCTGGCCCTCGATGACTCGAATCCTCTGATCGACGGGAATGCCGGTCAGCACGTCCACTTGCCCAGAGGGCCAGCGAATCTCCAGTGTGTCTACGGTGGCTCTCGCTCCCAGCCCGAAGTGGGCATAAATCTCATGCTGTGAATGCCCCGTTCCACCATAGATCTCGCGTACCTGGCGGTCTCCGGCACGCACCGCGACTCGGGCACCCACACCATTTCGGTTCGACTGAGTCCCCACAACTTCGACACTCAGCCAGTGGTTGGTGTTGCCTTGGTTCAGGAACAGACGCCCTGGCTGCCCAGGCTCGTCCTCCAATAACGTGTTGAACCCGAAGACAACGTCCAGGTGCCCGTCTCGGTTCCAATCTGCGACGGCAACACTGTTTCCTACGTCTGCGATACCCGCAGAGGGCGTGGCGTCGGTAAAACTCCCGTCACCCGTACCGAGCTGCAGTGTAAATGGTGTCGCCGTGATGAGGTCAAGATTTCCGTCGTTGTCGACATCAGCGAAGACGGCACCGAGAGTATTCGCAGCAAGAAGTGTGTCCGAAATACCGGCAGAATTGGTGATGTCGACAAATTCTCCCTCACCCAGATTCAGCAACAACGCGGACCTTTCCTCTGCCCCAAGGACACCGGCAAGGGCGATTATGTCCATGTCGCCATCCTTATCGATATCGCCAATGGCTGCACCAAACTCTTGCCCCTCGATGCTGGCGCCACTGGACACATAGTGAACAAGGCTGTCTGCGCCGTTATTGAGCAGAACTCGGTTCGGCCATTCCCAGGCTGTAGCATAGAAATCGAGATGACCGTCTCCATCCAAGTCCACAAATCGACCTCCAGTCCCACCCAGCGCAGAGAGCTGACCAGAAAGGCCGATGCGGTCTGCAATATCCGTAAACTCTCCGCCGCCATTGTTGTGAAAGAAGCTGTTGTGAAAGAAGCTCGTCTGCGCCGAATCCCGGTCGAAGGTCGATCGCCCAACGAAAAGATCCAGGTAGCCGTCTCTGTCGAAGTCTGCCCACAGAGCAGATCCGGAGTTCAGCGAGTCGGTGAACACGGCCTGGGAGGCGACATTCTCGAACCGCCCTCGATTGTTGAGTAGAAGTAGATCTGGGCCTTTCCAGGCGGAGACAGTGTGATAGCCAACAGGCACGAAGAGATCGAGATCACCGTCGTTGTCGAAGTCCCCAAAGGGTGCGCAGAAACCAGTAGGGACAGATGGGCGATCTGCGGAAATGATTGCGGTACGGTCTACGAAGACTCCGTGGCCCTCGTTGTGGTAGAGGGCGATCTCGGCTGTGTCCCGAAGTGTGGAGACCCAATCAGGAGTGAGAAACATGTCGACCCAGCCGTCGTTGTCGTAGTCGCCGAAGGAGATGCCTTCCGCAGGGAACGGCAGACGCGGAAATGCCACGTCCAAAGTCTCCTGGAACATTGGCTGCGCCCCTACTGCACCGGCCAACAGAAGGTTCAGCCACACGCAGAGACAGCATGGCCACGGGGAGCGCGTCTTGTGAACTGTCATTGAAGTCCTCCGCTTCTGTGCAAACTACTGGGTATGCCTGCCTACGTCGGCCAAGTAGATGGACGTCGCTTGGTCATCTACTTAAAGGCGAGGTCGTGTACCTCGTCTGCTTTTCGCGACATATCAAGTACAGGATTCAAGCGACGCAATTCTCGCACCAATCGGTTGCGGTGTGACTGAAAGCACTGGGGCATATGGAGTTAGCTGCTTGATGCCCATGTCCCGTATCCTGGACTCACGGCCGCCCCAGGACCCACGCCAGCCCTTCACCACCCCTTGCTGGGGGCATGTCACACCGCGTGCTTGCGTGCTATTCGGAGTAATATGTCTGAATATGTGGTGCATGCAAAACCTGGGGTCGGGCTGTCACAGGAGTGAACCCGAGTACTCTAACGATGGGGGTGACAGATATTTCCTGGAATGGTCTGGACGGGATCTGTTAGGTGAGTGTGACCCTCCCTCGCCCTGCCGATGGCCAAGACACGCGCCCGATCCTCGGCACCGGACACTCTGTGCGCCCTCGTCCAGGATTTCGGACAGGTCGTAACCCCTTCCAGATCAGTCGGTTGGGTTACGCGTGTTCGTGGCCTGCGATTTGCGTATTGTACTCTCATGAGACAACTGTGTCTGATTATTGTGATGCTGGCGGCATGTAGCCATGATGCCAGGCGGGAGAATCCGCTTGATCCGATCCGTTTTCCCGCCGTAACCCTCCGAGAGCCTCGACCCAACAAGGACGAGGCCACTGTCTTTATCACTTGGTCGACCTACGAGGGATCGTCTTCGTTTGCTGCCTACACAGTGCTCCGGAGGGAGGGCACGGCCGATGCATGGGACACGCTCGCCACCCTTACGGCCGAGTCGGACACTCTGTTCCTCCATCGGTCGGTGACACCTGGCATACACCACTACAACGTGAGCGTGACCACGGCCGAAGGCGTGCACGTGCCGAGCAACACGGAGTCGATTACGCTGCTGGCGGGCCACCCGCAGTTGCGGCTGCAGTTCGACGATGAGGCTGGGACCATTCAGGTCACGTGGAACGCGATCCGCGGCGGCGTCAGCGGTTACGAGTTACGACGGACTGATACGACCACCGGCGAGACACTGATCGTCTACCGCAGCGACGATCCTCTCGACACCCTGTTCGTCGACGCCGGAGTACGCCCGAGCACTCCCTACGAGTATCAGGTCCTCGCCCTTTCGGCCGTCCAGACCCTGAGCGATCCCGTCGCCGCTGCCGTGCACGAGTTCTTCGGAAGTTGGTCCACGGCCAGCGCGTGCAACCAAATCGCCATCGATGGGGAGGATGTGCTGTATCTGGTCTCCTCTGGCTCTCCCGTCCTCTATCAATACAGTGTTGACGGCGTCCTGCTGAACGAGATCGTTCTGGATGTTCCAGACGGTTTTCGCATCAGAGATCTCGCCGCCGACGACTCCGGTGTGTACATCCTCTATGACCGAAACGTCGGCACACTGTTTGCGCAGGAACCCCGGGTCGCCTTCGTGGTGGCCCTGGATGACGCCGGAGGCGTCCGCTACCAGTGGCCGCCGGAGGGCGTGCGCCCCGAACTGACGAGCCTCGCCGTGGACGACGGGTCGCTGTGGGTGGCGCAAGTGCTCTCGATTCACCGAGGCCAAATGCTCCAGCTGTCGGCGCTTTCCGGTAGCCTGATCGACTCCACCGTGCTCGAGCGCGCGCCCGATTGGGGATTGGACGTGAAAGACGGTGAGGCGGCGGCGGTCTTCGGTGCGTCGGACGGAGGCGCCGGAGTCTTCTCTCCCATCGAAGGCGGCGTGCCCTCCCGGCGCCATCGGACAACCTTGATAGTGAGTAGTAGAAGCACCCCAGCTATGCCCATTGAAGAATACGAGGTGAACCAACTCGCCCGGGACCTGGCCCTCTCTTCGGAAGGACCACTCTACGCTCTCTACACCTCGTCACTGCAAGCACCGCGGGTCGAAAATAACTTTGTGAAAGCGATTTTGGAAAACACCCCTCACGTGGAGGTCATGGACGGGCCGGAGCTGAGGGAGAGCTGGGGCCGGTCGGGTGACACGCCAGGACGACTCGACTTCCCTGTCGGTATCGTCCTGGACTCCGACGATCGCGTGTACATCCTGGACCGTGACGGGGCCGCCGGAGGGACACGGGTGCAGGTCTTCGCGCCCTGATTCGAGACCGTGTTCAGGTCATGAAGTCGAGTTCGACTTCGGCGCGGCGAACATTGCTGGGATCTGCGCCTTTCTCTTTTGCTTCCACGTCCTACACTTATCCCCATGAAGCACCAAATCGCCATCGTCGGCTCGGCCACGCGAGACCGCATCCTGCATGGATCGGAGAGCCAGCTCAAGTGGGGGGGCGTTGTCGTCTATTCTGGCCTGACCCTGTCCTGGCTGAGAATCAACACGGCGATAGCGACCAATGTTGCCAACTGCGACAAGACGCTCGTTGAGCTGCTCACCAAGGCAGGAATCAGCACAGATATCGGCGATACTCCGGTGACGACGGAATTCGTCAATCACATCAGTGGCGACCACCGAGATCAGGAATTACTCGCATCGGCCACCCCCATCTCTGCAGAGCAAGTATCACGCATCGCCGACAGCACCGACCACCTCTATCTCGGCGCTTTGCATCCTCTCGACATTGATCCCAAGGCGTTGGCGACGCTGAAGGATGTGCGTCGCGTCAGTGTGGACATACAGGGGTATACGCGCCGGATTCAGGACGGCAAGGTCCACAAAGGCATCTGTGAAGACTTGCCGCTGGCTCTCGATTGCGCCGATATCGTCAAAGCTTCCCGCGATGAAACCGAAGCGGCGGAGGCCTTCTTTGGCCAGACCACGGCAGCGATCATGGAGCAATTCAAGATCGACCAATGGTTGACGACGGATGGCGGCAATGGCGGCTGGCTGCTGGATCATGCAAGTGGCCGCCACGACTTTGACGTCGTCCCTGTCGCTGACGTGAGGGATCCCACGGGCGCGGGCGACGTCTTCTTCGCTGCCTATCTCACATACTTCGTCTACGAGGATGCAGGCATTGACGAGGCTCTGCGGCAGGCGGCGGCCCTCACCGCTGCTCAGGTGGCGGGGGACTTCATCACTGCCGACGAACTGTCTCGCAGCGCAGCCTAAACGACTACTCTCAGTAGATGACCTCTACTCCCAGACGATGACTTCGATGCGGCGATTCAGTGTCTTGTTTGCGGGAGAGTCATTCGGCACTGCAGGGCGCACTTCTCCATAACCCCGCGACTCGACCATCGCCGGTGTGATGAAGTCGAATTCTTCGATCAGATACTGCCGTACCGCCTCGGCTCGCGCCTCAGACAGTTCCTGATTGGCGTCCGTGTCCCCATCGGAATCGGTATGACCTTCAATAATCAGGCGGTTTGGGGCGTAATTGTTGACGAAGTCGGCGACCTTCTGAAACTCTTGTGCAGCATTGTTCTTCAACGACATCTGCCCCGGATCGAAGAGCACCCCTGAGTCGATGACGAGGATCGGTACCACGATGTCGCTCTTCATCGCTGTCTTGTGGCGGATCAGGGGGCTGGCGACAGCCGCTTCATTGGGGATGAAATGCCCTAGGGCAGATCCCTGCTGAGATCTTGTGACTTTCATGACGCCAATGAAGAGTCGTACTGCCGGTGCTATCTGCGTCGCCCGCTTCTCGCGATAGACATTGAGCAGATCACCTTTGTTGATGCTGCTCTCCAGGCCCTTGTTGATGTAGTACGTGCGCACAGCGTCCGTGGGACGTCCGGCGCCATCCGGATTGATCACGAACGCGATTCGTGGCGGATCAAATACCGCGTATCCAGGCTGCATTCCAAGCAGCAGCAGTATCGCCCACAGTATGAAAGTGCGACGGTGCATCATGGTGATTGCAGAGAAATCTGCGAACCAACTACTCCAGGACAACGATCTCAATCCGTCGGTTGAGGGCTCGATTCTCAGTCGTGTTGTTGGGGACGATGGGCCGTGTCTCGCCGTATCCCTTGGAATTGACCATGTCCTGCGTGATCTCTTCATAGTTACTGACCAGGAAGCTGGCGACCATTTCTGCTCTTTGCACGGACAGTGCCTGATTGGCTCCTTCGTCGCCATCAGAGTCGGTGTGTCCTTCGATCGTCAGTTTTGACGGACTGAAGGCGCGGACGAACTCGACGATCTTGTCCAATTCCTCGCTGACACCTGTAGCTGAAGGGTCGCTGCGCCTGCATCGAAGAGGACGCTCGAATCAATTTTCAGCTCTGGGAGCACGAGATCGCCTTTCACGGGGAGCTTCATGCGAATCAGGAGATTGCCCTTGATGGCGGGGTCCTGAATGAAGCGGCCAAGTGACACGCCCGCCTCGGACGCGGTGATCTCCATCGTCCCCATCTGAATTCTCTGCGACTTTACTTCCCCTGAACTGGTGCGCCTTTGTATCTGCCTGAAGACATCGAGCACGTCGCCGATCTTGATGTTCGCATCCATGCCTCGATCGATGAAGTAGATTCGCTCCCCGCCAGATGGGACCACTCTTACGATGACGGGTGGGTTGAACGCAGCCTGAGCGATCTGTACAGACACGATCACCAGCAAGGGCAGAATAAGCCGGAAGGCGGAGGTGAGACGGCCTGTGGGGTAGCTCATGATGGCCAAGCTGGGCTGAAGTCGAGAGAAAGGGCGATACATACATAATACCTAGAGAACGATAGTTTTCCATGGGGAAGGGCGCGAGGGGCATCCGTCGACCTTCCCGAAATTCAGCGATCCGCCGTACATTGGGTCAGCATGCATATTTCTCGACTTAATCGCCCTTTTGGCTGCCTCGTTGGCTTGACCTTGCTGTTGGCAGGGAGCCTGGGTGCGCAGTCTGTCAGCATACACGAAGCGGATCTCATCCGTCATCGTGACACGGCCACCTCATCTGCTCTGATTGGCGAGGGGGGGACACCTGCTGCCTTGTATCAAGGCGCCGCCAGGGTTGCTCAGCCGCAAAGAGTCGTCTTCGGCTATCTGCCCTACTGGATCAGTGAATCCTACTACGACGACATCGACTATGGTCTGCTGACCCACATCGCCGCCTTCTCTGTTGAAGTCAATGGCGATGGCAGTCTCGGCGACGATCACGGCTGGCCGTGGACGGCACTGGTAAACAGGGCTCATCACCACGGCGTGCGAGTGATTCTGACGGCGACCCTCTTCGGCGACGCTGATGTAAAGACACTCATCGAAAGTCCGACCAACCGACAGCGTTTTTTCCGTGCGATCAGAGACAAGATTCGCGAGGGCAATGCTGATGGTGTCAATGTCGACTTCGAGGGGCCTGGTGTGAATGGTTGGCCCCGTCTGGCACCCGGATTCCTGCGCGAACTCACCGACTACCTGCACGAGGAGATTCCTGGTAGCGAAGTCAGCTTTGCCAGCCCCGCCGTCGACTGGAGTGCACGCTGGGATTTCGCCGATATCGCCGCCAGCTGCGACTACCTGTTTGTCATGGGGTATGCTTTCTCGGGTAGTTGGAGTGGCAACAGCGGCCCCACGGCGCCACTGGTCGGGGGAAGTCGCAACATCACCACGACCGTCACCGATCCACGCGACTACGGCGACGTAACACGTGACCATCCGCAGAAGCTGATTCTGGGTGTGCCATACTATGGCTGCCGCTGGACGACGATGAATGATCAGCCGGGGGCGCCAGCGACTGAATTCGGGGGGTATCCCTACCTCGGAGTGACCTTGCAGACATCGCCTGTCCATGGCCGCCGTTGGGATGCCTCCTCGCAGACTTCATGGTATCGTTATTTTGAATCGGGTCGATGGATTCAGGTCTGGTTCGACGACGCCGCGAGTCTCGGACACAAATACGATCTGGCCCTGCGCCACGATCTACGGGGCGTGGGGATGTGGGCCCTTGGGTATGAAGGGGATCGCCTGGAGCCCTGGCAGCAGTTGGAGCGCTCAATCGGTCGCACCGCGCCGACGGCGATTCTGGACGATGTCCAGATGGAAGCCGCTGCAGAAGAGGCCATTAAAGTGGAGTTTGGCTTCCCTAATCCCTTTAATGCTTCGACGAACATCGTCTATCATCTACCCGATGCCGCGATCCTGGAGGCGGAACTGTTCGATGCGGTTGGCCAACGTCTGCGCTCCTGGCGTCGACAACATCAGGCAGGTGGCGACTTTCAGCTACACTGGGACGGCAGAGACGAGGTGGGTGCCAACGTAGCATCCGGTATCTATCTGATGCGCATGAACTTCAGCACCGCAAGCGAACATCGTGAGGCGGTGACGAGACGGATCGCACTGTTGCGGTAGCGTCGGAACACAGTTGGACGACTTCAGGACAAAGGAGACACCATGAAGGCGGAGGAATGCATTCTATACAGTGGCGGCGCCGGCGGCGCGGAGGCGGAATTCGGGGCCAATGCCGAACGTCTGGGCATCGATGAAGTGAACTTCTCCTTCGAGGGACATAACCACGTGCGTGACCGTGGTCTTCGCATCCTCAATCATGAGGAGCTTCTCAGTGGCGATATCAGCCTGGCCTATGTATCCAAGCTCATGAATCGGCGGTACAGTGAGGGGCCTGCTTTTCGCAAGGTGTTGCAGACGATCTGGCACCAGATCAACAATGGGCAGGAGGTTTTCGTCATAGGTGAAATACTCGAGGACAACACGGTAAAAGGTGGCACGGGCTGGGGAGCTGAGTTCGCCAAGCTTTGCAACAAGCCCCTGCATGTCTTCGACCAGATACGCGCGTCCTGGTACACCTGGTCCGGAGCTGAATGGATTGCAGTAGAGGGAACTGATGAGCCGATCATTCAGCACATCCATTTCACCGGAACCGGAAGTCGTCATCTCTCCGAGGCTGGCGTCCAGGCGATTGGCGGGCTGTACGATCGATCCTTCTGAGCAGATCCTGACCTGTTGAAAGACACCCCATGATGCGTGATCAAGATCCCATCCAGCGACGCACAATTCTATGTGTCGACGATGACGACGAAATTTTGCGGGAGTTGCGCCAACTGCTGAGCCAAGACGGTCACGACGTACTGCTGGCCACAAGTGGCCCGCAGGGACTGGAGATTCTGGCGAAACATGATGTTGCTCTGATCATTTCGAACCAAACCATGCCTGGCATGGTGGGTTCACGATTCCTCGAGGAGTCGCGGGAGGTTGCGCCCGATGCGATCCGCATCATGCTCACTGGGCACACGGATAGTGATACGGCGATTCAGGCTATCAACGAGGGCGGAATACATCGGTATCTGACCAAGCCCTGGGATGATCGTCAACTGCGCATGACGGTTTTCGAACATCTGCGCACGCATGCGGCCCAAGAGCGTACACGTGATCTTCTTGCCCAGTTGCAGGAGAAGAACCAGCAACTGGAACGGTTCAATGCGGATCTCGAAATGCTCGTTGTGGAGCGCTCCAAAGAACTGTTTTACCGAGTACGGGAATTGGAGGGGCGCGACAGGCTCGCTCGCTTCATGATGACCGTCCACTCCCTCGAAGAAACCCTCGATCATCTGCTGAGTGTCGTGGGCGAGACACTCGAGGCGCAGGCCGTCGAAATTCACCTGACGGATGCAGACCCATCTCGGGTTACCTGGCCCGTCCACGCAGTTCCGCTGGACAGTTCGGTGACGACGAGCCTGCTCGACAAGGCGCGGGCTCAGGGAAAGTCTGTATTGACGCACATGGAAGATGCGTACATGTGTGCTGCGCCCATTCTTCGAGACGAAGAGATTCTCGCCGTCATTATCCTGTCCGGTTCCGGCAATGTCGATCACGCCCACGAGGAGGTGAAGATTCTAGCTGGCCTCGCACTGGCGGCGGCGGTGGCTATCCACGAAGCGCGAGAGGGTTACGACGTAGGCGGTTGGAGAGATGCCCTCGATGACGCGCTGAGTCGCGTCGACGATCTGATCGACTAGGACCATCGTGGCGCCTCCTTCCTCATCGCGTCGTCGCCCCAAGGCTGATGAAGCCTATGCCGAAGCTTCGGACAAGGAGGGCGCAGAGGTTGTACCCCAGGGACCGGTGATGACCTGCCTGCCGGGCGAACGCATGCCAGACTATGAGGCTGTGAAGCAATGTCTGGCTGCCACTGATTTCGAAGATGCCCTCACTGCAAACCCCCATGCACAGCTTGTGGCCCCGGGTGAGGAGCTCATGGTGTTGCCACCACCGCCAACGTCGCCACCTACACAGGGCGAGGAGACCGAGCCAACCCCCACAATGCTCGAGGCTGGTGAGGGTGTAAGAGAGGAGCAGGCCCGTCTGGTCGCCGATCGGTATGGCTATGTCTACGATAGCGGTAAGGTGCTGCAGGTCTTGTCGCCGCTGTGGGTGTCGGGCGACGGGATGCAGGTGCGATTCCTTCACTTTCGTCAACTGCGGACGCCGGCTCGTGTGGACCGCGGCAGTTTGCAGCAGATGCTCAGCGAAGTCGGCGCCGTCGCTGATCCCGACGATGAAGCGGTAGAGCAGTTGCTCGCCGGGTTGTCTCCGGCGGAGACCTTGAGTGTCCTGTTGATGAATGGAGAGCCTGCGCAGCGCGGGGTGGATGGCCGCATCGATTATAGTTTCGATCCGGAGGTACGAAGTGGTACACTCCAGGAAGATGGATCGATCGATCTGCGAGAGCGTAACTCTTCTATCGGTGTCGTTGTAGGGGAGAAGGTCGCGACCATCTATCCACCAACAGATGGTACCGGTGGTCGAAATGTTCTGGGGGAAGATGTCGCCGCCGAGGATGGCACCGCTTCTGAGATCACAGGTGGTGCCAACATCACCATGGCGAGTGGGGATGGTGGTGTGATCATCCTGACGAGCGAGATCGCTGGCAACGTCCACATCAAGAATGGCCAGGTAGAGGTCACGCCCGTCTTTCGTGTAGATGGGGATCTCACGTACGAGACCGGGAATGTCGAGGTCGAAGGCGATGTAGAAGTCACTGGAACGGTCCTTGCCGGTTTCAGCGTCAAGGCAGGTGGTGATATCACCGTCGGTGGCACCGTCGAGAATGCCGTTTCGCTCACCGCTCGGGGAGACATCATCGTTGCTCAGGGCGTTCTGGGTGAAGAGACGCAAGTAGCTGCTGTCGGCAACCTGACGGCGCGCTACGTGCAGAATGCCCATGCCATGGTCGGCGGCGACATAATGATCGGCAACTACCTCTACAATGCAGATATTCGCTGCGGCGGGCACGTTTCAGTGTCTGATGCCGGTGGCGGCCGCAGTGGCACGATCGCGGGCGGGCGGGTGATGGCCACGGGTGGGATCGACGCTTGTTACGCCGGTGCCCGCAGTGGTGACCGGACCATCATTGGTGTGGATGGTACACCGAGCGATACGATGAAGGCAGAGACGCTACAGGCTGAGATTGCTGAATTGGATGGACGGGTTCGCAGACTCCTGCGCACGCTGGGTATTACGAAAATCGACGGCGAGGCTCTGGCGAGGTTGATGAAAGCTGCCCCGCCTCGGCAGCGGACGAGTATCATCGCCTTCGTCAAGCGCCTGCGAACCATGCTCGCCGAGCGCGAAAAGGTGGCGGCTGAGTGGGATGAGGTACAGGGCCGAATCAACGAGCAGGTGAAGGCTGGTGTGCTGGAGATCAGCAAGGAAGTCTATGGTGGGACAGAGGTTTTCTTTGCCCAGCGAGCAGTGACGATATCGATGAAGACGCCACCTTCCGCTTACTACTTTGCAGACGAGGAAATTCGCAGTAGGGCCTTGAATCAGGGATCGGACGAAAGTCAGGGAGCGGAGCCAGCCTCAGCCTAGGTCAGAGCCGATTTTTTTCACGGCTCAGAGGCGCTCTTTACCTCGTCCCACACGGCATCCATCGCCTGCAGGTCGAGTTCACTCAACTGTTCTCCGCGCTCTTCCACGATCTTCTCCATGGCGCGGAAACGTGTGTCGAATTTGTCTACAGCCAGACGCAGGGCATCCTCCGGAACGACAGGCAAGAAGCGACCGACATTCACCAGAGCGAACAACAGGTCGCCAAATTCCTCCGCGACTCGATCGGCGTTCGGGTTTTCCTGTTGCCATACCTCGCGCAATTCTTCGAACTCTTCCGTCACTTTTTCCAGCGGTCCATCGATCTGTTGCCAGTCAAATCCCGCGCGCCGGGCCTTGTCCTGCACTCGCTGTGCACGCAATAGTGCAGGCAACTGCCGCGGCACACCGTCCAGGGCGGATGGCGCCGGGCCGGTCTCACTTTGCCGCTCCCTTTTCTTGATGGCTTCCCAGTTCTCTACCACCTCATCGCTGCTGGCCACATCGATATTGCCAAATACATGTGGATGACGGCGAATGAGCTTATCGACGATCGCCTGGCACACATCGTCGATTGTGAAGCGTCCGCCCTCAACGGCAACCTGTGCATGGAACACGACCTGCAACAGCACATCCCCGAGTTCTGAGCACAATTCCCCATCTTCTGCTTCGTCGATGGCTTCAAGGACTTCATAGGCCTCTTCCAACAGAAATGGTTTGAGTGATTGATGTGTCTGCTCGCGATCCCAGGGGCAGCCATCGGGCGCGCGTAACCTTGCCATGACACTGACCAACTCGGCAAAGGAGGAATGAGAGGCCAAGGGTTACTCCTGTGAAGGGGTGTCGAGGGCGGTGTACTTCACATTGCGGCCACGGGCCTTCTCTACTGGATACCGCTCGGCATTGAGCGCGAGCTTCTCTTGAAGGATCGTCGTCGTGTCGAGACCAAGATTGCTGCAAAGCAGAAGGACGAAACACAACACATCGGCCAACTCGTGCGCCACAGCCTGCCGGACATCAGGTTCCTCCAGGCGCTGGTCAATCACTTCATTGCTCTGAAATCGAAATAACTCAAGCAATTCACTTGCTTCGATTGACAGTCCGATGGCCAGATCTTTTGGCGTGTGGAACTGATCCCAGTCGCGCTCTTCGACGAACTGGCGGATCTGTGCCTTGAGTTCGGCGATATGTGTTGTTCTATCAGTGCCAGACACAATAAATGTCCTCGCCTGTTTCATGTGGTTTGGAGGGACAGGCAGAGAATGGGTGTGAGAGGTGTAGCGGTCAAACATCGATGCAAAATTTGCTCAAGTTGGGTCACCTGTGATCCGATCATTCAACAATGCTCGATGTGATTTGCCAACTGTGATCCTGATCACATTGTGATACATCTCACCACAGGAAAACGTTTTGTACCACACTCTTGGGAGCCCCTCGGGAACCTGCTTCGGCCTCGCAGGTTGTACGTGGATAAGGAACTGCCGATCCGAAGCACCATGGCGCCATTCGGATCAATGACGAAACCCAAACAGGAGAGAGATTGATGGCGACAGCGAAAGGTCCTCCAAGCACCAAGAAGCCTGGCACGTTGGAGGGTGACAAGCTGCTGGCAAGTTATCTGCAAGACATTGCCGATTCAGTGCCACTGTCCTCCCCACAGGAAGCTGATCTGGCACGCCGCATCCGTCAGGGTGACGAGGAAGCGCGGAATTGTCTCGTTGAGGCAAATCTGCGCTTCGTCGTCGCCGTCTCGAAGCAGTATCAGGGACGGGGTCTGACGTTGTCGGAGTTGATCAGTGCTGGCAATGTGGGGCTCATTACGGCAGCGGAACGCTTTGACGAAACACGTGGGTTCAAGTTCATCTCCTATGCCGTGTGGTGGGTGCGTCAGGGAATCATGAAATCGCTGACAACCCAATCAGCGGTGCGTGTCCCCCTCAATCGTGTCGACATGCTCTCCAAGGTGTCGCGGACGCTGGCTGAACTACAGCAGGCGGGGGAGCCCCCCTCGCTGGACCGCGTCGCCGAGAAACTGGACTGCCGTGTCGTCGAGGTCGAACAGGCGCTGGCTGTCAGTCACGCCGTGCGGTCCCTTGACGCACCTTTCGAGGGAGCCGAAGGGGATGGTGTCTTCAGCATGTTGGATTGCCTTGGGGACCATGGGCAACCGAGTGCCGAGGAGGAATTCCTGGATATCAGTCGCTGCACTGAAGTGCAAGGTGCACTGGACCAACTGCCAGAGCGCGAGGCCGAGGTTCTACGCCTCTACTATGGATTGGAGCAGGATCGTGCCATGACGCTCGAAGAGATCGGCCAGCGGTTCAGACTGACACGTGAACGGGTGCGCCAGATCAAGGAGTTGGCTCTGGGCAAGCTGCGGCATCCACGTTTCCATCGACGGCTCCGAGCCTACGCGGAGAATTGAGTGGCGAGGGCTGAACTGAGCCAGAGCCGACGCACCGTCAACAGGCACGACCATTGCTTACTACCTGGAGTCCCCTGAGGTAGGTAGTCTGCCAAACGGCAGGATCTACCACCCTCAGAGGACTCTGGGTGGGAAATGGATTCCCACTGAACGCTCAAGGGATCACGCGGGCTGCCGATACTAGAAGCAGACCCCCCAAGGAGGAATCAGAGCAATGGAGAGCATCACCCCCCGCAGTCGTGTCTCCAAAGGCACCGTCATGATGCGACTGGGCGCCTTCTTCTTTGTTACAACAGGACTTTTTCTCGGCGCGCTGTTGGCGGCCCTCGCCGGCGTCTCGGGCTGAGGTTTGGCGTATACTGCCGTTCAATAATCACTCGTCCTAACAGAGCCGGATCCACCCGTCCCACATGCGGTGTCGCTTGTCTTGACGCTTGCTGGGAGGGCAGGCTATATTGCGCACCCCGTTACACGGCTGTCACTAAGTGCAGCCGTGCTTTTTTTGTTTGAAGGAATGCATGGGTCGAGTCATTGCGATAGCCAATCAGAAGGGTGGAGTCGGTAAGACGACGACCGCCGTGAATCTCTCGGCCTGTCTGGCGACGGATGGGCATCGCACCCTCCTTATCGATCTCGATCCTCAAGCAAATGCAACCAGCGGCTGTGAAGCTGGCATGACACGACCTGACGGATCGGTCTATGACGTCATCCTTGGGCATGCGCCACTCGAGGCAGTGATCTGCTCAGTGGAAACGCCGGGACTCGACGTCGTCCCCTCGCACATTTCCCTGGCAGGCGCCGAAGTCGAAATGGCCGCCATCCTCGGCCGTGAACAACGCTTGTCCGATTCGCTCGAGTCAGTGCGAGACGACTACGAATTCCTCATTATCGACTGTCCGCCCTCTCTGGGGTTGCTGACAGTTAACGCGCTGACGGCGGCCGATTCGGTCCTGATTCCGGTTCAGTGCGAGTACTATGCGCTCGAGGGGCTGAGCAAGTTGCTCAATTCGATTCAGCTTGTGCAGCGCTATCTGAACCCGGATTTGCAGATCGAAGGTGTCCTGCTGACGATGTATGATGAACGTCTGCAACTTTCGAAGCGTGTCGCCGCCGAAGTGAAGTCGTATTTCAACGAAAAAGTCTACGACACGCTCATCAAGCGGAACGTCACCCTCGCAGCGGCTCCCAGTTTCGGCAAACCCGTCATTATCTACGAGCCCCGGTCCACGGGTGCAGAGAACTATCGCTCTCTTGCACGAGAACTTGGTGAGACGGCGGGTGCCGCCGTCAAATGAGCCGTCAATTGAGACGCGCCCTGGGTAACACTACGGTCATCCAACATCCATGATCATTGATACCCACTGTCACGCCGGCTTGCTCAAATACGAGCCCGTCGAGTCGTTGCTTTACCATATGGATCATAATGGTGTCGATCGTGCCGTGCTGATCCAGTACGCAGGCAACAGTGACAATTCTTATCTGATTGAATGCCTCGAACGGCATAATCCACGTTTGGCGGCGGCGATGATCGTCGATCCTGCGGATGATGGCAGCGCCGTGCGTCGTTGGGCAGACGCAGGCATCGGCGGCATACGCCTTCCCGTCGACGCGCGCTCGACTTCGCCTGATCCTCTGGCGATCTGGCGTGCAGCAGACACCTGCGGTCTTGTCGTCAGCGCGCCCTGCACTCCGGATCGGCTGGTGGATGGTGCCTTTGCTGAGTTGGTGGAACAGTTCCCCAATCTGGCCATTGTCATAGAGCACCTCGGCGGTGTGGGAGCAACGGCGACGCCCCCCTATGAGGTCTTCTCAAAGGCTCTCGAACTCGCCAGATATCCAAATCTGACGATGAAATTGCCAGGCTTCGGCGAGATCTGTCGGGTCCCCATGCCCTTCGATCCTATTCCGCCACTGCCACGTATGGCGCTGGAGGCCTTCGGTGCGGGCCGACTCATGTGGGGAAGTGACTATCCACCCGCAAGTAGTCGTGAGGGCTACACGAACGCGCTGCAGGTGCCACAAGAGTATTTTGCAGACCTGAGCACGGCAGAACAAGCTGCGATCTTCGGTGAGACGGCGGCGCGCATCTGGTTCTAACGCCAGAGTATAAACCCCTTTAGCAGCGGCTCTGTGCCTTCGAATTCGAAGTCCTTCCCCGGTTCTGCCGCCGCCTCGATCCGTTTCGAACCAAGTCCTTTCAAAACATCTAACATTTGCTCACGCGACCAACCTTCATGGTTGCTCGACACCAGCAGCCAGCCATCGGGTGTGAGCAACTCGAGGGCTTTCTGTACCAATCCGGGCAAGTGGTCGATCACCTGCCAGGCAGGACGCCCGCGCCCACCACGGGCAAAGGAGGGCGGATCGCAAATGATCGCATCAAACTGTCGTGATCGCTTCTGACAGCCGCTGAGGAAGAGCTGCGCATCCACGGCTGTGTGGGTCATGACTTCGCCGACGCCATTCATCTGCGCGTTCTGTGCACTCCATGCGAGATAGGGCCGACTCACATCGATCTGCTCGACGTGGCTCGCGCCCCCGCAGGCGGCAGCCACACCAAAGGCACCTGTATAGGAGAAGAGGTTGGCGACACGACGGCGGGCGGAATTGTTCCGCACCCAACGCCGATTGTCTCGTTGATCCAGGAACAATCCTGGCGACTGGCCGCGATCTGATTTCAGAACGAATTGCAGATTATCCTCCGTCGCTCGCCAACTCACCGGTGCCTCGGCCGAACTCCAATGACGCCGTCGATTCGGGTCTCTGCCACGATCACTCATGCCGTGCAGATGCCAGTGATCTGCATCGATGATGCGACACAGATCATCCAGTTCGGTGTGCAATTGCGGGGGTGGGTCTTCCTCGGAATACCAGTAGCCCCAGCATACCCGACCAAAACGGTCGCAGCGGAGAGTGCGATCATCCAGATGCAGCAGACGTACGCAGGGCTCGGTGGCGAGCAAGGCCTGTCGCCGCTCGATGGCTTCCAAGAAATTCCTCGGCAGGCTCATGACCTGCGACCTTGCTGTGAAGTGATCTGATGTCGGCGCAAGCGATCGAAAAGGGTCGATCGTTTGACACCAAGCTCACGTGCTGCGGCGGCAATGTTGCCGTTGCAACGACGCAAGGTTTCTTCGAGATGATCTCGCTCTTGCGCATGTGGGTTCGCCATCTGCGGCGCTCCTATGGCGAGGCGCAGATCCTCTACGTCAATTTCCGGCACATCACATTGCAGCACTGCGCGTTTCACCACGACATCCAGTTCGCGCACATTGTTGGCCCTCCAGTCCTGCTGACGCAGCCAGCTACGGGCGGCGGCGGTGAATCCAAGCAGGTGTGGACGCTGCAACTGATCGCAGTACTTGCTCAGGAAGATGTCCGCCAACGCTGGAATGTCCTGGCGGCGATGGCGTAGCGGCGGCAGATCGATAATATAGTCAGCCAGTCTGAAGTAGAGATCAGCGCGAAATCGACCGTCGCCACAGGCAGCGTTCAGATCAACGTGAGTTGCCGATATGACACGGACATCGATAGATGTCTCCTCCACGCCACCGAGGGGGCGAATGCGCCTTTCCTGGAGGGCACGCAAGAGTTTGGGTTGAAGAGAAGTCGGCAGGTCACCTACCTCGTCCAGGAATAGTGTGCCACCGTCGGCGAGGCGGAACAAACCGCGACGGTCAACATCCGCACCTGTAAAAGCCCCGCGACAGACGCCAAATAACTCCGCCTCCAATACACCCTCAGGCAGAGCGGCACAGTTGACGGCAACAAACTGCCCCGCGCACCGCACAGGATCGGCCTCGTGAAGAATTCTCGCGGCAAGCTCCTTTCCCGTGCCGGACTCTCCCTGCAGCAGTACATCGACGGGTCGGCCAAGGACGCGGCGTATCCCATCAAGCGTCCGCCCCATCCCTGTCTGTCCATCGATACATCTGGCAGCTGGGCTGGAGAGCAACGGGTCTGCTGGTTCATTCGCTGTGTGTGTCACCATGGTCAGTAGTATGACACGCCATCCCGTATGACTCAAGCACATCCTCTTCCGCTATGGAACACAAGTTCGGTTTCGATTCACGAGACTGCTAGCGGGCGGTACCGGATCAACCCATTTCGGTACCGGTCTCGTCAGATCATGTCGTTTTGGCCCCGTGTGGCGCAGCGGCACGTCTATTGCCACATCGATTGCGTTGATGGAACCAATGCTGCTCTCACGATGGTCACTTATTGGAGGCACCAATGGACCGTTATGGACCCGACGCCGCGATCGTCCCTCGATATATCGATCCAGGGCAAAACGATCCGCCGCACAATCATTCCGCTCAACCGGCGCTGCTCAATACCTCCAGCATTCCCATGAGACATGTATTGGATCGCGCGCTGAGTATTTCGAAGTCGGATGCAACCGCACTGATCACAGGAGACAGCGGCACAGGCAAGGGGGTGATCGCCAGATTTATCCACGAACGAAGTACACGAGGCCCCTCACCTTTTGTCAGTGTCAACTGTGCTGGATTGCCTGAAGGAGTGCTCGAATCAGAGCTCTTTGGTCACGAGCGGGGAGCATTCACTGGTGCGATGCGCCAACGGATCGGGCGTTTCGAGCAGGCGCACGATGGCACGATCTTCCTCGATGAGATTGGTGCTGCCGACGCGAGAGTGCAACAGAGACTCCTGCGGGTCTTGCAGGAGCGATGCTTTGAGCGAGTCGGTGGAACACACACGCTGACCAATGATGCTCGCGTTGTGGCGGCAACCAATGTCAATCTGCAGGCCGAGGTCGAAGCAGGTCGGTTTCGCGAGGATCTGTACTATCGCCTGCACGTCGTGCCGATCGAGGTTCCCGCCCTGCGTGAACGGCGCGAGGACATTCCACATCTGCTGGAGCACTTCCTACGTCGGTATGCGGCCGCAGTAGATGGAATCACAGAAGAGGCCATCGCATGTCTGATCGACTATCCGTGGCCAGGTAACATTCGGGAATTGGAGAACACCATAGAGCGAATGGTCGTGCTCGCGCACAGCAAACAGCTGGATGTGGGTGACGTGCCCGAAGAGATCCAGCACTGGCGTGCAGGAAGTGACGTCGAGCGACTCAGCGATCTGGGCTCGGTCACATACCGCGAGGCGCGCGAATGGTTCGATCGGCAATTCTTGCACAAAGCTCTGAAACGTCATCGAGGGGTCGTGACGCATGTGGCCGATGCGATCGGCATGTCTCGGAAGAATCTGTATTGCCGCCTGACACGACTCGGAATCGATCCGGCCAGATTCCGACCAGGTCGTCTCCAGACAGCGGAGTATTCCTCCGAGACTTCAGCTGCCGGAGAGGCTGGCCGATCGGGTTTCAAATCGGGTCAGTTGCTCGCGTAGGTAGTCGAAGTGCTCGCCGCCTTCAGGTTCCAGGTCAATCGCTCGATGCATCAGTGCGATGGCTTGATCGGCACGGCCTTGGCGGAACAGTACCTCAGCATAAGTGTCCAGGTAGACGACGTTGTCGACATCCGCTTTCACGGCGCGCAGAGAGAGGCTTGCCGCACGATCGAGTTCGATGCCTTCCTCCGCGTAAGTCCAGGCGAGATTGTTGAGGATCAGTGGTGTCACAGTGTGCTCCCTCGCGGCGACTTCATAGTAGTCGATCGCCCGCCGCGGTAGACCGGCACCATAGTGTACCTGAGCAATAAGAGACGCCGTTTCGAGTCGATTCTCAGTTGCATCGAGGGCGCGTGTGAAATAGGGTTGGGCCCCCTCTTCATCCGCCTGTCGCAGGTGACACTCGCCAATACCCACGAGAAGGCGAGGATCCTCAGGGCGCAGAATGAGGGCACCCTCAAGCACACGGGCGGCGTCAGCATAGCGCTCGGTGTCAAGATAGAGTCGACTGAGTTGGTGATGGGTGACGATCTGCTCTGTCTCGTCGACGTCCGGCGTCAGTTGCGCAACGGCCGCCTCCAGTACGGGCAATGCCCGCTCCAGGTCGCCGCTGCGCGCCAGGGCCCAGCCGATGTTGGCATCGATATACCAATTGTCCCCCGGGGCCTGCTGTAGCTCCTGCAGCGCTTCAAGGGCCAACTCAGCGCAGCCAGCTTGGGTGCAAAGCGACCGCAAGGCCGCATAGAGGCGGGGATCGTCCGGATTCCGTCTCAACGCTTCAGAGAGTGCACCGATACTGCCGTCGACATTGCCAAGACTCGCGTCGGCGATGGCGGCAATGACTCGCATGTCTGCATCGTCAGGAGATTCGCGTAGGGCCCGTTCAGCTTCGCGCCGGGCTCGTTCGAATTGGCCGCGCTCGAGAAGATGCACTGCCAACTGCTCGTGTTTTACACCTGGCATGCCGCAATGATTCTGCACGACAAAAACACCCAGGGCGGCAAAGAGCCAGTGTTGGCGGCGAAGAGCGGTGATCAATCGCATCAGTACTCGTGACGATGGGCGTAAATGTGAAGTAATAGACCCACAGCAAGTGCATTGGTGATCAACGAGGAGCCACCGTAGCTAAGGAAAGGCAACGGCAGGCCCGTGACGGGCATGACACCGATCGTCATGCCCACATTCACGAAAACATGAAAAGTCAGAATCGAGCCAAGTCCAACTGCCAGCAGGCTGGCAAATCGTGAGTTGGCCATGGTGCCGATAGACAATGCACGCCAGATCAGGAAGAGAAAAAGGGACAAAACAAAGACGGCCCCCATGAAGCCGAGTTCCTCGCCAATGACTGAGAAGATAAAGTCAGTGTGGGCCGCGGGCAGGAATTCATATTTCGTCTGCGTCCCCTCCAAGAACCCCTTGCCAGTGGGGCCGCCTGAGCCGATGGCAATTCTCGACTGAATAATATTCCATCCTGTGCCGAGAGGATCGCGCTCCGGGTCTAGCAACGTGAGCACGCGAGCTTTCTGATACTCGAGGAGGAAGTTCGCCCACAGATACACTGTCACCAATCCGGCAGACAGATTTACCGCAAGCATCGTCAGCGTCACCCACATACGTGCCAGCAAGAGTTGAATGACAACGGAGCTGACGATGATGAACAAGGCGAACACGATCGGCGCCTGATCTTGCCACAGAGGTTCGAAGGAGAAGACAACACTCAGCAGCGGTGCAATGAGAAAGAAAATGTGCAGAGGACGCATTCCAGCCCAGTAGAGCATGGGGATCAGCGGGGCGCCAAAGGAAACGGCCGTACCCAGGTCAGGTTGACGGGCCACCAGGGCGATGGGGATCATGGAGATGAGCACGGCGCCACCGATCGCCTTGGGCGATACCAGATGATCTGAGCTGCGATCCCCCAGGAATCTTGCCAAAGCCATGATCGTCGTGATTTTAGCAAATTCAGATGGCTGCACGCGGAGAGATCCACTTGGTGTCAAACTCAACCAACGCGCGGGATCGCCTGTGCCGAAGGCCAACACAGCCAGCAGCGTCATCAGACCCAGAGCGTAGAGTGGGTAGGCAAGGTCGAGGAAGAGCTTGTCTGGGACATAGACAGTGGCCACAGCCAGAATGATGGCGATGACAGCGTAGATAGCCTGTGAACGCCATAGAGTAGATCCACTGGCAGCGGAGTAGACCATGGTGATGCCAAAAAGGATCGCAATCCCCACAGCAACGAGAAGGCTCAGATCGAGCTCACGTCTCATAGCTCTGACTCCGATAGGGTGGAGTCATTGGTGGCAGCCATCTCTGGGTTGCGGCGCAGCCGATCCGCCAGATAGGCTTCAATCACGGCGCCTGCAATCGGTGCCGCCGTCGCGCCACCACCGCCGCCGTCCTCAACGACGACGGCAACGGCGATCTCCGGATCGTCAAAGGGGGCGAAGGCGATGAACCACGCATCATCATTGAGGCGTGGCGGCTTCTGAGCGGTACCAGATTTCCCGGCCAGATCGATGCCGGCGACGCGCGCACGCTTACCTGTGCCATTGTCTCCGTAGACGACCCGGTGCATCCCCAATTTTACGATGTGCCATGTCTCAGGTGTGACGCCCTCGATTTTCTGCGTGGGTGGGGCGTTGCCGTAGAAATGAGGTGTCACAAGAATGCCGCCATTGCCAAGGGCCGCCGCGTAGCGGGCGACCTGCAGTGGTGTGACCAGCATGTAGCCTTGCCCGATGACGAGATTCATCAAGTGACCAGTCACCCAGCCATCGCGCTCGATGTGGTACTGTCTGTCAGGTAGGGTGCCGGCTCGTTCCTCCGGATCGAGATCGACGCCTGTTGGAATACCAAATCCAAAGCGCTGACCATACTCGTACCACGTTTCCATCCCTAGGATCAGAGCCAGATGATTGAAGTAGATATTGCAGCTACTGGCAGTGGCATCGAGAAGGTTGAGCTCGCCGTGGCCGCTGCGATTGTTACAACGGAAAACGACGTCTCCCACCTGCAGCGAACCTGCGCACGCCGCGAAAGTCGACAGCGTGTCCGTGATTCCTGCCTCCAGGGCAGCGACGGCGGCGACGAGCTTAAGAGTGGAACCAGGTGGATACTCGCCAGATATGGCGCGATTCAGCAACGGCCGGTGTCCATCCTGGATCAGCTGCCGACGCTGGTCTTGCTCACGATAGCTGACGAAAACATTGGGATCGAAAGAGGGCTGTGACAGCATGGCCAGAACGGCACCTGTGCGGGCGTCCAGGGCGACAACGCTTCCGGCGAGGGAGTCGGGCATGGCTCGTGCTGCGGCGCGCTGGATGTCGAGATCAAGGGTCAGGCGTAGATCGTGCCCCGGCAGCGGCGCTCGTTCGCGATCCGGAAAAGGTCGTTCGTTCTTGATTCGGCCCCGCGCGTCGGTCTCCACATATCTCACACCATCGATTCCACGCAGGCGGTCTTCGTAGACCTTCTCCAGGCCTGTCTTGCCGACATAGTCGCCAGGTTGATAACGAACTCTCGCCGCCGCAGCTTCATCTTCCTGAAGCTCACCCATGTAGCCAACGATATGGGCAGCCAAATCACCATGTGGATAGTCTCGCTGTGGCTCAATGTCGACGTGCAGTGGATAGCCGTCGCCACGCAGTTTCTCCTCCACAATTGCTACGGTCTCGAAATCGACATCGCGTTTCAGGCGGATATTCGAGTTGCGTCTGTGATAACGGACGGGCTCGCCGATCGCTTCTTCGAGAGCTGCGACAGAGCGGGCGTCGTCCTCTTTGTTGCTGCGAATCAGACTGATGCTATAAGAAGCGCGGTTGCGAGCCAGCACCTCGCCATCACGATCGAGGATCAGTCCTCTCGGTGCCTTCACCCGCCGATGTTCAATGCGATTGTCTTCTGATTCCTTGGCGTAGTCGGCGGCCGTCGTAATCTGGAGATGGAACAGTCGCAGAAAGAGGATGGCAAACAGCAGCCCCACAGCCACCAAAAGACCGCGGAGGCGGCGACCCCAATCTTCAAGGATTTCTGGATCCACAGATATCTCAGGAAGGGATCAGCTGATGTCGCAACCGGAGAAATCCGGCGACGACAAAGCCGAATACGGCCGTATAGGCAGCATGCCCCAGGCTGAATCGAAGCATCAGATACGGGACATCGAGGATGGGAAAGTTGCTATGCAGCGTGTAGTAGGCCAGATCGTGGACCGCAACTGCTACAGCAAGGATCGCTACCCGAACCTGGATCGCGTCGGCGACGAAACCGCCGCGTGTGACGCCAACAATGAAACCGACGCTGGCGTTGATCAGGGCATTCAGGCCAAGCTCTGTGGGCGCGAAGGTGTCCTGACACAGGCCGATGGCAAAACCGAGCAATGTCGCCTGCAAGTGACCACTCGTGAGTGCAATAAAGACAACGACGAGCAGGACAAGATCGGGGACGACGTCTGCTATCTGTATGTGATGAACCCATGTAGTCTGCAATACGAAGGCCAGACACAACAGCAGAACATGGCGTACAGAGCTCAGCACGATGAATTCCTCGCGTTCACGCCGATCAATCGACAGCCGTAAGAATTCGTAACTCCATGCCCGTGAGTAGAGTCGACGTAAGACTCATGTTGTTCTGCCGGGCAATATCGTTCGCATCGAGACCAAACTTGCGTGCAATACTGTATAGCGTGTCGCCCCGAACGACCTTGTAGATCGATACCGCCTCGTCCGCGCCACTCACATACAACTGTTGTCCTGGTTTGATCAGGCTGCCGGGCAGCGCATTCCACGTGCGTAGATCGTCGATCCGTACGTCGTACTGTCGAGCAATGGACCACAGGGATTCTCCGCCGCGAACCTGGTGCGTCGCTCTGCCGCGGTCGTCTGTTGTGGTCACACGCCGATTGGTCGTTACAAGCCGTGTCGGCTGGTTGCCGACGGTGAGTTTCTGCCCAGGTTTAATCAGGCTCCCCGTCAGCCCATTCCAGCGTCGCAGACTCGCGACACTCGTGCCGAAACGTTTGGCGATCGTCGACAGGGACTCACCGGATCGAACCGTGTGTGTGAGACCATTGGCAGGTGGGCGGCCGCCCTGTACGGGAATGTATAGGGTCTGCCCGGGTCGAATCAGCCCGTCACCGCGAACGTCGTTGGCGTCGGCAATCATGGAGGAGGAAACGCCGAAGGCGCGAGCGATGGTCCACAGATTGTCCCCATTCTGCACCGAATACTCATACACGCCGGGCTGATCGGATGCAGGAAGCTCCGCTAACTGTGCCAGAAGTCGTTTTCCTGTTCCCGGTGGTACCTTGAGATGATAGTTCTTGGCCATCGGCGGTGTAATCGGGCGCCTGAGTTCAGGATTCAGATGCCGCAGATCCGCCTCTGGGCCGAGCAGCCGAGAGGCCGTTTCAAGGTGAACGAAGCGCTTCAGGCGTACTTCATCCCAGCGAATGGGTGCTTCGGGCTCAGGTAGTTCGAAGCCAAAAGTTTCCGGTGATTTGGCAATGACGGCGGCAGCCATCAGCAGAGGCACATAATTGCGCGTCTCCCGTGGCAGATCCAACTCCCAGAAATCTCGCGAACCTGCCTTGTTGATCGCCCGCTGCACGCGACCTGTACCGCTGTTGTAGGCTGCCGCTGCGAGACGCCAGTCGCCAAATCGTTTATACAACCCGCGCAGGTGGGTCGCTGCTGCCTTCGTCGACCTCACTGGATCTCGACGCTCATCAACCCAATGATCAATCGTCAGCCCTTCAGTTTTTCCTGTGGCGCTCATGAACTGCCAAAGTCCTACGGCGCGGGCGCGTGAATAAGCACGGGGATTGAAGCCACTCTCGATCATCGCCAGGAAGAGTAGATCCTCGGGCAGCCCCTCTTGGCGCAGGACGGGCAGGATGATCTCACGGTAGCGTCCGGAGCGGCGCATCCACGCAGTCCACGTTTCGCGACCGCGGGTTTGAAAAAAGTGGATGCTTGCAGCGACCCGTTCGTTTGCATCGATCGGCAGATCGCAGTGCGGTGACACTTGGTGAATGCGAACGAGAGGTACTGTATCCTCAGGCAATTGCTCGAGGTGTTCGTCGCCTAACTCACCGAGTAGCAGGGTCAGGGGACTGTCCGGCGATAGCCGTTCGATGTGCGGCAGGACAGCCAGATAGGCGCGCTCTACGGCGTCGGCTACGGCATCTGCTTCAGCTTGTCGCTTCTCTGCTCTGACCTCATTCAGGCCCGGACTGTCGTCCATCGCTGCCAATAGATGATAGGCGCCGTCCAGCTCGAGCCGAGCCGGGTCAAAGCGCCCAGCCGCGTGCTCGTCGAGTGCACGCAATAATCTCCAGCGCGCTGCCAGGACCGCATCGTCCAGAGCGCGTTCTGCCGCGACATCGATGACCAGCAGCGTATCAGAGACGGTCGGTGTCGCTGACGAGCCCGGTCGTAGTGACAGCATCGGCGCACAGGCGCCCAACTGCCCGGCAACAAGACACCAAATCAGACGTTTCAAAAGCCGTTGATCTCTTCCTTCGGCAGAAAGACCTCGCCGCGGGTTTTGGTCGCGTTGCGGTAATGGGCGCGAACACGTTCGGCCAACCGCTGTGCATCGGTTTCCTGGCGAAAATTACCAACGAGGACTTTGAAATATGGTGCCGTAAATTTTACGTCGATATCCTCACGTCGAAGCCGACGCATCGCAGAACGTTGGAAACTGACTGCCTCGCCATGATCACGGAACTGGTCGAGTAGGACGCGCCAACCAAAAGTCCGAACAAGCTGGACGGGTGTCTCTTCTGTTGGGGCTCGACTGACGTTGACCTCGTCTGTTGGCAATACGTCGAAGCCAGGTCGGTCTTCAACGGCACTTGTCAGACTATCGGTGACGACGAAGGCACCACCATAGTCGTCACTGAGCAGGGCGATACGACTACGCAGGACACCCGCTTGTTCAGCATCACGAAACAGACCCGCTTGCACCGCGTGTAACTCCCCTTGAACAACCACATCGACGGGTACATTGAGTTGTCGCGATAGCAATTGCGCGACCTGACTTGCCCCAGCCGCTCGACTTAGAGCAATCACCTGGACGCGATGTACAAGCAGGGGAGTTGTATCTGCGACCGTTGGTTGAGGCGGCAAGGCCAACTGCACTTCAGGAGCCTGGAACAGTGGCTCGATCAGTAGCAGGTCTTCACGGAATCGCGCTGGATCGAAGGCCTCTTCAATGACCACAAAGTCTCTCTGGTCACCGTCGTCCTGCGCATGGATCATGCCCACAATGAGGCTACTACACAGAGTGACGAGGTAATAGTGACGTCTTCGCACGCGCGTCTATACCGCCTGTGAAAGGACGGCAGTGCCCCAAGCAGTCAGGGTGGGTTCGAAGGGGGCGCGGGCGACACCATGCTCAGTGATGATGGCCGAGACGAGGTGATGAGGCGTCACATCGAAGGCAGGGTTGTAGACTTTGACGCCCTCTGGCACGGTACGTCGACCGAATCCCTCACTTACCTCCGTACTCGCACGTTGTTCGATAGGGATCAGATCCCCAGAAGGAAGACTCATGTCTACGGTGGACGTTGGCGCCACGACATAGAATGGAACACCAAACTCGTGGGCGAGGACAGCGACTCCAAGGGTCCCAATCTTGTTCGCCACGTCACCATTGGCGGCGATCCGATCCGAGCCGACGATGACGGTGTCGATCTCGCCGGCGGCAAAGAGACTGGCTGCGGCCCCATCGCACAAGACGGTCACATCGATGTCGGCCTGGGATAGCTCCCAGGCGGTCAAACGTGCCCCTTGCAGCAAGGGACGAGTTTCGTCGGCGAAGACGCGTAGTTGCTTTCCTTGCGCTGCGGCGGCATAGATCACGCCCAGCGCAGTTCCCCAACCGGCCGTTGCCAGGGCCCCCGCGTTGCAATGGGTGAGGATGGTCGATTCGGGCTTTATGAGCTCGGCTCCATGTTCCCCCATCCTGCGACACAAGTCCTTGTCGTCTTCGCAGACACGGTGTGCCGCGCGCAGCAATTGCTGGCAGACTTTGGCATTGTCGCCCAGTTGAGCCGTGTCGCTCAAGGTGCCACGCATATGCTCGAGGGCCCAGAACAGATTGACCGCAGTCGGGCGAGTCGCAGCAAGACGTTCGATATCAGACTCGATGGAGGCACGAAAAGCGGTCGGTGAAAGGGCGCATGCCTGCAGAGCACCAACGACCACACCATAGGCGGCGGCAACGCCAATGGCGGGTGCGCCGCGAACGCGCAGCATTTCGATGGCCTCGGCGACGGTTTCAACATCATGGCATTCGAGCGATTTGATCTGCTGCGGTAGCAGCGTCTGATCAAGTAACTCAAGCCAGCTACCGCCATCCTCATCACGCCATCGTAGCGTGTGGACGTCATTCATGCTTCAGGAACCAACCTGGCTGGGCAGGAGAGGCGGACTCGGTCGTGTCCAATTGATCTTCAAAGCGAATCGTTTCAGCGTCACCCCAAAGTCGCTCAAGAGCGTAGAACTCTCTGGCCTCTTCGCGGAAAACGTGGATGACCACATCGACCAGGTCGACGAGGACCCAGCGTAGCGAGTCGAGGCCCTCGACGTGCCAGGGCCGGTGGCCTGCCTGCCGCAATGTGTCAGCCAGGTCACCACCGATGGATCTCACGTGTGGATCAGAGGTTCCGGTGCAAATGATAAAGTAATCTGTACTGTCACTAAGGCCTTGTAAGTCGAGGGCCACAATATCCAGTGCTTTCTTCTCTTGCAAGGTCTCCACGATGAGGCCAAGGCGCTCGTCGCGGGTGAGGAATTCTTCTGTCGAGATAGCGCTATCTCCCTTCATTGTGGTCGAGCAATTGTAGTCGTCGATGGTCGTGCCCGATGATGATTTCCACCTCTTCGAGGCGATACGCGTCATCGTCGATCTGTTGAACCGTGTGCGGAATTCTCAGCAGGACCGCAATCGCTCGTGCTTGCTCCATATTGCCAACACGATCGATGACGACCGATTCCAGGTAGTTGAAGCTACTCGCATTGCCTTCCCGGATCACATCAAGACCGAGGGCTCGGGCTCGCCGTGTCATGCGTGCTGCCAACTGTGGTTCGCCCGCACCATTGAGCATGGCAATACGCACACCATCCTCAAGCACGACATGAGCGGCCTGAGGGGGCGGAGTCGAACCTGCCGCGTCTAGCAGTGGTCGTGCTGCGAAGATCAGCAGCCCGACTCCCGCTACGCTGGCAGTAAGCCAGAGGACACGTTCCAGCAAGACCAGTGTGTCATTCGATGCGCACCAAGCGCCTGAACGTCGCCGAATCGGGCGACTCAGCAGCGCTGCATGGTAGTTCGTCGGTCGCGAGCGGCCGGATCGAACTCGATTCCAGATGTCCAAAGATGGCCGTGTGGGCCACCTCCAGTCAATCAATACATGGAAGAGAGACTCGGGGCCGTCGAGACGACGAGTCGTGTGGGGTGCGCAGGCAGGCAGGAAGAGAGCAGTTGGCGGGGTCGTTCGACGTACAACAGATCAGTGTACAGCAGAGTGGTAGTTCAGGCAGGCAGGAGGTCTGCCCCAATGCGAATCGCCAGATACACGGAAGCCAGGATCGTCAGAACTCGGGCGAGTTGATCACCAAGGTCGGGTCGTTGCGTGAGCACGTGTGTTGCCTCCGATCAGATTCAGGAGCCGGATTCAGCGAGAGGACCACGCTGGTTGTTCAGTCGTGAGCAGCGTTCGTTGGTGAGTTGCGCTCGTTAGTGAACAAAAAAGCGATGAACAGAAGGTCAGTGAACACACGTATCATAGTGCACATCATGGCAGGTGTCAAGGTGGAATACGCCAGCAAGATCGCGCGCACAAGACATAGACCTGTCCCCTTGCTCTACCTCAACATCTGGTAGACACAACAAGTGCTGACAAGGGCATCGAATCTCGTGAGACTAGAAGAGAGCCGAGTATTTGAAGGTGAAAATGTAGTCCTGCGTGCCCAGACGCTTGGCTCTCGGGCGAGAGTCGTAAATATCATAACCGGTGCCAAAGAGAAGTCTGTCTTTGTACAGGGACACGGCAACGCCAAGGGATATGGCGATTGCATTGTTCGTTGATAGCGCCTCGAGAACGTTGCCTGTCGCCGTCAGATGGATACCTGAGACAGAGGGGTTCTGAGAGTTGTGCCAACCTGCAAAGGCAATGCCTGGGAGGCCGATGAGTCGCTCTGTTTCGCCTTCGACCTTGTTGCCATCCTTGTCCTTGTAGTCACGGCCAGGACGAATGGTCAGGAACGAGACGAGTGGCTTCGCCTCGAATTCGAACTTCCACCCACCCGCTTCGAATATCTGCGAGATGGTCTGTGGCGGCGCATCAGGATAGGAACGCGTCGTGATGCGCATGCGTACCCGCCCATTGCTCTCTTCCGTGAGTCGAAGATTGAGATCTTCGGCAAGGATACGTCCTTCCGCGTCTTCATAGATGTCGACGACGGTCTGGCGCACGCTGCCCTTGGGATCATAATTCTCGTCGAGCTGCACCCACTCGATATCAATCCGCCGTCCAATAAGAGCTTGTCGAAGCGAATCGGGAATGGTAAAGGCTACATCGACCTTCGTTCCGTCCAATAAGACAAGAGGTGTGTTGTTCCAGCTGAGGTCGGCCAGTGCAGATTCTGCCTTGCGTGACGCGAGCACCTGGGTGATCTGCGTCAGATCGATACTCTCCAGAGCGCCGACACCGCGGACCTTGACCGGCTGCGCCTTGTCGTGAACATCATTGCTCACGAGCAGGATCTGAGCGAACCTCTCACCCAGTGCCTGTGGCGAGAAGTGGACGGTCAGCGTCGTCGATTCGCCCGGTTCCAGGGTGAAGGCATTCGGCTCGAGATACGCCTCCTGGGTCAGTGAATTGGCGGCCACGCGAAGTGCCGTATCTCCTGTGTTGGTCGCAACCAGCGAACGGCGTTCGGTCTCGCCCAGGACAACAAAGCCCATGTCGAGTGGACCGGAGGGATGCAACTCGATCTCGGCAGCGACACCGGTACCATTCAGGAGCATCTCCATCGTCTCAGTGCCCTCTTCCCAGAACCCCTCGATCCGCATCGTGCCACTACTGAGGCCTCGATCTGAAGGTGTGAAGGTGACATTGAGGGGTAGACTCCGCAGGCTGTTGGCGGGAAGCAGGAATTTGTTGTCCTGCGATACCTGCGTATAGAGAGTGAAGGCGTCATTCGTCGACTGCAGACGGCTGATGGTAAAATCCGAATTGCCGATGTTGGCCAGGCTGATGACGGCACTGGCCGACTCTCCCACGGGGACCCGATCAAAGTCGTATGTCGTCGGGCTCAGTTGCAGGAATTTCCCTGTGCCCACCAACTCAAAGCGGTTACGACCTGTCTCCGTCTGAATCGATAGCGACACCCGTCGCTCGCCGATCTCCTTTGGCCTAAAAAGGATCTCTACCTTGGCACTTTCTCCCGGTTGCAGCAGGGCGGCAGCGCTCTCCACCTCAAACTCTGGATGCACACCGCCCTCAAGTTCGAGCTGCACTGTAAAGGGAGAGCCGCCACGATTCCACAACAGCACCTGCTGTCGTGATGGACGTCCGAGAGGCACGGCACCAAAGTCGATGGTAGGACGATTCAGAATCTCGACGCGTGGTGGGCTAACCTGAGCCGCGCCCGTTACTGGAATTGTGACGTCGCCCTGTGCCGGATCATCGCTGACCAGTCGGATCTGGCCCTGCAAGGGACCTTCGTATCGAGGAACAAAGGACACGACGACATCCTGGCGTTGTCCCGGAGCAATCGCCAGGGACGTATCACTTACAGTCAGCCCGCCCCCCGTTGACTCGATCGAAGCCAAGTGCAGATCCGCCTGCCCATGATTCAGCACCGTCAGAAAACGCTGACTCGTGGCACCCACATCTACCGTGCCAAACCGGAAGCCGACCTGAGGCAGGGGGGAGATGGCCAACTGTGGTGCCAGGCCGGTTCCGCGCAGAGCTACTGTCAGGCTGCCATCGCGAAGATGCTCGGAACGGATGCGAAGATGGGCGTTGTGTGGGCCACCGGCTTCGGGTGAGAAGTTGAGCGCAAGATGTCGCGCTTCACCGGGGGCCAACTCGCCAATTGCATCTCCCGTCACTTTGAAGGGCGCATCCACGGGTTCGATCTGCAAGTCCTCTATCTCAATACGAACGGGACTCGGATTGATCACCTCGAGAGATGCTGATGATGTCGCCCCTGCGATCACCTCATCAAAAACCAGCGTCGACGGACGCACGGAAAGGGTCGGGTTGGTGACGCGGGCCAGCAGTTCAATGTGAAGTTTATCAGAGCCGAACAATTTCGGCATGGCCAGATCAAGCGTGCCATCATAGGCACCCGTGTCGACGGCACTGAATGTCAGTTTGAGTTCGAGGTCTGAGCTGCCGTCCACAAACAACGTGTCCGTCGCGGCGACAAATGGGCCGGCTGTCTCAACATGAACCTCAATGCGATCTGATCCTGTGTTGGTCAGTCGCACAGACCGGCGCACAACATCACCCGGGCGGGTGACGCCAAAATCGACAGGGTCCGGTGTCGCCTGCAGAGACTGCCCGTGCACCTGACTTTGGCCAAGGATTGCTACGAGCAACAACAGGCGCCGGAAGGAAGGCAGAAGGCTTACTGAATTCGGTTTCAATCTGCGTTCGATTGTCTGAGTCCAGGCATAAAAAAAGAGTGACCAACTCACCAGAATGCCGTTAAAACATTGTCGAAGTTGCACATCTTATGAGTGCAAAACTTCCGAAAGGGCAGACTGTTCGTGAATTCAGGTCACTCTCAAAGGCAAGATAGCCGTGGGTATTATGAGTGTCAAGATGGTGGGACGATCGACCATTGGGCTGGTTCCCTTGTCGCTGCGGAAATCTGTGGCCAGGAAGTGAGGAAGTTGCCCCTTCTCAAGCCAGAATCGTCTGTAGTCCGTTGACGAGTCGTTCCATCCCTGCAGCGACGGTATCGCCGTGGAGTGCACCATAGGCAATGCGTAGATAACAGCCATCCAGGCCGAATCCACTGCCAGGAATGGCAGCCACGCCGTGTTCACGCACGAGTCGTTCGACGAGTGTCATCGGTGCGACATCCGTGTCGATTCGGGCAAGAAGGTAGAATGCACCATCTGCGGTCGGTACCGTACAGCGTTCGCCGAGTGGCGCCAGATGGTCGAGGGCCATCGAGCGCACACGACCGAGCTCATCAATGAACGGCTGGCAATACGCGCGACCTGCAGCCAGCGCCCCAACAGCAGCATGTTGCGACACGACGGGGGGACAGATCAGAATCGTGTCCTGGCTCTTCTGTAGACCGCGAAGTAGCCAGCGGGGTGCGACCATGTAACCGACGCGCCAATTGGCCAGGGCGTAGGACTTGGAAAAGGAGAAGAGACTAACCGTATGCTCTGCGCTGTCACGAAAGGAAGCTGGCGACGTGTGCTGCACATCATCGTAGGTAAAATATTCATACGCTTCATCACTGATGTGGACGATCCCACGTTGCCGGCACATGTCGTTGATCTGCCGCAGCGCCTTCGCGTCGTACACGGCGCCTGATGGATTGTTCGGGGAAATCGTCACCACTGCTCGGGTTCGCGGGCTCAGAACGGCTTCCACGGCATCCGGTTGCAAGCCGTATTGGGAATCTGTCGCCGCAACAACAACCCGGGCGTTGGCCATGGTGATGGCCATTTCGTGGTTGAAATAGAATGGTGACATGACGACGACTTCATCGCCCGGGTCGCACAGGCACAGTACGATATGATAGAAGGCCATATTGCTGCCCGCCGTGACAAAGATGGCCTGCGTTTCAGGGTCTACATCGATGCCATTTTCCTGGGACAGTTTTCGCGCCAGCTCACTGTGCAGGTCGGCTGTGCCCGCTGCATCGCGATAGTGGTGTTCTGTGGGCTGGCGACCAAACTTGCTGACAGCCTCAAACACCTGCGGCGGTGGACCGTAGTGGACGACGCCCTGGCCAAGTGAGATGGCGTCCGGGCATTCTCTCAGCAGGGCAGCGACATCGGGAATGACAGGGGACTGAACCGCGTTCATGCGAGCGGACCCGGTCATGGTTGTGCTCATTCGGCCAGTACCGTCTGCAAGCGATCGTAGAGTCGGTCAACTTCCTGTCGTGTGCCCTCGTCGAGCTGGAAAGACACAGGGCCTCGATGAACCTGATTGGGAAACAATCCCTGCTTGTTGAGCATATAACGCTCGGTGACGATGAAGCCGTCCAACCCTCCTTGAATCTGCAGCGTCGCGATCGCACAGATCGGGTAATACACTGCATAGGCGCGATCCCAATCGCCTGCTTCACACGCATTCCACAGGGCCACCAGACCATCGAGCATCTCTACGCCAGGAATGGTACCTACGACACCGCGGCGATAGGAGTCGATTAACAACTGTCCGCCACTGCCTTCGAAAATCGCTGCCTCACCATTTGTCAATTCGCGCAGGCCACTGATACAGGGTCCGAGGGGGGAGGCCTCCGGTTTGAACAGAACTCGCGGGCCGTGTTGGCGGAAAAGCTGCGCCTGGAAGTCCAGGCTCATCGCTTCGCCCACATAGGAGCTGGCATCCTGCACAAAGACGCCAATCTGGATTTCATCAAGAAGCTCTTCGAAGTATTCCCGGAGCTGCGCCTCGGCCAGACCCTGCGAGAGGGGAGGGATCGCCATGACGGCTGCGGCGCCAGCGTCTTCTGCTGCACGGGCAAAGGCGCGCGCCTGAACCGTGCTCTCCGCGCCGACACTGATCACGACGGGACCACGCCCAGCGGCGAATCGAACAAGATGAGCAGGCATCTGCAGCCGCTCCTGCGCGGTGAGGCGAAGCGTGTCAGACACCAGGGCAAGGCACAGGCCGTGGGCGCCCGTATCGAACAGATAGTCGACCTGGCGATGCAGAGTATCGTAGTCGATCTGTCCGTCCGTGAGGTAGGGCATGTGAACGACAGGCAGTATGCCGCGAAGTTTGGTTAGATCGTTCAAGCTGAATCTCCTGCCGTCTGCCGACGCACACTGAGCAAAAAATCGCACAGTTGAGGAGTCGAGGCGGCCATGTAGTAGGCGAATTTTTTTCGGCGGTCATAGAGAGGTTCGCGTCCGTCCCCGAGCATGCAGCGCACGCCTGCTTCTTCGGCGATCAGCGAGGGGGGGGCCACATCATAGGTTTCGACCTGGCGTGTCAGATACGCCGCCAAGTCGCCTTCGGCCAGCTGCGTAAGCACGAGGGCCGCGCCGATCGGATACTCGAAGGGATCGAGCCATTGTTTCGCTGGCGCCTGAAAAGGGCGCGCCTTCGATGAGATAAATGCTCGTTGTGTTCGGGGTTTCTTCGGCACCTGCAAACGTCTTGGCTTCCCCTTGCCCTTCTGTACCCAGGCGCCCTGGCCACGAATCGCCGTAAACAGTTTGTCCTGTGTCGGTCGAGCAACTGCGGCGGCGACCATCTGCCCCTTGCGACACAGGCCAATGCTGATGTGATAGGGGGCATCTCCCTTTTGGAAATGCAGCGTTCCGTCGATCGGATCAAGGATGACAACCTCATCCCCTGTATTGCCTGCAAAGGCCAGTCGCATGGCGGTCTTCTCCTCCGCGATGCAGCGCAACGTTGGAAAGCGCGACGCGACGGCACCCAGGATCAGATCCTGGAAGGCACCATCAAGGACCGTGAGAGCGGCGGAGGCGGTCTGCGCATTCTGTCCTGTCAGGCTCATGTCAGCCGTCTTGCCGATGTCGACCACGTCGCCGTGAAAGATGAGTGATGCCTGGGCACACTGGCGGATCACGGGCACGACCGTATCGAGAAACTGTTTGGGTGATGTGTTGCGAGGCATGGTCGAGCTAGGATCCCGTCGGGAGGCTGTGGCGAAATTCGAAGTTGCTAACAACGGGCGCGGCGGCCCCCGTATCAAGAGCTGGCCTGCGGGTTTCGTGGGGCCATCGCGCGCAGTTTTGCGTTGACGATCCGGCTTCCGGGCTGGTATCATCGCTGCACAGGCATCCCCTGCCGCCCTCTGGTGCCCGACCCGACATCGCGACGTCACAAGGCGTAAACACGAAGTCATCGCGAGTCGCTGTAGGGACACCGTAAGCTACTGGAGTGTGTATTGTCCAAGGAACGCATCAATAAACTGATTCAGGTGATTCGCAAGATCCCCTTGTTCGACGGCTTGGGGCCGACACAGATCCAACTGGTTCTTGGTGCATGTGGGCCGCGCCGCCTGGAGGAGGGAGAGGTCGTGTGTGCTGCGGATACGCCGGGCGACGAGATGTATATCCTGCTCAGTGGCGAAGCTGCCGTTTATGCGCCTGACGAATCGGAAGTCGCCAAAATTCAGCCGGTCGCCACGATTGGCGAAATGAGCATCGTCACCAAGCAGCCACGTACGTCGACTGTGAAGGCGACACAGGCGAGCAATGTCCTGGTTCTCAAGAAGCTCTCGCTGGACATGGCGCTGAAGAGGGATGCCGAAGCGCAGGCGAAAATCCTGCGCAATGTGGTGGAGATTCTCGCGGGAAAGATGAACAGCGATACGGCACGAATGCGGGAATACCAGCGGGAACTGCTTACCAGTCAGGATGCCGTGGTGCAATTGCAGCGTCGGCTTGAGTTGGCGCTGTCCCTGCTGGCGAAGGAATCTGGAACCGACGTCGAGGCAGCAAAGACTCGGATCGATGAACAACTAGCCTCTGCCGGTGACCGGCGGGTGCTGGTCGTTGACGATGAAGAGCCTATTCGCCGGCTGTTGGTGGAGATGTTGGGAGACTATGACGTCATCACTGCGAAGGATGGCAGCGAAGCGCTCGAGACGGCGATGGAGACGAAGCCTGATCTCGTGATCACAGATATACGCATGCCCGATATGGATGGCTATACGTTGCTCATGAAGCTGCGGGAGTTTCATCCTGATCTACCCGTACTCGCCCTGTCGGGTTTTGTCCGCGATGACGATATCAAGGAATACGATTTCGATGGATTCGTCGCCAAACCCATGCAGGCTGAGGAATTCAAGAGTACCGTGGCGGCGGCACTGGCTTCTCGCTGAGCCGCTGATTACCGCAGTCGCAACGGCAGACAAAAAAGGCCACTGTCACGAAGGTGACAGTGGCCTTTTTCGTTATGTCTGGTAGTACGAAACGTCTCAGCCGGCAGCTTCCTCGTATCCGCCTCGACTCTGGATGCCTTCAAGGACCTTATCAGGACTCATGGGCAACTCTGTGAGCCGCACGCCAATCGCGTCATGTATCGCATTGGCCAGGGCCCCCAGGGGTGGGACGAGGCAGACCTCACCGACGCCACGTATGCCGTGCGGGCTGGCGGGATTGGGGACTTCCACCAGGATCGTGTCCACCATGGGTAGGTCGAGGGCCGTCGGCATGCGGTAGTCGAGGAAGGTCGGATTGGCCATGGTTCCATCCTCTTTGTAGAAGTAGCCTTCATTCATGGCCCAGCCGATGCCCTGTACGGCACCGCCTTGAATCTGGCCCTCTACGTAACTGGGATGAATCGCCTTGCCCACGTCCTGGACAGCCGTATAGCGCAGGACCTGAACCTTGCCCGTCTCTTCATCGACGGAAACATCGACGATGTGAGTCCCGAAGGCATTGCCGGCGCCCGATGCATTGATCGAGCCTGTGCCTTCGATCGGACCACCTGTTGAGCCCTGCTGGGCGGCGACCTCGGCGAAGGTCAATCTCTTGGACGCGTCAGAGTTGCAGACGAAGGCATTGTCACGCCATTCGACACTGCCCTCCTCGACTTCGAGTTGCAGGGCCGCTCGTGCAGCCATTTTCTGCTGTGTATCGATGGCGGCATTGTAACATGCATGGCCTGTGGCGTAGGTAACGCGGCTGCCACCGGTGCCATCGTGATAACCAATCGTATCGGTGTCAACGACGGCGGGTTTCACCTCATCGATACCGATCCCCAGTGTCTCGGCGACGATCATCGCCATAGACGCCCGCGACCCACCGATGTCGGTGGAGCCTTCGAGCAGACTGACCGTGCCGTCTGTGGCGACGACGATGGTAGCAGCTGACTGCCCCCCGCCATTGAACCAGAAACCACTGGCGACGCCTCGCCCCACGCCGGCGGGCTTCGGACTCTTGTAGTGATCGGAGTCGATCGAGGCTTGTACCGTCTGCTCACAGCCGATCGCTTTGAAGACGGTGCCATCAGCACGTCGTGTGCCTTCGCGCGCCGAATTCTTCAGACGAATCGCCAGAGGATCCATGCCGATCTTGCCGGCCAGTTCGTCGAGGATCGATTCTGAGGCGTGCGCCGCATTCGGCGCACCTGGTGCACGATAGGCGGTGGACTTGGGTTTGTTCAGCACCACATCGAAGGCATCGATCTTCACGTGGGCAATGTTGTATGGCGAGAAGATACAGGCCGCCCCGGCACCGACAGCGGATCCGGGGAAAGCACCCGCCTCATAGGCCATATAGGCTTGGGCTGCCGTAATGCGACCGTCGTTGGTGACGCCCATCTTGCACTTGATATAACCACCAGGGCCTGGGCCCGAGCCTTCAAATACCTCGGCGCGGGACATGGCGATTTTCACTGGATGACCCGTCTTGTGCGACAGCACAGCAGCAGCGGGCTCCATGTAGATGGGGAATTTGCCACCGAAACCGCCGCCGATCTCCGTGGGAATCACCTTCACCTTGGAAATCGGTACCTGCAGTACCTCGGCGACTTGCTCGCGTATCTGGAAGGCGCCTTGGGTGCTGACCCATACGGTGATCGAGCCATCTTGTTTCCACAGCACAGTGGTCACGTGCGGTTCGATGTAGCCCTGGTGAACCGTGGCCGTGCGGAATTCGCGTTCGACCACAACGTCTGCTTCTGCGAAACCAGCCTCGATGTCACCCATCGCTTGCTGATTGTGCGAGGCAATGTTGGATTTCTTGCCGGAATTTTCTCCCAATTCGCGAGTTGTCCGGCTCTCATCGAGGAGCGGGGCGTCGTCCTTCATCGCCTCGAGGACATCGACGACGGCGGGCAGCACCTCGTATTCTACCTCGATCAGTGCCAATGCTTCTTCGGCGATATGTGGGCTCGTCGCCGCCACGGCAGCGATGGAGTGCCCTTTATAGAGAGCTTTGCCTGTTGCCAGAGAATTGGACGCAATCTCACGAATGTTGACAGTGGATTCACCGATGTTCGACATCTTGTCGACTGTGGCGACCAGGTCCTCCGCCGTCGCCACGGCGCGGACACCCTCCATCTGCATCGCCTTCGAGGTGTCAATGCTCTTGATGTTGGCGTGAGCATGAGGACTGCGCAATATCTTGCCATACAGCGCGTCTGCGGGCCGTATATCGGCTCCGTAGACAGCGCGCCCCGTTACCTTGTCCTCGCCGTCATGGCGAATTGGGCGGGTGCCGATAACATTATAACGGCCATTGTCGGTCATTTCTGGATAGGCAGGCTTCGTCGCCATGGTCACTCAGGCTCCTGGAATGCGAATTTTGGGCTGATCCCGTTTCGCGTTTCGCGGCTCACGGGCTGGTGGGTGATCGCGTGTTTCCGATTCACCTTCTGTAGTCATGTGGGTCTTAGGCTAATCAGGCACCAGAGAGAAGTCAACGTGGAGTGACACAGGCCCCGGCGTCCACTACGTTTCTGCATGCATCACACCCATCTTCTGCCACTTGGGCGAGGCCCCTATGAGCGAAACGACAGTAGCCACCCGTAGACTACTCATCGTTGACGACGAGGACGCCATTCGGCTCGTCATCCGTCGCGCGTTCGCCGATTTTCAAGTCGAGGACGCCGCGGACGCCGCGCAGGCACTGATGTCGATTGGTCGTTCTGCACCGGACATCGTCATCACTGACATCCACCTCACCGGCATGGATGGATGTGCACTGCTGGCTCGCATCCGCGAGTCTCATCCTGAGGTGCCCGTCATCGGTATCTCTGGTTACGTAAACGACGAGGATGTCGAGGACTTCGATTTTGACGCTTTCCTGCTCAAGCCAGTGGAGTTGAAACAGTTGCGTGAGCGGGTGCTGACAGTTCTCGACTCCCGTCCGGGCGGAGAAAACTAACCGTCTGCGCGGTCGAGCACTGCGACGGGTTCCCCGCATGTCTCGTCCCATCTACTCCGGCTTTCTCCTCAGCCTCCTACTGAGCATCCATGCCCGGGCTGACAACGGTGCCGTCGCCCTGGTGGCAGCGGCCGACGATCCCTCGTGGCATCCCCTGCCGTGGACCAGCTATGGGCGTCCCCCCGCTTCGCCACAAGATCTGACTGCCCAATTCTCCGTTGAACTCAGCAACAGTCGCGACACCCTCCTGGTTGCCGTGGTTGTGGACGACGAGTCCCATGACCTTGCACCCAGTGGTGCCTTTGAGTGGGATTCCCAAGATGGATGTGAAGTCTTCATTCAGTGGCCCCGGCAGGCGCCGCAGCAAATGGTCATCCGCTCCGCCGCCGCCTCCTCCGCTGTCGGTTCTGCGTCGCGGGTTGTCGACGCTGGACGCCTGATCTACCGATTGCGACTCCCGGCGCCTCAGACGTTGCCTCAGGAAGCGGTCATTGGTTTCGATCTGGCCGTAGTCGACGCTGACGCGGATGGCTCCTTCACGTGGCAAACGTGGGGCCGTGGCGAGCAGAAGATGACCCATCCGGGTCGTCTTGGTGATCTGATCCTCACCAACAGACCTACTGCATATCTATCCGGAAAAATAGAAGCCCCCGCCGGTGATCCCGGCGGCCTCTGTGTGCGAGTTTCGCCAAGTCACCCTGCGAAGGAGTGGGAAATAACGGCCCGTAGCGACGACGCCGGTCGCTTCAGTCTGCAGCTTCCGGCAGGAGACTACGACCTGCAACTCGGGGACTCCACGACCGTTCAGCAGGTCTTGCCAGGAACAACACAGGTCGAGATCCCGGCGGGACGAAGCGCTGTCACTGGAGACAAGATTCCGATTCGTTGGCGCGAGCAGCCCATGGGGGAGGGGCAGGTCAACGGAGCGTGGAGGACATACCGTCTCCCCGATGGCCTTCCGGGTCCAAGGATTCACGAACTGGAGGCGATCAACGACGAGATATGGGTCGCCGCAGACCAGGGTCTTGCGCGTTTTGACGGGGCTGTCATCCGAACGATGGAAATGGATGAACCCACAGCCTTCCAGGTGATCTATCCCGATCAAACAGGTCGGATATGGCTGGGATCCGGTTGGCTGTCAGACGGCGGACGTGGTGTCTTCGTGCTCAGCGGCGATACCCTCACGCACTTTGGTCGATCACATGGGTTGCCAGATCTTCGCGTCACCGATGTCATTGAGGACCAGCAAGGGAATGTCTGGCTCGCCACATTCGGTGGCGGTGTCGTTCGCTATGATGGGCAGCGATTTCGCACATATACCGTCGAGGATGGTCTAGGCGACAACATCGCCCTTGCTCTTGCCGTCGATGCTGAAGGAGTTGTCTGGGTTGCCACCGGATATGGTCGCTCCGGCGGCAGGATTGGTGGGCTGTCCCGATTTGAGGCGGGACAATTCACGACGCTTACAACCGACGATGGACTCGAGTCCAATTGGGTAACCGATCTCTCTGTCGGCACAGATGAATCAATCTGGTTCAGCACGCTCGGGGGGGGGATCGCTCGGTATCGCAATGGCGAGATTCATTCGCTTGCGCTGCCAGATGAGAGTCGTCGTGTCTGGGCTCTGAGTGCTGTTGAAGATGATCGTCTGTTGGCAGCAACCTCTACCGGTATCGCATCCGTCCATGTTGTTGAGTTCGATGCGCTCCCGATCGACGGGTTCAATCACGAAGTGTTCGACGTCGTCACGGATGCGGCGGGTCGAATCTGGGTGGCTACCGCCCGCGGGCAGTTGCTGTGTTATGATGGAACCCATGTGCGCACAATGGTGCCGGCGGGGGAGACTGCTGCCATCACCACGATACTGCAGGATGTCCAAGGCTCGGTGTGGGCGATTGGTCATGGCGCATCTGTTGTCACCCCGGAGGGGTTGAGGGGCTCTGCAGGCTCAATCACCGGCATTCAGGATGCCCTCGCCGCACAGGACACAATGTGGTTTGCCACCCATGATGGTCTGTGGTCTGTGCACGAAGGAGATCTGTCTCGGTATGGCATGAGCTCCGGGTTGTCCGATGCGCGCACGGAGCGACTCGCCCGAGATTCGTCCGGTACTCTCTGGGTTGGCACCCGGAGTGGGGTGGCACGCCGACGTGGTAACCGTTTTGAGATGCTGACGAGCGCTGATGGTCTGCCACATCCCCATGTGATCGGCTTTGAGATTGATGGAGAAGGTGATCTGTGGATTGGCACGCGAGATGGTGTATGCAGGTATCGCGAGGAACAGGCCGCCGAGAGCCTCGAGTGCGAGTGGCCCCTGCCGCCCGGCCCCGTGGATCCGCTGTTCATCGATCAGTCGGGTGCCCCATGGTTCCACGTCTCAGGAGGCCTGGCAGTCTACAAGGATGGAGATTGGCTGACGATGGGTGTCGCAGAAGGTCTGCCGACCGCCAGCGTTGTTTCGGCTTTTCAGGATCACACGGGTCGCCTGTGGGTTGGCACCACGGGCGGCCCCGCATACCTGCAGGATGCTCGTTTCATTGCCATAGATCTGATCGGCGGAACCTCCATTGTGTTTTCCATCGACGAGCCGATTGCTGGTGAGATCTGGTTTGGCACGCGAGATCTGGGTGTGCAGCGCTACCATGATGGCATGTTACAGACCCTGTTTGAAAGGGACGGAATCGGCGGTAACAGCGTCTACGATATCGAGGCGGGGGAGCAAGACGCCATTTGGATTGCGACGGATGGTGGGCTGACACGTTACCTGCCAAGCACTGAGCCCCCAGAGGTTCACATTTCCGATGTCGTCACCAGCGTTCCTCACGGCACGGTGTCAACCGTATCGATGCCATCCTCCCAGCGTCACCTCACCATCTTCTTTCAGGCACGAGGCCTTGGTCTGCCCGCCCGGTCACCCCTGTATCGCCACCGCCTGCGAGGGCACTCTGACTCCTGGCAGTATACGCGCATGGGCCGCGCGGACTACGAGGATCTGGCGCGCGGCGACTATTTCTTCGAGGTGCAGGCCGTAAGCCGCGACTTCGTTCTGTCTCTCCCTGCCCACATCGAGATACGCGTGGACTGGCCATACGAGCGTGTACTGTGGGGCAGTGGGATGGCGCTGCTCGTATTGCTCATGGGTGTGCAGATTCGTCGTGTCATGCAGCGAGATCATCGTCTGCAGCTCACCAATGCGGCCTTGCTCAGGTTGAATGAAGACCTGAGCGAGCAAGAGCGAAAACGTCAACATGCAGAAGAAGCAAGGGCGCAACTCGATACACAGGTGCGTGACCTGCGTCATCTGGAGCGCTTGCGAGGGCGTCTCAGTGACACCGATTCTCTCGACTCAATCCTTGCTGCCGCCGGTGAGGCAGTCGTGGCGACCATCGCTGCGCCCGGCTCCCGTGTGCACCTGCACTGCGACGGACGCCACTGGGACTCGGGTGGAAGGCAGCGCGGAACCCACTATCGCCACGACCTGAGCTGGGGTGAGAGCACGCGGGGAGAGCTGGAGATCTGGGTTCCCTCAAGACTGGAGGAAGGACACCGACGCGCCCTGCTTGATGAAACGGCGATGCAGGTAACTCGAGCTCTTGAGACTCGTGAATTGACGGCGCAGCTGCTGCAGCAAGCACGCCTGGTCGCTCTGGGACAGATGGCTGCCGGTGTCGCCCACGAACTCAATCAACCTCTTACGGCGATTGCCACGGTGGCGGGGGACATTCACCTGCGCCTGCTGGATGGACATAGACCCAGCGACGATCGACTGCGGCAGATGATGACGGATCTGACAGGCATGGTCGATCGCATGTCCAGTACAATCGAACACCTGCGTGTGTTTTCACGCGATACGTCCGCGGAGCCTGGTGTCCCCGTCGACTTGAACGAAGTTGTGGAATCGGGTTTGAAAGTGCTCGGCACGCAGCTGGCAAATAACAACATCCTCGTCGAGCAGGTTCGTGCTCCACACGTGCCGACGATTCACGGACAGCCATACCAACTCGAGCAGGTCCTGTTGAATTTTCTGACCAATGCCCGCGATGCCCTGGATGATGTGCCCGAAGGGCAATCTCGAACGATCCGTGTCACCACAAGTTGGGATGCTGGTCTGATCTGTCTCGAAGTGGCTGACAATGGTCCTGGCATTGCGCCGGAGGACAAGGAGCGGCTCTTTGAGCCGTTTTTTACGACGAAACCCGCCGATCGAGGAACAGGGCTTGGTCTTTCAATCTCCTACGCGATTGTGCGCAATCATGGTGGCACGATTACCTGTGACAGCACTCTGGGCCATGGCACTGTGTTCAGGGCAGAATTTCCAGTGGAGGTAGAATGATGAAGCTCCCCGCCCTGCGTATTCTGGTTGTCGACGACGATGATGACATCCGCCAATCGCTCAACAACTACCTGGCAGATCGCGGCCACGATGTGACGCTTGCTGACAGTGCGGAGCGCGCCGTCGATCTATTGCAGGCACATCCCATCGATGTTGTGATCACCGACGTGCGCATGTCAGCAATGGATGGCTTCGAACTGCTGGCCCACATCCAGAAGACAGACCCCAGCATAGATGTCGTCGTTGTGACAGCTTTTGGTGATGTGGAGAGTGCAGTGCGGGCTATGCGCGAGGGGGCCTTTGACTTCTTCGCCAAACCCTTCAAGGTGCAGGATATCTCTGCTGCACTTCAGAGGACCGCACGATTCCAGCAACTGCGTCGCGACATCGAGAGATATCGAACCAGATTGCAGTTGGTCATCGACGCAGGCAGGCAGACTTCGGGGATTGATGCTCTGATTGGTTCGAGCCAGGCCATGGAGCAGGTTCGATCGCAGATTCGCCAGGTCGCCAGGGCCCCCTCAACGACGGTGTTGATTCTTGGCGAAACCGGCACGGGCAAAGAGCTGGTCGCGCAAGCGGTGCACTATGCCAGCGACCGTGCGGACGCACCATTTGTCGCTGTCGATTGTTCAGCCATTCCGGCGACGCTAATGGAAAGTCAATTTTTCGGTCACGAACGAGGTGCATTCACCGACGCGCAGCAAGCTCGACCGGGCTACTTCGAGCAAGCGGATGGCGGCACTCTCTTTTTGGACGAGATCGGTGACATGAGTCTTGATCTGCAATCACGATTGCTCAGGACCTTGGAAACTCGTCAGGTTCGTCGCGTCGGTGCAGAACAGACGGTGCCCGTCGATGTTCGTGTCGTGGCCGCTACACACAGGGACCTGGCTGAATGTGTCCGGCAGGGACTCTTTCGGGAGGATCTCTACTACCGTGTGGAATCCTTCGTCATTCAGGTTCCTTCACTGCGAGCGCGATGTGAAGATATCCACTCCTTGGCGGAACACTTCGTTCATCGTTATGCAAGGGAACTGCGAAAGCCTGTCCAAGAGCTGTCGTTGGCCGCGATTGAACGATTGCAGTCCCATGACTTCCCGGGCAACGTTCGTGAGCTTCGCAATATCATCGAGCGTAGCGTGATTCTATGCGAGCAGAGCGTTGTCGATGAGAATCACCTTTCTCTGCAGTCGAAGCCGGCAACGATTGCGTCCGGCGAAGCAGAGGATGGACTCAGCCTGGATGCCGCTGAACAACGGGTGATACGCAGGGCACTGGAGCAAGCCGCCGGGCATCGCGGCGAAGCAGCAAGACTCCTTGGGATTTCGCGAGACGCCCTGCGACGACGACTTCAGCGTCTTGGGATGGATGACGCCAGCTGAGGCCGGCACCCAACGTAGCCACTGTAAACGCGGAATCGCGTGTAACACGCGATTCCGCGCGTGATTCCGCGTTGCATCGAGTTGCTCGCAGCCTGCCCTGAGCATGTCGCAAATTTCCGCATGTTGTTGTTTTTCCGCAGGTTGGAGGTTGCGTGTGAGTCAGTTGAGGGATGCAGGCCTAATGTTTGCGTAGAGGCCAGGGCAACCAGGCTGGAGTCAACGCAAATGAAGATTCTACTCGTCGACGACGATACCACCTTTCTGCGGGTGATGGGAGATGCCCTGAGCGCGCGAGGGCATCATATGCGGGTCACTGGCAGTGGTGTCGAGGCGCTGGGACTGATCAAGCAAGATTGCCCCGATATCGTGATCACTGACCTGGAAATGCCCGAGATGGATGGAATCGGGCTGATGATTCGCGTCCACGAGCTCGTGCCGAATCTTGCGGTGGTGATCCTGTCTGCCGTCGGTGATGCAACGAGTTCCTCGCGGGCATTCCAGCACGGTGCCTACGGTTATCTGCAGAAGCCGTGTAGAGTTGAAGCCCTGATCGAGGGAATCCAAAGATTCGATGACGCCGACAAGGCGCACCAGAAAGAGGCTTGACGGTTTAGCGAACTTCCGCGTCCAGCGGCTACCTGACTCCGCGTCCAGCGGCTACCTGACTCCGCGTCCAGCGGCTACCTGACTCCGCGTCCAGCGGCTACCTGACAGGTGGCCCGCACGGCAGCTACCTTTGGGGGCATGACGACAGACATCCGATGGGTTGCAGTGAACGCACCGCCACAACTTGAGCATGATGTCGTTCACTTGTGGCGTGTCGACCTCGATACCTGCGAAGCCGCCGAGAAACGGTGCCGTAGTGTGCTGGCAGCTGATGAACACGCTCGAGCTGATCGCTTTCGTGCCAGTCGTCAATCGCGGCGTTTCGCCGTCACGCGTGGGACCCTGAGACACATTCTATCCGGGTATCTGCACACGACACCCAAGCAACTCCGTTTCGCCTACGGTACGCATGGCAAACCCTATCTCGAGTCTCCGCAGGCAGACGTACGCTTCAATGTCAGCCACTCCGGTGGCGTCGCACTGATGGCATTTGCCCGTGTACGTGATCTGGGTGTCGACGTGGAGCGAACGATGCGAGACGTCGGATGGGAGCAGGTGGCGGAGCGATTCTTCGCCGATTCGGAGCTGGATCAGCTGCGGGCATTGCCTGGCGATCAGCGACGGTCAGGATTCTTTCGTTGTTGGACGTCGAAAGAAGCATACATGAAGGCAACAGGACGTGGCATTACGTTGGGGCTGGGAAACTTCATCGTGCGTGTCGATCCGGCGCTCCCGGCCGAACTTCTATCGACGGCGGAAGGCGGTGCCGGCGACTGGTGGCTTACGCAGGTCGAGCCCGGGGCGGGTATGGCCGGTGCCCTGTGTGTGGCTGGTGGCCCGCTGGAAGTGCAATATTTCGAGACTACAACACCAACTCCTGATTGACACCACGCATGTCCATCTCAAAATCGATGCCCTGAACGGGCGGTCGCGTATCATGTAGATGGATACCCATCCTGCGGGCAGGTCCCAGACGATTGAGGATGATGTCCTCGTGGAAACCGTCGATGGGATAGACTGTGTAGACGTTGATGACATTGAGTAGATCCCAGCGTGCGCCGAGTCCATCCAGGCGCGTTTCCATGACCTTCATGACATAGTCAGCCTTCGCCCGCATGCCCTCCGGTGACGTATCGCCGAGTTTGATGATTCCTGCATCATCGAGGACGCCATCACGCAGTTCGCCGGCGCCGGCGATGACGAGGCTGGGGCGCACCTCGGGGGTTTCTGCCTTGACGATGTAGCCGAATGCGTGCATCTGTGGTTCCGTCGGGGGCGCGTAGGCAGGAGACACGTTAGTGCGGGCGAGCGGATTCAGATCATCGAGATACAGACCCCACTCCTTTAGCACACGACAATAGGTCTCGTTAAAGTCGATGAAGCCTTGCATGGGATACGGGGCAGGACACCGCAACTGAATACTGCACAGAGCCGTGCGCTCGCATTCGACCTGCGCCAGATGGCGATCGATGAGTTGGAAGCCTTCTTTCCAAGAGGTCGGCGTCCGCAGTGTAACGAAGACAATCTCGTATCCAGGATCGGCGACGACGCCGCAGGAGTAGGGGTCTATGCCCTTGAGAAAGTGGTAGTGACCTTGGGGATTGGCGATCAGCATATTGGCTACTTTGTGGTTGACTTTGCAATGAGACCGCATATTGTACCAGTACAACGAGTTACAGGCTTTTAAGGTACGCCCTGGACGAATCTGCTTCAAATCACATTACGACTGAAGCGATTCCACAGGGGCATGGATGCTCCGCACGCCTTCCGCCCCAGGAGGTGAACAGATGGCTACCGTTGATATTAACAGTGCCGCTGCCACTGCAGTAAGCAATCCGAATGCATCGCCACGCGAGCGCGCCCAGCATCGACTCGGACGACTCGTCGCCAGTCTCGAAGCCGTAGCCAGTCGCCTGGATTCCGACTCAACCGCGAGCACGACAGAGCGAACGGTTCTGCGCACGCGTTTCAACGATCTTCAGCGCCAGGTGAATCGCCTTGATGGCATTGTCGCGGGTGAGGGATTCGAGGCGCGAGGCCAGGGCCAAGTCAGTGCCGGCATTACCGGTTCTGCTGCAGGCAGTCCTGGACCGATTACTGCAGATGCTGCTGCGCCAGCACGAGCACAGACCGATCGCGATCGTGTCGAAGTCGCTGCAGAGAATGTGGAGGCTGCAGCGCCGCCCGCTCCAGCACCTGCGCCAGTTGCTGCGACGCCGGCTGAGGGTGTCGACGGGGTAGATCTCGTCGCCTGATCATCACCTGTCCCGCTCGAGATTGACCATATAGCCTTAAGGGCCGTTCCGGAAGACCGGGGCGGCCCTTTTTTGTATCTTGCGGCCTTCCTCTTACGCAAAGACTGCACATGAAGGAGAAGCAACACGATGGCCTGGCAGGTGCTGATCCAATCCGACGTCGAACTCTATGTGACGATCACCAAGCTGCTGGATGAAGCGGATGTTGAGTTGCATTGGTGGAAAGGCCTCACACCAGATCCGGACACAGACTTTGATGTGATCGATGCGATCTACGCATACGGACATTTTTCAGTCACGCGAGAATTGATGCTGAAGTGTCCGCGCCTGAAGATCGTCGCCAATTTTGGTGTGGGTTGTGATCACATTGATCAGGTGGCGGCGCAGGAACTGGGCATCCCGGTCGGTAACACACCCGGTGTGTTGGACGAAACGACGGCGGATCTGACATGGGCACTGCTGCTGGCGGCGGCGCGCAATGTCGTGTGTGGCGACGAGTTCGCTCGCGGTCCGGATTTCCTCAAGTACGATGCGAGCTTCATGCTCGGTCAGCAGGTCACGGGTGGAACGATCGGCATCATCGGGTTGGGCAGAATAGGTTACCAGGTGGCTAAACGGGCCGTCGGCTTTGATATGCCGATCCTCTACCACAACCGCGGGCGAAATGAGCGAGCTGAAGCTGACTTTGGCGCCACATGGGTGCCCCTGGACGAGTTGCTTGAGCGCGCCGATTTTATCGCCCTCAACATGCCGCTGACCGATGCCACGACAGGGATGATCGGAGCGCGTGAGTTTGATCTCATGAAGCCAACAGCGGTTGTCGTAAATGCCGCTCGTGGCCCCGTTTGGGATCAGCCGGCCCTGTTGGCGTCACTGCGCGCGGGTCATTTGCATGCGGCGGCAACTGATGTCACCTATCCCGAACCTCTGCGTCGTGACGACGAGATACTGGGTGAGAAGCGGCTTGTTGTATTGCCGCATCTGGGGTCGGCGACGCTGCAAACACGCGATGCGATGGCGAAGATGTCCGTGGAGAATCTCCTCGCTGGTCTCGAGGGCCGTGACGTGCCACATCGAATTGTGTAGTGGGTGTTGCGTGCCCGCGAATCTTTGAGAGATTCTATCCTTTGGGTGCTTGAAGCCCCAGACACTGGACAGTTCAACAACGGAGAGTTAGCGCACCATGGCAGATGCCGCGCACTACAAGGTTATCATCATTGGTTCTGGTCCCGCAGGTTTCACTGCAGCTCTGTACACGGCGCGAGCTGATCTTTCGCCTCTGGTGTTGGAGGGTGCGCAACCGGGTGGTCAGTTGACGATCACAACAGATGTCGAGAATTACCCGGGTTTCCCCGATGGCATCATGGGTCCGGAGATGATGGAAAAGTTTCGCGAGCAGGCGCAGAAATTTGGTGCAGAGACACTCTTCAAGACGGTCACGGAGGTCGACTTCTCTCAACGCCCCTTCAAGATCGATGCAGAGGGGACGCACTATACAGCGGACTCAGTCATCATCGCCACGGGTGCTTCTGCACGCTTACTGGGGTTGGAGTCGGAAACAAAGTTGATGGGTCACGGCGTCTCCGCTTGTGCCACCTGTGATGGGTTCTTCTTCCGCGACAAGGAGATCGTCGTCATCGGTGGTGGTGACACGGCGATGGAAGAGGCCAATTATCTGACCAAATTCGGCTCCAAGGTCACCGTCGTGCATCGACGCGAGGAGTTCCGCGCCTCGAGAATCATGGAGGCGCGGGTCCGCGAGAATCCCAAGGTTGAGGTGGTGACCCCCGTCGTCGTCGAGGAAGTTCTGGGCACGGAGGATGGTATGGCCGTGACCGGCGTGCGCCTGAAGAACGTGGAGACGGAGGAGACCTTCGAGATTCCCTGTGAGGGGTTTTTCGTTGCCATCGGTCACAAGCCGAATACATCGCTCTTCGAAGGTGTTCTCGACATGGACGAGACGGGCTACCTCATCACGCAACCGGATTCAACGAAGACGAACATCGAAGGCGTCTTTGCCTGCGGTGATGCACAGGATCATGTGTACCGGCAGGCCGTGACAGCCGCTGGTACTGGCTGCATGGCTGCGATTGAGACGGAGCGGTGGCTCGAAGCACAGGAATAAGACCTGAACCAACCCAACTGCGGACGGCTGGAGCTCTCGCACGAGCTTCGGCCGTTTCTTTACCGCGCCAGTCCGGCGTATACCTCGCGGCCGCGGCGAAACAGCTCACGCACTTCTTCACGCTGGTCATCTGTGTTGTAGCGTCCCATCGTGTCGACCCACTTGAGCGATTCATCGATCGACTCGAGGAAGAAACGGGCGCTCTCCTGGCGTTGTGCCGGCGGCCGGCCGCAGGAAAACCACGTCGGGCTCGTGTGCGCAAAAAGCGACTGATTGAAGCTGTCGCGACTGTGCCCCCATGCACGTGCAGCAATCCAGCCGTCATTCTGGGCTGTGACTTTGCAGCGTATCGTGCCAGAGAAGGCGTCACCATCATCGAAGCCGCTCTCATTCGCGAGCCTGCGATCCGCGAACCTGCGATCGACGACCTTACCATCCATGATGATTTCTACGGCGTCCACCGGGTAGTGTGACTGGAAGGTCACTTCTGCGTCGAGGGTTCCGCCCCCGTCCAGGGGTAATGTGGCGCCGATCGGTGCGTCATTGATCTTCATGTCGATGACGGGACCATTGGTGATAAAGGTGCGCCCCTTCTTCATCCCATCGATCCAATTCTCGTATGAGAAGTCCTTCTCCGTGTGCACATAGACGCGATTGTTCGAACACACGAACCAGTCCGTTCCCGTTGAGGCGGGCAATCGCAGGCCGCAGTTGAGGAGTTTGTACCACAGATCGTATTCCGGATCCATCCAGAAGGGGTCAAAGAGGTTGAAGGCGTCGAGCTTCCCAAGGGCTGCAGCGATGGGTGCTTCCATACCGCAGCCATTGTGACACCAGATGACAAGTCCCCCCTGGTCGCGTGCTTCGTCGCAGCAGGTACACAGGGGTGGATAGTCGGGGTCGAACTGCCCTGCGAGAGTGTGACCGCGGCTGACAGGTTGTACGAGGTTGCGAATGTTGAGGAACATCACGTGACCGTATCCCATGCCCCACGGTGAATTCTCACCGTAGTGACGATTCTCCTCGCCAACATCAGCGACGTGGTGGGCCGTGGTGAACTCATTCATTACACCGATCGGAAATTTGTTGCTCGCGTAGGGCAACTGGCGTCGATCGAGAATACTGACGACGGTGACATTGTAGCCCTCGACGGAGCAGTCGATCCCGAGGCGATCGTTAGGTCGTGTTTCCTTCTCGTCGTAGTGAATGTGGGTGTTGCCGGGATACCAGTTGTTCTCTTGTGGGTGAGTCCAGCGTTCGATGCGGATCTCTGTGTCGACGATCCCTGCAGCAGGCGTCTCAAGCACGACTCGCTGAGGCCGGTATTCAGTACCGCGTTCAACAAGGATGTCCGTGCGACCACGACCGGTCGTCACGGTGAATTCACCTTCAGGCGCGAAGAAGAACGGCGTACCCGGACCCTGTTTCAGCATCGCCTGGTTGGGATGCCGAAAGGTCCCACTCGGACCCAACACATGAACCTTGGCGTCTATCTTTTCGTTTGTCGCTGCATCGATGATGGTGCCGTGTAGTGTGGCCATCGTTTCACCGCCTCTGTCGGATGTCGCGGTAACAGGTCAGTTCAACTCGTATGTCTCGTAGGCGTTTTCGCATGGATTGCCGCGACTGATATGCATGCGCCCATTGTCCGCCTCAATCAGGATTGAAAACACACTGCTCCAGAACCCTGTGACGGGATGGTCGTTGGGGTGCCGGCAGATCGAGCGAGGATGATTGTCATGGTCAGATAGGGCAGACTCGAAATGACTTCGTTGGATGGGGCGTGGCGCGGCGGCGAGTAGTTCGTCGATGCGGCACTTTCTTGGAATCGATTCGATCAATTCGGGAAAACTGTCATTCACTGTCACCAATTCTGGGTGCAGACAGTGATTCGTATGTGTGACGACGCCGTCCTCATCGTCGTCGCGCAGCACGTGTACCGCATCGATGGTCACTTCGAAATCAGCCGGTCCTTGTGGCGTGGCTAACAGGACGTTGGCAGGGATCGCCCGCTCGGCACGGCTGACGGCCGCCGCTGCCGCCTCCAGGCTACGGCTCTCGAAGATGGCTCTTACTGTGAAGTAGTGGGGGACACCAAGTGCCCTCGCTGGGGCCGGCAGCGTGTTCAGGCACACACCGATCCCCGCATCACTGACGCCGATGTAGGCGATCAGACCTGCCTGTGTGATGGTGGCGAAGGCAGGCGCGTCGTCTGGTCGCCTCGTAAGAACGACGGTGTGTGGATCCAGTTCGACATCGTTGTCCCAATTCTGTCCAGCGACGGCGCCCAATGAGCTGACTTGCCCGGATACGGCGAAGGATGTGCACCCAGCATCTGTTGTAACACTGCTGCCTGGCGCTACACCTCGGCCACCATCCTCGGTCTGCAACTGATTGCGGATCTGCAGCAACATAAGACGCTCGCCACTGACACCACTTGCCCGTGACATGCCCTCCAGCTCTTCGAGCAGGTGAGGTGCATATATCTGTACTCGACCCATTGAGTCTGCCGCGACGGCAAGTGCCGCTTCATCAGATATCGAAATCGCCTTGCGGGTTCGGTCCATGGCGATGGCGTCGAAGTTGCGGATTTCCTCGCGCAATCCTTCGCCAATCTGCTCACCCATTTCACGCGGTGAACCGGAGACGGTCAGCTCTCGATAGCGTGTAGTCATTGTGCAATTTCCCTGGTGTTGTTGGTGTCGCATCTGGAGTGAGGGCCCTCGGCACGGGTCGTCCATGTCAATTTCTCCTCGACGAAGATGTCCTTCGTTGGAGGACGGTCATCCGGAGCATCGGCGGACCCACTCGTGACATCCATATCACCGGGACGATCGGCCGAGTGGTGGTAGGTCAGTGGCGTGCCGCATGTCGAACAGAAGGTGCGATCCGCTTGCGTGTCTGTGTGATAGGTCTGTGGTTCGCCGCGCACAAAGCGAAAGACTGCGATGTCAAAAACGAGCCAACCGACGGCACCCGCACCGGTTGCCCGCCGACACGTGTCGCAGTGGCACAACACGGACGCTCTCGGAGGTAGGTCAGCCTCCCAGCGAATCGCACCGCATAGGCAGCCCCCAGAGATGGGCACAGATTCAGACTCAGTCATCGGACCTGATCTCCAACACGACCTTGCCAACATTGGCGTTCGCACTCAGCACCTCGTGCGCCTCGTCGGCAGAGCTGATCGGCAATACGCGATCCACGACAGGTTGAATCGCGCCCGCCAGCACAGGTTTCCAGAAACGTTCGCGAAAGGCTGCCACAATCTGAGCTTTCTCATCAACGGGGCGACTGCGCAACAAGGATCCCACGATGGATAGGCGTCTGGTCAGGACCAGCCCGAGATCGATGTCGCTGTGACGTCCGCCAAGTAGTGACAACAGAATGAGTCGTCCCTTAGGAGCCAGGCAGCGCAGGTTACGGGACAGATGACTGCCTCCGGCGACGTCGAGAATTACGTCCACGCCACTGCCTCCCAGATACTCGACAATTTCTTCGGAGAAGTCGTCATCCCGAGAATCGCAGACAAACTCCGCACCAAATTGTCGGCAGCGCTCTCGCTTCAGATCATTGCCCGCTGTGGCCAGCACACGACAACCCGCATGACGGGCCAACTGGATGGCCGCACTACCGACACCGCTGGCACCGGCGTGAATCAGGACCGTCTCGCCATCCTGCAAGATCGCTTCAACGAAGAGATTGACGTAGGCTGTGAGAAATACTTCTGGTAGAGCGGCGGCGCGAGTGAGGGACCAGTCATCGGGAACGGGAAACAACAAGCGCGCATCAACTGCGACGCGCTCAGCATAGCCGCCGCCTGCAAGCAGGGCGCAGACTCGGTCGCCGGTGGCCCAGTCGGACTGCCCGGGATCAGCGACGACACCGGCCATCTCCAGACCAATGATGTCAGGGGCTCCCGGGGGAGGAGGGTAGTGCCCGGCGCGTTGCAGAAGGTCGGCGCGGTTGACTGCTGTGGCATGGATATCGACGATCACCTCACCATGTCCAGCGACGGGATCATCAACTTGTGTCCACTGCAGAAGTCGTTGTTCACTCTGGGTATCGACGACGATCGCGTGCATGGCTCATTTCGAGATAGATTAGCGTTTTAGGAACCGGAATCGCTAACGTTCAGGTATTGACCCGCCCCCAGCAACCGCGACCATGTCTACCACTTCTCGAATACAGCTTCTCTACGACCCCGAGTGTCCCCTTTGTATGCAGTTTCAGGAGACCGTCGGTGGTTGGGATCGCGATGGTCTGATCGCGAGAATTCGTCTCGACGACGCCGAACTGCTGGCGCGTCTGACACCCGAGCAGCTCGAGGCAGCCCAGGCCGAACTCACGGTCATCGACCGCCTTGGCAATCATCATCACGGCATTCACGCATTACGGCGACTCACCGACGTGTTGCCCGGGCTACGGCGAGTATCCTGGGCATATCGATTGCCGGGCGTCACGCCCATCATCAGTGGTGTGTATCACGCCGTCAACCGCCGCCGTCGCAAGGATGGGCCGTGCTTGTCTTGTGGGCAGAAGTGGATGCCATCGATGAAGCGGAGCCGCCGGGGAAGAGGATGAAAGAGTCAGATTATCTTGTCTTGTCGGCGTCGGAGGCAGAACAGTTCTGTCGTGATCAACTTGAGCAGCTGGCCGTCCCTGCGAAGGAAATCTCTGATTGCGCAGAGGTGATGCTGGAAGCCAGCCTGCGCGGTGTCGATAGCCACGGAATCGCCCTGGTGGCAACCTTCGCTGAGCGCATCCGCAGTGGCCAGATGCGCCCCGGGCGCAGTCTCTTCGTTCGTCGCGAAGGAGCGACATCCGCCTGGGTCGATGGTCAGCAAGGACTCGGGCCGACGCTGGCGCGCAAGTGTGTCAATCTGGCGATGGGGAAGGCCAAACGCAGTGGGATGGCCGCCGTGTCTCTCGTGGACGGGAACTACCTTGGTGCTCTGGCACCCTACCTGTTGCCCGTTGCGCAAGCGAATCTGTTTGCTCTGGCTGTAGCCAACTCCACACCCAGAGTTGCGCCGTATGGGGGGCGATCCGGATTGCATGGAACCAATCCCATCGCCTGGATTGCACCTGTCGAAGGCGGTGAGCCGCTTCTGTTCGATGCGGCCACGGGGAATGCCGCGGCACGGATCGCTCAGGCTGTCGACGAAGGGCGACCCTTGGCGCCAGGGATTGCGCTGGATGAAGATGGCTGTGAGACGACAGATCCTGCAGCAGCTGCTGCGGGAACGCTGCTTCCCGTTGGTGCGGCACTCGGCTATGGTCTGGGATTGCTCGTCGACGTGCTCAGTGGCGGGCTCGCAGATGCGCCCATTGGCCCACAGATTCCGCCTGTGCGGGACTGGGATTCACCCTACGGCTCGAGCTTTTTCGTATGGGTCGTCGATCCGTCCCGATTTGGCGGTGCCGAAGCGCTGGCGCATCGATGCGCGGCTCTCGTCGACGCTGCGCACGGGGTGCCTGCGGCGGCGGGCCACGACACGGTGTTGGTGCCCGGAGATCGAGCCCGGTCCTGCCGGGCTCAGCGTCTGAAGGAGGGAATTCCGGTGCACCGATTGCATTGGGAAGCGATCCTTAAACGTTTGGATGCCTGCGATCTGAACATTTCCTGCTGGCGCCGATAAGGTATGACCCATGTGATTAATGCTTGCTGGGGAACTTCGCAAACGGTATATTCGCAAACAACTTACGGCATTTTCAGGCAGTAATTGTGGCACTTCTACGCAGTGGTTTTAGCACTTCTACACCATGATTTCCCCTCCTTTCAGCGGCAACTTCTCATGAATACATCTGACCGCCAGGTCGAAGGCGTCACCGTCGAAATCTTCGGTGAGCAGTACCGCATTGGGGGCGACCCCAAGCAGGTGCAACAAGTCGCCGAGTATGTAGATAAGAAGATGGAAGAGGTCGTTGGCTCGCAGAAGGGCCGGATGCCGAAGGCACAGGTGGCGATCCTGGCGGCGATGGAAATCACTGCAGAGCTCTTTCGCGTCATGTCTGAACGCAAGGCTTTCACCGATCGCGCCCACGAAAGTATCGAGCGTCTTACACAGCTCGTCGAAGATCGGGGACGTATCACCAATGAGGCCATCGCCGATGCCGATGCCCGCCTCGAGCAGCGTATCGCCGAACGGCAGGAGGTCGTTGTCCCTGATCGTGTGCGTGAGCGTCAGCAGGTTTCGTCCACGACGATCTCATGATCCACCGGCTCATGCGGCGGCGAATCCTGGTTTCGTGGCTTGTCGCCGGGACGCTGCTGGCAATTGTCACTCTCGGTGGCTGCGCTCCAACACCCGCTTTCATCGAAGACGACTGTCCAGTCTACGAAGACCTCGGCATCCTTCGCGTCAATCCAGCTGGGGCCCTCGATCGACATCTTCGCCTGCAGGCAGCGTTTAAGGTCTGTCCTCCTGAAGAAGGATTGGCCGAAATCACTCGCAAGCGGATCGAGTTGAAGCACCACGCGATCAGCATGCTAAGTGCCCAGACGTTGGAGCAGATGGAGCATCCCCTGCGCGCTGAGCATCTACGTGAGAAGTTGCTGCTGATGGTCAATGAACACGTGTTGAAAAAAAGCGAGGTGACAGACGTCTTCATCACCGAGCTAGAGCTGGAATAAATCGCGCCGGCTCTATCCCTGAAGTCCTTCCTGCGCTCTATCACATAACTCCACCGCCTGATCACGCGATTCGCTCTCAGCAATGATGCGAACGACGGGTTCCGTATTGGATGGTCGTAGATGAATCCACGGACAACGTCGTGGGCCATCGATGTAGAGCTTCACGCCATCCTCAACGGGGTGTCGCTCGGCAGACGGATACGCCTCCAATAGTCGTCGAATCGCCCGCTGCTGGTCCTGTACATCGACGTCACTGACCTTGCGTTTTTCGATGACGTATCTGGGTAAGCGGCCGACCATCCTGTACAGGGGCTGTCTTGAGCGAGCCATCGCCTCCAGGACAAGTGCCATTCCTACCGCCGCGTCCCGCCCTGGGTCGACGGTTGGTAGGATAACGCCGCCATTGCCCTCGCCTCCAATCACCGCACCCTCAGCGATCATCGCGTCCATCACATTTACCTCACCCACCGGCGTGAGTATCACCGGACAGCCATTCGCCGTAGCTGCATCACTAACAACCTGCGATGTGGAAAGGGTGGTCACCACCGGACCACGCTCACGTGCCGTCACGGACTGCACGGCCAAGGCCAGCGTCAGGTCTTCTCCCAGGGGCTCGCCGTCGGCTCCGACAAGGGCGACACGATCGGCATCGGGGTCGATCGCAAAGCCGATGTGGCAATCAGCGTCGGTCACCTTGCGCCCAAGATCGATCAGATTTTCAGGGATCGGCTCCGGGTCATGGGCAAACTCACCGTTGGGTTCGGCGTGAATCAGATGAGCTTCGACTCCCAACAGATCCAGAAGTTGCTTCGCATAGATTGCCCCGGCGCCATTGCAGGGGTCCACTGCGGCGCGCAGTCGCGCACCGCGAATGAGATCTACGTCGATCGCTGCCAGCAATCGTTCAAAATGCCTCTTTCTCACCGTATCAGAGTCAACCGACTCCGAAGTACCTGGTGCCGGCGCGGTACGCACGCGGCTTTCGTGGTAGGCGGACTCCACCAGCGCGCCGTCGTGGGCATTCAGGAAGATCCCATCTGCACGGATCAGTTTGAGCCCATTCCAGGGCGTCGGATTGTGGCTCGCAGTCAGGATGAGAGCCCCTTGAGCTTTGAGCTCGAGAACCATCAGTTTCGCCACGGGTGTCGCACAGATACCCAAATCGATTACGTGACAACCTGCTGCTTGCAGGGCGGTGCTCACGAGTCGGCCGTATGCCTCGCCCGAGGGCCGCGTATCCCGTGCAATCACCACGCGCGCGGCTTGGGGTAACCATGTGGCAAAGGCATCCGCAAAACGCTGGATCGTTTCGTCTGTCAGTGATTGTCCGACAATGCCGCGGATACCGGATACAGAGACAATCAATGGCGCTTCAGTCATCTGATGGCTCCGTGGCATGGATGGTGAGGAGCATATCTCGATCGACGGCAAGAACTTGCGCGGCGCTACCATTGCGGACACCGATTTCCAACAGGCCAGAGCTGCCGATCAGTGCGAGTAGTTCACCTGGGGGGGCATCCGTGTAGGTCGAGGAGATGGTTGAGATGCTCGCGTCACCAAGCTTGATCGTGTACAGGCGGCCCAATCGCTCTAGTTCTGAGACGCCAACATTGCTGATCAAGTTGCCAAAATGATCGATGTGCACGATGCGTCCCGTGATGGTTCCGTCGAGGAAATGACATGAAGCCATGGGCAATCTGATCGGGTCTTCGATCTGGCGCCCCGTCATGTTGATGTCGAGTCCCCTGGCCAGATGTGCGGCGACGGGGGCAAATACATCGCGACCGTGGAATGTGGGGCTCACAGGCTGGCGGTGTAGCTCGTGGTTGGTCAGCTCATGGATTCGAATCTGTGGCAGATTCAAGACATGACTAAACAAGCCGTTGTCGGGGCCCACCCATCGATGACGACCATCATCGATGGCGATGGCCCGTCGCTTTCCGCCGACGCCCGGGTCGACGACGGCGAGATGTACTGTGCCCAAAGGGAAGGTTGGTGTGCCATGTCGCAGAGTATGACTGCCCGCCGCAATATCTTGTGGAGCGATTTCGTGCGTGATATCCACGAGGGTTAAGGCGTCATCGATTTCGAGTAGTGCACCCTTCATGGCACCCACGTACGAATCGCGGATGCCGAAATCCGATGTCAGGGTAACGATCGGCATAGGCAGGATTCAGCCAGTGGTGCCGTCGCCAGCGTCCGTACCGGTGTCACCCGTGTCGGTGCCGGTGTCGGTTCCCGTATCGGCTCCGTCATCGCCGGTATCCGCACCTGCATCTGTCGCCTCCCCACCGGCATCGCCCGTATCGCCCGCGTCGCCTGTATCCCCGGTCTCGCCACCCGTGTCGCCAGTATCTCCGGTATCTCCGGTATCTCCGGTATCTCCGGTATCTCCGGTATCATCAACTGGATCGTCCGGATTCGCGTCGCCCTCATCGGGCTGTAGATCCTCTAAGTCGACGGCAAGACGCAAATCGATGCTGACCCTGGTCGTGTCATCTGTGACGATGGTGATGTTCGTCTGCGTACCCGTGAGGATGAGTCGGCCATCGAGATCGAATCCCTCAATTGTCAGCGTCACGCCTGATCCAGGCGACAGGGCACCGATGGTCAGTAGGGCAGGGCCCAGGGGCGTCTCGTATGTGAGTTCCTTGATAATCGTGGGGGCATTCGGCACGTCCAGGCGGGCGACGAGACTGTCCACAACCGTCGCCAGAGGTTTGGGCAAGGGAACAGATAGAGTGAGGGCCGCCTCTTCGTCGTCAGGGGCCGACGAGGATGGGTCGAGTGGATTGTTACGTTCAATGCTGCTACAGCCCACTGCAAGGAAAAGGCCGCAAAGCAGAACAGGTAGCGATTTATAGGGCAAGGCGTTCCTCATGGTGTGTCTCATCTGTCCGGCAAGTATACGATGGCAACAGACCCTCTACCATAGAATCGGCACACCGGCTACATTGCTTGATACTCTCACCGCCTACTGTATCGTAGGTCGGTCTGTTTTCATACCTAAAGAAATCGAATCTATCCAACGATGGCAGCACAACTGCGCTGTCCCTGTCTACTCCTCGTCCTGCTGAGCCTGGGTTCCTCTTGCGCCTTCCTGGGGCAAGGTTCACCCGGGTTGGATGGTCCGCCGCGACTGACGGCTTCCTTCGACAGCGGCAGCGCCAGTGCCCGACTGCAGTGGCATCGGGTGCGAGGGCATGATTTTCTGCGCTACCAGATCGAACGCAGTCATGTGGACGCTTTCGATCCCACTTTCGAGGTCCTGGGGAAATTGGTTGATCCAAAGGACACGACCTTCGTCGATGAGGGGATCACGGCGGATCGTAGGTATCGGTATCGTGTGCAGGCCTATTATGCTGTTGGCAAGGATCGCGACAAGGAAGCTTTCCTGGAAAGCGAACTGGTTGAAGGAGGTATCCACCCCTTCGATGAAGCCTGGGCGTTGCCACCGGGCTTTCTGCCGACACGCGTGCTGGCCGCAGGGGACGTGGTCAATGTCCTTGGCGCGGGTGCAGGATATGTCGCCCGGTTCGATCTCGATGGGCGCGAGGTGGGCAGGTGGCGTTTCACCTCCGGGCTGAATGCCTGCCTGGAGACAGCGACCCTCGATGGCCCTGCGGCGGCACTCGGTTCAGATGGAAGTCTGTTCGTCGTCCACAACGTCTTTGAGGAAGGCAGTGCACCTCTGCCACGCTGGACCAAATTTGATCCCAAAGGACAGTTGCTTTGGACGAAGCCATTGGAAGCGGTTTTTGTCCGCCATATTGTCATCGACGAGGGACGCGTCTTCATCGAGAGTGTGAGCCAACTCCAGCAATTCGACGAAGAAGGGGAATTCGTCGCACGATTTCCGGTCCCACCACTTATGGTATCAAGTCTGCGTTGGTGGAAAGGTGCCCTGGCTGCCCTTGTCGAGCCACTGGGATTCGACAGTTCAGGTTGGCAGGCGCCGCGGCTGGTGACCTATACGAGCTTTGAGCGACAGCAAGCACAGTCGGTGTTAGGGCGAGATCCCCTGTCTGAGGAGGATCGTGGCGCTGGTCTCCTGCGGCGCCCAAGCGACTTCGCCGTGGATGATGTGGGTGGCCGGATCTTCGTTGTCAATGCCGGACACCATCGGGTCGAGGTCTTCAGAGGATCGCGGTTTCTTACGCGCTGGGGGCAGGAAGGCCAGGAGCGCAATGGAGATTTTCAGTTCCGCGGCAAGGCGTGGGTAGTTGATGATCTGACGTCCGGCACACGACATCAACGTGAGGTCGTCGCTGGTGGCATCGCTCTGGATCAGCATGGCTCAATCTATGTTGCTGATACCTTCAACAATCGAATTCAGAAATTCGCTCCCTGAGGCCAGGAAACGACGTAGCGTTCCATGTTCCGTCTCCTACAACAATCCGTATGGTCAGCGGCCCTGCTGGCGACACTCTTCGCCGCATCGCTCGAGGCAAAGACACGCTACAATGTCTGGGCGAAAGAGAAGATCCGTTACAACTACGAGCGGGTGCAGACGGATCCCTACAATGCTGAACTGAGGGTGTTGCTGGGCAACGCGTATTTCGCCGATGGTGACTTGATACGGGCTTTGGCCCAGATCGAACAAGCGATCGAATTGGATTCGGCGTATGCAGAGGCACACTGCAATCTGGCCATTGTTCTACAGGCTCAATCAAGGGCGACGGATGCAGAGGCCTCCTACCGGCGAGCGTTAGATCTCGACTCGACTCTCGTCGACGCGATGGCGGGTCTCGGTACGCTCTTGTGCAGAAGATTGCAGCACGGAGAGGGCATCGACTATCTGGCGAAGACGCTCGAATTCGATGCTCGACGCGACGACGCCCGATTTAATCTTGGTGTCGCCTATCACCGCGTAGGTGACTATCGACGCGCCGTGGAGCAGCTGGAGACCCTGCGCGCTCGGCACTTCGAGTTCCCCGGTTCAGATCGTGCTTTGAGCCAGGCATACTTTGCCCGCGGACTGGTTCTCTTTGATGCAAAGCTACCGACTGAGGCGATCACGTTTTTCGACAAAGCAACTGCACTGCGAGAGCACGCTGACGTGCACTATGCTGCGGGGCTGGCACACATGAGATTGGCAGATCTGCCTGCGGCAGAGACCGCCTTTGCCCGTGCCATCGAGATGGAAACAGATCATGTGCCCGCTTTACACAATCTTGCCGTCATCTACGAGCAAACAGGGCGCCTCGAATTGGCGACACCCCTGCTCCATCGAGTGGTCGAGTTGACGCCGCATCTGGCCACGATCGATGCGGCTCGCAATGCCTCGTATGATGAGACGATTCTGCTGGAGTGAGCGGTCTCCTGGCCGCCCCAAGCGCCTGTGACACAAGGGGAAGCGCGTTGACTTTGACAGGGGGGGCACCTACATTGACAGGCTGAAATTCAGCACCAACCTCCCACATTGGGGCCGCATGGCTAAAGAAGAATCTATTGAGGTACAAGCGACTGTGAAGGAGGCGTTGCCCAACGGCTTCTTCAAGGTCGAGATGGAGAACGGACACGAAGTCCTGGCTCACATCTCTGGTAAGATGCGAAAGTATTACATCCGGGTTCTGCCCGGTGACCAGGTCACGGTTGCCCTGTCGCCGTACGATCTGACCCGCGGTCGTATCACGTTTCGCAATCGCTGACTGCCTCGAAAACACTGCTACCTCGAAGTACTGCTGCATCGAATACTGATTATCGAAGTCACTGGCCGGTGAGGCCTGCCGGTGCTGTAGCTTGTCTGAGGGGGGAGATCGCTCTCTTCCTTTCGCAGAGGCACGCCATTCGAAGCGCTGCCCGTCCCATCTCCACTCTCTCTACCGACTGACGAACCTATGGGGAAGAAGCGCTCGTGGCCCTTTGCCGAAGCGACGCAGATCCATCAGCGACGATCGCGGCGAGGAGAGTCCAACGACAAGCCAGTACTTTACCAGACCGGATATGGGCCCAGCGGATTGCCACATATTGGCACTTTCGCTGAGGTCGCACGGTCTAGCTTTGTACGCACCGCCTATGAGAGGCTGACGGGTGAGGCCACTCGCCTGCAGGCATTCTCAGATGATATGGATGGGTTGGTCAAAGTCCCGGGCAATATCCCGGACGGCGATCGACTGCTGCGGCCACATCTCGGCAAGCCTCTCAGCGTGATTCCCGATCCCTTCGGTTGTTGTGACAGCTTTGCAGCCCACAACAACAGCAAATTGCAGCAATTTCTCGATGCGTATGGCTTTGACTACGAGTTCAAGAGTTCTCGTCAGGCCTACGAAGATGGTGAGTTCGACGAAGGACTCATCGTCCTACTGCAGAAGGTCGATGAGGTTCTGCAGGTCATTTTGCCAACCCTGCGCGAAGAGAATCGCGACGGCTGGTCGCCCTTTTTTCCAATCTGTCCCGCCTGTGGCTCAGTCTACGCTACACGCGTCACCGGCTATCATCCAGAGCGGGAGAGCCTGTCTTTCGCATGCGATCGACAGGCAGACGGATTCCAAGGGTGCTCAGAGTCGGGTGAACTTTCCATCCGTGGTGGAAATGTAAAAGTGGGTTGGAAGGTCGACTGGGCTCTGCGCTGGTTCACATATGATGTGGACTACGAGATGTCAGGAAAAGACCTGATCGATTCGGTCAAGTTGTCGAGTCGCATTGTTCGCGTGATGGGCAAGCAACCGCCGGTAACGATGATCTATGAGCTTTTTCTCGACGAGGAGGGCAAGAAGATCTCCAAGAGCGTCGGCAAAGGACTTAGCGTCGATCACTGGGTCGATTTCGCGCCCATCGAGTCTCTGCTCTACTACATCCTGCAGAATCCGCAGCGAGCGAAGCGACTCTACTGGGATGTTGTGCCAAAAGCGGTAGATGACTATCTCGAGGCACTGCGTCGTTGGCCCCAAGTGCCTGAGGATGAGCGCGAAGACAGTGATCTCTGGCACATTTTTGCAGGTGCCAGCGACGTGCCGAGCTACAACGCCGGGGTGAACTTCACCGTCGTCAACAACCTTATCTCGGCTTTAGGCAGCGATGATAAAGATCTGCTGCGCGACTTTCTCCTGCGCTATGATCCCGCCATCGGAGACTTTCCTGATGTGCTGGATAATCTGGTGCACAAGGGTCTGAACTACTATCGCGAGCAGGTTCTTCCTGATAAGGTCTATCGTGATCCGACCGCCGAAGAGAGGGGCCTCCTGCTGCAGGTATGCGACAGGCTGGAAGCGAGCGAGATCTCCGGAGAGGATGCCGAGAAGCGGCTGCAAAGTATTCCTTTTGATGTTGCCAAGGAAGCCGGGATCGAACCACGTTCGTTGTTCACGAGTTTCTATGAAGTGGTGCTCGGGCAGGAGCGCGGGCCACGTTTTGGAACATTCGTGCAACTCGTCGGCAAGGAGCGCGTACTTCAAATGCTGCGAGAGAAGGTCGGTTGATCCGACCTCACTGAAGGACGATACCTTAGGCGGCTCGGTGGGATTTCCTGCCGAGCCGTTATTTTTTGGCCCTGAGCCAGGCGTCGTATTCCTTCTGCCCCTCTGCATTGAGAGGGTAGTATTTCTCAATGTCACCCGTCTCTTCCAGTTTCTGTCGCTCGAAGGTCTCCCGTCCTTCTCGCTTGCTACAGTATTCGATGACCTGAGGCGCCAGTTTGGGCGGTACGACAACGACGCCATCGTCATCTCCGACGATGATGTCGCCAGGAAATACCAATGCTCCCCCGCAGGCGATGGGGACATTGTAATCCCAGGGATACATTTCAAAATGGCCGGCATTGTGTGGGGTGCCGCCGCGGAGAAATAGTGGCAGGCCAATCTCGCGGGCTTGCGGCAAGTCACGTATACATCCATCGACGACGAGGCCGCGAGCGCCCTTGGCGTGAATCGCCGTCATCAGCATTTCGCCCAGACAGCCAGTCTGCATATTGGCCCGCGCGTCGACGACGAGCACATCGCCATCCTGGACGGCAATGACTGCCGACCACAGGGCTGACCGTTTCTCCTGGCTCTCCTCTGCATGTCCTTCAACAATGTCTTCGCGTTTGGGCATGAAATTCAGCGTCACAGCGGTGCCTACGGTTTTGGCACCCATCGTGAAGGGAGCCGGGCCGCATACAAAGGCTCGTAGTACGCCACAGACTTCCCGCAAGGCGGAACTGATCGTCGCCGTACCGAATTCCTGGAAAGGTTCGAGCAGGTCAGAGGTCATGGCGCACGATCGATCATAACTCGGCCAGGGCGTCATCGATGATCTGCTTCAGACGCGCGGTCTCCGTCTTGAAATTCCATCCCGCCGCAAGCAAGGGCTCCTGCGTCACAAATTCGACACAGATCACACCGTCGTAGGCGTCGGCCGCCAGTTTTCGTATGAGGCGCGGAAAGTCAATGCTGCCTTCATCCGGTCGTGCCTGGAACGAATCGGGAGACGATTGCTTGGCGTGGAAGTGTCGCGCATGGGGATGCAATATCTCGATCTGCTCGTGGCCAAGACCCAACTGTACCTGGTGAGCATAGTCGACGGTCAGCCCAAGTCCCGGTACCGCTTCGACGAGTCGGATCGCGTCGGCTGGTTGTTCGGCGATCGAACCGATACAGGGCTCGATATTGCATTGTAGCTGTCTATGTGCGGCGACATCTACCATGAACCGTAGCTCCTCCACAGACAGATCGAAGGCTTCCAGAGGTGACTGGCCTTCCTCCTCATGTATATGTCCGGGAATCATCATCACGCTCTCGAAGCCCGCCTTCTGAGCAAAACTGGTGATTCCATCGTACATACTGCGGGTCCAACTGCGCGTTTGCGGGTCGGGATGATTGATGGGATGGCCGAAGTGCATGATGAACAGTTCGGACACAGCGATGCCATGTTCATCCAGGACCCGACGCAACCGGTCGGCTTGACCGTCGGCATCGTCTACGGCCTCTTGCGGCAGGATCTGGTGATAGTTGCTCCAGCCGGCACCGACATCCACCAGATCAAAGCCGAGGTTGGCAACAACGGGTGCCGCCTCCTCTATGGTCAGGTCGCCAAAACTGAAGGTTGCGCCTGCAACACGAGTCATGAGTGCCTAACAGTCGAGGGTATGGTCGCGTTCCCATTGGCTCAGATCCGTGGCGTAGGCATTCCATTCAGCGGTCTTCAGCTTCACGAATGCCGACACGGTCTCTGAACCAAGAGACTTGGCGAGGGTCTGGTTGGTTTCCAATTCGCGCAGGGCGTCCAGCAAATTGAGAGGGAGTCGTTCTGCGTCAGCCGCCTTTTCAGGTTCGGCGTAGACATTGATGTCGAGTCGCTTGCCAGGATCTCGTTGTTTCTCGATTCCATCCAGGCCGGCGGCACCGATGACAGTGGGTAACAGATATGGATTTGCGGAGCCATCAGCAAGCCGCAGTTCGAAGCGGCCTGCATCTGGTATGCGCACCATGTGGGTCCGATTGTTGCCACTGTAGGTCACCAGATTGGGCGCCCATGTGGCACCTGAATTCGTCACCGGAGCATTAATACGCTTGTAAGAGTTCACTGTCGGATTGGTTATGGCACACATGGAGGTCGCATGCTCCATGATGCCGCCGAGAAAGTGATAGCCAAGTTCGGAGACACCCAGTTCGCCCGCTGGATCAGCGAAGAGATTGGTCTCGCCGTCAGTTGACCAAAGGCTCACATGTGTATGGCAGCCGTTGCCCGTCAAATCGGCAAAGGGCTTTGGCATGAAGGTCGCTCTGATACCGTGATTCTCGGCGATGGACTTTACCATGTATTTGAAGAAGGCGTGGCGATCGGCCGTGACGAGGGCGTCAGCGTAGTCCCAGTTCATTTCGAACTGACCATTGGCATCCTCGTGATCGTTCTGATAGGGGCCCCAGCCGAGGGACAGCATGGCATCGCAGATCTCGCTGATCACATCATAGCGCCGCATCAGGGCAGCTACGTCGTAACAGGGCTTGCTCTGTCTATCCGACGCATCCGCCAGACCATCGCCCTCGGGTGTGATCAGGAAGTATTCGCACTCCACGCCGTGTTTGAGGCGATAGCCCTTTTCTGCCGCGCCCTTCAGGACACGCTTGAGCGCGTTGCGTGGTGCGTGCTCAACTTCTTTGCCATCCATATGCAGATCGGCTGCGAGCCAGCCCACATTCGGTCGCCAGGGCAGTTGGATCAGGCTTGATGGATCCGGTACAGCGAACATATCGCTGTCAGCGGGGGTCATATCCAACCAGGCGGCAAATCCTGCAAAACCAGCACCATCCCGGGCCATATCGTCGATGGCCGCGGCGGGGACAAGTTTGGCGCGCATGACGCCGAACAGATCCACGAAGGAAATGAGGAAATAGTCGATCCCCTTGTTGCGTGCTTCCTTTGCCAGATCGATGGTCATCTACATTCTCCAGCTGTTGGTTTCGGGCTTCAGGTTCCTGGTATCCAGCTTGTGCCGGCCAGTGGCACTCGAGCCATGGCGGCCGCTTCGACGGTCAGGGCCACCAGATCCTCCGGTTCGAGGCTCAAAACGTTGCTTTTTCCATTGGCTCGCGCAAGCGTTTGCAGTTCCATCGTCATCACCGTGAGATAGTTGGCGAGTCGACGACCTGCCTTGACCGGATCGAGGCGTTGCGCCAATTCGGGTCGCTGCGTGGTGATGCCGGCTGGATCATTGCCCTCGTGCCAATCATCATAGGCACCGGCCGTCGTGCCCATTTTCTGGTATTCCTCCTCCAGTGCAGGATCGTTGTCACCAAGGGCAACCAGAGCGGCAGTGCCGATGGCTACGGCGTCGGCTCCCAGCGCGAGTGCTTTGGCCACATCGGCTCCGGAGCGGATCCCACCGGAGACCACCAATTGAACCTTGCGATGCATGTCCAACTCTTGCAGAGCACGCACCGCCTCAGGAATTGCTGCAAGGGTCGGGATCCCCACGTGTTCGATGAAGACCTCCTGCGTCGCTGCCGTACCACCTTGCATGCCATCGACGACGACGACATCCGCACCGGATTTCACACTCAGCGCCGTATCGTAGTAGGGGCGTGCGGCCCCGATTTTTACATAGATCGGCTTTTCCCAAGCCGTAATCTCCCGCAACTCCTGAATCTTGATCGCCAGGTCATCGGGGCCGGTCCAATCCGGATGTCGGCAGGCAGAGCGCTGATCAATGCCTTCGGGTAGTGTTCGCATGCCGGCAACGCGCTCGGTAATCTTCTGTCCTAGTAGCATGCCGCCACCACCTGGTTTTGCTCCCTGCCCGACAACGATCTCTATTGCGTCGGCCCGGCGCAGGTCATCTGGATTCATGCCATAGCGGGACGGCAGCACTTGGTAGACGAGCTTGTCTGAGTGGCCGCGTTCCTCTTCGGTCATGCCACCATCTCCCGTTGTCGTCGACGTGCCCATGGCCGATGCACCTCGACCGAGGGCTTCCTTGGCCTGCCCGGAGAGAGAGCCAAAACTCATCCCCGCGATCGTGATAGGGATCTTGAGCTCGATCGGTTTGCTCGCAAATCTCGAACCCAGAACGACGTCCGTATCGCAACGCTCTCGATACCCCTCAAGGGGATACCGCGACATCGAGGCCCCCAGGAAGAGCAGATCGTCAAAGTGGGGGACTTGGCGCTTGGCCCCACCACCACGGATATCATAGATCCCTGTCGCTGCCGCGCGCCGGATCTCCGATAGGGTGTAGTCATCGAAGGTGGCCGATTTTCGTGGTACCGTAGCAGGGATGTTGAAGGAGTCCGCCTCGTCAGGCATCAGTATTCATCCATGTGATCAATAGAGAAGTGGTAGAGCTTTCTGGCCGAACCGTAGCGGGTAAAACTGGCGGGATCCGCATCGAGTCTGGCGCGATCCAGTAGCTGGGAGACGACGGCAAGGTGCTGCTCTTCCATTGGCTTCTGTATACAGTCTGCCCCAAGACTGGCCACATTGCCGCGAATGTATATCTCGGCCTCGTAGATCGAGTCACCCAGATCCGTGCCGGCGTCACCGAGTACCACCAGGCGACCTGCCTGTGCCATGAAGGCGGACATGTGACCCACGTCCCCACCGACGACGATATCGACACCCTTCATCGAGATCCCCGCTCGGGCGGATGCGGAACCTTCGACAACGACGAGCCCGCCGTGGCCACTGGCGGCCAGGGACTGGCTTACATCACCTTTCACCCGCACCGAGCCGGACATGACATTTTCGGCACAGCCTGTGCCGGCATTCCCCATCACCGTGATGTCTGCCTCCTTGCTCATGCCGGCGCAATAATACCCGGCGTGGCCATCGATGGAGATCTCCAAGGGCGCATCGAGTCCGCAAGCCAGTGCATGTGCTCCACCTGGATGCAGAACTCGGTAGCTTCCTTCCTGCGCTTGTTGCAGTGCCGCATTGACTTGCCTCACACTGAGGGTGGCCAGATCCAGGTCTGCTGTCATGCGGCGTGGCTCCAGGCATAGACGGTTGCTGGTTTTGGCTCCCATATCTGCGCATGGGCTACCCCAGGCAGCTGGGCGATGGCGCGAAATTCAGACGACATGGCGACCCAGTCATCGGTCTCGGCGATGACGGCGGGTTTGCAGGCAATGGGATCGCGCACGACGGCAAACCCGTCGCGTGTGCCAATGGCAAGGGTATAGAAGCCATCGAGGTCGCTGAGGGCGCGTTCGATGGCGACTTCCAGTGTATCACCTTCGCGCATGCGCCATGCCAGGTAACCTGCAGCCACCTCGGAATCGTTCTCGGTCTGAAATGTCTCCCCACTCCGACGCAGGCGTTCGCGCAGGCGATTGTGATTCGACAAAGATCCATTGTGTACCAAGCAAGTGTCGGCACCTGTGGAGAAGGGGTGCGATCCGGCGATGACGACGGCGGATTCGGTTGCCATGCGAGTATGGGCGATGGCATGCCGACCACTTCGTCGCGCCAGGCCGAAGCGCTCGGTGATCGCATCAGGGTCGCCGATCCCCTTGAACAGTTCTATCGCGTGACCCACGGAGAGCACGGACACATCCGGCGCGATCTCGATGATGCGATTGCGTGCCACGGCGCCATCCCCGGCTGAGTGCAGTATCGCGTGGTCCTCGACTTCAATCACCTCGACGGCTTCGCCAACAACCCGCTCCACGTCGACACTGAGTGCTTGCCAGTCTGTCTCACCTGTCAATGACAGACAGGTGATCTTCGATCTGGTCTCTGGCACGTCGTAGATGGCGAAGCCGGCAGAATCAGGACCACGATCCACCATCTCGTGAACCATTCGTGCTGTGAGGGCCCCGAGTTCAGGTTGCAGAGCGGAATTTTTCAGGAAGAGTCCAACGATCCCACACATGATTCTGCTCTATCCGGCCAGCGTTTGCAGGGCGTTGGCACCGATCGGTTCGATGCCAAATTCTCGTCCCGCCTCCATCAGAGTGTCCCACATATAGCCCCCCAGGGCACGGCCGCCGATCAGCCTGAAGGCGGGTAGATCGCCCATGTCGACGCGCAGGATCAGTTGCCGGGTCTTGGCAACACTCGTCAGTTGCGCCGTATCGGCGGGAAATTCACCAGAATCAAAATCCAGACCACAGACCTTGCTCAGCAAACAAGGAGCTTCGGGACCGACAACGCGAATTTCGAAACGGCCGTGGGTGACGTCGGTCATTGTAACAGGTGTCGCCTCACAGCTTGTCGTGAGGGTCGCCAAATTCTCCATATGAGATGCCTCGGTCGTGCCTACGTGGGCGAGATCCGGGCGCAAAAGCGCTGTTTCCACCGAGTCGGTTCTGACCACCCTGCCTACAAGCTCCGGCGCCGCATCAAAGGTCTGCTGCAAGACTTGCCCGATTCCATCTCCCTGTAAAAGCAATTTGCCGCGCCAGGACTCATCGCCGATCACTGCGGCCTGTCTGGCAACCTTCACTTCCGCATCCGCGCCAGCAAAGCTGGCAGGTAGGCGCCAGCCACCGTCGGATTGCATCATCGTCGCGCCGAGGTGGAGCCAGGCCGTTTCGAGGGGGGATGTCAAAAATGGTGTCGCCATCAGCCGCGCACGCGCTTTCCCTCAGGATCATAGAACGGACCATGGTGCACGGTGGCCTGCTCCAGTTGTCCCTCCACATGGATATGGAAAGTGGCTCCCTCCTGCGCTGCCAACTCAGCAGGCAACCAGCACAAACCAAGGGTCTCCTGCAGGGTGGGGGAGTAACGACAAGAGGAAATCCAGCCGATGATAGTCGGTGCGCCGCGATCATTCTGCTGGACGATCTGCAAGCCCTCGATGATACGATCTGCCCGGCGCCCCGTGCGAAAACCAACGAGACGCTGTTTGGGCCCCTCCTCGGAGATCCGGTTAAGGGCACGCCGTCCGAGGAAGTCTTCTTCCTTGTCCAGATGTACCGCCCATGGGGCATCCGCCGAGAGGGGATCCGTCAGGGCGTCCGTGTCCTGGCCAACGATGAAGTGCGCCTTCTCAAGTCTCAGGATTCGCTGCGCCTCGACACCAAAGGGACGCAGACCATGCGCTGCTCCTGCCTCCACCAACGTTTCCCATAGATACGGACCGTAGCCTGCGGGGCAATGGATCTCATAACCCAACTCGCCGGTAAAGCCGATCCGCAGCAGCAGGCACTCGACACCGGCTACCTGGGTTCGACGGGCACGCATATAGGGGAATTTTCGATGACTCAAGTCCCGGGACGTGAGTGGTTGAAGCACGTGGCGAGCAAGGGGACCCGTCAGATTGAAGGCAGCATGGGTTTCGGTCAGGTCCGTGATATGGACGCCCTCGCCCCATCCCGACTGCCGCCACCACTCCATCCATTCGAAGGCACCGCTCGCACCCGTGGACGTGGTGGAGACATACCACTCGTTGTCGCTCAGGCGAGCGCAAACGCCGTCGTCGAGGATGACGCCCTCATCGTTGCACATGATGCCATAACGCACTCGTCCCCGCCCGAGGTCTTGCCACTGATTCACATAGAGTCGCTCCAGCATCGTCGCCACGCCGGGACCGGTGAGCTTGAGTTTTCCCAGGGGGCTGACATCTATCAGACCCACCGTCTCGCGCACAGCGCGTACTTCCTCCGTCGGATCTCCATAGTGCTCAGGTCGCATCCACGGACCGGCCACCATCATTCGGGCGCCCGCGTCGACATGCCACGGATGGACGGCAGACAGCTGTACGGGCTCCATCTTCTGTCCCGCCAGCGCTCCAAGTGAGACCGGTGTGACCGGCGGCCGCCCAGTGGTTCGCCCTGTCTCCTGCACTGAATGGCCCGTTGCGCGGGCACACAGTCGAATGCTGTTGAGACCACACATCCGACCCTGGCATGGCCCCATACCCACCGTGCTGTAGCGTTTCAGCAATTCGATACGATCGAAGCCCTCACTGATCGCTGTCTCGATGTCGGTATCGGTTACGTCCTCACACAAACAGACAATGCGCTTGTCACCACCCACCACGGGTGCCGATACCAGTGGTGACGATCGGCGAAGGTCTGCTGTTGCCAAGTCGTTCGTACTCGAGACCGTCGGGGCCGGGTCTGTGGAGGGCGATCTGTCGCCGGCGGCAGCGGCGGCTCCTGCTGCGGCTCCCTGAGTCCACTCCTGCTCGGCGGTACACGGGCCGGTGACGCGCCCCGCCAGATACAGTCCCTCGGGAAGCTCTTCCAACTGCATTTCCGCCTGTGTGTCATTGTAGCGACTGCGGGCGCCGGCCATGGTGGCCAATTCGGTCGCAGGCACCCACGTTGTGCTGAGGGAAACAAAGTCACAACGAAGGACATGCTGCGGATCGGACCCGTCTGTCGGCACGAGGGTTACTTCCTCTATGCCGCGCTTGCCGCGTGCTTCACCGATTGTGTAGCCGTACAGGACGTTCACACCTGCAGCCTGCACGGCGTGCGCATCGGCGTTTGTCACGGGAGCTTCGCGCTCGTCAACGAGGGCCGCGATCTCTACGCCTGCCGCAAGCAGATCTGCAGCGACAGCCCATCCCGCGTCATTGGCTGTCACCACGACACCCCGTTCACCCGGCGTGACGCCATACATGTGAAGCAATCGTTGCACTGCGGTGCCCAACAACACGCGGGGTCGATCATTGCCCGAAAACACGGGTGGTGATTCAAAGGCTCCCGTGGCGACGACGACGGCACCCGCACGAATCTTGTACAGTCGCTGCTCGCAGACGGCAGAGAGCCAGTGATCCTGATACCAACCAACGACGGCTGTGTCGGTCAAGATCTGGGCACCTGCCTGTTCAAGACGACGTCGACAATCGGCGACTTTCTCGGAGAGGATACTGTCTGTGCGAGAAAAACGCAGATGGCCGCCAAGTTGCGGATTCTCATCGATCAGCAACACACGGGCACCCGCTTCGGTGGCACTCACGGCAGCACTCAGGCCAGCCGGACCACCGCCCACGACGACGACGTCGGCGTGTAGATATTGCTTGTCGTAGTCGCCTTCGGGTGTGTTCTGATCGATCACGCCGAGCCCGGCCGCATTGCGCAGCACGCGCTCAAAGGCGGGCCACAGCATGCGGGGGCGATGAAAGACCTTGTAGTAGAAACCAACCGGCAGAAAGCGCGAAACAGACTCGGTGAGAGACATCATGTCATTGTCGAGAGACGGCCAGGCATTCTGTGGCCTGACATCCATGCCTTCTTCGAGGGCGCGTTTACACGAACGCACACTCGGCTCGTCGCCGATCTGAACCAGGCAGTTTGGGCAGTGGCCAGCGCCGCACAGCAGACCGCGAGGTCGATGATACTTGAAGGAGCGACTCAGAATGCTGACGCCCGCAGCGGTCAGAGCTGAGGCGACCGTATCACCGCTGTAGCCTTCATAGGTTCGCCCGTCAAAGCGAAACTCAATCGGTTGACCGCGTTCCACGACCTGCCCATCACGTGCCTCGATGCGCCGACCTGTCATGGTGCGTCCTTCTGCGGCTGGTCTTGTGGCTGCAAGCGCCAGGTTCGTGCGATCACATTGGTTCGCCTGTCGCGCTCAACGAGAAACCACAGGCCACATCCAGACCGGTGATACCACCACTCCGTCTGTACACCCATGCTATTGTGACGCAGATAGAGGAAACGGGTCCATTCAACATCAGAGGCATCTGTCGATGGCGAGGGACGGGGGGTGTAGTCGCTGCCATAGCGAAATTCAGCGGCATTGCGCACACCACAGTTGGGACACTCGAGACGCAGCATGTCAGTGGCCCACCGAGGCTGCGCCCTTTTCGCCTACCTGATCGAACTCGGCGAAGCGGGACAGGCGAAAGGGATGTAGTAAGTCTGGTGTGCGGCGTGTGGCGATCAGTTCCGCCATGGTCTTGCCACAGATCGGTGATGCTTTGAAGCCATACGTTCCCCATCCGGCATCGATAAGGAAATTTTCCACTGGGGTTATGCCCATCAATGGCGAGAAATCGGGTGGCATCTCGCACAGACCTGCCCACTGGCGCAGAATACGGGCCTTCGAAAGGAAGGGGAACAATTCAAGGACGTGACCTGACAGGCCCTCCAGGAAATCAAGACTCCCGGCGACGTTGTACGAAGTGAAGGGATCGACACTCGCTCCCATCACGAGTTCGCCGCGGTCAGACTGGCTGACATACACATGCAGAGAGCCGGAGACGACGACGACATCAAGGAATGGTTTGAGTGGCTCCGTCACACATGCCTGGAGAGGAAAAGTGTCTAGGGGAAGTTCCAGGCCTGCCATGGCGGCCACATTTGATGCCCAGCCGGCAGTGGCAGAAAGCACGAGCCCCGCAGAGATGTCTCCACCTGTCGTTTCGACACCGGTGACGGCGCCGTTGTTGAGTGTCAGACCCGTGACTTCTGTGTACTGATGTATGTCCACGCCACGTTGATCGGCGCCCCGCGCATACCCCCATACGACGGCGTCGTGGCGGATGATGCCACCCGGTGGATGATAGAGTGCCGCGAGTATCGGGAAGCGGGGGTGGTCACTCAGATCGAGCTGCGGGCAGATCCGCGCCAGTTCGTCCGGATAAACGAGACGTGAATCAACACCCTGCAACTTATTGACCTCAGCACGCCGGCGCATTGTGCGCACAGAACCATCGTTGTGAGCGAGCGTCAGATGGCCACGCTGAGAGAACATGACATTGAAGTCGAGATCCTGTGCCAGGCCCTCGTAGAGTTTGACGCTGGCGTCATAGAAGCGCACACCCTCGGGCGTGAGGTAGTTGGAGCGGATAATCGCCGTATTACGCCCTGATCCACCGGCGCCGATGTAACTCTTGTCGATGACGGCGACGTTGGTGATGCCGTGATCCTTGGCCAGGTAGTAGGCACAGGCCAACCCATGAGCGCCGCCGCCGATGATGACGACGTCGTAGTGATTCTTCAGGGGGCGATCGTGCCACATTCGTGGCGGCTCTGCCCCCAGGCCCTGGCGAAGCAATGTCAGTGACATGGATCCGGGGTGGATGATGAGTCAGTGGCCAACAATGGCGAGGCGGGAAAGATGAGACGAATAGCCCGGCTTCGCCATAGGGCGAACTGAACACGTGCACCGTAGCAGATGGCAAACGCTGCCCATGCCGCGACGGCGATAGAGGCAGTTCGCTCTAGGGGAGCTGGATCACTGGCTCATCTGGATCGGGACGGTAGAGCAAAACTGTGCGGCCGAGCACCTGAATCAGATGGGAGCCGGTCGCCGTCGCTAACGCGCTCGCCGCCTCTTTCCGATCGAGTTCGCAGGCCCGCTCCAGGCGCACCTTTACAAGCTCAGCCTTGTTGTAGGCGTCCTGGACGGATGCCAGGACCGGCTCAGACAAACCTTGTCGGCCAACTGAGACCGTCGGTTTGAGTCCGTAGGCAAGGGATCGAAGGTGGCGTCGCTGTTTGCCACTCAAGTCGGGTTTGTCAAACACGTCGGTGCGTTCACTCATGAGTCAGAGACCGTATAGGTAGTGTTGACCCGCAGATCACCCGTGTGCATGCGGCGTCGGACGGTTCCTTTGAGCGCCGCTTTGATCAAATGGCGGCTGCCAGGAATCAGGACGCTCAGGCCGAGCAGGTCAGTGAGAAAGCCGGGGGTCAACAATAACAGACCCCCGCCGAGGATGAGCACACCGTCGAAAATCTCGTCTCCTGGAAATTGTACTGCGCGCAGCGCCTCCTGCAGACGGACGAGGGCCCGCAGGCCCTGACTACGTGCCAACCAGGCACCGGCCGCACCTGTCAGCAGGACCACGGCAATTGTCAGCGTCACACCGATTCGACTTCCCACTTCGACCAACAGAGCCAGTTCGATCACGGGAATCAGTGTGAACATCAGGAACAGTTTCAATAACAAGGAGACCTATCTCACGGTGACGTTGATATACGCTTCCATAGAAGATCTGTGTCAGGGGTAGTCATGCGCAACAGCAGTAGATAGCGGGAACGGCCTTTGCATTGGTTACGCCATGGAAACCTCAGGAGTCCACCGCCGCTGTCCGGCTCTTCTTGCCGCCCTGTGCCTGGGGCTGGGCATCGTCTGCTCAGAGTTTCTTGCACCACCGACATGGCTGTGGCTTACGAGTGCAGGCATCTTCTGGGTCGTCGTTCTTCTTCTCTATCTATGGGGAACTGCCGCCAGGATCGCGTCCTGGATGCTCTGCATATCCTTGTTCGGGTTGGGCGGTATCCGTCACCATCAAGACACAAGACTGTTACCTGCAAACGACATACGTCAGGCCCACGTCTACGGCAGCAAAGGGGAGCTGACGGCGTCGCTGGACCACGACCCGGAAACTCTCGCGGATGGGCGGCGGCGAGTTCGTGTGCGTGCGGAGATTCTGTGCGCAGATGATGGAGACTGCCGCGAGCTGTCGGGTGATGTATTGCTGACCGTGCGTCCCGAAGTCACGCAGTTCACGGCGACCGCCGGTGATCGACTTCGAATTCTCTGCAGGATCCTGAAGCCACAACCAGCACGCAATCCGGGCGAATTCGACTACCGACGATTCCTCGCTCAACGTCACGATCTGCACGCGACGGCCAGCATTTATCGTAATTCGGATATCCTTGAAATGTCGCCAGGGTCTGACACTCCGTGGCAACAACACGTGATTCGCCCCATCCGAGCCTCACTGCGCTCGTCGTTCACAGCACATCTTGACGGAGCCCCTGCAGCTCTTCTGGTAGGCATGCTACTGGGAGACAAACACGCGATTCCGGCGTCAGTGGCGTCGCAGTTTCGCGCCACGGGACTCGCTCACGCCCTGGTGATCAGCGGTCTGCATGTGGGGCTCATCGTCATATTCCTCCTGACTCTGATGCGCGTAGCTCGAGTCCCTGACGCCATCGCATGTTCTGCCACCGTGGTCTTGCTCGTTATCTATGCCTTCGTCACTCAGATGCAGGCACCGGTTGTTCGCGCCAGTCTTATGGCGGCGATCGTTCTGGTGGGCCGCGCTGTGGAACTGCGAGGCAGTGTTCTCAACAGCCTGGGGCTGGCAGCATTGGTACTGATGGTGGTGCAGCCAACGTCTCTTCTGACGCTGTCTTTTCAACTGTCTTTCGCCGCGACCCTTGCCATTGTCACTCTGCATGGCCCCTTCATGTCCCTGTGGCCCTCGCACTGGCTTGCAGAAACGTCGCGCGTGGGAAAGTGGATCCTCGTGCCGGCGACGGTGTCGCTTGCAGCGCAGGTCGGGACCCTGCCATTGATCGTCTTCCACTTCCAGCAGCTGGCACCCTTGTCGTTGTTGGCCAACCTCCTGGTCGTGCCGCTGCTCGGCCTCGCCGTTGCACAGGGTTTGCTCCTGGCACTGGTCGCACCCATTGTGCCCGCGGCGGCCCCCATGATCAGTGGCGCCATCTGGCTCACACTGACGGGACTGATGAAAATCGTCGCAGTATTTTCTGCCCTGACTCCCTGGCAGGTTGCCCAACCCACCCCATCCGAGGCGCTGAGTTGGATGTCCCTGACAGCACTCACCATTGTCGCCATCTATCGACCTGGCCTTCGCCGGGTCTCCTTGCTTCTGGCGCTGTTGACGGCCAATGTGTGGATCTGGCACAAGGTGTGGGATCCCGCCGTCCTCGACATCGTTTTCCTCGACGTAGGACAGGGGGACGCGGCATTCGTCCGCTTTCCAGACGGTAAGACGATGATCATCGATGCCGGCATGCGCAGTCGTCATATCGACATGGGGGAGCGAGTCGTGGTGCCCTGGTTACGTCGTCAGGGGGTAGAGGTCGTCGATGTCGTCGTCGCTTCGCACCCGCACGCAGATCACATCGGCGGTCTCGTGTCGCTGCTCGAACAGATCAAGGTGCGGCACTTCGTTGATGGCGGGCAGAATTACGATTCGTGGACGTCGCTCCGGCTTCGGCAGCTCATCGAGCGCCGACAGATCACCTACCATGCCGTGCGGGGTGGCGATAGTCTCGCAGGACTAGGAGGTGCTGGTGGGCTGATTCTGCATCCGACGGCGAGCTTTGTGGACAGCTCAGGGCTCTCTACCATGGGGTTGAACAATGGTTCCGTCGTGTTTCGTCTTGACTACGGCGAGCGCCGGGTTCTGTTCACAGGAGATATCGAGCACGAGACGGACCGATCCGTGACCCGCTGGGGATCTCGTCTGCACGCTGACATCCTCAAGGTCGCCCACCACGGCTCGCGGACGTCATCGGCCGCTGTGTTTCTCGATGTGGTTCGACCTTCTGTGGCTGTCATCTCCGTGGGGGCTCACAACAAATTCCGCCATCCGGCCAGCCCCGTTGTCACTCGACTGCAGGCGCACGCAGATGTTCGTCGCACAGATCAGGACGGGGCTATAATGATTCGTATCAGCAACACAGGGCAGATGCGGGTGTCACAGCAACTCACAGACGATCCAGGACATAGATCCGTGGATAAATCCCGCCCATCTCGATAATTCGTGAATGCCGTCTTTGCAGCAGGCCATCGCCTTGCTGCAGAACCTTATCAACGATACCCCGTTTCCACGCGAGGAAGACCAAACATCCGCCGGGTCGCAGCAGATACGCCGCCGTACGCAGGAAGGCCGCGTAGAAAGCGAAGAAATTCATCCCCTGACCGACGCGAATACCGTAGGGTGGATTGGTGACGATGAGATCGAAACTACCCTCCTGATGGTTGCTTCTCAGATCGCTCAGATCATGCTGGTCAATCGATATGCGATCTGCAACGTTTGCTGCGGCGATGTTTTTCCGTGCACCTTCAATGGCTTCTTCGCTGTAGTCGCTGGCGACGATCTGCAGATCGGGACCAAAGCTGGTGGCTTCTATTGGAATGGTCGCTGAGCCGCAGAATGGATCGAGGAGCCGACCCTCCGAGATCCCGGCAAACCGCAGCAACGCATAGGCGACATTCGCTCGTAGTGAGGCTCGCGGGTGGTAGAGCCGCCAGGGGCGCTTGCTCAGACGCTCCCGCGTCAGCTGCAGGCCAACGAGACATTGCCCATGACGAACATCGACGCGGATTTCTGTGTCGAAGTTCGTGAGATCGACCTTCATCCCGTGTCGCTCGACCAAACCTGCTCCTGCCACACGCTGTACATCCGTGCTGCAGAAAGGATGTTCGCCATGGCGGTTGGAGGTGACGCGAAAACTGCCCTGCGTGTGCAGGTCACCCTCGACACCACGCTCTGCCAGCGTGGAGCGGATACCTCCGAGGGGGTCATCAGCAGACAGTTGGAAAGCATAACGGGGCTCGACGACGTGGTGAACGGACCGCATCTGCCTTGCGATCGCGCGAATGGATGGGTCATGACGGGGGGGCAGAATCAGAGCATGGCCATGAAATCCATGAGGTCGGCGTTCGTACAGGCCGCCGTGGATTCGCTGTCCCAGTCGGTCGACGGCTTCCGCCGCCGCCAGGTCTTCGAGGCCCGGATCCGTTGTGAACAACAGGCCGGGTGTCCCGCCAACGAGTCGATCGAACAGATGGGCCTGGCGCTTGAGGGCCTCCCCAGGAGGGGAGATGGTCATCTGCGCGAGTCGAAGAAGGGAACGAGTGTATCGACGACGACGTTGGCTACTTCGTCGAAGAACAGGGATAGACGCCGTGGGGAGACACTGGCCACGCCGCAGTGAGCTACGTCGAACTCAGAAGCGAGTGTTTGGCTTTGTGTGTCGATGATCTGGATCCCGATGTCAATGCAGGGTTGCAGGTTGGTCGACAGTCCACTGAATCGAAGGGTGCGGACGCGAAGGCGGACGTCATACGTGGGATCTACCAAGGCGGTGAGATCACGCTGTCGAAATGCCCAGGCAACGCCCGACGCAGAGGGTAGACCTCGTACCACGGCCGGTACGATGAAGCGCTGGATGTCACGTACCGCCTCACGTGCCGCGGCTTCATCCTCCGACTCTAGATAGATCAGCAGTGGTTCGAGTCTGAACTCGTATTTCTCGGTCCAGCCGTTGACGACGACACCGACCGGCTCAGCAGCGGGAGCAAGTGGATCATTCACGAGCTGAGCAGCCACGATGCGATTCACGAAGTGCAATGCTTCCTGTGGTGGAATCCGCGCCTCACGCGCTGCCCAGCGTAGGGTGGTGTCCAGCAAGTAGTCGTCCGACGAGTGCAAGATCTCTCGTCCATGGCGTCCCAAGTGATCGATGAAGCGTGATAATTGACGCCGTGACAGCTCCCCCCCCAGATCGACGAGGCGCTCCCAATCGTCGCCACCTTGTTGGCGAAGGTCCGCCATTGCCTGCAGTCGATCTATCAGGTGTGCCCGGACCTGCTGTTGGCTGTGATCCGTAGCCCCCGCCACATAGCCCAGCAATTCGCTCATGCGGACTGGATCAGCCGACCGCAGGCCCTGGTCGAGGTACCGCAGGGTCGCCAGCAGAATTGGATCCTCGTCGAGATTCAGAAGCGGTACGGGCTGGGCGAAGGTGGTAGTCGCCAGCAGACAGATCAGAATTTGAACCATCCAACTGTGCCCAGATTTCCTTGCCGTCACCATCACGAGGCGGGCACCACGAGAAGAGGGACCTGCATTTCGGCAGGAGTCAGACCCGCATGCCCACCAAGCATTGGATGCACGCCATCCCCATCATCGATGAGGAATTGCACCCCATCGTGGGCCAGGGCCAACCAATTGCCGATTCGTTGGCGAAAAGAGGACGACAGCGGGCCACCGAACCAGCCAGCCTCAACGACTGCATCCATCGGCAGCAAATCTGCCGCTTGAGAGATGCCAGCATCATGCAATCGTTGAACATCATCGCATGCTAAGTAGGCAGCACGACGGCCTCCCGTGGGGCGATGATGCAGTTTGCTGAGCAAGTTCGCGGGAAGCACACAGCCTTGTTGGGGATCGAGTCGTGTTTGTCCGTGATCGGCTGTGATCACTAGCGCACATCGATGTTGACGACAGATGCGGGCCACGTGTCCAATCATGAGATCGACGAATTCCAATTCGAGTGCACTCGCTTCGCTGTGTGCCGTAGGCAGATCTGGTCCATTAAGGTGCGCGATCGTATCAATGTGAGGCCAATACATACCGACAAAACATCGCCCCTCATTGGCGGCGGCAGACAATGCCTGCTCGAGAAGTGCGGGAATCTGCGACTGTGTCTGGTACCCGAGAAAGCGACTGCCGCGCTGCAGAAGACCCGTGAACGCCGTGCCTTCGTAAGCGGCGGCGGTGACGGCAAATGAGGGGACGCCCACGCGCATGAGTGTTTCGTGAATCGTCGGCTGACAGCGCAGTATTTCGTCGTCGATCGGCTCAGTGGGGCGACCCACTGGTGCGAAGTGCAGGACGTTACAAGTGGATTGCACCTCATCAAGCCACAACACATGGCCAAGGATACCGTGGCCGCTGGGTGGGTGAGCCGTCGCCAGAGACGTGAGGGCTGCTGTCGTGGTCGAGGGAAAGATGGATGTCAGGGCCCGAGGTGCGCCACCATTGTCGACGAGTTGCTGCACGTGCGGCGCCCTGCCGGCGGCAAGACCGGCCTGTAGCTGCGCCAGACCGAGGGCATCGACAACGAGGCAAACGACCCCGCCAGCGGCGTCGCTCAGCAGATTTGGGTCAAGGAGGTCTGAGCGTAGTGGCGGCGATGGCGGTTTACAGCCAAAGGACTGCAGGATGGATGCGGTGACATTGACGATGGATCCGCCATCGTAGTCTGGCAGCACCCGTTCTCCGCTTGCGAGTGCTATGTCAAAGGATGCGAAAGGAAATGGGTCGTCGACGCTCATCGACGCCGGTCTCCCAACTCGATCCAGTAGCGCAGTTTCTGGATATCTGTGTCGCTCTTGCGACCCTCAGCCCGCCGGACAGCTCGGTCCATCGTAAGCCCTGATTCAAATTGTCCGCCATTTGACTCGATGATCCGACGCGAAGGTTGGTTGTCTTCATCGCAGGTGATCAGGACACGCTCCATGCCAAGGGAATAACATTCGTCGAGGGCGAGGTCCAGAATCCGGCGGCCATAACCTTGTCTACGTCGATCGGGGCGGATGCTGTAACCGATATGACCGCCATAGGTGATCAGATAAGGTGTGCCGAGCTCTGGTCGGATGGAGCACTGGCCGATGTACTCGCCATCGTCGATGAGCCAGTAGACATGATCGCGATAGCCACTGGAATGCAACCGGGAGGAATCTGCCAATTGTCTGAGATCCCAGACAAATGTGCCGAACTCGCGGCGCAGCCGATGTACGTCATAGCCGAGGAAGGGCGCATACGTCGACTCCAGCCGCTTCTCTGCGGCGAAGGACGTGGCACCATCAATGAAGCTTTCACGGAAGATCTCAGCTGGTGTCTCCAGAGAAATTGCGTCTAAGACACCAACAAGAGCACTCTCGGGGCTGGTCACCTGCGGCAATACCTGTCTGCGAGGGCACATCGACGCCTACAGAAACCTTACAAGGCAGTGCGTTGCAGGGCAAGATTTCAAACGACAGCGCGGCCCCGGCCGAGGCTGACCGGGACCGCGTTGTCTTTTGGGGTCTGCGCCGTTGGCAGACCCTATGAGGGGTCATCCGTTCTACGGAAGACTGGCCCCTGATAAGGATTAGGGATTATGGATATGCAGCAGGTACAACGTGGGCTTCCGGCCCGAGATATTCGGCCGACAACCTGCGATTCTCATCATCTCGCAAATCGACACTACCTATGTAGCTGCCGAGGCTGCCCATAAGCATGGCGATCGTAACGAAGGCGGCCACCACGACATAGAGGTAGCCCACCTCGGAACACCAGGTCCGGAAGTCCTCTCGGCGAACGTATTCCACGTTTCACCTCCAGGGGTGTGGGTTCTATGTGAAGCCGGGGTCCCAGAGGGACGAGGGCAGTGCCGGTACACTTGGCCCTCCATCCCATTCTCAGACATCGGCTGTGATGCCATGCTGTCGGCAGAGCCGTCGCAGGCGGGGGACGGCTCCCCCTACCTGGCGACCATTGCGCCGGATACCGAACAGGTGCTGGCTAACGACGCGTCGGTTGATGCCCATGATCTCGGCAACCTCCTCCTGCGTCTTACCGTGGACGAAATAGAGGAGCAGGGCCTCACGCTGACGATGTGTCAGCGAGGCGGTGACCAGCTCCATAACAGGCCCAAAAAGCCGCCGGGCTCGGGCCTGACTGCGTCGCTGCAGACGACGCTCCTCAACCGTATCAAACCAGAGCGCTGATTGGTCCGGATAGCGCTCCAGGTCGGAATGGTCGAGACGGACTTCCCAGAAGTCAGGGTTATACACGAACACTCTCTCCCATGTTTTCTTTCTCGAATGACGCGAGAAAAACCTCGCATCGTGCCACGAAAAAAGCCGCAGTGCCTGTGAGGGCGGCTGCGGCTGGGTAGGAGAGATAGGTGGGACTTTCGACTTAACGTTGTCGGTCCCTACTCCTGCACAGAGGCAGCTGGCCTTCACAGATCATTACTACATCCGCGAATTCGTTAAAAAGCATTCGACTACCCCTTTCTTGCGCGTGCGTTTGATGACGTTTCATCAGACGAATTGAGACGCGCGGCCCTCTTCGTCGTCGTTGCTATTAAGAGCGTATCAGAGCGCCTGATACGATGTCAAGCCAAAGTTCCTGTAAATCTGCATAATTCCAAAAAAAACTCACAGGCGAGCAGTTCCTGTGCGGATAGTGACCACCCTTACATCGTGGCGGATGCACTTTTCACGCGATGTAGCGAAATAAATCAGAGAGAACTCAAAAAAACTTGAATCCCTTGCGAAGCGCAGCTAGCCTCGGGCGAGTTGGCGTTCCCGACCGCGTCGAGCCGCAGGGGTTTCGATCCCGTGGCGACGGCACGCTCGCGAGAAGCCTCGCATCGTAAGACCTATGGCAGCGCCAGCCTCTTTGCTGGTACGATACAGACGGGCGACGCGCGCGAGGGACTCTGGTGAGACGGAGTTCAACAACATTGGACGAAGCTCCTGAAGGCGGCAGCAGCGGATGGAGAGCGTCGCCAATATACCCTCGGCCAAGGGGGCTACCTATCCGTACAAGTACTGAAAACGAACTGATACGAGACCTTTTTTCACCGATGCTCTTGCATGTGACCCAGTGGGCCTTCATCCTCCCTACAAGGCAATCCTCAGAGGCAGAACGACTATGTCCTACGACCTGTGGGGCCTGGGGGAGCTATGGAACTGACTATGAGACACCAAGTCTTATGCGTGGTACACATAACCTCACAGAGACCGAATTGGCACAAGCGTGACGGACGACAGTTTATTCGTGACATCGAGAGTGGCCGAGGGATACGCCGAGAGCAGACCTAGATTTCACGGCAACGTCTTATCTCGCTTGGCACTCAAATCACCCGATTTTTCGTGCTTTCGTGCGCTGGATGTTGGCTGCGGCACGGGTCTGTCGACGCTGCCGCTAAGGGACTTTGCATCGCAGGTCATCGGCATCGATCGTTCTGCAGCCATGCTTGCAGCGGCTGAGCACGCCCCTGGAGTCAGATACGTCGCCGCCTCCGGCGAAGGGCTGCCCTTCGTCGATGGCGCATTCGATCTGCTGAGTGTTGCCGGTGCGATCAACTGGATCGATCGCAAACTCTTTTTCGCAGAATCATGGCGTGTTTTGAGGGCAGGTGCGCTGCTCTGGGTCTATGACGGAGCGGAGCAGGGGGCGATGATCGAGGAGCCATCCTATCGCGAATGGTACGTGAACCAATACCTATCCAGATTCCCTCGACCTCCAAGAGACGAGCGCCCGATCACCGATGAGGAAGCTGCCAACTATGGGTTCGAGTTGCTTGCGGGGGACTCGTATCAGTTGGAGATCCCCTTGTCTGCGAGTGCGTGGGTAGCATTTCTGATGACTCAATCCAATGTGACCCACGCTCTGGAACAGACGCAGATGACAGCAGACGCTACCAAACGGTGGTTTCACGACTCTCTTGGTCGTTACTTCGGCGGTCGTGAAGGCTCTGCGGGGCGCGAAAGGCGGCTGCTTTTTGGCGGGCCCATCTGGTGTCTGCAACGAAGAATAGATGGGGGAGAATGATGCGCTGGCCCATGTCGCTGGTCGCAGCTGCTCTGGTTGCAGTCGGTCTGGCTGCACTTGTGGGGCGCCGGACGCCAGATCTGAGTGTGCCGCAGACGAATTGGGCCATTCAGACAAACATGGTGGCCCCCCTCTTCAACGCGATGGACTCGAAAGGCGATCCACTCCGCCTCGAAGACCTGCGAGGCAGATACGTGCTCCTCGACTTCTGGTTTACAACCTGTCCGCCCTGTATCGATGAGGTCCCTCGGATTCGGGCCCTGCAGGAGAAATATGCCGAGCAACTGACTGTGGTTGGTGTCAGTATCGACAGAGACCGAGAGGCCTTTGAGCGATTTCTGCAGCGCCAGCAGATGGACTGGCCCCAGATTCTGGACGTGTTGGATAACGAGGGGGCGCTGCAATCCTTGTATCAGGTTTCGTACTACCCAAGCTACTGGCTGGTGAATCCCGACGGGCAGGTCGCCTTGCACGGGCGTCACGTCGTGGGCGTGATGCATTCGGATGGTCTTCGATTCAACTACGATTGATGTCTGCCTCTATCTGTCATAGACCGGTCCTGGTGACCATCCTGTTGCTGTTGGTTGCCTGCGAAGAGAGTCCCGAGGAGCTGGTGGTGCGTCTTGCATCTCGAGATCCAAACGAACTCAGGCAGGTGTCGGATCGCTTGCTACGCCAACAGGAGGACGTGATTCCCGCTCTGCGTGGCGGCTTGCAGTCCGACCGCTGGCGAACTCGCTTCATGAGTGCTCAACTACTTGGTACACTGCGTGCAAAGGTTGCCGTCGCCGATCTGCTAGTGGCTCTGTCCGACAGCAATGTCGGAGTTGTCGAGAGAAGTGTCACTGCCCTCGGTCAGATCGGAGATCCTGCTGCGGCACATCTACTGGGTCGGCGTCTGCAACATCCGAGTATCGACGTGGCCCTCGCGGCTGCCATCGCTCTGGAGCAGGTCGCATCAACCTTGGCGATGGAACCGCTCCTGGCACACATGCATGATCCGTCCCCCCGACTGCGTGTGCAGGTCATGCAGGCAATGGGTGCTTGTATCGATACGACGCATGTTCTGGCTGACTCTGTCTATCGACTGCTGGCAAACGAACTGGCTGCACCTTCGCCAACGCAGCAGGTTGCAGCCATCGCCGGGCTTCGTGGCTTTGCCTATCGTGGGTTGGCCCCCTGGCTGCTGAATGCCATCGAGCGCGAGTCACCGGAAGTCGTCTACGTTGCCGTTCAGGCTTTGGGAGAAATCAAGGGTGATGATCATCCGGCCTGGACTGGTCACGAAGGCACCCAGCAAGACATTGTCGCCGCCCTGAGTCGGGTCGCCTCCGACCCCGGCCTTGAGGCCATCCGTGTAAAGGCTGCACTTTCCCTGGGACAGTTAGAAGCCTCGTCAGCGATACCGCTACTGGAGGAATTGAAGGCCAATCAAGGCGGTGACCTGCGGCTGGCGGCGGCAAGAGCGCTGCGAGTCATCGCCGGAGAAGGCTGGTGAAAGGCTCGGTCTGGATGTTGCGGCCATGCTGTAGATTCTGCCACTGCCCTTGTCACACAGGATGATGATCCTTTGAAAGCAATTCGACTCGGCCTAGACCACCTACCATCACTGGCCATCCTGTTCGATGCGTACCGGGTCTGGTACGGCGCCGACTCCGATGTTAATGCAGCAGAACAATTTCTGCGCCGACGCCTGGAGGCCGACGAGTCGGTGATCTACGGTGTCCTGCAGGGCGAAGATCTGGTTGCCTTTGCACAACTCTATCCATCTTTTTCCTCCGTCTCTATCGCCTCCATCTGGGTTCTCAACGATCTATTCGTCGTCGAGGATCAGCGCGGCACGGGCTGCGGGCGTCTACTGATGGAGGCAGCCGCTACGCACGCTCGCACAACAGGTGCGATTCGCCTCGAACTGGCCACAGCACACGACAATGGGCGGGCACAACGGCTTTATGAGGGACTCGGCTACGTGCTCGATGAGGATTTTCGTCACTACAGCCTGAGCATATGACCCAACGAACGGTTGGTCTCGCCTTCGGCCTTGGTGCCGTGGTTCTATGGGGACTCTCCTTTGTTGCAACGCGCGTGGCGTTATTGGAGTTGACTCCCATGGCCATCGTCCTGGGGCGGACCGCCTTCGGTGCGCTCAGTCTGATCATCATCGCCACGATACGGCGCCAGGTTTGGGTCGTGCCTCGCGCCGCCTGGCCGAGTCTGCTCGTGGCCGGCGGCCTCGGTGTTTTCCTGCATCAGATGCTGCAGGCGTATGGCCTGACGATGACGACGGCGGTACGCACGGGCTGGCTGATCGGCATCATTCCTGTCTGGTCTGCGCTGTTGGCATTTTTCGTACTTGGCGAACATCTACGACGCGTACGAGTGCTGGGTCTGCTTGTCGGTCTGGCGGGCGTTGTTGTGCTACTCAGCGATGGTCAGCCAGGCGTGGCGCTGCAGTTGCCACAGACGAGGGGAGATCTGCTCATCCTGGCAAGCACCGTCAATTGGGCGGTATATACTGTTCTCGGACGGCGAATTCTGAGTCGTCTCGATCCACTGCCGGCGACGATGGCAGCCATGGTTGTCGGGCTCGTGTTGCTGCTTCCTCCCGCCTTGTTCGCAGGTGCTGCCAGTGAGTTGATGCAGGTGAGTCTGAATGCTGTATTGGCCCTGCTCTTTCTTGGCGTCGGCTGTTCAGCACTTGCCTACCTGCTGTGGTTCGCAGCCCTCGGGCGTGCCACGACGTCTTCGGTTGCCTCCCTGCTGTATTTCGAGCCTCTCGTCACATTGGCTGGGGGTGTTCTGCTTCTCGGAGAATCTGTCGGCATGTATACGACCTTCGGTGGCGTTATGATTCTGGGCGGCGTCTTCCTTGTGCAGCGCCAAGGCGATGGCGAAAAGGAGCAACCTGATGTCTGACCACTATCAATGGCAGCGCGACAGTGACACGATCAGCACCGATCCGGCGCAGCTCGACGTGGAGATGATTCACCAATTCTTAACCACATCCTATTGGGTGCCCGGTATCGAACGCAGGACAGTGGAAATCTCCATAGAGAATTCGCTTTGCTTCGGTCTGTATCACGAGACAAAACAGATCGGTTTCGCCAGGATTGTCACCGATTACGCGCGTTTCGCCTACTTATTGGATGTCTTTGTCGTCGAGCAGGTGCGTGCACAGGGTCTTGGAAAGTGGCTGATTGCCTGTATTCTCGAGTGCCCTGCTCTTGATCTGCTGCCGTCGATTGGATTGGCAACACGAGATGCACACTCATTCTATGAGGCTTTCGGCTGGGAACGGCTTTCGTCGGCGGATCACTTGATGAGATTGACCAGGATCCCACGCCCTACTCCGGACGTTTAGTTGAGGAGACATATGCCACACACAGAGTCACTACAGGACGCAGTCAGCGATTTCTGCCAGTCCCAGCACTTCCTGCTTCTCGACACACAACTCAAGCAGAATGCGGAAGGTTTGCTGGCCCATTGGGCTCAGGCCGTAGGGGGAGATCCGACGACGCTCAAGGTGAAGGAAGCACTGCTGGGCGTCGCCCATCTGGACCTGCCACTGGACCAGAGACAGCGATTTCCTGAGTTGCTCACAGCCTTTGTGGAGTACCTACCGTCAACGGGCAGATTTCCGTCGTCCGCCTCCTGGGCGACGGTGATCGACGGCTGTGAAGAGGGGTATTTGGCAGCTTTCCGTAATGACGGTTCAGTCCGTGGAACGACGATAAGAAAACCTGTAGCGCCCGTTGGTCGCAATGAACCGTGCCCTTGTGGTAGCGGGAAGAAATTCAAGAAATGCTGCGGAAAGGGGTAAGCCCAATGGGTCGTCATCGAGATTCACTGGTGGGGGGCTGGAGGCCGCTATATATCACGATGATTGGCCTGGGGCTGTTGCTCTGTGCTGCATGTGCACCGCCTTCGGTCAGGCCGGGCACCGGCGATCGATCGATCGATGGCCGGTCGACCGGCGGCAGGGCGATCGGTGACGTGGCCAGCACAGGACGACGACAGAAGGAGATCGTCTGTGTCGCAGAACCGATGGCCAACTACGTCGTACACCTGACAACCCTCGGTGGCCTTCCCTGGCCGACACCGTATGGCGATTTGATGCGCTCCACAGTGCCTACGCAGAGCCTGAGCCGTCTTCAGCAGGCGGCCCCCGCACTGGCATGGGATCGACAGCATACGGGTGAGCTGGCTCCGTATTTCGTCTTCCTGCCGGCCTATCTCCGGCTGCAGGACGAATTCGAGCTCGAACAATACTTCATCAGTTTTGAGAATGCGATTCGACGCGATGCATATGCCGCCTTTCGGCGTGACAATGCGGACGGTCACGATCGAGTATCCACATGGCTCTTTGATCTGGAAGGGTTCTTCTACGAACGCCTGGATCTCTATCACAACAGTTTCACATTTATACGTGAACTGGGCCGACTCTATGTCAAACACTACCGCGACTACGAAGACGAACTGTGGCCGGAGATCGAACGTGATCTCGAGGTGGCAGCAGATCAGATTGAGTCACAAGCCTGGTCAGTGGATCTGATCGCCTCCTGGGAATCGATGACGCAGGAGAGCTACGATGGCCGACACTTCGTCGTTTCCCTCGTGGCGGCTCCTATGTCCATCTCGGCGACGGGACTCAGCTACGGCGAGACCCTGTTGGCGGTCGAGAAGGATGAAGAGTTGATGGCGCGGACGGTGAGCTTCGAATTTGGGCGTCATCTGCTCATAGATGTCTTCGACGAGGCCGTAAGTGAGGCGTCCGGCACGGCCAATCTCGATTGGACCGTCTTCGCAGCCTATCAGGGCCTGACGGAGTTCTATAACCGACGAATGTTTCCCGGATATAGAGCTGACATCGACAATGACGTCGAGCGCTTCGCAGCCGTCTTTGGTCAACTGTATGATCAGCGTCCCGATGCGACGGCCCGCGAACTGATGAAACAGGGGCTGATCGCTTTTCGCCGGGAGCACATGTAATGCGCGATTCTCCCGCTGCAGCCATCCACCCCTGCCCCCAATCTCCAAGGTATTGGACGCACCGGGGCCAGACGCAGGTGTTACTCGGAGGCAGCGCCGACGACAATCTGTTCCAAATGCCTGGCGTGGAAGGGCAACTAGATCTGCTGGTGCAGAATGGTGGCAATTTCCTGCGGAATACGATGTCTGATCGTCCTGATCTCGGCTACGAAATCAAAGCATTCGGACAACGTGACGATGGCCTTTACGATCTGCAGACCTGGAACGAAGAGTATTGGACGCGTTTCGAGCGTTTTCTGACTGGCACCAACGAGCGCGGCATCGTCGTCCAAATCGAGATGTGGGATCGCTTCGATCACAGTCGAGGTCCCTGGTTGCATGATCCCTTCAATCCCGCAAACAATATCAACTACGATGCGGAAGAATCGGGACTTGCCAGTGATTATCCAGCGCATCCCGGCCAGAATCGTCAGCCATTTTTCTACACCGTTCCGCAACTGCAGGACAATCAGATTTTGCTGGCCTTCCAGAAGGCCTTTGTCGATCGCGTCTTGTCTTACACTCTCCAGCACGATCATATCCTCTACTGTGTCGACAATGAGACATCAGGAGATCCGGCCTGGGCTAGCTTCTGGGCGACGTATATCACAGACAGGGCGCAGGCAGCTGGCGTGGCGATTCACGTGACGGAGATGTGGGACCATTGGGATGTGCGGGACGCAACACACAGAGCCACTTTCGACGACGTGACTCGTTATCAGTTCGTGGATATTTCGCAGAACAGTCAAACTCCGGGTGAATCGAACTGGAATCACGCACAGTGGGTGTGGCACTTTTTGCGAAATCAGCCTCGGCCTATGAATTCGACCAAGATCTACGGATCCGATGCCGGCAAGTGGACGGACCGCGGGATTGATACGGCCCATGGAATCCAGACATTCTGGCGCAATCTGATCGGCGGATTTGCAGCGATACGCTTTCACCGCCCACCATCGGGCCTGGGGCTGGGAGCCCTGGCACAGCGACACCTGCGGGCAGCGCGCCGAGTGACGCAGTTGTTCGATTTTCCACGCGCCCTGCCCGACTCAGATCATCTGCAGTTGAACGAACGCAAGACAAACGAAGCCTACCACAGTTGTATCCCAGGTGAGCAGCACATCATCTACTATGTCGACGGTGGGCTTGTTGGTCTCGACCTGCGGCAGGAGCCGGGGCAATTTCAGTTGCTGTGGATCGATATCGATGGCGAACGGGAAATCGACGCAGACTTCGTCAATGGGGGGCAGTGGGTGACACTCGCCGCACCAGGGTCGGGTTCCTGGGTTGTGATCGCCACTGCGCAGGACTAAAACTCGTCCCGCAGTTTCATGGCTCTGCTGCGAACCAGAGCATCATTCAGGTTGTTGAGAGGGTTGTTGGCGATCGTGCGCTGTAGCCATTGGCGCGCGTTGTTGTCGTCGCCTGATGCGTCGGCGGCGAGAGCCTGGCGATACAGGTTGTAGGGGTCCTGCTGATTCGCCTGGGCCAGTTCGCTGGATGCAGTACTCGCGTCCCCCTCAGCAAGGGCGGCGATCCCAATCAATTCGTGGGCAAGACGTTCGGCAAAGCTGTTGCCGATTGCTTGGGCCCGTTCCAGAAGGTCCGCCGCCAAGGCACGCGCCGTGGCATAGTCTCCTCTGGCGACGGCCAGGGTCCCCTTGTTGTAGAGATATGCTCGTCGTCCAGTCTCTTTCACATCCTCATCTCTGTCTGATGCTTCGGTGACGGCAATGGCCGCCTCGAAATGGGATTCGGCAGCGTCCACATTCCCGCTCTCCAACTGCAACAGACCCATGTTGGTGTGATCTCCGGCCATCGCTGTCGCATCATCGATCTTGGCAGCCAGAGCCAGCTCGACGGCGATACAACTGATGGCAGCAGCCAGATTGCCCTCGGATACCTGAGACACGGCCATCGCGAAATAGGCACCACGCCGTTCGCCATCGTTGCGTGCTGTACCCAGCATCTGTTCGAGTTGTGCACGTGCTGCGGCTTGCTGGCCGAGGAAATTGAGATTCGTGGCAATACCGATGTGGGATGCGATGAAGTGACCATCCTGTTGCAGAGCCTTGCGATAGGATTTGATGGACTCTTCAAAGCGCCCGGTCTTCATCAAGAGTTCGGCATACGAGTCGTATGGATTTGGATCATCGGGGATCAGTCTGATGTATGTCTGAAATGCCTTTTCGGCACCATCAAAATCGCCAGCAAAGCGCCGCGCGTACCCAAGCATGTTGTATGGGGCCGAATAGGATGGATCGACATCTGTCGCCTGTTCGAAATTGGTAATCGCCACAGCCCAATTCTGCTGAACGAAGTGATGAATGCCGAGAAGATTGTGTGATCGGGGGTCATTGGGATATGCCTCGGCCAGTTTGCTGTAAAGTTCAAGTTGCCGCTGAGGGTGCCCCTGGACGCCGGCCTGGAATCCTACAATCCACCATCCCTCGGCCTCTGATGCGTGCTCGACGAGGCTGGCGGCCCGATCTACATGATCGAAAAAGTCCTTCGCACTCGTTGAGACCTGCGCAAGATTGAGCCACGCCAACGCGAAGTCAGGATCCGCGGCGACAGCCGCTTGCAGTAATGGACGAGCCTCTTGAGCGCGCAGCTTTTCGAAAAGCGCCCGCCCTTCAATGAACTTCTCATGCGCCGCTGGTGACTGGGTCGTGACAGGGATCGTCTGCGAGATCGCCGGTTGTGGTGCAAACAGGGCCAGGATGACAATGGCGGCACTTGGTAAGGTCAAAGGGGTCGCTCGCATGGATCGCCTCAACATAAAGGGATGGGTCGGGAGCGATCGCTAGCGCAGTGATCGCAGGGCGAACAATAGTCCCCCTCACCTCCCGTCGCCAGGTCTGCTTGCCGTGACCAGACGCCGCCAATAGCCTTCCCATATAGCAACCAGGGCGAATAGATGTGCCGCAGTGACCGGTGGGGCCAATTCATAAGGGAGAGTGGTCGATGAAAGACTTGAGAATCGCAACGGCTCAGTTCGAACATCGCGACGGAGACAAGGTCTTCAACCTCTCACGCATAGAGGCTCTGACCCGCCAAGCCGTAGAAGCTGGCGCTCAGATCGTCAGCTTTCATGAAGGTTGCATTCCCGCGTATTCGTGGCTGCAGCCGATGACGAAGAGTCAACTCGCCGATGTGGCCGAGCCGGTACCCGATGGCCCTTCCGTGACCGAGCTGATCCGCATCGCGCGAGAATATGACACGATTGTCATGGCTGGTCTGATCGAGCAGGAAGGTGAAGATCTCTACAACACATATGTGACAGTGTCACCCGATGGCTATCTGACCCGGTTTCGCAAGCTGCATCCCTTTGTCAATCCGCATCTGTCGCCGGGGGAGGGATACAATGTCATTGAACTATGTGGCTGGCAGGTGGGATTTCTCATCTGCTACGACAACAACCTCGTAGAGAATCCGCGGCTGACGACGATGATGGGGGCACAAGTCATCATGGCTCCCCATGTCACATGCTGTTTGCCCTCGAATATGCCGGGGCGTGGAGTCGTCGATCGTGCACTCTGGGAGAACCGCCATCGTGATCCGGTGCGCCTGCGGCAGGAATTCCGCGGTCCGAAGGGGCGGGAATGGTTGCTGCGTTGGCTGCCGGCACGGGCCTATGAGAATGGCGTCTACTACGCCTTTAGCAATCCCATTGGATGGGACTACGATACCGTCAAGCCGGGACTGTCCATGCTCATAGATCCCTTTGGCGAGATCATGGTCGAATCGGAGGCTTTGGAAGACGACGTGATTGTGGGCTTGCTCACGCCGCAGAAGCTGCAGAACACGTCTGGCTCGAGGTATCTACAGGCGCGACGCCCCGAACTCTATGGACCCATGGTCGCCCCACAGGAATCGGTGACGCTCCCCGGGTGGCAGCTTGAAGGCGACGAAGCGGAAGCCTCGGAGACCGGACTGTGAACAGTCAAGGCGTGCGGCCAAATTTTCTGTGGATCTCCCTGGAGGACACAAGTCCGCGTTTCGGATGCTACGGAGACACAGTTGCGCGTACGCCGAACATCGACCGACTCGCCGCCGGTGGCTGTATATATCCCAACGCCTTTTCAGTCGCAGGTGTGTGTGCACCGAGTCGCGCCGCAATCATTACGGGGATGTATCCCACCTCGATCGGCGCGCACCACATGCGCACGAGCCATGTCAACGAACTCACCGATGGCATGCCGACACCCTACGACTGCTGTCCGCCACCCTATGTAAAGTGCTTTACCGAGTATCTGCGCAGTGCAGGATATTTCTGCACGAACAACGCCAAGACGGACTACCAGTTTTCGCCACCACGCACCGCCTGGGATGAACTCGGTAACCAGGGGCACTGGCGTCATCGAGCAGATGACCAGCCCTTCTTCGCTGTATTCAATCCGACCGTCACCCATGAGAGCGGTATGTGGCCCGAGAAGCGGCAGGGGCCCTTGCGCACAGACCCGACGCACGTCGAGTTGCCGCCGTATCTCCCCGATACACTCGCCTGCCGTGAAGCGCTGGCACAGCACTACGACAATCTGGAAACTGCGGATCAACGGGTAGGTGAAATCCTCGACCAACTTGAGGAGGATGGTCTGGCTGAAAACACCATCGTCTTTCTCTGGAGCGACCACGGCGAGGGCCTGCCACGTGGCAAGCGTTGGCCCTATGACGCGGGTATCCGGGTGCCACTGATCGTCCGCTGGCCGAATTCATTGCCTGCAGGCAGTTGTGATCAGCAGCTGGTCAGTCTCATCGACCTGGGGCCCACGTTGCTGTCATTGGCCGGGGCTACTCGGCCGCAGCACCTGCAAGGCCAGCCATTCCTCGGCGACGACTCGGCGCCACGAGACCATGTCTTCGCTTCCCGTGATCGCCACGACGAGGCGTACGATCGGGTCCGCGCCGTGCGCGATCACCGTTACAAACTCATCCGTCACCACGAACCTCAGCGACCCTATCTGCCGTGGATTCCCTATCGCAACAAACATCCGGTGATGCAGGAGTTGTGGCGGCGATACGCGGTGGGAAGCCTCGAAGGGCCTGAGGAACTACTGTTCCAGCCACGGCCGATTGAGGAGCTATACGATACGCTTGTCGACCCCTTTGAGATGATCAACCTTGCCGATGACGCCGAGTACGGGCCGATTCTGACAAGATTGAGAAGTTCTCTGGATGGGTGGATGCGCGATGTGGGAGACCTTGGCGAGATGAGCGAACCACAGATGGTTCGGCGCTGGTATCCGGATGGTACTCAACCGCTCACGGCGACGCCGATGATTGCCCTCTACGACGCGTCCCATCCGGGGCTTGCAGCAGGTGTTCCGGCGCCGGCCCTGCGATCACCGGCACTGGCGCAGCTTCAGTGCAGCACCGAGGGAGCATCCATCGCGTATACACTGGAGAGCGGTGATGATTGCCACTGGTCGCTGTACACGCAGCCGATCCGGCTTCCGGCAGGGCGCTTGCATCTGCGGGCTCGGGCAATCCGACTGGGCTACCAGGAGAGTGAGCAACTACAGGAGCGCCTCGAGGTGGCGCCCTGAGCATGCGCGAATTTCGGCTTCGTCTGCTCCCGGATGTTCTTTCCGTGTGCCGATTGGATGCCAATGATCAGGCAGTGCAGGAAGCGATCCCTCGGTGGGTCTGCAGCAAAGGGTTCTGGTCGGTGTCTCGTCGTGGCGATGAACTGAGCGTCGTCTGCGATACGGCGAGGGTTCCTCCGGAGCTGACTCATCAATCGGGCTGGCGGGCATTTGAGATCGATGGCACACTCGATTTTTCTGAAGTCGGCGTGCTCGCTGCCCTCACGAGCTGTCTGGCCCAGGCCGGTGTTGCAGTTTTCGCCCTGTCGACACATGACACGGACGTCATTCTGGTTCAGCAGGATACGATGTCCACTGCCATGGAAGCCCTGATAGCCGAAGGTCATCAGATAATCTCCCCCGACCCAGAGTAACGCCGCACACGGGCAGCCCTTGCCACTGTCTGGCTCCCATCCGACCATACGACGTGAGATAAACCAGCAGACAAGCCCATCATCGAAGGTCGAGCACCAGGGAAAGCCATGGAACTACCCATCTATCAGGTTGACGCATTTACTTCGCGGATCTTCGGTGGCAATCCAGCCGCCGTCATCCCCCTGGAGGCATGGCTCGACGACGACCTGCTGCAGTCCATCGCGGCAGAGAACAATCTGTCCGAGACGGCCTTCTTCGTCCCTACGTCAGGTTTGTTTCACCTGCGTTGGTTCACGCCAACCGTCGAAGTCGATCTCTGCGGCCATGCCACGCTGGCGACGGCGCATGTTCTGTTTGCAGAACTGGGCATCAGATCCGATACGCTGACCTTCGACTCGGCAAGTGGTGTGTTGAAGGTCGAACGAGTCTCAGATCAACTGATTCTGGACTTTCCCGCTTACGAGCTGACACCATCCAATGTGGATGAGACTCTCCGGCTTGGTCTGGGGGCGACGCCGTGCGAAGCACATAAGACCCGCGACCTGTTGGCGGTGTTCGAATCTCAAGATCAGGTTGCTGCACTGGCGCCGAATTTTGCCCAACTGGCGCAAGTGGAGGCACTTGTCGTGATCGCCACGGCACCGGGTGACGACTGCGACTTCGTGTCGCGGTGTTTTGCGCCAAGGGGCGGCATTGATGAAGACCCCGTGACGGGATCGGCGCACTGTACGCTCACGCCGTACTGGGCGCAGCGATTGGGCAAGACGACGATGCAAGCGCGGCAGATTTCGGCGCGCGGTGGTGAATTGAGTGTTGAGCTCAGGGGCGACCGTGTGTTGATCGGTGGTCAGGCACAACTCTATCTGCGCGGCAGCATCCGCGTCTCGGAGGAAGGCGAATGAGCAACGATTACGAACGGGGCCTGGCGCAATTTCGGCAGATGGTCGGTGCGGATCGAATCGATGCGTTGCTGCACAGATTCCGCAATCTCTGCCCGGATTTTGAGACGGAAGTCGTCAGTGTCGTCGGTGGCCGTATCTGGACCCGCGGTGGTATCGATCTGAAGACGCGCTCCTTGTGCAGTATCAGCGCCCTCGCCGCTCTTGGACGCGTGAACGCGCTGAAACTGAATCTGCAGATGGCGCTCAACAATGGCTGCACCCTGCCGGAGATCTTCGAAGCTCTGTTCCAGGTTGCTGCCTACGCCGGCTTTCCTGCAGCCTGGGACGCACTGGTCATGCTGGAGACGGTTATTGAGGAACACGAAGATGAGCAAAGTGCACGACAATGAGCACAGTGCTGGCCTGCCGAGCTGATCTCACCATCTTGAGTCGAGCGCTGCTTGTCAGCCTCATCTGCCTGATAGCCGGCCCGGTCCTGGCTGGGCAAGTGGTTGGCGGCGTTGTGCGGGATGCTCAGACGGGGGAGGGGTTGCCGGCGGCGACGATCCAGGTCGACGGGACCTATCGTGGCACCATTGCCAACGATACCGGCGAGTATGCTCTCGAACTGGAGCAATGGCCGGCGGTGCTGCATATCACCCACATTGGCTATCACTCCCGGCAGGTCGTGGTCAAGGACAGCACCGAGAGTCAAGTGCACGTGGAGATGACGGTTTCCCCTCACCGTCTGCCAGAGATCGTCGTCTATCCTGCTTTTGGCGCTGATCTGATCAGGCAGGTGATCGAAGCTAAGGCCGAGTGGGCGCCGCGCATCGAGAGCTATCGCGCAGCCGCCTACACGCGCCGCTCGATTGAACGGACCGACGAGATCGTCGAGATCAACGAGATCGTCTCAGATGTCTTCTGGGATGCGGAATTGGGGACCCGCGAAGTCGTCACGTCTGTCCGCAATACGGCCAATGCCAACGAAAACCAATACGTCTCTGCTATGGAGGGGACGGTGAATCTCTATCACGACGACATCGAATTTATCGAGTCAGATCTGATGGGGATCACGCATCCCGATGCACTCGATCACTACCAGTTTGATCTGATTGGCCGTCGATTCGTCGACGACACTGTGGTCTTTGATCTGAGTGTGAAACCGAAGAGTCGTCTGCACTCAGGTTTCGAGGGGACCGTGGCCATTCTCGACGACGAGTTTGCCCTGCTCGAAGTCGACCTGGTGCCGACACGCTCAACGTTGGCAACGGCGATCCCCATTCCCCTGATCGAAGGCCTTACCTGGCGCTATCGGCAGCAGTTTCGCGGCTTCGATGGCTTGTGGTTGCCCGTCGACTATCGGCTCTCTGTGGGCATCAAAATCGGCATGATCGGATTCCATCTTCCCTTGATCGGGATGGAACAGGTCACACGATTCGGTGATTACGAGATTAATTCAGCTCAGGCGCAGGCAGATACCCTCTTCGCCACCGAAGAAGCGGTGCATCTGGACTCGGTGGCAATTGCCGAAGATACGGCCTTCACGCGTTTCGCAGATCCTGTGCCTATGACCGAGGCGGAGCAGGTTGCCCTCGACACAATTACGGCAAAGTTCAAGGGGACCCTCGTATTTCAGCCGACTGGATTCCTCGTGCGTTTCATGGATATGGGTGAGCCAGAGGACGATTCAGAGGATGGTGACTCGCAGGCGCGGGGCGAAGAGGAAGACACGGGAACGGGTGTGCCCACGCAGAGCACACATACACCAAAGCAGTGGTGGAAAATGGCCGACTTGTCACCCTCTGGCCGCTTCAATCGAGTCGAGGAAGCCCTGCTGGCCCTGGGAGCACAACGCCACGGGCCGTGGGAAGTGGACCTACGTGGCCGGGTCGGTTTCAGTTCAGGCTTGGAAAAGCTCAGTTTCGATATCGGCGCTCGTAGGCAGTGGGCTGATGAAGATGGCAGGCAGGTATATGTAGACGCGGGTTATCGACGGGGCGGTGGCAGTCACTACACGTCAGATGCGTATCCCGTCTTCCTCAACACGATACAGGCCCTGGTTGGTGAGGATGACTATTTCGACTACTACTGGAGTGACGGATTCGGTGTAGATCTCGGTGTGACACCGGGCTACTGGCAGGCGACGGCTCGCCTGGGTCTGCGGGCCGAGGATCACAGTTCCCTCACGCAGGAAATCAACCACGATCCATTGAATCGCGGCCCGATGCGGGCCAATCCCGGTGTCGACGATGGTCACATGCGCCGTATTGAACTGCACATGGAATCCGGGGGGGAATATGAGCGCTTCGGGGCCGTACCCAATCGGCGTCTCGAAATTTCCATCGAGCACAGCGCAGACTGGATGGGATCGGACTTCGACTTCACCAAGATTCACTTCGCCTTCGATTGGCATCAGAAGACCTTTCTACAGAGACGTTGGGTACCCAACGCGCTCGATCTACGCCTTGTGGGCGGCACCTTTCGAGGCGATTTGCCTGTGCAGAGATTTGGCGCACTCGATGTTGCCATGGGACCCCTGTCTCCTTACGGAACACTGAGGGGCGTGCACGGACACCCTTACCTTGGCGAGAGCTATCTGGGCTTCGTCGGGGAGCACAATTTCCGCACGGCCCCCTTCGAGGTACTCGGGTTGTGGCCATTGGTCAATCGTGGATTCAGTCTGCTTGTTTCAGGAGGCTATGGCCAGACATGGATCAGCGAGGACCGCCGTGCAGCGCTGCCGCTGATTCCTCGGTGGACGAAGATCCCCCATAAGGAGGTCGGTGCGAGCCTCTTCCTCTATCATATCTTTCGCGTCGATCTGACCCGTCTAGTCGATCCAGGAGGGTGGGCGATCGGCGTCAGCATGGCGCGCTTTGGTTTTGACGAACTCTAGGGGCTGTCCGCGAATTTATTCGGACTGCGCATGACCGCCTCTGTCTGATTCAAGGCAATCTGCCCCGAAGGCTGGCGCCAGAGGCCAAGTACCCCAATCTTAATAGACTTATGCCTGAATACGACATAGGAATCCAGAGTATCATCGACGGCAGAGGCCTGCCTATCGCGGCGGCCGGCATGACGATCGTTTTTGTCGCGCTGTCATCCATCGCGACGTTTATCTCCGTGCTCCCCTGGTTACTACGTCAGTTGAGCAAAGTCGTGCCCGAGACCGATCATCATGTGTCTCGGCCGCATCCTGCGGGCGACAATGATGCTGCCGCTGTCGCCGCCGCGGCCGCCGCCTACCATATCCATCGTAAAGGCTCTCCATTATGACGGTCCTGGTGGAGTTTCTCTCCACGACCGGTTTTGCCACCATGACGTGGGGCAATCTGCTCATGATCGTGATCGGGTTGATCTTTATCACCCTGGCGATCACGAAGGATTACGAGCCGCTGCTGCTGCTACCGATCGGTTTTGGGGCTATGGTGGGCAATATTCCATCGATCCCGGGGATGGCACTCAGCGTATATGATCCGGGCAGTGTGCTGTCCTATATCTATTTCGGCGTCAGCCAGGGCATCTTTCCACCGCTGATATTTCTCGGTATCGGGGCGATGACAGATTTCTCGACGATGTTGTCGAATCCTCGCCTCGTCCTGCTTGGCGCGGCGGCGCAGATCGGGATCTTTCTGACCCTGATTGGCGCCCTCTACCTGGGTTTTTCTCCCGAGGAAGCGGGTGCGATCGGCATTATTGGCGGCGCCGATGGCCCCACGGCCATCTTCCTGTCTGCCAAGCTCGCCCCGCATCTTCTCGGCGCCATCGCGATTGCAGCCTATTCGTATATGGCCCTGGTGCCGGTCATTCAGCCGCCGATCATGAAGCTGCTGACGACCCGCAAGGAGCGACTGATTCGCATGCCTCCACCGCGAGAGGTGTCGACGCGGGAGCGGATCTTTTTCCCCATCATCGCGTTCCTCGTGGCGGCGCTGATTGCCCCTGGTTCACTGGCACTGGTGGGTATGTTGATGTTCGGAAATCTTCTGAAGGAAAGTGGCGTGACAGATCGCCTCGCCGACACGGCGCGGCATGCATTTATCGACATCGTCACAATTCTGCTGGGATTCTCGGTCGGCGCCAGCACGCAGGCACAGACCTTTCTAACACCTCAGTCCCTGTCGATCTTCGGACTCGGTGCTCTATCCTTCGCCATGGCGACGGCAGGCGGTGTTCTTTTCTGCAAATTCCTCAACCTGTTCACCAAACAGAAGGTGAATCCTCTTCTTGGCGCGGCCGGTGTTTCAGCGGTACCCGATTCCGCCCGCGTCGTGCAGATGGTTGGTCTGCAGGAGGATCCCCACAATCATCTGTTGATGAACGCTATGGCCCCCAATGTGGCTGGTGTCATAGGCTCCGCCATCTGCGCCGGAATCCTTTGGTCGGTCATGGTCAAATGAACTTGGTAAGTGAAAAGACAGAGTAGATGAAGAAAAAAGTCTCCTTCATGTGTACGGCGTTCCGTGACGGTTTCCAGTCTGTCTACGGCGCACGTGTATTGACACCCGACTTTCTGCCAGCCCTGGAAGCTGCCCGCGATGCGGGGATCAGCTATTTCGAGGCCGGAGGTGGAGCGCGTTATCAATCGCTCTATTTCTACTGTCAGGAAGATGCCTTCGATATGATGGACCAGTTTCGCGCCGCGGCGGGGCCAGAGGCGAATCTGCAGACCTTGTCGCGTGGTGTGAATGTGGTGGGTCTGGATTCGCAGTCGAGTGACATCATCAAATTGCACGCTGATCTGTTCGCCAAGCACGGTATGACGACGATTCGCAATTTTGATGCCCTCAACGATGTGCAGAATCTGGTGCACTCGGGGCAATGCATTACGGATGCCGGTCTCAAGCATCAAGTGTGCGTGACCATGATGGAATTGCCGCCTGGATGCGTCGGTGCCCACGATGCCGACTTCTACGAAAGCACGCTGCGGCAGATTCTTGATGCCGACATCCCTTTCGACTCCGTCTGCTTTAAAGATGCCTCCGGCACGTCGGTGCCGGCGACGGTGCACGAGTCGATTAAGCGGGCACGCAAGATGTTGCCTGAGGGCACCTTCATCCACTTCCACACCCACGAAACCGCGGGTATTTCAGTACAGGCGAACATGGCGGCCCTCGATGCCGGAGCCGATGCCATCGACCTGTCTCTCGCCCCTTGTTCGGGTGGAACCTGTCAGCCCGACGTGCTGGTCATGTGGCATGCTCTGCGAGGTTCGAATTATGACCTGGATATAGATGTGGACAAGGTGCGGGATGCGGAGGAGGTCTTTAAAGAGTGCATGTCCGACTACTTCCTGCCGCCAGAGGCAGTCGCGGTGGAACCCATGATTCCATGGAGTCCCATGCCAGGTGGTGCCCTGACGGCGAACACGCAGATGCTGCGCGACAATGGCATCATGGATCGCTATCCAGAGATGATCAAAGCCATGGGCGAGGTCGTCGAACGCGGCGGGTTTGGAACGTCCGTGACTCCTGTGTCCCAATTCTACTTCCAGCAGGCCTTCAACAACGTCATGATGGGGAAGTGGCAGCGAATTGCCGATGATTATGGCCGGATGGTCCTTGGCTACTTCGGCAAGACGCCCGTGCCGCCGGACCCAGAGATCGTGAAACTCGCTTCCGAGCAACTCGGGATGGAGCCCACTGATCGGCCGCCGCTGGAGCTCAATGACGCAGACCCGAAAAAGGGCATAGCCGCAGCCACTGCGCGGTTGACGGAGGTCGGACTTGAGATCAACGACGAAAATATCTTCATCGTCGCCGCGTGTGGAGATAAGGGAGTTGCTTTTCTCAAGGGTGATGCGGAGATGGGTGTGCGCAAAGCTGATCCCCGTGCCGCACAGGCCTCTGACGCCACAAGTGGAGGTGGGGCATACAGCGTCCGCGTAGATGGCAGGTCCTTCGATGTCACCGTAGATGGTGACCAGGTGAAGGTCGGCGGCAAAGTATTCGAAGTCGCCGTGGGCGATGGCGCCGCATCATCTGGCAATCAAGCCAGTGACGCAGGGACGCAGATCGAAGTGGCTGCCCATATGCCCGGGAAAGTCATTCGGGTTGCCGCCGACGCCGGCGCGTGGGTGGAGGCAGGTGATCCCGTGATCATCATCGAGGCCATGAAGATGGAAGTCCCCGTCCCCGCCCCTTCGGCGGGTGAAGTGGCACAGGTCAATGTCAGTGTGGGTGAACAGGTCGCCTCCGGTGCCTGCCTGGCGTTGCTGCAGCCGGCTTGACCTCCTGTCTGACTGTCGCCGCCTAACGGTTGGTCAGCCGCAGATGGCCTGACCAGATTTCCACAGGGGTTGAGCTGCCATCCTGGGCCAGATCGTGCGGTTGCAGAAGCAACTGTCCCGCATCGCCAAAGCCAGCAAGCACACCGGTTTGCCGCGTGTCGCCATCATCGATGGTAATGTCCTGACCTAGCGCCAGGCAGTGCCGACACCAATCCGATCGCAATCCAGCGAAACCACCCTCCTGCCAAGCTTGCAGACGTCGAGACAGGACTTGCAGCAAAATGGGCAGGACCTCCCTCGGTGCTTGCACGGTCCCTGTTTCGATCAGGATAGATGTGGCTGGCTGGTCTATTCTCGCAGCCTCTGCGGCTGACATACTTACATTCAGTCCAATGCCGATGACGGCGCTACCTGGGCGCAATTCGCACAAAATTCCGGCAATCTTGGCGTCGCCAACGAGCACATCATTGGGCCACTTCGTCTGTGCCTTGATCCCATATTCGTGAAGGGCATCCACAATGCCCAATGCCGTTGCCATGGCGAGTGATGCCAATTGCCGCGCCGGTGCATCGTTACGGTAGAGAATTGAGCAACACAAGTCCCGTCCCGCCTCGGCATGCCAGTGGCGAGTGCCTCTGCCACGACCTGCAGTCTGCTCGGTAGTGGCCAGCACGTAGCCGTCCGGCAGGCTTTCCCCCGCGTCGATCCGCTCAAGAACGATCGTGTTCGTCGACGTGACCTGTTCAAACCATTCAGGTTCGGCAAACGTCATAGAATGTCTTAGTGTCAGCGGTGGAGGGTTACGAACTCACGATACCATGGGAGAAAGATCATGTCCACACGCGTAAGGATTAGTACCATCGGCGCCCGCGCTGTCCGTGGCCGTCCGGCTCCCGATTCGGAGGCGGTCGCTCGGATGATCGCTCACTGGGAAGGGCGCTTTGCCCAGGTCTTGCCCGATGAGCCTGATCTGATCGTCGTGCCAGAGTGCTGTGACCGATACCCCGAGCATCCCATGGCGGATCGCCTGGCCTACTATCGGGAGCGTGGCGATCAGGTGGGTGAGTATTTCGCCAGTGTTGCCAAGGACAATTCTTGCTACGTCGCCTATCCTGCCGTGCGGGAGGCGGAGGACGGAAGCTGGCGCAATTCGGTCCAACTCTTCGATCGCGATGGCGAATCGATGGGACACTACAACAAGAATCACATCGTTATCACCGAAACCACAGAGGGGGGAATCCTCGCAGGTTGCGACGCACCCCTATTCGAATGCGACTTCGGCACCGTCGGTTGTGCCATCTGCTTCGATCTGAATTTTGCGCCAATCCGTGAAGCCTACATCGATTCAAGCCCTGATCTGATCCTGTTTCCGTCGATGTATCACGGTGGCCTTATGCAGGCATACTGGGCGTATTCCTGTCGGAGTCATATGGTCACGTCGATCTGCGGCCTGCCGAGTGGTGTCCTGTCGCCGACAGGGGAGACGTTGGCCATGTCGACGAACTATGTCGATCACGTGACCTGCAATGTGAATCTCGATTGCCAGGTCGCGCATCTTGATTTCAATCAGCCCGCATTTCGCGCTTTGAAAGAAAAGTATGGGCCAGGCGTCACGATCAAGGATCCGGGGTATCTGGGGTCGGTTCTGGTCACGAGCGAAGACGACGAGGTCAGCAGCGAAGAAATGGTGCGGGAGTTTGAGATTGAGCTTCTTGATGACTACATCGAACGGTCCCTCGCGCACCGGGACGATCCGAACCATCAAGCGCCAGAAGAGCGCGATGCCGCCGATGAAGACTACGACTAATAGTCAGCGACAGATCCGTCGATGAGTCGATTGTCGGGCCAGTCAAACTTCTGATCCTGTTGTTCGCCCACCTGGCGCGCCAGCACTTCGTCCATCTCAACGCCGAGTCCTGGTCCTTCAGGTAGATCGACAAATCCGTCCTCGTCCATCGTCCACGTCTTTTGCGCGACTCCCTCCGCCATCTGCGAGGTGTAGCCCTCGTGGATGAGGAAGAACGGCACGGAAGCGGCTACATGCAGGCTCGCTGTGAGGCCGAGATAGGACATGGTGCAGTGGGGGGCGATTGGCACGTGGTGGGCCTCGGCCAGAGCAGCGACCTTCTTCATCTGTGTGATGCCGCCCCCGTGACCGCAGTCCGGCTGCAGGATGTCGACAACTTGCGCCTCAAGGATCTCGCGCACTTCCCAGATGCCGCGATCACGTTCGCCCGTCGCCAGTGGGACGGGTACTTCCTCGCGAACGCGTTTCATGACCTCGATGTTGCCCGGTACCCAGGCCTCCTCGAGGAACATCAGATCGTCTGACTTGAGATAGGAGCCCAACTGCCGAACGAAGGGCGGCGGCAGCATAGAGTGGGCGTCGAACATCACCGCTCCGTCAGCACCGACTTTTGCCCGTGCGTCGCGGATCCGTTGGAGGATGCTCTCAATCTGTTCCGGTGTACCTGCGTGATAATGCGCTTTTCCGGGGCTGATCTTGATCGCTTTTGGACTGGGATACATCCAAATCTTGTCACGACAGGGACCGCCAAGGAGGCGATAGACCGGGACACCATGCAGTTTTCCGGCAATGTCCCACAGGGCCATATCGATTCCCGAGATCACATGGGTCATGAGGCCGCCACCACGTAGATTGCGATGTGAGCGATACATACGCTGCCAGAGGTGCTCAACACGGGTCGGATTCTCACCCACTATCAGTTCACCCAGTGATTCAGCAAGTTGGCAGGCGATGGGGGTATTCATGTTGTTGATTTCGCCCCAACCAACGATGCCCTCTGAGGTTTCCAGCTTTACATACCCCTTCCGCCCAGCGTTGATGGCATGGAGGGCGGTTACGCGGACACTGGCTGCACGATCTTCGACCTTGGACACAGAGAGAGCTCCATTGTGTGGATTGACCTCAAGCGCCACGCAAAATAGCCCTGATGCCACTAAAGACAAGAGTGTCGAAACCAGGCAGTGCATCCGATATAGTGGGTAGGGAACACTCCCGTGCACGGGGTACCCGGTGGCCCCGAGGGTTATTAAGCTCTCGAGACCGCCCTCCTTCCACACTAACAAGGAGGTTTCAGAATGCCGAATTACAAGTGCCCGACTATGTCGAGGCGACAGGGCTAATACAGCCTGATACGGGCCCATAGATCCACTTGGGCAGAAGGGGGTCGCCTCAATCGAGGTGGCCCCCTTTCTTTTTGGCCCAAAATTCCTTTACGTAGGGTAGCTGTAACTCTTTGGATTATATGGCTGTAACGCGATTTTCAGTGGTAGAGTAGGCCACTACGCGGATACCGCTGTGGTATCCATGAGAAATGATGAGTCTGATCCATGACTGAATGGGAATGATGAGTCTGATCCATGACTGAATGGGCAGGTGTCGGCCTGTTGCGTGCTGCCAAGAATGGCAATGCGCGCAACGTACGCCTGATGCTCACCCGCGGCTCGGATGTGAATGCTGCGGATGAGACAGGGGCGACGGCACTCATGCACTCGGCTAACAATGGCCATCTGGAGTCTGCGCAGGCGCTGATGGAAGCCGGAGCGGACGTCAACATCTGCGATTCGTCGGGGTGGACGGCCTTGCTGCGTGCGGCTCAGCATGGGCATGCCGAGTGTATCGATGCCCTCATTGGAGCGGGGGCGGAGGTAAATGTTCAGGATCGACTTGGCTGGAATCCGCTGTTGCGAGCCTGTCGTGAAGGCTCCATTGGTGCGGTAAAGTCGATTTTGGCCGCCGGTTCTGAGCTCGACGCGCGCAATGCGGAGGGCAACACAGCGCTGATGATGGCTGCCGGTTCGGGCTACACGGAGATCGTTGCCATGCTGCTAGAGGCCGGCGTCGACGTAGATGTGCAGAACAAGGCAAAATTCACGGCTCTCATGTTTGCCTCCTTGCGCGGACCTGCAGAATTGGTGTGGCAACTCTTGCGAGTTGGTGCCGACGTCTCTCTGGCTGATGCCGGTGGCGGAACAGCGTTGATGTTGGCATCAAAACAGGGGCACACATCCGTCGCCAGGACCCTGCTACGGGCCGGCGCCGATGTGAATGCGAAAGACCGCAATGGACATACGGCGATCGTCGTGGCCGGCAACGAGCGCGTCCGCAAACTTCTGGAGGGCGCCGCCAAGGGGCTCAAGCGCAAGGCAGAGGCCGTCGCGGGCAGTACGACGAAGATGGGAGATGCTGCCAAGTCGGGGAGTGTCGTTGAAATCCAGAAACTGATCCAAGCGGGTGTCCCGATCGACACACCGGACGATACAGGGCGAACGCCGTTGATGCATGCCGCCTCGAAAGAAGTGGTGCAGCTGCTGGTTAAAGCTGGAGCCAACCTGGACGCCAAGGATCAGGGTGGTCGTACGGCGCTCATGCATGCGGCCCGAACGGCGCTGATGCTTGCCGCCAATCGCGGCAACATGGAGGTCGTGGAAGCCCTTGTGGAGTCAGGCGCAGACGTCAATGGTGGCGATCGACAGGGGAAAACTGCCCTTATGTACGCCGCCAGCAGTGGGCACGATGAAATCGTGAAGTCACTCCTTGGGGCGGGTGCCGATCCGGAGGCGCAACTGAAAATGGGGCGCACGGTCCTGATGTTTGCCGGCTCCGAGGAAGTCGCGCGGATGCTGATCGATGCCAAAGTGGATGTAAATGCCTGGGATGAGAGTGGCCGTACCGCACTCATTTACTCCGCGAATGCTGGCGTGACCTGCTCTTTGGTAAAGGCCGGCGCTCAGGTCAATGGTGCTGATGACGAGGGCAATACACCGTTGATGTGTGCCGCCGAGGATGGTGACATGGATATGCTACAGGTCGTGTTGGAAGCGGGGGCGGATGTGAAGGCCAAGACCGCCAGTGGCCGCACGGCACTGCTGTTTTCGTCCAACGTGGAAATCCTGACGACACTCATCAAGGCCGGGGCGGATGTAAATGCCAGCGACACAGATGGTCGCACAGCGCTGCTGAATTTCGCCGAAGCGGCCGACGCGGATGCTGTTCAGGTGCTCGTGAAGGCAGGGGCAGATGTGAAGGCAACCAACGCCAAGGGCGACACAGCAATGACCCTGGCTACGAAGAGCAATGATCGCGACTTGGTGAACGCCCTCAAAGGGCAGTAGTCGTTGACTGAGTCCTTCACAACCGTCAGGCGCACCCTCCGAAATGTTTCCATCGGGCTGACGGCTCTTTTCGTCGTCGTCATGATCATTTCCGGCCCTGGCGGCTCGGTTCTGTCTCCACTGCAAATGCCCTTGATGTCAGCCAGCGTTGTTTGTTGGGTTGCCTATGTCGCCGTACGCTCCTTCGTCGGCGCCAGCGCCAGCCAGCGTCGTGGCCCTCGTGAAACCATGACCGTCGAGGGACCGGCTGAAGAGCTGGTGCAAAAAGCGACGGCGATCAGCCTGTCGCAGCAGGTGGATCACGAACCGGGCGGTTCTGCAGAGAAGCTGTTCGAGGAGGCCGAAGCCCACTACGCTGCCTATCAATATCCTGCGGCGGCAGAGAAATTTGGCGCTTCTGCCGAGGCGCGGCCCAGTTTGCCAGCCTACTTAAGTTGGGGTGCCGCCCTGATCAACAGTTCGGATTTCAGCCAAGCCGAAGAAATCCTCAACATCGGCCTGCAGATGGCCAGTCGCCTCGAACGCAAGGACTTTCGTGCCGCGTGCTTGGCGAATCTGGCTGTCGTGCAGAATCGGTTGGGTAGGATCGATGCGGCGGAGAAGACCTGCACCCAGGCTCTCGCTCTGTTCCGCATGGGTGCCGACAGCCACGGTCAAGCAGATGTCACTTTGACTCTCGGCGGCGTGTATTCCCATCGTGGCGAATATGACCGCGCCCGCGGCGCGTATGACGCGGCGTTGAAGCGTTTCCAGACGGTTGGCAACGATGTGGGTAAGGCCAACGCGTTGGGCAACATGGGCAATCTCTCCATGCACCAGGAGCAGCCCGAAGAGGCGCTGTCGCAACATCGGGCCGCCTTGCGTTTGCATGAGAAGGTGGGCAATCCACTGGGCCGGGCGAATGCGTTGGCGAACATCGGCAACGTACGTTTTCGCATGAGCCGCCCGAAGGAGGCACGTCAATCCTATGACGCAGCTCTCGAGATTTACCGAAAGATCGGGGTGCCACTCGGCGAGGCGAGTGTGTTGGGGAATCTTGGCAATGTCCTGTTTCGCTCCGGTGAACACGACGAGGCCCTGGAGACCTACGAAATGACCCTTGAGATCCATCGACGAATTGGCAATATCCTGGGGCAAGCGAACACGCTGACCAATACGGGTAGCCTGTTGGCCAGGATGGAACGACGGGATGAAGCCCTGGCGGCCGTGCACGAGGCGCGGCGTCTATTCGTAAAAGTAGAGGCCCGAACGCGTGGATCAGAAGCTGCCACCGCCCTCATCCAGCGTCTCGAAAGCAAGGCCGCGACGGATGGGACCGGGTGATCTGACACTTACACCCGAGCAGATTCGCCACTTCCGGCATACGGGCTACCTGAAGTTGCCAACTGCAATGCCCGCCGAACGGGTCGAAGAGCTGCGGCACGCCATCCAGGCCGACGTCGACGCTGCCGCGGATCCTGTTGTGCGGGACGACACAGGACGGGTCGTACGACTTTCCAAGTTGCTGGATCGCGACCGAATCTTCCACAAGACGGTCACTGATGAGCGTGTGTTGCATCCTCTGAGCGGCTTACTTGGCCCGCACATTGAGATGGTTCACAATCGGCACAACCATGCCACGCTGAATCTGGCGAGTCGCAATAGTGATCACTTCCACCGGGATGTGATGCAGTGGAGCCGTAGTATTGTGACGGTCATCTTCTATCTCGAGGAAACGAACCTGGACAATGGCTGCACACACCTGATCCCCGGTACGCACTTGCTACCAGGTGTGCAGGTGTTGCACAAGATTGACGAAACCGATTGGGTCGCCGACGCCTGCCTGGACGAACAGGCGATCCCAGTACCGATGGTGGCAGGATCCATGCTGGCTATCGACAGTCTCGTGTTCCACCGGGCGGGAACCAACAAGACCCAGGGCACACGCATGAGTATGACTGTCGGCTATCGCAGTGTGGATGAACTGGCCACAGTTGAGGATCCCACCGTCGAGCTTGTTTATGGTGAACGGCCCTATATCGGCAACGATGGCGCGCGCCGACTGCCCTCAGCATAGACGCCAGGCAGTGCTCAGCGAATCCAGAAGAACTCAGAGGAAGGAGCCAGCTGTGTCGTATCAGATCTTGGGCAGATGGGGATGTTGGTTAGTCGTATGCGGCCTATTGATGGCAGGATCTGTCTGTGCCGATCCATTTGAGGGGCTCACCTGGGAGCAACGATGGGAGATCGCTGATAGTCTTGATCAGAGCAGTCGCCAAGCCGTTGGGTCGGGTGATTACGCTTCAGCACTGCAACTGATCGATGGTGCCCTGGCGGCACATCCGTCGCACTACAGATCCTGGATGAATCGCTGGAACCTGCAGCTGCGCCAGGGACTGGAAGGGGACGTGCCAGAGGAAGAGTTGGCAGCATCTATCTTGCAGGACTTTTCGAGAGTCGAGGCAGCGGACACGCATGAAGATCAGGTATATGTCCTGAGTTTCGCTGATGGAAGACTGTTTCAACTGACGGCAGACTCAACGCACCTGCAGCGCCGCGTCGAGCGTCTCGAGACGTATCTGGCAGAGCATCCCGAAAATCTGCGAGCCTTCGATTTTCATCTGTCGGTGGCGAAGTGGACGACCGCGGATGCGAGTGCACGCAGTCACTTCCTGACAGCGCAGCAAATGGCGACGACACCGGGCAGACGTCGCGCCTGGAGCCAGGCTGTCATCGAACGCGGCATCGCGAGCCCTGATTTCCTCGGCGAGGATGACGTACGGGCGGCGCTGACACAGTGGCATTCAACATTCAGCCAACTTGAACAGGGCGAAGCGCGGTTGCGCGAGGAGGCGAATCTTGTCCTTTGGCACGGGCAGTTGGCCAATGCCCGGCAGGATACGGCTGTTGTCGCCCACCTTGTGAATGCCTATGCCGGACTGCGCGAGAAACTGGGCCCTCATGAACAGCAGATCATCCAGCGTGGTTGGCAGGCGCCAGTTGGGCCTTACGCGATTATGGATAGCCGAGCGGATGCGATCGAAGGCGAACTGCTGATGCGGCGAGGCGACGGTGAGATGGCGACGGCACGTTATCAGTCAGCCTGGAAGCGTCTCGCACCGCTGTTGGATCAATGGGATCGGAGTCGAGCTGTGATGTCAGGTGAACACCTACGCTCCCTCAGGCAGCGCCTGCTGCCACATGTGACTCAGCCCTGAAAAAGGGAACGTCAGGCGCGGTTGACGAATCCGCACGGCTGCGGTCAGCCTACAACGACAACATCGCCTTGACGACGCCGGTTTCCGGTTCCAGCCAGGTGGGAAACTCCTCTACGATTCCTTCATAATCGGCCCGATGTGTGATCCAGGGGGTCGTGTCGATACCGCCTGTCTCCATAAGCTCCAGGATCCGACGAAACTCTCTGGACGTGCTGTTTCTGCTGGCCGAGATACTGAGTTCGCGGCGGTGGAATTCCGGATTCTCGAAGTGTATCTCCTGAGGTTGAAACCCTACAAAGACAAGACGTCCACCACTCGCAGGATACGCGAAGGAGGCTTGCATGGACGCATGTGACCCCGTGCAATCAAAGACGCAGGTCGGCAAAAGCCCGCCGAGATGATGCCGAAGCGACTCTTTTGGCTCCTCCTTCGTATCGAGGAGCGGTGCACCCTTGATGTCGAAATGCTCGAGAGCGAACTCACGGCGGCGATCGTCCAACTCCAGTAGATGCACGTGGGCACCGGCGATGGCGGCGAACTGCGCTGTGGCAAGACCAATCGGACCCGCACCTACGACGAGGATCGCCTCGTCGGCGACAAGCCGTCCTCGCTCCACAGCATGAGCACCAATTCCCAGTGTCTCCACCAGGGCCAGTTGTTCAAGTTCGAGTGTCTGTGATCGATGCAGTTTGTGGGCTGGAAGATCTATGAGTTCTCGCATGCCGCCGTCTGTATGCACACCCAGCACCTGTAGCGACTCACAACAATTGTAGGTTCCCGCCCGGCAGGGCTGACAGTGGCCACACTCCAGATAGGGTTCGACGGCGACACGGTCGCCGACGGACAGACCCTCGACGTGACTGCCAAGAGCGACGATCTCGGCACCGAGTTCGTGACCGAGTATCCGTGGATACTCAAAGAATGGCTGACGCCCACGAAATGCGTGCAAGTCCGTGCCGCAGATCCCAACGCGACGAATTCGCAGGGTCGCATGGCCGGACGCTGGAGCGCCTGGCTCTCTGGTGTCCGTCCGTTCGAATCGACCCGGTTCAGCAAGTTGAAGTGTCCTCACGTAGCAGTCGTCTCCGTCAGTATCTGTGTCAGCAATTTGGGTTGATCGCCAAAGCGGTCGACGTAGTCATCGAAGCTTGGCTGCAGTCGCGTTCTCAGCTTGGTTTCGTGATGCAAGGCAATATCAGAAAGTCGATGGTGCAGCCAGGGATTGGCAAAGCGTTCCAAGGTTGTGTCAGAGAACTCCGTCCCTGCATGGATTCGATCGCCGAGAGCGGGCAGGATTTCCTGCTCCAGCAATTGACGCAGCCACGGACCAATCTCAGGATGCGCAACCGCCTCGCCTACCGTCTCAAGTCCAAGAGGCAACGCCCGCGCCACCAGGGCCGTATGGGCGCCATTGAGGAGGCGCACTTTACGGAGACTGTAAGGTGTCACGTCAGCGACGCGCTCGATGGCTGGGTGAGGGAACATATCCAGTTCGCCTTGATCCTCCACAGCCCATAGGGCGAAGGGTTCCGTCATCGTGAGCAGGTCGTCTTGCTCAAGTAAGGGATGCTGCTGCGGCCGGCCTGAAACGATGCGATCAACGAGGGTATTGACCCACATGCACTGCGAATCGAGCCAGCTGAGCAGAGAATCTGCGAGTCTCCAGCGTTGGGCTTGTTCCAGTACCAGGCGGTGTAGCAGGTCTGCATTGGCGTCAACCAGTTCGCAGGGCAGGATGGTCAAGCCCGGCAGCCCGGCTTCGTGTCGGTGAGCGAGAAGGGCAAGTAACTTCGCCGGAAATGACACAGGCGCCTGGGTGACTGCGTTGAGTGGCAAATCTGTGATTTCCTCAGGGGCAAGTTGCAGACCCGCCTCCGTTGTATTGGAGACTACCCAGCGCAGGTCAGCGGACGTGGCGGTCCGGAGAATCTGAGGCCATTGATGGGCGGCAGACAGAGCCCGCTCAATAGCGCCATCCACACAAATCGTCTCGTCGATCTGCTGGCCACCTGCAAGACCGCGCACAACGACGTGATAGGTGCCAGACTGGGCATTGATCAGGCGTGTTCGATCACTCTCGGTCGAAGTAACGACGACGGCTCTGCCTGCATCTCGATTCGCGTTGGCTTGGTGCAGGAACAGATCGGTGAAAGCACGCAGAAAGTTGCCACCACCAAACTGCAGGACAGTGATACGCAGCATGGCGATCAATTCTCTATCTTGAGCGGCGAGACAGGTCAGTCGAGATCGAAGATCACATGAGGATTCTGACGATGGAGAGTAGTTGATGGCGACGGCAACGGCCAGCGGACTGAGGGCGCAACTGTTAGGTGATGGGTTCTGTCACTTCCCGCAGATTCTTGACGACGATCTGCTCGAACGAACGCGGAGAGCATCGGATCGGCTGTTAGATGCACTGCCGCAGGAGCATCTGGACGAACAGAAGTCGACGGGTAGTCTCGTCAGCGTCTACGAGGATCCGCATTTTGCCGAGTTGGTTGCTGCACCCTGTGCCCGCGATGCACTCGCCCAGTTGGGCTTTGACAATCCAAAATTTGCGTCCGGTTTCGTCATCAGCAAACCCGGTGGATCCCCACCGCTTTTCTGGCACCAGGATTGGTGGGGTTGGGACGAGGAATGCTCCTACACTTGGGATCAGCCAATGCAGGCGTTCCTTATGTGGTATCTCGTCGACACGACCATCAACAATGGTTGTCTACGTGTGCTCAAGGGCACGCATCGCAAGCGCCACCGTATGCATGACGAGGTCCCTGATGCTCATACGGCAGAGCTCCGAGCTGTCGCCGATCCGGATCACCCGGCCTATCAGGCGCAGACAGAGGAAGTGGATATCCCGGTCAAAGCAGGAGATCTCGTGGTGGGAGATTCTCGTCTGCTGCATTCGGCGCATGCGAACAAGACCGAGCAACGACGGACGGTGATCACGCTTTGGTACTATCCGGCCTGGGACCAACTAAGTGAGCCCATTCAGGCGCGTATGGCAAAAGCTGGTATGGACGACCGCTGGCCCGCTGACGCCTATGAGAGAATCGGTTCGCTCCTGCCGACCTATGACGGCGACGCGGAGGAGGCGAGTTGGAATCGCATTCCTGGACCACGATTTGCCTGAGGGACTTGAGATGGCACGACGGGCACTCATCAACTACACAGGAGAAGACGCTTGACCATTCGCGTGGACGGCAAGGACCTGGAGCGCTTTACGGCACAGGCCTTCGAGGGAGTCGGTATGTCGCGGGAAGATGCGGCGACCGAAGCGAGAGTGCTTCTATGGGCGAACATGCGCGGAGTTGATTCGCATGGTGTGGCGCGGATTGAGGCCTATCTGGCCGCCGCCGACAGTGGCAGCATGAAGGTAAAGCCGAATATCCGCATCCTCAGTGAGCGGGCGGCGGCGATCTACATCGAGGGCGATCACGCCTTCGGCCCTGTCGTGACCGATTTCGCCGTAGGACTCGTGGCAGACAAGGCGAAACAGGCGGGCGTTGGCTGGGCGCTGATCCGCAATACGACGCACCAGGGGGCGATGGGCTACTACACCGAGCAACTCGCCCTGCGTGGACTGGCGGGAATCGCGGTGGTGACAAATCCGCCGAACATGGCCCATCCTGGATCACGCGCTGCAGGGGTGCACAACAGTCCGATTTCTTTTGCCGTGCCGGGGCCCGAGGACCGTGGACCTCTGGTTCTCGATATGGCTACGAGCATCGCTGCCTTCGGCAAGGTGATGGTCGCCGGCGACAAGGGAGAATCGATCCCGGATACGTGGGCCCTCGACGAGCACGGAGACCCGACGACGGATCCTGCTGCGGCACGCACCCTGCGTCCTGCAGGAGAGTACAAGGGGTATGGTCTGGCTCTATTGTTTGAGTGCTTCACAGGATTGATGGCGGCGAATCCTCTGGTAAGTCCGAATATACTCAGCGACAAGACAGGGCCGGCACAGCCAGGCGCACAGAATTCGTTTCTCTGCGCTGTGGATGTCACTATGTTCGGCGACCTCGTCGACTATCGGCAGGAAGTGGAGGACTTGATCCGTGCCGAAAAATCTCTGCCCCGTCAGGATGGTGTAGAGGAGATTTTTGTCCCTGGCGATCCAGAGTTGCGTACCCTGCAAGAGAGAACGCGTGATGGCGTGCCCATGCCACCGGGGACCTGGGCAAAGATCGAAGTGGCAGCCACGCGATTTGGGTTGGAATTGCCACGGCAGGTATGAAGTGAACGGCGGTTCAACCGCCACCAATCAGAAAGGCCTCCATGGCCGACGAACCACTTATCGCCGTCTTCATCGATTTTGAGAATCTGGCCATTGGACTGAAGCCTGGTCGATTCCAGGCTGACATCGTCCTCAAGCGCTTCCTGGAGCGCGGTCGCGTCGTCTATAAGCGAGCGTACTGCGACTGGAGTGGCTATCGCAATGATGTGCGAGACATGCACACGCAGGGCATTGAGCTGATAGACATTCCACAAACGCGGCACAGCGGTAAGAACTCGGCTGATATCCGTATGGTGGTGGATGCCATCGATCTGAGCTATGCCAAGGACCATATCGATACGTTCGCCCTGATCACGGGGGACTCCGATTTCTCGCCCCTGGCGTCGAAGCTGAAGGAGAATGACCGGCGTGTCATTGGCTGTGGTGTACGCAAGTCGACATCCGACCTGCTGATCAACAGCTGCGATGAATTTCTCTTCTATGATGATCTGGTGGAGAAGTCGCAGCGCAAGCCGACACGCCGCAGATCAGTGGCGACGGCTGATACACCGGCTGCCGCGAAGCCAACGACGAAGGCGAAGGAGCAGCCAAAGACGACGGTACGCGCCAAGAGCAAGGCGAAACCGAAGGCAAAGGCGAGTACTGGCCCTACGGCCGATCCCTCTCAGGAAGAGGGTATCAATCGCCTCGTACAGGTCGTGGTGTCTCTCGAGGAAGACCACTCTCCCCTGTGGAGTTCGCTGGTGAAGCAGAGCCTGCGCCGCGTCGATCCCGGTTTCAACGTTAAACGTTTTGGCTTCCGCAATTTCAATGAGTTGATGGCAGCCGCTGAGACGGCTGGCTACATCGAACTCGAGCGTGACAAGGAGCGTGGCAACGATATGGTGAGGTCGACGGAGGCGTGAGAGTCGGGCTCGCCCAGACGCGCCAGACGGCAAACATCCAGGACAATCGCGCCGCGATCCTGGCAGCTATTGAGGACGGGGCGGATCAGGGCGCGCAGATTCTCTGTTTTCCTGAGACACAGACCATCGGCTATCGCGTCGACATTGCGATGCCCGATGCGCCGGTCGATTCGGACTGGCTCGACGAAACCCATGCCGAAATCGCCAAGCGCTGCGGTGAACTCGGGATGGCCTGTGTCCTGGGTACGGAGTTGCCCTCTGCCGCAGGCAAACCGACAAATTCTGCTTTGATCATCGACGAGAGTGGGACGATCATCGGTGCCCATCACAAGACCATCCTGACGCCTCTCGACGCCGTCGCTTACTCGGCAGGAACACAACAGCACACCTTTGAACTGGCAGGCGTCACGGTGGGGGTCGTCATCTGCTACGAGGCTTTCCGTTTCGCCCACACGACGGCCGAATGTGTGCGTCGTGGTGCGCAGTTGATCCTTCATCCGCAAAACAACACGACACGGCCCAACGATTGGAAGATTCCCATCCATCACGCCATGATCGTCACGCGGGCGGCGGAGAACACCGTATGGTTTGCGTCCTGCAATGCTTGCCTGCCGCAGCAAAACTCCTGCTCCATGATTGTCGCGCCCGACGGTCGAATTCAGGCGCAGACGCAATTACAGCGTGAGCAAGTGCTTGTCGAGGAGATCGACATCGATCTGGCGACACGGGCCATGTTCAGAATAGGAGAGGGTGAGCAGGACACAGCCGTTGACGACAGTGGGGCCATGTTATTCGGCGACACCGTCGATCGCTCTGAATGGACCTGAGAGCGGTGCCCGCTCTGTTGCACGCGAGCGCCACCATTGAAGCCCGACGATGGCGAAGGGGATCAACTGCCTTCCTGCCAGCACATTGAGATTGTTGGCGAACTTCACCATCAAGAACCAGACATCGACGCCACCCGCCATGTCGTAGGCGTCCGGTCTTGCGAGGGTCAGCCACTGACTCTCGACCGTGAGCAGAACATCGCCTAACTGCCACAAGAACAGCACGACCAGCCCCGTAGCGCACCATCGGGCCCGCTCGAAAGCGTCGACTTGCGCCACAGCGAGGATGGCCGTCAGGTAGAGGGCCAGATTGTAGGACGCGATCCGGAGTCCCACTCTGCCTTCATGCACGTCGGCCGTCCACTGGAGGTTCATCCCGTCGAGACGAGCACTCCATCCTGTCTCTGCACCATAGACGAGATCAACAAGGATCACTGCGATGCTGCCAAGCAGGTAGTCGATGTAGACTGGCTGCAGGATCACCAGCAATGTGCTGGCACCGACAAAGGCAAGGATCCATCTAACCACAACGCGCGAGCTCACGCGCGGACCGTTGCGTGCAGTGCTCGCACGCGATCGACGTGACGTATCCACAGTAGCAGGACGACGATAATCATCACCCCCTGGGCGATCTGATCATGGGCGACATCGATCCACCCAGGATGACGCGCCATCGTATACAGCAGGGCCAGGATCCGCAACAGATTCAGGGCAAAGAGTATTGGCAGATTGCACGCCAGAACTCTGAGTCGCATGGCCCACGGAGCAGGCAGTGCCAAGACACCGGCGAGCATCAACAACAGGGCCTCGATGCCATTGCATCCCCCACGGATGACGACGGTTGTGTTGCCCACGTAGTCGGCAGAGGTTGGGTCATGTGTTGCATTTGGGTGTGTTCCGAGGGTGACATCACCCCGTCGTTCTATGTCGAAGGGGAGCAAAATGTTGCCCAGGCCCTCGGCAGCGAGGGTCACAAATCGCGTGTAGGGAAGATCAACGAGTTGTCCGTCGAGTAACCGTCTCTCAGCCTGATACAGACCGTGAAGAACGGCCAGAAGCAACAGGAACAGGCCGATCACACGCGGTGCACTAAAGGCAGACGTGACGGATGGGCGACATGAACGCGCGCCGTCGAATTCATCGCTTGTTGGCACCGAATCCTCTTCCACCAGAATCATTTCCCTCTACATATATCAAGAAATCTTGATATTTCTGTTGCAAGAATGTATACTCAGAGAGTCGCACAAAAAACACTATGCCTGAACCTCTCCAAATCCACAAGGCCCTGGCCGATGAAACGCGTCTGCGATTGATGCGCTTGTTGGGGCGTAGTCCGCTCAACGTCAATGAGATTCTGTCCATCCTGCAGATGGGGCAGAGCAGAATCTCCAGGCACTTGCGCATTCTGGCGGAAGCCGATCTGGTGACCCGCAGACGCGAGGGCACGTGGATCTACTATGAATCGCACACGGACAGCGACTGGCCACTGGTCAAGGATACGCTGTCTCTGCTGTCTGATCATGAACGCGAGCTTCCCGCCTACGAGAACGACCTGCAGCGCCTGGAAGAGGCCATCGAGGGACGACGTCAACAGACGATTTCTTTCTTCGACAGTCTCACCGACCACAAGGTCGCCGGGGATAGACAGAGCCCCGACGGACAGACCTATCGCGAGATCACCCTTTCCCTGCTGCCGGATCAGATAGATCGAGTCCTCGATCTGGGTACCGGCTCCGGGCTGATGTTACCATCCCTGCTGGAGCGTGCCAAGAAAGTCGTCGCTGTCGATGCGTCACAGACGATGCTGCAGTTGGCGCGCCAGACAGCAGGCAAGGCGGCCGTGGATCGTTGTGAATTTCGTCTGGGTGACCTCGAGCACCTTCCTGTCGCCGACGGGGAAGTCGACGCAGTCATTGCCTGTATGGTGCTGCATCACGTACCGAGACCACAGGCGGCGATTGCCGAAGCCTGGCGCGCCCTGGCACCGGGTGGTGAGATCACCGTCGTCGATCTTGCACAACACCACGACGAATCGATGCGCGACGCCCATGCCGATCTCTGGCTCGGTTTTCGACCGATTGAAATGCGTCGTTGGCTTAGCCAGGCAGGATTCGAAGTAGAAGAGGGTAAGCCCACCACCATAGAAACTTCAAAACCTACACTACCACTCATCACTTTCCGAGGGACCAAAGCATGCTCAAAGCAAAACCCCGCAAAACGTCGAAGGGTCACAGCCAAAACGGCCAGAACGGCAAAAACAGCAAGAAGGACTACAAAGTAGCAGACATCGGCCTCGCCGAATGGGGCCGCAAAGAGATACGCCTCGCCGAGCGTGAGATGCCCGGACTCATGGCTCTGCGCGACGAATATGGCAAGAGCAAGCCGCTGAAGGGTGCTCGTATTGCCGGATCTCTGCACATGACGATCCAGACGGCGGTCCTGATCGAGACGCTGCAGGCCTTGGGTGCGCAGGTGCGCTGGGCGTCGTGCAACATTTTCTCAACACAGGATCACGCCGCTGCCGCCATCGCTGCGACAGGTACGCCGGTCTTCGCCTGGAAGGGTGAGACGGAAGAGGAATACTGGTGGTGCACTAACCAGACCCTCAAGTGGGGCAAGCACGATGGGCCGAACATGATCCTCGATGACGGTGGTGATCTGACCAAGTGGGTGCATGACAAGCACCCGGGTATGTTGCCCGCGATTCAGGGTACGTCAGAGGAAACGACGACGGGTGTGCACATGTTGAATCACATGCTGGCACAAGGCACGTTGAAGATTCCAGCCATCAATGTGAATGACTCGGTGACGAAGTCGAAATTCGACAATCTGTATGGCTGCCGTGAGTCACTGCTTGATGGCATCAAGCGCGCCACGGATATCATGACGGCAGGCAAGACCGTCGTCGTCGCTGGCTATGGAGATGTCGGCAAGGGTTCTGTCGGTTCGATGAAGGGTTTTGGTGCCCGCGTGATCGTTACCGAAGTCGATCCCATCTGTGCGCTGCAGGCGTCGATGGAAGGGCTTGAGGTGATGCCCATGAATCAGGCCGTCAAGGAGGGTGACATCTTCGTCACCACCACGGGTTGCAAGGACATTATCACCCTCGATCATATGGAGAAGATGAAGGACGGTGCCATCGTCTGTAACATCGGCCACTTCGACATCGAGATTCAGGTCGAACAGTTGAAGAAGCGCCGTGGCATCAAGCATGTAGAGATCAAGCCACAGGTAGATGAATACACCTTCCCTGATGGGCATTCGATCATCCTGCTTGCCGAGGGGCGACTGGTCAATCTTGGCTGTGCAACGGGTCACAGCTCCTTCGTGATGTCCATGTCATTCACCAATCAGGTGCTGGCACAGATCGAGTTGTACACGAAGAAGCATGACGTCGGCGTCTATGTGTTGCCGAAGCGTCTGGACGAGAAAGTTGCTCGTCTACACCTGAAGAAGCTGGGCATCAAGCTTGAGAAGCTCAGCACGGAACAGGCCGACTACCTCGGTATCAGCCGTGGTGGCCCATACAAGGCTGATCACTACCGCTACTAAGATGTGACCCGTGAACGAATGCGGGGCGATGTATGGTAACAGAACGAAAAAGGGCCCGCGGCTTGTGCCACGGGCCCTTTTCTCGTGTTTCGATGCGAACTGCAAAGAAAAAAAGAGCGACCAACACACCAGACATGCCGTTTTAGTTTTGTCGAAGTTCCACTGATGTGGACAACTTCCGCAGAGGCATTCTTCTGTGTGTTCAGGTCGCTCTTTAGCTCACAGACTCAATTGCAATCACCGTGCCACAATGAAATCTCCCGGGAGTCACCGCCGCGGAGCGCAGCACTCTACATGACCTTGTAGAGTTTTCTTCCCTTAAATTGATCAGTCAGGAAAATTCTGCTGCCAGATTTCCTCTTCTCCTTGAAATGTCCAATGAGAATCCACCTGTTTCTACTTCCCCTTGTGCTTGTGCTGGCGCCTGTCCCCTCAGATGCACATCACTCTCTGCTCGCCGTCGCACCTGCAGTCGATGAAATATCTGTCGATGGCGACCTGTCCGATTGGCCAGAGGGTCTGCAGAGGCATGTCATCGCTAACGCTCGCTCAGGCAATGCTCCTGAGGGCGATGCGGATCTGGCCGCGTGGTTTCGTGTCGTCCATAATCCGCAGGCGGCGCGCTTGTTCGTTGCCATCGAAGTGACGGACGATTCACCTGTCGTCGCGGATACGTCCCATGCATGGAATGGCAGCGATGGCAGCGAAGTCTTCCTGGATTTCGAGCATGGCGATCGAGAATCTGGCTGCCTGCAGCACGTGCTCTGGGGAGACTACCACACGGTGTATACCGATGGCTCAGCGATAACGGACACCAGTTTCGCCAGGGTCGCCCGTAGCTACGCAGATGGACGGCATGTGTACGAGTGGAGTTTTGATCTTGCGGCGATACGGCCAGGTCTTCACCCGACGTCGGGAGATATGATCGGTTTCGAGGTGGCGATCTCGGATCGCGACGAAGATCAGTCCTTTACCTGGCTTGGATGGGGATCTGGGCAGGGGAAACTCGGGGCACCCTCGCGTCGAGGTGACCTCATTCTACTACCGCCCGCGGGAGGCAGTCATGTGTCGGGTCGCGTTGCCTGGTCTGGCGACAGTGATGGCGCTCCATCGCGGCGCCTGCGGGTCAGTGGCGATGGTGGCTGGATTCAGGTTGCTGCAGATGCAGCAGGGACTTTCGAGATGACCCTGCCGGCCGGGGAATTCCTGATTGAGACACATGATGTTCGTATCGGTAGAGCGGGGCGTCGTTCAGCGTCCTTTCAGGTGACACATGGCGAGCCCGTCAATGTCCCTGATCTGATCGTCGGGCCGGTGCATGACAAAAGCGCCCTTGTAGATGAATTGTTTGACCATCTGGGGCCCGAGGACCCTGGTGCGTCCGTATTGATCGCGCACGAGGGCCGTATACTGCACGAGGCGGGGTATGGTCTGGCCGATGTAGAGCACGGGATCCCCAACACACCCCGCACACGATTTCGCCTTGCCTCCGTGTCCAAGCAATTCGCCTCCCTTGCTGTCATGCAACTCGTCGAAGCGGGTCGCATCGATCTCGATCTGCCATTGAGCACATATCTGCCAGACTATCCACATGCCGAGTTGATGACGACGCGCCATTTGATGACGCACCAGTCGGGGATTCCTAACTATCTCAGCGATACTGAATTCTGGGCAGCGGCGGCAGTGGGCCGTGATATGGCGGGGTTGCTCGATGTCTTCCAACACAAAGATCTCGCCTTCGAGCCGGGCAGTCGATACAGCTACTCGAATTCTGGTTACGTCGTGTTGGCACATCTGTTGGAATCGGAATCTGGTGTGAGCTTCGAAGAGTATCTACAGAAATACATCTTCGACCCGGTGCGCATGGATGACACAGGCGTCGACCAGTATCGAAAGATCGTCCCCCACAGAGCCCATGGTTATTCGACGCAGGGCGATGGGATCATCAATACCTGGTGGCTGGATATGTATCTGCTCACGGGGGCTGGCAATCTCTATTCCACGGTTCGTGATCTGTTGAAGTGGGATCAGGCGCTCTATGGCGAGACCGTGCTGAGTCACACGACGCTACAGAAGACCTACGTTGCGGCCCGCACAAACGATGGCAATGAAACCGCCTATGGCCTCGGTTGGCGTCTTGGCGAGATCAATGGTCTGCGCAGTATCGGTCACTCAGGCAGTATCAATGGCTTCACCACGCAGATCCATCGGTTCATCGAGCAGAGCTTTACGGTGATTGTGCTGGTCAACAATCCACGTCTGTTCTCTGGCGAATTGGCGGCGCAGATCAGTGAGATCTATCTGTCAGATCAAATGCAGTGGCCTGTCGCAGAGATGGCACTGGCGCCGTGAAAGACAAAGAGGGGCACTTCAGCAACGAAGTGCCCCTCGAATAGATACGTTCGGTAGAAGTCTGCAGAGCTCAGGGAACGCGCTTGTAGTCTCCCGCTTCTTCCCAGCCCAGCGTACTGATTCCTTCATCGTCCCAGACGATATTGCCAGCACACATCGTCAGTCGACACTCGATCTTCTGCGTTCCTTTGATTCTGGCCAGGCCGGAATCAACGAACCCGAAGTCTCCTTCGCGCACATTCAGGATGGCGATATCCGCACCCGCGCCGACGCCGATGTGGCCCAGTTCCGGTCGGCGAATCACTTCGGCAGGTTTCTGTGTTGAGCGGTAGACGACTTCCTGCAAGCCCATGCCCATGGCGAGAAACTTTGACATGGTGATATCCATGGTCGCATTGGCCCGCATACGACTCGACTTATGCAGATCTGTGCTGATCGTGTCAGGCTGAAAGCCCTGGTTCATGGCGGGCACGGCGATGCGAAACCAAAAACTACCGGCACCGTGACCACAGTCGAAGATGATGCCTCGGTCGCGGGCGGCCTGCACGTAGTCATTGATGACCAGGTTATCGTCGAGCAGCGGGATGTGACTGGCATACAGGTGGGTGTGAATATCACCGGGCGCCATGCGATCGGTCAGCAACTCCTCGTAGCTACGCGTCGGTTGTGGTGCGAAGTCGACCATGGTGATCGAATCGGCGAGTCGCGCTGCATCGATGCCTCCCTGTGCCGGCTCCCAGCCGGGGCCGCCGTAGTGGGCGGACTTTGAACCGACCACGTGCTGCGGATACTGCTTGATCATATCGGCACACGGCTCGGCAACCATCTCGCTCGTGTCCTGTTCACAGGCACCAGCCATGCCGGCACCGACGATGTTGATGAAGGCAAGGACTCGCATGGTGGCTGGTTCGATGATGGTCTCGACGAAGTCAGGGAAATGCTGCCAGCCAGAGCTGCCCGTGTCGACACAGGTGGTGACACCATAGGGAAGATTGACCTGATCCGGATGCAACCAGCCACCGAACCGCTGGTACGCATGCAGGTGGATATCGAGTAGTCCGGGCGTGACATGGAGTCCGCTGGCATCGATCTGTTTTGTGGCGGTTCCAGGCAACTGATTGCCCACAGCGGCAATGAGGCCGTCTTTCACTGCTACATCGCTAATCCCGTCGATCCCATGTTTCGGATCAATGACGTGACCATTGCGAATCAGCACATCGTATGTTTCGCTCATTTTTCTTCCTAATTCCTCGGATCATCGTGATCAGCGGCCACCTACAGCCAACGAGTCGTACGCGGGTACTGGCACGACATACTGGAAAGACTCTCGGTTCGATGCAAGTCCAGGATCTGCAGAATGGACACACCCGCCTCCCTATTGCTGTGTTTTGCCCGTGAGCATTGCCGCCTCAGATGAGGAAGAAGAGCCCGCGTCGAAGGCCACTGTGGCGAGGTTATCGGGCATGTTCTGGTTGGCGCAGATGTCCGATGCTGCGTCATTGGTCCTGCTCAGTGGCTACATGGCGGATATGGGTTTCAGTGGCACCCAGATCAGTTCGGTCTACGCCACCATGGCCCTCGCCGCCCTCGTGTCGCCCTTTCTGGCGGGCTGGCTGGCGGATCGCTTTTTCCCAAGTCAGATCATGTTGGGCATCTGCTATGTGCTGACGGCGCCCATCCTCGTCGCTGCCTGGCAGCAGACAACCTTTCGCGGTTTCTGGCTTTGTATTGCTGGTGTCTCGCTGCTGCGGATGCCGGCGCGAACCCTCTCAAATGTCGTCGCCTTCCATCATCTGCGGGATCGCACGCGTATCGGACAGGTGCGGGTCTGGGGCACCCTGGGTTGGATCTTCATCAGTTGGTGTCTGAGCGGATATCTGCGGTTGTGGGAGGGATGGGATCCGGGTGGGTCGCATATGGGCGATGCACTTCTGGCCTCTGCCGTGATCTCCGCGATCTGCGGTTTGTATTGTCTCAGTCTGCCACACACGCCTCCCGGAAATCAGCAAGCCGGCTCCCTCGGCTTTAGTGCCAGCTTCCGTTTGCTGCGCAATCCGGCCTTCGTCGTCTTGCTTGCGATTGGTTTCGTCTCATCGACGATGAACCCCTTCTTCTACAACTTCGCCTTCCTCTTTCTCACAGAGGCTCAGGGCGTCGGTCTGGCGCCAAGTACGGCGAACTGGGTGCAAAGCCTGGGGCAGGTGGCGGAAGTGGCGGTCCTGTTGATGTTGGGTACCTCCCTGCGCCGATTCGGTATCAAGCGCATCCTGCTTGTCGGTATTGCCGCCCAGTCGCTGCGATTCGCGCTCTTTGCCCTCGGAGAGCCCGCGTGGTTGATGGCGGCGGCGATGAGCCTGCACGGCTTCGTCTTCACCTTCTACGCTGTGGGAATTACGATCGCTGTCGACGAGATGAGCGATGTCGACAATCGCGCCAGTGCGCAGGGCCTCATGTCGATGATTCGAGGCGGCGCCGGGTCACTCTTGGGCAACTATCTGGCAGGAACCACCTATGATCGACTCGCCATGGACGGCGGTGGGCACGAGTGGACGTGGTTTTTCCTGGTTCCGGCGATGGTCACCGGCGTCGGGCTGATCGCTTTTGGACTGGTCTTTCGCCAGTCTCGGCGACGACGCTCAGTTGGCTGAGCGTCGCTCGGAAACCCGTACGATGACGTAGGCGACGAGGGAAAAGACAAAGAATACCAGCAGCATCCACGCCACGCTCTGCAAGGTGCCGATCAGGGTCCGATAGACCTCGAGGACCCATCGATCCGTCGTCAGAGCGACGACATCGGCGACCTTCTCGACACCTTCCAGCATACGCGCGGATGGCGCAACTCGAGGGGTGATATACTGCTCAAGATCCCAGATGCGGACGCCACCGGATACACCCGTCACATAGATGGCGAAGGTGATATATCGCCGCCAGGCGGAAGAGATGTCATCGGCGATGATCCGCGCCAGGATCTTATCTACCGGATCACGGAACAACCCCGCTAACAACGCCGCTGTTCCGAGAGAGACGGCGAAGGTGACCAACAAAAGGGTCAGAAACATACGAGGTTCACAATTCGCCGCGGATCTCTTCGATCCAGGTGACGACCTGACGGACATTCTTCGTCAGCGCTGCATAGTCCTTGTTGGCGACGATCTCTTTCGTCACCAGGTTGCTGCCGATACCCACGCACGACACGCCTGCAGTAAACCACTCCTGCAGACTCTCGCGCGTTGCATTGACGCCACCAGTGGGCATGATCCGCGTCCAGGGACAGGGTCCGAGCATACTCTTCACGAAGGCGGGACCACCGACCTCCTTGCCGGGGAAGACCTTGCAGATCTCGACACCCAATTCCTCTGCCTGGCCGATCTCGCTGGCAGAACCGCAACCCGGCGCATAAGCGACCTTGCGACGGTTGCAGACCTTGGCCACATCTGGGTTCAACAGAGGGCCAACGACAAAGTTGGCGCCACTGGAGATGTAAATCCCTGCAGTCGGCGCGTCGACAATCGATCCCACGCCCATGATGATGTCGAGATCGTTGTCGAGAACGTGTTCCATGGCCTCGACAAAAACTTTCCAAGCCAGATCGCCACGATTGGTGAATTCGACGCAGCGTGCGCCGCCTTCAGCGCATGCCTTGATGATATCGATCGTCGTTTGCGGGTCCTTGTGATAGAACACGGGGACAACTCCGATACCGACGATGGAGTTGAGAACGGTCATACGGTCGTACTTGGCCATGGGACTTACGTCTCTTCTTTGTGGGTTTCGCTGAATTCTTCAGTAGTTAATAGGCCGGCGACACGGTCAGGTGTCAACTCCCAGGGAATGGGAAGGGGGCCGGCGTTTCAGGATAGTGATGGTATGGATCCTCGCCTCGAACCAGGATCGGAAGCCACTGCTGTCCAGTTGAGTTTTTCTCGACCTGACGCGCTGCAGGCGGAATGAAACGCACCGTCAGGCCGCAGCGGCGGCGATCGGATCGATTGGGTCGGCTTGCGTGAAATAACTGTCCATCGTGGATCGACGCCTGACCGGCGGTGAGTTCAATAGGCACCGCTTGCGATGAGTCGACCAGGTCGTCGGGAATCTCCTGATGGATACTGAGCAGATTGTCTGTCGATTCAGATGTGCCGTGGGTGGCGATACCATCCCGATGCGACCCCGAAATCACCTCCATACAGCCATTTTCGATGTCGGCGTCGTCCACAGCGATCCATGCTGTATGCGCCTCGGGTGGTTCCAGCCCCCAATAGGTAATGTCCTGATGCCAGGCGACATACTTCTTGTTGTCAGGATCCGGATACTTGCAGAAAAAGTGTGTCGACAGGAGCATGACATCCTCTCCCATGCAAGCCGAAACCGCCTCAATGACACGAGGATCCGCAGCCATCTGCCAGATGAATTCCTCGTCCATATGGCGGCCCTGCAGACCGATGGCGCACTTCTCGGGTCCTTCACGCGACTCAAGGGCGTCGAAGCTGGCGCGAAAGGTTTGCATCTCTGCGGTGGAGAACAGATCCAGACGCGTGACGTAGCCATCGCGTTGGTAGGCAGTATTCAAGTCGTGGGGGGCAACAGTCATCACATACTCCTGCAGGTAAAGATCGTCTTGTGAAGGAGTATAGCTGTGCTCTGGGCGAGTGCCAACACGGCCCCTCAGGTCATGGGAGAGAAATCGGTGGCGATCATCGACTTCTCAATGACCTGATCCACGATCGCTCCATCTGCCTCAGTGATTCGACGTGTCTCCAGCCATTCCTCATCTTCACGGAAGGCGGCCCAAGCTGCAGTAGAGGCTTCCTGCGACGCCCAACGCAACAGATAGACGAGTTCTCCCTCCTGCGGATCGTCCACGGTCCAGAAACCGACGAGGTCGAATCCGTGGCGCGCGAAAATGCCCAGCGTCCTGGATCGAAATCGATCGAGAATGTCATCCATGCGGCCTGCGGGAATGATATAGGTGCGCAACTCATAGATCATGCCAGTTCCTATCGTGGTTGGGAGGCTGATGCACGTCACGAACCCCATTCGGTCGCCCGCCGTCAAGCACCACGTCTGCTGAACTCACCGATTCGTTGAGGGACCCCAGGGCCAGTGTTACTTTCCCTGTACCCAAGACGGAAGGGACACTCCATGACGAATCCAACTCTGCAGATCAACGAGGCCCTGTTCGACGGTGACGACGCGTTTGCGGCACCCCAGATGCGCGCCGCACTGGTCGAGACCTTCCGCTTCGATGACAGGCGAATTCTGTTTGGCGACGGGGCTTTGCAGAGTTTGCCAGATGAGTGTCAGCGTCTACGGGCCAAGCGCGTGTATCTCGTGCGCGATCCGGCATTGGAGGAATTGAGTCTGCGCTTGCAGAGCTGTCTGGCTGAAGCGGGAATCGATGTCTCCGTTATTGATACAGATGTTGTGCCCAATCCGACCGTTGCCAGCGTTGACGGTCTTGCTGCCCGCCTGCGCGAAGCAGACTCCTTCGATGCCGTCGTGGCGTTAGGGGGTGGTTCGACGATGGACAGCTGCAAGGTCGGCATGGCTGTCGCCGCCAACGGTGGCTCCGTGCCTGACTACTTTGGTTTCGATCAGTTCAACGCCGCTCCCGCATGGCCCCTGATCTGTCTGCCGACGACGGCGGGAACAGGTGCCGAGGCGAGTCGTGTGTCGGTTGTGGCTACCGATCAGGGAAAACAGGCCATCTACGACGACAAGATTCAGCCGCGCATTGCCATCGTTGATCCCGAGCTGACGGCGAAGATGCCGCCTGTGCTCACGGCGACGACGGGTCTGGATGCCATCGGGCATGCCCTCGAATGCACGGCGTCGACGAAAAGCAACCCGCTCGGAGATGCCGTCGCTCGTGCTTCCTTGCGGGCAGGCTTGCCCTACTTCGAGCAGGCTGTCACAGCAGGTGCCAACGAACCGACCGCCCGGCGTCAGATGTCACGCTGCAGTATTCTGGCGGGATTGCTACTGAGCCCCATCAACACCGGTGCGGCCCACGCCCTCGGATATGGTATCGAGAAGTTGTCTTTCCTGCGCGGTAAGCCCGTTCCGCATGGCACGGCGGTGGCCCTCGTGCTGCCCGGCGTGATGCTGCACAATGCTCCAGCTGTGGCCGAGAAATACTACTACGCAGCCGGTGTTGCTGGCATTGATCTGGGCGGTGTCAGTCGCGAGGAGGGGATTCGGCGAGTGGCGGCCTGGATCGACGATCTGCGACGACGACACACTCCCTATGGTTGTCTGGCCGATGCGGATCTGACGGAAGCAGATCTACCTGCGATGATGGAGATTGGCCTGAGCGTTCGCAGACTGCTTGATCCAAACCCGGTGGATGTGAGCGAAGTCGATGCGGAGCGGATCTATCGGGCTGTCTTGTGATCGTTGCCATCCTTGTAGCTGCTGCCGTCGCGTGACTCAGCCGGCTCCATATCGCAGGCCCACCGCAGGGCATTTTCGAGCAATCGCAGAAAGTCCAATTCCCAGAAATCTCGCTGATGTCCAAGAGAGGTAGTGAAGACCCGGCCTGCTCTCTCGCAGGTCCAGGCGACGGGTTCGTCCTGCTCGCCTGCACGGCCGCGCAGCAGGGCGGTTGTGTCTGAGGCGAGGGGCGTATTGCGATAGAGCGAACCGTAGGCGGGGAAGCGCTCGACCTCATCAAGGATGATGTGTTGCACCCCCTCTGCATGCCGGACATCTGTTTCCAGGCCTGAGCCGAAATGCCCGTCGTAGTGCCCGCCGAGAATCTGCTCGTCAAGATCGAGCCAGTGTTGGAACGCATGGCTCGCCGTCCGAAGGGCAACCAATGGGCGGCCTTGAGCGCAGTAATGTTGAAAACGCTCCAACTCGAGACCCTGGGTTTCGAGGCGGCGTGTGAAAAGGACGACGGCATCCGCTTCGTCGATGGGCGCCAGGGTTACGTCGGCGGTTTCGCTGTCGAAGACGATCAACTCCGCCTTCAGTGGCGCGTTGACATGCAGATAGTCGCGCAGCAGGACGAGGGATTCCTCTGAGTCATATTCGAAGGACCCCGAGATCATGACGATGCGCCGATCACTCACAATACATCTCCCGTTTGCTCGCGACGCGAGCAGTGCCTAGGCTCGCCATCCTCAGGAACGAGGAGCCTGTGAAATGTCTACCGATACCGACAATGCAGTAGAGCATCTGGAAGAGTTCGGCTACTGTCTGCTGCCGGACCTCATGCCAGCCGCTTGGGCAAGGGCCTTCGCTGATGGCTGCTTGAAGATTCATGCCGACCCGGAACTCGCGGACAACATCTCCGGCGACGAATACTATCAAACCCTCTTCGGTATGCTCAATCTCGATGATCGGACATGGGACTGTGCTGCACATCCGGCACCTGTGGCGGTGGCACAGCATTTCCTCGGACCGAAGTGCCGTGTGGTCGAAGCCTGTTCAAAGCCCACCTGGCCCGGTGCGCCACATCAGGCATTGCACGTCGATTCGGCATCAAACTTCCTCCGCGTGCCCAACATTCCCTGGATGATCAACACCATGTGGATGCTGACAGATTTTACCGCGGAGAATGGCGCCACCGCCGTCGTGTCAGGCAGTCATCGGTCAGGACTGAGTCAGCCACCGGCACAGTTGGATGTAGATGGCCCCGACCTTCTCCCCATCTGTGGACGTGCTGGAAGCCTGCTCATGTGGCACGGTGGCGCATTCCACATGGCGAGAGCCAATCGCAGCGATCAGATTCGTGTTGGGTTGAACGTCGCCTACTATCCTCGGTGGTTCAATAACTGGGTGGAGAACCACCATCGGCCCGTCTGGCCAGAGACCTATGAACGCATGCCGCCACAGATGCAGAGACTGTGCACAGGCCGACGAGTGCACGCGCGTGAAGAGGCATATGAACTTCCGCCTCTGCCGCCGCCAGCCGCCGATCAAAGCTGAAGACTAGCCAGCGCTGCGAAGTTGGGCCAACTGGCGCCGCGCCGCATCACCCCCGGGGCCATCGCCGTAGTCGCGTAAGTAGCTGGAGAGCAGGCGAACGGCGGCATCTGTGCCCTCCAGATCCTTCGTCACATAGGCCCAGTCGAAATAGATCGGAAAGAAGCCTGGCGACAAGGAGGCGGCCCGCTGATAATTCTCTACGGCCGCTTCGAGTGCCTCGGTCCGGGCTGCCTCATCCCCTGCGCTTTGAGCTTCCGACGCTACCAGATACTGCTGGCACAAACCATGGTACAGGAACCCCTCACGTTCATCGGGATACAGCTCTGTCGCTAGGCGGTACCTGTCACAAGAGGTCTTGGAATCTCCCTCCCCCCAGGCGGTATTTCCCTGGAAGATCAGTGACCCGAGGCCTGTGCCTGCGCGCAATCGCTCGTCTGCGTACTTCGTCGCAAGATCGAAGTAGTGTGCAGAGAGGGAGTCCTTCTTGGCAAAGGAGAATGTGCAGGCCGTCAGCGAATAGGCGAGGGCGAACTGCGAATCCACCTGTGTGGCGCGAATGAGCTCCTCTGCACCTTCGTCAAAATAGCCAGCATAAGTCAGGTCGTGACCACGCACGAAGTGTTGGTATGCAACCAAGCTCTTCGTCGTCATCTCGCCGATCGGCGCGATACGTCCTTCCTCTATCTCAAAACCGAAAACATCAGAGAGTCGATCCTGAAATGCGGCGCATGCCGAATCAATCAGACTCAGTAGCTCATCGTCGCTACCGGCAGTCCACGATCGTCGCACCAACACCTGCCCCTCTCCTTGGAGATCGAAGAGTTGCGTGCGCAGGTGCAGCGCCTCACCGCGTCGACTCAGTTGTCCTGTGACGGCAAGCCGACCACCGGCCAGTTGCGTCAGCGAATCGACAGTACCCATCTCAAGATTGCCATCGGTTACGCCCAGTTCGCGGCGCGCCTTGGCGACACGGAGGGGACTGACGAGGCGTACAGGCTGAAACTCGTAGAAGTATTGCTCCACAGCGTCGTGCGCAATACGGCCCAGATACCCGCCCTCGTCACCTGTTTGGTCTTCGATACCGAGGACCGCGAGAGCGGGACGCGCCTCGAGGGGATCGTCAGTTATCTGGGAGGGACTGAATATGATGACGGCAGCCGCTGCGGCAACGGCGATGATCGCAACGAACATGCCGACTCGACCACTCTTGCTGGGCCCGGCCGAGGCACGTGGCGGCTTCGCATCGGCCTCTTCTGCCCGCGCCGGATCCCACAGCAGTTCATAAATGTGGATCGGCCGAGAGATATTCTTCAAGTCACGGACACCGACATCGCGATAGCCGAAGGGGACACGATCATAGGTGATGGAGAACACATCGTGGGAGACGAAGACCTCGTCTGCGCCCGCCTGTGCTTCGACGCGACTGGCGACGTTGACGCCATCGCCGAGGACATCGCGCCCGCCCGCCGGATCATCGGTGAATACGACGTCCCCTGCATGGATGCCGATGCGTATGTGCAGCTGCCGTTCTTCGGGGAGAGGCTCGTTGCGTACTGCCAACGCTTGCTGGATTCCAGCAGCTGCGGCAACAGCGGCCCCGGCAGACTCAAAGGATGCAAGGAAACTGTCACCCGCTGTCTTGAGTGTGCGTCCCCCCTTGCCGTCGATCAGTTCACCGACGATCCGATTGTGCTCTTCCAACAGCTCGAGGGCCAGCCCTTCATCGGTCTGAACCATACGGCTGTATCCGACGATGTCGGTGAAGACGATGACGGCGAGACGTCGTTCTTCCATGCAGTGCAATTTCGTCCGGGCGGAGGGCGAGCGCAACGGCAGGCGCTTGTCTAACGCGAAGTGCCTGGCACAGTCAGAGGCGTGCCAGGCACAATCGGGGATACACTGCGTACAGAGTTCGCTATCTACGCTGCCGCAGGATGAGTCGACCGCTATCTACCTCGGCCCGTACCTGGGAGCCGCCCTTGCCCAAGAGGCCATTCACCGACTGGCCTTGTTGTCCATTCGCCGACACGGCGAGAGGAAGGTCGGTGTCGACGCTGCCTTTGCGGACAAAGCCCTGGACCTCAACGTCTGATCCGTCGGGCAGGATGATCTCTACATCACCACGGTTGTTACTGAGCGTGTACGCCGCGTGAACGGGCTCATCGTTGGCGATGATGATAGAGGCGCGACTATTCTCCGCCATCACTTCGCCCTTCGCATTGTCGATCCTGACCTCGCCGCGGCTGGCACGAATCGTCACGCGACCGCCGGCACCACCGACGTGGATTGGACCGCGTGCTGCCTCGATCGTGACATCTCCCTCGACAGGGCCAAGATCCAGGGGACCATGGGTGCTGCGCACGACAGCTGAGCGACCGACGGATCCAACCACGAGAGGCGCGTGGCTGTTCTGCGCGGAGAGGTCGCCACTGACGCTCTTGATATCGACGGGCCCGTGGTTGCTGGATAGATGCAGGTTGCCCCCCACTTCGCCCGCTGCGACGGGACCATGATTGGAGTTGAGGGTGACCTCGCCCTGCACCTGGTCGAGGCTCACTGGTGCGTGGTGTGAATTGATGACGGCCGCACCATGGACCTCTGTTACATCCAGCGGTGCATGGTGTGAGTTGAGGACGAGATCTGCGCCGATGCGACGAAGGCTGATGCCGCCGTGGTGGGCGTTGACGCTGGCGTCACGAACTACCTCGTCTACCGATACACCTGAGTGGTGCGCATTGAGGGCGAGTTTGCCACCAATGCGACCGACCTCGACTTCGCCATGATGATGGTCGATACCCGCGTCTGCAGAGGTGCCCGCCAGACGCAACTGGCCATGGTGTCCGCCGAGGACGACATCGTTTTCCATCTCAGGAATGACGAGATCGCCGTGCGATGTCTTCAGATTCAGACGCAACTGTCGTGGGATATGAAGGAGAATATCCAGGCGATACGAGGCGTCTTCCTTGCCGCGTGGAAAGACTGGTCGCAGCACGAGCCGGCCATTGCCAGGCTCCTGCAGTAGTTGGACTTCGTCGCCAAATGCCTTCGCCGTCTCTTCGTCGCGCGCGCGCACGGTCAGATGTACGTCTGCTTGAACACGCTCTTCGTCCCACGTGACGACTTCGATGTGGCCCTTCGGGTTGTGCAATTCGACTTCGGAATCGAGGCTGATGGGGGCCTGCTCGACGAACTTGCGTTCAATACGAGCTGGAAACTGGTCGTCATTGACGGAGCGTGTGGCGCCGATCGCATCACGAATGGCCCTGGTCACCTCTTCTACGACGCCCGGAATCGATGCCGTCGCTTCCTCGACGATTCGTTCTACGTCGGGGGCAGCATCGCGGATGACTGTGCGCAGTCGCGGCATGGAGGCTTGAACCGTGCGGCGGACCCCATCCACGCCTGATTTGATCTGGTCTTCAAGATCATCCAGTGAGACGTGTTGGGTCTTGCTGCCCTCGTCGGCCCCCGATCCTTCTCCCAAGGCCTGGAGAAGTCTCTCTGCCTCTTCAACATTGATCTTACCCTCCGACAACATCTCCAGGACCTTCTTGCGATCTTCACTCATCGTCGGTTCCTCCCAGCAGTTTGATGGCTTCATCGGGGGTGATCTCGCCCTTTTCAAGGCGCTCCAGGACATTCTGACGCCCGCCAGCCTTCGCGGGGGCTTCAGCGGAGGGCGAGAGGGCGGGCTCGTGAACAGGGGGGGGCAGATGATCTGCGGATGCCTCGAGTTCGCGCACGACATCATCGAGTCGGTGTCGAACCGTGCTGTAGGGAACGGCGAGTTCTCGCTCCATTTCCTTCAGATTTCCCTTACGGCGCACGAACAACTCGACGAAGGCCAGGCTCTCGGGGGACAGGCGGTCAAATGAACTTGGCTGAAACTGCCCGTCTACAGCCGTGTCGCAGGCGACGCACTCCATGCGTCTCACTGCCATGTGATCGCCGCATGCGGGGCAGCGCTCAATCATTTTCCTCATATCAAGATCCTTCAGTCGCGAAAACTCATCTCACATGCACTATTTTGATGTCATGTGAATAAATACACAAATTATTGCTGTGTGCAAGTAAAATATTAATCACATGGTGAAAATATTAACAAATATGATAAAAATACTGGGAGATCTGGTCAAAATCCACTAAATGGTTACCATGTCTGCCGATTCCTGCGCTGGGTTGACAGCCCGGCGACAGCGCCGATAATCGATCTGGTCAGGAATGGTATCAGAAGACGAAACTGAACAATGGAGGATTCGTGCATGCGGTCTCAATGCTTCTATCTACTCGTCGGATTTGGATTGATGGCGGGGTCCGCAAGGGCGGAGGAACCGGCGGCTTTCTGGCCGACGGGGATCAAGGGCACCGTTTCCCTGACTTTTGATGGCGGCAAATCATCACATCTGGATGTTGTGGTGCCGATTCTCGCCAGGAGTGGGCTGCAGGGCACCTTCTTCGTCAACGCCGCGCCGACACCTGAATGGCTCGCCCAGGGTGCAGCCTGGCAGGAAGTAGCTGCCATGGGGCACGAGATTGGCAACCATTCCAGTGCGAGTCCATGTTCATGCGCACACGAGTCGAGCAATCCCGATTTCTGCCTGGAGCGCCTCTCAGTGCAGCAAGTCTGGGAGACGGTTGAAGCATCCCAGACGGTTCTCGACGTGCTCTTCCCGGAAATACCCGCCGAGCGTCGCACCTTCGCCTATCCCTGCTACGAGACATTTACCGGGAAGGGACAGACACGTCTATCCTACGTGCCTCTCGTGGCATCCGAATTCCTGGCAGCCAGGGGCGGTTCGCGCCGAATCAGCAATGAGCCATGGTCAGTGGATTTGTCCTACGTGCAGGCATGGGATGTTGGGGGCCGCACGGCCGAGCAGATCATCGAATTCATTGAGGAAGGGGTGAGCAAAGGGCGCTGGGTTGTGCTCGTGTTTGGTGGGATCGGAGAGTCATCGACCGATCTCGACGAGGCGACTTTCATCGAGGTGGCAGACTTTCTCACCGAGCGCAATGGCACCATCTGGACAGAAACATTCTCGAGGGTGTCGAGCTTTGTTGGTCTACGTCGGCACCAACGCCATTCATCCGGTCACTAAGCCGCTCTTAAGCCTCCGGCCACGTAACGAAGTAATCAGGTGCCCATCTTCGGGCCAGATGGTAGGTGCGTTCGTGATAACTGCCACCTGGTGGTTCCACCTCGGCGTCGATCCATGCTTCGGCGCCACTGAGGTCTGGAAATTCGAGAACCCATGCCAGGTCGCCGTCTCGCCCGGAACCAACCAGGTGAAACACCTCACCGTGGATCAGGCCCTGGTCTCTGGCGACATCCTGTAGTCGCTGCCGACGGCGCTCGTCGCCGCGAACGACTGGGGTGACTTCGTCCGAGCCACGCTGCCAACGACTGAAGCAGAGCACGACGATGGATCCCGTGTCTACTGCCAGGGCAGGAACCTGCCTTGGGTCGGCACCACCCGAGGTGATCTCGCGCTGCGGCAACCAACTCAGACTGTCAGGACGCCATCGACGGGCAAGATCGTATTCGTAGTGACCGTAGCGGCCATAGGGTGGCGCGACTTCCGCCGACATCCAGGCCTCCGCCCCCGCCAGAGAGGGAAATGCGATCGACCAGAATCTCTCCCAGGCACCGTGTGGGGCGATGAGACGATAGCCGTTGATGTTTCGAAGTCTGTGCTCGTGGGCGACAGCGAGCATCGTATCCACATGCTCCTGCTGATATTCCAACTGCAATGTGGCGTCGAGTTGATCCCATGAGGGTAGGCGGCCACCGCGATAGAGCACGATGACATCTTCTGCGTCGTCTGTCTTGTCGCCTGCCTGTGGGTCGTGTGACTGATTCATGGGATATCCGCTGCTCGATCTGTGAGTGTCATCGCATTGTTCCCTCCGAAGGCGACGGGTAACTTAACAGGCGCAGCGATGTGATCACAAACTCAAGACAGAACTCAATCTGGCGGGATATCAAGTGGGCGACAACGACAAGAGTGATGGGCAAAAGAGTGATGAGCAGTGGCGTGAGCAGTTGACGCCTGAGCAATACGCCGTTTTGCGTGAGAAGGGCACTGAGCGTCCTTTCACAGGGCAACTCAACGACAACAAGGCTGCGGGGACCTATGTCTGTGCTGGCTCCAAAGCAGCGTTGTTCGCTTCTGATGACAAGTTCGACTCCGGCAGTGGTTGGCCGAGTTTCACACAACCCAAGGCCGATGGCCGTGTGAGTGAAGAGAATGACACGACACACGGCATGGTTCGCACGGAAGCGTTGTGCTCAAGCTGTGGTGGACATCTCGGCCACATTTTTCCGGATGGCCCGGCACCGACAGGTCTGCGCTATTGCATCAACTCGGCGGCCCTCGATTTCGACGATGCAGAGAATGGCAACTGAGAGATGGCTCACGACGGTGCAGGTTTCTGGCTCAACCTAGACGCCTTTCTACTACAGGGAGAGGTCGTCATCGACAGACCCAAGGGGGCGCCCCATCCGCGCCTCCGTCAGATCATCTATCCCCTCGACTATGGTTACCTGACCGGCACCCAGGCGGCGGATGGTGAGGGCGTCGATGTGTGGCGTGGGTCGATGGCAGAGGCGCTCTTCGATGCGGTGGTCTGTACTGCCGATCCTGAGAAGAAGGATGTAGAGGTGAAGATTCTGCTCGGTTGTACGGCAGCTGAGAAGATGGAGATTCTGGATTTCCATCCGGGCGGCATGTTGGTGGAGCGGCCGCCGACGGCTACGTGAAGTGCTGGTGCAGCGAGAGCTCTCACACGTAGGGGAAACGCTCGTCCCAGGGCTCTGCAGACAATTCTACGAGCAAATTACTCAACTGTGTGGACGTGTTGGCAAGGATCGTCTGCCCTTTTTCTGCGGAAGAGGCACGCGTTTCGCCGCCCGCACTTTCTGGGACATATAGATGCCAGGGACGCACGAACTTCGCGCTCTTGAGAAGGCCAGGGATCCGTAGCTGTCCGAAGGGGTTGTTCGTCATGCGGTCCTGGCGCACCAGATCCGGTCTGATCCACAGCATGCGAGATGTCTCGTCTTCGCCCCCATGATCTGATGCGTGTTCGATGGGATATTCGACGCCTTCAGGCCAGGCGCCCCAGGTCCAGCAGACGAAAGGCATGTTGTCCATGCCGGCGATCTCGCGCAGTGTCGCGTCGAGGGTCGCCGGATTTCCCCCGTGACCATTGACGAAGACAACCTTGCGAATGCCATCATCCCAGCACTGGCTGACGATGTCGATGAGCATCTGCATCAGGGTGCGCACGCCCACGCGCAGGGCGAAGGGGAAGTGACGGAAGTTCACGTTGTTCGTGATGGGAAGGGTTGGATACAGCAACGCCCGAGCGCCATTCTCGTTGGCACTCCGTACGGCCATGTGGCACAGGCGGGTGACCTGGAAGCAGTCAGTTCCCAGTGGCAGGTGTGGGCCGTGTGGTTCGGTTGAGCCCAGTGGCAGTACGACGATCTCGGGATCGAAAGCCCGTACTTGCTCGACGGTCATTTCTTCCAGAAATCCGGGAAAGGCTGGCACACTCGTCGTGCTCATTGTAGGCTCCACAGAACAGAGTTTCTTCGGCAGGGATGGTGTAAGTAACGCAATCACCTGGCGCACGACACAATCGATCAGGATGGGACGAGTATCAGATGAGTGACCTGCCACGTATCGAAGTCGACGCGATTCACAGAATCGTCGATGACGGTCTGCACAATGCCTTCACCGATCTTGCCAAATTTCAGGGCAGATTCTTTCTGGCATATCGCAGTTGCCCGGAAGGGCACATGATTTTCCCGACATCCAAGATTCACGTCCTGGTGAGTGACGACGGCGTGAACGACTGGGAGGAAGTGTTCTGCTTCTCTGTTCCCAGTCGGGATGTACGGGATCCGCACTTCCTGCTCTTTCAGGACAAGCTCTTCGTCTACTCGGGCACGTGGCTGTGTCCGCTCGCCGATAGTGATGAGCGTGATATGAATGATCACCTTGGCTACGCTGTCAGCAGTCGTGACGGCGTGGTCTGGACAGGGCCGACCATGATGGAAGGGACCTATGGTCACTACATCTGGCGCGCCGCTGCCCACGGCAACCGTGCCTATCTATGTGGTCGTCGGCGTCGTGAGTTCGCCCCGGGACAGGATGAGAATCGTCGTGAACTCATTCAGGCGGCCATGCTGGCCAGCGATGACGGACTCATCTGGTACAAAGCAGGCCTGTTTGCCGATGGCTATGGTGATGAGACGGCGTTTCTCTTCGAAGAAGATGGTGCCTGTCTGGCCTTGGTGCGTGGCGCAGATCCTGTACCTGCACGCTTGAGTCGTCTGCGTCCGCCCTACGATCACTTTGATCACGTCGAATTGGACCGCAACGTGGGTGGGCCACTTCTCGCGCGCTGGGGTGACCGACTTCTCGTCGGTGGCCGCAAGATGTTGGACCCGGATCATCCCGTAACGAGTCTGTATTGGTTAGAGGACGATCGCCTGCACGAGGCGGCCGAGCTACCAAGTGGTGGTGACAATTCCTACCCGGGATTCGTTGACCTTGGCGGTGGTCGAGGGTTGCTGTCCTACTATTCCAGCCACGAGGGCTCGAGGCGAGGTGTGGCGCCGTGTCACATCTATCTGGCTGAGCTTCGTCTCGTTTAGAAGGATTCGCAACCTAAAGCGAAAAGTGGCCGCACCCTTTATTGGGTGCGGCCACGAGATCACTGCATAGAGTGCTGAGCGCCTGGGCACGATCCGCGAAGACTAGTCTCCCAGCGCAGCGTTCATATTCTCCTTCGCCTCTTCAAGTACATCTCTGAGAGCGAAATCACCGGCACCAATCAGCAGTTGCGCCCCCATCTGGCGATATTGCTTCCACTCTTCCACGCCGCCCCCGGCAGTGCCCCAGGCTTTACCCTGTCGGGCCGCGGCATCCGCCACTTGTTGCATGGCTTCGCTGAGGGTCGGGGCTCCCGGGGTCAGGCCGAGACGCAGGCTCAGATCGGCGGGGCCGACGAAGATGCCATCAACACCCTCGACGCCGGCGATTTCCTCTGCCTGTTCTAAGGCATTCAAGGTCTCGATCTGCAGAATGACGAAGGTCTCCGCATTGGCATTGTCGGTGAAGTTGTCGACGTCGATCGCGTAGTCGGCATCGAGACCTGCGCCGTCGATGCCACGATTGCCGATGGGTGGGAACTTCACGGATCGTGCAATCGCCCGGGCCTCATCCACATCGTCCACCAGTGGCATCAACAGACCGCTGGCGCCATCCTCGAAATAGCGATAGAGCTTCGTGCGCTCCTGGGTGGGGGCCCGCACCATGGCGTCAATGTCGTGCTGATGGCACATGGATAAGACACTCTGGACCTCCCGCTGATCCATGGCCCGGTGCTCGAGATCGAGCCAGATGCCGTCGAAATCGTGGTGTGCGGCGTAGCGGATATAGAAAGGGAGATAGTGACCCATAGCGCAGAAGCGGGCACATTTTCCGGCGCGAATTTTCTCCAGAACCTTGCTTTTTCTCATCATCAACCTTCGCGTGTGGACGGTTTTCTTCAGGAAACTTGGATCGAGTCAGTGCATGGGACAACTGGCGAATAGCTATTCCTCGAGTCCTAGGCGGATCAGACGATTGGCATTCTTCCATAGGATCTTTTCGAGGGCTGCAGCGGTGATGTGGCCATCATCGCGAGCCTGTGTCAGCCATTCGATGTGCTGGAAGTCGAGCTCTGCATCCGTATGGTCGAGGCCAAGCAGCAACCGATCCTGAAACTCATCGATGAAATTCCAGGCAAAATCCGGGTCGCGGGCGAGGGCATTGAATCCGGATCCCGCCGAGATGTCACCATTCAGCTGTGGATATTCACGCAGCAGACGAACGACGGCACCGCCCTCTGCAACGGGGCCCTTTGGGTATCCCTCTTTTGTCTCCACCGTCAGGTCGCCGCCGATCTCACTCCAGAACGAGGCGGAATGACCAAAGAAGACCAGGTCGGGAAAGGTCTGTAGAACCTTCTCAAATCGAGGCAGCCCGAGATCGTCGATGACGCCGTATGTCGGTTTCTCTGCGAGGGATGTGTGGAAGGTGACGGGTAGCTCGAGTTTTTCAAGGGCGCCAAAGAGCGCCATCATTTTGGGATCGTCGAAGGGAAGGCGTGTTGTGAGTTCGCCAAAACCTTTGAAGCCCACTTCCTTGTATTGAGACAGGCCCGCATAGAAATGCTCTACTGTGTGCCAGTCATGACGACGTGGGTCGATTTCACAGTATGGGATGAAGCGACCGGGGAAGGCCTCACAGATGTTGAGGACCTCTCCCATGCTTTGACGTTCCGCCGGCCCATCGGCCGAGTTGAGAGGCAGAATAACGGCCATGTCGATACCCTTTTCATCCATGCGTCGGATCTGATCCTCCGCACTGGGAAAGGTCAGGCCATTGGCCTTCACAAGAATCGGCCGGGTGAATACGTGGGCGTGAACGTCTATGATCATAATGCCGATGGCTCCCAGACGGATGAGTTTCTCAAGTGGACCGGCTTCTCAAGTGGATCAAGGTTGGGTGGTCGTGCCCGGTTGCGCAAGGGTGCGAATCGTGCAAACCAGACAGGGGTGTTGAAAAGGTGATTGCGTCTCGAAGCCATCGAATGATCACGCTCTTCGTCCTGGTCCTCCCCGTTCTGTGTGACGCCGGCGAGTTGCCTTCGCCAGCAGTGGGTGAGATCGCAACGGCTGACCCACTCTTCGATGAAGCGGCGCGTCGACTCGGCTATCTCTCCGATGTCGGTCGATACGACGATGCCTGGGCACTGTGCGACAGCCTGCGAATCGCCTTTCCCGATCAGCCTGCTCCCTTCCTCAATACAGCGATCGTCTATGTAAACTGGATGCAGAGCTACCGCCTCAGTGATTATGAGTCGGAGGTCGATGAGAATGTGAAACAGGCCATCGACAATGGCACGCGTCTGTTGAAGACAAGTGACGATCCCTGGCTCAGTTTCCATGTAGGCTCTGCGTATGGCTACCGGGCGATGGCACGATTTCGTCGCCACAACTGGATCGGTGCTTTCCTTGACGGCAAACGCAGCAATGAACACCTGCGACGGGCCCTGGCACGCGATCCGAAACTCTACGATGTGTATTTCGCCCTCGGCGCCTACCACTATTGGCGAACGGCACGTTCTGGGTTCCTTCGTGCCGTCGCCTTCTGGATGCCCGACAAGCGCGATCTCGGATTGCAGCAGATGGAGCTCGCTTCGCGCCACGGTCGCTATATCCGTCACGGAGCTATGCATGGTCTTGCCTTGTCGCTGTACGACGCTGGTGAAATCGAGGCGGCATTGGCAGTCAACCAGCAGGTCATGGATCGCATCGATCCGTCAACCAATGGATCGACGTTCATGCGCGGTCGGCTGCTGGCGCGCCAGGAAAGCTGGGTCGAAGTGGAAAAGACCTTTCGCGGACTCCAGGCCAGATTGCCTGCCGCTGCCGTTGGCTATCAGGTAGAGTGCAAGTATTGGATTGCACGGGCGCTGCAGGGCCAGCAGCGGACAGATGAGGCACGGCAACTGGTGCGCGAAGCGCTTGAACTGAGCAAATCAAGGGATGAGAAGCATGAGTTGGAGAGTGCTCTCGAGAGTTTTGCCACGATTCGCAAACAACTGATGTCGCTGTCTGAGCAATTGCAGTAGCTGTTTGGGGGGCTGCAGGCTGCAGGACCCGCTCGCACCCAGACTTGCTAGAACCACGTGCCCTGGCTTACTGTGCATGCCGGATTTCAAGACGAAACTGCGTGAAGGGAGTTGCTTGGTGACAGGTCCAACACGGGAAGAACGTTCGTTCTGGCAGGAGCATGGCTACCTCACCCTGGAAGGGGCTCTCGTCGGCGATGATCTACAGCGGCTGCAGGGAGCTTTCAATCGCGCCGCGGCGGACTGCAAGGACGATTGGCTCGAAGGGATTGCGCGGGGTACAACACCGGCGGCGCATTTTGACATTCCCAATGTCCTCGAGCGTGACGATGCCTTCATCGATTTGATCGACGATCCCGCCTGGTATCCCTATCTCATGGATTTTGCCGACCAGGAGTTGATTCTCGTGGGGTCGCAGGTGCGCACGCTGCCGGCACAGCCTATCAGCTATGTTGGCTGGCACGCCGATGTGCCGCACACAAATCCGCTGCACATGAAGGTGCAGGTCTATGTCGAGGATGTGCCCGAGGATGGTGGGGTCTTCGCCTTTGTCCCGGGAAGTCACAAGCCAGATGCAGGACCTTGTCCACGACCTCGTCTGTACGAGGAGATGCCGGGACACAAGACGTTCCCGGGCAAAGCGGGAGATGCGATCCTGTTCAACTCCTATGGCTGGCATACGTCGATGGTGAACAGGACCACGTCGCCGCGAAAGTCGATCATCCTGATCTATGAGCAGTGGACACAAGACAGGGTGGCGAACGATCGCTTCGCGTCGGTGGCCGACCGCCTCACGACGCCCGAGCGGCGCAGGTTGTTCAGCCTCGACCCCATGCGAGCTGAGGCCAAATGACGATGATCGATGCGCACGTCCATGTCTTTGCCAAGGTCTCGGCACAGTTTCCCCGGGACGTCGACGAGGTCACGCCGGCAGAGTCGGAGGCCACCGCAGAGCAGCTGCTGCAGCAGATGCAGGACACAGGTGTCGAGAAGGCGAATCTTGTGCAGATCGGTGGCACGGCCTTCGAACAACACGCCTACTTGCTACACTGTCTGAAGACTTACCCAGATCGTTTTCGTGGTATTGGACTCGTCGACGATCCGGCCCATCCCGAAGAGCAGATGGATCGGCTCGCGGGGGAAGGAGGGGTCATCGGTTTTCGCCTGTTCTCGATCGGTGGCGAGCGGGATCCCCTGGCGCCGATCGATGTGCGAACCTTCGACACCTACAAGATCTGGAAGCATGCCGCCGAAAAGGATTACGTCATCTGGCTCTATCCGCCGGCGGCAGAGAATCACTGCGTCCCCTTTCTCGTCGATGCCTTCCCCGAGTTGACGGTCGTGTTCAACCACATGGCCTTCTGCCCCGGGGAGGGATCCTTCAGCTACGATGACGCGGGACGACCACGAATCGACTTGCCGATTCCACCCATCACGCGCTACAACACGATGGGGCTGCATCAGTATCCGAATGTGTGCGTGAAACTTTCGGGGCAATATGCCTTCTCAAAGGAGGCCTTCCCCTATGCCGATCTGGTGAGTTGGCACGGGGCGCTGTTCAGGGCCTTTGGGGCAGACCGACTCATGTGGGCGACAGATTCGCCCTGGATTCTGCAGGAGCCAGGCTACGACAAGCTGACGCGCGTGATCGATACGCAGTTGCCCGACCTGAGCGAGGCGGATCGGGCACTGATCATGGGCGGCACAGCACAGGCCCGTTTGTTTGATCGGAGCTGATCAGGCGCCAGCGGTGCATGTCACGCGCCAGCGACGATCTCCCACTACTTGGGTCGGTATAGAGCCGACCCCTTGTCTTCGCCACGGTAGTGGGGTTGGGTGATCACCGCTCTCTGCGCCTCAGTGAGATCCTCAACCCATGCAGGTGGATTCCACGTTCCCATCACACCTTCTGATGTGACGCCGTTGTTGTAGCGCATGATGACGGAACGTCGTTGATGCGTTGCGCGCCAGGGCAGTGTTCCGTGCATCAGACATTCCACAAAGAGCAGGGCGTCGCCAGCTTGCGCAGGGATCTGCACGAAGCGGTCCTGCGCCGCCTCGAAGAGGCGAATGTCGTCGGGACAGGGAAAGTTGGCACGATGACTACCCGGCAGACAGGCGAAGCCACCATCGTCGGCACCCACGTCTGACAGTTGGACAGCGATGTTCGTCATCCCTGCGAACATGCGACCATTGCGATAGAGGTAACCACGCGAACGATCAAAGGGTTCGCCGCCTTCATGGAACCAGAATCCTTCGGCACCTTCATCCATGGTGATGATGCCCAAACCCTCCAGGCGGAATCCCGGTCCGAGTAGTTCTTCGAGATAGGGTGTCAGGCGCGTGTGCACCATCATGTCGCGGAAGGGATCACAATGGGGTTTGTCCCAATTGAGCATCCCACTCAGATCGCCTCGTCCTGTGCTGCCGCCGAGTGTGTCCGAGTCGTTGGCCAGGTCGCGTGGGCGAATCGAAATCTCGTCGGCGTGGGCATCGATCGCTGCATTCGCGGCGTCGACCTCAGCGGGTGTCAGTGCCTGTTTGATCACGAGATAACCGTGAACGTCCATGAGATACTTGTCGGCATCTGTCATAAGCGCTGTCATGGGGTTGAGACGGCCTGAATCATGGCGATGATATAACCGAACTGGAAGGCCCAGCCCTGGCTTACGCGGACCGAAACGCCGGGCGGGTGTTTGTCATCCGGGTGAGATGGTGCATGGTCGGGCATCAGCATGTAGGGATAACCGGTGCGGTGGAAGATGCGTGCGAGGGTGAGCATGTCCACGTCGCCTTCGTCAGGCCAGACCTCGACGAAATCATTGAGTCCACCGCGAATGTTGCGGAAGTGAACATTGAAGATCTTCTGACGAGATGAAAAATACTCGACGATCTCGGGCAATTGCTCACCGGGTTTCTCCAGCCCTTCGGAGGCGACGCCGCAACAGAAGTTGAAGCCATGACAGGGGCTGTCGACGAGTTCACTGAAACGCTTCAGACCCTCGAATACGGGAAAATTCCAGCGCTCCTCGCCGCGTAGGACGTGGGCGGGCGGATCTGGCAGATGGCACGCCATCTGCACCTTGTATTCTTCAGCAACTGGAATGACACGCTCGAGGAAATAACTGATACGGGCGAAGATCTCGTCGCGATCGACGTTACCTCCCTTGTGTGGTTTATCATTGTCGTATTTGCTGAACTCCCAGGAACTGTAACCAGAGCCACCGCGGCCATATCGCGTCTCAGTGCGCTGGTAGCCAACGGTGGAGAAGTTGTAGTTGAGTCCGCGCAGACCCGATTTGCCGGCATTCTCGATCCAGCGACAGATCTCATCGATGTCCTGGTCTCGCTGTGGATCCAGAGCGAGGGGGATACTCTCGGCGAGGGGAATGTGGATCATCTCGAGATCCACACCGGCGGCGGCGGCGGTCTCTCGCTCGCGCACGAGTTCATCGAGATTTCCCGCGTCTGCATTGCTGTCCATATGCGTGACACCATGCCGACGCAGGAACTCCAACTCCATCTTCGACGTGCCAATGCCCTGGACTCCGACGTACATATCAGCTCCTGTCAGGAAGTGTTCCGGTATAGATCTGGGCTGCTTAGATCTCTGCGTAGATCTCCAGCAGATTGTGGTCTGGATCGTAGAAATAGATCGTGCGGTGCCCTCGTGGCTGGTCGGTCACCGGTTCGGCGATCTTGACGCCATGCTTTAACAAGATCTGGTAGCACTCTTCAACTTCATCAGGCTCGACGAGAAAGGCCAATTGCACTCCCGGTGCATCATGCCGCGGCCCCTTGCCGTCATAGTCACGGGTGCGTTTGCGCAGCGAAAAAAGTGTGCTACCTGGTGGCTTGAAACTGAGTCCTTCTTCGCCTTCGCCACGTATCTCGAAGGGGAAGAGGGTGCGATAGAATTCCTTCATCGCCTCCATATCGTCGACAAGGAGAATCGTGTAGGTCAGATCTTTGACTGCCTTCAGCATGAGTAGCTCCGGTGATATCAGGTCAACTGCCTGTGAGTTTGTGCTGCGTGACTTCGACGCCGTGATACGTCGCATTCACTCGAGTCGTATCGATTTACACGCTGTCGATTTTGCACCGTGTCGAACTTACACAGCGTCGACGAGATTGCCTTCCACGTGAACGGGTCGAAAGAGGGTCTGTCGCTGCGCCGGCATGGAAGCCAGATGCTGCGGATGGGGTTGCCATTTGTGCCACTTGCTGTTGACGTAGTTATAGCGACTGAAGATGGCGATCCGGTCGCGCTCACTGCTCGTCCAGGGAGCCGTGGAATGTGTCGTGCCTTCGCAGAATAACAACAGCGAACCTGCCGGGCATGAATAGGTCGTCCACAGAGGCGAGTCTGGATCCTGCACAGGTGGCAGGAAGGCGGCCTTGTGGCTGCCATTCACCAGCAGGGTTCCGCCGCCACCGTGCTCCACTTCGTTCAGCTCCCAGACGACGCAGGTCAGGCCGCTATGCGCCTTGCCGGGAACGCAGCGATAGTGATGGGAATCTCCGGGCATCCGCCACAGACCACTGCCATTGTGTGGTCCGAAATGACCTTCGCCTTCAGAGCGCACACACAGGGACGTCGACTCCATGCGGAAGCCGTAACAGTCCTGGCTGGTCAGATCGGGATTCGTCAGAAACTCATTCATGAAGCCGACGATGAAAGGATGATCCGTGAGCTTTTCGAGGGGACCCGCAATCGGCGAACGCTGAGACTCCTCGAGGGAATCGGGATCAGCGTGCAGGCGCTCGCAATACTCACGCATCTGCTCGATTTCATCGGCGTCGAGCAAGCCGGGAATCAGCAGCCAACCTTGCGTGTCGAAGAGATACCGCTGCTCTGCAGTCGGTTCGATGACGGCTTTGCCATCGGCATTGGTGCGCGGTAGATCGATGTTGTCCAGATCGACCCAGTCCAACCCGCTCTGTTTGAACAACAACGGCTGGCGTTGGCCCTCATTCGATGGGGTCACAGCTCGTTCTCCTTGAAATCTGCACTTGAATTGTGAAGTTGTTGAGCCATCGGTGAACTGATTGTTGCGTCAGATTACGAAGCGCCGACCCTGGCGCGTCCCTTGTCGTCCTGGTCCTGATGCCATGCGTCCAACTCCTGACGCAAGGCGCTGATCGCTGAACTCTGATCCACATCATCAATGAGATTTCGTTCCTCGAGGGGATCGACACCCAGATCATAGAGTTCATACACGTCGTGACCACCCACATTTCCACGTACGAGTTTGCTCGCATCGCGCACGAGGAAAGACTGATTGCCCTTCTTCCATACGGTGCGATTGTCCCAGGTGGATTCGTTGCCGCTGACCAGATCTGTCAGATCACGCGATTCGATGTCGTGAGGCGGATCTACGCCGGCGGTGTTCAGGATCGTAGAAAACAGATCGATATTGCTCGTATTCTGGCTGCAGCGCCGACCACCCGAATCTCGCGGATCACGGATGATCAGCGGTACATGGCACGAAGCTTCGTAGGGCAGGCCTTTGTAGAAGGCACGGAACTGACCGCCGAATTCACCATGGTCGGCACTGAAGACGATGAGTGTGTCGTCGAAGAGGCCCTCTTCGCGCAGGGTCATCATCAACTGCCCGACCCCTTCGTCAATCATCGACACATAGCCATAGTAGGCTGACAACAGACGCTGATAGGTCGCCTCGTTCCATCCCAGACTGTCACGTCGCGCTTGCCATTCCATCTGCGGCGAGTCCATGAAGATCGGCTTGTCATCTACTCCGTAGTGAAAATCGGTTGGTAGCGGGATGGTTTCTGATGGATAGAGTTGGTCCCATGGGGCGGGGCACAGATAAGGCTGATGGGGGCCGAAGATGGAGCAGTTGAGGAAGAAGGGCTTGTCTGTATCGCGCTCATGCCGCAGATACTGGATCGATTCGCGCACGGCCCAACTCACCTCGTGATGTTCGGTGTCGAGGAAACCACTGCCGAGAATGAAGCGCTCTTCATCCGTGTGCTGACAGGCCTCATCCTCCGTGAAGCGGCGAACCGCTTCCTGCGCGTCGTGTTGAAAGGCCGTCTCACCCAGATAGCGGATGTAGGCCGAATCAGCAGCCTCCTCTGCACTGTAGTTCGTGTAGGGCGCATCGTGACGCTGCAGATGGCGGAAGCCAAAGGCCCGCTGCATCGGCTTGAGGTGAAGTTTGCCTACCAGCGCTGTGTCATAACCCGCATCGGCGAGATACTCGGGCAACACCTTTCGATCGGGCGGATCCAGGACGGTCTGATTGCCACCCATACCATGCGTATCCGCATAGTATCCGGTGAACAACGAGGCGCGCACGGGAGCACAGGCCATCGTGGGGCACCAGGTATTGGTGAACAGGGTCGAGTCGGTGGCAAGGGCATCCAGATTCGGTGTGCGCACGACCGGGTGGCCAAGGGCACTGAGACAGTCAAAACGAAACTGATCCGTGAGGATGAAGAGGACATTCATCTGGCTGTCATCCAGTGGGAAAGACGCCGTACTCGACAATCAATTCCACATCATCAATCGTGATGGCACCTACAAAGTCCTTCGGTCTCTCGCTCAAGACAAAATGCAGCGTATTGGATCCCTGACGTGGGCGCACGCCGACGAGGTCATACTCGAGCCACTGACCCGTATACGCATCATGCCAGCGTGGTGTTCGGCGGCACGTCTCGGATGCAAGTGATTCTCCATTGAGGCTGACGCTGAACTGATCCTGCCCGACGAGTTCGCCCACATTGATCCTGAGCGTCAGTCGTTGGATCTGTTGATTGTCGGGGTCATCGGCGATTGTGAATTCTACGTGGTATGCCTGCTGCGGATCTGCCTGGGGAATCGTCACAGGAAGCTCCGCTTCGTAAACAAAGCTCTCCTCGTTCTCTGGTCGCTGCCGCAGGAAGTAGTGTTTGTCCCCCTCGCGTGTCAGGTCGGGGTCACCCATGAAGGACAATGTTCGCCGTTCGGTGTCTTCTATGGGCCAATCCATGAACCACGTGTAGAGGCCGTCCACATCGGCCTGCCAGAAATTGGCCGCCGCCGCTCGCATCATCTGCGGCGTTGCATGTTCGACCTTGGTATTGGGGCGACGACCATCTGAATAGTAGGGCTGTAGCATGCCATACACGGAGATGTCATTGTCGTGAGCGGCTTTCACGATCCAGTCGATGGGCATCTGTGCATCCAGGACAAAACAGGAGTACGCCATGGGGATGACGAAGTCGACGAGTCCCTCGGCGAGCCACGTGTCAACGTCGAGTCCGGCTCGCTGATTCAGCTCGGGTGTCGGGTAGACGCGGGCACCCAGAATGCCGGGTTTGCCATCCCGGCCTCTGACGGTTGCCGATGCATCGCCGACGAAGTCGGTGAGGACCTGTGCATTCTGCGGTGCTTCGTCTGGATTCAGGCAGAAGGGGCACCCTCCCGGTGACGCGGCAAAGTCTAATTCGAGTCCATCGGCGTCGTAGCGATTGGCGAGTTCATCGACAATGGCAGAGATGTGGTCTCTTACCTCGGTGTGCATGAAGCCACGTCCACCATTGGCGACGCTGTGCTCCGGGTTCATCCCACCGTAGGCACCCAAGCGCAGACTGGAGAAGAACTCCATGCCCTTCTCATGGGCGCGATCGATGAGGACCTGCAATGGATCGAGGTTGCGGGCCTTCAGACTCTGCATGTTTTCCCAACAGCGCCATTCGTAGGCATTACCGAAGGGTTTGCGATCGGAGCCCCATTCGAGACCGACATTCGAGGGATAGAACAGACCATCCGCACGGGAGACACCGTAGATGAAAGTGTCGATTGCCGTCCCAGCGACCTCATCGATCGGCACCCAGGCATCCTCCATGCGCATAGGTGGTTCGAAGACGAACAGATAGTAGTGACGAGCATCGTTGAAATAGATGGTGCGTTGCTTTCTCATAACCGTCCGCTCTGAATGTCGTGGACTACGTCGACGAGGCCATCGACGACGGCCTCCAGCATGCGTTCACCCTTCTCCGCTGTGCCGAAGGTTGGGTCGCCATGGACACCAACCCGCGTGCGTTCATCCATGCGTTGAAAATGCGACACGAGTTCACCATAGGATGATTCTGGGTGTATCCCATCCAGGCCTGGTCGTTCCGCCTTCACCAAATCTGGACGAATCACAAGCATCATCGATGTCTCCATCTCCCCCGCATGCCCTGAGCCCAGAGGGCCCGCTTCTTTGATGGCGTCGAGTTGCGGCCCTGCCAGGCGCCAGTGAGAGGCGGCAAAGACCTGGGAATCCTCATGGACCTCCTTGATCTTCTGCAGGGCGACGGCCATGTCCGCCTCGTTGCCTCCGTGTCCATTGACGATGAGTAGCTTGGAGAATCCAGCGGTGATCAGGCAACCGACGGTTTCTGCAATAACATTGATGTGCGTGTCAGACGTTGCTGTGATACTGCCATCAAAGCGCATATGGTGGAAGGAGTACCCCAGCCACTGCGTCGGCAAACAGACCACCTCGTCGGGAATACGGGCATCGAGGCGGTTGACGATCTCATCTGTTTCCATCGTGTCTGTGAGGAAAGGCAGATGCGGCCCGTGCTGCTCGAAAGAGGCAATGGGGTAGACGGGGACGACCTTGCTCTTGTCCAGGGCCTGTACTTCCGGCCCGGTCATTTCGCCGAGTTTCAAATCAACCTCTTTTCGTAGCGGACGATTTCAGTAACCGTTGCGATCAGTAGCGGACGAGTTCAGTAGCGCACGACGAGTTCGACATCCGTCAGCACGAGAGCTGTTGTGATCTGCGGATGGCGCTTCTGCAGAGCCACGTGCACGGTATGCTTCCCGCAAGTGACACCAGATTCCGTGAGATCCCACGTAAGCCAGGCGGCACTACTGACGTCGGAGATCTCACGCCAGCGGGGCTGCGGCTGGAATGCTCCACCTGGCGGCGTCGGATTCTCCAGCCGGCAGGCGATCCTATGCCCCTGGCCCAGCAGATCTCCATCCCAGCATACCCGTACGACGTCCTCTGGTAGCGACTCATTCAGCCGCAGGCGCAACTGTAGTGATGCTGGCTTGTGAGCGCCAAAATCGTCGGCCACATCGAGGGTGATCGTCGGCCCTGTGCCGGACAGCGTCGGCAGCAGATCCACCGGTACTTCACCATAAATTCGGTCGATGCGAAAGGCTCCACGCCAGGCTCCTTCGCGCTGCACATAGCGATGAGTCGCCGCGTAGATCTTGTCAGTCGACGCCAGCGTCTGTGGCGAACCGATGGTGGTGAGCAGATCTCGTTTGGAGTCAGCATCGGCGTGCCAGTTGAAAGCATAGATTCCTGACGCACCGGCGCGGTGATAGCGTGAGGCGATGGCACGAGTGCGTAGCTGGTCTTTTTCGATCGCCTCCTCGGGGCCGACGAAGGGATCGGGCAGATTGCTGTCGAATCCTGGATACACGGCAACCCCCGTGCCTTCACACAACTGCACAAAGTCCGCGACATCGATACTGGCATCGGTCACGGCATTACCCGCCGGGATCAGGACATCCACGAGTCCTTCCTCAATCCAGGTGGGGATGTCGTAGCCAATGCGACGGCACATTTCGAGGGAGCCCGCGACGCGAGCGGCCAGATAGACAGGTCGGCCTCGTTTCCTGCCAAGGGCCTGGGTCATTTGGCGAATGGCTCGCTGCAGATCTGTCAGCAAATAGCGCAGGCGATAGGCATCATCCTCGGGGAAGTGGAAGGCATGGCGCTGCCAATCAAGTTCGATGCCGTCCCAATCGTAGCGTCGACAAACCTCTTCCACGTGTTGGAAACGACGCTGCCGGATTTCGGGCACGGCCATATTCCACGATAGGGCGAACCATTCGCTCGTGCGGTTGCCAAGCAGCCACTCCGGATGATCGCGACGTATGGTTTCTACCCGATGTGCCTTGTGCAGTGCCGCCAGGTCAGAGATCTGGGCGCCGCCGAAGTGATTGTCATTCATGCGCACGGATGCATAGACATGCAATCCGAGATCGTGACCCGCTTCGATGAGAGCCGCTTGCGGGTCCAGGCCTTGATCGTACATCTGCCGAATATTCTCGGAGGCTGTGTACGCACCGACGCTCTGATACGTTCGACCCTCTGCTTCACCGATGAAATCCAACAGATCACTCGGCCATCGCGAGCCCTGACCCCCTGTACTCCAGAACAGCGCGTCTACCTGGGTGTCCTTCAGAGGCGCATAGACCTTGTCGAGGAAAGACTCCACCGACTGCGGCGTCGGCGAATAGCCATGGGGAGCACCATCCCAGTTGTAGATGATTCTGTAGTCCGTGGGCGTCGGCATCTCTGGTTGCGATCTGCACAGGGCTGCTGAAGAGAGGGCTGCTTGAGGATGAAGACAGTGTTTGGCTAGACGCGCGCCGTAACATAGCATCCCGATGAAGGACTCCAAAGGGCGGAGGTCTCCCAAGGCCAACTTTGCATCAGCCCAAGGAAAAAGGACCATGATTCACGGGTGATTTCCTCGCCACCAGAATGGTGACCACTTGGCACAGATCAGCTACAGTACTGTGGGCTTTAAGGACAGGGACATTGCGCCTGCCCTGGAGGCGATCTCCACAGCCGGTTTCGACCACATCGAAGTTTCCAGCCAGCCGCCCCACATGTCGACTCCCCTCGAGGGCTGTGAACTCGATGCATTCAGGGCGCTGCTGACGGACTGCGAAGTCCGTGTAGGAACCATTCATGCGCCGATGCGGGAGAACGTGCTGGGTGCACCCGAGGAGAACTGGCGCCGCGAGAAGATGGGTGTCATGACACAATACCTGCACTTCGCAGCTGCCATCGGTGCCAGGGGCATGGTGATCCATCCCGTGCCAAATCCGATTTTCGTACCTGATCCAGAGCGCGACGAACTGCCCCAGCTGATCACGGATGCGACGAAACGATCTCTCGACGAGTTGGTTCCCGTCGCCCAGGCGGCAGGCGTACGCATGTTGCTGGAGAATCTGCCCTATCACTGCAGTTATCCTTTCCTGCACATGCGGGAACTGCGACCGCTTGTGGATGCATATCCTGAAGACGCAGTGGGTCTCGTCGTCGACACGGGACATGCGTGGACCTCGGGTGACGATCCTGCGGCAGAAATCCATATCGCAGGGTCCCGCCTGTGGGGCACACACCTGCAGGATGTCGATGCGCAGGATCCCCAGGACAATCACTGGGTCCCGGGTCAAGGTGGACTGAACTGGGATGAGATTCGCGGGGCTCTTGAGGAAGTGGCCTATTCTGGGCTGTGGACCTTCGAAGTGATTGTGCCGCGCCATGACGAGACGCCGGAAGAACTGGCACAAATGACACGTGAAGTGGCTGATCGTTGGGGCATAGAGGGATGACGGCCACACCGGACCGGCCCAACCTCGTCTTCATCCTGCCCGACCGGCAACGTCGTGATACGATGGCCTGTTATGGCAACGACTGGATCCAGGTGCCGCACCTGAATGGGCTCGCCAGCGAGAGTCTCGTTTTCGACAACTGCTATGTGACGCAGCCCGTCTGCTGCCCATCAAGAGCCTCGATCATGTGTGGGCAATATCCGATCGATGCAGGCATGCCTGTGAATCGTCACATCCTGCCAGCAGATTTGCCGACGATCGCCGAAATGCTCGCCGATGAATACCACACCGGATACGTCGGCAAGTGGCATCTGGGAGACGAAGTGGTTGCCCAACACGGCTTCGATGAGTGGTCGCCCTGTTTCGATCACTGGTGGCACGAGTACACTGACGAGAGCTACAAACATCGTTTCTCGCCCTATCACCAGTGGCTCGTAGAGAATGGCTTTGAACCTGACGCACCGCACCCAGGGGGGAAGTATTTCTCCGAGCGTTTTCGTTCGCAACTGCCGCATGAGTACCACATGGCGACGTGGATCGGCCAGGAAGCGGCACGATTTATCGAGCGCAACGCGCAAGAGCCTTTCGTGCTCTATGTCAGCTCCAAGGAGCCACATCCGCCCTTCACGAGTCCCTTCGACGATCTCTATGATCCGGAGACCCTGCCCGTAGAGGAGACCTTCCGACAGTTCCCAGAGGGTCATTCGTTGTTCAATCGTATCCGTGCCGAGTTCTGGATGCAGTCTCAGTATGGTGGCGACACACATCACGGCCGTCGTCCGGCGGGGCCGCACTTTGATTTGACGACAGATCTTGGATTCCGTCAGATGCGTTCCAACTACTATGGCTGTGTCTCTCTCGTGGATGGCATGGTAGGCAGCATTCTTGGGGCGATCGATGACGCCGGGATCCGCGACAATACGATGGTCGTCTTCACGTCCGATCATGGCGAGATGGTCGGCACTCACGGGCATGTCGAAATGCGCTCTCCCTACGAGGAATCGGCGCGCGTGCCACTTCTGGTAAGGGCGCCCTGGCTCAGCGAGCAACAGCGTCGTGTCAGTGGGAATTTCAGCCAGATCGATTTCGTGCCGACGCTGCTTGAGATGCTCGGTCAGTCAATTCCTGCGACTCTGCCGGGCGCCAGCCGTGCCGCCGTTCTGCGAGGTGAGGAAGATCTGGCGGACAACGATGTCTTCATCCAGCACAACGGCATCGGTGATCGTGATCTGACCTCGGCGGCAAGTTCACATACGATGGCACCCGAGCGGGTGGATCAGTTGAACATGATGAAGACCGCTCCCTGGCGTAGCGTCGTGACAGCCGATCGGTGGAAGTTGACCCTGTGTGCTGCTGATCAGGGAGAGCTCTTCGATCTGAACTCAGACCCCGGTGAAGTGACGAATCTCTTCGACGGTCCAGAACATCGAGATCGTATCCGTTCGATGGCGGCACGCCTGCGGCTCTGGCAGCAGGAAACAGGGGACACGGCAACCCTGCCCGGCGTCTGATCTGCCGAGTCCGCCATGGATAGCCCAAGACAGACTCATCCGCTGATGCCGGGGGTTCGCTCAGCGGAGATCAATCAGACTGACTGGCCCCGTACGCTCCACGACAAACAGCTGACTGGTTTCTCACCGCTGTGCCTCAATATGACAGATGCACCTGAGGTATGGCAGTCGATCGACGTGCCGGGCGCCTATCACTGGATCAGAGCGGTTGATGTACCGACGGGGCCAGCTTTTCTCGTCGATGATGGACGACTGGCTCTCTATGACGTGGCGTCACCACTGTGCCGCTGGACGACGCCTGTCTCCGGGCATCTCGTCTTCTGGGGTGATCTGTTTGGCGATGGACGAGTTGTCGCCCTCCTGCGCCGGGCGAATCGGCTATGGGTCATCGATGGCGCTACTGGAGAGATTCGCTGGCAGCAGACCTATGATCCACCCCACGTCGATCTGCGTGTCTGCGTCGGCGCCGTCCTGCCAGGCACACCCGGCCTACAGGCGGCTGTCTTCGAGCAATACGGCGACACGGGTTGGCTGCTCGCATTCGAAAGCGATGGTACGGTGCGTGAGGCGTGGCGGCACCAGGTGATCGCCGACGATGTGTGGCCCGTCCGTGCTGACCATGGCTGCGACGTCGCCTTCGATCTGTCCGTAGATGCAGCGATCCTGTGGAATGTCCGCCACCATCGCTGTCAGAGTTTTGACGCCGCCACTGGCACGCCCCTTGCCGCTACCCAGTATGAGTTGGAGGGTGACTTCCGTCGCAACTATGGTCCATGGCGCATTGCAACCGGTACAGGTGGTCAGCGGTCCATCGTCGTTGTGTCGGAGATGGTGCAAACTCATGTTCACGGCTTGCATCTGCACGACGACGGTACGGCTGACCTGGCGTGGGATCGGTACTATGGCGAGGTATACGTCGTACCCGGTGTGGCCGTCGAGTTTCTTGGTGTTGAAGACGTCGATGGCGATGGCGTGGAGGAAGTGCTGTACAACGTGCGTGATCCGGAGAATGACTTCCGCTCCTTCGTGCGTGCACGCGATGTAGCGACGGGAGAAGTGAAGGTTGAGCTCGCCGATCAATGGTGCTCGAGTTTCGTTTCCGGTCTTGGCGCCAACAAGCAATCCGTGCTCTTCGTACATCCTGCTGCAAGCGGGGCGACACCGGAGCAGGGCCCACTGCAATTGGTCTGTCTCAATGAGCGACCAAGGACTTTGCTGGAACTCGACCATGCAGGACCCTGGGGAGTCGTCTCTGTACCGGGAGCGGCGGGCGATGACCTGTTGCTGCGCGTCGTGGATTCTGACGGGGAGCAAGTCCTTCGATTGGACGGATCCACCCTCGCGAAAATCGACGCAATCGACAAACCCGATCTGGTTGCCGCGCCAGCGGCTGCAGCTTCCTGGCGTGCTGGAACACTACACGTGGCGTCCTCACTGGGTCAGAGTACGTGGCCGATACAGGGTAACGCGGTGAAACGGATTCCCTTCGACCTGCGTGGTGGCTCGGCGCCGACATTGAGCGCCGTGACTCGGAGTGCCGAGAAGCTGAGCGATCGGCCGAGGGCAACCCTCTTCGCCCACATGTCCGGCAGCAGGGCCAAGGCATGGGCCTTTGACGACGCAGGGCCGCGTCAGATCATGGACGAGTCATTTCTTGGTGAAACCGCCAGGCTTAGTCCGCTGCTATACGATCTGGATGGGGATGGCGAACTGGAGTGGGTGATTCCCGCTGCCTCTGCAACGGGTGAGCTGACCGTCAGAGCTCGTCGCCACGATGGCGCCGACCTCTGGCACACGACCCTGCCAGATGCGCGGACAGACGATCAAGGAAAGGTGGTCGCCTGGAATGCGGGCGACTTCCTGATCGATGGGGACCGGATTCGCCCCGCCGTGGCGATCAGTGTGTACAGTCATCGAAGGGTACAGGAGGGGACGTATCTGCTCGACGGCCTTGACGGACATGTCCATTGGTTTCGCGGCACCTTTCACGACGACAAGGTGATTCGCGCCTACCGACCGTGTGGTATTCCCGGCGCCTTCGATTTCGACGGGGATGGTGCAGAGGAGATCGCCTGGGACATGTATAGCTACATGGCTTTCCTGCGCGGTGATGCAGAATTCGCCGCGCTTTTCGGCGGTCCGAATGTGCGTCCGGAGGACGAAGCCGTCGCTGCGATCTCTCTCTACAACGGTTTCAGTCCCATCTATCGACACGACACCGATGCGCAACCGCATTGGCTTATCCATCATGGCCACGGACGCTTTGGCGTCGCGGGGCCAGATCCACGCAACGGTCTCTGGCATGAAGAGGTCGGCTACGACACGCCGGATCGGATCGGTTTCATCGACGTGGATGGAGATGGTGTTCTCGAGGTTGGCTATGCCTTGCGCAACGGCACCAAGTTCGTCTGCCGCGATCTGTGGACTGGGGACACAAAGTGGTCCCTTGACCTGCCTGCAGCCCCGAGTGGCCCGGTGCTTTGCGCCGATGTCGATGGGGACGGCAAGGGCGAGTTCCTCGTCGACACCTGGTGTATCGGCACCGATTCAAATGGTGAGGGTGAGATCCGTTGGACGTCTCCCGTGCCTCTCGGGTGGGCGATTATCGCCGATTTCGACGGTGATGGTGTTGGTGAGATCGCCTGCCCGAATCAGGGGCAGATCACGTTGCTGAAAGCGTCGCCTCGGTAGTCATCACGAGAATTGTCAGATATCCTCGCCCGTGTAGCCCATTTCCTTCCACACCTCACGACCGTGGGCAAGTCCCGTGGGATGGGGATCGCGGAAGCCGTGGATACTCGGCGGTGGCTGGCCCGGGCCCGCGTCCTGCGGCCACGGTGACCAATGATCGTTTTCGAAGAGTTTGCGATTCGATTCGTCGTGGAAATCGGGCATGTCGAGAGGGACCCCCTCCTCGAGGGCGCTCTTCCAGGCGACGATTCCTACGGATGACATCGCGACGCCGCGATACACATCAAGAAACGGCGCTTCACCTGAGCGAATGGCATTGGCGAAGTGGAAAGGCGTCCAGAAATCTCCGCCGCCGTGCCCGGCTTGGGATGCCAGTTCGCCATGCTCTGGCCATTCGGGTGTGTAGACCCGTTCGGTCTCTGCGCCCTCGGGCATGTTCCAGTCTTCGTGCCAGATTCGCACCTGCCCCGGACCGTAGTAGCCGCCGCCGCGAGTGATCTCCATGGCACCCTGGTCACCATGAAGCCGATACCAATTGCTGTGTCCTGGCAAAACGAGCCCGAAGAGGCGAAAGACGGCACCATTGTCCATGCGACATAGAATCACAGAGCCCGAATCACCAACGGCGGTGACTTGCTGCTCTGCGGTTGGACACGAGATCGACAAGGCGTTGATGCGCTTTGGCATGGTGTCTGTGATATACATCAGTGGTGCCAGCGCGTGGGTACAGTAATAGGTGGATGGAATCCAGTTACGCCAGTGCCGGTGTCCGGGGGCGATGCGCAGTCTCGCGTCGGGTGACATGGGGTGGTTGTACTCCCCCTCGGCATAGGTCACGGCACCGATCTCTCCCGTGCGATAGACGCGCCGCATCTCCTGGTTGAAGACGGTATAGGGATAGTTCTCGGCGAACATGTAGATGAGACCTGTTTCCTCGACGACTCTGCATAGTTCCACACCCTCAGCGAGGGTCGTGTTGGCAGCGGTCTCACTCATCACATGTTTGCCGGCACGTAAGGCCTTGATGGCGAAGGGGGCATGCTCGTGGAAGTAGTTGGCGAGCACGACAGCATCCATATCGTGCTGCAGGAACTCGTCATAGTCTGTGTACGTGGCGACGCCGAACTGTTCCCCTGCCTCGGTGAGTTTCTCTTCCCACTGATCACAGAGGGCGACGAGCTTCATGCCCACCGTATCTGATGCGCCACCAGCGAAGGAACGCCCGCGGCCGACACCGATCACACCGACTCGTATTCGATCATCGCTCATTGCTCAATCTCCCGTTGGATAGCGGTGCCAAGATGATCGACGATCACGGCGCGGTCCAGGGTGGAACTTGCCCGATGGGCCACACGACCCTATCTCAAGATCCTACACCTGAAGACGAGGAGCAGTAGATGACTGATGTCGCACCGACCAATCGCTATCAAGAGACCTTTGGTACACCCAGCGAACGAGCACGCACGAAAGTCGTCGATTACCTCGACGAATTTGTGCAGAACTTCATTCGTCACGCTCCCTTCGCGGTGCTGGCCTCAGCCGACGGTGACGGCAACTGCGATGCGTCCCCAAAGGGCGGCACGCCTGGGTTCGCAAGGATCATCGACGAGCGGCATCTGCTGCTGCCAGATGTCCGTGGCAACAATCTGTTTCAGTCCTACGACAACATCGATAGCAATCCCCGGGTGGGTCTGGTGTTTTTCATACCCGGCATGGATTACACTGCACGGGTCAATGGTCAGGCCGAGGTCGTGAGTGAAGACGACCTGCGTGAGCGGGGTATGGATCTGAATGTCTTTGATCCCGACGACAATGCGGCTCTTCAGCAAGGGCTGCTGATCAAGGTGGAGGAAGCCTATCCACACTGTCCGCGGGCCCTCAAATTTTCGCGCTTGTGGGATACGGAGATGATTTCGACAAATCGAGAGACTCCACCGGTGAAACGCTGAATGGAAGGCTTGAACAAGCAGCAGAAGGCGGAGTACGACGAGGCAGGTTTTGTTGCTATTGAGGGTGTGCTCTCAGATGCTGAGTGTGATCACTTCATCGATCACATGGTGCAGCTCGCCGATGGCAGCAAACAGCTGGAAGGTTTCGCACCTCGAAAAATTGGCGAACGAGGCAGGACGCACAATCAGCACAACTATGACCCCAAGGCACTTGAGTATCTCGTGCTGCCGCAGTTGCAGGCACCGCTGCGTGACTGCTTTGACGGAGATGAAGCAGAGGGAATCCAGACGATGTATTTCTGGGAAGGATCGGAGCAAGGTCGACATCAGGATCAGTTTTACCTGCCCGCCTGTATTTCTGCCTGGCTTGCCTTTATGGACATCGACGAGGCGAATGGCACGATCTACGTACAGCCTGGTTCTCACAAGAAACGTCTGTTGACGAAGGCCGATTTTGAGGCAGGCGGCGAGTTCGAAGGTGTGGACTACAATGTCGCCGTTGACGAGTTGGCGAAACACAATGATCTGCCCGAGATACCGGTCAGGGTGAACAAGGGCAGTGTGGTATTCTTCGACGGTCGACTCGTCCACTATGGTGGGCAGATTGTCGAGTCAGGCTCCGCTCGCCATGTATTGGCGAATCACTACATCCCAACCAGCTTCGATGACTGGCCGCACAAGTCCTGGACGCGCCACGCCTTCGACGGCAGCGTGCGCCAGCACCCACTGCCTGATACAGAATCGTAAATCGACCCAGGAAAACAGATGATCCGTATTGTGCCGTCCAACCAACGACAGTTGAAGACCTTCGACGCCCCCGGTGCCTCCGTGCAAGTATCGGATCCCATCATCGGTGCAGACGACTGTCTATCGGCGGGTTTCACTGAGTATGCGGCTGCGAGTCGGCTCGAATGGACCTTCGAATACAATGAAGTGTTCTACATGCTTGATGGGTCTCTCGATCTGCAGGAGGATGGCGAGGAGAGTGTGACATTTCGTGCTGGCGATCTTGGTTACATCGAGAAAGGCAGCAAGGTGGTGATCACCGTGCCGGAGCGTGCCTATATGGTGCACGTCACGCAACCTGCCTGGCGAGAATAGCCAGTCCCCAGAACACTCGTAAGCACGATCCCCCAAAAAGGAGGAGTTCATCTTGTCTCCCACGCTCGTGCATGTCGGTATCCGCGCCAGTGATCTCGAAGCGACCATTCGATTCTGGCGTGACGGTCTGGGCATCCCCGTTGTGGCCAGTCGGGATGGCAGTTTCGATCTGAGTGACGGCTACCACAACTTCCGCATTTTCCAACATGAGGGTCCTTCGCGCCCGCCCCATGTGAGTGGCATGCTCGACTACTTGCATATCGGTGTGCGTGTAAGTGATCTGGAAGCTGCTGCGTCCCGTCTGCTGGAGATGGGATACGAGATCTTCTCGGACGGTCTGGCGGGCAAGATACCCGTGGATGTGAAGAACATCGAAGAGGGCGCCTTCAAGGTAGAAGATCCAGATGGGATCACCGTCGACATCACGGCCAGTGATGACCAGTGGCCGGGTGTGCAGATGACATGACGGGCATGGTTCCAGAAGAGTTGATCACCCAGTATCACAAAGAGGGTTACTTCATCGTCGACGACGCCATCGCACCTGAGATGGTGGAGCGGATGATTCCCGCGGCGCGCAGTGCCAACGCCAAGGTTCGCTCCGGCGCTGTCGTGTCGAGCCCGGACCGCATTGGCACGGATGGACCCGGCGATACGAAGTACGACATTCTTGGTGTGATCGCCCCCGAGTTCGGCGAGCCCATCTTCGCTGAGTATCTGTGCTGCCCGCCGTTGCTCCACTACGTGCATGCCTTGCTCGGCACAGACCTGCGACTGGGGTGGATGGCTCTGTTCGTCGTTCCGGGACAAGACAAATACGACACGGGCTGGCATCGAGACTTCGGCAAGGAAGAGCGCAACGGTAGTGAAGAGGTCGAGATGGAGATCCTCGGTCGCCTGCGCAAAAATCTGGTGAAGTGGCACATGGCTCTCGTCGACGATGCCTGTCTCTGGCTCGTGCCCGGCAGTCACCTGCGGTATCGAACCGAGCAGGAGCACGAGGCATTGACCAACGATCATTTTGCCGATCTGCCCGAGGCGCGGCAGATCGTGCTGAAGAAGGGGCAGACCGTGTTCTGGAATGGCAACACTATCCATCGCGGCTGCCTGCCCGCCGCTGCGCCGGAACGACTCGCCGTCATGGGGGCTCTGGTTCGGCATCTGCCAGACGATCCACCTGAGCCACTGGAGGATCGCTTTCGCTGGCGCATGGCCGACAGTGTTCGCGCGGCGCTGCCACCCGAGACGCAACTTTACTATGACCGCTGGCGGCAACTGCAGCTGGCGTGAGAAGGACAGGATAGATCATGGAGTATCGGGAGTTCGGTAACACAGGAATGCGCCTAAGTGTGGTCGGGCTGGGAGGTCTGCTGGCCCATTACTGGGAGGGCGAAACAGCGCATCCGCCGCCTGAAGAAAAACGACGGATCTATCTGCGTGCCGAGGAGATGGGTATCAATCTCTTCGACATGGGCTACGGTGACGAGGTCCACATACCCGACGAGTTGAAGGGGGCGAGTGACGAACGCCATTTCTCGCTCAAGGTGGGGGCTCCCACGGCAGATGATCTCGAAGCGACGGTCGATAAACACCTGGCCAATGTGAGACGTGAAGCGATCGACATTCTTCGCGTCCATCACTACGCCTTTGTGGGCGATGAAGCGCTGCGCCGGCGGATCGAAGATCTGAAGGGGGCGGGCAAGATTCGCGCCCTGTGCACGATTCGCCACTTCGAGGCGGACCAGAAGATCTATCTCGAGCAGGGTCCTGAGGCCGGTGCAGATGCGGATCTGGTGATCTACAACTATGTCTGTCGCGGCCAGGAACCGGGCATTGCGCGGGCCGCCGAGCAGGGCAAGGGCGTGTTGATCATGAAAGCTCTCGGCGGGCAATACCTGAGCTGGTCACACAAGAACTCGACGGACTGGACGACGGCGACGAAAGAGACGCTGATGCAGTTGTCGCCGCTGGGTGAGAGTATGCGTGGCGAGATCGATCTGGTGTATTCCTTCAGCGCCGGCCCCTGGAAGGAGCTTGCTCAGCCCGGTGAACAAGCCGCCGAGACGGGGCCCGCTGTGGCATGGGTGCTGAAGAATCAGAATGTCAATACGGCCCTGGTGGCGGTAGCCAGTGTCGAAGAATTGGAGATGGCGCTGGCACTGATTGAGTAGGACCGGGTGACCCTCCACCAGCACGAATCATCTACTCGTCGAAATGCCACTCCGGGATCGCCGCTCCCGTTGATATCACTTCCTCCACATACATCCCCGTTTGGGGTGGTGGCGCCGCCCCTGCGTGTTCGCCACGATCCATCAATCGATAGACCAGCACATGGTGCCACTGCCCACCGGCGAGCCGCAGGGTGACCGCTGTGGGATGATCCATGAACCACACGGGGCCCGTCGGTGGCGGCCCGAATTCTTCGAGGGCATCGCGTATCTCCAGCCCTTCCAACAGACCAGTTCGCTGCTCATTCAGCGGCCATAACCACAACTGATCCCGCTCGCGGCCACGGGTATTGGCGGCCAGATAGATCGTGCCGTCTGAGGCCCGGTTGATGGTGATCGGCGCCTGACCGCGGGCCTGCGATTGATCGATGACGATCGACCAGGACCTCCCACCATCGTTCGAGCGCCAAACTCGAATCACATGATCCTCTTCATCGTCGCCACACAAACGCGCCGTGAAGAGCAGGGATCCATCGTGGTCGCGAACCAGGCTGGGTTCGGCCGCCGCCAGTTCGATGGGTTCATCGTACAGAATCCGCGGTTGATCGGCCCGCCGACTCAGAGCCACGGGTTCGAAGTGGCTCAACTGCCAGCGGCCCTCCTTGAACTGCCAGCGAGAGACCCCCGCTGCCGTCGGCGTCGGATAACAGAGGGCGGCATCACCTGTGGTGGCACACGCCGGATAGAGCAGGTCGTCACCATCAGCAATGGCTGTGTGCAGGCCGTTGACGTAGACGATCCAGTCAGAGTTCGGCACAGCGAGCAGATTATCACCGCTTCGATCCTCATGCGCTGTGAAGGTTCTGCCATCGTAGGTGAATTGATGCACAACCGCTCGACGAATCATGCTCTTTGTCTTGTCTGCCTTGCTGTAGGAACCATCTGGCAGCATGGGAAAGTCGAGGGCTTCACTGATGCCGAAGCCTGTCCCAGCGTGGGGATGGGCCTGGCCGTCGGCGTGTCGTGCGCCGAAAGGAACAAAGCCGCCCACGATGGGATACTTGATGATGATCCGTGACGAACCGGTCTCGGGATCGGTGATTCGCTCGTTGCGGGTGATCGGTACGGCAACGGATCGAGAGATCGCATCGACATCGTCGAAAAACAGCACGTCGGCGCCATTCTCGAAGTCACCCGTGGGCATCTGCTCGGTACGCAGGTTACACAGCAAGGCCGCCTGGCGCGGTCCCACCTGCAGTGGAAAACCGAGGCCATAGCGAAAGTTGTCCCCGTCCTTCGGTGTGACCAGATCGACGGGGCCCTTGGTGATCTGTGTGATCAGAACGGTTGCTCCACGGCTTCACTCAGAAACTTCACGAAGGCAGAGGTCGATTTGCAGCGTTCGGCGAAGAGTTTCGGAAAGTCAGGAGCGCACACCTCCTTTTCGGTTGAAGCGGCAACGGCGATGAAGTCTTTGCGCTTCAGATCTTCCAGGAGGGGATGATCGGCATCGACACCGGCCGGGGGCCGTTTGAGCGATTCCCCAGCCAGTGCATATCCATGCTTGGCAAAGGGCGCACTCTTCATCGCTTTCTTCCAGCGATCCGGATGTTCAACAATCGCGGCGCGAATCTGGCGAGCGACGGCCGTTTCCGGGTGCCAGATGCCGGCGCCAAAGAACACCTCTCCCGGTTCCAGATGCAGATAGAAACCCGGCGCGTGCGCATCCTTGGCATTCTCGTGACGGAAATGCACACCCGCTTGAAGCTTGTAAGGCGTCTTGTCCTTCGAGAAGCGCACGTCGCGAAAGATGCGGAAAAGGGATCCTCCCACTTTTCGCGCATCGGCGCGGAAGTGGGGACTGATCTTGTAAAGCGGCTCGGCGAAGTCATCGATAAATGTCAGCAGCGGCGTTCGCACCTCATCCTCATAACGCTGCTTGTTCGCCTCGAACCACTCACGATCATTGTTCTTCTTCAACTCGCGGAAGAACTTGAAGAGCTTGGGTGTGATGTAGGGATTGTGCGTCGCCATGCGATTGTCGACTCCAGGATGGGTTTGCTTGTCGAGAGCGAATCTGTTAGACCCCTACACCCCGTGCAACCCTTTTCTGCCAACGGTGTTCGGCTGCCGGTGGCGTTCACAGGGGCCGTGTCATAGTCTTCGCGCCATCTGTCATTGGCTTCGCGCCAGCTGCGATCGGTTGTGCGCCAGCTGGGCCCCAAACGAGGATCGTGATCCATGTCCACCGATCAGATGTTAGACGCCGACGCCCGACTCTACGAATTTCGCAACTACCAGAGTACCATGGCCCCTCCCGATTGGGGGACGCTGGCAGCCTGGAAGAAGCAGCGGCAGCAGATCCGTCGACATCTTCTGCTGTGTGCTGGTCTGAATGCACAGACGGCTGCCTTCAGAGCACGCGGTCGTGTCGTGGATCGCTACGAGCATGAAGGACTCGTCGTCGAGAATCTGTGCATCGAGACTCTTCCCGGGCTCTATCTGACGGGTAATCTGTATCGGCCCAAGAAGGTGACATCGCGTCTGCCACTGATCCTGCACCCACATGGTCACGCGATGAATGCGCGCACCACCCCTCTGGACGACTACTCAGTCCCACACCGGGCGATGAACAGTGCGCTCCTCGGTTTCGCGTCCTTCGCCTATTCCATGATCGGCTACGACGACGATACGAGACAGATATCTCATCGTTCACTACTCAGTGGGCCCGAAAAGGGCGCAGCCAACACCCTCGGTCTAAGTCTGTTTGGTCTGCAGCTCAACAATTCGATCAAGGCCCTCGACTATCTGCTGTCGCGCAAGGAGATCGATCCAGAGCGTGTGGGCTGCACGGGCGAGTCAGGAGGCGGCACGCAAACCTACTTCCTTGCTGCTGTGGACGAGCGGGTGAAGGTCGCCGCCCCGGCGGTCATGCTCTCGGGCCATATGCAGGGCGGCTGTGTTTGCGAGAACGCACCAGGACTACATCTGGAGTATAGCAATCTCCACTACGCCGGTCTGATTGCGCCGCGGCCCATGCTGCTGCTGGGTTGTACGGGGGACTGGACGCATCATATGCGCGAACGCGAACTGCCGGCGATGCGCCAGCTCTACGACCTCTACAAGCGGCCCGTGTCGATCGATGGTTTCTACCAAGACGAAGGACACAACTACAACCGTCGCGCACGGGAGGCGGTGTATTCATGGATGGTGCGTTGGCTGATGAAAGGTGGCGCCAAACCCACAGCGAGAGTTGGCGAGACCGAGACGCCCGTGCCTGCTCGCAAGCGGCTGCTCGTCTTCGACAAACCGATCCCACCCTACAAGGACGCGATCCGTCGACCCAAACAGCTGTTCGACATGTGGCAGGACTTGCACAGAAAACCCGCAAGCTCTGCCGACGTAACCGATGTGCTGCAGGTTGAGTTGCCGGAGAAGAAAGACATTCTCATCCGCAGCCAGCCGGCGCGACACCAGTATCGGGGCAGTCGATCCGGTCTGTACAGCATCACTTACGGACGTTTTTCGCAGGACAGCAGCATCCAGGCGCGCTTTCTGCCCCCTGCGACCAAGGCGAATCGCACATTGGTGCTTTTGCGTCAGTGGGCGGGAAAGGATGCGTGGGCGGCGTTCTGTGGCAAACCTTCTGCGCCTGTGCGGAAGCTGATGGACGACGGCTGGGGCGTGGTCATTCCGCTGCTCTTCGGGCAACAGGGCTCAGCCCCGGCTGAGGAATTCGATCGCAAGGCGGATACGTACCTGGCCACGACCTATGGCAAGACGACCCATATGCATCAGGCTGATGATATCCTGACGACGGTGCGCATGGCGCAGGTCGAGATAGGCGTCCAGCCAGATTCGATGACTCTCATCGCGGATGGCAACATGGGACTCATCACCTATGCCGTCTGGTCCTTTCTGCATTCACAGACCCAGGCAGGGCCATTGGTTGCTGATCTGGGTGGCGGCGATCTGCGCGCTCCGGCAACATGGGCGAAGCGTGCCTATGTGCCATTGCTGCTGGGCTCAGGTGGGATTGCAGGTCTGGCGCAGCTGGCTGGCAAGGGAACGGGACGCCTCTTCGGCGTCCGCCCAGTCGATCGACCCCTCTTCCCGAAAACACTACGAACCTCTCCCAAGCGGGCCAGCCTCGCTCAGCTACTTGCAGCAACGCAGAAATAGGGCTCGGCACGAGTTGCGGTTGCGTGGCGAGGGCGCAGGCGTCTCGCCACGCCGTTTGGGATTCGCGCAGCCCTGACAAGGCTCGAGGGTAGAACGAACTCAGGCCGATCGCTCAGAGGCGATCGGCCTGACATCTGAAGAGTTGTGGTACAGCTGACGTAACGCAGCTGTCACGAGTCCTTAGTCCGCGGGCCCAGCTAGCGTGATCATACTGAAAGCAGCACCTTGCGGATCGGCGACGACGGCGACTCGGCCGACGGGAGGTGTGTCGAAGGCAGGCACGATGACACTGCCACCAGCGCCGGTGACCAACTCGACACTCGCGTCGACATCGTCGGAGGCGAAAATCACTCCCCAATGGGGCGGAATCTCTCCCATCTCAGGTCCGATTTTCATGATGCCACCATTGCCGCGGTCGTTGACATTCATAATGGTGTAGTTGTCTTGGAAGGGTTCCGGTGTCCAGCTGAAGAGGGCCGTATAGAAGGTCTGGGCCGCTTCCGGATCGTTTGACATCAGCTCGTTCCAGCACAACGTGCCATGTTCATTCACCAGCCCGGCACCGGTGTTCTGTTTTGGCTGCCAGATGGAGACGACGGCTCCTTCGCCATCCTGGATTACGGCCATACGACCTGCATCCATCACATCGAAGGGTTCGGCCAGCAATTGGCCACCAAGCTCTTTGGCCCTCGCTGCGGTCGCATCCGCGTCTTCGACGGAGACGTAACTCGACCAGTGCGGTGGTGCCGGCATCTCGGGTGGTTTGGTAAACAGGCCGGCGACGGGCTTGTCTTTCAACATAGCCATGCTATAGGTGCCGCCCTCGGGCACGGGCATGTCCATGAAACTCCAACCAAAGAGGCTGCTATAGAAGGCCTTGGCTCCCTCTTGATCGGTTGTCGCACAATCGATCCAGCTGAAGGTGCCGGGGAGGTACTCACTGCGTTCGGGCATGGATTTCATCCTCCATCCCTGTTAAAGGGATGACAAATTGGGTTGAGGGAGAGCACCTGACCCAGATGCTATGGGAGGGATGAAACCGTGGCAATAGTCTCAAGGAGACCACACCTCGGTGTTTGGCCAGAACGTGACCCACGCAAACCACATGGCGTTGTGGGCGGGTAGTTGTGCCAGTCGTTCGCCTGCCAATTCGCCTTCCACAGCGAGTCCGCGGATGTCCCACAGAGTACCCGTTTCCTGATCACGCATGGAGAAGGGGAAGCCTTCTTCAACGACGTCGAAGTTCAACACCTGACCGGCGACCTGACGCGAATAGGGGATGGCCATCCGGGATGCCGCGTCCCAAGCGACGGCAACATCAAGACCTCCCATCGTCACGTGTATGATCTGTCGGTCGCCCATCTGGTCGAAGGGAAAGGCAATCGCATCACCATCAATGCGCAAACCGAGGACGCGGTCCTTTGTGCCGTGGCGCAGCGTCTGTGAGTTGGGATTTGTGGCGAGGGTGGGGCGCAGAGGAAACAGAAAGTTGCCATCATTGGATCGATAGTCGCCATAGGGATAATCGCTGTAGCGAGACAGTGAATACGAGCCCTTCGCCATCACCTTCGTCTGCGGATACATCCGCTTCCAGGTGTCCCACGTGGTCTCAACGACGGGCAGCAGATCGAGGGTGTGGCCCTGCCGATCGCCGAACATGGCAGTTGAGAAGATCTGTGGATACAAGGAGCGTGGCTCACTGCGGTTGAACATCACCAGGTTGGTGTTGTAAAGAAGCCCGGAGACACCCAATTCCAGGCGATCGCCGTTGGTGTCCACGCCATCATAGACGAGGCCCGTGCCTGTGAGGGGGCAGAAGGTCACGCAGATCGGGCGGCCGCCGACGACATCATTCACGATCTCATGCCACCAGCCGATGTTGTGAGGATAGGCGCGTGCGTCGCCATCGATGACGACACCAAAAACCATATCGCGGCCGGATAGATAGTTGACCCGATCCGGAGACAGCATGACGGGATCGGTAATGGCAGGGATCGCATCGGGTGCGAGGACGGTGAGAATCTCATTCTGCGGAAAATCGATGACATCGAAGAGGGCACCTTCCATACCGGGATGCGTGCCCACTTCGACACCGAGATCGAAGATTCGGGGGCCCAGCGGCTGGTCAGTCTCAGTGGATGTCCCGGAATCGACGGAGGACCCAGAGTCGTCGGAAGGGCCCGAATCGGCCGGGGGATTCTGTGTCGGGGCTGAGGTGTTGTTGTCTGGACTGCTGCTCCCACTGGGATCACCGCCGATCGCTGTGGGAGACTTGGAACTTGTGTCACCGCAGCCGGTCCAGGCCAGGGCCCACAGCATGGCGAGGGTCACCAGCGGGTTACGCGCAGTTAGAACTGTGATCATGGTCCCATCCTACCAACGAGCCTGCACCTGCCCGACTATAAGACTGAATCCCCCCCGGGATCGCACGTCTGTTATCCAGGCGCAATCGTCTATGCAATGCCGATGCCAATGTAGAAATATGGATACGATAGGTAGCTTAAGTGTTTGTAATTGAAATCGGTTACGGAAAACGACAATGGTCCATAGGGAGAGCAATTTGAGGGGCGGTTCATCTTGGAATCTCGCGAGGGTCCCGCTATTTCGTGAACCAGAGGCGCCCGCATCGGAACCGACTGGCGTCGAGCAGGTGACAACGGCGGAGGAGGCAAAGACAGTCACCGTCTCCTGGGATCCACAGATGACGGACTGGAATACCATGGTTCGGTACAATCCCTCGTCGGTTAATGCCGGCGGCGAAGAGAAGGGAGAAGTCGAGCGGCGCCTCTGTGACTTCCACGTTTCCATGCTGGCATGGTTCTGGAACGCCAAAGGAAGAGAGGCGGCAGATTTCATTCGTGCATGGGCAACGAGCCGCCAGGACGCGCAGATCGAAGAGGCCGTTCGATGGATCGAGGAAATGCTGCCGATTGAAGCGGCTGTCCTGCTGGCGATGAACGATCTGGCGGATATGGCCGATGCGGTCCGCAACGACGAGGCGCTGCAGCTGGGGAAGGCGCCGGGACTGGCGGAGTTTCCGGACGAGGAGAGCTTCGAGGAGAGAATCCGCGCGGCGGAACGATGCACAGCTCTGGCAGAAGAGACGGGCCAAGCGGATATGGAAGCCGAATCGCGCTGTGTGGCGTCTCAGCTCAAACTACTGAGGGGGATCTACTGCCTGTCACGTGCTGCCGCGGAGGCAGACGAGGAGAAGAAGGCGGAGCACTTGCGGGAGGTGGACACCCAGATCGTGGGAGTCGTAGCGGCTGCAAGGGCGCAGACGAGGGCGTGGAGAACGATGCCGGCGTCAGCGGCACAGAAGTTGGATGAGTTCACAGAAGAGTTCTGGAGAGGTGCGATCGCGTCGAGCGTCTAGCAGTGAGTCTGGTGTAGGTGTGGCAGGCGATGTAGATCAGGTTGGGTGCACGGTCTCGCATGCGCAATCAGGCCCCTCTGGTAACGGGACGTAGGGTCCGCCGTCGGTTCAGTGCACGCTACGAGCGGTACCTCGCGGTCACACCAGCCTCGGCGACACCATCGGGCAGACGAATCTGCGCGCGCATGGTGCCGAAACGAGATACCGCCGTCGTGGTGACGGGGACCCCATCGATGGCGACATCTCCAAGCGTCGCGCCACCGTATTCCTCTGGCAGATTGACCTCCAGTCCCGGTAGCGCCGCATCGCCCGCGACCCGGAAGGACAGCGTCACGCCATCCCATTGAATGTCCGCGAAGGTCCAGGTGTCGCGCGCGCACCAGAACGTGCACCACTGATCGAACGACCAGATCGGCAGGCCGTAGGCGGCGGCGCGACGAAGGAGAGTCTCACCCTGGGTGGCAGAAAACCTGACCCAGTTGGACGGATGTAGGTTGGCTCCATATGGGATCTGAAAGCGGCGCGTTATATCATCCAAACATCGATTGAGGTGCGCCTCGTAGAGTGCCGGCGTGAACTTCGTCGAATAGGCAATGTCATCGCTGAAATGGCAGTCGTCTTCCAGTTGGAAGTGCTGCTGAAAGAGTTCGATCAGCTGACCGTCCGTCCGGCAGAAGCGCATGGGCATACCGGCCCCGTAACCCGAGTATGGGGCCGTGTCAAAGCTCCGCAAGTAAGTAGCGCCGCAGATGAAATTAGACTCCATGCGGATACCGAGCCTCGCCTGCAGTTCGGCGAGCTCCGTGTAGCCTACCCACATCAGGTTGTGATTGCGCGCCGTCAGCGGCGTGACCTGGAATTTCTCTCGGAACAGATTCACCTGGCGCTCGAACTCGGCGAGTCGTTCGTCGATCGACTTATCGGCATGTGGCACGAGGTCGACATGCGGACCCAGGTCATGATGCTGCCGATATCTCGCGGTGTCCGCCGGGCTGCTCTGGGTATTTTCGGGAATGATGTACAGATTCATCCGACCATCGGCGGCGGTCACCGCCTCAAACTCTGTATCGTTGGCGGAGACATCGGCTCGATCTTCGTCGCCGGAATACAGCACAACGCCGGAGGCACCGTCCGGCAGATGATCGAACAGTGGCAGCGGCAGATGAACCCTGCGCAGCAGCAGATCGACCAACAGCCGGCTGAGAAGATCCGTAAAAGGAATCCAGCCAGCGTCCGTGTCGCCGAGGTCACAGACGAGATGTGAAGCACGATGCCTGTTATCGCCCGGTGGAATGACATCGGCCTTGGCCGGATCTCCCTGGCGCAGCATCATGAGCGTATGCGGCAGGTCAAAGGCGAAGGCCACGATGAGTCCGTCGCCGATGCGGCGCTCGGTGATGCCGACACACTCGCCGTCGAAGCTACCGGGAACCGTCAGATACGCCAGCACCCGCACGTCATCGTCGATGCGACTGAAATTTGCGGCCCTGCCGACGATCGGCAGCAGTTCACCGGCGAGTCCGGTCAAGGGTTCACTGACGACACGCAAACGCAAGGGTGTCTCCTTGTCAGTGCCTCGCTGCAGCCCCGCCGCCGCGGCGACAGCACCCTGCGGCAGCATGGTCACGACGATGCCGCCACGCGCCGCGAACTCAACAGCGGCGTCCACGTCTGAGCCCGCCGGCAGGATCAGCACAGGCGTCGTGACAGGCTCGAGCGCATCGACATCGGCAACTGCGATTGGCCGGCACAGCGGTAATCCCCAGGTTGAGAAGACTTCCTGCAGGTAATCGGACAGTGCCGCCCGGTCGTTGATGATCGCGAAACTCACGGCGCCTCGCCCTTCTTTCGATTGGCATTCGGCCGAAAATCGGGCACCTCGAGCTTGCGACTGTCCTGGTCGATGGAGTCGGCGGCCAGGATGGATGGCGCGGCAACATCCATTGCCTTGTACACGTCGAATTCAAGCGACTGGTCATACAGTACTGCATCGCGAAAAGCCGCGTGGACGTAGAAATCGAGATTCCAATGCCCGGAACCTTTCGCCTCTTCCGGTTCCTGGTCCTTCGAAAAGCCCCAGGTCTGCGGCTGCTTGTCGCGCGCTTCACCATCCGCCAGCCAGAGGCGCGGCACATCGTCCAAGGCGCGACGCCACTCGACACACCCTTTCGTGCCGATTACCTGCTGCCAGTGCGTGTCGTTCTCGGGATGCGGCTGGGCGAAACTCGCCGCAAGACGCAACATCGCGCCCTTCTCGGTCTTCATCAGGGCAACCTGCATATCGGGAGAAAGGATCTCTGGATGGGCGCGGCTGGGCGAATCCGTACTCATGCCAATCACTTCGACGACGCGATCGTCAAGAACTCGCAGGAGCGGGCTGAGATCGTGGACGACGTAGTGAATCGGTGGCATTCGGTTGACCCAGGCAGCCACTGCGTCGGGAAATTCCGGCAGTCGATCGACACCGAAGAGCGCCCCGCTGTGCGGGTCCTGAAACATGCAGCGGGTGTAGTAGTGCAGGTATTGCCCTTCCGCATAGGTCACGTCACCTAGATCGCCGCTGCGGACGAGTTCCTGCCACTTGTCGAGGTAGCCGGCGTAGCGACACTGCTCCGCCAGGTGATAGACTTTACCGCTGCGCTCCTGTGCCAGAACAATGCGCCAGCATTCGTCCATACTGTGCGCTGCCGGCACCTCGGCGCTCACATGCTTACCGGCCTCCAGCGCCTGGGCGGCCAGAGCGCCCTGGTACTCGCTGCGCACGACAAGGGCGACAGCATCCATACCGTCGAAATTCAAGAACTCTTCGTAGTCGCGGAAGCATGCCTGTTCGTCCTCCCCATCCACGGCAGCGAGGCCGTCGTCGAGAGCTTCCTGTCTGAGGTCGCAGAGCGCCGTAATCCTGTATCCCTTCAACTTCTGCATCAATCGGATCCAATGCAGTCCACGGCCACTCAGGCCAGCGATACCGATTCGTAATTCACTCATCACTCAATATTATCTCCCGGACTTCGGCACTCGCCAGGTCCATCTGCCGACCGTGAGGGGGGGTTGACAATCCTTTGCCACGGATCGCGCCTGCCCACTGTCGATTTCGGTGACGACAAGCTCGGTGCTTTCGCCGGCTACGGCAATCCAGCATGACGACGGGACAGTCGGCGAGGGGTATCTTCGACGAAGGTCCGGACCTGGCGTCTGACCTCGCGGCGGAAATACATCGCCGATGTGCCGTGCAGCGGCGGTCTTTATCGTTCCCTACTTGCACGACCGGAGACAATCTCGATTATCGTTAGCAGAGCCACTTTCGAGATCGTGAAACCCAGAAAGGAAGATGATGACGAAGACTGTCGCCGTTCCCGGAATCTCCTGTGGCCACTGCGTGGCCACGATTCAGCGAGAAGTGGGCGAATTGGCGGGTGTGGAGGAGGTGACGGCGGAAGAGGCGGCCAAGACGGTCACCGTCGTATGGGACCCTGAGACAACCGACTGGCAAGCCATCGATGCCCTGCTGCGAGAGATCGACTTCGCGCCGGCGGAGTGAATCCCCATGCAGCAAGAGTTGACTCTCGCCGTCACAGGGATGATGTGTGCCAATTGCGTTGCCACTGTGGAGCGCACGCTGAAGAAGACGGATGGTGTCAGCGATGCGGTGGTGAACTATGCCTCTGAACGGGTGACAGTCAGCTTCGATGGCGAGGCGGTGGACGTCGACCGACTCGTGGAGCGCATTGAGTGGGCCGGCTATGGTGTCGTGCGCTCGACGAATCAGGATGGCACGCCGAGTGAGGATCTTGCGGACGCAGAAGCCGCTGCCCGCAAGCAGGAGATCTCTACTCAGACTCGCAAGTTAGGTGTGGGTATCCTCTTCGCGGCGCCGCTCTTTGTGCTGAGTATGGCGCGTGATTTCTCACTGCTTGGTACCTGGGCGCATGATCCTTCAGTGAGCTGGCTCATGTTCCTCCTCGCCGCACCTGTGCAATTCTACGTTGGCTACGACTACTACCGCGGTGGCTGGATGTCACTGCGCAATGGCTCTGCCAACATGGATGTTCTCGTCGCCATGGGTTCCTCCGTGGCTTTTGGCTATAGCGTGATCGTTGCGACGACCCTCTCTCTGGGGAGCAATGCCGCAGGAGACCATGTCTATTTCGAGACGGCGGCGCTCATCATCACACTGATCAAACTTGGCAAGTTGCTTGAGGTGCGTGCCAAGGGAGAAACGGGTGAGGCGATCAAGGGATTGTTGAGTCTCACACCGAACACCGCCCGCGTGGTGCGTGACAATCATGAGCAAGAACTCCCGGTGAAGGAAGTCGTCGTCGGCGATCTGCTCCTCGTACGACCGGGCGAGAGAATCCCCGTGGACGGTCGGATCGTCGATGGGCACTCAACAGTCGATGAGAGCATGCTGACGGGTGAAAGCATGCCTGTGGAGAAAGAACCGGGAGACTTCGTTACAGGGGCGACGGTGAATCAGATGGGTGCCTTGCGCTACGAAGCGACTCGCGTGGGTGCCGATACAACGCTGGCACAGATCGTACGCCTCGTGCAGCAGGCCCAAGGGAGCAAGGCGCCGATTCAGCGGCTCGCCGATCGTGTCGCCGCCGTCTTTGTCCCGGTCGTGCTCGTTGTGGCGACACTGACCTTCCTGCTCTGGTGGCTGCTGCTGGGTGTGGGGGTGACACCGGCACTGATCCGTTTTGTCGCGGTGTTGGTGATCGCCTGTCCATGTGCTCTCGGGCTGGCAACACCGACGGCGGTCATGGTTGGCACCGGCAGGGGAGCTCGCGTGGGCATCCTCTTTCGCTCCTCAGAAGCACTCGAACGAGCAGAACAGATCGATATCATCGTCCTCGACAAGACGGGGACGATCACGACGGGCGAACCGACGGTGATGGATGTCGTTGCCGAATCGAAGACAGATCTCCTACGCCTCGCTGCTGCCGCCGAAAGCCGCAGTGAACACCCGCTGGCGCAGGCAGTGGTTGCCGCAGCACAGCAACAGAGTCTGCAACTACCTGAAGCAGATGAATTTGAAGCCATGCCGGGGCGTGGCATCCGTGCCCGCATCGAGGCGGGCCAGGTGCTGATTGGCACACGGCGACTGATGCTTGAGCAAAGCGTGGTCACGACGCCTTTTGATCTTGGTGCCCAAGAGATGGAAGAGCGGGCCCTGACCGTGGTGTGGGTCTCGGTCGATGGGATCGCCCAGGGGCTGATCGGTGTCGCCGACAGTGTGAAAGAGGGGTCCACGGCGGCCGTGGCGTCGATGGTCAAACAGGGGGCACGCGTGGTCATGCTCACTGGCGACAATAAGACAACGGCGCGTCGTATTGCCGAGGTTGCCGGGATTAAGGAAGTGCGAGCGGAGGTCCTGCCGCAAGACAAAGCAAAAGTCATCGAAGAATTGCAGGCTGGGACCGCAGGTGCTGTGGCGATGGTGGGGGATGGCATCAATGACGCGCCAGCCCTCGTCGTTGCGGATGTTGGATTCGCTATCGGTACGGGCACGGACATCGCCATGGAGGCAGCAGACGTGACCCTCATGCGTGGCGATCTGCGGTCTGTTGCGGAGGCGATCGCTTTGAGTCGGGCGACGATGAAGACGATTCGGCAGAATCTCTTCTGGGCCTTCTTCTACAACGTGATATTGATCCCCATCGCGGCGGGGGGCCTGTTTCCATTCAAGGGGTTGCCCATGATGGTTCGCTCCCTACATCCGATCCTGGCGGCACTGGCCATGGCGTTCTCCAGTGTCAGTGTTGTTTCAAACAGTCTGCGTCTGGGGCGCAAGCTGCGCAGATCTTGAATCCACACGTAAACGCCAGACGATGTACAAGGACCAGTCTGATGTCCTAAGACCAGTCTACGGCACCCTGTAGTTGCACGTTGCCCGATCCTTCGGTGATCGTACCAATCTGCCAGACCTCGAGACCGCTGGCGGCGACGTGTGCTGCGAGACGATCTACAGCATCCGGCGCACAGACCATGGTCAGACCGACGCCGAGATTGAAGGTCCGTAGCATATCATCGTCCTCGACATTGCCCTCCTCGCGGATCGCTTTGAACACGGGTGGCACACGCAGACTGGATAGATCGACGACGGCGTCGACCGCACCTGTGACAACGCGTTCGAGATTATCGACGATCCCACCCCCCGTGATGTGGGCAAGACCATGCAGCGACTCATCACCGAGGATCTCGCGTAGTGCAGGGTAGTATCCCGTGTGGGGTCGCATGATGACATCGAGCAGTCGCTCGCCTTCCAGATCCATCTCACCGAAGGCAGGTCGACGCTCCAGTTGCGTGCGCACGAGGGTATAGCCGTTGGTGTGCAGGCCATTCGACGCAACACTCAGTACGACATCGCCCGCAGCGATCTTGCTCCCGTCAATCGCTTTGGCTCGATCCACGACGCCGACGACGGTGGCCGACAAGACAAAGAGTCCATCCGTTACCACACCGGGCTGCACGGAGGTTTCTCCACCGATCAGCACGCAGTCCTGCTTTTTGCAGGCGTCTGCCATGCCCACAACGAGACGCGGAACCAGATCCTTGTCGAGGGTACCGCAGACGATGCAGTCCGTGACATACATGGGATGGGCACCCATCATGACCACATCATTGACCGTGTGATTCACCAGATCGTGGCTGAGATCCTCGATGCGATCGAGTTCGACGGCGAGTTTCTGTTTTGATCCCGGTTCGTCCGTCTTGATGACGAGCAATGGCTCATTCATTCCTGGGAACGTGCCCTGAACCAGGGGCGCAAAGGCGCCGAGTTGGTTGAGGACCCGGGGATCGCCACTGTTGACGGCATCCGCCATGCGGCGCTTGACGGCGTCCGTGGCGTCGATGTCGACACCCGTCGCTGCGTAGGAAAGTCTTTCGGTCATGATCCTATTCTATCGCTAGTAGTTCGACTTCGAAGATAAGCGTCGCATTCTTCGGAATAGCGGGTGGTGAACCGACGGCGCCATAGCCGAGGGCGGATGGAACCTTGAGCTGCCGCAGGCCACCGACCTGCATCGACATCACCCCTTCATCCCAGCCACGAATCACTTTGCGACGGCCAATATTGAAAGTGAAGGGTTTGTCCTTTTTTCGCGAGCTGTCGAATTGCTTGCCATTCGTCAGCCAGCCACTGTAGTGGACGGTCACCTTCTGACCCTTCGACGGCGACGCCCCTGATCCAGTGGTCAGATCATGGATCATGAGGCCCGTCGATGTTGTCTCGTAGTCACCTTCAGCGACCTTTGTTGGGCCACCCGTGGCGGCGGGTTTTGACGAAGTACCGAGTAGAAGATCCTTCAGCCAGCCCACTAGAGATCTTCCATTCGTTTCAGGTGACTGTCGACGTTGATGAAGCGCAAGCCGACCATCACTACACAACTCCAGCCTGCGACGACGTAGAACAGGTGCGGATAGGAGAAGATCCCTTGTAGGGGGCCCATCAGGGCAGCGCCACCGGACAGACCCATGTTGGCGATGGCCATATAGAGCGAGAACTGTGTCGCTGCGACCCGCTTCCAGGAGATGGCCATCATCGTCGCCAGGAAAGAGATACTCACGAGGGTGTCGATCACATGATAGGCGGCGATGAAGGACTGAGCGGGCAATCGCTGCGACCATGAGGCTGCAAGCAACGCCATGGCGATGGATCCACCTGACAGAATGAAAACCCCGATGCCGATCGTTCTGCGACGTCCCACATGTTCTACAAGGATTCCCCCGATGACCATCCCAAGAATTCCAGCGATGCTGCCTGCCAACGCCGAGAATTCGGAAAAGTCGGTGTGGCTCCAGCCCATTTCCTGCACCGTGAGTACAGGCAACAGGGCGTCGAGGAATCCACGAATCAGGTTGTAGGCGAAGAAAACAAAACCTGCGAAGAGACTGACCGGCATCAGGACGACACGCTTCAGGGAACGAGCGATCTCTCTGAAGCTTTCCAGCTGCAAGCTTTTCGTCAATTCCGATGCCCTGCCCACTGACCACGGCAGCAGCCGTTCACCTGCATGTTCGCGTGCCAGTAAGGGGATGAGCATGACGACGCCGACGACGATGGCCTGAGCCAGCAGAGCCGCACCGAGACCGAAAGCACTCATGATCCACGCACCACCCGCCGTCGCTGCGGCGCCACCCAGTACTTTGCCTCCCCACATGAAACCATTGGCGCGCGGTTGCTGTTCGATGGGGATCAGCTCGACGGCCATGCCATCGACGGCGACATCCTGAAAGGCGGTGAAGAAGTTCATGACAAAACCCGCTGCCGTGAGCAACGCCAGGTGCTGCAGGGGGTTGGGGATCGCGGCCATGACAAGGGATGTCAGGATCATTCCCGCCTGGGCCCACAAGACCCAGGGACGGCGACGACCCATGGCGAGGAAACTCCAGCGATCCATAATGGGACCATTGATGAGTTTCAGACTCCACGGGAGCAAGATGATGCCCATGAAGGAACCGATCTGCGCCGGTGTGAGTCCCTGTTCGGCCATGTAGGCTGGGACGGCGACGGACAACAAGCCATAGGGCAGGCCCTGCGCCGCATACAGCAGAGTGAAGGCCACGTAGCGCAGAATCTGATTCTCGGAGAGGGACGGCAGTCCCGTGCGCTCCCCGCCAGCGGATTGCGTCATCTTGCACCTGTTCGAAGAGCTTAAAGAGTGGAGGCGTGCCTCGATGGCAGCGTCCGACCGGGTGCCCACAAGAGGCCCAGCTCAGCCGTGGAAGATAGAGCCGTCAGATCGACGGGGAAACGCCAACCCTGTAGGCGGATCCATCAACTGCATCAGGTGAAGAGAATCATGACTTCCAAGGAACCAGCCATTGCAAGGGGATCTCGAGACCAAACCCCGGGCCAGGGGGCAGACCCATTTGACCATTCTGTGGGACGGGTGTACCCGGCGTCGCCCGGTAGGCTCGACGGCCGGCGGCGGACGATGAGGCGAGATTGCATTCTTCGAGTGGGATACCAGGATCGGAGAACTGAATGTATTCGATGAGATGAACATTCGGAGCGGCGAAGGTCCAGTGCTGCCCGTAGAGTTCATTTGCCCCCGTGTGCAGGCACATGGGGATTCCTGCTGCATCTGCCGCATGAGACAGTTTGAGAGCCTCTGTGAAACCACCGATCCACTTGAGGTCCGCCTGAATCAGATCAACAAGCCGATCATTCACGGCACGGATTCCTGGATGTTTGGTGGACCAGTGCTCGCCGGTGGCCATCGTCTGCCAGGGGACGCGCTGACGCAAGGTTCTGTACCCCTCATAATTCCAGTAGGGGAGCATCTCCTCCATCCAGGCCATGCGATATGGCTTGAGTGCTTCGCACATACGTGCTGCATAGTCCACATCGTAGGCCATCCAACAGTCGAGCATGAGATCAGCATCGGCGCCAATCATCTCCCGTGTGCGGGCGATCATCTCGACGGTTCCTTCGATACCGGCGTGGCCATCGTAGACAGAATGAGGGCGCGCGAGCTTGAACTTGCGAAAGCCAAGCTCCAACCCCCAATCGACATCGTTGCCTGTCAGATAGCACGGAACGGATTGGCGGTGTGGGCCACCTGCGAGACGATAGACGGGTTGATCGGCATGTTTGCCCCACAGATCCCATAGGGCCAGATCTACTCCGGCGACAGCGCGGGCGGCGAGACCTTCCATGCCGAAGGACAGGCAGGCGTGCCACATGCGATCGTTGCAGGCATCGATGGCTCCCACCTGCTGGCCGATCACTGCGGGGCCGAGAGTGTGCTCGATGATGATGGCAGCGGTTTCGCCCGTATCCGTGCTACCCAGACCGTAGGTGCCATCACTGGCCGTCGCCTTAACCCAGATCATACCGCCCGGTTCGCGACGATTCACGGGCTGGTCAAAACGATCGAAGGGGGTCGCCTGACGGAAGGTGTGATGCCAGCCTGGTCGCCAGGCAGCGCTACCCTCGTTCTGCGCCGGGGGAGGTTCCAGGCGGAATACTTCAATGCGTGCGATCGTTGGTGTGTCCATGTAGGTATCGTCAGCCCTCTGTCTGATTCATTCCCGGAAGACGCTGCAGATGGGCGAGTTCGCCCAGAGTGCGGATCTTCCAGACTCCTGCCGTTCTCTCGACAATCGTCAGACTTGTGTTGCCAATATCGAAGGGCCGTGGGGCGCTGATCTCGAGACCGAGCACGTGTTTGGCAAACACGCCCAGCGTGCCGCCATGGCTGACGGCAACGACTCCTTCGCCCTCATGGGCATCGGCAATCCTCGTCATCACCTCGCAGGTACGGTCAAGAAATTGTCGTTGGCTCTCTCCGTCAGGGATGGCATAGTCGGGATCACCCGATCGATATTTTTCCCACACGTCCGGAAATTGGGTAGAGATCTCCTTCTTCACCTTCCCCTGGAAGATGCCGTAGTGGCGCTCTCGTAGGCCTACGTCTGTGACAATCTGATGATGGTTGGGCGTGGCGACGAATTCTGCTGTACGGTAGGCGCGGGTCAGGTCGCTTGCATAGAGATTGCGTGCCGTGTCAAAACCAGCGATGCGAGGCGCCAACGCCCGAGCCTGCGCCTCGCCATCCGGTGTCAGGGGGCTGTCAGCCTGGCCCTGGTAGATTCCTCGCGTATTGAATTCGGTTTCGCCATGGCGAATGAGATAGAGTGTCGTCGTCATGGCGGGCAAAGTGGGCCACGGGATTTCCCCTGTCAATCTTGGCAAATCGACCCATAAGGTCCCACACCTGCGTCTGATATCGTACATTCCCTCGATCACACAATCGAATTGGACCCCTCCAAAACGGATAAGACACCATGGCCAAGGCAGCGGCACGTCACATTCTCGTGGCGACTGAACAGGAGTGCACGGATCTCAAGCAGAAGATCGCCGACGGCGAAGACTTCGCCGATGTCGCCAAGGAGCACTCGACCTGCCCGTCAGGTCGCGAAGGTGGCAAGCTTGGGGAATTCTCTCCCGGTATGATGGTCGCTGAATTCGACAAGGTCGTGTTCAGCGAGGAAGTCGGCGTCGTGCACGGCCCGATCGAGACGCAATTCGGCTTCCATCTGATCGAGATTACGAATCGCGACGAATAATTCACTCCTCGCGGATTGAAGACAAATAGAGCCCCTTGGATTGCATCCAAGGGGCTCTTTCTGTGTCCGTAGTGATACCCAGCGGCTTCATCGTGTTTCGACTCAGGCGGTGCAGCGTTTCTGTTTCGATGCGAGACGAGCGATGGCAAAGCTCGTGCCGTCGAACCCACGCAATTCGGTCTCCAGGTGATCTATCTGCAGGTGGGCGGGAAGATCTTCGAGGAAATCGACGACCTCGGGATCGTTGCAGATTGCATCGGAGACGACGACATCATCTCCTTCTGACAGGCCTTGAAGTCTGGCAGCAACATTCACGGTGGTACCAAAGTAGTCGAGGCTGCCATTGAGGGTGACACTGATGCATGGTCCCCAGTGAATGCCCGCCTTGAGGCGCAGCCCGGACAGCTCGCCCTTGTCACCAGCGAGTTGCTCTTGCGCTGCAAGCACAGCACGCAGAGCCTGCACAGGATGGCGGAAAACGGCCATGACCGAGTCTCCCATGGTCTTGATGACGGCACCATCCTCCTGGTTCACGGCGTCGCGCAAAACGTCGAAGTGCGACATGACAACACCGAAGGCCGTGGCATCACCGATGTTGGAATAGATCTGCGTCGACCCATAGAGATCGGTGAACAGTACCGCCAGATTGCCGACGGAGATGCGTTCACCGGGGCGCAGGGCTTCGGCAGCAAACAGGTCACGGAATTTTTGCAGGCCGATCACATCGGCTCCTGTAGCGGCCTGATCGCTGAGCGTCTGGCGCTCGACGATGACGAGTTGCTCGGCGCCGAGTTTGTTGAGCAGATGCAGCTTGGGCGTCAGGCTGACGTCGAGTTCACCCTCTGGCCAGCCGACGGCACGCATCGGTAGTGCAATGTCATCGGGCCCACCCGCAGCGGCACGAAGGATGCGGACGCCGCGTTCATTCAGCAGTCGAACCCTGTAGGAACCCGGTTCAAGATTCAGCTGGATCGTGCGATTGTCGCCCGGAGCCAGCAGCTGTTGCGCCACGACATGGGGTGTCACGCGCGGTCCGGCGATACAGTATTCTCCCCGCACAATCGCGCGAATCGCCGGATCGGGATGGAAGGTCAGCTCGACTGATCTCTCGAAATTCACCTCAAAATCGATATTGCACGTATCACAGTGAACGACTGGCTCCACTCCTCCCAGCGACGGCGTGCGGGCCTTGGCGCCTCGACAGAGCGGGCAAAGCAGATGCCATTCGAATTCGAGCAGACCACAGCGGGTGGCTACGAGACAGGCCTCCAACACCTGACGACGTGGTATGCCCCAGATGTCGGCCAATTCATATGGCCGCAGTTGATGCGCGCTCAGATCATCACATGTGGCCACCACATCTGTGAGACGAGGAACCAGGTCGGCATCGATCCCTTCCGTCAGCAGTGCATTCTGAGCCGCCTGCAGACGACGACGTCCGCCGCGGGCAAATTTGACCGGTGTTGAGGGGATGCGTGTGACGAGGCCACCTGCGGTCGAGGCATCGGTGGTGTGATCATGGGTGCTCTTGTCATAGGCGCGGAACACGCGTGTGAAGTCACGAAAGCTCAGCCATCCGATCTGGATCGGGATCGCCGTCCACCCAAGCGCATTTCGTGCCGTCACAGCAACGTCGTATTGAAGTCGTGTGCCACCATCTGGCAGTGGCAACAGGTCGACACGCACACGCATCGACAGCAAGGGGCCGCTGCGATAGGTACGAATCACACCGAAGCATGAGGGTTCGACCCACTCAAAGGGCTCTTCGACCCACTCAACCGTGACGCCAAGTCGCCGGAATCGCAGATGACGGCGCGCGACCGTTGGCTCTTCAGTATCAGTTGCAACCCGTTCGACGACGGGCAGACCGGCATCCCGATTGAAGCGATCCGTGTCGGCCACCAGGGGCCATAGGACATCAGCGGAAGATCGCAGGTCCCAGGACCAGCTATAGTTGAATTCGCGCGCCATGGTGAGAGGATCGCTTCTGTGTGCCAACCTCGCTGTGACGTAGGACACGTCTCAGGTCGTTACAGGACGTCGGGGCGTCCCCGGGGGATCTCCATAGGAGACCCACGTTCGGCGGCGAAGGCAATCTTCAGCGATTCGTAGGCGCGCCAGGGATCGACGGCGTCGCCGCACGTAAAGATGTCGACAGCGGCATAACGATGTTCGGGCCACGTGTGAATGGACAGATGGCTTTCTTTGAGCGTCAGCGTACCCGTCACACCACAGGGTGAAAAGCTGTGAAAGGTTTCATCGATGACGGTCGCCCCCGCTTGTTCGGCTGCCTCGAGTAACTGCTGGCGCACGAAGGTCACATCGTTGAGGAGATCCTGGTTGCAACCATACAGGTCAACCAACAACTGACGGCCAAGGGCGGGTCGTGTTGCGGTGGACTCCGGGGGGAGGTGGGGCGTGCTGTGCGCTTCAGGCATCTGGACGCTGCTGGGCAATCACGGCGAGTCGGTCGCCGCTCTCGAAGGCATAGTCACCTGCAGGATTAACCACGAGACTCTCGCCCTGTGGCTCAACGGCGATGAGCAGCACATTGAGACGCTCTTTGGCAATGGGCAGCATCTCGTCGAATCGTTTTCCTGTCCAGTCGGTGGGGAGGTCGATCAAATAGATCTCACATTGTTCTTCGATACGTACCAGACTGGAGATGGCGCGCGAACTGCCGGGGTCGAGGACGGCGCGGCTCAGTAACCCACTGGACAGGGCGCCCACAACGACGACCTCATCTGCACGACACACCTGGGCGTGATGAACCGAGTGTGGATCATACAACTGCAGGCAGACGTAGATCCCCGCTTCGTATTCCTTCACCGTCAGGGCGCCGATCAGTGTCTTGGCGTCACGACCTGCGACATCCTCAATGTCCTGGTTGCCGAGAATTACGGCACCGACACAATCTCGTGCATGGGCTCGATCGAGTGTCTCGGTGTCGACGCCACCACTGATGAAGTCTACACGTCCCGCTTCACCCTCGGCAGGCATGGGGTGCGAGGACAGATTTGCCATCACGACGACGTCTACCCCTAGACGGTCAGCGAGAATGTTGCGGACCAGGTCTTCGCCCGTCTCGTTCCAGCCACAGACCAGGACGTGTCCAGTCGTTTTCACGGGCTTGATCCCCCTGTCTTTCTTGCTGCGGTGTTCGATGATGAAAGTGGCTACTTCTGCCGTAAAGCCGCCCAGGACGCCGATGCCGAGAATCATGAGGATGGCACCTATCACGCGGCCACCCGCCGTCACAGGGTAGAGATCGCCGTAGCCGACGGTCGTCGTTGTGACGACGGCCCACCACATGCCATCGCTGATCGGATGCCCCTCGAGGAAGGAGAACAGCAAACCACCAACGATGATGAGTGCGAGCGACAGGAGTGAAATCCATACCAGCGAATTGCGATGGATCACACGGCGCCAGGCGCGCAGAAGGGGTATCCAGAGAGGCACAATACCTGATCTTGTGAGGCGGAGTCTTGGTTAGCTTGTCAGAATACCCACACGACCAACATGCTGCCACCGACATAACCAAAGGCCTCCAGCAGGCCAGCGCCGATTTGCGGCTTCTCCTGAGTCTGTTGTGCAGCGAGACTGACTCCCGGAGCCAGCACGACGTCGGTCAGGCGTTTGATCACCAGCAGGATGACCAAGCCAAAGGCAACGTCAGCACCAAAGGTGATGAGACTGTCTTTCCAGCTCGTGAAGTCGCCGGCAACGGCAAGGCTGATAATGTTTCCCATCCCTACCAACACGCCTGCAAAGGCGAGACCTACAGCGGCATTGTCACGCTCGAGTTCATCATGGATGCTGTGGGTTGTGGCCTTTTCGTAGACGAGGCCGACAACCATCAGCGCCACCTGAGCCAATGCCCAGAAGACGACACCAATCCACCACGCACCACTGCCTTGCTGAATGGCAAGCAGGATCAGGCCGTTGGCAATATGAACACCGGCCTCGACGAAGGCAGTGCCGAGATTCTGGTCTTCTACGACTTCCTTGGTGTTGTTGAAGCGTGACAGCAGAACCTTTTCACACAGCCAGCTGGCGACGAGCATCATGGCGACGGTCATGCCGCCATAGACACTGATACCCAGCAAGTCTGCCTGCCACCCGGCAGATGGACCGGCCAGAACGCCACCCAGGGCGATCGTGATGCCGAAGAGGTATCCCGCCGTCGATACGGCAAGAGCAACATTGCCCTTTTCGAAGAGCTCTTCTCTCAGGCAGACGCGACGGTAAAGGCCGGTGTAGGCCCACTTGGCCACGACGAGTAACACGAAGGCCTCGAGTAAGTACACCGTTGCCCGTGCCATGGGCATCAACATGGAATTTTCCATTGTCATCTTCCTCTCAGCTTCCGGATCATTTGCCGGAGCGACGGCTGCTGCCGCTGCGGCTGGACCGTGATGTGAAGCCCCGTCCACTTGCCGTTCGCTGACGGTAGCGCTGGTAGAATGCGGGCTTGGTCGTCTGTGTGCGTGTGCCGGCGGTGCCGAAGGTCTGCCGCCCATTTGTGACGGGCCCAAAGTGCGGGCGGCCTCGGTCGCGGTTGCGGCGATAGTCATCGTAGTCACCGCGACCCACACGGTGGCCACCGAGCATACTGCTCATGAAGGCGTATTGTCCGTAGAATTGCCAGAATCCCCCACCGCCCCATTGACCATACTGCGAATTGCCAACGTATTGGTATCCCGGTGGGTGCGCCTGACCTGGCGATGAACGCTGGCCATCGAGGGTTCGGCTGGCGACGACCATGCCCAGGTAGTGCTGGTAGCGGGCAAAGACCTCCTCCGACACTGGAATCCAGTCTGTCACGCGGTTGTCGAAGACGAGTGTATCCCGGTCGTCGAGTCGTTGACCGGCTGCCGTCGTGAGCGCGAGTCGCAGCGAGTAGTCGGGGAAGAAGCCGTCCTCCACATTCAGATCTTCAATGACGACTGAGTATTCGGGATAACGTTCCAGGTCACGAACGATCTCCTGGACCGGGTCCGGTGTTCTGCCACAAGCTGTGGAAACCAGCAGAATCGTGAGGGCGAATCGGGCCGCGACCAGTGTGCGGCGCCGTGAATCTTGGCTCTGGGTCACCGCTCGCCTCCAGGTAGGATATCGGTGAATGAATACTCCTCGACGTATTCGCCTTCGTAGGCAGTGAATCGTTGTTCACCCCACTGCGCGACGAACAGCACACGCCCGTCGTCGGCGGCATAACTCCAATTGACGAAGTCGCGCTCCTCGCTCGCCGTCGTGGAACCGTCGCGATCAACATCGCGCTGCACACCCGAATCGGACTCGGTCGCATGGTAGGCGCGGGAGTCGAAGTGGATCGTTTTTGGCGGATCCTGATCAGCGCTGATGGCGGCGATGACATCCTCTTGAATGTCGCCGACGGCAATACTGCGTGTCAGGGTCCACTCGGTCTTGCCATCCTCTTCGGCGCGCTCAAGAAAACATACTTCGTCGCCAGAGGTAAGCTGCCACTCCTGCGCGGGGAAGCCCTCATAGTCGTAGACACAACGGCCCGTCACCACCCAGGTCTTCAGGTCATAGTCGACGAGATCACTCATGCGCATGGACTCGAGACGTAAGTCGGTACCGTCGTCTTCCTCATCCGGTGTCTCACCACCGAACCATTTCTTCAGACTGATCATCGTGACGCTACCAGCGGCTCCAATCTTCTCGGTATTGCCGTGCCAGGACAGGTCGATCCAGTCGATTGACGACGACCTGCTCCGGTCGGCTCATGTCGGCTGGGAAGGTCTGCATCTGACGGAAGAGTTCGGTTGTGATGTAGCGCAGACCCGGCACGTCAAAGGTCAGCTCCGCAGGCCGGCGTTGGCTCTTGCTGCCGACGACAAATCCCCACTCACCGAAGGATGGCACGAGCGTATGGTAGGGGATCACATGCAATCCGGATTCAGTCATCGTGGCAGCGATGCTCCAAAAGGAAGTTCTCGCATAATACGGACTCGTTGCCTGTGTGACCAATACCCCGCCAGGAGACAGGTGGCGAGCGCAGAGACGATAGGCCTCGACCGAATACAACTTGGACAAGGCTTCATCACGCGGATCCGGCAAGTCGATGATGATGACTCCGTACGCTTCCTGCGAGCGTTCGAGAAAGGTGAAGCCATCCTCGTTGAAGATACGCACTTCTGTCCGGCTCAGTGCATTGGCGTTGAGTGACGTCAGGCGCAGGTCGCGTCGTGCAAGATCAGTGATCGCCTGGTCCAGATCGACCAGATCCACGCGTTCCACATCGCCGTGGCGCAGGATCTCCCGTGCCGAGAGTCCGTCGCCACCACCGATGATGAGCACGCGCTGAGCCTGATCGGCCAATGTCATCGCCGGATGTACGAGCGATTCGTGATAGCGATACTCATCGGCAGAGGAAAACTGCAGGTGTCGATCCAGATAGAGTCGAGTTTCGTCCTGCCACTGCGTCAGTACGATCTGCTGATAAGGTGACTGCTCGCTGTAAACGATCTGATCTGTATAGAGCGAGCTCTCCAGGCGTTCACGGATCGGATCGGCTGTGACCAGGCTCAATCCCAGTGCACTGGTGACGACGATACCCAAAGCCAAAAGTCGCATGCGCGGACCACGTACTAGCTGAGACCAAAAGGCGACAAGAAGCACGAGACCGACAGCGACGTTGAGGAGTCCCGCTGTGAGGGAAGTGTTAAAGGCGCCAAGCAGGGGCAACAGCAAATACGGAAACAGCAAGGCTGCCGCCAGGGAACCGAGATAATCGATGGATAACACGTTGGAAAGGACGGTGCGCAGGCCGCCATTCTTCTGCAGCATGCGTGTCAGTAGGGGCAGTTCGAGGCCGACAAGGGCGCCAATGGTGACGATGAGCAGAAGCATCCAATAACGGAAGGTGTCCGTATACAGATAGGCGAAGTAGAGGATGGGCACGGAGAAACCGCCGATCGCTGCAAGCCACAATTCCAGCGCAATGAAACGCTCGAGGAGCTGGTCGACGACGGCGCGGGAAATCCAGGCACCAAGACCCATCGAGGCCAGGAACAGGCCGATGGTGATGGAGAATTGCTCAACACTGTCACCGAGGAAATAGGCCGACGTACTGCCAATGAGCAGTTCATACACGATGGCACATGCAGAGGCCGAGAAAATGGCGGCGAGCAGCAGAAATGACTTTGCCGAATTGTAGGTGGTGTCTGGCGCGCTGGGCTCAGCCATGGATCGGCATTCCGTGGAGAGAGGTCGTGTACGTCATGTCGAGCGTATCAAGGCAATGCTCGGCGGCGGCGATACCAGCGAAGAGAGCTTCCTCAAAAAGCGGCAATCCACCTGTATCACAGGAGGCAAGGGCCACTCGGCCGCAGGGCTGGCGTCTAAGCTGGGCCTGGGGCCCCCAAATCACACCTGGCGTGGGACGTACCATGCCATGTCCCCAGCGGCAGATGTCAATTCCCTCAACAAGATCTGGCAGCTGAGGATGTACGCGAGTGAGGTCGGCCAATACCCTTCGTGCCCACGGCTGTGGATCATCCTCCAACAGTTGTTTTCTGCTATCCGTCAAATCGTCGATCAAGGGTAGATAGTAGACGAGCACCTCACCCTCTGGTCGTGCCGCGGGTGATGTCTGGTGTCGTGCTGAGACATAACCAACGGATGGACTGTCCATCAGTACGTTGTCCCATGCCAGACCCGCATCCCCCAGTTGTGAGGAGAGTCTGACGGCGGCGACGAGCCACGGTACGTAGTCGAGTTGCTCAATGGCGTGTCGCTGTGGCTGCGGCATATCCGCTACCACATGGGGTGCGGTATGAAGTTTGCCTGCATAGACGACGGACTTCGCTTGAACACGCAGTGGCTCACCCGTATTGGTATCAACGCAGAGGGCCTGTGTCGTCGTCGCGCCTGGATGAAGAGCAACGACCCCCGTCGACAGCCAGCGCTCATTCTGCGTCAGATTGTGCGCCAGACCATCCACCAGAAATTGATTGCCACCAGGCCACGTCAATGTGTCAGAGGGATACTGTTCCTGCACGCGGCGGTCGTAGTAGCGGCAAGCAAAGTAGTGGATACCCGCCCAAGCGGAGATCTCTGTGCCCAAGCCGCCATAATCGTCTTTGCAGGCCTGATCGATGAGCCATGAAAGTCGCCCGCTGCTCCACCCCTGCTGACTCGTGTACTCAGCCATCGTCATGGTATCGAGGGCGCGCACCTTGGCGTCGGAGGTAGAATAGGCGAGGGGCATGGCGAAGGCGCGACGCGAGTCCTGACCGCGATACAAGGTCCAGCGCAGCATATCGTCTTCGAAGGCGTGCAGTTGCTCGAGTTCTGCGGCACTGGCAGCACCAAAGGGATCGAGACCCTCTGACCAGCTGTCGTTTTCCCACAATCTCTCTGCCGGCCAGCGCAGCAGGTGGTCGGGATGGATGACGGGGCGTCCCGCTGTGTCGTAGCCGGTGATGATGTTGAGGTCAGACAGTACTTCGTGAACGCAATCGGCCTCGGCGGGTGGCACATTGATGTAGTGGGCACCCAGGGGGAACACCAGGCCTTGCGCCTGGCCTGCTGTCGCATCCCCACCCAATTGATCGGCAAGTTCGACGAGCAATACGCGCTCAACACCTGCCTGGCGCAGTTTCCAGCACGCCGCCAACCCCGAGACACCACCGCCGATCACGAGGGCATCGACGGTGGTTTCAGGAGCCGTGGCAAATTGCGCCGGATCGACGGGCCGTCTCAGCACGTGACCCTGTGCTGGGGTCACCCGGTCGATGAAGCTTGCCGGAACGTCACCGATGGGGCGCGGTGACGGACGCTCGGTGCATGCGTAAGGCAGGGCTACCGAACCGGCGAGCAACGTCTTGAGAAACCTCCGGCGCGGTAGCCGTCTCATCGGCGAGGCAGGTCTCTCGTCAACTGATACCCATTTTTGCCTTGAGTTCAGCCAAAGAATCGGATGCTGCCGTGGATCCACCGCTTTCGAGTGCTTTGTCGATCTCGTTGTCGATGGAGCCACTGCTGGCGGCCATTTCGCCATAGGCCTGCCCGAGGGCTTCTTCCTCGGCGACCTTCTCCTTCATGCGCTCAAGCATGGCGACAGTACCCTTCGAGTCGACGTTGGACAGACGCTGATTGATCTTGCGCGTCGCATTCGCCGTCTTGGCACGGGCCTTCAGCATGACCAGATCGTTCTCGTACGAAGTCACCTTCGATTTGAGATCATTCACATTGCTCTGCAGGGTGGCGACCATCTGCTGCTGAGATTGAGCCTGCTCTGTCGCTGCGACGGCTCGTGTCGCTACCTCTTCCTTGCGGGAGAGGGCCTCCATGGCAAGGCGCTCTGCTTCGCCTGACTCGACATCGCCGGACTGACCCTTCTGTAACAGCAGCATCGCTTTGCGTTCGTAATCGGTCGCCAGGCGTTTGGCATCGTCGGCGTCCTTGGTCATGCGAATCGCCAGCGATTTCACCTCCGCGAGGCTCTTCAAACTCTCCTGCAGATCTTTGCGCAGGTCGCGGATCGCCTGCTCACTCATTTTGATCGGGTCTTCAAGCTTGTCCACCAGCGCGTGGGCCTCGGACTCACCGGCCTTGAAAAGACGATGGAAAATTCCAGCCATATCACAGCTCCTTTCAGGCGACGAAGCCGAGTAGCTCGTCGCTATTCTCGGCAAGGCCCAGACTGAGGGCGTTGATGGTCGACTCTAACTCGTTCAGATCGAGATTGTCGAGGGCGAGGGTATTGCGATACAGGAGTGTGTCGCCTTCTTCATTCAGAACGAAGGCACCAAATACGAGACTCCGGTTCATCTGAAGAAGACGACGATAAACTGCTGCGCTTACGTCGCCCTCGAATTTGAGGATGAGTTGCTCCAACACAACCAGATCATCTTCGCAATCGATGACGAGTTCGTGTATGCCGCGTTCCTCGTCATTGATGACGACGATCTCATCTTCTGCAATCTCGTCATCTATAGAGAAACCCAGGTCAAGGATGTAGTCCTTGACGCGCTGGAAGTGGTCTGCCATATGGCCCTCACGTGGGGTGTTAGGTGTTTCGATGTCTACTTGTCGCCACCAAGGGAGGCGGACAATGCTTGATAGGCTCGCGTCAATTCTGCAGTTAACTCACCCGCTACCTGCCGTTTCTGCGGATCGTCACCATGGAGGTCGGGGTGGTATGTCTTCATCATGCGCTTCCATGCGGTTCGCACCGTTGCCAGGTCGGAACCATAGGGAATCTCGAGATTGGCATAGTACCCGGCCAATTCATCGTCCACATTCGGATCTGCTGCAGACTCGTGGGACGCGTCTGAGGTTCCGTCATCGTGCGACGAGGCCTCGTCATAGGACGACGAGGTGTTGGAATGACGCCCCGAAGATTTTGCATATGGATTGTCGCCGACGGGGCGCGTATCTGAGCGGGACCCAAGGTGGGCACGGGTCAGGTTGAAGAGTCGCTGGAATAGGTCCGACACGAAATAGGCCTCGGGCACGCAGATTCTACTGGTTCAAACGGGCAAATAGCCCGGGCGATGCTCTGGCTATAGCAAGCCGAGGCGAAGCGCGAATGTACTTGGCGTGGTAGACACGGTCCAGACTATCTCAACCCTTCATGCCACTCAGGCTTATCCCGCCCACGAGATATCTCTGCGCCACCAGGAACAGCACGATCAGAGGGAGGGCACCCATGACGCTCGCAGCAAAGACACGGGGCCAATCAGCGCCGGTTTCTGACCGGAAAAGACTCAGGCCGACTGTGAGGGGATAGAAATCCTGGTTGCTTAGCACAACGAGAGGCCATTCGAACATGTTCCAGGATCCCATGAACGTGAACAGGCCCAGGGTGATCAGGGCAGGTTTCGACAGAGGCAGGATCACATTTGTCAGAATTCCCCACGTACCGCAGCCGTCGATCCGAGCGGCATGCTCCAACTCGGCGGGAATATTGAGAAAGGACTGACGTAGCAGAAAGATGCCGAAGGCACCGGCAAAGCCGGGAATGATGACACCCCAGGTGGTGTCGACGAGTCCGAGTTTGCTGATGATGATGAAATTCGGGATCAGCAGAACAGCAGGTGGTACCATCATCGTCGCCAGCAGCAGCCCAAACAGAAAGTCACGCCCGCGAAAGCGCATGCGGGCGAAGGCATAAGCGGCGAGGGTGTTGAAGAACAGCTGCAGCGACGTGATGACGACGGCGTAGATGAAACTGTTCGCCAGATATCTGTCGATATGCCCGTAGCGGATCGCATCGACATAATTGCGCAACACAGACCAGTCAGCGCCCGGCCAGTCGAGGGCGCTGGGCTCGCCACGGGCGTGGGCGATCTGCTCACTTATCTGGTAACGTGAAGGAATGAGACTGGCCTTGTCCTCGGCGAATTCCTTCCGCGTCTTGGCTGAAGATCCCACCATATAGGCGTAGGGGTAGACCATCACGAGGGCGCCAAGCACCATCAGCGTCAGTGCAAGGCCGCGACCGCGAAATCTCTCACTCATCGTAGATCCGTCGCGAGCGGAAGACGCGCATCTGGAAGAAGACGAAAACGAAAATGACGGCAAACAGCAGCCAGGCGAGTGCCGACGCATAGCCCATCTGGCCTGCCACAGAAAAGGCATTGAGGAAGATTGAGTACGCGATGACTTCCGTGCTGCGCTCGGGACCGCCGCTGGTCATGATGTAGACGGAGGTGAAGACCTGGAAGGAGCCGATGATGGTCATCACCGTAACAAAGACGAGGGTATTGCGGAGCATGGGCAGCGTCACGTGGCGGAACTGCTGCCACTGATTCGCCCCATCGACTCGCGCCGCGTCGTAGAGGAGCTGCGGAATCTCTGTCAGACCGGCGAGGAAGATGACCATGTTGTAGCCGGCGCCTGCCCACACACCCAACAGAGCAAGGGCTGGCAGGGCAGACCAGGAATGATCCAATAGCTGGCCATAGTTACCGAAGATGTGGAAGAAGACCAGGGCCAGTACGACGCCGGGCGTGATCGAGGGGAGGAAATAGAGCGTGCGGAACAGGGCCTGACCGTAGTGGGCGCGCAGACACAACAACGCCAGTGGCAGCGCTGAGAGCAGTGTGCCGACAACACTCATGATGACATAGACGAAGGTGTGTCGCATGGCGAGCCAGAAATAGCTGTCTTCGGCGAATAGAGCGCGGCGATAGTTGTCGAGGCCGACAAACTGCGAGCCGCCAGCGAAGGCGTCATAATGCTGGAAACTCACCCACAGACTCACACCCATACTGACAAAGCTGAACAGACAGGCGACGCCGATGGCGGGGGCAATGTAGAAATAGGGTGTCAGTCGCTGCACGAGAGTCGTTGACGCCATTACAGTTGGCCTCGCAATCGACGCTCTGTCAGCCAGCGAGCAACCTGCTCATTGTAACGGGCATAGACGTTGTCCACATTGCGCGCCGCCAGTTGCAGGGCGGCTTCGACCGACTCATGGGGGCCATCGCCGGCGACGATCTCCGGATAGTGCAGCAGGACACTCTCGAAGATTGGATTCGCCTGGTGGTCGACGGCAGTGATCTCCGTATGACGCAACTTCTCACCGGCCAGACAGATCTGCTTCACCGTGGACAGGTAAGGCCGTTCGGCGAGGGCCTCCTGCCAACGTTGTGTGGCATAAAAGTCAAAACGCGGTCCATTGTAACCGAGATGTTTCGAGCGCAGCAAGGAGCCGGGCAAACCGCAGACGAATTTCAGATAGGCCCAGGCGGCATCGACATTTTCGGCGCGCCGTGTGATGACGAGCATGTTTCCCCAGGTCACCGTGCTCGGTCCATCTCCTGAGGGCCCCGGAGGAAAAGCGGTCTTGCCGAAATGCGTCCATCCGAGGCTATTGCGCGTGATGTCCTTGCCAGACCAGGTACCGGCGGTGACACTGGCGACCTTGCGTTCCTGGAACAGTTCGGACGGCGTCATCTGGCGGTGGAAGGGTGGGCTGACCTGATCGACCCAATAGAGGCGGGAGAGGAATTCCAACGTCTCGACACCAGCAGCTGACGCGAAGAGGGCGCGCGTGCCTGCCGCATCCTGAACCTGGCCGCCATTAGATGCCAGCCAGGGGGAGAACATGCCGGCACCCGATCCGTAGGCAGACAAGACAAAACCCGCTCGTTCGATCTTCCCAGCCTCGTCACGAATGGTCAGCTTGTCGACAACACGCCGAAAGTGGTCCCAGTCGCGTAGTGCGTCGAAGCGCAGGCGATCATAGTCGAGCGAACCATCCGGGAAACGGGCGAAAAGATCTCGCAGTTCCTCGTCCTTAGCCGACGCTTCCTGCAGGATATCGAGATTCCACAATAGACAGCTGGCGTCGATGATCTGCGGGATGCCAAAGACGGTACCATCCAGTGCGTGGTTGTGCCGCCATGCTGTCGGTAGGAAGTGTTCTTTGGCGAGTGAGTTGCCTGGGTCGGAATCAGCGTCAGACGCGAGCAGGTCGTCGAGGGGGCGCAGCATGCCACGCTGATAGAAGCCTTCGGCCCAGTAGACGGAGGACTGGAAAACATCCGGTGGCGAGTCGCCGACCATTGCTGTCGATAACTTCTGCACGTAGTTACCGAAGGGGACGATCTGGTAGACGATGTCGATGTTCGGGTGTTGTGCCTCGAAGGTGCGCTCGATCTCGGCGAAGTAGGCGCCGTATTCTTCGTTTGTCGAGGCACTCCACCAGTCCCAGACACGCAATTCTTCTCGCGTTGTATCCGATCCGATGTCCTCGATCCAGCGACGCGTCATGCCGGCGCGGGCCAGCACGCCGGCGATCAGGATCAGGGACAGGGTGACAGCGGCGATGGTCTTGAGGCGAGTCATGAGGTCGGTATATAGTCGCTGCGTGACATGAGAGATTCAGTAGCAACAAAGAAGGGACGATGGGCATCCATGTCGAACTGTAAGCAGGTAGTTCCTGCAACGCTGTCGCCCAATGGCACACACGATTAGAATGAAGACCTCACGAATTCAACACAGCTGGAGACAGGGCATGACCACTACAGATACATCATCCGCCATCGTACCCATGACGGAGAAACAGAAATTCTTCTTCGATTTGCGCGGCTGGATTCTATTGCCAGCTGTCCTGACGCCTGATCAGATCGAGCCCCTGAAGGCGGAAGTCTACGACGGCGGGCGTAACAGCTATGAGGGCAAGCGCCAGGAGCTTCTCGATCATCCGGCGATCGTCGGCATCCTGTCGGAGATCCTCGCTGAGGATCCCTTCCATCACGACGACTGCTATGGGTTTCGCTGTGAGGGTTCCTTCACCACCGTGCGCAAACCAGGGTGGGATACATCAGAGCGCGGTGACAATGGTATGCCCCATGTCGTGCGCCCGCCGCAGCAGGCAAATGCCATGCGCTACCAGGTCGCCGGTGGCAGGATCTTCGCCGGTCTCACGCGTGTTGTGTGGGAATTGGAGGAGGTGAAAGAGGGGCAGGGCTGTACGACCTTTCTCAGCGGCTCACACAAAGCACACTTCGGCTACGGTGGCCCCAATAAATGGGCGCCGAATATCGCCGATTCCCCGTGGGAACAGTCCATGCGAGATACGATGGATGGCTACTCCTGTCCCGCAGGGTCTGTCGCCATCTTCACGGAGAGCCTCATTCATGCCGCCAATGATTGGACCAATCCGGACAACCCTCGCTGTGCCGTGTTCAATGCCTACAACTCGATTTGGTCTCAGTGGCACCGCACGAATCTGAGTCACGAGATCATCATGAGTATGCCACCGAAGAGGCGGACGTTGTTTCGCGGTACGTGGCAGCTGGGTAGTGGTGGAAATCGCGAGTATTCCGAAGACAATCGGGCCCTGTAGGTTTCCTCCGCGTCAGCGGCCGAACCTGCATCGATCTCAACTCTCAGTCACCAGTGTTTCAGCCATCGGTTGGCAGGCAGAACTCATCACTCAGATCGTAGCCATCCAGTGCGAGTAGTGGTTCGCGTCGAAACAGGCTGTCCGCGAAGGGTTTCATCTGCGGCAGTTGATCGCGATGTCCGAGCAATCGATGCATGGCCCAACCACTGAGTCGCTGCGTGCGTGTCTGGCAATCCCAGAAGCATAGACCCTCTGCGCCCGCCTCGTAACAGGCCATGGCCCGAACACGCATGGAATCGGCAGACTGTCGCCGCGGATACAGATCGGCGTGAACGGTGGTCTGTGTGCCGCGGGCCAGGTCGACATAGGGTGCCAGGGCCACCCTTGCATCGTTTCCCGCCGCATCACCGACATCCTGGATATGCACGACGAGATCATCTACCAGACCCTCTCGAACCCAGGTCTCCACGTCCATGGCGTGAATCTTGAGCGGTGTGAAGGGGCCCAGATCCGGAGTTGGCGTCGAACCATAGTCTTCGGCGGGAATCACATAGGACGTCCGCAAGCGACGTCCTTGGCGTTCGCCCACTTCATCCAGCATCTGCCGCGTCTGGCGCAGAAGCTGCGTGAGAAATGTGGCGCGATGAGCAAGCACGCGTTCGTCGAAATAGTCGAGGCTCGTCATGTCGACACCATGTTGCTGGCGGAATGACTCCAGGATCGGTTCTTCAAACAGCACATAAGGCCAGGAGCGGCAGAAGACGATACAGACACCGTCTGCTTCGTAGTCGTCGACCCATTCCCGAAACAGATCAACGTATTTGGCGCGAACCTCGGGGAAGGCCTGGCTCAAGTGGCGCGTCGGTCGCCCCTGTGGAGATAGACAGCGATATTCCGGATGCTGGCGCTGGTAATCGCCGGGGCCCGTGTAATCGATGTGATTCGGAGGCAGCTGTTCGCCAATCATGCGAACCTGCGGATAGATCTTAATACCGATTTCGCGGGCACAGGCGATGGCTGATTTAAGGGGATCGAAATCGCTCTGCCGCTGCCTTTCGATCGCTTGTCGTCCGTGGCGCATGTTGCCAGGCAGTCCGAAGGACCACTTTACGTAGGAGGCCACATTCGACGGGTAGTATGTGGCAAAGGAGCGAGCACATCCCCATAACACAGCCTGCACATCCGCATGGGCGAGGGCCTGAAATTCGGCGCGCATCTCCTCGTCACTTGCATACGCCCAGAGTGTGTTCTGACCACCGTCAAAGTTGGCCGTCAGGCGCCGGTGTTCACCTGGCTGACGATCTGCTTCGGCTTGAGTGCGTTCTGCCGCTGACATCGGCACGAGGCGTAGATAACTGATATTCGCCGTCGTCTCCGCGAGCAGGCCCGCTCGTGGGCGGTCGAAGATGATCTGCTCATCTGTCAGATCGGCAGCTTTCCAATACGCTTCGGCCAGATCTGTGGCACCCAGAATCATCTCCTCGGCAACGATGTCTTTGTCGCGGCGAAAGGTCTCGACCGTCGCTCGTGAGTATCCCGGATCAGAAGAGAGTTTGAGCAACAGGCAATAGTCGGGGAATACGTGAAAGCGATAGGTGCCGACGAAGATGTGATACCACCCACTTACCTGTGGGTTGAGTTGAACAGGCGGCGCCTGGGTATCGGGCCCACTGAAGAGCATCTTGCCCTCGCCGGCGGCGATAGCGTATGCGACTGACGTCCATTGTCCTTCACTGAATTGGGTGCCAACCGCCGTCGCAGGTTCGCAGCGACTCATATCCAGCAGATAGATACTCTCGTCGTCTCGGTCCATGGTGTACTTGCCCTCGCTGGTGTCGGGTTTTTTAGTCGGCTGATCTGTGCTTTCGAATGAAGGCAGCCATGTGTTCGATTGCCTGTTCGCCTTCCGGAAGCAATGGTTCGTGAGAGGGGAAGACGTGGAACATGCCGGGCCAGATTTCCAGTGTCGTCTCTACTCCAAAGGACCGAGCTTTTGCCGCGGCCAAGACACTGTCGTTGCGGATGATCTCGTGTTCGCCAACCTGTAATAGCAGAGGGGGAAATCCGGTGTAATCGGCGTAAATCGGCGACGCATAAGGATCCTGGGGATCTGCGTGACCGAGATAGTGACCGACGAATTGTGGCAGGCATTGGGGACTCATGATGGGGTCCAATGCCTCCTCTGAGGTGAGGCTTTCCCCCGTGAGCGTCAGGTCTGCGAAGGCGGACAGGGCGATGGCGCCGCGAGGAAGTGGACGGCCTCGATCACGCAGGGCCAGGAGGGTGGAAAGGGTCAGGCCTCCACCAGCAGAATCTCCAGCGATGAAGCAATTGCCGGCCTGGCCAGATCCATGCGGTCCGGTCGCAACCATCGACTCGAAGGCACGGACACTGTCTTCAATGGCTGCGGGAAATGGGTGCTCGGGAGCCAGGCGGTAATCGAGAAGTAGTACAGCGCAGCGCGCCGCCGCAGACAAATGGGCGGCCATGGCCAGATAGAAGCCAGCACATCCCGAAACAAAACCGCCGCCGTGCAAGTACAATACACGTGTCGCCGTGTCGGCATCGGCAGCAACAACCCATTCACCAGACAGCTCGTCATGCTGCCATGGGATACACCGCACGGAGGGATCCGTCGGTTCTCGGCGTGTCCCCATCCCTTGCCGCAATTCATCCAGATCGAATGAGCCTGAGGCACCAAATGCTGGTGTCTCGTGTAGTTGCAGGAAATAGGCGTGTCCCTCGGTGGACACAGCGTCTCTTGGCATACTCATCTATTTTGGTTTGTAGACGGTGCATTCCACTTCGAGTAAAAGGCCCGGGGCCAGGGCTGATCCACGGGTGATGCGCGTCGGCTTGGGTGTCCAATGGAAGATTTCGGCATAGGCTGCTGAGAACTCTCCAAAGTCCTCGATGTTGTTCAGATGAACCGAAAGACGACAGATGTCGCGCAGATCTGCGTCAGCGTGGCGCAGAATGCCGGCGATGCGATGAAATGTCTTGTGGGTCTGCTCGACGATCGTAGCGCCAATGATCTGCCCCGTTGTTTCATCTTCCGCCGCGACACCGGCGACAAAGATGAAGTCACCGGCACGAACTGCCTCAGAGTATGGCCAGCCTTCGTGTGACGCGTTGCTCGTGTGGATCTCCTCGAAGTGAGCCATCACAGGGCCTTCCAGTATTGCAGCCACTTCGGATAACCCGTCTCCACAGCCTCGATATTTCCCACCTCGTATTCCAAGGCGTATTCACCGCTGTAGCCAACGGCTTCCACCTGCTCAAATACCCAACGAACATCGATCTCGCCCTCGCCTAACATGCAGCGCGCCCACTTGCCGTCAGCATCATGCAGGCCATCCTTGAAATGCACGTGCACGATGTGATCCTTGAACTGCTCGAAAGCTGCTTTGTATTCGACGCCGGCTGCCATCAGATTGCACGGTTCGTAGATAATCCCGAAGTGATCAGAGCCGACTCGTTCACAGATTTCACGACATGTCGCCGGGTCACCGGAGATCTCGGTGCCGTGATTTTCGATGCCCATCCAGATACCATCCCGTTCGGCGCTTGCCGCCGCTTGCTGGAAGTAGGGGACAAGCTGATCGATCTCCTGGCGTTTGCCGGATCCAGGTGTGACGCGGATGGTACGAGCGCCCAATCGCTTAGCGACTGCGAGGGTCTGCTCCATCTCTGTCACGGCTGAGGCGCGCTCAGACTCGTCGGGTGCTGAGAACGCACGCCCACAATAGGCACCGATGTTGGCGATACGAAGAGAGTGGCGACTACAAAGATCCTCGAGAACGTCGATGCTGTATTCGGGATCCGTCACCGAGAAATGAGGCATTCGGGCGAGGAGATCAACTTTCTCAAAACCCGAGTCGGCGATCACCTGCAGTGCATAGTCGAGGGACTGTTCCACCAGGGGGATACTGCAGGCACTGGCTCTGCTGACGTCCACAATTTGCTCCTGAAGATGGAACCGCTAGCGATTGCTGCGGTCCTACAAGGATGATAACATTCCGCCTGACCGATGCAGATGCACAATCTGACACGGACGGCAACTGCGCAGACACAACAAGCTATCGGAGCCGAATGCTTGAGCAAATGAAGTCTTCGAAGAAATGGAACTTGCAGGGCCTTTTCTTGGTTGCAGCCAGTTTCAGCATTCTGTCCGTTTCCCCCGCGATGGCCTTCGACTTTGCCTTCATCGGCGATGTTCCATACAACGCGGAGGACAGCTTGCGCTTCGCGTTGCTGCAGGAGCGGATCAACGAAGAGGATGTACAGTTCGTCTTGCACGCGGGAGATATCAAATCGGGCATCGCCCCATGCTCAGATGAGGTCCTGCAGCAACGACACGACTGGTTCGATCGCTTCAAAGCCCCCTTCATCCTCGTGCCCGGCGACAACGACTGGACAGACTGTCACCGTCTGCGTGCCGGGGCATGGTCTCCTGTCGAGCGCCTCGCCGCCTTGAGACGGATCTTCTTCGAGCCCGCAGGGCGTCTGTTAGGAGGTGACAATGGCCATCTCAAGGTCGAGTCGCAGGCGAGTGATCCAGCCTATGCGAACTATCCCGAACACCTGCGTTGGGAAATGGATGGCGTGTGGTTCGTCAATCTGCACATTGTTGGCAGCCAGAACGGGCTGAGACCCTTTGCGGCGCGTACACCGGCAGACGATGTCGAAGCAGAGGAACGCACGCAGGCGGCTCTGGCGTGGATGCGGCAGACATTTATCGAGGCCAGGATCAGTGAAGCGCCAGGGGTCATGGTGAATATCCACGCCAATCCCCAATTCGACGGGCAGGCGGATTCTCTTTTTCAGGCAGCCTTTGGTGGGTTTCTGACTTCTCTGCGCGAGGAGGTTATTGCCTTTGGTCGCCCTGTTGTGCTCACCCACGGAGACTCCCACTACTTCCGAATTGATAAACCTCTGACCAACGTAGGCGGACGACGACTGGACTATTTCACGCGTGTGGAGTCCTTCGGTTCGCCCCACCTGCACTGGATTCGTGTCAGTGTGGATCCAACAGATCCGCTCGTGTTCCGCTTTCGCCAGGAAATGGTGCCTGAGAACGCAATCAGGCGCTAAGCGTGGCTGTGTCAGGCAGGTAGCCACTGAAATCTGTCGTCGTCATCTCTTCGCCTCGATAGGTGCGGGGCTTGGGATCCAACCAGTCGACGATGGTATTCTTGAGGTGATAGGCGAAGAAGTGGTTTCCCGCTGGCGAGTAGTGGCCGATCCAGTAGCGTCTTCGATACTCGTCGATCGACAGATCAAAGGCGGCGTAGTCACGGGCGTGGATCTCGTTCATATCGAAGACGCGATAATCTTCTTCTTGTAGATGATCGGCAAAGGCCTGGTCGTATCGCGGTTGGCCACGGAGAGCTTGGTCAGTCGCCGTGGGACACAGGAGGCAGACCAGCAACTGCTTGTTGTGTTCACTCAGGAAGCTCCGTGCCTGACTGACCAAATACCGGCTCGCGGCGAAACCGTAAGCCAGTTTCAGCCGCTTGATGCCCTGCAGTCGTGATTCGTCGCTTGCCTCGTCAATGGGCGGTTCGTGCAGGTGCTGCGCCAGCTGACCGAGTAATCTGGCATCGCCTTGCACATCAAAACGCTCCATGGCATAAAGCATGACCATCAGGTCGTCGCGCAGTGCGTCGATCATGAACTCTGGCTCGCACATCCGATACAGCGTCTCGGGTGATGAACAGAGATTGGGTCTTTCGACGAAGTCACCACTGACGAGATCGATTTCGACATTTGCCCAGAAGTTGCCGTGAAACATGCGACCATTCTGGTCGTCCCAGACCCGATGTGTCGCGGCATGGCGACTTCGCATGACAGAGCGACAGTGGTCATCGCCCCAGATATAGAGAATGGCATACTCGGTGCCGAGAGCTGAGGTCTCGACGCGGCGCATACGACGGTAGGCCTGATTCACACCGAAGCCACCCATGCCAAAATTTCGTAATGGCTCGCCAAGGTGGCCGGCGAGATATTCCTGCCAGGTCTCGCCGTCACAGACCTGGTGGCACTGCGTGAAGGAGTCGCCGTAGGTGTTCAAGCGACACGGTTGATCAGCATACAGCCACGGTGTGCGTTGACCATTGTCGAGAGCTGTGGATATCGTCCAACTCTCATCGATACCATCACGAGGCAGGAATCGACCCAGGGTGTAGCCTACCTCCTCGTCAAAACGGGCCCATGTCGGCTCTGTCTCGTCGAGGAACCGATCAATCGTCTCGCGTGGGACGGCTGCTGTGGCGAGGAATTCCGCGTAGCTGATCATGGGATCACATCACGTCTTGCATCTGATCTGCATAGGATACTCGGACAGATTCTCCGGGCCCTCCTCAGTGATCAGATACATGTTCTCCAGCCGCACACCGGCGCGCGCCTCGGGGATGTAGGACCCCGGTTCGATGGAGACGACATTGCCCACCTGGAAGAGGCCGCCTCGTGTTGCATTCACATCAGGCATCTGATGAGCGCGCAAACCGATCGTATGGCCCCCATGATGTCCGAGGCCCGCATCAGCCAGCGCCGGATGCTCGCGGATGTAAGCATCCATCGCCTTGGCACACTCGCGACTGTCTAATCCCGGTTGTAGATAGTCACTGATACGATCGTGGAACGCACTAAGGTGATCGAAGATCGACTCCTGTAGTTCTGTCGGCTCGGACACGGCGAAGGTGCGGCACAGGTCGGACCAATAGCCCCGATAGGTGACCCATGCATCAATGATGTAGAGTTCACCCTCTTCGATCTTGCGATCGCGGGCAAAACCACCCAGCTGTCCGCATCGATAGTCGCCATCATGGAAGACTTTCTCGCCCGCCGCCAGATGAGCGGCCTGCTGCGCGGCGCCGAGGACTTCAAGCTCGTTTACACCGGGAGCAATTGCCTTCTGTGCCGCATCATAGGCGGCCAGATCAATCTGTACGGCCTTGCGCATGAGTTCGATCTCATCTGCATCCTTCACTTCCTGCAGCTGATGCAATGTCTCATCCACGTCCACCCATTCAGGTGCCCCGCCGAGGCCTTTCTCTATGTGCTCGGCGAGCATCTTGACCATGAATTCCCGTTGGAAACCGACTCGTGATGCTCGGGTCTTCTTTGTCTGCAACCGTTCAACGACGAGTTCACTGAGTTGGGTACGCATGTAGGAGTTCATTGTACCGCCGAGACTGCTGACGTAGGTGACACACTCGTCGACAACTGGTTCACCTGCGTCGCTGTCGGCGGCGAGAAAACTGGCACCGCCTGCCTCGATCCACAGGAGCGCTGGTTGTGCCGGGAATGTCTCAGGCAAGAGCACGCCGGTGAAGTAGTAGATCTCCAGCGGATGAACGATGGCGATGGCATCGATGCCAGCATCGCTGAGTCGTTGGCAAAGTCGCGCCTGACGTGTGCGGCATCCGTCTTTGGTCAGCACGGTGGGATCTCCTTTAGGGCGTATCGATTTTGGGGCAGGTGAAATCGATCACAGGGCAGGTGAAGCGGCCCCGAGATAGGACCGGAAGATAGGCCGATACAGTAAGGCGCGAACAGGCGAGAGCCAACCGAGCCGGGGCTTGCCATTGCCCGTCCCTGGCAAACCCTGACACATCGTGTCATCTTGTACAACTCAAAGTGGCTGATGACTCTGAATCTCTATCTGGTAGTGTTATGGAAAAAGCCAGTCTATTTCGTTCAACCTGCCTCGACACAGAAGCGAAACGGTCTCTTGATGAGACCGGACACATTGTGTTGCCCGGTCTGTTGACGGACGCAGCATGCGGATCGCTTACGGAGGCACTGAGCCGTATCCATGCATTGATGCCCGGCGACGCCAACTATCCACCCAATCACTATGCCGCCCAGTTCGATGACTATTTGGCGAGTCTCATCGGTCATCCGCAGATGCTGAGTCTGGCCCGATCCGTACTCGGAGAGAGCATCCGCTACGACCACTGCTTTTCACTCAATCGACCGGGTGGCAATGGCGGCACCAACTGGCATTCTCATGCCTATGCGGAAGAAGATGAGTCTCTCGGATTCATCCGAATTTTCTTCTATGTGAATGGATTTGGTGCAGATGATGGGAATCTCAAGGTCGTGCCTGGGAGTCATCTGTTTCGCGATCCCCAGATTCAAGGCGGCACCGACGAGGATCTGCTTGAAGGTTGGATGAGGGATCGTGTAGACCCGGCCAGTGGTCGACCGCTGACCATCGAGGCGCTGGAGGCGGAGCCTGGCTCTGTCGCCCTGTTGTGGACACATGCGGCGCACGCCGTCAACCCGCGACAGGAGGGTAGTGACACACGCTGGTGTGTCGTCTATGGCTATCGAAATCCTGGTGCAGATTCAAAGGCTCGACGCATTACACCTGAGTTCGAGAATCGCTACGAAGGTGCGGAAGGACTGCTGTCGCTGTATTGATTCACGCTGCCGGTAGGCTAGAGTGTGGAGAAGCGGTATTCGGTCGTCTGCCGATACGTCTCATCGGGTCGCAGGATGACAGACGGGAAGTGGTCGTGGTTGACGCTGTCTGGGAAGTGCTGTGTCTCCAGACAGAAGGCGTGATGTCGATCATAGATCGCGCCCTGCTTGCCTTCGAGTCCGTCGAGGAAGTTTCCCGTATACAGCTGCACGCCGGGTTCAGTTGTGAGCAACTCCATGCGTCGACCGCGAACTGGTTCGATCACTTCCCCAACCAGTCGTGGACGACCATTGGATTCCCAGCCATCGAACACGAGGTTGTCATCGTAGCCACCACTCTCCAATTGATCGATTCTGGCGCCGATCTCCATGGGGCTTGTGAAGTCGAAGGGTGTGCCTTCCACGAGCGCGATCTCTCCCGAGGGAATGCCACTTGCATCACGAACCGTGTACTGACTCGACTTGAGGCGCAGCACGTGCTGATGGATCGCACCCTGATTGTGACCCTGCAATTGGAAATAGGCGTGGTTGGTCAGATTGATGGGGGTCGGACGGTCAGTGGTGGCGTAGTAATCGATGCGTAGTCCACTCGCCTTGGTCAGCGTGTAGCGAACCTCGACTTTGACTTCACCCGGGTAGCCGTCCTCACCGTCGGCACTGGTGTAGTTGAGACGCACGCCGAGTCCTTCGAGGCTGTCTTCTACCTCGCCCTGCCAGAGTGCCCGCTGAAATCCACCCTCGCCACCGTGCAGGTGATTGGGCGGATTGTTGATCGCCAATTGATAGTCGGCGCCGTCGAGCTGAAAGCGCCCCGCTGCGATCCGATTGGCGAAGCGTCCGACAATGACCCCCAATGAGCCCGACTTGGTCTGGTATTCCTCGAGGGTGTCGAAACCAAGCACAACATCGGCGGACTCGCCGAACCGATCAGGAACACTGACGCTGACAAGGGTGCCGCCGTATTCGGTGATGCGCACAACCGCACCGCGATCATTGGCCAAGGTAAAAAGAGCGACGGACTCGCCGTCGATGGTACCAAAGGTGTCGCGTGCGATCGACGTCATGGTGCCTTTCAGCTGTATAGAGCTTGTTGGGCCTTCTGGACTTCCAGAAGGATATCGTCATCAGACAGAAAGCGTTTGTAGATCATCCGGACGCGGAAAGTAAAGTCGCGGCCAGGCATGTATTCGCCCTCGGGAATGATCCATTCGAAGTCCCACGCCGGGCAGGCACGTCCCGACTGCATGGCACTTCCTCCACCTGAAGGAGAGGAGAAGAACCGCAACCACTGCGGTTGGTCGAAGACCAGCAGCAATACCATGTCGCCAATGCGACCATAATAGAATGGTTCGTCGAAGCGGAAAGGTGCACGGTGCCAATGGAAGGGCCGGCCCTCGCCTGAAGATGGCCACTGCTCAAGTTCATCATCTGGCACGATCGCTGGGGCAACGTTGCTGTGCATGCCGTGGCTCGGCGGGATGTAGCGAAGCCACTGACCATTGGCGAGAAAATGCAGACGCGGATCGTCCGGACTATTCATGTAATTGCACCAGGAGACTTCGCGGAAGCTGCACCCAGGGGCCCGCAGGTCGGCCTCGTCGCAGAGGGTGAGCTCATGGCAGATCGTGTGTGGCGCTTCCACACGATACACGGCACGAATTCGGCTCTGACGTTGTCGATCCGGTTCGCGTGTTAACACGGCGCTCGTCGCATCGAGCTCTTCAAGGAAGGTGCGCTTGCCGCGGAGTTCACCTGGTAGTAAGCCGGCGAAACTATTGCCAAAGGTGTTGAAGACGCGATAGCGGGATGTGAGAGACCACAAGCCACAGTATTGGGTCCCACCGACGCCATTGCGCACGCCATCACCAACAATGGCCTGCAGGTCACCTGCCTGAATCAGGTGGCTATGGACGGGCAGCAGGCCCACCATTGATCGGGGTTCGAATTCGCTCATGGCCTCCAGTATCGTCCGATACCGGGTCTTCGGGCAAATGCGCGCCTCTGTGCAGGTGGTGGTCTGCCTGGAAGGCAGGTGGTGGAGACGGGATTTTCGGTTAGCTTGGCAGCTGCAAAATGCGTCCTTCCAGCCCAACAAGAGAGATGACGACCACTCCATGCTCAGTGCCGATCAGATCAACTCATTCAAGGACCACGGTCACCTGATTCTTCCCGGTTTCGTCGCCGCCGACACGGTTCGACAGTGGCAGGACCAATTCTGGCAGCATCTCGGCTGCACGATTGACGAGCCAGAAAAGTGGCCGGAGAAGGTCGAGGGCTTCCAACCGGATCCAGTGTTCGGTGAATTGCCAGATCTGCAGGAAGTGGTCCAGCAAGTAGGTGGCGGACACTTCAGTGGTGGCGGATGTGGTGTGCTGGTGCGTTGGCCGCAGCAAGATGAGGAGTGGAAGATGCCCGAATCAGGCCATTTGGATGGATATCCGGGCGAGGGTTGCCAGGCGGTTCTGATGGTCGGGGCCACAACCTACTTGCATGATGTGGAAGCAGGGGGCGGAGCCTATACATACTGGCCTGGCAGCCACCACGTGGCGCACCGCTACTTCCGTGAACATCCAGAGCAGATCGAAGGAACCTTTCGCGAGACAGCCGAATGGGAGAAGAGAGGCTGGGGCATTTTCTCCGATGATGGCCCCGAACCGGCGCGGGAATTCGTCGCCAAGGCGGGGGACGTGATCCTTTGGCACGGATGGTTGTGCCACACAGGGTCACCGAATGTGCGTCCCTCTCCACGCGTGGGATTCTTCTCGCGCTGGGTCCACGAAGACGATGCTGGTGTGCGCCAAGCAATCCCTGAGGATCCGTGGCACCATTGGGAGATATGATCAGCATGGATGGATGGGAGCTGGCGCTGGAACAACAGGCCGATCTGAAAGTCACGATCGGAAGTGTAGCCGATGTGGCCGAGAAGGTTCGCCGTGGCGCCGACCTGCGCGTCTATATGACGACGGAAAAATACGAGGAAACGATCTATTTCCAGCAGACCTATGCAGGCGAGTCGCAGGCTTTCGCCGGACTGATGAGCCACCATCATGGCTACGTCCACCACGGTCAGCAGGTAGAGCAGCCAAACTGCAGCATCTTCAAATACGATATGTCAGGTGCGTTTTCGCAGATGAAGTGGCTTTGGGGTGATGTCGCGCTAGATGAGAGTGCAACATACGGCTACGGAGTCTATCGCTGGTTCGTCAACGATCGCTGGCGCCTCGTGTATGAACATGACAAAGACGGTAACCGGCTCCGTGGCGATCTCGACGAACTCAAGGACCACGTGCGGCAGGGGCGGACGATCCAAGTGGGTATCCGTCAGCTCTTCGGGCTTGCCGACAATGACAGCGACGGGCCCGAACACATCAGTTACGTGACGACGATGCAACCTGTCATTCGCGATGGTCACGTTGAATCAAATTGCGATCTCGTTGTTGTCGGTGCGCCGCAATGGCCAACGACCTGGGCTGACGGCCTGCACATAGGCATGTTGCTGCCGTCAACGACAGGGGAGATCGTCGGTTTTCTGGTAGAACCAGGAAATCTGCCCTTCACCAGATCTGTCCGACGTCGGGCCATGTGCTGGATGGTCGCTGAGAAAGGCTGAGGTAAGCCGGCCCGTTCAGCTTGCGGCGCGAACCTCGTCGGACCAGTCGCGCCACGCGTCGTCGCCCCGATTGTCAAGGGCCCGTGCATCGGACAAGGACGCCAGCGTCTTCAGATAACCGTAGATCGTCGCCTGGCGGATGATATCACGAGACTGATTCTGTCCGGCCATATGCAGAATCTTCGTGTGCCACAACACGACTGTGCCCGCAGGCCCGTGGCAATCAACGGGCGCCGTATCAGACTTGATCTGCTGAATGACTGGATCCGCGTAGCCCCCGGCTTTGCGTACGGCAAGATGAGAGTCTGTGTGCTTCTCCCCCTCATGAAATGCCTTCCACTGCTCGTCCCAGATTCTCGTGTGGCTACCTGGCCATACAGTGAAGCCACCCGATGCAGCTGGCAAATCGTCTGTATAGGCAGCGATCTGCACGCGCCATCTACCATAACACGCGCCATCGGAGTGGACACCGCGAAAATCAGGACCGGGGGATGGACTGTTGGGCAGGGTGCAGTAAAGGCCTCGAGAGCCCTGGCCATTGAGCCAGACGGGGCCCGTCGGTGGCAATGGCAGGTTCTGCTCGGTCTCGAAGGTGCCCTTCTCAGGGTAGCCCATGTTGGAGCCCATATGACTGACCAATCCACCCACGGCATCGTCACTCAGAAGACAGGGGCCCTGGGTCATGCCTGACTCGTCGATACCGGCGGGCCAAACGACGGAGCCCTCGCCGAGAAGCTGTTCGGCGATCTGCCAACAGGCTCTGGGGGCCAGATCGAGGAGGAGTTTCTCGGCGCCATTGCGAATGCTGAATCGGTGACCCTTGCCGCCTAGATAAGGTTCGCCGCCGATCGCCGGTCTCTGCGATGCAAGTCCTGCGCTCTCCTCGTCAGAGACGGGACCCCATGTCGACGGGTCATCGCGTTTCATTCGTGGCAGTCCCCGCGCCAGGGTCTCCCACATATCGTCTCTCACCTGCCGGCACAGGTCGCCGTCGAGGGCGCCCGGCAGAACGAGATAACCATCGCGTTTGAACTGTGCTACCTGATCAGGTGTCAGCATATCCACCTGTTTCACGTCGGGCTTGGCCATCGTCATTGTCGCCTGTCCTGGGAGTTCAGGGAGTCAATCATCATGCAAGTCTGGATGAAGCAAGATCCAGCTGCGGCCGGGGTGCCGGGTACGGAAGGCTTCGATACAACCCCGATCACCCACCGTGACAAAAGCGGTTCGACCCTCGGGGCCACCAAAAGCGATGTTCGTCGGATTCTTTCCCTGCAAGGGAATCTCCTCCTGTAATTGGCCGGCAGGGGAGAGGACGGCGATCGTGCCTTTGCCATACCGAGTGACATACAGATTTCCCTCGCTGTCGCAGCGCATGTCATTGGTTGTTCCCATGTCCGTCTCGACGAGATGGACGACTCCATCTGTGTCGATCCGCCACAATTGTCCGGTCTCATTGCTCCAATCTGGATCACTGGCAAAGAGAATGTAGGCTGGAAAATGGGGCGCCTGACACGAATCCTACATGCACACACGAAAGGGCTCCTTTAGGAGTACACTGCCGAGTGTCCACAAACCAATGCCCTCGCCGGACTGTTGCCAACTGGGCAGCCTGTCGCTTGCCATGGTCGCAGCTCTCGCTTGCGAGAGTCCGGTTCTATTACCAAGGTACCCGCAAAGCCATCCAGGATTCTTCCCCCGCGTCTGATCTGGCCAATGCAGATTGATATTCAAGAACTGAGCAAGCGCTATCCTGGGGGGCACTATGCCCTGCGCGATGTGGACTTACAGATCGGTAGTGGCATGTTCGGATTGCTCGGGCCCAATGGCGCAGGCAAGACGACGCTGATTCGTATTCTGGTGACCTTGCTGGAGCCTTCGTCTGGGCGAGTAGAGATCGACGGCCTCGACCTGAAGCGAGACCGCAGTCGGCTGCGCCGAATGATTGGCTATCTACCGCAGGAGTTCAGCAGCTTTCCGAAGCTGGCGACGTGGGAGTACCTCGACTATTGTGCCGCCCTGGGTGGTCTTCGACGCAAGGCAGCACGTCACGAACGGGTGGACCAGCTGTTGCATGATGTCGGTCTCTTCGATGCGCGCGACCGCCAGGCAAGCAAGTTGTCGGGTGGTATGAAGCGTCGACTGGGTATCGCCCAGACCCTCGTAAACAATCCGACGATCATGGTCGTCGACGAACCGACCGTCGGTCTCGATCCGCAGGAGAGACTACGATTCCGCAACCTGTTGGCGGATCTAGCCCGGGGTGAGATCATCATCATTCTGTCGACGCATATTGTCGGTGATATCTCCTCCACCTGCACCGATGTAGCCCTGTTGAATCAAGGGTCCATTCAGTTCCATGGGGCACCAGACGACCTTGTCGCGACAGCGGTTGGCAAAGTCTGGGAAGTGACAGCGTCACAGAGTGATCTCGACGACTTGCGCCAGCGCTATCCAGTGGTGTCGAGTGTGCCCGCTGCAGATGGATACGAGGTCCGGCTTGTTGCCGATCAGCGGCCCAGTGCCGATGGCACGGCGGTGGAGCCGAATCTTGAAGACGCCTATATCCATTTCATGCAGTCTGTCGGGCAGGACATGGATCTGGAGCAGGATCTGAGTCAGGATCTGTTCGGGGGCGCTACTTGATTCATCCCTTTGTCATCTGGACCGTCGCCCTCTACGAGGCCCGACTTCTGTGGCGGTCCTGGGCCTTCCGTCTGACGATTGGTGCTGCCCTGCTGTATCTGATTTTCCTCGATGTCATTCTCAACATTCCGGCAACGAGTCCACCACACTTCTTTCGCTCCTTATCTGGTAGCTTACCGCTGATCAATGTGCGCTTGCTCAGCATGGCACTGGGGTTGATTTCGACTCTCCTGGCGACGGAGTTCGTCAAGCGAGATCGCCAGCAGGACACGGTGGAGACGTCCTACGTACACAGCTACAGCAATCTCGACTACGTCCTGGGTAAGGTCTTCGGCGTGGGCTGGGCCTTCCTTTTCCTGCAGTTGGTCATCCTCGCTGCAGTTGCCGGCATCCATCGATTCTTTGTGCCTCTGCCCTTCGCATGGCAGCCCTATGTGTTGTATACCCTTTTTGGTACGCTGCCGACATTGGCAGTTACCATCGGTCTGTCCGTCCTGCTTGTGACCATCCTACGCAGCCAGGCTCTCGTCTTCGTCCTCATGGTCGGCCTCGCGATGCTGTGCCTCATCGTACTTGGTCATCGATACCACTACTACTTTGATATCCTCGGATTTCACATTCCCATGATGTGGTCCGACTTCGTGGGATTGGGCAATCTGGAACAACTGATCCAGGTGCGTGGTACCCATCTGCTTTTCGGTGTCGCCTGTGTGGCGGCAACGGCTTTGCTGAGTCGTCGCCTGCGGCAGTCGCGATCGGCCAATCTGCTTGCTGCGGCGGTCGTTATCTCGTGCCTGGGTGGGGCAACATGGTTGAGCATGCAGTATTGGGAGGCACGCTCGGCGACAACTCACCTGCGCACGCAGATGCGCGACTTGAGTGCCGTCGCCGCGGCAACCTCCATGCCGTCGGCGATCTCCTACGATCTGCAGGTCGATCATCAGGGAACACAGATTGCCGTTGAGGCTGACATGATCCTCCGCGCTCCAGCAGAGGTCGCGCTCGACACTCTCCTGCTGACACTGAATCCAGGTCTCAATGTTGAAGAACTGTCGATCGACGACGCACCTGCTTCGTTCACTCGCGATCAGCATTTGCTGCGAGTTCATTTGGCTCGACCCCTGGCCGCCGCCGACAGCATCAGACTGAAGATGCGCTATCGTGGACAGATCGATGAACGCTTCTGTTATCTGGATATTGAGTCAGAGCGTCTGTCCAGTACCTACCGCATGATGCTGCTCACGATCCCGAAGCGATATGCCTTCGTCACGCCTGATTACCTGCACCTGACGGCCGAAGCGGCCTGGTATCCTCTGGCGGGTTTGCCACCAGGTGCCGCCTTCCCCCTGTCGGGGCAGCGAGACTTTGCCACATACCGCCTGCGCATCTCTGTACCGTCGCGGTGGGCGGCATTTTCGCAGGGAGCGGTACAGATCGACTCGCTGGATGCTGTGGCACACTACGACTTCCAGACGGAGAGTCCCATACCACAAGCGTCGTTGACGGCAGGTGTCTACGAACAGAGAGAGCTGACTGTTGGTGACGTGAGCTATCGACTCGCCGTGCGACCGGGGCACACGTACTTCGACAGCTATCTCGATTCGGTTTCTGCCGTTCTGCCGGATTTAATTGAGGAACTTCGCAATGGCTATGAAGTCGATCTCGGGCTGACGTATCCATATCCACGACTCTCGCTGGTGGAAGTACCCATCCAGATCTTCGCTTTCCGTCGCCTGTGGACGACGGCACAAGAAAGCGTGCAACCGGAGATCGTCTTCCTGCCGGAGATGGGGACCACTTGTGATGGCTGCGACTTTGGCCGCATGAAGAGACGTTCGCGGCGGAGCCAGGAATGGGCGAATCAGGCAGAATCGGCGGCGACTCTGCAGTCTGATTACCTGCGCACCTTCGTCATGGTAGATCTGTTGAAGATGCGTGATCCTGGACGCACGAATCTGAATCGCAATGGCAATCTGGAGACCCGTTGGGAACTGCTGCCCAACTATGTCGCGTACCAGACAAACCTTACAAGCCCGAGATGGCCGGTACTCAACTACGCAATGGAGGCATACTTCCGTGATCGCGTAACTCCGCCGGCCAATGTTGAGGCCCGACGCTGGACTGGTATGACCGACGTAGAGCGCGCCAATCTCATTCTGCAGGAGTTCGATCTTGCACAGCTGCTGGCGGGCCGCGATGACCAGAACCCCATTCGAACGGCTGCGATCCAGGCTCGTGGTCGGCAATTGCTGCAGCTGTTTGCAGCGGATGTGGGAACGGATGCCTTTGGGCAACGCCTGACCGAATGGATTGATACCCACAGACACAGGACGACGTCGGAAGTGGACCTGCTGGCCTTCGCCAAAGAGTTAGGGATGGAGGATCCAGCTTCTGTCATCGATTCCTGGTATCGCACGACACAGCTGCCTGGATATGAACTCGAACGTTATGAGACATACCAGGTCCTCGATGGAGAGCGCACACGGACACAGGTGGAACTCGATCTCACCAATCCAACGAACGTTGATGGTGTTGTTGAAGTGAGTATCCGCTTTCGCGACGACAGCACACACCAATGGTGGCAGCGGGAGGAAGGCAAAGCCGACTATTCGCAGATGGTGTCCATGCCGAAGGGGACACGCAAGAAACTCCGTATTCTCCTGCAGCAGCCCGCGGCTGAACTGAAGATCGATACCTATGTCTCACGCAATATCCCCGCACTGATTCAGATTCCTTTCGAGGAGGCGGCGTTGCGTCGGGACGCTGTGGCCATGAATGATGAGCGCAGCGAGTTACTCGCTGAAGATCCGACACCCGCCAAGATTGAGTATGTCGTTGACAATGAAGATTCTGGTTTCGAAGTCGTCGCCACGCAGCAGCCGAACTGGCTGCGGCGAGCCGTCGTCGATCTCTTTGATCTGCAGGACAGGGAAGTGCCTTACGTCCGTATGAGTTGGTGGGATGCCCCGGGTACCTGGGAAGCAACTACCGATCAGAGTTTCTATGGTCGTTTCGTGAAGTCTGGACGATACAAACGCGTCGGGGATGGACGAAGTGGTGTTGCCTGGCAAGCGGAGGTAGAGCGTGCTGGAGACTATGATCTGTTCTATTTCTGTGGTCCCCTCGAGGCGATCAAGCGACAATCGCGACATCAACGCGCCGACAGTCAGTTGACCTTCCGAATTCAAAGCGAAGAGGGGGCAGAAGAAATGGTCTTCGACCTGGCAGACGCGCAACAAGGCTGGAATGAGCTGGGTACCTTCCGTCTCGCATCAGGACCCGCGCGCGTAGAACTTTCAGATCTGGCCGGTGGACGGATGGTCGTTGCCGATGCCATAAAATGGGTAGAGCGATAATGACGATCTCCGAGGTGCGACGATGACGATTGCAGCTGTACGCCGCCTCACGGCCTTGTTGGCCTTTGTGGGACTTGGTGTAGTCGAGGCTGAGCAATTAACTCTCGATGGTGCCCTGCAGCGGGCCCTGGATCGATCACCAACGATTCTCACGGCGCGAAATAGTCTTGAGATCAGCCGCCGCAATCTGCTGGCACAGCGTGCCGCTCTGAAGTCGCAATTCTTTCTGACTCTAACACCTCTACAACTGTCGAGAGATCGTGTGTTCAACGATCTGGTCTCATCCTACAACACACAGGAACAGACACAGGCAGGAGGGCTGCTGTCGATCCGGCAGCCCATCGAGTGGTCTGACGGCACGCTGAGTCTGAACCAGTCCGTGAATTGGCGCGAGGCATCGAGCTCATTCGCCGGTGCAGGGAAGCAGACGACGTATAGCAGCAGTCTGCAACTGCGCTACAGCCAGCCATTGTTCACCTACAATCGCACGCGCCTCAACCTGCAGCAGCTCGAGCTTGATCTCGAAAATGCACGACTCGGTTACGCCGTGCAGAGGCTGCAGATCGAGAGCGATGTGACCCGTCAATATCTGGATCTGTACTACAGGCAAAGAAATGTGGGTATTTCGGCCGAGGAACTGCGCAATGCGACAGAGTCCCTCGGCATCATACAGAGCAAGGTGGACGCGGGGATCACAGCAGCGGAGGAATACTATCAGGCGGATCTGACGCGAGCGAACAGTCAAGCGACGTTGGAGAATGTGCAGATGCAGTACGCCAATGCGCGTGACAATTTCTGTCTTCTACTCGGGCTGCCCTTCGACTTCGAATTTGAAGTCGACGCGGATGTGCGGCCGCAGACCGTGCGCGTTGATCTGGCAGAGGCCGTGGATCACGGCGTCCATCACCGGATGGAAGTTCGACAGAGCGATCTGGCTGTGCGCAACTCCATGGCCCAAGTCGTGCGAACGCAGGCGCTCAACGAATTCAAAGGCTCTGTGGACGTCTCCTTTGGACTGATCGGCACCGACAAAGGGGTCGCGGATGTCTATTCATCGCCGACGCGCAACCAAGGCATCGCCGTGCAACTCAACGTACCCCTCTTTGATTGGGGCGAGAGTATGCATCGAGTCGCCGCCGCGCGTGAGCAGGTCGCGCGAAGCGAGAGATCTGCTGCTGAAGAAAGGCGCCGCATCACGGCTGAGATTCGCCAGGCGCACCGTGCCCTGATCAATCAGGAGACGCAGATCGACATTGCGACAAAATCCGTAGACAATGCGCGGCGCACATATGAGATCAACCTGGAACGTTATCGTAACGGCGACCTGCCATCGAAAGACATTGCCTTCTATCAGACCCAACTGTCGCGTGAGCAACTCAGCGAAGTGTTTGCACGGATCAACTATGAACTTGCCTTGCTCGACCTGAAAGTTCGCACCCTCTACGATTTCTCCCGCGGTGAGCCACTGGCCCCCGCGGTGGATGGAGACTGACATGACATTTCGCCATTCCACGGCCGTGGGCGCGCTCTTCGTTGTGCTGCTGGGCGGTTGCGACGAAGAGGGGCCGAATATCGACGTCGAGTCGGCGATTCCCGTGCGCACCGAACCCGTACAGCGCCAGCCTATCGCGGAATACATCACAGCCACATCATCTGCACAAGCCAACAACTCGGCGACGCTGACTGCCCTGCAATCAGGAGCCTACCGGCTGCAAGATCATCCCACGTCGGAGAAACCCTATGCCATGGGTGACGTTGTGGATGAGGGGGGGCTGGTGGCGATCCTGGAGAATCCTGAGTTCGAGAACCAGGTGAGTATCGAATCGAAGCGGCTGCAATACACTTCGGCGCAGCGCGAATTTGAAAAACAGAAGGCCCTGTTCGACAAAGGGGGCATCACACTGCGAGAGGTGACTGATGCAGAGCGCATGTTTATCGACGCGGACTATGCGTTGGAGAATGCACGACTGCAATTGGCACGACTTGAGGTGCGGGCACCCTTTGCAGGAATCCTCGTGGACCTGCCGCATCGCAGTGTCGGGGAGTTGGTGGAAGCGGGGGCCCAGCTGGGGCAATTGATGGACTACGAGACGCTCTACGCAGAAGTGTCGCTGCCTGGTGAGGAGATAGATCGTGTGATGCCGGGTCAGTCGCTGCGAGCGATGCCGTATGGTCGGGCTGAGGCGGATACCCTGACGGGGGAGGTCGAACAGGTGTCGCCAGTTCTTGATGCGGAAAGTCGCATGTTCAAAGTGACCCTCCGTGTGGCCAATGCCCAGCTGGCGCTACGGCCTGGCATGTTTCTGAAAGTCGAACTCATCGCCGACGCGCGCGACTCGGCCATCGTCATCGCTCGTGATGTGATCAGCGATCGCGCTGGCAATCATGTCGTGTATGTCGTCGACAAGGGGGTCGCTCTCGAACGCGTCCTGGAATTGGGTATTGGCAATCGTGAAGCAGTGGAGGTGCTCAGCGGCCTGGAGGTGGATGAAGATCTCGTGGTCGAAGGTTTCGAGACGTTGCGCGATCGTTCCAGAGTGAAGACGGGTCAGTAGGGGCTTCATGGAACGGATCGCGCGACTGGCAGTCGCCTTCCCGATCACGGTGTTGATGGTTGTCCTCGCCATCCTCCTATTGGGCTACATCTCTTTGCAGCAACTTGGCGTCGACCTGTTCCCCGACCTGAGCAACCCGCGCCTCTTCGTCGAGGTTACCTCCGGGGAGGAGCCGCCTGAGGAGATGGAGCGTCGCTTCGTCGAACCCCTGGAAGCCGCGGCGGCACGGGGCCGTGGTGTTGATCGGGTGGCCTCTGTGGTGCAGACAGGACGGGCACACGTCACGGTGCAGTATGGTTGGGCCGCCGACATGGACGAGGCCTATCTCGATCTGCAGAAAGCGATGGCGGATTTCACACAGCGCAATTCGCAGGCGACGGTCACTGTTAGTCAGCAGGATCCCAATGCCGTACCGGTGATTGTTGCAGCCTTCTTCCATCCCGCCGCCGACGATCCGGATGCCCTGCGCAAGACGGCGGAGAGCATCATCCGCAATGAACTGATCCGACTACCGGGCGTGGCGGCCGTCGAACTGGTGGGGGCTCGTCAGCTGGAGGTGGAAATCCTTGCGGACGCGCTCACCCTTGAAGCCTTCGGGCTGACGGTGGAGACCGTCGCTGGCGCAGTGCAGCGTGCGAATCGCAATCTGGCGGGTGGCTCGATCACTGAGATGGGGCGTCGCTATGTCATCCGTGGCGTGGGAGAGTTTGGATCCGTCGATGAGATTGAAGATGTCATCGTTGGCTACTCAAAGGTCGCGCCAGGATCATCCACAACGGGCACGCCCAGCGCCCTCACAGGCGACGCATCGGAGGGGGGCAGTGGCGGGCAACGTGGTGAGCCCATTCGTCTGCGCCAAATCGCCCAGGTGCGTCAAAGGCTTGCACCGGCGACAAATCTGGTGCGACTCGATGGCCAGCCCTGTCTTGGTCTGGAGATTTACAAGGAGGCACGGTCCAATACGATCTCTGCGGCGGAGAGTATCCGTGTGCAACTCGATCTGCTGCGCAGGTCGCTGCCGGGATACGAGTTGATCGTCATCCAGGACCAGTCGCGCTTCGTCGAGGCCGCCGTCACTGAAGTGGAACAGACAGGACTGCTCGGCGTACTGCTCGCAGTTCTCGTGTTGTTTCTGTTTCTACGGCGTGTGGGTGTCACCCTCGTCGTCAGTCTTGCAATCCCGATTTCTGTCGTCGCCACCTTCAATCTGATGTACTTCGGCGACCTCACGCTCAATTTGATGACTCTCGGTGGGCTCGCTCTGGGTGCGGGGATGCTCGTCGACAATGCAATCGTCGTGGTGGAGAGCATCTTCCGCCGTCTCGAACTGGGCGATAGCCCTGCCCAGGCGGCAGTTCGGGGAACCGCTGATGTCGGCGGGGCGATTACGAGTTCGACGCTGACGACGATCATCGTCTTCCTGCCCATCGTCTATCTGCACGGAGCTGCAGGTGCTCTGTTTCAGGAACAGGCGTGGACGGTCGCTTTTTCCCTGTTGTCATCTCTCTTTGTCGCGCTCGTCGTGATTCCCATGTTGTGTTCGCGCCTTCTGCGTGCCAGCGGACCGACAGCGACTGTGATGCCGTCTGCCCGCTATTCGGCCCTACTGGGGCAATTACTGCAGCGACGATGGTTCATCGTATTGATCGCAGCCGGTCTGGTTGGAACCACGGCGGTCTTGCTACCTCACGTGGGCAGCGAGTTTATGCCGCGCACCGGGAATGGGGATCTCTCCGTCGAATTGACCATGCCGGAAGGCACCAGCCTCGAGAGATCCGAAGGCACCGTACGCAATCTCGAGGCGTTTGTTGAGGCGAATTTCTCCGCCATCGTCACACACACGTATTCCCGTGTGGGGCCCGGAAGTGCGGAGGCGAATCAGGAGCGGTTGGCAGACGAGAATACCGCCGTCCTGCAGCTGCTACTGGCGCCGGAATTCCAACAGGTACCCGATGTGCTGATGCAGGCGCTCAATGATGAGTTGCGCGATTTGCCCGACACGGATGCTCGCTTCCTCCTGCAGGAGACGGCCCTCGAGACGAGTCTTGGCCGGGCTGCGGCGCCACTCGTGGTGGAGATCCGTGGCCATCAACTCGATGTGCTTGCCGATCTGGCGCAACAGGTCTCTGCTCGCCTGCAGGCGATACCTGGTCTGCGTGGTGTCGAAATGAGTGTGGAGCAAGGACGACCCCAGGTAGACGTCGTCATCGAGCGCACCCTTGCAGCGCAGTTTGGTCTGCAGGTGGATGCTGTTGCCTCACAACTCGAGCAACTGTTGTCCGGGCGCCAGGCTGGCCAGCTTGGACAGGGCGGCGAATACACGGACATCGTCATTCGTCGCCCGCCCATGGCCCTGGACGAGTTGTCTGCCATTTTGCTGGAGGCGCCGGATGGGCGTCGGGTGCGACTCGATCAAATTGCAGAACTAAGATCGAAGAAGTCGCAGCGAGCGATCCTGCGCAGCGAACAGGCCCGCATCGTGCGTGTGAGCGCCCATCTGAGCGGTGGCGAACCCTTTGACCAAGTGGCCCGAAGGGTAAAGGTTGAGCTGGCGCAGGTCGCGATGCCGCCGGAGTACCGGCTGCTTGTGACGGGGGAAGAGCAGATGCGTCAGGAAGCATTCGGCAATCTGCGCTTCGCTCTCTTACTGGCGGTGGCTCTCGTCTATATGGTGATGGCGGCGCAATTCGAGTCACTCGTACATCCCTTTGTGATTCTGTTGACCATCCCTCTCGCTGGAGTCGGCGCCATCGCGCTGCTATGGATTCTGGCGATGCCGCTGAATGTGATGTCCTTCATCGGGTTGATCATGTTGGCGGGAATCGCAGTGAACGATTCCATCATTCTCGTGGATCGAATCAATCAGGGGCGACGTGCCGGCGTGGATCTGGGCCAGGCCATTATTGAGGCCGGGCAAGCACGCTTGCGGCCGATTTTCATGACGAGTATCACGACATTGCTCGCCCTGCTGCCACTGGCGATCGGCTTCGGTGAAGGTGGCGCCCTGCGCGCACCAATGGCAGTTGCCGTGATTGGTGGACTCGTCACGTCCACGACGCTGACTCTCGTCGTGATTCCCTGTGTCTACCACTTGCTGGCACGATTTGATCGGCTGCGTCCCGTTGACTCTGCCCAGGCCGCCGCATGATCGGCGGAATTCTTCGTCGGCCGGTGATGGTCTGCATGCTGCTGCTGGGGGCCTGTATGCTCGGCGTGGTTTCACATCAGCGACTGGCGGTGGAGCTGATTCCCTTCGCGGAACTGCCACTGCATATCGTACAAATTCGCAGTCAGCGTGATGCGGAGCCAGCCTATCTCGAACACCAGGCCGTCATCCCTATTGAAAGTGCCATTGCTACACTGGAGGGCATCGAGCGCATCGAAGCAAGTGTGCAGCAGCGTGAGGCGACACTTTACATCTATTACACACCGTCGACGAATCAGAAATACTCCTATCTGAGGTTGCAGGAGGAAGTCGCCGCGGCACAGATGACACTCGGTGACGAATTCTTCGTCTCTGCTTTTAAGATCGACACGGAACAGATGTCCAATCGATTCATGGGCCTGCAGGCTCGTGGAGCAGGCTCTTTGGATCAGATTCGCCAGGTAGTGGATGCGAAAGTGCTGCCACAGCTGGAGAGCATCGATGGTGTGGCCAGTGTCAGCATCTTTGGCGGGCGTCAGCGCTCTGTCGAGGTTGAGCTGGACGAGGATGGCTTACACAGCCACGGTCTCACGATGGCTGACGTGTCGAACCGGATCGCTCAGGCGGCACGCCCAAGAAGATTCCTTGGCCACGTCGAGGATGGTCGTCAACGCGCTTTCGTCCACCTCGTGAGCGAATTTGATGACATCGATGCTCTGGCGCAGACGGTGATCGGCGACGATGGCTCGCTGAAACTGGGCCAGCTGGCCAGGATCCAGGAAGGCGGGGCCGATCGGCAGTCGATCTCGCTGGTGAATGGAATGGAGTCCATCGCCATTTCTCTGATCCGGGATCAGGCGGTCAATCTGATTGATCTATCCCACGCGACACGGGATGTCGTCGATCAGCTCAATCGCGATATCGCAGGCGACGGGATTGAGCTGGTGATCCAGACCGACAGCGCAGAACCGATCGAAGAGAATATCGAGTCGATCCAACAACTGGCACTGGTCGGCGGTGTTCTGGCGATCGCCGTCCTCTGGGTATTCTTGCGCAATCTACGGCTCGTTGCCGTCGTCGCCGCCGCGGTTCCCGTATCGGTCCTGATCGCCCTCAATTTTTTCTACGCCTTTGATATCAGTCTCAATACGTTGTCCCTCGTGGGTATCGCCATCGCCGTGGGGATGCTGCTGGACAACAGTGTCGTTGTGCTCGAGAACATCTATCGCCAGCTGGCCCGCGGTATAGAGCCCTTCGCTGCCGTGGTTGCCGGTGTTCGCGAGGTGTGGCGTGCGGTGGCAGCGGCGACGTTGACGACGGTGTGTGTGTTCTTGCCCTTCGTCTTTTCCGAGAACTTTCTGGTAGGAACTCTCGGACGCAATGTGGGGATCTCTGTGGTGTCCACACTGTTGGTTTCGTTGGTCGTAGCCGTCTTATTGATCCCTGTGTTTGCCTACCGATTGTTTCGCACGCGGGAAAGCCTCGCCGCTGTTCACACGGCCCACTTTCATCGTGTCTCGCAACGTCACCGCCTGGTGCAGATCTATTCGCTGCTGCTCAAATCGTGCCTGCGATATCCGACACGAGCCGTCGTGATCAGCACGCTCCTGTTCTTTGTGAGTGTGCTGCTGTGTCTTGGGGTGAGTGTCAATGCGGGGCAGGACGTCGAGCTCGAGACTTTCGATCTGTATGCGACATTGCCGGGTGGAACGACGCTGGAGGTAGTCGACGAGATCGCTCGTGAGCTTGACGAGCGCATGCAGCGCGTAGAGGAGTTGGCTGAACGTCGTATCGATGTGCAGCCGGATCTGCTGCACCTGTCTCTTGATCTCAAGGAAGACTTCCAGCAGGTCGCTGGCAGGAATCTGGCGTCGATCAAATCGGATATGCAGCAAGACCTCTGGCGCGCTTATCAGGGGATGCGTTTCAGCTTCAGTCAGCCCGTCGGTCGCAGTGGCGGCGGTGGTGGTCGTGGCGGCGGCGGGGGATTTTCTGGTGGGCAGGCCTTCCAGCGACTGCTTGGGATCGGCTCGTCATCGGAACACATCGCCATTCGTGGTAGCGATCTGTCGATGCTACGCCGGATTGCAGACGATCTGAAGTACAATCTCGAACGCCAGTCAACGATCTCCTATGCCTATGTGCAGGTAAGTGGCGGCGAGCCGCAAATCGATCTGCATCTGGATCATGCAGCCCTCTCCTACTTTGGCGTCGACGCACAGGCGATTAATGGCGCTCTGACGGATCTGCAGCGACAAGTGGAAACGGCGGCACAGTTGCGGCCGCAAGACGCAGATGAGATCGACATCGTGCTCAAGGGCGAAAGCAGGGAGGATGTCTCTCAGCGTGTGGAGGACCTCTATTCGCTGCAGGTGTCGACCAACGGCGGGGGGACGGTCGCACTCTCGCAGTTGACTGATCTGCGCTACAGTGACGGCTATGGCAGCTACGACAGAGTGAATCAAGAGAAGGAGTTGAGAGTCGGATACCACTTTCACTCCGAGATCAAGGACTCAAAGGATCTACTTGATGAGGCCCGGGCCACTGTGGATCTACTCGCCGGACAGGTGAATCTGCCATCGGGCGTGGCGATAGAAGTTGTCCATGACGAGACCGATCTGACGGAATTTTACTTCCTCATTGGCGCGGCGATCATCCTCATCTACATGATTCTCGCGTCCGTCTTCGAGTCCCTCGTAGCACCGCTGGCTATGATGATCACCCTGCCCCTGGCCACAGTAGGCGCCTTCTGGGGTCTGATTCTGACGGGGAACTCGATTTTCAATGCCAATGCCCTCGTGGGATTCTTGATCCTTCTCGGCGTCGTCGTCAACAATGGGATCATGCTCATTGACTACGCGCGCATGTTGCAGCGCCGTGGCTATCGACTTGGTCGGGCACTGCTGACAGCCGGTCAGATTCGCGTGCGACCGATTGCGATCACCGCCTTGACGACGGTCCTGGCCATGGTGCCACTGGCGATGGGTGAGGCGGAGTATGTTGCGATGATTGGCGTCCCCTTTGCGATCGCCGTCATCGGTGGTCTTGCGGCGGGAACCGTTTTCACCCTCGTGCTTGTGCCGACGGTGTATTACGGCCTCGAGCAGGTCGTTGAGTGGGGACGAGAGCTGAGTACGACAGCGCGGCTGGCGAATCTCGCCATCATGGGGACCGGTTTATGGCTCGTCACGCAATACGTGGATTCGACGTTCTGGAAATTCGCGGACGGCACGGCACTGCTTGGTTTGGTTCCGGGTCTTACCTGGTTTGTGCAGAGCAGCTTGCGACGCAGTCAGGCCGATCTGATTCCTGCCGACCAGGCTCTGCATATCAGCATCGCCAATGTGGTGAAAGAGTATGATGAGCCCTCGCGATTCCGCCGGCAGTGGCGACGCGGTGAAAGGCAACTTGCCCACGATGTAGAGCGTGGTCGGGTCTCCGCGGCGACAACTTCATCCACTGGCGGCGCCTGGGCCTGGCAACTGCCGCTCTTCGGTTTTCATGCGTACTTCACGTATCTGCACCTGGACCATCTTGTGTGGATGATGCTGTTCTCTGTGGGACTCTACATACATCTACGCATCCTGTTGAGTGCGCACCTGGCTGCCTTCAATGGCCAGCGACGCAGAGACAAGTTGATCCGTTTCGGTTACGGGCTTGTCATTTGGCTCCTGCCGGCGATGCACATGGCGTGGTGGCAGAATCGTTGGGAAATCTGGCCAGCGACACTGATCGCCGGCGCCTTCTGGTATCTCGGCGTGGCGATCTATCGGGGCTCTCAGAAGCTCTATCGTGGTGAGGTCAACGTCGACAGCATTGTCGGTCGTTTCCGCCGCAGTCGATCCGGCTTCTATCGCCTCATAGGGGCGATTCCCGTCATCGGCCGTCGCAAACGTCCCTTCACTGCTCTGCAGCAAGTGTCCCTGGAGATCGGCTCCGGCATGTTCGGTCTGATTGGTCCGAATGGGGCTGGCAAGACAACGTTGATGCGGATTATCTGCGGTGTCCTGAGTCAGAGTCGAGGTCGCGTGAAGATCAATGGTCATGATCAGCTTGAGCAGAGAGAGGAGCTGCAGGCACTGATCGGCTACTTGCCGCAGGAGTTCGGCACCTACGAAAACATGACGGCCTATCAGTTTCTCGACTATCAGGCCCTGCTGAAGGGGAAGTGGGATCCCCAAGAGCGCCAGGAGGTTGTTGAGGCGGCGATTTCACGGGTACACCTGGATGATAGTCGAGATCGTAAGATCGGCGGCTTTTCCGGTGGCATGAAGCAGCGGGTTGGGATTGCCCAGACTCTGTTGCATCTACCACGCATTCTCGTCGTTGATGAACCGACGGCGGGGCTGGATCCACGCGAGCGGATTCGTTTTCGCAATCTGCTGTCGGAGTTGGCCAGAGATCGGATTGTCATCTTCTCCACTCACATCATCGAGGATATCTCCAGTTCGTGTAATCGGGTCGCCGTCCTCGGTGGCGGACAGGTTCGGTTTGACGGTAGTCCGCTGGATATGGTGGAGCGCACCCGAGGTGTCGTGTGGCAGGCACAGGTAGATGAAGAGCGCTTTGCGCAGCTACGCGAAACGGAGCGCATCGTCCATCATATGCGCGATGGCGAACAGATACGCGTCAGGTTGCTGTCAGCGAACCAGCCTTGGCCTGATGCGCAGGCGGTGACGCCCACTTTGGAGGATGCCTATCTGTGGCTCCTGGATGGAGAAGCAGCGTGAGGAGTCTGGTGTTGACTCATCTTCGTTCGGGGTGGCGCTTCTTCCGTTATAGCGCGGGACAGGTCTTCGCCGGTCGCTTTATCTATTTCCTGCTCTTCGCTCTTGCTGTGTTCCTCTTCGTCACGGTGATCCATGCGGTGGAAGAGGCTGTGCCGCCGAATGCCGGGCAGATCTACTACTTCCTGTTGGCGCCGGCGATGCTGCTCACATTTTATCCCTCAGCGTATGCGATTCAGAGCGATGTGGATGCGCGCATGTTGGAAACACTTTTCGGGATCCCCGACTATCGATACAAGGTGTGGCTGGCGCGCCAGGCGGTGCAGCAAATCGTCATTGGCACACTGCTGATCACGCTCGCCTTCTTATGTCAGGCAGCGCTTGCCGATTTCTCGGTGCTGGAGATGGTTTTCCATCTGATGTTTCCGGTATTGTTTTTCGGCTGCCTTGGATTTGCCCTGGCGACCATCGTACGCAGTGGCAATGGTGCTGCAGCTGTTCTGGTTTCCATCGGTCTCTTCCTCTGGATTCTAACTGAACCTCTCGAGGGTAGTCGTTGGAATCTGTTCTACAATCCCTTCGCGCAGCTCGAGGCCTACGAGGCGATGGTGCAAGCGCAGACAACCTTCTACAATCGTGCCTACCTGCTGGCTGGCTCAGGTGCGTTGCTGCTATTGGGGTTGCTACGCCTGCAGCAACGGGAGCGCTACATGCAGGGGTAGTGGCCTCACAACGACAAAGGATCACTGTGCATACCGACAGTCTGCAGTACAGCATGACAGCAGAGCAGCGAGATCAGTTCGATCAAGAGGGGTATCTGGTCGTACCGGACGCCCTGGATGATGGCATGCTCGCCCGTCTGTTGGACGCGGCCGACCGCGTCGATCAAGAAGAGCGGGTGCGTGGGCAGATCGATCCGCGAGCGATGATGAGCAAATTCAGGACGATCGTGGAAGACGATGTTTTCCTGGAACTGCTCGACTGGCCCAAGACGTTCCCCCTGATCTGGAATCTTCTTGGTTGGAATGTGCAGCATTACATCTCTCACCTGATCTACTATCCACCAGAATCAAGCAGCAGTGCTGATCTGAAACCGGGTGGTTGGCATCAGGATGGCGGTCGTCCTGTGCCAGAGATGGAACGTCCGCAGCCGCGGCTGTCGCTGAAGGTCGCCTTCTGGTTGACGGACATCAGTCAGGTTGACAATGGTGGGATCCGCATCATCCCTGGAAGTCACAAAGAAGATCGACCGCCAGATCTGCAAAACGAGGACGACATCCTGCAACTGCAGGTGAAGGCGGGAACGGCGGTTCTCTTCGATCGCCGCATGTGGCACACGCGTGGCATCAATACGTCGGACCTTACTCGCAAGGTACTGTTTCTGGGCTATAGCTATCGCTGGCTGCGAGGGCTCGATTACAATGTCATGCCTGACGAGATCCTGGAGAAATGTGATCCAATCCGACGCCAGCTTCTCGGAGATGGTGTCAACCTCAAAGGCTGGTGGCAGCCGACGGATGCTGATGTGCCCCTCAAGACCTGGCTGACAGAAAACATGGGGGCGGACTATGTCGAAGAGATCGGTCAGAAGCAGTGGGACCGTGAAAAGTGGGGACAGGTGATCGACTAGCCCGGGAGGTTGGTTCCACACAGGCGAACCGGTGGCGCGCGGACAAGCATCAGATACATTGATACACGATCGGTCCAACAGGTGGCATTTTCGTCCACGATGGAAACCATGGCCAAAACCAACGCTCGCATTCTGATCAAGACCCTGGCAGGGATCCCGTTGTTCAGTGGTCTTGAGGCCGCACAGATCCAGACATTGCTTGGCGCCAGTCAACCAAAACGGTTTGAGATTGGTTCGCGGGTGTGTGCAAGTGGCAGCCCTTCCGAGGAGATGTTCGTTCTACTCTCCGGGTTGCTGGGTGTCGTTGGAACCGATGGCTCCACGGTCGCAACACTGACACCGGTGACGACGATGGGTGAGGTAGGTATGGTGACAGGGCAGACGTTCACGTCCACAGTGGAGGCCATCGACTCGAGCAATGTCCTCGTCTTCGAGAAAGCAGCCTTCGAAGATGTGTTGGCGAGCGATAGTGGGATGGCCGCTTGTGTCTACCGAAATATCGTCAATCTGCTTGCAGGCAAGATCATCAAAGACAACGTGCGCGTCCGTGACTATCTGCGGGAGAAGGTTGAGCAGGAGCAGCGGATCAAGCAGTACAGGCACCGCGCCGAGCTTGCGTCTGACTGGTTGGTGTCGAAAGCGGGTTTCGATCCTGAAAAACTGGCGCGCAGCCTTGATGAACACATGCAAGACACCATTTCACTGCGTGTGCTGGTTGTCGATGATGAGCCGGCGATCCGACGCATGATATGCGAAGCGCTGGCGGATTTCGATACCATCGAAGCGCGCGATGGCGAAGAGGCGCTTGAAGAGATCGACAGCGAGCCGCCTGATCTCATCATCACGGATATTCGCATGCCAGGGCTGAATGGCTATGCCTTACTTGAGCAGGTCCGCGGGAAATATCCAGATATGCCTGTACTGGGGATATCGGGCTACGCGTCAGACGAAGACGTGCATGCGCATCATTTCGATGGCTTCATGGAGAAGCCAATGAATCTGAAGGACTTCCGTCATCTGGTTGAGTCCACGGTGGGGATCGACTGAAAGGGCTGAGACACAAAGTGAGAATCAGAAATTGGCGAGATCAGATTCCGTATATAGGTCATGAGACCAAGATAATCTGGCCATTGCTGACACGGTCAGATGAGAGTGAAGATTCTCCTGACTCAGCATGTCTACTGTCATTGGGTAGTTTGACGCGGCACGTGGTGCAGGGACGTATCACAACAGACTATCATGCCCACGAGAACAAAGAGCAGGTGTACTATTTCGTTTCAGGCAGTGGAAAAATGTTGATCGACGACAAGGAATTCGATGTCACAGCGGGCGATGCTGTGCATCTGGCTCCGAAAGAGCGTCATCAAGTCATCAACAACACCGAAGACGATCTGGAGTATCTCAACATTACGGCACTCATGCCCGAATAGTCAGGTGAGCGCCTCACGTTGAGCCGTTGCTGCTGCCTGATATCGCGCGAAACCCTCTTCGTCACGACGGCAACTGACTCCCTTGACGACCATAGCGAAGGCCGGCCGGTGTCGGGTCGCGGAGGTGTTCGACCGGGCGCTGTGAATCGTATTGCCGTGATGAACAACGACGTCCCCTGGCTCGAGGTGGACGGGGGTTTCGCGAGCGCTTTCCTCTGCCGTGTAACCGGCAACTCCTTGTGAGAAACCGAGTGTCTGTGTCGCTTGATGTGGACGCACCCCGTCGTGATGGGATCCTGGCAAATACTGCAGGCAGCCATTGTCTGCATCGACTCGATCCATCGCCATCCAGATGCTCAGGACATTTGCCGGCTTCAGATTGAAGTAGTAGTTGTCCTGGTGGGCTGGGGTTGGGTGGTCTGTGCCGGGCGGCTTGTTGAACCACTCCGGTCCGAGGGCGATGACGGGTTCCTCAAGAAGGGTTTCGGCGACTTCGATCCATTTGCGGTGATCTCTGTATGATTCGAAGAATTCGTCCTGCTCCATATTCTGCAACTGTTTGAGGGTCTCAGGTTGCCTGCGGTCCTGATAGAAGGCATCCGTCGCATCAAGGGTGGGAACGACATCGCGAATGTAGCGCTCGATGTTTTCTGCCAGGAGCTGAAACTCGCTTTCCGGCAACAGCTGGCGGATCACAACAAATCCGTCCCTTTGAAAGTCGTCTTTCTCTCGTCCGAGTTTCATTCATTCCGCTCCGCAGTGCCTTGAAGACCTTGCCATGTCTGGCAAGGTAGACCTGGTTGGGTCAATCATATTGATGATGGAACAACTGCGTGCAAACGAGTGCAGGTCGCAAAAGAAGGCCGGTCACTCGTTTGTGCCAAGCACGGCAAAATACATAGCCTATCGATTCCGGAATGCGAAAGGACGAATGAATGCAGGAATCAGACAGTCCCCAGGACTCGTGGCAGCCTTTTGAGGCGGAGGCGGAGACGATCCGCCGTACATACGATCATCCCTTGCGGGCTCTGGCACATGGCGAGATACCCGCCTTCGTGCTGCGGGGTGCACATCCTCCCGCCGATTGCAACCGCCTGATCGAGCGGTTCACCGACAATGGATATTTCGATCGAGATACGGTAGGCAAGGAGTCACAGCTCAGCGGTGGACCTTACCTGGATCTTGGAACCAGTCTGGGACGGATGGGCAAGGAGCCGGCGGAGTTTTTTGCACACGCCGACCGCACACACACCCTCTTTCAACGGCTCTTTGAGGGCTTGGCCGACCCCGTACAAACGATCTACGCGAACCTGGCGAATCTGGCTGGTTCCAAACAGGTCAAGACCGCCTATGAAGAAGGTGGGACGTATGGGCCGGCGATCTTCCGGATTTATCATGGCCAGGAAGGCCACCGAGCGCACTTCGACTCTGTACGACGGCGTGGAAAGTCGAGTTATGCAGTAGGCCGGTTCGAGCACCAATTCGCCGGTATTCTGTGCGTTCAAAAGGGGGCTGTCGGCGGTGAACCCATCCTCTATCGCGCCAAGGCGGAAGGAGAGGTTGAAGAGGTTCTCGACGCGGGGGATTTCGCCGAGTATGCGAAAAAAGAGGCCATCGAGCAGGTCCAGATCGAACTGGATGCGGGGGATCTATACTTCTTCCATACGGAGAATGTCCACGAGGTGCCGCAAGTTGCCAGGGATCACACGCGCGTTGTGCTCGCCGTCTTCATTGGGATGTCAGAAGAAGATGGGGAAATCTTCGTTTGGTCGTGACTAGCGTCTCTCATTGTCGCACCAATAGGCGAAGAGACGGGCGTTGGTGAGTTCGAAACGCAGTCGAATCGGCCCCTCTGGCAACGCACGTGCTCCCGACTCACCCCATTGAACCGGGGTATGAACCGAGTCCTGGGTGATGGGAATACAGTCATCGACGCTGAATCCTGCGAGTGGTTCCTGCCCGTCTTCGCCCAGAAGTTCCACGCGTAGTCGACCATGATCGGCCTTGGCGTTGACATACAGCGTGTCCATGTGGCGGAGGAAGGGTTTCGTTGTCACGCTGCCCACGTCGTAGCTGCCGGCGACGGAGGCGAACCCATCCAGACGTAGCGTCGCAAGTCCGATGGACATCGTGCAGGGCGTCTGGTCAGCGTCGATGCTCGGGTCAAATTCTCGAGGCACTTTGGCATGTCGCCTGGGCGTGCCGCGATAGTAGAGATAGAGTTGATCTCCTACCGCGATGGGTGGTGCTCCGCTCAGCATGATCTGAAATCGATCCCACTCGCCGATATCCGCTACATCCACCAACGGCACGTCACTGGGACGGTCCCAGTTGTCACCGTCTCGGCTGCTGAGCAGGTGTAGTGACTGCGTCTGACGCAGTGGATGTTTATCGAAGTGAGTGAGTACTCCCAGATCACGAGATCCATAGTTGAAGCCAGTATTGTTGTAGAGCGCCTCTCGTTCATGCAACGGGCGCAGGAAGGGACGCGGTACACTCCATGTGACGAAGTCGTCTGAGATACTCATCAATCGTTGCGAATCGCCGCGAAGGAAGGCTACGTAGCGATTCCGTCTCGCGTCGATCATCAACGACTGGGCGTCGCCCACAGGACCCAGATCCTGCGTGCCCGGACGGGGGTGATAGCGAAAGATCGGATCAGCAGAGTGAGACCAGTTCGTACCATCTGCCGACGTGGCCGAATAGATGCCGGACCGTGGGCCATCCCAGTCAAAACTCGACCAACCGATTGCCTTATATCGCCTTGCGGCATCCACATCGTGAGGATCCTTCAACATCGATTCCCAATGATCCTGGCCTTCGTGATGACTGGCGGGGATGACGATGTTGTTCTGCGTCGACGCGAGTGCCTCATGCAGGCCAAGATCGGGTCGACGCCAGTGAATCCCGTCGGGCGAGGTCGCCAAGCATTGCACGTGCTCGGAGCCCTCCTCGTAGAAGCCGGCCATGTACCATGCTTTGAAGATCTTCTCGTCCGTGTCATAAATGACGGAAGCCGTCATGCCGCCATGGCATTCCCATGGAGCTTGTTGGCGTAGAACAGGCTGTGGATGTTTGACGGCGGCGTGGAAGTCGCGTTTCACATTGCTCTGGGCGTCCACATCAAACATGTCGACGAAGAGGCGCCTCTGCTGATCAAGGATTTCGTGGGTCATGTATCTATTCCTCCCGCGGGATTCACGCCACAGGATAGATAGCGAAGACCGTGGCGTTGTCCAGGTGCAGGCGCAGCATATACTCGCCATCGGGCAGATTGCCTACATCGTGCTCCTGCCAGCGGACCTCGTGGCGCAGGGCATCGCCCGTAATCTCAACAGCATCTTCTCGTAGGAATCCCGGTACGCGGCGACCGCTCGCATCGAGGATCTCCACCCGAATGCTCCCACCCTCAGCGTTCGCATTCAACTCGAGTCGTCGATACCGAGACAGGGCGCACTTCTTCATTGTCACCTGACCCACATGCTCTACGGGGTTTCTCTGTGTCGGCACATCGGTGCGCTCAAGTGGCGTGATGCCGGCAAAGCGGTCACGCGGCAAGGTGGCGACGCCGATGCCGCTCTTGTGAAGACTGTTGTCTGAGGATGTGGCACCAGCCGAGTAGCCGCCATAGTAGAAGCGCATCTGAGTGTCGAGGATCACAGGCGTGGAGTTGGTGAAGATCGAGCCGCCTTCGAAGGAACCGCTCGCACCACGTGGCAGGAAGAAGCTATCCCTAAAGGGACGCTGCCAGGTGAAGCCGTCGCGCGAGAGCATGAGCTCCACGTCGATGACACCGCCACCGGCGGCTCGGTCGAGGATCTGATTGAGGCAGATGTAGACACCCTCGTGAAAGAACGTGGGCGTCGTGTGAAATTCCACGTGGGGCAGATCGTCGTCGTCCGGGGCGCAAACCAATTCGGGTGTTGACCAGTTCAAGAAGTCGGAACTCTCAGTGCGCCCCATGGCGTGTTTCCAGGCGGAATGACCTTCAGGGCCGTCGAGCCACATCTTCCCATACCACACGTAGACCTTTCGCACAGGATCGAAGAACACGTCCGTGCCGTCGCTCATGGAAAGCGGTACTGTCCAGGGACGGTCGGTCTGGGTCATGAGAGGCAGGTCCTGCCCGAGGGCACCATAGTGAACAGGAGATAGTGGTGTCTCTGGATGTTTGGTCCAATGAATGCCGTCTGGAGAGAACGCGACGCAGAGCCCCGGACGCTGGCCCGCATCCGTTTCGGTCCAGTCGAAGTAGGCCATTCGATAGCGTCGCGCCGGATCAGGTTCATCCGGCTCAACCAGGACACTGCAGCAATAGCGATATGAGTACCCGCCACTACCGATCAGGACGATATTGGTCTCTGTGTGTTCACCATAGGGGAACTGCGTGAAGCGCGGCTTGTGGAAGTGCACGCCGTCATCGGATTCAGCATAACACACGACGCAGCCATAGCGACGATCACCCAGATCGTCGGCAAGCCATGACTGATACCACAGTTGATAACGGCCTGACACCGGATCGTGATAGATGCTGTTCCACGCCAACGCTGTTTCCCATGGCTCGGTGGGTTCCACGAGTGGGTTGGCAGCGTGCCGGGTCGGGGGATGGAGTACGCGTCGGGTACCCGATCGGTAGAGAACGTGGTGATCGTCGAGCAGTAGCCAGGCCTGGGTCACTGCAGCCTCACTGTCCCAGTAGCTGCGCCATCACTGCACGATCGAAATTGTTGGCTTGAATTTCGATTCCATCACCATCTGGGTGACACTGATCCTCTGCGTGGCGGGCGATTAACTCCAGATCGAAGACCTCCAGGCCATTCACGTAGATCAGATTCGTGTCGCCGAGATCGGTGAGTCGCCGGTGCATGTCTTCCATATCGTCACGCATGGCACCGATTGTATAGTCGACACGATTTGGCGCCGTTTCGTTCGGTGGGAAGCCGATGGGTGAGACGAGAGCCATCGGTGTGTCGGGGTGACGATCACGGATGATCTGCACGAGCGCGATGATCGCTGCGGGATACGTCCGCGCCGAGAGGGTGCCACCAATCGTGTTGATGCCCAGTTTCAGGGTGATCAGATCCGCAGGAAGTTGGGCGATGACTCGACCGACCATCGCATCCAGGTGGCACTGGCCACCGAATCCCAAGCTGGTCAGGTGCAATCCATGGCGACGCGCAACAATGGCTGGCCACGTACGGGCGGGGCTGTGTGCCCTGACGCAATGGGTCAGCGAGCTGCCATAGGTGACCCAGCGGCGTCGATCATCTGTGGCGGGGCGACAAGGTTCGTCACTCTCCAATGAACTGATGGCGACAGGGACCTCCTGAGATAACCAGATCTCGACGACTTTATCATGTGCGGGCAGATCGGAGAACTCTGCGACTGTCCCTTCAGGTAGAACCGACGTCGTGGCGAGCAATTCGCCATCCATGGTCAGATCGAAACAAAATCCTGGCCGACTGGCTGCCGGTTCCGAGGCGGGGAGCGGCTGGAAGCCCAATCTTATCGTTTGCGATGCAGTCGCCAACCGCAGCCGCACACCACTGGTCGTTTCCGCGCGGCCAAGGAGGCCATCATCGGGTGAGGGAAACAGGGCGCGCTGCGCATAGGGCAGACGCCATGGCTTCATCCAGCCGTCGCCATGCTGGATTTCGATGTGCCCCTCGAACAGGTCTTCTGTCAATTCTGTGCGCTGCATTCGGTCTCAGCTCTGGGTTGAGTATCAGGTGATGTCGAGTACCCTCAACAGGGCACCTACGTTGCGTCGGCTTGAAAGAGAGTCACGCCCATCTTCAGATATTTCTCTCTCTCGGCGTCCGTCGTAGGCGTGCCCATGGCGAGCCGGATATCCGTGTCCTGCAATTGCTCGGCGACATTGCGCATACAGTCATCGACACTTCGCAGAGGATAGTCGGGATGATCCTCCAGATTGAAGGAGAGATCATTTGGGCCAAAGGTGACAACGCTTACTCCCGGCTTGGCCAGTTTCCGAATGTTCGTCACCGCTTCCACGGACTCGACCTGGATGGCGAGGACGACGTAGTCATTCCACCACGCTGCGTAGGCGAGTCGATCCATCCCCTTTGCTGCACCCTGAAGTCCTCGACGGCCCCCACCGCCCCAGCTGCGTCGGCCAATGGGGCCGTAATATGCATAGGAGATGGCATCATCAATGGTCTCAGGTTCCATGACTTCAGGTACCAACACGGCACTGAAGCCCAAGTCCAGAAAACGTCCGACCAAATAGGCGTGTCGTGTATGTGGTATACGAAGCTGTACGTCGATCCCAAGCTCTTCAGCGGCGGCGCAGTAGTGGACCATCTGCTCTTCGCTATAGGGCGTATGCTGTGCATCGATCCATATGTAGTCGTATGTGCCGGCCGACCAGATGTCAGCCAACTCCTGTTTGGTCGTCGCAAGTGAGCCACGCAGGGCGACGAGGATTTCCCCGTCTGTGATTCGTTGCCTGAGAGTAGGCTGGGACAATGGTGATCTCCTGTGGTGATGAACGACACCTGTGGGGTCGTGTGAGTCTGCTACACTCATGCTGATAGATCCAGTGGAGAAGTGGGTAGAAAGGCTATACGCCGAGACCGTCCCCTACAAGGCCCGCATCGAGTGGTGTGGGAGCGGAGAATTCAAGATGTTGTCTGACGCAGTGATTCCTGCGTCAGATAAATGGAAAGAGGACAGAGTGGATCACAATTGGCCCGATGACTATCCCGATCCCAAGCTCCTGCGACAGGATGTTCGCCACATGGTCCAGGCCATTGCAGGGGCCTTAAGAGATGTCTTCGGCGACGAGAACGTCCATGCAATCTGGTTCAAGGGGTCGGCGCAAAAGCAGTGGGCCTCCCTCGTTGACTACGTACCTGCTCTGTCAGACGTCGATATACATGTGCTGTTAAGCGACGAAACGGCTCCTGCGTTTCATGAACTGACTACGGCCCTGGATGTACAGGCCCGTATTGAAGAGAACTTCGCCGTATCTGCACCAGATGCGCTGCATGTTCCCAGACCGCAGATCAATCTGATCAACGAACTGAAGGACAATGACGACTATATCGCCTCGCCGGCGGCGATTGTCGAGACGATCTACGGCAGGGCCCCCGAGTCAGGAGACTATACGGATGTAGAAAAGATCCGCGCCATGGATCGGGCGGCACTGATCGGAAACGCGGCGGAGGTGGCGAACATCCCGCACCGGGCGATCGATCGTCCCAACCTCTATCAGTGGGATCTGCTACGCGCTCTGTCGTGGCGGATATCTCCTCTTGGTTCACGCTTGCTGTGTGTCTCGGGTGTCGCTCCGGAACAGGCGTGGTCGATGAATCGGACTTCGATCCTGGCAAGTCTGCGAGAAAGCGGTCTCATCGAGATCGGCGAGCACTGGGAGCAGTTTTATCGCAGCTGCTGGCGCTACTATCTGTCACAGAACAACGATGGTGCCGCGGGGCGTGCCGCGTTGCACGCCGCCGCGGATGCCTTGCGGCTGGCTGGTGAGTACGCGCAGAAATAGGAGTTGGGTAGCCGCAACCTTAGCGAGATCGAAGAAGCTGACGAAAGACGAGGGCATGACTCACAAGTAGCATGGGGACGGCCACAGCAGGGATGTAGTATGTCGCACCCATGGCGGCGGCTTCGTTGAAACGGAGTCCCTGGACGAGGGCGATGGCGAAATCCAGCGTGCCGACAATGCTGAACAACCATGTAACAGGTCGAGCGAGAAACCAATCCCTTGCCAGGGCGATGAGAGCTACGAGGGCCAGAAGCGCTGCGGCAAGATCACCCCACGCGGCGGGGGAGGCGAATCGTGGGTCCAGGGGTTGTGCCGTCACGCCTGCGATCAGAAATGACAGTCCTATGTAGCGCATGATGTGAGGAAAGACCAGGACGCCGAGTGCTCTGTTTCCTGCGAGGCTGTCGAGCCACGGATTCAAGAGCCACCAACCGACGATCCCCCACATTGCCAGGCCGAGGGTCAAACTGAGGGGAAGAAAGAGTTCATGCATTTTTCTGTCTCCGATCAAAGGGTGTATATGCACGTAATGTGATGTGTCATCGTGGGCAAAATTCAGTAGCTATTCCAGTCTGTCGCAGATTGTTCAGCTGGCGGCAGTGCTCAGCGTATCAAGCTCGCTGCGTAGGAGGTCCCAGCGGTCTCGGCCAAACAGGTTGAGCACCGATTCCTGCGCCTCGTGCCAAAGGGGCAGAGCCTTATCGAGTCGTCGTCGGCCGCGATCCTTGAGGATCACGATGCGAGTGCGACGATCCTCGCCCGCGTCGATTCGGAGCATTCCCTCGCGTTCGAGAGGGCGGAGGGCTCGGGTGAGTGTTGTGCGATCAATGCCCACGGCCTGGGCCAATTCGCCAAGAGCAGGGGCCACCTTCTGCTGTTCGAAACCGGCGAGACGTGCCAGAATCGCAAATTGACCCACATTCAGCCCCACCTCCAACAAGGCGTGATCGTAGCGTTGGGAGATGGCGCGTGCTGTGCGCCGCAGCGTGTCGCCCACGCAACCTGGAGCAAGTCGCAGAATTTCATTCATGTCGGCAATATAAGTGCATATGCACATAATGCAACAAAAAAGCAGCGACACGAGGATGTTCTCAATCGCCATTCGAAAGAGCAGGACCCGGATTGCTGTACTCAAGGATCCATGTGCCAGGATCTCCAAGCTTGTAGGCAAACCCGAATCTTTCAGGCGCTGCCCCCAGCGCCGGGACGAGGTGTTCGCGTGTCTGTGGCGTCGGCAGCCGGTCGACGACAACGTAATCGGCACCGGCCTTGTCGAGTCCGGCAAGCACGAGATCTGGCGCCTCAAAGTCGAAGGTCACCGAACGGCGTCCCGAAGCGAGATACATCAGATAGGCTTTTCGGCAACTGATGACCGCGTCGGGGGAAGAAGATTTTTTCAGCCAGTCACCTGCGGCGAAGTAATCGCGCCAATGTGCTGGATAGGTTCCTTCGCTCAACCGGGCGACGCTCCGCAGGCCGTCTACATTTGCCGCCATCATTAGCAGAAACAGCAACGTAACAATCCAATGTGTCGGCATGGGGCCTATGCGTCTCTGCAGCCAGTTCCTGCCGCCCGAGACAATCGATACGATGACGATCCAGAGCATGGGCATGGCGGGGACGAGGAACCGTGATCCGGCCCACGGCCAAGCCAGCATCGTTCCAGCAATCAGAACCAGATACATGCAGATCAGGAAATGACGGCGTCCGCGCATCCGCAGGACGACAATCAAGATCGCAATGATGGCGATGATCAGAAGTGTGGCGGCAATGTAGTGTTCGCGTCTGCCGAGCTCCGCAGCCGCCACAGATGGTTCGGAGATGGAAGGTAGAAATGCATCGGGAAGAAAATCGATGACGTATAGCTCTGCCTGAACCAACATCCGAAGAAAGAATTCGAACAGTGACAACTCCCCACGATCCGATCGGTAGGGGTTTACCATGACAATCTGACCCATGTAGGCGGAACCGCCAGCCATGTGATTCCGTACGAGCCAGGGAGCAATTGAAGCGGCAAAGCCGATGGCCACTGCCGTGGCGCGGCGCCAGTCTCTGTTCAACAGCAGGCAGGCCACGGTGGCCCCCATGAGGCCGATTCCAACGCTGCGCATGTAGTAGGCAAGGATAGCTGCTGCCATGCCCCCAAGTAGCCAACGATTGTCCCACAGGCCTGGGCGGGAGATCCCGCGCGCCAACATCCAAAGGGCCAGCAGGGCCCACATCATGTAGGGAACTTCGGACATCACTTGGGATGCGTAGCTGACCGTCAGGGGATTGCTGATGGCGAGAAGGGTCGTGATCGCGGCAACTGTCTCATTGCTTGTGTCGCGGACAAGCAAGTAGAGAAAGCCGGCGGCAGCAGAGAACATGAGGACGACGAGATACTTCATGGCGACGAAGTTTTCCACATCAATCGCTGCCAGCAGGTTGGTCATCGAGTCACTGGCAAAGGGGGCCAACACCAGGGGGAACCCTGGGGGGGGTATTTCGTCGCTACCCGTGGCGAAGGTTCGTTGATGTATGTCAGCCCCTGGCCACTGGCGACGCTGTGCGCCAGGGTGATGAATTCCGCATTGTCGCCGCTGAGACTGAGCTTCGGATCAAATGTCCACAGGCTGAGAATCAGGGCGATAAGGGCTGCCGCAGCAGGCCCCGACCAGGGTCGAGCAGAAATAGCCTGTATTGGCGAGGGCAGGCTTCGAAGGGGAGCGGAAGTCAATGGGCTCACTGCGTCTGATGAAGGGGATCGATTCTGGAAGCAGTCCAGTATGGGGAATCTGCTAGCCCCGACACAAGTGCAACTTTCCTTCCCGGGGTATCCGTGTCATTTTCCTCACTGAAGAGCCAACCAGAAAGAGATGGGACATGACGGATAGAGATCCCCTGACGTCGGACTCTGAGTCGAGGCGGCAGCGCATTGCAGGACAGTTCACCCTTGGAATCGGTGGCGGCAGTGGCTCGGGTAAGTCGACGATTGCTGCCATCATCGTGGAACAACTCGCGCCTCTACAGGTGGAGATCATTGGTTTGGATCAATTCTTCAAACCTGCAGATGAACTTCCACGATATCATTCGGCACACGATGGCGAAGACCATGCGGACTACAATCGCCCGGACTCACTACGCACGCAGGAGATGGTCGCCGAATGTGGCAAACCTGCTGCGGCAGACGTCGTGATCCTGGATGGGCACATGGTGCTCTGCTATCCGGACATGCGAAGTCTTCTTGATCTGAGTTGCTTCGTCGATGCCCAGATCGACGAGATGTTGACGCGTCGGACGGCGCGCAATCTGGCGGCGAAGTATGGTGGCAGTGCGGAGACGATTCAGCATTACAATCGCGAGTGCGTCGTCCCTGGATACGAACGTTACATCCTTCCTTCACGCGAGCATGCTGACATTCTCATTCCGAATACGGATACCTCCAGCGTGGAGAGGCAAGAGGCGGTCAGAGCAGTGTGTGAGAAGATCCGCCGCGGGTGCTCAGATACGTGAAGAGCAGATACGTGAAGTTCTGGCGGCCCTTGTCCAGGTGGAAAGTTCACGACCAGGCGGGAAAGTAGGTCCAGTCCGCGTCCCAGCAATCCATGGCGGCCGGTGCATCGCCACCTAGACGCAGGCGGATCGGGTTTCGGTGCAGCGTGGGCGACAAGGTCACCTCCTGAACTGTCAGTGGCAGATGCACATCGATGTTCGCGCCGACGACGGGGTGCGGGATCACCAGGTGATCGCCAAGCACACGCCAAGTCGGCGTGGTGGCATCGGACGCAAGCCCCAGGCCGGGGCCCTCGACTCGCAGGCTCGAGGTGGCCCAGGGAGGGATGCGAATGCGTAGTAGTTGCGGTCGACGCACGCAGACAATGAGGCGTCCGCCGCTGGCGTATGGTGAAGACACCGTCGCTGCAGCGGACTCGTGATCGAAGAGCAGATTCACCTGAATTCCGGAGGCGTCTGTCGTGACCGCGTCACGCCAGGCAGCGGCAACTGAGGCGCACGCGCCGCCGACAATATCCATGTTGAAGGACGTGTTCTTGCGGCCTTTCCCAAGAGAACGATGGCCATAGGGGGCAGGGAATCCCCAGGCACCCAGATGGCGATCTGCGACATTGTGCAGGCCATCTATGCCATCGGGATTCGGTGGATTTTCGATAAAGGACGCATCTCGCAACTGCGAAGGCAGCAGATGGCAGCGCAGGATGCGCTCCGCGTCGGCAAAGGCGTGCGCAGCGCCATGACGTCCGAGGATCAATGCCGTTTCGAGAATATCACCCGTATTGTTCGCCTCACCATGGTCGGAGTCTGGTTGATCAATCGACTCCGGTGTCCAGCCAATGAGATCGCGAAGTTGCCATAGGCCATTGTCGTAAAAGGCCCGCACACGCTGCAGGATCGACACGTCCTGCAAATGGCTGCCCAACTCGGCCAGTGAGGAGAGGCAGCAGGTGATCGAGTGGATGTGGGTCGTGCCCATACGCTGCGGATCGTAGGAGCCATCTTCGACAAATACGTCCGTCATCATCTTGTCCGCCACGACAAGAGCCAGTTCGAGGACCGCTGGACTCGCGGTGACGCGATGCAGCTTGACGAGAGGGCCAAGCATCCGCGCTTCTCCATGGACGAAACCCTGGCACTCCTGGAACTGCAATCCCTGTGATTGCAGGCGCGACACATCCCAGCCCTTGTCGGCTGACCAATGATCAAAAACGCAGGCGATACTCTTCTCAGCGAGCTGCACTGCCTCCTCGTCGTGGCGCCAAGTGCCCAAGGCACTCAGCGCATGAAAACCCTCGCGCAGATTGTGCGGGCAGAAGTTGACGAGGGGGCCATCGACCTGTTGCCGATTGAGCGGCAGAGGAAGTGCCCCGCCATAGGAGAAGAAGGCCGTGGCGCGATGATGACGGATCACCTGCTCGTCGACCTCGATCCCCGCAGCTTCTACCGCGAGCATTGCATTCAGATGTCGGCCTGGTCCGTGCGACTCGGAATGATATGGACTGAACTGCATGTGGACCTTGGGCCAGACGCTGGAGCCCATGAAGGATGCCGACACGGGATCATCCGCATCAAAGATGTTTCCCATGCAGCGACAGGCCAACTGCAATGCGGCACGCAGGTCGGTTGTGTTGACGTGTTGGAGTTGGCTCATGTGAGGCCTCTTTCTTCAGCGAATTGCGGCTCGACCGCGTAAGGCGAAGACGGTATTTGCAGGATCCGGCAACGTCGATGACTGATAGTTGCGCACGTCATAGACAAGTAGGAACTCATCGTCGCTGATCGCGGTGACACCGGCCATGGCCGAACTGGCATCGTTGACTCCAAAGAGGGAATGCTCGGCAACGACAGCGACGCGATCATGCCATGCAGCGCCCGATCCGTCCTCACTGAAGGCCAGATACTGTCCCGGTCTGCCATAGGTCAACACGATGACACCATTCGGCAAGACGGCGAGATCCGGCGACACGGCGACGGCATTCAGGTGTGTCTTGCCGGTGTTGACGACGGGGATTTTGCGCGCGGGGAACACGGGTGGTACTCCCGGGCAGACTTCGGGTCTGGTCCACGTGAGTCCATCATCTGATGAGCGACACTGCATCATCGCCCGCATTGGCGTGTGATACTCGACACGGAACACGGTGAGCAGGTCGCCATTGGGCAAGCGTGCAAGCGTCGGTTCTGTATACCCATGGGAGTCATCGGGTTTGTCTGCGCCACACGGCAGCGAGACAAAATCGAAGCTGAAGCCGCCATCGACACTGCGGAAGAGGATGGGGAACCACCAGGTCAGATCCCCCTCTTGCCGGACGGCGGTGGCAAAGGTGATGAGTGAGCCGTCGGTGGCAATCTGCATCGTGTTGCAATTCTCAAAGTTGAGGGCCATCACGCTACCGGAGACATCGTCCTGCCTTGGTGTCAGCGGCAGGTCTGGTGGATAGCGGAAGAGCACATCGGGGCGCTCTCGCCAGGACGCACCATGGTCGCCTGATTCCACCAGGCAAGTGACGGCAAGCCCTGGCTCAACGAGCCAGGCGCGATGCTGTTGTGCGAGGGTCAGGTCGCCGAGGGGCACTGCATTGTGGCCTTCTGTGGGTTGTAACTGGCTCCACGTGCGGCCGCCGTCGACGGAGCGCGAAGTGGCATATTCATGGGGCCACTGATAGTCGGGGTGCATCTGATGAGGCCGGAACAAGTAGGACGTGTGGGCCGCGCCCGGTAGTTGCACCGGTACTCGAGCGCCCGGTGGCCGGGCGCGATCAGGATGCAAGGTCATATGGGCGATGATCGAGCCGTCAGCGCCACGACCCGCATTGCAGTAGTGGTGGGTCGCCTCCTGTGGCTGCAGAGGACCTGTGGCGCGAGCAATGACGACAGGGTCTTCGAATTCAAGAGCTAACACGTCAGGCCTCGTCCAGCATCGCGATGCGTTTTCTGAACAACTCAGCGAAGCGTTCTTCGTCGACAGCACGAACCACGTCGGCATTGGGATCGCCGTCGACGGCGATCGTGACTGCTTCGCCATCGCGATGTTCTATGTCGATCCGCAGATCCTGACGACTCGTGATCAGGCTGTCGTCGAAGGCGAGGGCCAGTGCGAGAGGATCGTGGAGCACGGGCGCCCGCGACGGGTCGCCCTGACAGCGACCCAACTGAAATGCGCGCAGGAAGTCGCGCACGAGATTGGTCTCTGGCAGGCCGCGGCGTAGCAGATCCCCATGGTCGGCGGCTGCATAGATCTGTCGGGATGTTACATCCAGTGGTACCAGCAGCTTCGGGACCGGCAGATTCAGCACATAAGCTGCTGCCACCGGATCACAGCGGATATTCGACTCGGGGCCGGGTGGATCCAACTGACCGCCCATCAAGACGAGTCGCGCAACACAACCGCGGAGGTCTGGGGCACGCTCGAAAGCGGTGGCGATGTTTGTCCAGGGGCCAATACCGACGATGACAATTCGGCCGGCGTGTCGACGCGCCGTCTCAATGAGCAGATCGACGCCATCGCCGGTTGGAATGGGATCATCCAGGGTGAGGACGACGGCGTGGTTGATGTCTTTGCAATAGGTCGGTGCCCCATCAAACATCGCCTTGCAGCCCGGTGCCACTGGTATCTCCGGTTGGCCGAAGGTGTGGGTCATCCTCGCTGCCAGGCGTGCCCGCAGTGGCGGGTCGGTGTTCACTGTCGTTACGGCACGAAGGCTGATCTCTGGGCTATTGAGTGCCAGGGCAAGACACAGGGCATCGTCGATATCGCCGCCGATATCAGTGTCCAGGATGATGTCGATCACAGGTCTACCTCAGAGCCGATCTGATTCCATGCATCTCCATACGGATCGCCAGGGGCCGCTCGTCGCGGCAGAGCCACAGCCATCTCCTCGCAGCGTACGCGACCTCGGCGCTCGCCACTGACGACGGTACCCGTATCAGCGAAGACATGATCCGCCAATTGATAGGCGTCGTCGGCACGATACTGATACACCAGACCGCGGCGTGGCTGACCCAACGTATTCGGCGGGGAGCCGTGTAGCATGAGACAGTGGTGAATGCTGATGCCACCCGCCCGGGGCGTGATGTCGACAAGTTTGGATGCATCGGCCCACAGGTGGCGCTCCTGGCACTCGGCGAAATTGCCATCGCCGTCGAGATGATTGAGCAACCCCATGCGATGGCTGCCAGGTAGAAACTGCATGCAGCCATTTTCAGGTGTCGCATCGTCGAGCATGACCATGACGGCGGCAAGATGGGTGTTGGTGTGGGGGAAAAAGGCGAAGTCCTGGTGCCAGCGATAGGGGCCGACGCCGGCGACTGCAGGTTTGGTGGCGAGTTTGGAGTGTTGGAGCTGGATGTCATCACCGATCAAGGGGCGCAAGCGAGAGAGGATACGTTCGTCGTAGGACAGCTGATTGAATTCCGGATGACGTCGGGTGATCTCAAGCAGATGCACCGTGCGTTCACTGCCCCCGCGTTCATCGACGGCAGCACAAATCGCTTCGGAGTCGGCAGCGGCGCGCAGTTGTGCGACCCGCTGCGTGCTGAACACATCGTCGATCACGAGATAGCCATTGTGACGATAGTCCTCGATTTGGTCTTCAGTGAGACTCATATCGGTGCTCAGCTTCCCTGGCATGTGGTTTTTCGACTCTGGTGGCAGTGGTCATGGCGGGTGCTGGTAGAGTCCTGTCCGAGCAACCAATGAGCACGCCAAGTCTTACGTGGCCAGAATATCGTGCGTGGCCCAAATAAAGGGATGTGACGTGTGTGGGGGAATATGGCCAGCAGGTTGGGCATCTGTTGCCGCCGTCGCCTACTGCGTGCCGCTCTCTCCCGGAGCAGAGCCCGCTGGCACGACCCGGACAACTTGCAGCGCGACGGTCTCTCACATCGGTCCTTCTTGTCTTTCCTGCTGATTCTCTTGCATAAGTTTATGGTATGAACTAAGTTCACATTACGAACTCAGTTCGTGTTACAGACTACGGTTCAGGAAACGCACACGCCGAAGGGGAGGCGGGTCATGCTGGAAAACACACAGATGGAGCAGCAACTGTATGGGGCCTATTGGGACGATGGTCTACTCGACCTGATGTGCGGTCTCTCTCTGACAGCGGTGGGCATTCTCTGGTGGTCCAATGTCGTCTTCTTAGCCAGCTTCGTCATCGTGTTGATGCCGGCGTTTTGGTTTCCACTGCGGCGAGCCCTTGTGGAACCCCGAGCTGGATTCGTTGAATTCTCTCGTAAGCGGAAGAGGCGAAATCTGAAGTGGATCGTCGCGGGCTACGTGATCTTCACGGCGATGGCCTGTCTGGCTGTGTCAGGCGGGGCCTATCTGTATAAGTCCGAGGGCGGCGATTTCGTTGGCAGCTTCATCAATGGCGTTCCCGGAGCCCTGACGGCGATTCTGGCATTCTTCGCAGGTTGGCTCACCACGGCGCGTCGTTTCCATGTCTATGCGCTGGTCCTCATCATCAGCGGTGTCATCACAGCCGTGACACAGTGGACACCAGCCGTGCCCTTTCTGTGCACCGGTGTCGTGGTGCAGGCGATGGGCACGAAGCTGCTGTACAATTTCAGACGAGACGCCGATGCTTTCGAGCAGGCGGCGTGACAATGACCGATCCACTACCCGACATCGATGGATTGATTCATGAGCCGGCCCGTCTGCGCGTTCTGGCTCTGCTGAGTGTGCTGGGCCGAGCCGATTTCATGTATGTCTTGCGGCAAAGCGGAATGAGTCGTGGCAATCTGTCTGTGCAGATGACGAAGCTTGAGGACGCCAAGATCGTGAGCGTAACGAAGGAACTCGCAGATGGGCGACCGCGTACGACCTATGCCTTGACGCGGACGGGGCGTAGCGCCCTGCAGGCATATAAGCAGGCGATGGCACAGATCCTCGACGTGCTGCCCTGACCGGGTTTGGGACGGCCACTCAACACGTGGCAGGCGACGGTGACCTGGCGTGAAGCTTGCCAATGTGACGGACAGTTGGAATTACTGGCTCTGCAGGCCTTGGACACATAAGATCAGTGGGGATTGATCAGAATAATCAGCACCAAATCGAGGAGCACAAACACAAGATGAAGACCCTCTACTGGACATGCGCCATCCTCGCAGTTGCACTGCTCGGTGAAACACTGGCGCAGGACGCACCGCAACTTGATATCGAGAAGTACGAATTGGCCAATGGCCTCGACGTCGTCTTCTACGAGAATCATTCTCTCCCCAAAGTCTCCGTACATGTCGTCTACGACGTGGGCTCAAAGGACGAAGAGGTTGGACGCACAGGCTTTGCGCACCTCTTCGAGCACATGATGTTCCAGGGGTCGGAGAATCACGATCGCGAATACTTCGAACCGCTGAACAAGGTGGGCGCCTACGTCAACGGTGGCACCAGTGAAGACTGGACGATGTATCTGCAGGATGTGCCGAGTGAACACCTGGAGCTTGTGTTGTGGCTCGAGTCGGATCGCATGGGTTTTCTGCTGCCGGCGATGACGCAGGAGAAACTCGACAATCAGCGCGATGTCGTGAAAAACGAACGTCGACAGAGCTACGAGAATCGGCCCTATGCCAAGTCGTCGTTGATTTTGGCGGATCTCATGTATCCCAAGAACCACCCGTATTCCTGGCCAGTCATCGGTTCGCAGCAAGATCTGACGGCAGCCTCTCTGGAGGACGTGTCTGATTTCTTCCGCAACTACTACACACCCAACAATGCGACGCTGGTTGTGGGCGGCGATTTTGATCCGGCTGTTGCGAGAGAGTTGATCGACCAATATTTCGCCTCGATCCCTCCTGGACCTGCGGTGGATCGCATGCGGGAGTGGGTGCCGACGCTGGATGGAGAGCGACGTGCCGTTGCCGAGGACGATGTCGATCTGTCGCGTCTGTACTATGTCTGGCACACGCCGGGGCTGGCTGCGCCAGGGGATGCCGAATTCGATCTGCTGTCATCGATTCTCACCGGTGGCAAGACATCGCGACTGTTCAAGTCCCTCGTCTACGATCGACAGATCGCCCAGAATGTGTCGGCACGACAGTCGTCTCGAGCCCTCAGTAGTGAATACGAGATCACCGTCACCGCTCGTGAAGGTCATAGTCTGGCTGAGATTGCGGCCGTCCTCGACGAAGAGCTTGCTCTGTTGCTGAGCGAGGGCGTATCACAGGAGGAACTTGATCTTGTGATGGTCTCATGGGAAGCGACCTTTATTCGTGGACTCGAGCATATCGGTGGGTTCTACGGTATCGCCGGTCGCCTCGGTCTCTATAACACGGCACAAGGCGATCCGAATGGCTTCGCCGGTGATCTGGCGCGCTATCGCTCGGCGACGGTGGAATCGATCAATGCCACGGTGCGGCAGTTCCTGCAGCCAGATCGTCGCGCCGTATTGGAGATCGTCCCACGGGGATCACTGTCTGTCGCTGAGGCGACGGTTGATCGCTCGCAGACTCCAGCATCTGGCACAGAGACCACCTTCGAGCCCCCCAGTATCCATCGCAGTCAACTGTCGAATGGTCTCGAAGTGCTCGTTGTCGAAGACCACGCGCTGCCTCTGGTGCAAGCAAATCTCGTGATCAAGAATGGCTGGACAGCGGATGATGCGGCCACGCCAGGAGCGATCACATTGGTTGCGGCTATGCTCGATGAAGGGACGAAGAAACGTTCCGCTCTCGAGATCTCTGACGAGGCGCGGGCGATTGCCGCGAATCTCGCGACGGGTAGTTCCTTCGATGGTTCCTTCATCCGCATGAATGTGCTGAAAAAGAGTCTCAACGCCGGTCTTGGGTTGATGGCGGATGTTGCTTTGAACCCCGTGTTTTCGGCGGAGGAACTCGAGCGCCAGCGTGAGCACTATCTGGGACAGATGCAGCAATTTGAGCTGGACCCAAGCGCCCGCTCACGACGGGCACTGATGACGGCCATCTTCGGCGAGGATCATCCCTATGGCCGACTCATGTGGCAACCCGTGCGGGGCGGCGCCCTGTACTACGGCCATGGTACGGCAGCGTCGGTCTCTGACCTGAGTCGGGATGATCTGGTTTCGACGTACGAGACTTACTATCGACCCAACAATGCAGCCCTCGTTTTCGTTGGTGACATCAGCATAGAAGAGGCGAGCAAGCAGGCGAAACGACACTTTGGCAAGTGGAAGTCGGCGGACGTGCCGGCGGAACCGGAGCTGCAAGCGACACCGGCTGAGGGGGTGCAGATCTTGCTCGTCGACAAGCCGAATGCGCCGCAGAGTGTGATTGTCGCGGGTAATCTGGGTATGCGCTACAGCGATACTGATCTCCCTGCCTTTCAAATGGTCCGCGAGATCCTGGGTGGCTCTTTTCAGCGACTCGATCTCAACCTGCGCGAGGATAAGGGGTATACGTACGGTGTTGGTTTTTCTCTGTGGGATGATCGTGCCCGTGGACCGATGTATGTCATCACGAATGTGCAGACACCGAGCACGTCTGAGTCGATTACGGAGATCGTCAAAGAATTGCGAGAGATCGTCACCGATCGCCCGCCCACAGCACAGGAGCTCTCAGACGCGCGGGCGTCGCTGGTTAAGACGTATCCCAGCAGCTTCGAATCGGTCGGTGCCATTGCGGCCGGTCTGGAGACCGTCGTGCTGCAAGGACTCGGCGACGATGCGTGGGTCGCCTCGCTGGCCAGTTGGGAAGCGGTGTCACAGGAGCAGTTAATCGATGCGGCGCGCCAGCATCTGAGTCCTGATGATCTCGTGATCGTTGTCGTGGGAGACCTGGCAACGATTGCGGCGCCCATTCGTGCACTGGGATTGGGTACGGTCAGCGTCGTCGGCGAGTGAATACAGGGTATAGGCCTTAGATCAGCGAGCCTCTTAGACGCAGGGTCACTCCCTGCGTCTAAGAGCGCTCATCTCGCAGGCACTCGCCAAGTAGCTGAAAGGCCGCCTGTGCGAAGCTCCACATGTTCTGTTCGCGATCTGTCTGTCCTGTCTCTATGGTCACGGCGCGCTCGATGGGGCCGGAAACACCGATGCAACTGTGGCCTGGAGCGTCACCATAACGATTGCCTGTGGGTCCAGCGGCACCCGTTTCGCCGATACCCCAATCGGCACCGAGCCGCTCTCTGGCGGCGCGAGCAAGGTGTAGTGCGTGGACTTCGGTGGCAGCACGTTCGTCGTTCATCGCCTGATCTGAGACTGCGATCAAGATCTGTTTCGCGTCGCTTGTGTAGACGACGCCACCGCCTTTGAAATAGGCCGACGCACCGGGGATCGCCAGCAGCGCTGCAGAGATCACGCCCCCCGCCGACGATTCTGCGACAGCGACAGTGTCGCCGCGTTTCTTCAGCAAGCTCCCAGCAAGGGCACTCAGTTCGGTCAACTGTGTCACAGGTCGACTCCTTGGTATCCACTAACCTGGATAGGCGGGTGGTCAGTACATTTCTCCATCAGTTCTAAGACTTGAACATATGTGAACCGATTGCCCAGGGAGAACTTCCAACTTGATGGGCGCAGTGGCCATGGATCCCTTTGTCGTATCACAGATTCTTTCGGGCCTGGCCTTTGCCAGTGCTGTCACATCTATGCAGTGCCGCGAGCGCCGCACGATCTTGCTTTGGCTCGTGTTGGCGGCGATCCTGAGTGCGAGCCACTTCTTTCTTCTTGGACGCAACAGTGCGGGCACACTCTACATGATTCTGTGTGTGCGTGTTCTGGTGGCGGCGTACAGTACGAATCCACGCTTTATCCTGCTCTTTGGCGCCGCCGTGGTTGTTGGTTTTCTCGCCACGTATGAACGCCCTCTCGATATCCTGGCGCTCACCGCTTCTCTTGTCGCTACGTACGCTGCCTTCCAGTCCAATCCCCGACGCATGCGCATCGTCTACATGTGTTGTGCGGCGTTGTGGATGGTGCACAATATCCTCGCTGGCAGTCCGATGGCAGTCGCGATGGAGGTGTCTCTGTTGATAAGCAATGCCATCGGTTTCTGGCGCCACCATTTACGCACGGCTTCAGTATAGATCTACTGATTTCAATCCTGTGCAGATCAGATCTCAATCTCAGGTTGACGCTGTCCACATGGCAGTCTTATCTGACACTGTATCGTCCTACTCGACCGGGCTCACTTGGCCGTCCACATGGGCTCGCCCGGCTATTCAAACCGCGTGACCTGCATTCACGGAAAATTCAATGTCTCGACTTCTACGCCCCACCATTCTGTCTCTTGCGCTGCTCACGCTTCTCGGCTCCTTCGTCGAATCATCGGCAAACTGGCCTTACTGGGCGTCGGACGCCGCAAGTACACGTTACGTGCCCTTCGATCAGATTCATCGTGGCAATGTCGACAGTCTGCGCATCCTCTGGCGCTATCGTCTGCCGGATGCCCAGATCGTCGCGGACGAGCAGGATTTCGAAGCCGCGAGATATAAGGGGACACCCCTCGTCATAGATGGCGTCCTGTACACGGTGACACCCTTTGGTGTCGCCCTCGCCCTCGATGCGACCACAGGTGAGGAACTGTGGCGTTTCGATACGATGGGTCGCTATGATGATTCGACGGGTCAGTATCTGAATCGTGGCGTCGGCTACTGGTCAGACGAGGATGGCAACACGCGGATCCTGTTTGGCACCTGGTCAGATACGCTGTATTCGCTGGATGCAAAAACGGGTCTGCCTGATCCAGCCTTTGGCGACCAGGGGCGTGTCGATCTGACGCAGGGACTGCGGGCATCGGTGATCAAGGATCGCTTTGGACTGGCATCGCCGCCGACGATCGTCGGAGACGTCGCGATTGTGGGATCCATCATCCTCGACTGGCACAATGGTGAGTCACCCTTTCACTACGTATCTCCCGGTGATGTGCGCGGCTACGATGTGCGCACGGGAGAACAGTTGTGGCGCTTTCATACGATTCCGCAGCCCGGCGAGATCGGTTGGGATCAATGGGAGGGGACCTCCTGGTCGCATCTGGGTGCGGCGAATGTGTGGGGGACGATCAGTGCCGACCCAGAACTCGGCTACGCCTATCTCCCTGTCAGTTCGGTCAGTCACGACCGCTATGGTGGCGAACGGCCCGGGGAGAACGTGTTCAGTGATTGCCTCGTCGCCGTCGATGCGCGTACAGGTGAATACGTGTGGCACTACCAACTGATCCATCATACGCTGTGGAACTACGACCCGCCGGCGGCGCCGATTCTGCTCGACGTGACCATCGATGGCGAGCCTCGTAAGATCGTCGTACAGGTGACGAAGCAGTCCTATGCCTACGTCTTCGATCGAATCACGGGTGAGCCGATCTGGCCGATCGTTGAACGACCCGCCCCCGCGTCAGATGTAGAAGGTGAGTTTGCGTCGCCCACACAACCACATCCGACGCGACCCGCAGCCTACGATCGCCAGGGCTTCACCGAGGACGATCTCATCAACTTCACACCCGAGTTACGTCAGCAGGCGTTGGAGGAGATCGGGGAACGGCGCACAGGACCACTCTATACACCGCCCTCTCTGGAGGGGTCGGTGCAGATGCCAGGTGAACTGGGTGGGGCCGACTGGGTTGGTGGCGCCGTCGATCCAACAACGGGGGTGCTCTACATCGGCTCGAAGACACGACCGGATGCAACGATCCTGCTGCCGGTGGAGGATCCCGATGCGTTCTCCGTTTTCGGGGGACGTGCGCAATTCTTCGGCTCTCTGGATGGGTTGCCGCTGACGACGCCACCCTATGGCAGGTTCACGGCGATCGATATGAACACAGGTGAACATTTGTGGATGCGCACCATGGGGACGGGGCCCGTCAATCATCCGGCCTTGGCAAACGTGGGAGACCTACCGGAAACCCTCGGTTGGGCAGCCCGATCGTTCCCTCTGGTGACACCCGATCTGCTTTTTGTCACCATGGAAGATCCGCGAAGTTTCAACCCTGTGGAGGGCCCATACTTCGTGCAGCGCGACGCAAGTCTCTTTGCTCTGGACAAGACGACGGGATCACAGATCGCCGAACTGCCTCTGCCCGACAATACCTATGGCGGTCTGTTCTCGTACATGGCAGAGGGTCGACAGTATATTGCCGCCACGATTGGTGGCGACAAGCAGCCGGCCGAGATTGTCGTCGTTGGTGTGCCGCGCTCCGGGGACGATCTGCCGCCCGAGGCGTGGGCGGGGTATCCTGCTGAACATCCGGCGTTTGAAGAGGCTGTCGCTCGTATCGATGCGGGAGACGCAGCGGGACTCGATTCACTGCTGCGTGCGGCACCGGGTCTGGTGAATGCAGCGGGATATGATCACGACCTGTTTCCGCTGCCCCAGCTTCGTGGCGCCCGCCTCGTGCATGTTCTGACCGGCTCTGACAGAGCACCTCTGCCTGCAAATGTCGTGGAGTTGGCGAGCATTCTCTACAGCCACGGCGCCGACGCGTCGGCTCTCACGGCGGACTCAACGGGGGTTCTGCAATTGCTGCTTACCTCGTCGCAGTTGCTCTGGATCGAAGGCGGAGAGGATCTCATCGGCATGGCGCTGGATGGTGGCGCCGAGGTGGGAGCGGAGACGATGTGGAATGCTCTGGTCGGAGAGCCCCACTGGTTCGACGGACTCAGCGCAAACCACTTCAACATGGCGCGGATTCTGGCAAGAGGTGGAGTCGAAGTAGATCTGCCCTTCACTGCAGCATTGGGCGACACAGCGGCACTGGCGGCGTTCTTCGATGCAGAGGGTGCGCTGCTGCCGTCGGCAAATACACAGTTTCGGCCGAAGATGCCGGAGGACGTGTCCGATCAGCATCTGCTCGACCTGAGTCTCAGCTATGCTGCCTATGCAGGGAATGTGGAGGCCATTGATTGGCTCCTCGACCGAGGAGCGGCGATCGACAGCCAACCGCACGGATTCTTCGATGGCAATGCCGCCCAGCGAGGTGGCGTGGGCGCACTGCATAAGGCGATTTACTCAGATCAACTGGCGTCCATTCGACGGCTGCTCGAACGGGGTGCCGACATTGCGCTGGTCGATGAAAACTTCAACTCACCGCCGATCTTCTGGGCGAACATTCTCGGACGCAAAGGGGCGCTTGCGGTCCTGCAGGAGTTCATGGGTGAACCAGAAGGACCGGCAGAAGAGGGCGATGAACCCTACATGGCGAAGATGCTGACGGAGGTAGGTGGCTTTCCTCAAGGCATCGAGGGGCCTGCCGTCGACGCAGGGGGCTTGCTCTACGCGGTGAACTTCGAGAAGCAGGGTACGGTCGGTGTGGTGGACGCCGATGGCAGCGCGAGTCTGTTCGTCGAGCTGCCGCAGGGCAGTATCGGCAATGGCATCCGTTTCAATCGTGCCGGTGATATGTTGATCGCCGACTATACGCGACACAATGTGCTGCGTGTCGATATGGAGACACAGGAGATCTCTGTCTTTGCCCATGAAGCGGAGATGAATCAGCCGAATGACATCGCCATCGCCAGCGACGACGCACTCTATGCCTCTGATCCAAATTGGGGCGAGAGTACCGGTCAGCTTTGGCGGATCAGTCCTGAGGGAGTAGTGGAGAGACTGGCGTCAGGCATGGGGACGACGAATGGCGTCGAGGTGAGTCCCGATGAGACGCGTCTGTATGTGAATGAGTCGATGCAGCGGAAGGTGTGGGTCTTTGACCTGTCACCCGAGGGCCAGATCAACAACAAGCGGTTACTGATCGAGTTCGAAGATGGTGGTATGGATGGCATGCGCTGCGATGTGGAAGGGAATCTCTACATCACACGTCATGGGAGCGGCAAGGTTGTGAAAGTGTCGCCCGCGGGAGAGGTGTTGCTGGAGATCGAACTGACGGGCCAACAGCCAAGTAACATTGCCTTCGGTGGTGTCGATGGGCGGACGGCTTTCGTCACGCTGCAGGACAATGGCAATATCGAGACCTTCCGTGTTGAAGCGCCGGGACGGGCCTGGCAACTGCTGCAGCGAGATTGAACCCGTCAATGCCTGAGAGATTGTCTGTGCTCGTGATCTTTGCCCATCCAGACGAGGGTGAGATCTACGCGGGCGGCACGGTCGCCCTGTTCACCCGGTTGGGACACGACGTGAGATTTCTGTCTCTCACCAATGGCGATGCGGGGCACTTCTCGATGAGCCCGGAGGATCTCGCAACACGACGCTATGGCGAGGCGATGGATGCAAAACGCATCCTGGGACTAGACGGTTATGAGATCCTGGACTACCACGATGGCTTTCTGCAGAACACGGAGGCCATTCGCCAGCAGGTTGCGGCGAAGATCAGCGACTGCAAAGCGGACCTCGTGTTTACGTTTTATCCGGCCGAGGGCGGGCACAACGACAACATGACGGCAGGATGGATCGTTCGCGACGTCCTGTCGACGCTCAGCGGCGAGCAGCTGCCTGCTGTCTTTTACATGCGTGACTTTCACACATCCAAGTTCTGTTACTTGTCGGATGTTGCTGTGATCATCGACGATGTATGGCAGACAAAGCTGGAAGGTTGTGGCGCGCACGTGTCACAAGTACTGGAATACAACCCCTATCATGAGGGCGTGCTGGCACAAGTGCAGGCGAGCGAAGAGAAGCAGAAGGAATTCCGTTTCAACAATACGTACGCCTTCAGTCACGTCCGCGCGGACAACACAGCAGCTTTGGAAAGATGGTACGGAACGGAGCGGGCGAGGAGCGCGTCGTATGTGGAAGCCTTCGAGGTCGCAGAATGTGGGCGGCAGGTCACAGACCGAGAAGTGCTCGCCCTGTTCCCCATGCTCGACCCCGCGCCCGGCGTGGGCTCATGAACAAATCCGGATTCGTGAATGAGATCCGGGGTTCCGTGAATGAAAGCTGAGAAAGCGAGAGTGATGCGGCATATCTGTACGTCCACGATGGTGATTGCAGTGGTGCTCACTGCCTGCGGGTCGGGTGATCTGACATTGAATCAGGCCGATCCGGATATCGTTGCACAGAAACCGACGTGGGCGCACGTGGAACCCATCATTCAGCGCGAATGCGTGCCCTGTCATACGGGACGCGATGAAACGCCAAACAACGACGACAACGAGGGCGACGATGATTTGCGCCTTGGAGATGCACGGAACAAGCCGACTGCGCCCATGGGGGAAGACCCCGGGCTGGAATCCTGCCTGTCCGTCGTCGCCAATCTCGAGGATGTGATCGAGAGCATCTTTGAGAAAAATGATATGCCACCGGGTGCCTGGCCCCGGTTGGACAGCAAGGAGCAACTCACCATCAGACGCTGGATCGATGCCAACCCGGTACCATCATGCGAATGAAGCCGGATATGCCGAGGATGTTGTCGACGATATGGCTCGCGTCGATTATGGTGATGGCGGGGCTCGCTTCTGAAGCCGCGGCGACGCCGATGTACGCGGCGCGGTCGGCGCGTACCTGTGATAACTGCCATGTCGGGCCAAATGAATGGGTAGACCCGGTGCAGGTGTCGCTGCGCAAATGCAATATGTCGTGCCAGTCCTGTCATGTGGATCCGGCGGGTGGGGGGATCCGCAACGCATCGGGCCGCTTCTTTGGTGAATCGACACTACCGATGATCGCCACCAGTCCGCGGCCCACAGATGACTGGGATCGCAATGCACCTTTCTTCGGTCGTCGGGATCGGGCAACGTCCTACAATGACTCGCTACCTGAGGGGCCAACGAGCTACGAGGATGCAGCATTGCGCTTTGCCGCGCTGGAACAGGCGATCAAGGATGGTTGGACGCGCGGTTCTCATGCGGCGCCTGAGCGCTACGGTCTGCTGCAGGGGCGCTATGACAAGCTGAATGCAGATCCAGTCGTACGAGTAGGGGCGGATGTGCGTCTGGCCATGTTGAGTCCTCTGTATTTTCCCATGCAGGTGGATGTGCCTGTTGTCGTGCATCCAACGCACCACCTGACGTTTCTGGTGAATACGGGTGCACGTGGTCGACCCAGTGGCTACTCGGACTCATTTCAGCGCGACAACTCGCTGTACTTTCGCGAAGCCTTCGTGATGCTGCACGAGGCACCGAATCAGGCCTACATCAAGGCGGGGCGCTTCGTACCAAGTTTCGGTTTGCGATTGGATGACCACACGTCGCAGATCCGGCGCAGTTTCGAGTTGGATGGCGGCCTACCTGAATCGCGAGTGAGTGGTGTTGAGATCGGTGCGATGCCGAACTATCCCTTTGTCAATCTCGCCTGGTTTCGCATGGCAGCGCGTGATCGAGTCCCTGACAGTTGGAACATCACCGATGTCGACGGTGGTTGGGGGACAGCGGTCAACGCAGGTTGGCGCGACTTGAGCTGGAGTCTTGGCGCCAGTGCCATGTTGCGTCGCCGACCTGTCGCTGAGGGCGGCGACACGTCCACCTATGGTGTGTATGGTGTGCTGAATCCGTGGCGCAACAGACGTAACCTGCCACTGACCTACCAGTTCGAATACGACTGGGGCAGCCTGCAACGCAGCAGTGGCGCCCGTACAGATCAGGCTGCTCTGTATCACGAGTTGAACTACGTCCCCTACAATGGCATCATTGCCTTGTTGGCGCACGATTGGAGCGATCCGGACACCCAGATCATCGACGACGAGGCGCATCGACTGCAGGTGGGCCTGCAGGTAACACCGATCTCAGCTGTCACTCTCGACGCGCGTTTCCGCGTGCTCAAGCCAGCATCCGGCAAGACAGACTCAGATGTTTTTGTGCAGATGCACCTGTATCGATAGAGAAAATCGGGGACGCCTTGCCCGGTGACGAGGGCGAGGCCAGCGTGGTGACGTCATGAGCGATGATCTGACGATCCGACCTTTCGCACCTGAAGACCAACACTCTGCCAGAAGTCTGATTCTGCAGGGACTCGGGGAGCATTTTGGATTCATCGACGAGTCAGCCAATCCTGACCTTGATGACATTCTGTCAAATTTCGCCGCCGACGACTTCGTGTGTGCCTGGCATGGCTCGAAGTTGGTTGGCACCGGTGCCCTGATTGCGGAGGCGGGCGACGTCAGGCGCGTTGTGCGGATGTCGGTTGCAAAGGACGACCGGTGTACAGGGATCGGCTCCAACTTGTTACGCCATCTGCTTGTGCTTGCTCGTTCAAGAGGATGTCACAGCGTCGTAGTGGAAACGAATGATGATTGGCCCGAGGTCATCGAGTTCTATCGGCGCCATGATTTCGTCGAGACCGAACGTCGTGATGGCGAAGTCCACTTCATTCTGAATCTGTCCGCGACTGACGAGTCCGATCTCCCGGCAAAATGGAAGCAGAGGTTGGCCATCAGCGCTGCTGCCGTTGTGCTTCCCTTGTTGCTCGTCTGCGTCGCTCTCGTGCTCGAGATCAAAGACCAATACTTCAGTGTGCGGATCGGCCAGTATCTGCTGACACACAATGATCAACGCTTGAAGCGCGGCGCCGTGTGGGACGAGATTCGCGGTAGCAACAGTGGCCAACTGGGGTTGCGGACCACACGGTCTGAGGCCATCGAAACGAGCAGTATCCCAGCTGTCGTGTTGCGGTGGGAGTACAAGGTCGAGGTCGGACCGACCTCCCTCGTGCTCGAGTCCTTCCGGCGGAATACCACGCTCGAGCCCGGCAGTGCCAGTCGCAGTGACATTCAGACTCTGGCGGCGAGTCTACGAGCCTACCGCCTTGGACAGGATCTTCTACACAAGGCTGTCATCGAGTCTAAGCAATACGAACTTCGTGCCCGGCAGTTGCTCGATTCGCTGCTGGCCGATGGCCAACTGCTCACATTGATCGACGGGCAGATAGGGGCTCGACGGGTTCCCGACTCCTACCTCTTCGGCCAGATGCCCGCGTCGGAGCGGAATCGCTGGCGGGATCGTCTGCAGCAATGGCGGAAGCCGCGCCACAGGGGCATGCGCTCTGGTCTCGACAAGCTGCGCACAGTCAGGAATGGCGATCTGGGCTGGAACACTGAGACCGGCGGGGAACAGATTCGTGTCTACAAGGGGATCTGCCGAACCCTTGAGGAAAACTGGGCTGACTCCCTCTACACGAATGACTTTCTACGTCTCACAGATGCCTGGAGCAAGGGGGGAGGCTACAGCGCCGTCGCCACGCGAGAAGGGGACGATTGGCAGGGGCGCGCGATCACCGGTACTGGAGATGTTCTGGAGTTCGTCATTCCCGAGGCAACGAATCCTGCTCCAACCGCTGACACGACACAGGCGCAAGCACCATGAAGCGGCGCTCGGTTCTCATGATGCTGGGTAGCAGTTGCGTGCTCACAGCACTCATTCTCTGGGCGGGATATGCGCAGTTCGTGCGTGTTGCGGCCGGATTGCCGAGGCTACCGAAGACGCCGGCTGCCCTGGGATTGAGAGCGGGCACTGAGATCTATGCGGCAACCGGTGAACGGATCTACACATTTAATCAGAATCGCACGTGGACTCGAATCGAAGACCTGCCGCCTTTTGCGGTGCAGGCGCTTCTGGCTACGGAAGATGCTGGCTTCTACGAACACAAGGGTGTGGACATCCGCGCGATCCTGGGTGCGATCTGGGCGAATGTGCGACACGGATACGGAGCGCGCGGTGGCAGCACTCTTACGCAGCAACTCGTCAAGCGGCTATTTTTCTCGCCTGAGAAGACGATCAAGCGCAAGATTTCGGAGATGCTGCTGGCGTTGCAAGTAGAGGCTCTGTATGCGAACTACTATGTGGGGACACATTCGACGGACTGGGCGGCGGACCACGCGATCTACAAGGACCATCTGCTTGAACTCTATCTGAACACGGTGTTCTTCGGCGCCAACTCCTATGGCATAGGTGACGCGGCGGAGACCTTCTTCGCCAAGAGACCACAGGATCTGTCGCTGCCAGAGGTGGCGTTGCTCATCGGCCTGCCGAATGCCCCCTCTGCATACAATCCACTGCGACACCCAGATCGCGCCACGCGTCGCATGCGACATGTGCTGGGTCGCATGCAGTCACATGGCGTGCTAGCTGCGGCTGACTACGATCGGTATGCAGAAACGGTGGTAGCGGATCTGCTGGATGTCAGACGCCAACCGCTGAATCCCACACCTTTCTGGGCTGAGGCGGTTCGTGCTGAGGTCATCTCGCTGTGGGGGGAAGCGGCTCTGAGCCATGGGGCGTTGCGCATTCACACGACGCTGGACATGCGGTTGCAGCGTGCCGCAGAGGAGGCGATCGACGTTGGCGTGACGGCCCTGGATGAACGCCTGGGTTTCGAGCCTTACGCACACTCCGCCGATGCCGAGAAGAAGGACTATGTCCAGGCGGCGCTGGTCTGCCTCGATCCGCATCGGGGACATGTGCGTGCCATGGTCGGGGGACGAGACATCTATGCAAGTCACTACAACCGTGCCCTGTGGGCGCGGCGACAGCCTGGATCCGGCTTCAAACCCGTCGTCTATCTGGCGGCACTGAATGCGGGCCTCATCACACCCTTGTCACTTTTCGTTGATGAGCAGAAATCGTACGATGACCATGGTCGCCTGTGGAAACCACGCAACTTTGGTGACAGTTATCTCGGTCTCACAACTGCCGCCTGGGCACTGATCAATTCAGCGAACTCAACGGCTGTGCAGATCACGCAGAGGGTGGGTCCGTCGGCCATTGTCGATCTCGCACGGGCCATGGGGTTTGCTGGTGATCTGCGGCCGAATCCGAGTATCGGACTGGGTGCACACGAGGTGACCGTCATGGAAATGGCCTCCGCCTATGGAACACTGGCGGCCTCGGGGATTCGCGTCGAGCCGACCCTCGTCGAGCGCATCACGGATACGGCGAACCGCACGCTCTTCGATCATCGTCCAGCGGTGCGTCAGGTGGTTGCCGCAGCGAAAGCCTATGAACTCGTGCAGATCATGAAGCAAGTCGTCGATCGGGGCACGGGGCGCCGTGTTCGCAGCATGGGTTTCGATCGCCCTGCAGCAGGCAAGACGGGGACGACCAATGACAACACGGATGCCTGGTTTTCCGGGTTTACACCGGACCTCGTCACCAGTGTCTGGGTGGGATTCGACGACAAAAGGCGGCACCGGCTCGTGGATGATCGCGGTCTGCAGATCACTGGCAGCAGTGGTGCGGCGCCGATCTGGACGACCTTCATGAAACAAGCGGTCAAAGGGACACGATCAGTCGACTTCCAAATGCCGGCAGGAGTGAGGTTGGTCGAGGTCGAGCCGAGAACGGGAACGTCTCTGGTAGGTCTACCTGATTCTCTCAGGCGGAGACTGCGGCCGCTGCGGATTGCGCTTGTCGAACCTGAGCAAGTCAACTCGAGGGATGAGGTGCTGCAGTTTGAAGTGCAGGCTGATACGGCCCTGATCGACAGCGTGCTCATGAGTGCGTGGTCGGCCGAGGCAGACGTCAGTACTCACTAACCGCCTTTGTACACGGAGCCTGCAGTGAATACACTCTCCCCATGAGACATGTTCCCCTCCTGTGCTACGGCCTCGCGAGTCTTGAACCGATGCTGTCAAAACTCCATGCGCTGGGATCTTCGATCGAATGAAACTCCAACTTAGCTTGGGTCACCTCGATGGTAGGCGTCGCGAATGGCGCGCAGCAGTTCGCTGACTGTCGATGGCTTAGGGAGGGACCCGTTGAACCCGAAGGACTGCGGCAGCGACATCGCCGGGTCTTCGGTGTAGCCGCTGTGGAGCATCGCTCGGACGTTCGGGTCAAGGTCACGCAGGTGACCAACGGCGATCTTGCCACCCATCCCCCCCGGGATCGTGGCGTCCAGTATGACGACGTCAAATCTCTCACCCGCGGCTATTGCAGCGGCGTACGTATCCACTGCTTTCTCGCCGTCCGTGACAGCGACGACGTCGCAGCCCTCGCGTGTTAGCGCACGAACAAGGACACTTCGGACCCCCTCATCGTCGTCCATTACCAGGATCCTCTTGACGCCGACGGGCAGAGAGGGCCTGAGTGATTCCTGTGTTGATGCGGCAGGCTCAGCCCTTGCTGGTACGGGGGCGGCTAGCGCCGGGAGGTAGAAGGTGAAGGCCGTACCGGCCGGGCTGCTCGAGGCACTGATGTGGCCTTGGTGTCGCTCTATAATCGAGTGGCAAATCGCCAGACCGACGCCATGTCCATTGTTCTTGGTTGTGAAGTAGGGGTCGAAGATCCGCTCACGAATCTCTGCAGGGATACCCTCACCCTCGTCGGCGACCGTGACTTTCACATACGTGCCGCTGTTGAGGGGTATCTCGTCACCATCGACAAGGGTGATGTTGCTGGCCGAGACATGCAAGGTGCCCGCGTTGGAGGTCGCCTGGTCGGCGTTGAGCACAAGATTCTGGATGACCTGACCAATTTGGTCGCTATCGATGTCAACGTCTGCCAGATCGGGGCTGAAATCAAATACTGCTTTCAGATCCGACCCGCTCAGAGAATACCGGGTCGCGTCCCGGGCAACCTGTTGAATCGATGTTTGCTTGCGTAGTGGTGTGCCCCCCGAAGAAAAGGTCAGTAACTGCTCGGCGAGTTTGCTGGCGCGGGTTGAGTTTGCTGGCGCGGGTTACGGCTTCGAGGGCCTCCGTCGCCATCCCTTGTGACTCACCCTCTGCGGGCAACGCACCCAGCAGGAGAGACAGGTTGGCCGTCACACCTGTCAGCGCGTTGTTGAAATCGTGGGCGATCCCGCCTGCCAGCAGGCCCAGAGATCTCAGGTTGTGAAGACGGTGCAGTTCGTCCTCGCCGCGCTTATGCTCGGTGACGTCGGACAAGGTGACCCGTAGATCTCGGCCATCTGGAGGTGCCGCCGGCTGGATTTCCACGCGGGCGACAAAAGTGGCCGTGTCCCCACGCTTCATGGTCAGCTCACAGACCTGCGGGGCTTCCGTCTTTACCATCTTCCGGCGGCAAAGGTGGAACTGATCCTGGCTGCCTGGATCTACGTGGTCCTCAAGTCGGTGGCCGACCAGATCTGCACGATCGATCCCGAGCAACGTTGCACTCGTGGTATTGGCTTCGGTGACGACAAGATTTTCGGTGAGCGTCAGATAGCCGACGGGCGCATGATCAAACAGATCGGCATATCGGTCACGGGCCGTGCTGAGTTGAGCCTGCGTACGAATCAGCTCTTCGTTCTGGATCGTTAGCTCGATCTGATGAGTGTGCAGTTCGTGCATCAGACGGCTCACTTCAGCTACTGACAGCGTTGCCAACTGACCATCACTCATCACATACGAGCTGAGTCGAGCTTCAGCCTTGCGTCGCAGCGTCTCCATCCTGTCAGCGTTCACGGCACCTCCCGTACCTTCTCCCTTAGGGGCAGCAACTTGGCTATTATCGAAAATCCCGTGGGCGTTGTGCAAGCGATGCCTGAGTTGGAGCCCTATGTGCGAAGCATGACCCCGCGCGCGATGATCACGTAGTTATTTCTCCCCCACCCCGGAGACTTCGACGGCGATCGACGTTGCACCGATCACCTTCCCCCTATCGTTTCTCAAGGGTTCCACCGTGACGTCCCGGTGTATCTCATCCTCGGCCAAGGGATGGTTGATCCGGACTCTCCCGCTTTCTCCCGTTTCGATCACGTGTCTCTTCATCGCAAACAACTCTCTGGCGCCGTCGCTGTCATCCAACTCATCATCTCTTTTGCCCAGAATGGCGTCAGAATCAAAATCGGGCTCTGAACTCTGAACCCAGGTATACCTCAAGTCCAAGTCTACGTGAGCGACGATAACATTCGAGTTCTTCAACACCATCTGCAAGCGTTCCTCACTGTAGCGCAGTTGGCACCTTAGGCTCAGACGCTTGACGGGTTTCCTGTTTCAGGGTGAAATGGAATTTCGATGTCAGAGTACTGATTTTGCAAGTTCCATACCCAATGCGAATATGGATCCTATGCTATTTAAAAACAGATGGTTACGAGTATGTATCCGGATGGGAAAATGCTCGAGGATTGGCAACAGTTGCTGGCTATAGTTGCTAACGGGCGAGAAGATGAGTCGCCACAGATGGCGCCACGATACGATGCGCATGAGTTTGGCACCTTGTTCGCCAACAAGTGTTAGCAACAAGTTGCAGGATTCAGTTCAGGTAACCGTCAGGTTCTCGGCGCGCCGAGTCCACCCAAGTAGAATCGTAATTATCTGTTTTCCGTCTACTTAGCGAGGGTCGGGGCAGAACAATGGGTGTTTTGCACGTTTGCGGCACAAGATTTGCAAAAGCGTCGTTCATGAATATCACGTGATGAATGATGACGAACCCCCTCTAAATGGCCAGACCCACCATGACCGAACCGATGCCCATGACGATCGCCGACGCACAACCCATTTCGTTCGAGGAGATGGTACGCCGCAACGATGGGTTGTCAGACCGCCTGCGCGACGCGGAGGATCTCATCTATCGCCTGAAAAAATCACAGAACCTGCTTAATCAGTCAGGGCGGCTCAGTAGTGTGGGCCAACTGGCTGCCATGGTCGTGCACGAGATACGCGGACCCCTCACGGGCATCTCAGGCCAGGCCGAGCTACTCCTGATGCAGGAGCTGACGGATAAGCAACGGCGCAGCCTCGACCTGATCCTGACAGCCGCCTGGCGACTCAATGACCTGACCGAAGACATCATGCTGTTCTCTCTGGGACCCGATGAACGAGCGCCCGTGGCGGATCTCGGGCATGTCGTGGAGCGTGTCGTGAGTCAGCTTCGGCCACTGGCGTCATCGAGAGTTGGGATCCAATTGCAGCTGTTGCCAGCTGGTCTCGACGTGGATGGCTGTGGATGGTTGTTGGCACAAGTGATGACGAATCTGCTGCTGAACGCCCTGGATGCGAAAGCAAGCCAGGTGGTGGTCACGACCGGCGTTTCCCGATTGCACGAGGGGGGCGAAGCAGGCAGCGGCTGGAATACGACCTACGCGCTGCCCAACACTCAGGTCCCTGGTGAAGAATGGTTCGCCTACGCCGAAGTGTCCGACGATGGTACAGGCATCGAAGAGAAGAACATGTCGTGTCTGTTCGAGCCACTGTTCACGACCAAGACGGCGCGTACGGGTGCTGGGCTCGGACTTGCGATCTGTCGCAATATCACGCGCGATCTGGGCGGCAACATGCGTGTCTCAACACGCTCAGGCGTCGGCACGAAGGTGCGTTTGCTCGTGCCTATGTCGCCAACAGGAGAATGCACATGACACAGGAGAAGACGATTCTCATCGTCGACGACGACAAGCCCGTACGAGAGACGCTGCAACAGATAATCGAAATGATGGGTCACAAGGCCATCCAGGCGGATCGTGCGATCAAGGCCAGTCGCGTGCTCGAGGATACCGACGTGCACGCCATGCTTCTCGATCTACAGATGCCAGGTACGCACGGCGACCGTCTACTACAATTCTTGAGGAAGCGAAAGGGGAGCTTGCCGCCCACCATCGTGATTTCCGGTCACGTGCAACGCCACAAGGCAGGCCCCCTGATCCAACTTGGCGTTGAGGGAATCATCGCCAAGCCCTTCCGAGTGCAGCGTGTCGTGGAGGAACTCAAGCGGGTTCTTGCCATCCCGCGGCCGGTTGCCGACGACGACGATCCCGTTGACCCCACACAACAAACGGTGGCGTCCGCACCCAGCGTGGATGACCTTCCCCAGGCCCTGTGCTGAAGCCCGTGACCGCCGCGCCCTTGACCGTTTGCGATCATCCTCACTATTTCCCATGGACAGCAGGTACGGGAGGTCGCAGGAGTGAAAACGATCATATGAGCGAAGCTCACCAGTCCCTCGGCATCTTGCTCGTCGATGACGAGCAGGTGATCCACGACACGCTCGGTGCGTATCTGAGCGACTCGGGACACCATGTAGATAGCTTCTTCGACGGTGAGCAGGGCGTTGCGGCTGCCAAAGAGCAGGACTATCAGCTCGCCCTTGTCGATGTCCGCATGCCAAGGATGGACGGGCTCGCCGCCTTGGCTGCCCTGCGGGAGAGCCAACCGGAGTTGGCTGTCGTTCTCATTACGGGTCACGGTGACATGGAAATGGCAGTGAAGGCCCTACGTCTGGGGGCCGCTGACTTCCTGCCAAAACCCGTGAAATTGCTCGACCTGGACGCCGTCATTGCCCGAGTTATTCATCTGAACGAGATCAATCGAGACCGAAGCCACCTGCGTGACGTCGTGCGCGGCCTGCAGCGAACCGACGCGAGGGGGCGCCTGCTGATTGGCGACAGTGCCGCTATCGCCGACCATCGTCAGTTGATCCAACAGGCCGTTGAGGGTGGTGCCGAGTCGATCCTGATCACGGGCGAGACGGGAACGGGTAAGGAAGTGGTGGCACGTGAAATCCACCAGGCCGCAGGCGGTGACGACTACCCCTTCATCGCCGTCTCCTGTCCCTCTTTGCCCGATTCTCTTGTAGAGAGCGAATTGTTCGGCCACACCAAGGGTGCATTCACCGGAGCCACCAGCGAGCGGGCGGGTGCTTTCGAGCTGGCAAATGGGGGAACCCTGTTCCTTGATGAGGTGGGAGATCTGGCGCCCGCGGCCCAGGCGTCTCTGCTACGCGTTCTGGAAACCCGGCGCCTGCGCCGCGTCGGCGGCACGCGCGAGATCGAGGGCGACGTTCGCGTCGTGGCCGCAACCAATTCCAGTCTGGGGAAAGGCAGTGATTTCCGCCAGGACCTGCTCTACCGCCTCAATCTGTTTCCGATCCACCTCCCGCCGCTGCGCGAGCGCCGGGAGGATATCCTGCCTATCGCCCAGCATTTCCTTGACGAGTACACGATGCGCCGCCGTGTTGCAGGGGTCGGTTTCACGGATGACGCACGGACGTCACTGGAGAGCTACGATTTTCCCGGAAATGCACGCGAGTTGCGCAATATCGTCGAGCGTGCTGCGATCATCTCGGCAGGAGGGCAGATCGATGGGTCGCACCTGAATCTGCCGACGGGCAGTTCACAAGACAAGCCTCCTGCAACGGGTGATCGTTCTGCCTCGGGTGATGAGCGAGATCGTATCATCGCGGCGTTGGAACGGGCCCATTGGAACCGACGTGAAGCGGCGCGATCTCTAGCGATGCCGTATTCGACACTTCGCTACAAGATCCAGAGGCTCAACATCACCTGATCGTGGCGTCCTGCCATGACCTGGTTGCTTGTTGGCGCAATATAGCAACATTTGTCTAGCACATGGTGCCAAGTATCATGTGCCATGGAACTCGCCAAACTATCTCAAGTAATTGTAAGAACGGCGTTTACGCCGGATCATTGTGCGTGGCACACCTCTTGCATGTCACGAGGAGACGAGCCCCGTTGCACAAGCTACCACGCCAATCACAGTGGAGACTCGATGACCCCCGCCCTGCGTATTCTGCTTGTAGATGACGAAGAAATTGTCCGCGAGACCCTCTGCGACTTCATGTTGGCCTGTGGGCACACCGTCACACAAGCTTCCGACGGACGTGAGGCGGTTGCATCACTGACGAAGGATGATTTCGACCTGATCCTTGCTGACGTCCGTATGCCTGGACTCGACGGAATGGGATTGTTGGAGAACGTGCGCCAGGAGGGCAGCGATATTCCCGTCATCATGATGACGGGGCATGGCGACGCTGAAATGGAGACGCAGGCCGCCCACCTAGGTGCGACGGGGTTTCTCGTCAAGCCAATCCGGTTGCGCGAACTCGATGATCTGGTTCAGAATCTGACTCGGTAGGGCAATGACGGATGAGAGTTCTCGTCGTCGACGATGAATTGAGCATACGACAGGTGGTCGGCGACTTCCTGATCGATTGCGGACATCAGATTGTAACCGCCGTAGAAGGGGCAGATGCGCTGCGGCAGCTGCAAGGGTCGCCGCAGATTGATGCGATCTTGAGCGACGTGCGCATGCCCCGGCTGGGGGGATTGGAACTTCTACGCACCGTCCGCGTTCGGCATCCAGGGATTCCGGTGATCCTGATGACGGGACATGGCGACGAAGAGGTCGCCACCGCCGCCTTGCAGGAAGGAGCCCTGGATTACCTGAAGAAGCCCGTGGTGCTGCGTGATCTGATGGATTGCTTCGACCGACTCGGCGAACGCCGGCAGCTCGAAGACCAATTGGTGGAGGGCGCTCGCAACTTCGACGGCGGCGACCAACTCAGCAGTACAATCCCAGATGAGGCGAGTCTTGGTACGGCGGCTTTCCTCATCGTGACAGCAGACGCTGATTGCGGCACAGCTATTTCTGGGCACCTGCGAATGCTTGGGCACAGCGTCGCAGAAGCGTCGAGTGCCGAAGGCGCACGTCTCCTGTTCGCCGCAGGTCCGATCGATGTCATGTTCGCGGACGTCGACCTTCCTGACGGCGATGGAATTGATTTGGCCCAGGAGCTTCGCGCCACCGATCCCTCACTGGTCAGCGCCGTCATCGCCGGTCATCATAATCAACAGACCCTGTTGCGCGCTCTGGACGCGGGTTCGGCGGGATACCTGAAACGGCCGCCGGTTACAGAGGATCTGCAGCGGATCGTCAGCAAGGTGCTGAGCGAGCGCAAACGTCTGGTTGACACTCGACGACTGCTTAGCGATCTGCTCGAGGGTCGTTCCGACCTGCAGGAGAAGGTCGTGGAGCGCGAGCGCTTCCTTCGGCACCTGATTGACAGTGCCCCCTTCGGCATCATGTCCACTGACGAGGCGGGGAACATCCTCATTTTCAACGACAAGGCGCAGCAGCTGCTGAAGCGAGCTGAGGAGGATGTAAAAGGGCAACAGGTGACCACACTCCTGCAGGATCCGAGTGAACCCGCGGGTTTTACGCCAGGTGACTCCGGGGTGCGTCGCGAGTGTGTGCAACCGACGGGCGACACGGTGCCGGTTCTGCTGCACACCAGCGATGTAGTCGACGCACAGCGAAGGACGATCGCCCGGCTCCACGTGATCGAGGACCGCACCGAACGCGAGCAGATGGAGGCTCAGCTGCTGCAGTCGGAGCGCCTCTCCGTTCTTGGTCAGATGGCTCCTCGTTTGGCGCATGAGTTCAAGACGCCGCTGCAGGTTGTGCTGGGCAATGTCGACATAGCCACCACCTCTCTCGACAATGCCGACGTGAACGAGGTGCGGGAATGCCTGGCTCAGATTGGCACGGCCGTTGAACAGATGACATCACTGGTGGGTCAGATGCTAGACCTCGGAAAGCCGCAGGAAAGTCGCGTCGAGGCTCTCGATCTGGCCGTCGAGATCCAGACAGTGTTGGAAACACTGAGCAACCTGAAGGTCCTGCAGGCCTGCACGGTGGTCACCGATTTCGACGACGTCCTTCCCCAGATCCAGGCTGACCGCTCGCAGATCGAGCAGGTCCTGCGCAATCTGATCGTCAACGCGGCGCACGCACTGGAGCGATGCGCGACGGCAACTCTGACAATGGCCCTATCGACGGATGACCAGGGCCGTGTTGTGCTGACGATCGGTGACGACGGCTGCGGGATCACGCCCGAGGATCTGGAACGCATCTTCCATCCCTTCTTTACGACAAAAGCCGAGGGCACTGGACTTGGACTTCCCATTGTGAAAACGATTCTCGACCGACACGCTGCGACGGTCGATGTCGAGTCGACGCTCGGTCACGGAACCCGTTTCACCATCCGCTTTCCACCTATTGGCAAGAGGTAACCGACGTCGTGTTTCGCAGAAGACAGCGAAACTGGGTTATCTGGTCGGGAAATATGGGGCGTTCGCCGACGACAGCACGCTCACTTTGGCAGAGTGCTCCCATCCCCACTTCGATCAGGTCTCAACCGAGTTCGACGGTTTGTAGAAATTCTGAGAGCAGCCCTTGCTTTCCTTGGCGGAATATATATCATCTTTGCTATAACAATAGCAAAGGTGCTATAATATGCCCTTCGATTTCTGTCAGATCCGCGAATTTCGAAGCATCGTTGGACTGACGCAGACCCAGTTGGCCGAGAAGTTACAGGTTCCGCAGTGCACGGTGGCCCGCTGGGAAACAGGAAAAACCGCGCCCAATGCATCGCACATCGGCGAGATGTGTGACTTCGGGCGCGTCGCCGGTATCGAGCCGGGGTTCTTTTTTCCCGCCTTCAGTCGCTGCAATCCGGGGCAGGATCGCACCGCTCACGTAGTCACAACCCACGCAAGGAGAGCACGTCATGGCTGATCCCATTGTATTGACGGATGACAATTTCCAGGCGGAAGTCCTGGATTCGCAGGAGCCGGTTCTCGTCGATGTTGGCGCCACGTGGTGTGGCCCGTGCCGCACACTGGAGCCCATCGTTCACGAGTTGGCGACGGAGTTCGCTGGTCGGGCGAAAGTGGCCAAGCTCGATGCCGACGACCATCCGGCGACAGTGGCCAAGTATCAGATCCGTGGCCTGCCAACACTGCTGTTTTTCAAGGACGGGGAAGTCCAGGACGCCCATGTCGGCGTCGCTGCAAAATCGCAGTTGGCTGAAAAACTCGACGCGTTGAGCCAGGCTGCTTGAATTGATTGATGGCCTGGCGGGAAGCCGCTCCCGTCAGGCCATCGCTTGCCAGCCTAACCCAGAAACGAGGTCGGGCTACGCCAAGGGTTGCAGGTCGCCGAGCACGGTAGGAATCAACTCGGCCACTGTTGGATGGATATGCATCGCCCGTTGGATGACCGTGTAGGGAGCTTTAGCGTACATGATGTCGAGCAAGAGGTGGACGACTTCATCGCCGTTGATTCCCAGGATGGCAGCGCCCAGGATTTCTTTGGAGTTGGCATCGACAAGGATCTTGATGAAACCGTCCGTTTCACTGCGTTCGCGGGCGCGGCCGACATTTGTCATCAAGCGCTTGCCGATCAGCACCTCGCGGCCAGATTCCCGCGCCTGCTGCTCCGTCATCCCCACGCGCCCCAGCGGCGGGTCGGTGAAAAGGCCGTAGCACATGATTCGATCACTGACGCGACGCGGATCATTGTCGAGGAGATTCGCTGCAACGATCTCGAAATCGTTGTAAGAGGTATGGGTGAAAGCGCCCTGGCCATTGCAGTCTCCGAGAGCCCAGATGCTGGAGACACTGGTCTGCAGTTGATCGTCTACGGTGATATACCCTCTGGGATCCACCGCCACGCCCGCCTTGTCGAGGCCGAGGTCATCCGTGTTCGGTCTGCGGCCTACAGCCATCAGCAGGTGTGACCCCGAAAGCTCAAGGTCTCCCTCACTCTGCGTCAGATGAGCGACGAAACCACTGTCCGTTCGTTCCATCTTCGATACCTGGGAGCAGGACTGAAATTCGATACCCTCGCCTTCAAGAATCTCTCTGATCGTCGCGGAGACGTCCTCATCCTCCCGCGGGATGATCCTTTCCGACATTTCCACCACGGTCACGCGGCTGCCGAAGCGCCGATAGATCTGGGCAAACTCAAGGGAGATGTAGCTGCCGCCGACGATCACCAGATGCTCAGGAAGTGTGTCGAGGGCCATCATCTCAACATTCGTCATCGCATCAACGTCTTCAATTCCGGGGATGGGTGGCACGAAGGCGCGCCCGCCCGTGTTGATGAAGATCCGGTCTGCCTCCAGCAGGCGATCGCCGACGCGGATTGTGGTCGGGCCCTCGAAGCGTGCGTCGCCGCGGATCAGCGTGGCATTCTCCAGACTTTCCAACCATCCCGTCAGGCCCTTGTTCGATGATCCGGAGATCTCGTCCTTGCGTGCTTTCACCCTCTTCATGTCGACGCTGACCGAGGCGCCGATCTCGACGCCGAATTCTGCCGCTCTGCGGGCGACGTGGGCGACCCTGGCACTGGCGACGAGGGCCTTGGTCGGCACGCAACCGACGTTGACACACGTGCCCCCTACCAGACCCCGTTCGATGATGGCCACCTTCTGACCCTCATCGCTGAGTCTGTCTGCCAGAGATGGGCCGGCCTGTCCCGTGCCGATGATGATCGCGTCAAATCGTTCCAATCTGTCCACTCCATTGGTTCGTTGTTTGTGACGGAGATTCCGTCCTCACGCTGTCCAGCAGCCTTCGTGATAGGCGTCGCGCGAGAAGAGCTTCTGGCGATAGGCGTCAGCGTTGGCCAGCCACTCGGGCGGGATCTGCTGGGTGTAGCGATGCGGTGGCCCGGCTTCTTTGAAGATATCGATATTGAAGATGCGGTAGGGTTGCGGCGAGTCGGTGGGTTTGGCCTCGACGGCGTGGAAGATGCGGGCATTGATATAGACCATGCTGCCGGGTGGGACTTCGAGCTGGACTTCTGCCAACGTGCGGCCGGCGTCGGCGTCGTAGTCGCCGGCGAGCATGCGTTCGGGGGTCGCATCCGCCGTGGGAGCGACGAGGTGGCTGCCGGGGATGATCTTGAGGTTGCGGTCGCCGATGGAAAACCCGTTGGGATAGTAAAGGATCTGGATATAGTAGCCGTCGCGCTCGGCGAGATTTACCGGGTTTTCGTGTTTCCAGTGGTGATGGTCCTGATGGAAGGGGATCGGGCCAATCCCGCGTGGGGCGAGGTTGAGGGCGGAATGGCAGAAGTGGTAGTCGTTGTCGATCGTCTCCTGCAAGAGCGCGGTGACGAAGGGGTCGTCGATGAGCCGGTGGCCGACGGGGCCGCGGTCGTTCCAGGGGCGGACGAAATAGGATTTTGCCTCTGGATCAGATGTTTCGCCCAGGGCATCGAGATACTGGCGGACATCATCGATGTGGAGAATTTCCGCGATGAGTTTTTCGCGCGCGTCCTCTGTCAGGACGTCTGGGTAGTAGATATAGCCGTCGTTGTGAAAGGAATCGAGATCGGCGGATGAGGGGGCTTGCAGACGGAAGAGCGAATTCATACGTCTGTCACTCACCGGCTTGCTCATCGAACTGCACATCCCAGTGCGCACCAGAGCAGAAGGGCTTGTTGGTGCTGGCACCACAACGACACAACGCCATGTGGTCGAGTGTGGCTCCTTCTGGCAGTTCAACGCCTTCCAGTTTCACGCCACCAGTACACACATAGGGTCCATTCGGGGCGATGCCGATCTGTGGGTCGCCGCCGCGCTCGGTCTGTTCGACGCCGTCGATGCTGTAGCTGAGCGCACCAGAAGGGCACTGCTTGATCGTGTCGATGATCTCCTCCTTGCTCGCCCCCTTGGCATCGACGAAGGGTTCCTTCCCAGGGCGGAAGACGGCTTCCAGAGAACAGCGGCCTGCGTGAGCGCATAAACCACGGTTGTCGTGGACGACGATGCCGTCCCCCGCGAAGCTTTCGCGCTTGTCCGCTACGCGGTCGGGATCTTTGTCACTGGCGAAACCGTTGGTCTTATGGGTGCCGTCGCAGAAGGGTTTGTTCTTGGAGCCACCACAGCGGCACAAGGCGACATTACCGGAGACTTCGTGCTGGGTTCCGTCTGCATAGCTGACCAAGACGGACAAATTTGTGCACAGATATGGGCCGTTGGGGAGTGGTTTGATCGTCTGTTTCTCTGCCGATGCCATGAAAGTCTCCTGTGGATGTGTCTGACGCGAGGGGTGATGCCCTGTGTAGCCGTGGTCTATCGTCGTGAAAACGCCGTGCTCACGCCCAAACCGATGTAGACGACACCACTGGCGTACTGCGCCGAGCGTCCCGTGGCCCATCGTCCCCCCAGCAATCGAAGGCGGCTTGCGAGAAGGACATAGGCGCTGTCGGTGAGCAGGGACAAGCCTATGTAGAGAAAGCCAAGGAGCATCACCTGTTGTGGCACGGGGCCTCGAGTTGGATCTACGAACTGCGGTAGAAAGGCCAGGAAGAACACGGCGATCTTTGGATTGAGCACACTGACGATGACGCCATTCGTGAAAAGTTGACGTAAGGAGCGGGGAGTTGGCGTGCCACTATCGGTGGCCTCATCACGCGCCAGCAGAGCCCGGATACCCAGATAGATCAGATAGCCAGCACCCAGGGTCTTCACGACGCCAAAAGCAGTTGCTGATGTGAGCAGAACGACGAGGGCCGCCGCAATAAATCCCAGCAAGTGTGTGGTCTCAGGCATCAGGTCCCTTCCTTCTCGATTGTCTCATGCCAGCAAGATGGCGATTCACCCCGACCCGATCAACACACGGATTGAAGGGGCGCATCGCCGCAACCGAGACACGCTTGTCTCAGTCAAGGGTCGAATGAGACGCTGATCCCACACTCGTGCCGCCTCCCTAACCGCTCATGGGTGGTGGCACGGATGTTGTTTCTTCCTGGCGAAACGAAGAGATCACACCTCAGAGGACCTCCCATGCCTGTATGCAGCTATGTCGTATTTCCACGCCCTGGTCAGACGCGAGAGTTGGCGACCCAATTGGCCGCCCTGCCCGGTTGCTCCGCCGAAGTGCCTGAAGAAGGCGAGGTGCTTGTGTTGGTCACCGATACTGTGACCGACGCACACGAGAAGGCCCTGCAAGCGGATCTGCGCGAACTCGAAGATATCCACTGCATGGTCATGACCTTTGGGGCACCGGATGAGGTGGTGTCATGAGCCAGGTCGACATCAGCAAGACCCAAGAGCAAATGACCAAGGCGCAGATCGATCGGCGTGCCTTTCTCAAGAAGCTCGCCCTCACAGCGGCGGCAACGACGGCGGCGACGATGCTTCCTGGCGTCTCCTTCGGTGAGTGGACGGAAGTCGACGCCGATGGTTCCGACATTCAATGGAAGAAGACCCCCTGCCGGTTCTGCGGCGTGGGCTGCGGACTGCTCGTAGGTATCGCCGAGGGGCGTGCGGTGGCCGTGAAGGGTGATCCGGCATCGCCGGTGAATCGCGGACTCTGCTGTGTGAAGGGTTATCACTCCGTGCAGGCCCTGTATGGTTCGGATCGGCTGAAGAAGGCGCAGATCCGCAAGAATGGTGAATTGGTGGACGTGCCCATCGCCGAGGCCCTGGATCTGGTGGCCTCGAAGATGCAGGAGACGATCGCCGAGCACGGCAAAGACGCTGTCTCGATCTACGGTTCGGGACAGTGGACGATTCCTGACGGCTATGTCGCTTCGAAACTGTTCAAGGGAGCCATCGGCACCAATAATGTCGAGGCGAATGCGCGGCTGTGTATGGCCAGTGCCGTCACCGGCTTCCTGACGAGTTTTGGCATGGACGAGCCCATGGGCTGCTATGAAGACATCGATCACGCGGATGTCTTTGTCCTGTGGGGGAACAACATGGCGGAGATGCATCCCGTGTTGTTCTCGCGCGTCCTCGATCGTCGTCTCAAGCACCCGGACACGAAGATCATCGATCTGGCGACGCGTACGACACGAACCAGCGAAGCGGCGGATCACTCCTTCCTGTTCACGCCACAGACGGATCTGGCCATTGCCAATGCCATCTGCTACGAGCTGGTGCGCAAGGGATGGATCGATCGTAATTTTGTGAATCGCCACGTCTCCTTCAAACGCGGCAAGACGGACATCGGCTACGGCATCGAAGAACACTTCAAGTTCAAAGATGCCGCCACCGCGAGTGACTGGGACGATTTCGTTGAGTTCCTCAAGGATTACTCGCCAGAAAAGGTCGAGAGAATGTCAGGCGTCGCTGCGGGCGACATCCGCTACATGGCATCTCTTTACGGCGATCCGTCGCGCAAGGTGGTCAGTTTCTGGTGCATGGGCATGAACCAGCACACACGCGGCACATGGATTAACAATCTCGTCTACAACATCCATCTGCTCGTGGGCAAGATCTCGCAGCCTGGCAATGGGCCCTTCTCATTGACGGGCCAGCCGAGTGCCTGCGGTACGGTGCGTGAAGTGGGCACTCTGACGCACAAGTTGCCGAAGGGTGTTGTGATGAATGAGAAGCACCGCCAGTTCGCCGCCAAGATCTGGAAGGTGCCCGTCGAGAATATTTCGCCGAAGCCGACGCATCACACGGTCTCCATGTTTCGCGCCCTCGATCGCGGCGACATCCGTTTCATGTGGATTCAAGTGACCAATCCCATGGTGACCATGCCGAATCTGAATCGCTATCGGGATGGAGCGGAGAAGGAAGGGCGTTTCGTTGTCGTGTCCGATGTCTATCCGACGCCGACGACGGACATTGCCGACGTGGTGCTGCCCTCGGCGATGTGGATCGAACGTGAGGGCGCCTACGGCAATTCTGAGCGCCGGACGCAGCAATTCGATCAGCTTCTCGATCCACCGGGTGAGGCCATGAGTGATACGTGGCAGCTGATCGAAGTGGCGCACCGCATGGGATACGAAGAGTTGTTCCCCTGGACCTATGAGAATCATGTGCGCGAGATCTGGGCGGAGTATCGGAAGTTCCATGCGGGGCCCAAGCACGAGATCGCACCGTACGAAGAGTTGCGCCGTCGTCCAGGTATTCAGTGGCCCTACGTCAACGGCAAAGAGACGCAGTGGCGCTACAGCACCGAGCATGATCCCGCAGCGGACAGCAGCCACGGTGACTACGACTTCTATGGAAAACCCGACCATCGGGCGTGGATCTGGCTGCGACCGTATGAAGCACCGGCAGAGTCACCCTCGACGGCCTTTCCTTTCTGGCTGAATACGGGGCGTGTGCTGGAGCACTGGCACACGGGCAGTATGACCCGTCGCGTACCGACATTGCACCGTGCTGTACCGAAGGCCTATGCCGAGATCAATCGTGATGATGCCCGCCAAATGGGCGTCGCTCACGGCGATCTGGTACGCCTCGTCTCGGCGCGTGGTGTGCTTGAGATCGAGGCTTCGGTTGGTGGTCGAGGTGAACCGACGCGAGGGCAGGTCTTCGTGCCCTTCTTCGATGAAGCGCTGTTGATCAACGAGCTGACCCTCGATGCTTTCTGTCCCATTTCCAAGCAGCCTGACTACAAGAAGTGCGCCGTGAGAGTTGAGAAGGTATGAGTGCGCCAAGCCGATATCGTGTTGCCCGCATCATCGGCGCCGTCATCGGACTGGCTGCTGTCGTGTGGATCGTGGGGGAAACCCTGCGAGGCGATGGCGGACGGCCGTCCCAATCACCTAAAGAGCAACTGGCGCGGGCGAAATCAGGCGAGGACTACCATCGTCGTGTAGGCCTGGCACCCGGCATGCAGCCTGCCGTCGGCACACAGGTGCGGACGCTGCAGGCCTACTACGCTCTGCGGGCTTACGCGGGGGCACCCCCGTCGATTCCGCATGAGGTGGACGCCGAGATGGGCCGCACACAGGACTGCAATATCTGTCATGAGCGTGGTGGTTTCGTGAAGCGATTCAATGCGTATGCACCGGTCACACCACATCCGACGTATGAGAACTGTCTGCAGTGTCATGCCCTGCCCGGTGGGGCAGAATCTTTCGTCGCCAACGACTGGCAGAGCGTAAGGCTGCCGATTCTCGGACGACCTGCACTGCCAGGTAATCCGCCGCCGATCCCGCATACGCTGCAACTGCGTACTGACTGTCTCTCCTGCCACGCGGGGCCTGCCGCCGTCGCGGAGGTGAGGACGAGTCATCCCGAGCGATTGAATTGCCGTCAGTGCCACGTGCCGCGGATGACGGATGACGTTTTTGTGCGGACGGCACAGCGATAGCTGATGGGTCGACGACACCGACAGCAGATCTGGCTCGCGTGGGCCCTGTGCCTGACGAGCTGGGTGGCGTGCGGGCAAGGCGGTGACGCACCGCCACCGCCGGGATCGCTACAGACGGATCCACAGCAGATGCGAGCGCTTGTCGGTGTCGAAGCGAGCCCGGTCGTCGGCATCGCCGGTGATTTCGACGTTCAACAGCGTCAACATCAGATCGGTCAGTTTCCCTGTGCCCGGTGTCATGAGCAACCACAGGAACTGACGAGCTTGTCCGAGGCGAACCCGAGATGGGCGCACGCAAATATCCGCGCGATTCATCCAGCGCGTGGCAGCTGCAACACGTGTCACAACTATGACGACCTACAAACGCTTCGTCTGCAGGATGGCACGACAGTGGATGTGAATCAGGTCTATCAACTCTGCAGTCAGTGTCACTTCGAACAGGCTCAGGATTGGGCAGGTGGCGCCCACGGAAAACGTCTGGGCGGTTGGCGGGGTCGTCGGGTCATCATGAACTGCACCGACTGCCACGATCCACATGCGCCGGCGTTTGGACCAGAGATTCCTGTTGCCGGACCCAGAATTCCTCGCACTGCACGCAGACACTAAAACGGAGAGCATGTGAGGTCGATCGGACAACGTTTGATGGGGTGGGTTCGCAAGGACTCCGGTGCACCGACTCAGGCACCCACGCTGGCGGCAGAAGGCTGCAACAGTGGGGGGTGTGGTGGTGGCTGTGGCTGTGAGTCGACGGGTACCGTGCTGGACAAACCCGTGGGACGTCGTGGGGCGCTCAGTATGCTTTTCGGTGGTTCCGCTGCGGCGACGCAGGCCGTCGCTGCTCAGGCGAGTGTGGTCGATGAAGAGGACGACAAGGATCGCAAGCTGTTGGAGTGGGAGGAATACTTCAAGGGCAACTTCCGCCTGATGACGGATCAGGAAAAAGCGGACACGATCGATCGTCTCGTGAATCTGACTCGCATCAAGACCGGTCGACATGTGTCGATGCGCGGCACACCCGCACAGGAAGGCGTCCTCTATGGCTACGCCTTCAACATCTCCAAGTGTGAAGGATATCGTCAATGTGTCGAGGCTTGCATAAAGGAGAACAATCTCGATCGTGATTCGGCCATGCAGTATATCCGCATCTTCGAAATGAAGAATGGCGAGATGGACCTGGAGGAGGGTGATACTGAATTCCACCACCAGGTTCCGGCAGAGGGCCACTTCTACATCGGCACACAGTGTTTTCAGTGCGCCGATCCGCCCTGCACGAAGGTGTGCCCTGTGGGTGCCACCTGGCAGGAGCCGGACGGAATCACCGTCGTTGACTACGACTGGTGCATTGGCTGTCGCTATTGTCAGGCGGCCTGTCCCTATTGGGCGCGCCGCTTCAACTGGAGCGAACCGGTCGTGCCGGCAGATCAGATCAATCCAAATCAGCACTATCTGGGGAATAGGATGCGGCAGAAGGGCGTAATGGAGAAGTGCACCTTCTGTGTCCAGCGAAGCCGGGAGGGACAACTTCCTGCCTGCGCCGAGGCGTGCCCGACAGGAGCCAGGATCTTCGGCAACTTGCTCGATCCTGACAGCGAGATTCGTTATGTGCTGGCGAACAAGAAGGTCTTCCGCCTCAAGGAGGATCTAGGTACCGAACCCAAGTTCTGGTATTTCATGGATTAGGCTGCCGATGAATCTCTACTTCTTCTTTCGCAGTGCCATCCGAGCCGCCACCGGTGGGGGCCGCAGCTATCATCTGTGGATGGGCTCACTGACGATTCTCATGCTGATCGGTGGCTACGGCTACTCGGTGCAGATGCGAGAAGGCCTCATCGTCACGGGGATGAGTGACCACGTCAGCTGGGGACTGTATATCTCCAACTTCACCTTTCTCGTCGGATTGGCAGCGGCAGCGGTCATGCTGGTCCTGCCCGCCTACGTCCTGCGCGACGTCGATTTCTCTAAGGCTGTATTGATCGGTGAAGGAGTCGCGGTGGCGGCGCTGCTCATGTGTTTGAGTTTTGTCGTCGTCGATATGGGTGGCCCCATGCGAGCGTGGCATCTGATTCCGAAACTCGGATACTTCAACTGGCCGCAATCCCTGCTGGCGTGGGATGTGGTGGTCCTCAATGGCTACCTGGCGCTGAATCTGCTGATTCCATTCTACATCCTGTATTGCCACTACAATGGACGGCATCCCAAAGAGCGTTACTACGTGCCTTTCGTATATCTATCGGTTCTGTGGGCGGTGAGTATCCACATGGTGACGGCCTTCCTGTTGGCGGGACTGCCGGCGCGTCCCTTCTGGAATACGTCCCTCATGGGACCTCGTTTCCTGGCGTCAGCCTTCGCTGCCGGCCCGGCCTTCATGATTCTCACGTTCAGCTATATCCGCTCCCACACGCGTTACGAAATTCCCGAGCACGCCCTGTCGAAGCTGGCTATGATTGCCACCGTGGCGGCGCAGATCAATCTGATCATGCTCGGATCGGAGATCTTCAAGGAATTCTACTATCCCACCCATCACAGCCGTTCCGCGTTCTACCTGTTCTTCGGCCTGCACGGACACAATGGACTGGTGCCGTGGATCTGGACATCAATCTCGATGAATCTGGTGGCTACGGCGATCCTGTCGTTGCATCCGCTGCGGCGCAATGCCAACTATCTGCGGTTCAGCTGTATCCTGCTTGTGGTCGCGATCTGGATGGAGAAGGGGATCGGTCTGATCGTTCCGGGCTTCATTCCATCACCACTGGGTGAGATCGTTGAATACTTCCCCAGTTGGATCGAACTGGTTGTCACTGTCGGGATCTGGGCGATGGGGCTCTTCGTGTTCACCGTGCTCGTGCGCGTGGCCCTGGCGATCGAGCTGGGTGACGAGCGCAGCCCGACGGCTCCCGAAGGAGTCGTCGGACACTGAGGGCTGGCTGGCTGCGTCGTCGCGGCCGAGATTGATGCGGCTGTCTAGTTCGGCAAATCGCCGGTGGCCAACCAATTGGCGCACTCGGCGCCGAGTTGCTCGATGGCCATCTGCTCGTATTGCGCAGATTCCTCGGCGGGCAACTCATCGCGCCAACGGCCGTTGGTGCCCTTGTTGATGAAGACCTGAGCGCCTGCATCCCAGAAGGCACCGCCGAGAGGGACACTCTTGGTGGCGTTCTGTTTCATCCAGTCGAAGGAACAGTACTCGACGATGGACTCCCAGCGATCCTCCTGCACCTCGATGTCGAGAAAGGCTGCGATCTGCCGCATCTGGCCGGGCATATCCGCCTTCAGCGAGCCGTAGTGGACGAACATGACGTTGGGCAGATGGCGGATCTCCCACCAGCTGCGGACGTTCTCCCAGAACGGCCAGAAGGGGTGGCCATCCTTGGCGAGCCACTCGCGCCAGTAGTCGAGGATGTCTCCCGTCGGCGGCTCCATGGGGGGGCCTACACGGCCTGGTGTTTCGTTGAGTGCGTTGTACCAAACCTGATTGGCATTTACATGATGGTTGTAAAGGCTCCAAACGACATCCCGACCATCGCGCGCCAGATATAGATACTTCGCTTTTGGTGAGTATACGAGTGCATCGACCGGTAGATGGGTCTTCAGGAACCGACGGTGTGTCATCGCTTCCACGGCAGGCAACTTTACCTCCGCTGGTGGTACGCGCAGGTCGATCCAAGGCGACATATGGGCCACTTCCAGGTCAGCGTCACCGCCGAAGAGCATCTGGGCGATGATCTGCTGCATCCATGTTGTACCTGACTTGGCATAGGTAGAGATCACGATGTCATCATCACGGAAAGGGAAGTCGTTCCACGTGGTGGAGTCGAAATGATGACTGTGCATCTCCCTGGTCTTCTGCGGCCACGGAATGTTGTCGCTCAAGGTCTTTTCTCCTGTCAAAGATTGATCGTCTGCCCGAAACCTATGTGGCAGCTGTTTGGATGGGCAAGACCTTCTCCAGGTTTCACCGGTCCAGGTTGACTACTGGAACAGCCCAGCTTCATCTGCCAGTCGCCTCCAGGGCGACCGAATGTTCAGCAATTTCAAGAGCATGAATGGCGAGGGTGAGATCAACGACTGTGACCCATTCGCGAAGATGATCAAGCCACGTCCGTTGCTCTTGCTAAAGCCTGCAAAGCTTGATATGCCAGGGTCCCCACCCAGATGTCCGGGCACGGGGTGTCCTTCCGTATCCACCATAAGGTCAGAGAATACGTCGGGCGAGATGGCCAGATTGTCGCTCGGGTTTTCAGGCATCATTTCCTGTAGGGTCGACGGCTGCAAGACTCTCTGTCCCTGGTATTGTCCGCCATTCATCATGGCGATCAGAAACTTCGAGAAATCTGCGACGGTCGTCTTCAAGCCGCCATCAGGATAGGACGCCACACCATACGGCTTCAGTCGGGTCTCACCATCATACTGTACAGCCATTCTCTCGAGTTCAATCTCAGTGGAGAACCACCCAGTTGACTGCATGCCGAGGGGTAAGAAGATGTTCTGATTGCAGTACGTGTTGAAAGGCTGCTTCGTCACTTGCTCCGCAATGAATCCCAGCAGACCAAAGGCGACGTTGGAGTAGTCCTGCTCTGTGCCCGGAGGACTTGTCGAGAAATTGGCTTCCACATCATACAGTTCACCTCCAGCAAGGAAGTAGCCTCTTACAAGCTCTTCCAACGTCAGCTCGGGATCAGGAGAACCACTGAAGACTGTGAACGTGCTCCTGTAAGCGTCCTCATTGTCGACGAGGCTGGATCTGTGCTGAAGCAGCATGCGCGTCGTAATCTTCTGGTCAGCAAAATTGGGATTCACAATGGCAAAGGGCAGATAGTCATTGATAGAGGCATCAAGATCGATCAGTCCCTTTTCGTAGAGTTGCATGATGGCCACGCCGGTGACCAGCTTGGAGACGGAGGCAATCTGAAAAATGGTCTCGTCCGTGACCGGTTTTCCGGCCTCCACATCCGCATACCCATAATTTTTGGACCAGGAAATCTTGCCGTCTCTGATAAAGGCAACAGCCAGGCCTTTGGCCTCGATGGCTGCCATTTTGTCTTCGATGAACCTGTCCAGATTGTCATCATTGGAGAAGTCAATGAGGGTGACGGCAATGGCAGCGAGAATCAAGATACCCCCACCGATGAGACTGCACAGAAGTTTCAACGCGCGTTTCATGCGACGGCCCCCACGATAGCGACGTGTTGGCGATTTGGTCTGTTGAGAAAGCGACGGACAACGACGGCGATCAGCGCTCCGATGACTGCGACCAAACCAGCGACAACAGCCAACAGCGTCCTGGCGAGACCACCCCAGGTCGTATCTGCCTCGAATATCGGCGGCTGGTATTCAAACAGGGAATCATCGACTCGACCGCTGTCGAAGAACGCGTTCAGTAGTCGCGCGCGGGCCTGTGGTTGACTGTGCCAGAATGATTCGGTGTGGCCCTGATCACGTACGACGACGTGATGACCATTGGCTAGATGGGGTAACAACTCATCGCGAGCGTAGCGCATGGGCGTCGAGCCATCGAGAGATCCACTCACGAGCAGCGTTTCGACATCTGAATCAGGTATCTCCATGTCGCTCTGATCTGTGGTGGCGGGCCAGCCACTGATGGGACCCAACAGGAATTGTGAAAAGGGAGCGCCGATCAGGGCGTTAGGTGCAGCAAGTTCGGCCTGATAGTCGCGACCCGGCTCTATGTAGTCCTGGGCGCTGGCGCCCATCGCCAGGAAGTGCCCCCATGTGAACAGTTCCGAGAGCATCATCGGTGTCAGCGCCGACACAAGAGCCATGCCACTGGCATCTCCTTCTGCTGCGTCCAGCCACATGTCCACCGCTGCCGGACCGGTCATGGGTACTGGCTCTTCGGGTGATTGCATCGATTCCACAAGACAGACGGCGGTGAGGAAGCGTACCGCCACGGGATCGACAGAGATTCCCATCCACTGCTCGGGCATGTTCTGCGACACCTGCTTCATCGTCGCCAGTAGATCTGTCGTTCGGGCGCTGCAGTACGCATCCGCAGCACACAGATCCGAGTATCGCTGCAGCAAGTCTTCATTATCCGCCGGATCCCAGATGAAGCGACCCGGAGGGTTGACGGCAACCATCAGAACACGGTGAAGATTCTCTGGATAACGCCACTGATAGATCATCTGCAATCGCGTGCCGTAGCTGTTGCCGAACAGGTTGATGCGGTCGTAGCCGAGGCCAACACGCGCCGCTTCCACATCCTCGACAACCTGGTTCATCGAGTAGCCATCGAGATCGATCCCACCGGCCGTGAGCCGGCTGCCACAGTCTGCGGCCGCATGTGCCAGGGCGTCGTGCATCTCAGAGCTCAGGATGCCATCCGTCACCGAGTCCACCGCCTCGCCGATCTCCGGACATTCGAGCACGACCTGTCCCTCGGCGCCACGATAACCGACGACGACAAAGTCGTGCCTGGCGAGGAGACCATCGCTGGCGTAAATCGCCTCATTGGCGTGCCCTGGTCCGCCTTCGAGCCAGAAGATGGGCTCGAGAGGATTCTCGCCCGTTGCTCTGATGCGTGAGATGGGCAGTGCAATCAAACGGGCGTTTGCGGCGCGTCGATTCTCCGACACGACGAGGGTGCCGCAGTCGCCGGGGTAGCTCTTGTCGTCTCCGGGGTGATAGACCTCACAGGGACTCAGGATGAGATCGCCGTCGACGGCACCGGCAGGCACGGTGTGTCCATAGTCGAGCTGCGCGGCGACACCTGACGCCTGCAGCAGCAGCAGCCCGACAAGACTCAGATGGTAGATCGGGAAGCGCATTGTTATAGACCGATCTGCACTTGGACTTTGATGAAGTTCGAGTTCTCCAGGCTGACATCCTGCACGTCCTTGCCGCCGTCGAAGAATTCGAAACGCCGGGTGAATGTGCGCCCGGCGCTGAGTCCCACGCTTGTACCCTCGGAGAGATGATAGTTGAGGGCTGGTCCCACGGTGCCGACAGAGTAGCTGACGAGAGGATTGTTGACGGCGTAGATGTCGGGATCGCCGTGATAGCGATTGCCGTCCACGCTCAACTGCAGTCCCAGCTCCAGGCGTTGGGAGGGGGCATACCAGGCTTCGAGATTCGCCGGCAGGATCGAACTGATGCGGATATTGGAGCCATTGTTCCACTGCACCGCTAAGACCGGCAAGGGGAAGGGCTGGCCGAAGGTGTTGGACCAGGCAGCACCATAACCGACCTGCAGACGCTCGCTGTAGGCGCGAATGAAGACGGCGACGGCCTGGAATGTGACATCATCGCGCCCCAGGCTGCCCTCGAAGTCTGAGGCGATACCAGGAGTCATGATGCTCAGCAAGCTCCACCTGTCGGAGAACTGGTGCATGATCGTGGCGCTGTATTCGACAGAGTGCAGGTGCTCGGGATTGGTATCCGTGGGGCGGAATCCCTGGTATTCGAGCAAGACATTCTTGTAGGTGAATTCGTTGGTCAGCATCGTGCGCCCCTCAGAAAAGGCGACGGGGTAAGATGCGGTGATGCTGGCGCTACTGGAACGGATTTCGGCAGAATCCAGGTAGGCATTGCCCCCCGACGTATCCGCGTTGCTAAGTCTCGCATACGGATAGATGTCATAGCTCGTCGAGATGGAGGGGCCGGGCTGGGCGTGCAGTGCACCGGCACAGACCAACATGATCACGGCTGCCCAGGCAGCGGACGAGGAGAAATGACTAAATCTGTTCACGATGGATCTCCCTTTCTAAGGGTGTTGAGAAGGGGAAGGATGCGGCGGGCCAGGTTCTCAGAGGCCCTTTCCAGCAGGCGGGACGCTTTCAGCAGCATCCACACAGCCAGACCGAGAGTCCGAATCGTCATCCACAAGATCAGTTCTCTCATCATCTTCCTCATTCCCGATTCCGAATCAGGTGTTTCCCAATTCGTTGTCTGCTTCCTGATGAAACTTGGGGGAATCGGGGGGGCCAATCGCCCCGTATTACAAGGCTGGACCTGCTACGCTAGTATTTGTGTCGATCACTAAGGGTCTTAGGGGGATGATCTGTAAATGGTTGTTTTTGTTGTCGTTTAAGTCGCGGTTTCCTTGGCGGAGAGGTGGAATGAGGGCCCGATTCCGAAGGTTGGCCCTCCAGGAGATCGCCCAAAGCTGCATTGACGACCTATTTTAGGGTCGAAACGCAGCCATTTTGAGAAGAGAAGAGAGTTGTGGTAGAGGCGATCACCAATTTCCACATGCTGGGGGCCCTTCAGGGGATCGTGCTCGCGGCGGCCCTGATCATGCGCCGCCAGAACTCCCTGGCGAATCGGATTCTTGGGACGTGGATTCTGCTGCTTTCGTTCGGCCTGGTTAGCAGGTTTCTCATGGAGCATCAGTTCTATCTGGAATACCCGCATTTCACCGGCGCAGATCACTCCTTTCCTCTCCTCTACGGTCCCCTCTTCTACCTGTATGTGCGGACGCTGATCTCCCCACGTCCGTCTTTTGGTAGACAGCAGTTGCTACACTTTCTGCCCTTTTTGCTGCATCAGGTGTATTTCGTGCCTTCCTTCTACGCACAGAGTGGTTCCTTCAAGCTGCAATTCATGCAGTCGATGATGGAGCAGGGCCCACCGGTATTCATCCAAGTGTCCGCCCTGCTCAAGGTTCTGCATGGCTCCACCTATGTGTCGCTGACCCTGCTCTTACTGCGAACACATGCTCGATCCGTGTGCGATTCATTTTCCAACATCGAGAAAGTCAGCCTCCACTGGCTGTATGTGTTGGCAGGGCTGCAGGTTGTCATCTGGGGCACGGCCCTCGTCGTCAATGTGGTGGAGTTTTTCGGGATCTACCTGCTGCCTGCTGGCCTCATCTACGTCATGGTTGCTGTCATGGTGTATGCCACAGGGTATTTCGCCCTGCGCCAGCCGGAAATTTTCGCAACCACGGCTGGGCAGGCTGCGGAGCCGATGGCTGCAACGAAGTACGAGAAGACGCGTCTTGATGAGGACAAGGCACAACAGTATCTGCAGGAACTGATCGATCACATGAAGGAGGAGAAGCCCTTCATGCGAAGCACGCTCACGCTGCAGGAGCTGGCGGACGAACTATCGATCGCTTCACACCAACTGTCGCAGGTGATTAACGATCGGCTACAGAAAAATTTCTTTGATTTCATCAACAGCTATCGGGTCGAAGAGGTCCAGGTGCGCCTGCTGGCACCGGAGGCGCAGAATCTGACGATTCTTGCCGTAGCCCTTGATTCCGGTTTCAGCTCAAAATCATCCTTCAATACGATCTTCAAGAAGCACACGCAGATGACACCAACCGAGTACAAACGACACTCTGGTGAGTAGCTACCAGCGGTGCCGCTGTACGGTGACGCCTATCACTGGTGCACAGCGCGAGACTACTTATCCTTAGCAATAAGAAGAGACACGATACGTACAGAGGAGGTCTTAGTATGCGAAGAACGTTGACACTGTGTGTCATGATGCTTGCTCTGACGGCAGGGCTCGCCCAGGCTGCCAAGGGCGGCAATCAACTGAACAAAAAGCCGTCTGCCGAACCGGGTACACAAGCACATGTGGCGCGGTGGACGCGGTCTGCGCCAACTGTTGATGGCGAGTTGTCGCCAGGCGAATACAGCGCGGCCGTGCCGTTGCATCTCACATTCAACCAGCGCGACCGGTCCTCGGGTATTCTCCCTGGTGAGCAGATGGCGGACTCGAAGCCCATCGATCTGAGCTATAGGGTCTTGATCACCTATGATGAAGACAATCTCTATATCGCTTTCGATGTGACCGACGACGTTCTCATCGATGATTCCGATGTTGAGCGGCCGTGGCATGACGACGTTGCCGAAGTTTTCATCGACGGAGACGACGTGGGGAATGACTACCAGTTGTGCAGTTCCTGTTACAATCGCGAGGGATTCCAACTACTGACCGATATCGGTGGCGACACGCTGACACAGAGTGCGGAGAGCATCGACTGGGGCACGGCAGTTGGCTTCACCAACAAGGGATACGTCGTCGAATTTCGCGTGGCACTGAGCTCGATCGATACGCAGGATGGCCCAGGCACGTCAGTCCCCGGCCCTGGATCGACGATTGGTTTCAACGTGACGGTCGGAGATGACGACAACGGCGGGCTGCCCTACAACGACAGCGGAACCGACTTTGTCGATCCGACAGACAGCTACGGTGCATGGGATGGTGACGCCGACGGTTGGTCGCATCGACGTGAAGACGATTGGGGATCCTTGTATTTTGCCCCCACCAATGGTCGCGGCAAGATCGCTGGAAGTGCTCTGCCACACGCCACCTGGGGTGGTTTGAAATTGGAGACACAGGGAATCCGGTAATACAACAAGTCCGTTGCATCGCTTTTAGTCGGTGCTCTACTCCTACGGCCCTCGTCTCCACGACGGGGGCCGTTTTCGTTCACGCACACGGAGTTTCGATAGATGCTGAAGCAAGGACTGGATAGTTTCAGTTACTACATGCATTGGCGTCACGCGGGGCAATCGATCGACACACTGCTGGATCGCGTGGCGGGGCTTGGACTGGCGGCACTACAGATCAATATCAACGGCCCTCGCCTGCGGGCGCTGACAGGTACGACGGTCGAGCATTTCCGCCACGTGAAAGTGCGTGCACGTGAACTCGGTATTGCCCTCGAAGTGGCATCGAGAGGGACGGAGCCCTCCAAGATGTCGCTCGTGCTGGAACTGGCGCGGCAGCTGGGTGCCGGAGTCGTGCGCACGACGATCGGCCGCACAGGCAGTGAGGAAGTCATCGCCGGGGCAGCGGCGGATCTGCGCCATGTTGCCGAGGACTTCGAGGCCTGCGGTATTGCTCTGGCTGTGGAGAATCATGAGGATCTCACGGCGGCGCAGGTTGTGGATCTGCTGCAGCGTGTCGATTCTGCCGCTGTCGGTGCCGTCTATGACAGTGGCAACTCCATCCCCTTCTACCAGGATCCAGTGGAGGAAGCGCGTCTTCTGGCGCCGTGGGTTCGTACGACGCACATCAAGGACCATATCCTGGTGAAGGATGGTGAGTCCACCTGGTCCGTCGGGACCGCGCTGGGGCAGGGAAGAATTCCCCTCGCAGAGATCATCGACGTGCTCAGGACTGCCCCACACATATCAAGACTGATGACGCAGGTTACGTATGGATATGCGGTACGGTTGCCGGTGGCGCCCCGGGACATTCCTTCGATTTCACTCTATGAACCGGTTGACCGCCCGGCAGACGATCTTGGGATCTGGGTGCCTTCGAGGGACGCAGAGCATGGGTACCTGACACCCAGCGAAGAGCAGTTGGATACGGCGGCGCGACACGTCGAAACGAGTGTGACCTTCATGAACGATCTTTTGGCCAGCTGAACAGATCGACGTAGATCAACAGAAGATCGTGGGGGAGTGTCAGGGGACTGGTCCTGAGATCACAGACTCAGGTCGATATCGACCCATGCACCGTTCTGCTCGCGACTCTTGATTGCTGCATCGATGAAGGCAACGATCTCGAGGGTGACCATCGGATCAATCGGTGTTTTTCCTGTCTGGAACATCTGCACGATCTCACGACACAATTCCCGATAGATGTATTGCGTGGAGATACCCGATTGCTTCACACCCTTCTCACCCCAGACGGTGAACCCATAGGAGTGTGCGCCCGCCCGTGTGCCACGCATGACACCGATTCGATCGTCGCCCCAGAATCCTGTGGCGACTTCGCCACCTGGTGTGTAGGCACAGGACAATTTCGTGCAGCCACTGCCCATGAGTGTATAGAGGATCTCCACCCCATGGATGCCATAGTTAAACAAGCCGGGATTGATCTCATGCTCGGAAGCGGGGGAATAGGCATTGGCTGAGAGAATCTTGCCGACACTGTCATCGGCAAGCACGTCCTGTACTTCCGGACAAAAACGTAACGATGAGGCGGAAAAGGTTGGCACCTTGTGCTCTTGTGCCAAACGCATGATCTGCTTGGCATTGTCGAGACTAACCTCAAAGGGTTTGTCGATGTAGCAGGGAATACCTGCTTTGATAAAAGGGATCGCGCGTTCCAGGTGGACTGTGCCGTCATTCGACTCGATGCAGACTGCATCGATTTTGCCAATGAGATCTTCCGGCTTGTCGACGATCTCGACACCATATGCCTTCAACTGCTCTGTATACTCGGGCACTCGCTCAGGTGAGTGGGCGGACACACCGGGGCACCCGGCCACGACCGTGGCGCCTTCCACCCACTGGTCCTGTTCAATATCGAGATGATTGAAACGTTTGGTGAATTGGACGACGTGGGACGTGTCGAAATCTACAATGCCAACCTTGATCACTCTGTGGCTCCTTTGTTGCCCTGTCCGAGATTGCTGTCTATTCGGGATTTGCTGCTGATCTGTGTGTACTAAATACAGACTCAGAGCCGCCGGCGCCAGGAAGGCTGGGCCAAAAGACAAAACGGGATGCCTCTACGTTCAGAGACATCCCGTCGTTCTTACTATGCAAGGCGACTCGTGTCGCCGACCTGATCTACTCTGCGAGCGTCATCTTGCGGACGTCCACCGTGCGTCGACCGTCGTGGCTTTCTACTACCAATCTCACGACGTAGACGCCCGCGGCGACCGGCCGCTGCTGATCGTCCCGCCCGTTCCAGGCGACGCGATGGAAGCCGGAGACCGTCTCGCCAGGATCCAGCGACCGCACTCGCTGTCCGAGAATATCATAGATCCGCAACTGCACATCCGATGGCCTTGGTATGGCGAAGGCGATCATCGTTGATGAGTTGAACGGATTCGGATAGTTCGGCTGCAACTGCGCCTGCGTCGGCAAGCCAAGCACATCCTGTGCGAGGGCCATGAGTTTGAACAGCGGTGCTCGCTGGCCGAAGTAATCGGCGAAGAGGAAGAAGTCACGGAAGTCGACGAAGCCGTCTCCCGTAAGATCGAATTCTTCGCTGGCCGTCCAGAAGGCGTCGGCAAAGAGGAAGAAGTCGGGGAAGTCGACCAGACCATCACCGTCGAAGTCGCCCGGAGGTGCCTCGCCGAGTTGCATATCGGAAATTGTGATGACGACACTGACAGACTCAAAGACCTGCTCGCCATCAACCGGACGCACACCGTAACGGACCATTTCGATATCGGTGCTTCCGGTGAACCCTTCGAGGACGCGCAGCTTCACGCTGCCGAGGGTTCCGGCGCCCGAGCCGCTCGCGTCACCTGTGAGCACGGTCGTGCCGATGCCCGCCTCGCCAGGTGAACCGCGGACGAGGGGCAGTCCGCCTTCGATATAGTCTGTCAGCTCGAAACTGCCACCGACAGCTGTCAGTTGCGCCGGATCGTAGTTCAGTGTCACACTCCAACCACGAATCGCTGGCGTATCACCGATGTTGAACTGCAGTGTGTATTCGGTTCCAGTGCGTGCATTGCCTCCCAATTGACGTTCCTGATCGCCGGGCTCCGGGTCGAGGTCGATGGTAATCGGACTGGCAACGATTTCACCCGTCGTCGCGTCGCCCGACAGGAGAAACAAGACGAAGTCGTCGTAGTCGATGTCGCCACTCCCGTCGAGATCATCGCCCTCACCGTCGATCCAGAGATAGGCCTCGTAGTCGACGGCGTCTATGAAGCCGCTGCCGTCGATGTCTGCCTCGCTCGCACTTCCTTGCCATTCCTCGAATGTTGGGAGCGGTGGGCCGCACAGATCGAGCTCCTCAGCTGAGAGGAAGCCGTCGCCGTCGAGATCACAGAATTCGTCGAAGGGAGGTGGACCACAGTCTTCCTGCTCGGTCTCATCGACGATGCCGTCGCCGTTGAGATCGAGTTCGGTGTCGCTGAGGAATCCATCCCCATCGATGTCACAGGGGCTGAGCGGCGGTGGTGTCCCACACAGCGCGAGCTCTTCGTCGGTGATGATGCCGTCACCGTCGAGATCACAGTGTCCGGCGTCGATTGGTGGTGCGCACTCCTGCTTCTCGGTTTCATCGACGATGCCGTCGCCGTTGAGATCGAGTTCCGTGTCGCTGAGGAATCCATCACCATCGACGTCGCAGGGGCTGAGTGGCGGTGGTGTGCCACACAGCGCGATTTCTTCGGCCGAAATGATGCCGTCACCGTCAAGATCGCAGTGCTCGTCGCCAGGTGGTGGTCCGCACAAGGCGATCTCTTCGTCCGTGATGATGCCATCACCGTCGAGATCGCAGTGGCCGTCGCCAGGTGGTGGTCCGCACAAGGCGATCTCTTCGTCCGTGATGATGCCATCACCGTCGAGATCGCAGTGGCCGTCGCCAGGTGGTGGTCCGCACAAGGCGATCTCTTCGTCAGAGACGACGCCATCACCGTCGAGATCACAGTGGCTGTCGTCGATGGGTGGTGCACACTCCAACTTCTCGGTCTCATCGACGACACCGTCGCCGTTGAGGTCGAGTTCGGTATCACTGAGGAATCCATCCCCATCGATGTCGCAGGGGCTGAGTGGCGGTGGCGTGCCACACAGCGCGATTTCTTCGGCCGTAATGATGCCGTCACCGTCAAGATCGCAGTGCTCGTCGCCAGGTGGTGGGCCGCACAAGGCGAACTCTTCATCTGTGATGATGCCATCACCGTCGAGATCGCAAAGGCCGTCGTCGATTGGTGGTGCGCACTCCTGCTTCTCGGTTTCATCTACGATGCCGTCGCCGTTGAGATCGAGTTCGGTATCACTGAGGAATCCATCGCCATCGATGTCGCAGGGGCTGAGTGGCGGTGGTGTGCCACACAGCGCGATTTCTTCGTCCGAAATGATGCCGTCACCGTCAAGATCGCAGTGCTCGTCGCCAGGTGGTGGGCCGCACAAGGCGAACTCTTCATCTGTGATGATGCCATCACCGTCGAGATCGCAAAGGCCGTCGTCG
>JABJJN010000098.1 GCA_018660835.1 Gemmatimonadota bacterium | reverse complement strand
GCAAATAATCCAGCGATGGAGGAGGCCCGCGTGAATCTCCGCTACCGCGAATTGCGACAGGATGGTCTCACGGGCTCTGCCGCCTATCAACAGCTGGCAACTGAGTATCCGCAGCGCGCCGAAGTTTCAGTTGCCTGGGCGTCTTTACTTGGTCGCATGGGCGAATGGCACAGAGCAGTCGATGTGCTGGATCAAGCTAGAGTTCGTACGCCGGCAAGTGCCCTGCTGTCGGCGGCACTCGGTGACGCTCATCGGGCTCGTGGTCGCTGGGCAGGCGCCGTGGATGCCTACTCGGATGCCTGCGATCTGGCGCCATTCAACGTGGCGAATCGAAATCGCTATGCTGCCGCACTGGCCGCTACGGGAGATCCCCAGGGAGCACTTGCACAGGTGCACCTGGTGTTGCGGCGAGATCCGCAGAATGCCGTCGCCCAACGCAATCTCGAGTTGCTCAATCAGACCCCGGCGGGGGCAAGAAGCGAAGAGTTGCAATCGCCGTAAGTTACAGTTTGGCCTTAAGTTACATTTTGACATGCCGTTGCGAGGGTGCGTACTTTCTCGTGCTCACAACGAATGTCCTGCCCGAGCTTAACGTTGCGACCCGTACTGGAGTCTGATGGACCGCGCACATATCCGGAATTTTTGCATCATCGCGCACATCGATCACGGCAAGTCTACCTTGGCCGATCGCATGCTGGAGATGACGCAGACCCTTACTTCCAAGCAGATGCAGTCGCAGGTCCTGGATTCCATGGACCTCGAACGCGAGCGTGGGATTACGATCAAGGCGCACGCCGTGCGGATGCACTTTGTTGGGGCAGATGGGGTCGAGTATCAGTTCAATTTGATCGATACCCCCGGTCACGTGGATTTCACCTATGAGGTGTCGCGCTCACTGGCCGCCTGTGAAGGAGCGATCCTCGTTGTCGACGCCGCCCAGGGCGTCGAGGCACAGACGGTGAGCAATTTATTGCTGGCCATGGGCAATGACCTGGACATCATCCCCTGCATCAACAAGATCGACATGATTGGCGCCGAGGTGGAGCGTGTCGAGAACCAGTTGATTGATCTGATTGGCTGTGAGCGTGATGAAATCCTGCGTATCAGTGCACGTGACGGGATTGGCGTCGAGGAGACGATGCAGGCAGTCGTCGATTGTATCCCGGCGCCTGCGGGCGATCCTCAGGATCCACTGCGTTGTCTGGTCTTTGATTCACTCTATGATCAATATCGAGGCGTGATCTGCTTTATCCGCGTCGTTGATGGGGGTGTTGCCAAGGGCGATCGCATCAAGCTGTTTTCAACAGGGCGCGAGTATGAGATCGAGGAACTCGGCATCTTCCGTCTGCAGCGCGTACCCACACAGCAACTGTCCGCTGGCGAAGTGGGGTATATCATCGCCAATATCAAGGACCTTGCAGAGGCACGCGTTGGTGATACCGTCCTCCATGCAGCCAAGGACGATGCCGAACCGCTGGCGGGTTACCAGGCACTCAAGCCGATGGTTTTCAGTGGCATCTACCCCGTAGATTCCAATGCGCATGCTGAACTGCGTGACGCACTTGAGAAGCTGAAACTCAACGATGCGGCCTTCTCCTTCGAGCCGGAGACCTCTGATGCCCTGGGATTTGGATTCCGCTGCGGCTTTCTCGGCCTGTTGCACATGGAGATCGTGCAGGAGCGACTCGAACGCGAATACGAGATGGACATTATTGCCACGTTACCCAATGTCCGCTTCGAGGTAGAGGCGACGGACGGTGCTGTAAGTCAGGTTGAAAATCCGTCACACCTACCTCCCGTAGGGCAGATCAAGCAGATTCGTGAGCCGATCCTTGATGCACAGGTGCTGGTGCCGAGCGAATACATTGGCAATGTGATGTCCGTGTGCAACGAGCGCCGCGGGGTCTATCTGAATACGGAGTACCTGAATGGAGATCGGGCGATTCTTCATTACGAATTGCCCCTCGGTGAGGTCGTCGTCGACTTCTATGACCGGATCAAGTCTGTTTCACGTGGTTATGCATCCTTCGATTACGAACACAAGGAGATGCGCCCTGGGCCACTCGTACGCCTTGATATCCTGATCAACGGTGACCCTCTCGATGCGCTCGCCGTCATTATTCATCGTGACAAAGCCTTCGATTGGGGACGACGCTTGTGTGCCAAACTGAAGGAACTCATTCCTCGACAGATGTTCGAGGTCGCGATCCAGGCGGCGATTGGCAACAAGGTGATCTCCCGCGAGACGGTGAAGCCCTTTCGCAAGAATGTGACAGCCAAGTGCTACGGTGGTGATGTGTCGCGCAAGCGTAAGTTGCTCGAACGCCAGAAGGAGGGGAAAAAGCGCATGAAGCAGGTGGGCAGTGTGGAGATTCCCCAGGAAGCGTTCCTCGCAGCATTGCAGATGGAGGAGTAGGCGAGCCTGCCGATGGCGAAGCGCAAAGCTTCCTCGGCCAAGGGCCGATCAGCACCTGCTAAGCGTCGAACACGCTCTACGACTCGCCCGGCAGCAGGGTCGGCGCGAGCGAAGATTGCGCTTGGACGCCGACATGCAATCATCGGTGCCATCGTGCTGGTCGTCGTGCTGCGAGCCTTCGTCTTCGAAGGCTATCGCATCGCTGCTGAATCGATGGAGGATTCGCTTCTCCAGGGGGACATCGTTCTTGTCGAAAAACTCAGTTTCGGCAACGATTGGATTCCGGATGCCTCTGCACCAACTCCTGGCGATGTCGTCGTTTTTCGTCGACCCGAGGGGGGCGGCGTCATGGTGAAGCGCTGTGTTGCGGTTGCCGGTCAGCGTCTGCAGATCACCAACAAGATTCTCTACGTTGATGGTGAGCGGGCCCTCGACCCATCACGTTCGAAATATCTTGATGCAGCTGTTCACGCTCCTGATGCAGGTACCCGGGATCAATTTGGCCCGTATGTCGTGCCTGCGGGACACATCTTCGTACTTGGTGACAATCGTGACGCGAGTCTGGATAGCCGCTTCTTCGGCCCCGTGGCTGAGCCCATGTTGATCGGACGAGCGATCGCTGTACTCTGGCCGGCTGCACGGGTTGGAGCGTCGCGCTGGACTCGTCTCGGGGACCACGTCGATTGACGCCGTCCACGACTCGCTACGGGCTCTATGTCCACATCCCATTCTGTCCTCAGCGGTGTCCGTATTGCGCCTTTGCTGTTGAAACAGGGCGCATGGATATGGTTGAGCGGTATGTGGCTGCTGTGTGCGCGGAAATTGAGGCAAGCAAGGGGAGTTCCTCGTGGGGGAACCTGAGCCCTTTTGACACGGTCTTCTTTGGGGGAGGTACGCCAAGCAGACTGCCACCGGCAGCGATTGCCAGGATTCTCGAGACAGCAGACCGTGTGTTTGGCCTGAGTGCTGGAGCGGAGATCACCCTCGAGGCCAATCCGACAACGGCTGATGCAGCGCACTTCAGCGCACTGCGAGATGTGGGCGTCAATCGACTCAGTATCGGCGTACAATCCCTGGTAGATGACACCCTGCGGTTGCTGGGTAGAACGCACAATGCGGCGGATGCGAAGCGGGCGTATTGCCTGGCGCGTGAGACACAATTCGACAGCATCAATACGGATCTGATTTTCAGCGTACCAGCGGAGCCACTTGCCGCATTGACCTCTACGATCGAGCAAATGTTAGCCCTGGAGCCTGACCATATTTCCGCCTATTCCCTGACAGTCGAGGAGAATACTCCATTCCACCGGCGTCGGTTGCTCGGCGATCTGCCGCTTGTGGACGAGGATGACGATGCGGCCATGTTCCTGCACGTGCGACAGTGTCTTGGCAACAGCGACTATGAACAGTATGAGATCTCCAATTTTTCACGTTTGGGCCATCGATGCCAACACAATTGGGATTGCTGGACGGGCGGCGAGTATCTCGGTGTAGGACTTTCGGCGCACAGTTTTGCTGCTGGGCAGCGATGGTGGAATGTGCTGGACCTTGACGATTACTGTGAGAAAATTGAGACCGGGCACAGCGCCAGAGCTGGGTGTGAGAATATCGATATGCATCGGGCCCTTGAAGAGCGTATTTGGCTCGGTCTGCGAACCTGTGAAGGCGTTGACCTGCTGGCCTCTGAGAGGCAGATCGTGCATTACGACAGGCAATGCCAGCAGCTGCGCAAGACCGGACGTTTGGTCCTGGAGGGGCACCGCCTCCGACTTATCGGTGATGGTTTTGCTATTGCCGATGCTGTGGCCGCCTCCGTCATCGATGCACTGGCAAACCCCGTGATGGCCGCGGAACACGACATGTCCACGGAGAGAGAGTCTGTATGAGAATTCGCACGATCTGTGTCGCCATCCTTGTCGCTACGTCGATACAGTTGATCGCCCAGGAGACTCGGGATCGGAGTTTTTCTCTCCCCGATGGCAAGACGGTCATCGAACTCCTCCCTCCAGAGGAAGCTGCTGACGATGGTCAGAGTACAATCCCAGGGAGTGACCTGCTCATCGGGATGGAGGCTTTCCGCGAAGTGTTGCGCAGTGGCGACTACCTCGTCGGACCTGGAGACAAATTTCTGATCCATGTATCGGGCAGAGAGGAACCCACGGAGGTGCCGGTGCTGGCTGAAGGGGGGCTGTTCATCCCTATGGCAGGTCGTGCCCAAATTGGCGGGCTGAACCTGCGTCAGGCACGTGCCGTCGTCGACAGTGTCTTTCGTCGTCAGGTGCAAGTGGGGGCCGTAACCATCGAGCTGAGCCAGCCCCGACGCTTTCCAGTGTCTATTGTCGGCCTCGTCGAGCGCCCCGGTGTCGTCGAAGGCAGCGGCGTTGAGCGGGTGAGCGAATTGATCAACAAGGCGGGGGGGCTCGCAGAAGGCGCCTCCATGCGAAATATCTATGTCGTGCAGGCCAGTGAACTGAGTCCTCTCGAGATGGCGCAGGTCCGGCGTGGTTTGCAGGACGACAGCCTCGTCGAGCGGCTTGCGGACCGATCCAAGCGAGTGGACCTGTCACTATACGAGGTCACGGGGGAATCATCGCTAAATCCCTTTCTCATCGACGGAGATGTCGTGATCGTACCCTCGCGCCGCTTCATCCTGCGCGCGATGGAAGCAGTGCGACGCAGCGACACATATGAGTACGTGGCAGGCGACCGTCTCAGCGATCTGGTGGCGCTGGCGATGGGGCCTGCAGCCCATTACGATGGCAGCAAGGCTTTCTTGTTGCGTTATACAGAGGGGGGCACGCAGCAGGTGAGAATTGGTGTCGATCTCGATGCTGCCATCGCCGGAGCGTCTGGTGCCGATGTTGATCTGGAGCCAGGTGATTGGCTGATCGTTCGATCGAGACCCGATTTTCAGCAACAATCCACGGTTCGACTGATTGGCCAGGTAGAATATCCAGGATTCTATGTCATTGACGATGGTGTGACTCGTCTGCGTGAGGTGATCGACCAGGCGGGAGGCATTACCGAACTGGCGTCTCTGCCCAAGGCACGCATCACTCGGCAACTCGAAGATGATGAGCAGCGGGATCCCGAGTTTGACCGTATTCTGACGATTCCTCCGGCGGCTTGGAGTGAGGAAGAGAAGCAATACTTCAACATGCGGAGTCGTGAAAAACGTGGGCAGATGGTCGTCGATTTTGTGGCCCTTTTCGCAGACAGCGAAGATGCGACACAGAATATCCCTGTGCGGCCAGGGGATGTGATCGTGATCCCCAGCTCCCTGCGGACCGTGCTGGTCAGTGGAAGAGCCGCTTTCCCTGGAGCGGTGCCATTCGAGCCCGGATTTACCGTGGCGGACTATATCGAACGCGCTGGCGGTTTCGGTTGGCGGGCATCTCGGGACGTGCGAGTGATCAAGGCGCGTACGGGCGAGATCCTCGAATCAGTTGATATCGATCAGGTTGAACCTGGTGACAATATCTGGATCAAGGAGAAGCCTGTGCGCGATTACTGGCTCGGATTCACCCAAGTGATGACGGTGGCAGGGCAGTTGGCGACGGTCATTCTCCTGTTCCGTTTTTGAAGGGCATACGATGACCACTGGTACGACCCACGAAGGGCACTTGCTTGACTATCTGTATGTCCTGGTTCGCTGGCGACGACTGATCTTCGTTGGCACCCTGCTGGCAGCCATCGGCGCGGCGGGGATCAGTTTCCTGCTACCCGAGCGCTGGACAGCGAGCACAACGCTTCTCCCACCCGAAGAAGAGCCCACTGGGCTGGGTCTGTCGCTGCTGGCTGGAGGTGGATCTGGCATACCGGCAGGTCTGGCTGGATTGGTGGGTATGTCGACGCCATCCGAACGCCTTCTGACGTTGTTAGGCAGTCAGCATCTGCTTGGTCTGGCAGTTGATCGATTTGATCTTGTGACCCAATACGGTGTTCCGCACCGGGAGCATGCGAGCGAGTTGCTCGCTGAGCAGATTGAGCACGAATTGGGACGGGATGGTTCGTTGAAGATTGACGTCTCGGCTGCGACCCCGCAACTGGCGGCGCAATTGACAACGACGATCGCGAGTCTTCTCGACAGCCTCAATCGCACCTATAGAAGGCATCAAGCGGCGGCGACGCGGCACTTCCTCGAGGAGCGTTCGCTCACCACCCGTGCAGAGCTGAAGACGATCGCTCAGAAAATGCGCCAGTTTCAGGAGGCCCACGATGTGGTCGACATCGAGGCTCAGACGCAGGCAGCGGTTGAGGTCGTCAAAGGCATCGTGCAGGAATTGGCTCTACGGCAGGTCGAATTGGGTGTCGCTGATCGAACCGTTGCGCAAGATCACCCTGAGCGGATGAGACTGCGCCTGGAAGTGAGCGAGCTGGAACGCCAGTTGGAGTCAATTGTGGGGTCTCTGGCTATAGAGTCGGGTCCGAAGCCTGCCTCATCAGCTCTGGGGCCGCCATTGCGGCACGTGCCCGGCCTGATGCATGAATACGCTGAACTGACACTGCAGTTGCGTGTCCAGGAAGAGATTCTCGGGTTTCTGGCTGGGAAGTTGGAAGAAGCCAAGTACCGTGAAGCCATGGACACGCCCACGCTGCAAGTCTTGGACGTCGCCATACCGCCGATCTCACGAAGTGCTCCACGGCGGGGCTTGCTTACCCTCGCATGTGCTTGTGGGGCCCTCGTGCTGACGACTCTGCTGGCCTTCCTGCTGGAATCGTGGCAGCGCCAGCGTCATGATCACGAAGGCCGTGTCGCGGCGATTCGAGAGGCCTGGCAGCGCTGATTCTTGACAATTTCTCAGGAGTGGAGGGCACAATTCGGGTGGCCGGCGGCAAGGTTATGCCGATATCATGTATTAGGTATCCTGATGAATTTCAAAACACCCTACAAACTACCGGACCATCTCAAGGAGTCTGACGCCTTGCCGAGAAACCGGGCTGAGAGACTGCTGTGGATTAAACGCAAGGTCGAGGAAGGCTACTATGATCGCGAGCGTGTTCTGCACGCCGTGGCTGATGCCTTTCTTGAGCCCACCGAGCAACGACGAGCTGGCGATCGGAGCTGGCGTGGTGAGGCTGAGTAGTCAGGTAGTGGGATTGCTCTGCTAGGTAAGGAATTATTGGTTGAGTTAGGCGGCCCTCCCGATCGGTGGTGCCGCCCTTTTCTTTGTCACCGCCGAAGATTTCCGTCGCCGACTGTTGCTCGTTTTCCGGACATTCCTTACACTCCAAGGCTTGTGAAATCGGGGGGAGGTTGAGCAATTGGTTAGCTCCCCAGACTGTAAATCTGGCGCCTTCGGCTATGTGGGTTCGAGCCCCACCCTCCCCACCATTTCATAGGCCTGATGTTCGAAGGGCTCTGTTGTTTCGCGATACCTCGTCTGCTTCGCGATATTCACCATCGACACCCCTACCTGACGATGATTTTCATTCGACAATTCTCAGTGCCTGGTTCCCACCGAGCCTGATACCAGCACAAACCAACCACCGAACAAAAGGAGTTCACCATGGCCCGTACCGTGCGAGTCGCTGTTACCGGCGCTGCCGGGCAGATCGGTTATGCACTACTTCCGCGTCTTGCTTCGGGTGAGGTCTTCGGCCCCGACACACGGGTTGAACTCAACTTACTTGAGATCACACCAGCCCTGCCGGCTCTTGAAGGGGTTGTCATGGAGCTGCAAGACTGTGCCTTCCCATTGCTCGATGCTGTGCGCACGACGGACAGTGCGGAAGAGGCCTTTGACGGGATCAATTGGGGACTATTCGTGGGTTCCAAACCACGTGGCAAGGGCATGGAGCGCGGTGATCTGATTCGCGAGAATGGCCCGATCTTCGTCGGTCAGGGCAAGGCACTGGCCAAGGCGGCTGATGATGTGCAGGTGCTTGTTGTCGGGAATCCTGCGAATACGAACTGCCTGATTGCCAAGGCCCACGGTGTGGGCGGTGGAATCCCCGCTGAGCGCTTCCATGCGATGATGCGTCTGGATCAGAATCGTGCCATGGCTCAGTTGGCCCTGAAGGCGGGTACCCGGGTTGAGAGTGTCACGAATATGACCATTTGGGGTAACCACAGCGCGACACAGTATCCCGATGCAGAGAATGCGCAGATCGGCGGACGCCCGTGCACAGATGTGATCGGACACATTGGCTGGCTGCAAGGCGAGTTCATCGAGCTGATACAGCAGCGAGGCGCTGCGGTGATTGCAGCACGTGGCTTGTCCAGTGCTGCCTCGGCCGCAAATGCGGCGCTTGATCACGTCCGTTCCATGGAAGGCAAGACGCCGGATGGAGAATGGTTCTCCGCTGCAGTTGCGTCCGATGGAAGCTACGGCATCGAAGAGGGGCTCGTATTCTCCTTCCCTGTTCGTAGTTCGGGTGGTGGCAACTGGTCGATCGTTCAGGATCTTGAATTCAGTGATTTCGCCAAAGAGAAGATCCAGGCGACAGAGGCTGAGCTAAAAGAAGAGCGAGACATCGTCGCGGATCTGATCTGAGGCGAGACACATGGTGACGGTTCCTGAGGATCTGCCACCAGATCAGGAGTACGATGGCGTCCTGGCCCGATACTACGATGCCTACTTCACCGGTTTGGAGGGGGAGGAGTCGTACTACCGGACATTGGCCCTCAATGCAGAGGGGCCCGTGTTGGAACTGGGTTGCGGCTCCGGACGTACGCTGATTCCCATCGCTCAGGCGGGTGTATCCGTCGTCGGTGTCGAACGCTCGCAGCAGATGCTGGCGCTGGCGCGGTCGAATGTGCGTCACTTGCCAGATGGCGTGGCACGCGAGATCGAGTTGTTGGCGGGCGACATGCGCTCCTTTGATCTGGGCCGCGAATTCGCTCTGATCACCCTCCCATACCGGACGTTCCAGCATTTGCTCACAATTGAGGACCAGCACCTGGCCCTGGAGCGGATCTGTGCACATCTGCGTCCTGGTGGCTTGCTGGCCTTGAATGTGTTTGATCCACTCATGGATATTGCGCAACTGCTCACGAGCCCCGATCCTGCAGAGCCTGCCATAGACGGTGAATTTCAGGATGAGGGACGTCAGATCCGTGCCCGCTATCTGCGTGGCTATGATCCGGCTCAACAGTGGATGGTCCAGCATTTCTGGTTCGACGAGATCGACGGTGATCGGGTTCTGGATACCCGACAGGCGCGCCTGACGCTGCGCTATGCTTTCCGCTTCGAAATGGAGCATTTGCTGCAGAATCATGGTCTACTCATCAAGTCTGTTCATGGTGGATTTGATGGTGAGCAGTATGCAGGCTGGGGCGAGCAGGTCTGGGTAGCGCGCAAGCCTTGAGCACTGATCAGGACACTCACGATCTGCCGACTTGGTGTGAGATTGATCTGGGCGCACTACGCGCAAATATCCAGCAACTCCAGTCTCGTCTGCAGAAGAATTGTGTTATGGGTGTCGTCGTAAAAGCTGACGCCTATGGCCACGGAATCGTCGCTTGCTCCCGAGCGGCCGTGGCCGCTGGCGCCCAGATGCTGATCGTCAACGATGTGGACGAAGCGACACTCTTGCGGTCAGCTGGAATCACTGATGACATCTACATCTGTGGCCCTCTGGCTCCCCAGCAGGCGAGAGCTGCCGTGGACACGGGGGCAGCTCTCGTGGTTTCGGAGCAGAAGTCGGTGGATGCGCTATCGCAGGCGGCCGTCGCCGCTCAACGAACGATTCAGCTTCATCTGAAGATCGAAACAGGCACTCATCGCCAGGGCGTGTTGCCAGAGGCGGCAGCGGACCTGGCGCGAATGATCCAAGTACGCCCAGGAATCCAGCTCGCCGGTATTACCACGCACCTGGCGGACCTGGAGGATGGCATGGACGATCTGTTCGCACGGCAGCAGCTGGAGCGGTTCGAGGTGGCGCACTGTAGCCTGAAATCCGCCGGTTTCAACCAACTGCTGAGGCACGCTGCCAGTTCAGCGGCTGCACTAATGATGCCGGCATCACAGCTGGATATGGTGCGGGCAGGTCTGATCACATACGGGCTGTGTCCAAGCGACACGCTCGCAAGGCGTATCAACGCGCAGATCGAACTGAGACCTGTTCTGAGTTGGCGTGCCAGAGTATTCCCTGGAGCTGAGGTGGGTGTGGGCGAAAGCATCGGCTATGGTCGCACATATCGTGTCGGCGCAGGTGAACCGCGTCGCCATGCCGTCCTCAATGTTGGTTATCACGAGGGCTTCGATCGTCGGCGTTCCAACAGGGGGTATGTTCTGGTTGGCGGGTTGCGCGCGCCAGTTCGTGGGCGCGTCTGTATGAACATGAGCATGGTGGAGCCCGCTGCGAACACGACAATTGGTGCGGTGGCCACCATTATTGGACGTGATGGAACCGACAGCATCTCGGCAGATCTCGTGGCGGCGTGGACGTCGACGATCAACTACGAAGTCGTATCCCGTATCCATCCCCGAATTCCGCGAATCATGCGCTAGGCCCTCGACGGAGACGTAGCATGGAGAAAGACCTCAAAGACATCGTTCCCATTGTGATCACTCCCTTTGACGACGAGTTGAAGTTGGACGAAGTCAGTTTGCAGCGGCACGTCGAGTTCTGTGTGGCCTGTGGCGGCAAGGGGTTGGTGGGGCCAGCAAATGCATCAGAATTCTCTACACTGTCCGACGCAGAGCGTCAGCGTTGGCTTGAGATCGTCGTGTCCGCCGCCCAAGGCGTGCCCGTGGTTGCGTCCGTCACGTCAGGTCATCTGCAGCCCGCCATAGATCTTGCTCGTTTCGCCATTGATACGGGTGTCGCGGCGATCATGTCTATGCCACCACCTTTGCTGAAGCCAGATACGGCCGGCTGTGTGGCATTCTTCACGGACCTGGCCAGCTCGATCGCGCCGACGCCACTGATCGTGCAGAACTACGCTCCGCCTCTGGGGACACCACTGTCTTCGGCCACGTTGGCAAAGTTGTGTGAGCAGGTCGACAACATCGAATACATAAAGGAAGAATTGCCACCAGAGACCCGCATGATCTCATCGACTCTGGCTGCCGTCGGCGATGCCTGTCGTGGAATCTTCGGAGGGCAGGGCGGGATCTATCTCATTGACGAATTCCGCCGTGGGGCGATTGGTAACATGCCCGGCGGGCACATGACGGATGTCCTCGTCGACATCTGGGAACTGCTACTGAAAGGTTCCGAAGAGGAGGCCCGGCATCTGCATCATCAGTTGCAGCCGCTGATGACACTGGAACGTCTCTACGGCGTGGCCATCTACAAACAGATTCTCAAGCGCCGTGGTGCGTTCACGACGGCTCGCCGTCGAGCACCAGGTGGCGAACTGGATCGCTTCGATCTGCACGAGTTGGAGGCGGCGTTCAAACTCGCTGAACCACATATACGAATCCGTAGCGAAGGGTAGTCATGTCACAGCCCAATGTTCTGTTTGTCATGACAGATCAGCAGCGTGCCGACACGATCTCGAGCCTCGGCAACAGCAGCATCTACACGCCCAATCTTGATCGCTTGGTCGCGCGTGGTGTGTCCTTCGTCAACGCCTATTCACAGACGCCTGTCTGTGTTGCCGCCCGCTACGCGGTCAGGACGGGACGTGATCCACTCACGACGCGTGTCTTTAGCAATGGACACGTGCCGCCGGCCCCAGGACAAGCACAAGACATGGAGCAGCGCTGTGGCCCCTATCTGGCACATTCTATGCGCGAGATGGGCTATCGGACCTTCGGCATTGGCAAGTTCCACTCGCAGCCGGGGGATGAAGATCTCGGCTACGACGTTCACTTGCGTAGCGAAGAGATTCTCGCTGAGCCGGCAAGTCGAGCTGCTGATGCATACGGTGCCTATATCGCCAAAGAACATCCGGCGTATGACTTTGTCGAAGGTCTGCACGGTGAGCGCACGGAGATGTACTACATGCCGCAGATGAGTCCCATGCCGGCGGCGCATACCGTCGAAGGATGGGCGACGGATCGCGCCATTGAGCAGATTTCTCGAGATGACGACGACCGTCCCTTTTTTGGTTTCGTGTCTTTCATCGGTCCGCACCCGCCCGTTGCACCACCGATCCCATTCAATCGTCTGTACGATCCAGATCGCATGACGAGCCCTGTTCGCGGCTGTCGAGATGTGGATCATGCAGATGAGCAGATCCCCAACATGAACTACGGTGTTTGGGCGGAGGACGTGAGTGATGCACAAGCGCGGGTCGTGAAATCGCGGTATTACGGCGAAATCACCTACATCGATGATTGTCTTGGGCGGATTCTGGATGCGATCGAAGCACGCGATGATGCGGACAATACAGTGGTCTGCTTCTTTGCAGATCATGGCGATCACCTGGGTGACCACGCTGCCTGGCAGAAGGAGAGCTTTTTCGAGTCATCGTGTCACGTGCCATTTCTCGTGAGCTGGCCTGAGCAATTGCCGATGAATCAGCGCCGCGACGATCTCGTGGCGCTGATCGATCTGTATGGCATTGCCACGGCTGCGGCGGGGAAAGCGCAACTGCGTGACGGGATCGATGTGATATCCATGCTACGCGGCACCGCCTCTGCACGCCCGCATCTGGTGGGCTTGTATGGTGCGCCTGGTACACGGCGTTTCAAGATCATGGTTCGTGCAGGGCGGTGGAAATACATCTGGCTCGCCAATGGCGATCGGCAGCAATTGTTTGACATTGCCGCCGATCCTCAGGAGCTACGAGAGTTGAGTGGCAGTCAGCCTCAGATCGTCGAAGAATTGCGCCAGGTGGCGATCGAGCATCTGCGTCAGCCCGGTGGTGCAGGAGGGTTGAAAGATGACGATCTGCTTGGCCTGCCCTTCGAGGCGCGCCCCTTGAAGCGGATCTACCAATTCGGCCACTGGCCACGAGCCGCCGGCTTCCCGGAAGATCCAGGGCAGGCCCTGCGCGACTACCAAGGGGAAGGCTGATCCCGGTGTCACACCAGCTGGGGCGGGCAGAGCGTTCTATTTTGCGAACGCCCGCAGTGAGCCCCAACTAACGAGGCGGAATCTGTCCCGCCGTGTTGAGGGCGCGGGCACTGACGCCCAGCACCCCCAGAAAGCCCTGTGAGTCTCTGTGGTCGAATTCTCCAACATCCTCCATGGATGCCCGGTCTTCGCTGTAGAGGCTGTGAGGCGCGTCCGTGGCGGCCTCAAACTGGACATTGCCCTTGAAGAGGTGAACGCGGATCGTCCCGGTAGCGAGCTGACTGAAACGGTCGATCGCTGCCCAGCAAGCCTGAGTCGCCGTGTCGAACCAGTATCCCTGGTAGATCTGCTCTGCGACAATCGTGCTCATCTGCTCGAATACCCGCCTGGCGCGCCGGTCGAGAGTGAGTTGCGTCAGATACTCGTAGGTCTGTCCAAGAAGCTCGAGGCCGGGCGCCTCATAGATCCCTCTCGACTTGATACCGACAAAGCGATTCTCGACGGCATGTAACCCGATGCCTACACCATGGGCCCCGGCGAGTTCGTTTGCTCTGGTGACAAGCTCGAAGGCATCCTCTGCAACACCGTCGATCGCAACGGCCTGGCCGTGCTCGAAGCGAATTTCGACAGACTGGCCTACATCAGGTGCGTTCTGTGGAAAGACGCCCATTCCCGGTTGGATCCGGCTTGTCGGTGTCGTCAGAGCTTCGAGCTCACCCGCCTCGTGGGTGAGACCAAGGACATTGGCGTCGGTGGAGTAGGGTTTCTGCAGTGTCGCCTTCACCGGGAGGGAATGAGCCTCGCAATAGGCGATCATCTCGCGGCGTCCGCGGAAGGACTCGAGGAACGTGTCATCTCGCCACGGGGCGTAGGTCTGAACTCGTGGGTCGAGCATCTCGGAGGCGAGTTCGAAGCGAACCTGATCATTGCCCCGACCCGTGGCGCCATGGCCCAGAATGTGTATCCCTCGCGATTGCATTTCCGGAACCATACCAGCAACTACGACGTGGCGACCGATGCCAGTGGTGTTCCAGTAGCCGCCCTCGTAGCGAGCGCCAGCCTGAATCAGCTGCAGGCCTGCCTGCGCCATATCCTGCCGCAGATCGCCAACGATCATTTCACGGGCACCGCAGGCCAGCATGCGTTGGCGAACGTCCTCGATATCGTCTTCGTCTGGTTGGCCCAGATCTGCTGTATAGCAGACGACATCCACGTCGTGCTTGGCAAGCCAATGCGTGATTGTGCAGCTATCGAGCCCACCCGATACTGCCATGAGGATGGTTTGGCCCTTCAGATCATGCAGCTTCATTGATTGTCCCCGAATCCTAACATCGACTGAGCCGAATTGGTTGCCGGGAAATCACCATTATTTCCCATTGTTGAGTTCCAATCAGGGAAAATATGTAATAAATATTCACTATGCAATGGATAATATTCGAATAAATTGACGGCGCAGTCCCCGTCAGTGGAACGGGGGGAAGCTGCTAACGACTCTGCAGGTGCCAACGAATCAGGGGCAACCCGATACGCCGGACCGGGGGCAAACCCGATATGCTGAGTCTCGCAGAGGGGGACCGCGCCGCCAGTTCGATATGAAAAGCTAGTGGGCTGCAGGGGAGCAGCCGGATCTTCAACTGAGGCTGTGACCGTATCCGTCTAAGACGCGTCGCAACTGACCAAGTGCAGAATCCATTGTCTCTCCAGGGCGAGACGTGGCCGCTGTTGCTGCGAGAGGTCGCTGAGCGCCCAGGGCATTCTTGCAGGGCTGCACAAGCTTATTCCAAAGTGATGGTCGCGGTTCCACGGTGATCGTTTCGGCCATGGTCGGCGTTGGACGCCGTCGAGAACCGAGGCAGAAGTAGGCAATCAGTCCTGCCACATTGAGGGCAATCACTACTTGTAGGGTCGTCGTGAGAAACTCGTTGAACATGCTCTTGTCCCATCACCGTGGAGAAGGGGAGCGATACACCCGCCATGTGTATCAATTAGTATCACATTACAACATGATCGGCAACTTCGCCAGCTTCTTGACTACTTTTTTGCACTCTCGTTAGATTATTAGCCCTTCAAGCAGTTGTGTAGTTGTCGTTAACTTATTGTCAATCATCAACATAGCCGATATTTCATCGGTCTTCTCGCAGGCGAGGTCCAACCAATCGACGCTGTCAGCTTACCAACTCTTACCCCTGGAACTGCCGTCCTGCTCATGGTTGGGGCCTTTGTTGTCTTAGCCAAGTGCGCCGACTGGCTCGTCGAAGGCGCTGCGGATCTGGCGCGGCACTTGAAAGTGCCGCCGATTCTCATTGGTATCGTTATTGTCAGCGTTGGAACGACGACGCCTGAGTTGGCCGTCTCTATTCAGGCGACGTTAGATGGCAACGCGCAACTGGCCCTGGGAAATGCCGTCGGTTCAGTCATATACGATGACGGTCTGGCTCTGCCCATGGTCGCATTTTTTGCCCCCGCTGTCGTGCTCATCGATCGCGTCGTGTTACGATCTGCCGCGGTCTTCCTCATCATCGTGGATCTGCTGGCCTACTACATGGCCTCTGATGGCACCCTCTCGAGAGGTGAAGGGGCGGTTCTCGTTTTCGGCTTCGTTCTCTATCTCGTCTACACCTACTGGGAACACCGGCGGGGTCGGCAGGTCGTAGATGAGGACGAACTCGACCATGAACCAAGCTCCTGGGGGCGAACGATCCTCCTGATGGTCGCTGGCTTGGTGGGAGTGCTGATCAGCAGCGAGGGAATCGTGTTGGCGGCGCCGGTGATCGCTCTGTCCATGGGGGTCAGCGATATCATCGTCACCCTTGTGATCGTCGCTCTGGGCACATCAATCCCGGAGATTGCGACGTGCATTGTGGCAGCGCGAAAGGGCCAGGGCGGGTTGGCGATTGGCAACATTCTTGGTGCCGATATCCTGAATATCTGCTGGATTGCCGGCGCATCCGCAAGCGTTAATGCCCTGCATGTGAGTACGGACGTGATACACTTCATGTTCCCAGCGATGATCATTATTGTGCTGACCATGCTCGGCCTGATGCGCATGGGCTATCGTTTCGAGCGTTGGAAGGCCGTCATTCTGCTGGTCATGTGCGTGACGTATCTGGGCCTGTTATTGACGACGAATCCAGGCGCATTGACCAGCGAGATACACTGAACCAGACGATCGACAGCAGTTGAAACCAGATAAATGACCAGACAAATGCCCTGCCGAATGGCAGGTCAGAAAACACAAGCAAAAGAGGTGATGGAATGGATTTGGGTCTGAAGCAGAAGGTTGCTCTCGTGAGCGGTGCCAGTCGTGGCATTGGTCTCCGCATTGCACGCGCCCTGGCCGAAGAGGGCGCTCGACTGTGTCTCAGTGGTCGCACTGCCGAGACCCTCGAGGCGGCGGGGGCCGAGTTGTCAGAGGCGGGGGCAGAGGTAGAGATCTATGTCGGCGATATGACGGATACGGCGGCGGCCGATGCGTGTGTTGCGGCCGCGGTAGAGCGATTCGGTGGACTTGATATTGTCATCAACAACGTCGGAGGTTCCGTGTGGAGTCCTTTTGGCGAAGTGAGCGACGAGGAATGGCTGCACGTATTCAATCTGAGCTTCTTCTCCGCCGTGCGCGTGTCGCGTGCAGCATTTGGGCATCTTGAGCGCAGTGAGGGGGGCAACATCGTCAATATCTCGTCCATCTTTGGGCGCGAGAGTGGTGGGCCCATCAGCTACAATGCGGCGAAGGCAGCGATGATCAGTATGAGTGCCAATCTGGCGCGTGAGGCTGCTGCAAAGGGGATACGCGTCAATAGTGTGGCGCCAGGGTCGATCGTCTTTCCAGGGGGCAGCTGGGAGCGACGTCAGAAGGAAGATCCTGAGGGCATTGGCAAGTTCATCGAAGACAACATTCCCAGTGGGCGATTCGGCTATCCTGAAGAGGTTGCAGCGGTGGTGGCCTTCCTCGCATCTGAAAAAGCCAGTTGGGTAACGGGGGCCTGTCTCAATGTGGACGGTGGCCAGTCGTCGGCCAATATCTAAGGCCATCGTCCTTCTTACAGGGATGAGTGAAAAGGGTGAGCATGCTGGGTCGAATCAATCTGAGTCGATGGGGTAGTGTCATCACAATCTCGCTGATGATGATCTGTCCTGCTGCAGGTCAGGAGAGACGGATCAGCTTTGTTGATGAGCGCCTACTGGTTCCCGATTCTGAGCGGTTCACGGACGGTTCATACATCGCCTCTGGCGTGGGACTGAAGTTTGGCGTCGACAAGCGACTCACCTATTTGTCCGGTGACTATGTCGAGGCGGTAAGTGCCTTCGAGGAAGCGGTCCGAGTTTACCGTTACAAGGCTGAAGTCTGGGTCTATCTGGCGCGTGCATATTTCTATTCTGAATCGCCGGAACTGGCCAAGCAGACGCTGGAGCGTGCAAGTCAGGTCATGCCCGATCTCGCAGATCGTTTGTGGGATCCACTGATTGCGAGCCTGTTATGGGAAATCCGCCAGCGTGCCAATCAGCAGCAGATCCAGGTTGATTTCTACTCCCCAGATCAACAGGGGTTTCTGTCTCTCTTCAGACTCTACGTATTTCTCGACGACCAGGTTGCAGCGAAGGGGGTCATCGACGCGGCGCGACAGCGCAGCCGTGGAATGAGTGAGCGATCCACGATGGTCGCCGGCTCCAGCCAGGCCACCTACATCGAACAAGCGGAGCTATGGGACCAACTGGCTGGGTCTCTGTCGCGTGAGATCTCTACGATGGGCGTGCAAATGCCGGCGGTGGCCGCTTCTGTCGTGAAGGAGCCGGCGCCTGTTGATGCCGCCGCAGAGCAGGCAGCAGAGCGCGAGCGACTACTGCAACTGCAGGTTGATTTCTATCGTGCGGGACCGGCGCAGTTCAGCGAACTTTTTGATGCCTATCTCTTGCGCGGGGATACACGTCGCGCTGGCAGTGTCACTGAGCGTGCCCATCAGGAGGCGGCCCGACTGCGTCTGGTTGCTTCCGTCGCCGCAACCATTCAGGATGAGGAAGAGATCAAGCGCAAAGCGGCGACGATGGATTCTCTGGCAAATATTTTTGACACGCGATTGGCAGGCGCTGATGGGCAATCGGAGGCATTGCAACCTTGAGGTGGGCCTTGCTGGCGATGATCAACTGTTTGATGATCTGTGCGCCGAGTCATGCCGATGCGGCAGCGCGCACAGCTAACCAGGAACCGCGTGTGAATCGGCGGCTCCTGGCATTGCGCCAGGAATACAACGAGGTGGCAGCTGCTCTTGATACGCTCGTCTATGCGTACGGCGTTGAGCGAATATCCCGTTTGACCGACCCGCAGCGATCGCTGTTGTCATTGCCGCAGGATCATCGCTTGATCTTGCTTATCTGGGCCGATGACGAAGCACAGATTTACCTCAATGGGGCGCCCGTAGCGAAGACTCGGCTGACACCCACCCGAACAGAGATTCCCAGTCTCTACATCGAAGCAACAAACGAACTCGCCATTCATGCATGGGATACCGATCGCGTCGAAGCGGCCGTGATGTTGGGGCTGTATGTGGAGGATCCGACCGGGGCGCTGCATCCGGTTGTGACAACGCAGGAGAGATATGGTTGGGTCACGGGTGACGGTACAATTGCCCCCGAAATGTTCTATTCTCATTCGTTCCCGGATCTTCCAGGTGCCGTCCCCATGTGGGGACCTCAGCTGTTCGGCGAAATCTGGATCTCAACGACATTCGAAGCGGCCCAGGTCTTACTGGCCGCGCAGGAGTCAGGTCTGGATGCCACCACCACGGGCACACGAGACCAACCGATGGATTTCCATCGGAGTATCGGTCGACTTGTGGGGTTACAGGAACGGCGGCAGGAGTTACAGACCAGGCTCGAGCGTCTGGCGACCAAACCGGATCCGCATTTGCGCACACGCAGGACGCATCGAGTTTCGCCCCTGAGTTACACACTGGGTGCTGCAGCTCCATTTGTTGAATGGGAGACACTTGAGACCACACTTGAGCCACTTAAGCAGTGGCAGCAACAGCTACCCAGTTCGCAGCAGGAATTGCTCTTGCAGGAGACACGTGTCTTGAGAGGACCAGAGGCTGCGACTGCCGTTGAGCCTCTTGAAGTCGTGCAGTCTCAGCTGGCAGGGCAACGACGATCAGATTACACACCGCCCGCCGAGCAGCGGGGAACAAGGCAGCAACGGGCAGACGCGGGTCAGGTGCTGCGCATCGATGGTCCCTCCTGGGGATTCATACTGCGAATGGCACTGTTAGGCGTCCTGTTGACGGGGTGGGCAGGATTCGCTTCGTGGTGTTGGTGGACCTTGTATGTCACTGTGCAGTGGTCGGAGCCCAAAGGGAGTCTTCATCAATGAATTGGCCGTCCATCCTCGTCGGAGTCCTGTTTGCCTTTGCCTGTGGCGCAACGGGAGGTGTGCTTTTCCTTCACAGAGCACGGCGGATTCGCCTTGAGGAATCGCACTATGGTGTGTGTACACCGCATCTGCCGCGCGTCGCCACAGCGATCGGTGCAGTCACCGGCACAGTCATTGGCTTCCTCGCTCTCTATTTCGCCTCCTACAGCAGTGGTTTTGACTTGGTCGAATGGATTGGCCGCGCCTCCTATCTACTGGTTGCGGGCAGCGTCGGGTTACAGCTGCTGACACTCGGCCGAATCTCCGTCCTTGTGCGGCGTGAACTGGCTGGTTGGCGGCGCAAACCTGCACCGGGCACCCTGGGTGTGAAGCGCCTGGAACGTTGGCGACAATTGCGCCAGCAGTATCGCCATGATGTTGATCTGCGAGCGCATGATGACGATGTGATGGGGGAGCTAATCGGTGTGCTTGGGACCCCCTTGCTGAATGCCCGCCGCGATCAATCGCGAATTCCATTTTATGGCTATCTGGGTACAGTTTGCGGTATCCTGCTCATGGCGCGGGAGTTGGGAGGAATCAACGAGGCGACAGAGACCTTTCGGGTCCTTCAATCCATGGCTGTGGGGCTTGTCCTCGCGTTTCAGACGACCCTAGTTGCTCTGGTGGCCTTTCTGCCCTTGCGCAAGGTGGCTGACTTGCTTGCCCAACGCCTCGATCGTTTAGAGGAACAGTGGCTCCGCCTACGCGACGAAGACGGCCCAAGAGGCTAGGCGATGGCGAGGCGGAGATTCTTACAGCAACTGGAAGTGGAGGCTGAAGAGCATGACATCAGCAAGGAGTTGTTCCTGGGCATCATGATGCTCATGCTCTGCCTTGGAATCATGATCCTTAATGTCGCCAGCCCCGTTTGGCGCGTACATCAGCACGATCCCGCAGAGGGTGATGTAGTCGTCGTGTATACGCAGGGCGGCTTCGGGTTGTCTCTGGACGGCATCGTGATCGATAAGCCTTTGACCGAATGGGATTTCCGTCGCCACGTGAATGCATTGATCGCGGAACCCAAGGCCGACCTGCACCTGATCCTGAAGGGGGGTAGCCACGAACGAGCTGTGCGTCATGCTGCTTATGCCGATTCGATGTTGTCGACGAGCACGACGGGCGCGAAGGTTCGGACCGCGGTCTACGTCCACGGTTGGTAAGAGGTCGCAGCGGACAAAAAAAGGGGAGCCACCGTCAGGTGGCTCCCCTTTTTTTTCTGTGATGCGTGTGTGGACTACTTGAGCACGATCAGGACATCGGCTCCGCCATAGAGGCCATCGGTGAAGGTGATAGCTGTCGCTCCATTGTCGAGGGTACGACGTTCATAAGCGTTCTTGTTCACTTTGCCATAGCGGTCGACGAGGACATCGATCTTACCCTCGATTTCGATCGTCTCATCGATGGGTGCCAAACGCACGCGTGGATCGGTTGCATCCAGGGGTTGCAGAAGGTTGTAATCCTTACGGAAGCCGCCACCAAAGGGGCGCTTCACGCGCAGATAACCACTCTCCTTCAGATAGTCCTCCGAGGCTGCATAGAGTCGCACCGAGACCTGAGCTTCGCGCAGCAGGGCCACCTCGTCCTGAGACTTGCCCAGCTCCTGTTCCATGTTGCGAATGTGGTCTTCTTGCCGCCGAATGGAGGTGTGGGCATCAAGCAAGGCTGAATTGATGCTGTCCGCCTGAGATCGCAATTGGGCAATGGCTCGCTGGTCGCCCTGCTTGTCTCGTTTGAGTGTCTCGATCTGTCTGGAAAGCTGCTCGTTCTTGCGTTGATGCTCACCAGCCAGGTCGCGCCAGTGGCGGACCTCCTTGTTCAACCGCTGAACTGACTCTAGCAGTTTCGTGTCGACGATATTGAGACTGTCGACGCGATCACGCATCTCGTCGATGAGCAGATTGGTCGACTCGATCGTGTAGTTGAGCGAGTCGATGGTGCCACCTGCGAGGGTCAGGTCTTCCTGGAGGGCTACAAGAGCCAACTCCTCCTCGCTTGGGCCGCATGCCATCAGAGTGGCCATGGCTGCGGCGAGGGCAAGCGTGCCGAGGGATGACAGGTGACGCCGCAGGTGCCGGCCGGGATGGATGCTCATGTTGCTGCTCAACTTTCTTCTCGGGGCGATATGGATGACAAGCTTGTCATAGATGACAGATAATGCTTGTCATAGATGACAGATAATGCTTGTCATATGTGTTATTTCGTTTTCCAGGTGTAGAGACTGTCTACCTGAGCCATTGTGCTGTTCAGGTCATCATACAAGGCAGCGTGAGTTCGCGACAAGGCGTCGATCTTTTGTGTCGTCAATTCGGTAATCTGTCGTGTTGAATTGATCTTGCCCAACAGATTCGTTTGTCCGGTGACAACGCCCGATACCTGCGTATTGAGACGGGTGACATCGTCCTGGACGCTCGCCAGCTGCGTCTGGATCCCGCCAACTGTCCGACGGTGGAGTTCGAGAAAGTCTCTAACACCCTTGTAGCGATCGTCCTGCGATGCGAAACGCTCCTCTATCTGCGTGTTGATTTTCTCTTGATAGGCGCGCCGGGAACTGCGCTCACGCTCAAAGCGGGTCTCCATCTGCTGGTGAAGCTGCACTTGCTCAGCCAGATCCTGCTGCGTGCGTTCATGGTCTGAGCGTTCCTTTTGGAGATTTGCCCGAATCTGGAATTCGCTCGCCGTCAGCTCAGATTTTTCCGCCAGCTGACCCACGAGACGCTCGCTGAGTTCACTGAGCTTCTGCGTCACGATGTTCACCTGGGCCTGTAGATCGGCACGGTGTTGTTTCTGCCGTTCATTTGCATTGAACAGGACCAATCCCATCACCAAACCGGCGACAAGACTCGTATATCCTCCGAGAGCAAGGACATGTTTGCGCTCGAAAAGCTCGACCATGCGCAGAAGGGCGGCGATACCACCCCACAATAGCAGAAGGCCGACGACGATTGCAGCAATAATGGTGGCCAAGATAGACCCGTCCCTTGTTGGCGTGCTGAGTTTCAAGGGGAGTATGAGGCTTGACCGACCTGATCTGATCGCCACGGGGGGGTGGTAGGATCGGCCAGACCAAAGATAACACATGGTCTCAGACCGGCAACCGATATGATGGCGTCCACGGAGTGCCTGACCTTTCTTCCTTGCCACGAAGTGTGTGGCCGAATTCAAACTGGAGAAGAATGGGCATGGATCGGATTGTGGGCTGCATCGATGGTTCTGGCCGTGGGGTGACCGAAAAGCAGCAAGTGGCGCCTCCCGCACCGGGTCAGGTTCAGGTCGAGGTTTCCGCCTCTCTGATCAGTCCCGGGACTGAATTGGGACGCGTTGCCGGCATGCGGCAAGCACCGAAGCCGGACAATGGCGCACGACCTTTCGGTTATGCGTGTGCGGGGCACGTGAGTGCTGTTGGCGACGGCGTCGATCCCACGAGGGTCGGTGCACGGGTTGCGTGTATGGGGGCCAGCTACGCACAGCACGCAAGTATCAACAATGTCCCCGTAAACCTGACTGCCCTGATTCCAGATCAGATCAGCGACGAAGAGGGCGCCTTCGCCCATCTGGCTGCGACGGCGTTACATGCGATCCGACGCGCAGCCCCTGTGCCTGGCGAGAACGCCATGGTTGCCGGTCTTGGGCTCGTCGGGCAGATGGCGGCGCAATTCGTTCAGTCCTGCGGCGGGCATGCGCTGGGTGTCGATCGTATGTCGATGCGTGTTGAACTGGCGCGCACTTGTGGTATCGAGCGGGTCGTCGACGCGAGCCAGGATGATCCCGTTGCGATGGCGGCGGACTTCACCAGTGGCTGGGGGATGGACTACGGGATCATTGCGTTCGGTGGCAACGGCACACCGGCCTTTGAGCAGATCGTGGAGACCCTCAAAGTGTCAGCAGATGGTCATCAGATGGGTCGCGTCGTCATTGTCGGTGGTGCACGTATCGAGCACGGCTTTGCATCTGCTCTGGGGAATGTCGACGTGCGCAGTGCATCTCGCACGGGACCTGGATACCACGACGAGGCCTACGAGCACGGCCAAGAATATCCGCGCGGCTTTGTCGAATGGCCCACGCGCCGCAATCTCGATGAGAGCCTGCGTGCAATCGTCCTGGGGCGACTCCGCGTCAAACCGCTGATCACACATCAGTTTCCACTGAGCCGTATTGGCGATGCCATCGACGAATTGGTCGAGCGACCCGACCAAGCCCTTGGCGTGGTCCTACAGCCTGGCGCCTGAAGCGGTAGACATACTCATCCTATACGGCTTCACCCTTGGTCATGTGTAGTCGTCCTTCGGGGCGGAACGTGACAGGTGGTTGATCGATTTCCTCTCCGGCGATCATTTTTTCGATGATCGAACTTACACCGGCGATGACGGGTTCAATCAAAGCTTCGCCCTTCTGCTTTGAGGCGACCTTTGATGGCTCATTGTCAATGTCCTCGGTGTGGATGCGTTCGGGGGCCAGAACCATCATCGTCGATGTTTCGTATTCATCGGCGTGTCCGGGCAATCGACCATGATCCATCGTCTCTTGCACGAGGCCTTCGTCATAGACATCCCAATAGGACTGAAAACGGATGTTCACATCGGCGCCGAGGCGATCGCGAAATTCGTCGATTCGACGCATCAGCGGTTTCACATTGCCACCATGGCCGTTGAGAATGAGCAGGTTGTTGATGCCAGCGCGGGCCAGAGAGTTGCACACGTCGAAGACATATTCGCAGAAGATCTCGGGTCTGACGGTCAGTGTGCCAATGTGCTTCATCCAGTGTTCCGAGACACCAATGGAGATGGGTGAGGCGACCACGACCTGAGGGAATAGGCGCAACGCCGTTTGTTCGGCCATGTAGGTCGCGTGGAGCGTATCATGGATCATCTCAAGGTGCTCGTTGTGTTGCTCGGTTGCAGCTGTAGGGATGATGCCGGCCTTGATCGTGCCAGCCTCCATCTTTTCGCGGAATTCCTTGCGTGTCAGGTCGCCGACGAAGACACGGCGCTCCCGATCACCACTGGTGACGAGATTCATCCGGGACAAGCTCCTTTAAGTGAGTGATTCTTGCATGTTCAAGTGTTGATGATAACAGACGGCGAAGGTCAATCCAATTGGATGAATCGATCGCGATCGTCAAGGTTTCGCAGATTGTTCCACTAATGCATTGTCCCGCAGTTAGATAAGTATCATGACTCGTGCTGAAATGCAGCGTCTGACAGACAATCGGTCAGTGCAAAGGGCTCCAGCCTGGGTGACAAGTAGCCTTCCCTGGCGAGGCGGTCAAGCTGTCCATGGCTGCTGAAGACGCCGAATCCTTGACGGAACTTCAGGGTAAGCTCTACCTTCGACGGCCTTGCTATGACAACTGAGAGCGGAACCGACGCCAGCCTGGGCGCGCAAAAAAAACAAAGAGATCCTGGAGCGGTCAGTGTAAGATCATTGATCGCCGGCGGTGTGCTGGCTGCGGTCCTTGGCGTGGCGGCTCCCTACGAAAATCTAGTGATCTCCGGTTCGCCGCTGCACTTTGACTACAGTACCCCTGCAGCGGTGTTCTTTTTCCTGCTTTTTCTCCTCATTGTAAATCCTGTCGCAGCCCTGTTGCGGTGGCAATGGCGGTTTTCGTCCGCCGAACTGGCGACCGTCTACATCATGGCTGCCGTTGCGTGCACTTTGCCGACCAATGGTCTGGTCGGTAAGCTGCTGCCGCATATCTCTGCCGGCACGTACTACGCAACTCCCGAGAATGGCTGGTCGGACCAGATCCTACCCTTCATCCCCTCATGGATGAGGGTGACCGATCTACGCGCCATCAAGTGGTTCTATGAGGGGTTGCCCTCTGGAACTCCTATTCCATGGGGCGCCTGGACCAAGCCGTTGCTACTCTGGTTACCTATGCTGCTGGCCGCCTACGGCACGATGACGGGAATGATGATTCTCGTG
>JABJJN010000097.1 GCA_018660835.1 Gemmatimonadota bacterium | reverse complement strand
AGTGGATGCGCGTCGGTTTTGTCCACGGCGTCATGAACACAGATAACATGTCCATTCTCGGGCTCACCATCGACTACGGTCCCTATGGTTGGCTGGAGGGCTACGATCCCGATTGGACGCCGAATACGACGGACGCCGAGGGCCGTCGCTACCGCTTTGGTCAGCAGTCCCAGGTCGCTTTGTGGAATCTGGCGCAGTTGGCACGAGCCGTGGCACCCCTCATCAAGCAGGTCGAGCCCCTGCAGGCATCACTCGATAGCTATTCGATTCGCTACACCGACGGCTACAATACCATGATGGCGCAGAAACTGGGGCTCGAAGAGTTCGATCCGGCGACGGACACAGAACTGATCGACGAGTTGTGGGCAGTCCTGCAACTGAGCGAGACCGACATGACCATCTTCTTCCGCGATCTAGCCGATGTCAGCATTGATGGACGCGGCGCAGCGGATGGGATCGACGCGACGCAGACTCCTTTCGATGACGCCTACTATCAGACTGATGCACTCAGCGATGATCAGCGTCAGCAGACCCTCGCTTGGTTGCGTCGTTACAGCGATCGCTTGCTGCGTGACGGTACACCAGACAGGATCCGACGTGAACGCATGAATGCCGTCAATCCGAAATACGTGCTGCGCAACTATCTGGCACAGATGGCGATCGACAAGTCAGAAGTGGGAGATCACTCCATGGTGAATGAGTTGCTGCAGGTGTTGCGCCGGCCCTATGACGAGCAGCCGGGGAAAGAAGAGTTTGCGAAGAAGCGGCCCGAGTGGGCGCGGCATCGAGCTGGCTGTTCGATGTTATCGTGCAGCTCATAAGAGTTGTGCAGCTTGGCCAGGGCAGCATCGCTCTGCGTCGATCCTCGGGTAAAGTCCACATGTTGCTCACGTCGTGACGGTGTCGAATGCCAGGGGGTGAAAACTCAGTCCTGTTGCCTCGGCTACACCACGATGTGTCACCTTGCCGCGGATGATGTTCAGGCCGTGGGCGAGTCCAACATCGGTGCGACATGCCTCTTCCCAGCCCTGGTTGGCCAACTTCAGCACATAGGGGAAGGTGGCGTTGTTGAGGGCAATCGTTGCAGTTCTTGGCACGCCGCCGGGTAGGTTGGCGACGCCGCAGTGCAGAACGCCCTCCTCGACGAATACCGGATCGGAATGTGTCGTGACACGCATGGTTTCCACGCCACCTCCTTGATCGACAGCAACATCGACGATCACGGCGCCTTGTTTCATGCTCTGTACCATCTGCCGACTGACCAGTTTTGGTGCCCTGGCTCCCGGAACTAACACGGCGCAGATCAGCAGGTCGGCTGCAGGTACGAGGCGTTCAAGGTTGTAGGAGTTCGACATATACGTCGAGACATTGGCGGGCATCATGGCTTCAGCATGCCGCAACGCGTGGATGTTGACGTCGACCAGATGCACGCTGGCACCCATGCCAGCGGCGATGCGTGCCGCATTGAGACCGACGACACCTGCGCCGATGATGACGACATCTGCCGGGGCGACCCCGGGAAGTCCACCGAGTAATACACCACGCCCGCCCTGGGGTTTTTCCAGATACTTGGCCCCCTCCTGGACCGCCATGCGACCAGCGATCTCGCTCATGGGGATCAGTAGCGGCAGACGACCTTCTTCATCGGTCACGGTCTCGTACGCCACGGCAATGGCGTTGGTTGCGGCAAAACCATTGGTCAGTTCGGCGCTGGCAGCGAAGTGAAAGTACGTAAAGACGATCTGCCCCTCGCGAATCAGGCCTAGCTCGTCGGTCTGTGGTTCCTTCACTTTGACGATCAACTCCGCCTCGGCGAAGATCTCACCCGCCGTCGCTACCACTGAGGCTCCTGCCTCGATATAGTCCACATCCGGCACGCCGGCGCCCTCGCCTGCAGCGGCTTCGATCAGCACTGTGTGGCCCGCCTCAATGAGAGTTCGAGCGCCCACGGGCAGCAGACCCACACGGTCCTCGTCTGTCTTGATTTCCTTTGGAACGCCAACGATCATGGATTGCCTCCTTTTTGTGGAATTAAGGTAAAAGGTCCGCAAACGGTACTGACAGCGAAAGTCGCGCGTGTTGCGAGGGGGCATTCGTCCCTGATCAATCAGGAGCCTACATTGATTTCGCGAATTTCATCCGACTCTGCCCCTGCATCGGAGCGCCTTTGTGAGCGGGAAAGACCTTCATGTCTCTCTGCAGCAACTGACCAATTGCATCAGTCGGATCACCGACCCGGCGGATGGGCCGGCTGATTCGGTGCCCGAACTGGCCGGGCGGGTTGTCTGCGATCTGAAAGAGACCTTGTGCGACGCTGACAGCGGCGAAGATACGGCGGCCCTTGTGCGCTTCTTCATGACCGTCGAACACGAGAGTCTTGAAGACTCCGTGGCGAGTGCCATTGCCAGTCGTTTCCCCGTCCTCACGCCTCAACCGGACACCAAATGCCTCACCCTCATGGGAACCGTGGGGGACGACCCGGACTGGTGCGACGTCACCAGATCCCAGGGGCATCGATCGATCCCACTGATGAACGAGGAGTCCGTCAAGCAGATTCCGATGATCGCTCGTCTCGTATCGGACCTTGGACTAGAGCTTCATGAGGTCCTCAAGCCTGGCGTAGATCTGACGATGGCGAAAGAGCGTCGAGACTTTCGCGTTTTCCATGTGGAGGAGGCCGAAGGCAGTCAATACATCCCCGATCAGGAGTTCGTGTCGTCGCGTGGGATTCGCTCGGTCCTGGGCCTTGGCGGAATGATGCCTACAGGTCACCTGTTTGTTGTGATCGTGTTCTCAAAGGTGCGGATTTCTCTCGAGACGGCACTGCTGTTCCGCGCCGTCGCTCTCGGTGTGCGGATGGTTCTACTGCCCTGTCTGGAGAACAAGATCCTCACGGGCGAGAAAGGCACCTTCGAGGAGGTCGAAAGCCTGCAGGCTGTGGGCCACGCCCAGTCAGAGTTGCTGGAGGTCTTCCGCACGACCGTCATCGAGCAATCGGACAAACTGGATCACACACTTGATGAACTGCAGACGACCAACAGTGATCTGCGCGCAACCCTCGACGATCTGAAGGATGCCCAGTCTCGACTCGTTGATTTCGAAGCAAAACTCGTATCCAAATACGCTGTCGAAAAGCTGCGTGATCCCTCGACGTACAAGGTCGCCTTTGTCGTGGGGACCTTGATCAATCTCTTCGGCCAGATCCTGGTCCCTCTCCTGCGAGGTCGCTCGGATGTGGGAGAGATTTTTCTCCGTGAACTGGAAGCTCGTCCTGCACTGGCGGCTCTGTCGATTGCCGTCGCCTACGTGTTCCCCATTAACGTTCAGGTCCATTCGGCGGTGACATCTCGTATCCGTGGTCACGGCGCCGAGATGCGAGCGGCCTT
>JABJJN010000042.1 GCA_018660835.1 Gemmatimonadota bacterium | reverse complement strand
CGTTAACAAGCGTCTCTTCGCTTCTCTTGCCGCAGGTCTGCATCCCATCGTCTGCGTTGGCGAGACGCTCGAAGAGCGTGACGCCGGTCGAGTCGATGATGTTATACTGGGCCAGATCGATCGCTCTCTGCAGGGACTGAGTGCAGAGCAAGCGGTGGGCACGACCGTTGCCTATGAACCTGTCTGGGCGATCGGCACGGGTCGAACGGCTTCGCCCGAACAAGCAGAGGAAGTACACGCTCTGATCCGTCAGCGCCTGGCGCAGACCTTCGGAGAGGACACGGCGCAGCAGATGCGTCTGCAATACGGTGGCAGTGTCAAACCCGACAATGCGGCCGAACTTTTTGGACAGAAAAACATCGACGGTGGACTGATCGGCGGCGCAGCACTGGACGCCGAAGGGTTTGCCGCCATCGTTCGCGCTGGCTGACAGCCCGACGGAAACAGATATCTCATGACAGTGTTCTTCACGATCATCCATTTGGTGCTTTGCGTCTTTCTCATCCTTGCCGTGCTCTTGCAGGCAGGCAAGGGAGGCGGGCTCTCCGCTTCGGTTGGCGGCGGCCTGAGTTCATCCTCGGTGCTGGGCGGACGCGCGGCCACGACCTTTCTGACCAAGGCGACAACATTTGTCGCTGGTGCCTTTCTGGTGAGTTGCCTGTTGCTGGCAGCCGTCTATGACAGCGGTTCGGACGCCCCGACATCTGCTTCGCAGCGACTGCTCGAAGAGGGTGGGGTGGCTCCCGTGACAGCGCCACTGCCCTTTGAGACGGGCGCGGCGGTTGAAGGCGAGAGTTCTGCGGGTGAGGCCGCATCGGCTCTACCTCAATAGCCGACCGCGACGAGTCGCGGCAAGTAAAGGAATTGCGGAAGTGGTGAAATTGGTAGACACGCTGTCTTGAGGGGGCAGTGCCTTCGGGCGTCGGGGTTCGAGTCCCCGCTTCCGCACCATGCATATTTTCAGTAGAAACAGGCGCTTGCGATCTCCCGTGTGGGGTGTGGCAGGCGCCTTTTCTGTGATGGTCACAACGTTGAGATAAGACTATGCGCATCCAGTTCTGCGGTGGCGCCCGAACCGTCACCGGCTCGCAGCATCTGCTCACCATCAACGGCAGAAAGCTTTTGCTGGAATGTGGGCTCTACCAGGGCCGCCGCGCCGATGCGAATCGTATCAATCGCTCCTTTCGCTTCGATCCCGCGTCCGTCGACGCGATGATCCTGTCGCACGCACATATCGACCACTCGGGCAATCTGCCTACCCTCGTCAACGCTGGTTTCAGCGGCCCCATCTACGCCACGGCGGCCACCGTCGATCTGTGCCATGTGATGCTGCGCGACTCGGCGCATCTGCAAAATCGCGACACGACCTTCGCCAACAAAATCCATCGCAAGCGTGGTGAGCGAGGACCGGTCCGTCCTCTGTATGAAATCGGCGATGCTGAAGAGGCAATGAGATCTTTCGTCGGCGTTCAATATGACCGGGCCTTCGATGTGATCCCCGGTGTGAGGGTGACGCTTCGTGACGCGGGCCATATCCTGGGATCAGCAGGTGTCCTGCTGGAGGTAGAAGAGGATGGGAAGCAGCGCCGTATCGGCTTCTCCGGCGATATCGGACGACGGGACGTGCCGATCCTGCGCGATCCGAATGTCCTGCGGGATCTCGATGTGCTCATCATGGAGAGCACCTACGGTGGCCGTTTCCACAGTCCACGCGAGGACGTCGAAGAGGAACTGGCGTCGACGGTTCGCGAAGTGACTGAGCGAGGAGGACGCGTCATCATACCTGCCTTCTCCGTCGGCCGCACACAGCTGATTGTTTACTATCTGCACAAGCTCTTCGATGAGGGGCGGATTCCGGATGTACCCATCTTCGTGGATAGTCCTCTCGCCAAGTCGGCGACTCAGGTTTTTCGCACCCATCCTGAGTGTTTTGATCGCGAAACGTGGGACGATTTTCTCAATCGTGACAAGGATCCCTTCGGCTTCGAGCGCCTGCGTTATGTCGCAACTGTTGAGGAATCGAAAGCGCTCAACAGATTCAAGCACCATCCCCACATCATCATTTCAGCATCGGGGATGGCTGAAGCGGGTCGAGTTCTACACCATCTGCGCAACAACATCAGCGATCCAGATTCCCTTGTCCTTCTCGTCGGACACGCCGCCGAGCATACGTTGGCACGTCGCCTCATGGATGGCGCGAAAACTGTGAAGATCTTTGGCGAGCAGCACGAAGTGCGATGCCAGGTCAAGACGATGGACCACTTCTCAGGACATGCCGATCAGAGTGAGCTGCTCGACTATGTTTCATTCAATCCGCCAGAGCGGCTAGAGCACGTCTTTCTCGTGCACGGAGAGTTCGGCCCAGCGACCAAGTTTCAGGCGGCTCTGCAAGTCGCCGGATGTCAGCAGGTACACATCCCTGAACCAGGTCAGACTTTCGAGGCGTAGGGGAGAATGGACGGACTCACGATCGTCATTGTCCTGCTCTTCGGAGTGTTTCTGGTAGGGACGATCCTGCGCATTCTGGGGATGCTCGAGCGCAAGCGTGCCGGTGACGATATCGATCGGGCGCGACTCGTCTTCTTTTTCACGGGCTGCTTGATGCTCGTGTGTCTCATCCCACTCAGGCTGTTCGAACTGCTCAGTGGGCCCGCCCTTGCTGGCGATCTGGCTGTGGTCACGTCAAATTTCCTGGGCTATGCCCTGACCTACAGATGGCGCAAGGGTGGGAAAGGCGGCAAAGGATCGGAGGAACCGAGACAGACGGTTCGTGCCTATCACATCTCCTACAAGGGACGGCCCTACGGAATCTGCACGAAGGAAAGCATCGATCTCCTGCTGGCGCACAAGCTGATCAAGCGGCGAGCAAATGTGGAACTGATTGATGATTTCAAGCGTGAGGCACGCAAGGTGGGCGTAAAAATCACGGTTCTGCAGAGCAAGGATGGTCAGCAGACCTTGCTCAAAGTTGAAGGCCCTCCAGGGGCGCCTGGGGCTGACTCAGAGTCAGAACAAGAAGAGGGTCCCGCCGCTTAACGCGACAAGACCCTCGTCTTGTTAGTGCTTGTGGTGCCAGGACTACGGCCTGACTGCGGAACTCGCGTTTAGGCCATTGCTATTGGTCGCTGCGAGCCCTCCAAGAGGCAGGAAGCTCTCTAGTTCAGCGGAATCGCCTCATCGATGAGCATGATGGGAATCTCGTCCTCGATTGGATAGAGAAACTTCCCATCCTCCCGCACCAGCCCACCATCCATCTGTCGCTCCACCTTCTCGCCGGCGCGATTGGTGAGTTCGCCGCGCTCGGCCTTGGCGTTCAAGTCGTCGATCAGACTCTGTTCGGCGAGTTTGACCGGCTCCTTGGTCTCAGGGCAGGCGAGAATTTCAAGTAGTTCGCTGTCTATCATTTCCAACTCCGTCCATCTGTCAGCACTATCACTGTCGTTTGATTTGTGGCGTGATTCGCCGCATCAATCAAAGATAGCGCCACTTGCTGATTGTCGCACTGTCATGTGAGTGGCCCATCCTCAAGTTTTAGAATCACTACCCATGGTCCAAAGGGGATACAACAGCGGCACTTTCTTCCTACGATAGAAAGCTCTTTCCCACAAATTCCCTTCGGATTCCGCTAACGGTGTGTGTCGGAAAATAACTGTAACTATATGTAAAATATAGAATTGACGAAGGAGAATAACAGCAGAACTCACGTACGGCCCGTCCCTTGCAATAGGTATCCGCAGAGCCGAGGGCAGGACAGGATGTCCGCCTCAAGAAAAACAGCATTGCGGGTACCACGACTACACAGAGCAAGCGAGGATCAAACGTGGAAAGAATCGATCTGCACGCGACCCATAACGAGCGTCTCGCCGTTATCGTCGACCGTTGTCTCGAGAGCGAAGCAGCATACAAGCTCTTTGATATGCTTGGTGCCGTTGCACAACTGGAAATGGATGACCGGGTAGCCTATGTAGAGATGGTCAAGGATTCCGGTTTGTACACCGAGGAAGAAATCGGTGCCATCGAGCGTCTGATTGTCAGTGGCACGGCTGGTTTCTTTAAGCAGGTCATCGATCAGGTGCGTGATGAACAGGTGCTTCGAGAGATCGACGAACTCGTCGCAGTGTAGGGTGTACGCCATGGCCAGAGGCCTCTGAGTCTAAGCAGTGGCAAGCGCTTCTGGTTGTCTGGCGATCTTGGCGATCGCCTCGGCAATCTGTGATATATCCGAATCACTCCCGAGGAGGAGGTTCTGCGTAAGCCAGACTGCTTCGTCAGCACATATGCGTTCTGTCACAGGGCAATGGACGTTGCTGTAGTCTGGACGACCACCGAATGCGGGGCTGGACAGAGGGAATTCAGAGAACCGAGCCTGAAAAGCTGGTTCGCGATATAGAGGCTTGTATCCTGCCGCACAGGGGATACCCTCCGCTGCCAGTGTCTTGAGAAATTGCTCGCGCGATGCGCCACCAAAGGCGTCTGAATCGAAGCGAAGCACGTATAGATGATATGCATGACAGGTGACTCGATCGTCGACCGTCAGGGGACCAATCCCCTCAATCTCGCTCAATTGCTCGGTGAGCAGTGCGGCATTGCGCGTACGGGTCTTTGTCTGTTCCTCGAGTCGCTGCATCTGGCTCAAGGCCAGAGCCGCTTGCATCTCGGTAAGACGATAGTTGCCGCCGACCAGTGGATGTTCATACCACTCTCCACCTGGGGCACGACCACAGTTGTGGATCGACCAGGCGCGCAGATGCAACTCGTCATCGTCGCTAACGACGAAACCACCTTCTCCGGCATTCAGATTCTTGCTTGCCTGGAAGCTGAAGGTACCCAGATCACCGATCGCACCGACGCGGCGGCCCTTCCATGCGGCAGCATGAGCTTGGGCTGCATCCTCGATCAAGCGGACATCGTGCTTGGCTGCAATGGCCGTGAGGGCGTCCAGATCGGCAGGCTGACCGGCTATATGAACAGCGATAATCGCCTTGGTCTTCTCTGTGATCGCCGCTTCCACGCCTGCGGGATCGATCAGATAGGTGTCAGGATCAACGTCGACGAAGACCGGGATTCCACCAACAAGGGCGACGGACGAGGCTGTGGCGATAAATGTGTAGGATGGAACGATGACTTCATCTCCGAGCTCTACACCGGCCGCTTCGAGGGCCACCTGAAGCGCTACGGTGCCGCTGCTGACGGCGATGCCATGCTTTGCCTCGCAGAAATCGGAGAATGTGCGCTCAAACTCAGCGACACGATCGCCAAGAAACCACTTACCCGATCGCAGAACGCCGAGAATTGCATCCTCCTCGGTAGCATCGAATATGGGCCATCCAGGGAAGGCAGCCGTGCGAACGGGTTTGCCGCCGGCCACAGCCAGGGGCTGAGAATCAGTTGTCGTTGTCATGAGCCGGATCTCCGGTCAGATACCAAAAAAAACAGGAAGCCTCCGAATGGAGGCTCCCTGAATGAAAACTAACTTGGGAACGAACGCGAACTTGATATCAGCTCCAGCTCTCAGTGAGGCAGGGACAGATCTCGCGCCGCAAGGTCACACAAACGCCGCAGCGTCAGACTTTGACGCCGAAGCGTTAAACCTTAACGCCGTATTCCTTGAGGACCTGATGTACACCCTTCTTGTTCATCGTACGAAGCGTACGGGCCGAAATCTTGAGGGTGATCGTCCGATTCAACTCAGGAACAAAGATCTTTTTGGTCACGAGGTTCGGGCGCTGGACGCGTCTGGTCTTGCGCTGCGAGTGGGAGACGTTGTTGCCCACCATGCGGCGCTTACCCGTTACCTGACATACTCTAGCCATTATTCGGTTCTCCGGTAAGAGCATAAAAATAGATATGCCTCCCCAAATGGTCAATACTCACCTTGACACTCCTCTGGTGGGCGGAGAACTTCTCTCACTCTCAGGCATCTCAAGACGACCGACCGACATCTCACCCAACGTCTGCCCAAAACCCATGCGCCACAAACACAATCTGCGGGTCCCGTTCGTCGTCGGGGCCCTTGCCGCGTTACTGCACGTCGTGGGGCCGATCGGTTCACCTGCTCACGCCCAGGGGGTACCGCAGACGACGATCACGGTTTTGGCTACAGGCAAAGGCTTCGTGCGGCTACAATTCGAAGCCTCTCTAGAGCAAGGGGTGGGCTCCGTGCCCAACCTCGTGCCGCAAACCCTCAGCACACGCCAGATCCTGTCACGCCACTGGGTGCAGACCGGGTTGGTAGGCTTGCCCCCTGAGGCGGAAGCCACTCTGCATGTTTTGGAGTCGATCGAGGCTCCCGAGTGGACGGTTGAGGAGCCGCAATTCACCACGGCTCAGATCCGCGAGGATCGGTTACCCGGTGACCAGGAACCGGGCGACCAGCCCCTTGGCGACCAGTCACCGGACCCATCGCCCACTACTGAGTCCTGGACCGATCTCCCGCGCGATCAGGCTCTGACAGGCCCCGTCAGCCTCGGTGGCCCCGTGCAGATGCGCGATCAATATGCCATCCCCGTAACATTCGCTCCGCGACAGAACGCAGATGGTAGCACAACACCCTATAAGCGGGTCGTCGTCGATGTTGTTTTCGACGATCCCGGGGCGATTGCGGGCTGGCCGACCGCCAAGGATCATTTCGAGTCAGTCTACAAAGCGGTTCTGATCAACGAGAAGCAGTCGCGGACCTGGCGTCGACGACAGATCAGAACAGCGAAGGTTGCACAGACGGGTATCTCGCCGGTAACGGGTATGATTCGCCTCAATGTGCGTAGCGAGGGGATGTATCGCGTCACGGCCGATGAATTACTTGAGGCTGGTGCAGATCTGGCAGGTGTCGATCCTAGCCGAATTCGCGTTCTCACGGGCACCGGTTCGACTCTGGGATTGGCGACGCGCGTTCCCAATGGTATTCGACTCAACGAGCAACCCAGCGACATCGATGGCGGCGAGGACGGAGTCTTCAGCGGTGACGATGCGGTCATCTTTTATGGCGTTGGGGCCCAGAGATGGGACTACGATCGCAGTCAGCGCACCAACTACTGGCGGCGCAATCTCTACACCAAAGACAACGTCTACTTCATCGACCTGCATGCGGCCAACGAAGCGATTCGGCCCACCCGTCGGGATGGTTCCATCGCGCAGACGCCGACCGTCGTCGTTGATGCCTACCGAAAGCGTCTGCATGAAGAGGATGAACGGACGATTCTTCGCCAACTCTATGGGATGAACTCAGGCTACGATTGGTACTGGGAGCCATTCAGCGGCAACGCGAGGGTCTTCCCAATCACCATGAATAACGTCGTCACCAGCAGTCCTGTAAGCATTCTCGCCGGATTCTGGGGCTGGACGAATACGACACACACATTCCAGGTGACATGGAATGGTTCCTCCCTTGGGAGGAGATCCTACTCGGGCGCCGGGCATGCGAGGATCGCCGCCAGTGCTCAACTTGGCCCAATCGAAGGTATCAATGAATTTGGTCTCTTCCATAGAACATCCCGTCTGACTCGGCTCGACTGGTTCGAGATCGAGTATTTGCGCCATCTGGATGGCAGCGACGGGACACTCGCCTTTGACTGGCCTGAGCTCGAGGACGGTGGTGCTCAGATAGATACCAGTCTCGGTGCGATCACACAGTTCGAAATGCGTGGATTCGCTGCGGACGAGGGCACACCGCAGATCTACATCGTCTCCGCCGGTTTGCAGCAGATCGTAGATTTCGACTACGACGCCGAGACGGGCACCCTACGTTTTCAGGACTGGTACAGTGGCAAAGGACGTCCGCCACGTTACGTGGCTGTCCAGACCCCCTTCATGCGCCGTCCTTCTGAACTGACAGTGGATACCCAACAGCCACTCAGGGAAACGTCCATTGGTGCCGATGACATCATAGTGACCCACTCTGACTTCTATGATGCCGCGCAGCGGCTGGCCGATTGGCGGGCGAGTGATCGCCGCTTTGGAGATCCCATCTCGACGATGGTCGTTGATGTGCAGGATATTTACGACGACTTCTCGGGCGGGCTGGTGGATCCGATGGCGATTCGGGTCTTTGTCAACCATGCCTACGACAACTGGACACCGCGCCCAGCCTTCGTCACCCTCGTCGGTGATGGAACCTACGATCACAAGAACAATTCCGGTACGAGTCACACAAACTGGATCCCACCGTATCAGGATGGCGAAAGCACCTACGATGAATGGTATGTGCGGGTCGAGGGAGAGGATCGGGCGCCCGAACTGGCAATCGGCCGCCTGCCGGTTACGTCAGCGGCAGAAGCTGAAGCTCTCGTCGACAAGATCATCGCCTATGATCGCGGTGATACGCCTGGACCTTGGCAGGGTCACATGTTGTTGGTTGCCGATGACCTAATCAATCCTGCCGAGGCACTCGCTTTCGAATCGTATTTCCTCCTCGACGCTGAGCGACTGGTTCGCGACCTGCCAGAAGATCTCGATCTTACCAAGCTTTATATCGCCAATTATCCCCTGGAAGGACGCATCAAACCCAGGGCGCGTGACGAGTTCATCAGGCTCTTCAACGAAGGCTCCCTGCTTCTGACCTATCTGGGGCACGGCAATCCGGAAACCCTTGCGCATGAACAGATGTTCCAGCTGAGTAGAGATCTGTCGTCGATCGACAATGGTGGTCGATTGCCCTTCATGTACACCGCTGCAAGTCAGGTTGGTGTCTTCGATGACCCTCAGCGTCAATCGATGCCCGAAGTATTGCTCAATCTCCCGACGGGGGGTGTGATCGGTTTTATCTCCGCGACCCGGGTCGGATTCCATGACTCAAATGTGCTTCTGGCAGGCAATTTCCATCGGCAGATGTTTCGCTCTGGTAGGAAGCATGTCCCCGTTGGCATCGGCTTGCTGGAAGCAAAGATCCTCAGCCACCCATTCGTGTTTCTCAGTGACGATGTAGCGAATGTCTCCCGCTATTCACTGATGGGGGACCCAACATTACGTTTGGCGCTCCCACGCCTACAGGCAGCCATCGACGTGCCTGATACGCTTGAGGCGCTTCAGGAAGCTCAACTGACAGGGCGCATCCTGAACTCGAGCGATCAACTGCAAAGCGACTACGATGGGGAGGTGTTGATTCGAGTATTCGACTCATCTGCATCGACCGATCTCGACGGCTTGGCCTACAGGCAACTCGGTGCGCCCATATTTCGCGGCGTCGCCCAGGTCGAGGCGGGCGTCTTCAGCGCCACGTTCCGAGTACCCAAGGACATTACCTATCGTGCCAAATTGGGTCGAGCAAGTGCGTATGCTGTCCCCACGTCGGGTGGTTCAGTCGATGCAACGGGCACCTTGGACATGAGTCCGGCCTTCGGTTCGAAATCCGGGATCGTGCTGCAGGGAACGGCAAGTGGCATCGAGGAAGATGCCATCGGTCCCCAGATCGAGATTGGATTCCATGATCAAACGGGCTTCACTGAGGGCGACTTTATCTCATCACAGCCCGTGTTGGCAGCGATCCTGACCGATCCGAGTGGGATCAACATTGCCGGCGAAACGGGACATGAGATTGAGTTGGAAGTGGATGATGTCGTATCCGTCGTCACCAATCGCTACACCAGCCAGGACGGGGACTATCGTCGCGGTTTGCTCGAGGTGCCACTGCCGGCCCTGGAACCCGGTGAGCATTCCATTCGTCTGAAGGCTTGGGACAGCTACAACAATTCCACAACGGTCAGGACCACAGTAAGGGTCGCTGAAGCGGCAGATGCTGCCCTGTCCGACGTACTGTTCCATCCAAATCCATCAACCGATGGAAGCGGACACTTCACCTACATCCTGTCCGCTCCCGCCACAGCCGCTCGACTCAGAGTGTTTACGTTGTCAGGACGACTCGTTGACCAGATCGATGTGGATGCCGGCTTTGGTTACAACCAAGTCGCCTTTCATCCGCCTGTTTCACTGGCGGGAGGGACGTATCTCTACCGCCTCGAAGTCGACTTGGAAGAGGGCCCAAAGATTGATGCAGATGGACGTCTGCAGGTGGTCCCGCAGTAAGAAGGGGCTGAAGAGTTACCAGAGAACTCCCCAAACAGAAGTCGCGCAGCGACTTCAAAGGGACACGAAGTGTCCGGAAAACAAAATGTTTTCAAACACAAACGGAATCGAAAAATTGAGTTATCTTACGACATTACAGACTCTTACGCTGAAAATAGAGCCATCCTTCGACCGCTTGTTCAGGTGCGGCTGTCAAGGCAGCGATACGATATCTACTGGAGGTAGGAAGTGAAACGTCAAATCCCAGTTGCCCTGCTGCTGGCCATCGCCTTGTGCGGTATCGCTCCAGAGCGCGCCGCAGCCACTCCTGAGTCGAGGGCTGCCGTCCTATTTCTGTTGATCGAGCCGGGAGCGCGTGCGATCGGCATGGGTGAGTCCTATGTAGCCATCGCAGATGATGCGACAGCGAGTTACTTCAATCCCGCCGCCCTCGCGGGGCAGACGACTCGCAACGTCAATTTCACACACGCGAAGTGGTTGCCTGGTCTCGCAGACGATCTGTCCTATGAATTCCTGGCATATTCCCAGCCTGTGGAAGGGTGGGGGAATATCGGCATCAATGGTGCCTTGCTGAATCTCGGTGAGCAAACGCGAACAGGTGAACGCGGCGAAGTGCTCGGCACCTTCTCCAGCTATGATCTGGCACTGGCCGCCGCTTATGGTGCGGACATTGGTGACAATCTTGCGGCCGGAATCGGACTCAAATTCATTCGTTCAAATCTGGCTGATCAAGGTGCGGGCATCGAACGTGGTAAGGGTGTAGGTAACTCCTTTGCCGCTGATCTGGGTCTGCTGTGGAGAATCACGCCAACTCTCAGCTTTGGTGCCGCCTTGCGCAACCTGGGCCCGAAGATCGCTTACATCGACGCAAGTCAGGCTGACCCACTGCCGCAGCACATCGTCCTGGGTGTCGCGTACGAGGTCTTGGAGACGGAATTCCACAATATGCTTCTTTCCGTCGACCTCTATAAGCCGTTGATCGACGATCATTCCTTCGCCAAGAATCTGCTGACGGCCTGGACCGATGAGGCGATGAGTGACGAATTCAAGGAGATGGATCTTCACGCCGGTGGCGAGTATCGCTATGGCTTGTCGGCGGTGAAGGATCAGTCCTTCCTGGCATTGCGTGCCGGATATTCTCTTGATCATGATGGTGATCTGAAGACGCCGACCTTTGGACTGGGACTGAAGTACAACCTGTTTCAGGTCGATGTGGCCTACATCACTGGCGATGATACGCCGATGCAAGACAACACACGTTTCTCTCTCAATCTGACTTTCTAGGTAGAATCCACCACCATTTTCGATCCATCGAACACTTCACGCACGGCGCAGGCCGGGCGGGAGGAGGGGCCGCAGGCTCTTCCTTGCCCGGCCGGCCTACCGTCATTCAGGTCACACCTATGGGGCGGTGTTCTGGCCCTGGTGGTGATCATCGGGCTCTGGCCGACATCGACACTCTCGGCGCAGTTACAGCCCGAGTCCTGGCGCGTTCTGGTGATACGCGTGGACTTCGAGTTCGAGTTCCCTGATGAACTGTCGACGAGTGGCAGGGGAACTTTTGATCTGCGATCGATTGCCGAAGCAATTCCCGACATGCGCCTGCCCTTCGATGGGCCGCCCCACGATCGAGCTTTCTACGCGCATCATCTGCAGGCCTTAAGCCACTATTACGACGTCGTCTCAGAGGGGCGAGTGCAGATCGAGGCGGACGTCTTCCCGCAGGACGATACGCTCGCCTACACACTGCCTGGAAGGATTCTCGACTATGGCAATGGTCGCACACCTGAGGAGGTCGGGCAACTGTGGTGGCAACTGATTGCAGATGCGACGTTCCTGGCAGAGGCGGACCCAAATGGACCTGTCTTTGGTGAGTACGACAGCTATCTCTTCATCCACGCAGGCCTGGGATTCGAGACAGGGCAACTCAACGACATTCGCTCAGTTTTTCTGACCTCTGCCGATCTGTCCGACTATGGTGAGCCCATTGTCGTCGACGGTGGCGCAACGACGATCAAAGATGCATGGATACTGCCCGAGGTTGTCGTCGCCAATGGTCGAGCAGGCCTGAATGGGATTCTGGCGAAGTTCTTCGGTCACCAGTTGGGTTTACCCGGCTTGTCGAATTTCGCTGCAGGTCTGCCCGCAGTCGGCGGATGGAGTCTGATGGATGTGGGGGCAAACCGCCTTGGCTTCATTCTTTGGAATGGTGTGCTCGAGCCGATTTTCGGATTTGTTCCACCGCATCCGATGGCGTGGAGCAAAGCCCGACTTGGTTGGGTCGAGCCGGTTGTCGTCGAGCGAGATACGACACTCAGCATCCTGGCGGGCGACGCGGTGTCGGCAGATTTCCCCGGCATGGCCAAAGCCGTTCGCATCCCTCTGTCGCCAACGGAGTATCTGCTGCTGTCGAATCGACAGCAGCGCGGGCGACCTGAGTTTGACCTTCCCGAAGGCTCTCTGGCCTTCGATGTGGAAACCAGCTGGATCGATACCAACGAAGTCGTCTTTGCTCGCCAGATTGAGACGTCACAGATCGATACACTTGCGGGGCGAGGGACAGGACCGCTGCTGCGAGTCAACGGCGATTCCTACGACATGTTCGTTCCTTCCTCAGGGATCCTCGTGTGGCATGTGGATTCCACTGTCTTCGTCGATACGCCAGATTTCTTCAACAGCGAGCGACCACGACCGGCGATCATGCTGCATGAGGCTGACGGCGAGCGCGATATCGGCAACGCCTTCTTTGATCGCCAGGATCGAACGGAAGGCAATCGGGCCGACGCTTTTTTTGCAGGGGTAGGTGTTGACGATGTACAGGGCACGGTTCGTTTTGGTGCCAATACACGCCCCTCATCGCAAACGCACACGGGGTTGGATTCGGGCGTTGAGATTGAGATTCTCGATGAGATCGATGAGGTGATGCGGGTCCGCATCCGTTTTGCCCACAGCGCCCCGGGCTGGCCGGTTGCCATTGTGGAACCGTCTCGACTGAGCCTGCTGGATGTCCCTGGCAGTGACCAGCCACAGATTCTGGTCAGCAACAACCTGCAGACGAATGCCTATGATGCGGCAGGTGTGCAGGTGGGCAACTGGTCGGGCAGATTACTCGCAACCAAGAACGGGTTGTTTGTCGCTGACGGGGATCTTGTCCGCTACATAGACCCTGGTACTGGCACCGAGGCTGTATGGTCGGTCACCGCCGCTGGCGCAAGGTCTGTCCTGGTCGCGCCACTTGCCGGCTTCGCAGACCCGGTGGTCGTCGTCGCAGAGCCGGCGAGCCTGCAACTTCTGCAAGCCTCAGATGGCGGCGGCCTCGCCACACATCCGCTGACCGTCAACGCCATGACTGCTGCAGATCTGCATGGAGACGGGCAGTTGCATCTGTTTCTCGGTACTGCGGACGGTCTGTATCAGGCCGGCGCAGATCTCTCGAGGCTTGGAACGCAGGCGGGCCTGGCAGGATCCATCACGGCCATGGCGACTGGCGATTTGGACAATGACCAGAAGGACGAGGTCCTCGTCATCGAAGCTGATGGATCTCTATGGATATTAGACGGCGAGAGTCTCAATGACCTTGGACAACTATCTGGTTTGCTGGTTGGAGATCCGGTCCTTGGAGATATCGACGCCGATGGCCGTCTAGAAATCGTGATTGTGACAACGATGGGTTTGCAGGTCTATGAAGTGTCCGGTGTTTCTACCGCGTTATTGCGGGCGGATGGATTCCCTGTGAGCGCGCCCGTTCATCATGAAGTGGAGTCCTTCACATGGGGTCCGATCTTGGCAGATCTGGATGGTGATGGTAGCCAGGAAATCCTTGTGATGGCCGCAAATGGACTCTATGCCTTTGCCGCATCCGGTGCACTTGTCGCGGGTTTTCCCATCCCCACGATTGATACGCCCACCGGGACACCCCTGGCGCTGGATGCTGATGGCGACGGTCACTTCGAAGTTGCCGTGCCGACTGCAAGGGCAGTACAACTTTTCCAGCCAAGTGTGACTTCGAATGCTCAGATGGGGGTCACAGCTGCCTGGCCGATGGCCGGTGGTGATGGGGGCGGGCTGAATCGACATCGCCTTGCACTTGCTGCACAGAGTCCTACGCCTAAAAGTCTTCTGCCGACCTCCTCCGCCTATTGCTATCCCAATCCAGTGACGAGTGCCGATACACGTGCGCACGTCCGTTTTCAACTCACAGCCGATGCAACGGTGCGCCTGGATATCTACGATGCGATTGGCCAGAGAGTAGAGTCCATGCAAGCGAGGTTGTCTGGTGGTGCCGAGCACGAACTGGACTGGGCGATTGCGGACTATGCCAGCGGCCTGTATTTGTGTCGTGTGGAGGCACGCTCAGATGCTGGCGGACGAAGCGAGGTCACGCTGCGCCTTGCGGTGAGTCAGTGATGGGCAGGTTGAGTTTTCTCGCAGTGGGGTTCTTGTGCGTCCTGCTGAGTGGATCTTCCGCGGTCGCGCAGAATCATCCAGAGCTCGACTGGAAGGTGCTGACGACGACACACTTCCGCGTCATCTATCATGACGGACTGGAACATGTCGCGCAGCGAGCCGCCGCCATTGCGGAGGCAGCCTGGGGTCCCGTCACCGAGCTGTATGATTACGAACCTTCAGGTTCAGTGCGTCTGATCCTCAAGGATTACGACGACTACGCCAACGGGGCAGCATTTTTCTATCACGATGCAATCGAGATCTGGACATCACCTCTTGATCATGATTTCGAACTTCGTGGCACATCGGATTGGCTGCGCAATGTCATAACCCACGAGTTCGTGCACATTGTCTCCCTGGGAGCGATGCGGAAGACTTCGCAGCGGATCCCTGTTGGATTCTTCGAGTACTTCGGCTACAAGCAAGAGCGCAACCGGGACGATGTTCTTACGGGTGCCCCCGATCGTCTTGCGACGTACCCCTTGGCCAATACGGTCGTGCCCATGTGGCTGGCCGAGGGTGTTGCCCAGTATCAGACACAGGCGGTCCGTCACGACCGTTGGGACAGTCACCGAGACATGATACTGCGCACCGCCGTCCTGAACGACCAGCTTCTTGAACTCAATGAGATGGGCGTCTTCGGTAAGAGGGGACTCGGCAATGAGTTCGTCTACGATCACGGCTACGGCCTGGTCACTTACCTGGCGCAGACCTACGGTGACAGTGTGCTGCGCGAAGTGAGCCACAATCTGTCACGACTCTCGACGCTCGATGTGAGTGGCGCCATCGAAGACGCCACGGGGCGCTCCGGGCAGCAAGTGTGGGAGGATTGGCGCGGCTGGATGCGCACCAGATATGACGCGCAACTTGAGGCGATGGGCCCTCTGCTCGAAGGCGAACGGCTGACGGACGGCAGTGGTTTCTCCAACACGCGTCCCCGATTCTCACCCGATGGTGCCAGGCTTGCCTATCTGTCGACGGGAGCGCGCCACTACGGTCCCCATAGCCTCGTGATTCGCGAGATGGAGACGGGGGAAGAGGAGCCCAAAGCTCCTGCTGTCGCCTCGACGATCAGCTGGGATGAGGATGGATCATCTCTCGTGTTTGTGCGCAAGCGTGCAGCCGATCGTTATGGCTCGCGTCGCGCGGATTTGTTCCGCTTTGATTTCGAAGCACAGGATCGGTCACTGCTCAAGAAACTGCTGCTGGCGCCGCCTGCCATGGTGGGGGCGAATTACCCGGACAGTCCCTACGAGACGGAACTCACCAGAGGTGAGCGAACACTTTATCCGGCGACGTCCCCTGGCGGTGATCGCATTCTCTTTGTCCGCATCAGTGCGGATGGAGCGCAACTGGTCATCCGTTCACGCGCGGCAGACAGTGACGGCGAGCAGATACTTCTCTCCTACACGGACGGCACGCAGATCTACACGCCGCAGTGGTCACCGGATGGTCGCCACATCGTGTTCTCCATTTTCCGTGGTGAGCAGCGACACCTGGTACGAATTGAGATCGATTCTCCTGATGCGGCACCTGAGTTTCTTGTCGCGTCTTCAGGGACAGACCGTGATCCTGTGTTTGATCCTGCCGGTGATGAACTGTTGTTCATCAGTGACGTGACGGGCGTGTTCAATGTCTACGCTTTGGATCTGGGCACAAGTGCGATTGAGCAGGTGACAAATGTCCGGGGTGGCGCCTTTTTTCCCACGATCAATGCAGCGGGTGATGTGGTCTACGCCGGTTATGATGTCGACGGATTCCAGCTCTACCAAGTGGCAAGAGCCGACGCGGTGCCCGTGACAGATGAGCGTTTCCTGCCCCTGTCTCAGACAGTAGACAGCCTGGCTCATCGTGACGCGACAGATGAGGCCTTCGCCTTCGACCAGATCGGTTCGCAGAATTCGATCGAACCCTACGGCGCCGAATTTCTGCGCACGACCTTGATGCCGCGAGTCACAATCGACGAAGGGCATTTGAAAGCCGGCTCCTACCTGGGCGCCTTCGATGCCCTTGATCGTCAGAGCCTTTTTGGCGCGTATTCTCTCGCACCTGGAAACGGTGATCGAGACATCTACACGGTGTACAAGTATCGCGGTTTCCGGCCGACCTTCCGACTCAGTTTCATTCATCTGAAGCGCCACACGACGCGTCGCGACAGCATCGAAGATCGTTCCGGCATCGTCACGGGCATGAACTTCAGTTTGAACCGGCTCACACTTGGGGCCACGGGACAACTCAATCGTACAACCAAAGTCGATCTGTCCCTGGCTTACGATCGTTATGATGCCAGTCTAGACATTGATGTGTTTGTCCCGCGCACCGATGGTCGCCCCGGATTCGACCTGCGCACACAGCGACCCATTGGTTATACCTACTTGAATGGCTTTGATCTGGGTCTCGTCTACAGACACGATTCGGTTTCTCGGCGACGAGATCGCTCGATCAATCCACATGCGGGTCGAACGGTCTATGCTCGGTATGATCGCATGGCCAACTGGTTTATCAAGGGTTTCGACGAGACCAATACCTCTTTCCTCGACGAAACCTACCTGTCGTTGCAGTACAACCAGCTTACCTTCGACTGGCGCGAGTACATTCCACTGCCGGCAAACAATACGCTTGCCCTTCGTTTCTACTCCGGTTGGATCGCCAGCAAGGACGTAGACGATGAACGTGTGGGAGATTTTTTCGATTTCCACCTCGGTGGCATCCCCTATATGCGTGGATACACTTTCTACTCAATAGAGGGCCGCAAAGCCCTCATGGGGCAGGCCATGTGGCGCTTTCCGTTGCTGAGTGACGTGGGGCACCGCTTCGGCCCGCTATATGTGGATAAGGTCTTTGGTGCTCTCTACACGGATGTGGGCAAAGCCTGGGATGGTGCCATTGGCGACCCCGACCCCTCCTATGGACGGAAGGCGCCTCTGCGAGATGTAGGCGGGCAGTTGCGACTGGATCTGATCTCTTTCTACAGTTTGCCGACCAAGGTTGAAGCGGATTTCGCCTACGGTATCGACGAGATTGGCAAACAGGGCCCCTGGAAATTTTATCTCACCGTACTATTCGGTTATCTGGACAGGGTCGACCCAGGTGAGTGACCCTCGACGACGCATTCATCCTTTCGATCCTGACACAAGAGACCAATCGAGATGAAGACCTTACTACCCGCTATTGTGTTGCTGTCACTCGCGATTCCATCCGTGGCGCAAAGGGATCCGCTCGTGTCGCCATTGCCTCGTATTCTGCCGAATCACGCTGCTGCCTTCCAGCAGAGCGTCGAGCGCTCTAATCAGCTCTTGGCCCAAATGGCAGATGACGAGGCAAGTGACGAAGCCGAGGCTGTGAGTCCCATAAGAGGCGACAAGTCTCCTCGGCGAGCCTTTCTGTATTCGGCCATCGTCCCGGGTGCCGGTGAATTCTGGGCGGGATCACGCAAGCGAGCGGCACTGTTCTTTGGCCTGGAGGTCATCGGATTGGGGATGTATCTCAACTGGAATGGCGAGGGCAATGATCTGGAGGACGAGTTCCGCCTACGCGCCGACGGCGAGTGGAATCCTTGGGACTATCTAGGCTGGCGGGGGTCGCGCAATTCCCGTTTTTCCTCGATTACACACGCGCTGCCCTGTTCCGCGTATGTTGCCTCCGCACCATCGTCGACGTCTGTACCAGATGCAATCGCCGATTGTCCTGACCGGGATGTACAACAGTACTACGAACTCATTGGTAAGTATGACCAGTTTATCGCAGGCTGGGATGATGTTCTGGACGCAGACGGCAATCGTGTCACGGCGGCGGAGGTTGATTCCGCTGAGAATTTCCAATCAGCGCTGCGTCTCACCTATGAGGTTGATCGCAATGACAGCAACAAGCTGCTGAAGCGGGCGTCAAGTATGCTGGGCCTGATCATGGTGAATCATGTCATCAGCGCGATCGATGCTGCACGCGTCGCGCGGGCCCGAAGCGAGGGCCAAAGCGAAGCGAGTCTCAGTCGGCGAACTCGACTGGCCCTTGGGCTAGGCGGCAGGACGGGTCGGACGCCCATGCTGCTGGCCTTTCGCCTGGTAGACTGATCTGATGCGACTCCGTGCCCTATTCATCGCGATCCTCATCGTTTTCTCTGGTTCGGCACCGACGATGGCAGCATCACCCTTCGGCGCTTTTATCAGATCCCTGCTGGTACCTGGTTGGGCACAATACAGCAACAATCAATCGCATGCTGCCACCCGCTTTCTCCTGGCCGAAGGTCTTCTATGGAGTGGCTACTTCGGCATGACGGCAGTCTCCTCGATTCGTGAGGAGAATTATCGGACCTACGCGTCGGCCCATGCTGGTGCCTCACCCGAGGGGAAGGGTGGCGTCTATTTCGATGACCTGGGCTTCTATATGAGTCAGCAACAACACGATCTGTTTGCCCTCGTGGATGGGCCCGATGAGGATCTCTACGGTGATCAATCGGACAATACGTGGGAATGGGATCAGGACGCCTCCAGAAAGCGGTATCGCCGGCTGCGAAATTCTGCCCAGTCCGCTGAGCGCAGTGCGCTCTTTGCGACGGGATTGGTCGTGGTGAATCACCTCGTCGCGGCCGTCCACGCAGCCAGGACCGCAGACAGTGACGGTTTCGCTCAAGCGCCCGCCTGGCGTCTGGAACCGTTCGCTTCGCGCAGCATCACCCAGGGACTGAGTCTCGTCCGCCGTTTCTAATGACACGCCGATCCAGTTCAAATAGAGCGGCATCGAGTCTCGCGCTGGCGATTCTGCTGACTCTTGTCATGCCCTGCCTTGCCGAAACCACGTTGGCCCATGGCGATCCGCGCCACATCTGTGGAAGCCGATGGGCAGCGCAGGAACGTGCAGCAGGTCGAGTTGCGTCCATGCCGATGCGTCAGCGCGGCGGCGCGGCCAGAGTCGCTTCGATTGCGCAAGATCTCATCGCTGTGGGCACTCAGCTCGAATTTCCGGTTTTCGGCGTCGTGGGGACTGTTTCAGCTACATGTCGATACGTGGGCGACAAGGTGTTCGTTTTTGTGGAGAATCGCCAATGGGACACGGAAGGGGGATCTGTGTTTCAGAGCCATGTGGACGGTTTGGCCACACTATTCGAGCAATCTACACCGGCGGATTCGCAACGGGGGATCTACGACCTGGCCGTGGAGACCTTCGGCGCGCCACCTGACGTGGATGGCCACGAGCAGGTTTTTTTGCTGATCGTCGATCTGCCATTTTCAGGTCTGATCGGTCTCTTCGATGCCAATGTTGCCGACCATGCGATACCTGAGTTGCGCCGTGACGTCATCTACCTCGATGAATTGGCTGTGCGTCGACAGAGTTATCTGGCGCGTGGCACACTGGCGCACGAGTTCCAGCACTTGATCCATTGGAATTGGGACAAGGATGAGGAAGTGTGGATTGACGAGGGACTTTCTGGATATGCGGAGGAACTCGTCGGTTTTCCAGACGCCGATCCCAACGCGGTTCCGGCGTTCCTCGATGCAGCGAGCCTGCCTCTGGCGGGTTTCTTCGAGAACGAGAGTCGCTACTACGGCGCTACCTATCTCTTTGTTACCTATCTGGCCCAGCTCTATGGGCAGCCACTGATTTCACAGATCGTCGCTCAGGCTCGTAATGGCATTTTCGGCATCGAGGATGCGCTGGAGCAGATCGGCGAGGTTGGGGACTTTGAGAAGTCCTGGGCTCCCTGGGTTCTGGCCAATATGACAGGCGGTCAGGCGGGCTTCGACTACGCCGCACTTGCCGGTCGACGGGCGGATCCATTCGAAGTTGAGTCCCTGCCGCTGCCATCGATCTCGGGTTTTGCCGAACGGTGGGGGGCTATCAGCATTCTGTTTCGTACACCGGGGAATCTGGCGATCGATTTCGATGGTGAGCCCGCTGGTCGCTACCGAGTCTGGTCATATACCTGGCGCAATGGGGCGGGTGAGTTGGCTGAGGTCGTACTTAATGACGCAAACGAGGCAAGAGCGCTCAGCGGTGCCGCCGACAGTGTAATGCTCGTTGTGAGCAGAACGTCTATCGGGGGGGGCAATTTTGCGGTTGAGGCAAGAAGCTTCGTGCCAACGGCCATCGTCGAATCCGAAATCCTCCCCACCACAGTAAGTCTGGGCAAAGGATATCCCAATCCTTTCAACAGCACCGTGCAGATTCCCTTCGCCCTTTCAGCAGATGGTGATGTGAAGGTGGACATCGTCGATGTGACGGGTGCCAGCGTGTGGCGCCAGAGGTGGCACACGCTCGTGGCAGGCAATCATCGCTTCACTTGGGATGGGTTGGATGGCGCGGGAAGATCTGTGGCAACGGGCGTGTACTACGTCCGCCTGCGCGTGGCCGGCGGTGATTTTGTCACACCCATTATGCTGCTGCGCTGAGTCGCCAAACAGGTTGTGCAGGCCAGGTCGCAGGCCAACCCATTTCCACAACAGCAAGTCGTGACAGCCTCTGGCAAGGTCATAGGCCTGGTGGTAGTCGCAGTGGCGAAGTGGGTCGCACCTGTTCCTCCCCAGCTGGAAGCTGCCTCAGGTTGTCGATGAGACGGGTCCCATCCAGCGGATTTCTCAGACCCGGACATAGTTCGATCAGAGGCGTGAGGACGAAGCGTCGTCGCGTGAGATAGGGATGTGGGATCGTCAGGCCCTCCTCATCTATCACCTGGTTACCGAAAAGTAGTATGTCCAGATCGATGACTCGTGGGCCCCAGCGTTGCAGGCGCACACGTCCCAATGTCTCCTCTGTTGCGAGCAGGCATTGTAGCAGTTGCCTGGGGATAAGATCGGTGCGTAATCGTGCCACAGCATTCAGATAGCGATCCTGATCGACAGGCCCCACGGGTGAGGTCTCCCAGCAACTTGATACGGCACATAGGTCGATGTCAGCTCGGTCTCCGAGGGCCTGCAGGGCATCCTCGATACTCTTGAGTCGATCGCCGATATTCGAGCCTAGGCCAATCCATGCGTTGTGTGGCTGAACTCCAGACATCTCAGACAGCCGTCCAATGCCGTTCGATCTCAACCTCAAGTCCATCAAAGGTGGCAGCCACCGGTGGATTCGGCTTACGAATTCGCACAATGGCACCCTTCAGGCAGGGGAACTGTCTCTGTAATTCACTGGCCAGCGTCTCTGCCAACGCTTCCACCAATCCGAATCGGCGCTGCGTTACGACTTCCTCGATCAGAGCCAGCACGGCCGTGTAGTCGACTGTATCCTGCGGGTCATCGGACCGTCCCGCGCGAGCAAGATCAAGTAGCAACTCCACATCGATCTCAAAAAGCTGACCTAATCGTTGTTCCTCAGCGTACAGGCCGTGGTAGGCATGCAGGACAACATTGAGTAGTCGCAGTCTATCCGTCATGGAATATGTGTCACAGATCTCATAGGACACGTCACTCTATCGGCTCTCGAGGAAGGGGCTGGAATCGGGCTAACTACTTGCGCTACTGATATTTGTTTGACTTGCGAAGAGGCCTGCCTATATTCCGCGATGATGGGAGATCTCGGTGTCTCGTCTGGCGCCGCGACGCCGAGGGATCCCATGAAGCCCGCAAGGATGCACTGAGGATTCGCAAGGAGGTTAGCCCCATGTCAGAAGTTCGTGGAGCAACGCAACAGATTCAAGGCGCTCAATCCGTCGCCCGCGAGGGTGAGCAGCAGGCCCAGGTTCGTGAGAATCGCGAACAGCGTGAGGCCCGCGCCCAAGAACGAGACGCGCAGGCAACAGAGCAACGCGAAGCCCGCGCCGAGGCAGCAAGCGCCCAACGAGCTCAGCAGCAGCAACAGGCTGATGAGCAGACCGAAACACGCCGTCAGCAACAAGCCGAGGAGCAGCGCCAGCCCCCGGCTCAGGATCGTCAGGAGGGCCGCGGAGAAGTCGTCGACACAGTCGCCTGACACTCCGATCCCTGCTAAACGACCCGCGCGGAACTCGTCGCGTCAATTCAGCGGCCGCTGAAGCGACAAGGCGATCTGCGAGGCGGAGCCCCGAGAAAAACAAACTTATGTAGTTCCTGGCTGAGAGCGCCGTCCCTCCTATTGGGTGGGGCGGCGTTTCTCTTTGTGTTCGATCCCTTAGCCGAGATCACGGTCCAGGGCGCGATGGGCGATATCTCGTCGGTAATACATGCCGTCAAACTGCACCGCCTTGAGAGTCTGGTAGGCGAGGTCTACGGCACCTGGCAGATCATCGGCGACTGCGGTCATGCCCAACACCCGGCCGCCAGCCGTGACCAGACGATCGTCAATCATACGGGTACCGGCGTGGAAGACGACGACATCCTCTCCTTCGACGGAAGCAAGGCCATCGATGGCGAGTCCTTTTTCATAGGCATTGGGGTAGCCTTCTGACGCAGCTACGACGCAAACCGCCGCCCGCGATTCGTCCAATTCGATACGGGTCTGCGCAATCGTTCCCTGTGCTGATGCCTCACAGAGGTCCACGAGATCCGAACGCAGCAATGGCAGGATGACCTGCGTTTCCGGGTCACCGAAGCGGCAGTTGAATTCAACAACCTTCGGTCCTTCTTCGGTGATCATCAGGCCGCAATAGAGGACGCCCTTGTAGGGCGTGCCGAGTCGCTGCAACTCGCTCAATACCGGACGGATGACCTCGTCCTCTGCTCGTTGCAGCAGATCTTCGGTCATCACGGGTGCGGGAGCATAGGCACCCATTCCTCCCGTATTCGGCCCCGTGTCTCCCTCGCCGATTGCCTTGTGGTCCTGAGCTGTCACGAGGGTGACGAAATCCTCCCCGTCGCAAATGGCGAACAAGGACGCCTCTTCGCCCTCCATGAATTGTTCGACCACGACGTGGTCGCCGGCGGCACCGAAGATGTCGTCGTCGATCATTTCTCGCACAGCGGCTTCGGCCTCGTCTTGAGTGTGGGCGACGATGGCGCCCTTGCCTGCGGCCAGGCCGGAGGCCTTCACGACGATGGGTGCGCCTTGCTCACGAATGTATTCGACGGCGGTGGCAGAATCGGTGAAGGTCCGGTGGGCGGCAGTTGGAACACCGATGCGTTCCATCAGATCCTTCGAAAAGGACTTGTCACTCTCGATACGTGCTGCTGCTGCCGTCGGGCCGAAGCAGAGAAGACCGGCAGCTGTGAAACGATCGACGAGACCTGCTGCCAGGGCATCCTCAGGGCCGACGACGGTAAGATCGATCTGCTCCGCAAGTGCCCATTCCAGCAAGTCATCGATCTGTTTGCTGAGTCCCGGATCTGCAGCAGACAGATCCACGTGAAATTGCGGCAGGCACGTAGCGTGGTCGGCGATGCCAGGACTACCTGGAGCGGCGAACAGCCGATCGACGCGTGAACTCTGTGCAAGTTTCCAGGCCAGCGCGTGCTCTCTGCCGCCTTTGCCGATCAAGAGAATCTTCATCGGTCACCAGCCATACTGCTCATCGCTCTCATGCCGCCAATGTGCTTCGCCATTTCTGCCATGCCCTCCAGGGGTCACGTGTGATATGGAGATTTCACGTTGCACTACACCTAAACGAACCGCCGACTACCAAACTACCTGTTCCTCGACTACACGTAGCCGAATTCACGCAGATCTCGCTCTTTGGAGCGCCAGTTGGGCCGAACTTTTACCCGCAGTTCGAGATACACCGGTCCCTCGACCAATTCCTCGATCTTTGGTCGCGCCGCACTGCCGATCGAACGCAGACGTTTGCCGCCATTGCCAATGACGATACCCTTCTGACTGTCTCGTTCGACAAACAAAGTCGCGTGAATGTAGATCTTGCGGGAGGAACCAGGTTCCGGTTCACGGAATTCGTCAATTACCACTTCTATTGAGTAAGGGAGCTCATCCTCGAGGCGTTCGAAGGCGGCTTCCCTCACCAATTCAGCCGTGAAAAATCTCTCGGGTTGGTCCGCAACCATGTCGGGAGGATAGAGGGCTGGGCCAGGCGGTAGTCTCTGACCTATCTCACTGAGCAGGTGTGAGACATTCGTACCGCGTAAGGCAGACAACAGCAATACTTCCTCAAAGGCGAAGGTCTTCTTGGCGTCCGCTACGAGCGCGTCAATCGTATGCAGTTCGACTGCGTCCACTTTGTTGAGGACGACGATCAACTGTTTGCGCCGCGCACCAAGTCCTGCGAGAAAAGTATGTATCAGGTCCGAGCGATCGTGAAGGCGTTGTGCATCGAGGAGGAGCACGATGAGATCTGCATCGCGGGTAGAGCGCTCAATCTGTCGTTCGAGATTCTGATGCAATCGGTAGCTGGACTCCAGAAGCCCCGGTGTATCAAGAAACACCGTTTGCGAATCGTCACGAGTCAGGATGCCAAGGACCCGCTGGCGAGTTGTCTGCGGCTTGGCTGTAACGATCGACAATCGCTGGCCGAGAATCGTATTGAATAGGGTCGATTTCCCTGCATTGGGGCGGCCTACGAGGGCAACGTAGCCGCTTCGCAGGACAGACATGACAGGAGGGAGAGGTCCTATGGTCTGTGACGACTCGTCATGTTGGGAAGACGAATCGCCAGACAACTCCGCGGGTGATCCTGTGGAAGAATCTGCGGAAGAATCCGCCGACTCAGAATCCGATGCGGGCGGAGAGTAGATAGGTGTCCTCAAGATCCTGATGTTGGAGGTAGGCTACGTCGAGGCCAAGACGCCTATGAGGTTGCAACCCGAGTCCGAAGCTACGCCGTTCCTCATCGAGGCCAGCTCGCAGTGACAGGTTACCGAGTGTGTACTCGACGCCAGCATTGATTGGCACGGCCCCCGCATCATCCGATGCGTCCCCACCGTTTCGACTCGAAAGCAGTACCGACGCTTGCCCTGTTCCCAGGTCGCGACGATAACCAATGCCGATCAGGGCACTCGGTTGAATACGGTCCGTACCACCATCCCAGACAATCGGCGTCGTTGTGATATCCCGTAGATTGCCAGCAAGAACCAGATCACCTGCGAGTTGATAGCGAAAGCCGACATCGAGCCCTGCCCCATAGGCAGTAAAGTCTGCCACGGTGCGATAGATCATTTTTGCGCTCACACCCAGAGCGAGCCGATCGCCCATCTGACGCCCACCGGATAGATAAAGGGCATAGTCGGCGCTGGTCTCGTTAGATGTGACCAAGGGCCTATTGTCGGCGCTCAGAGGGGCCGCAGGATTGGGCAGAGCGGTGAAGGCAATGTCATCCACACCGACGCGCAGAAGCGAGACGGCTGCACGGTCAGTAAATGGCGCGTCAAAGGTGGCACCGATGAAATCCTGATCAACGAGACCGGCAAATCGCTCTGCATGCATCAAATGGACTTCATGAGCCGTGCCCATGCGATTTCCACTCAGGCCGGCAGGATTCCAGTATCCAGCTGTCGCATCTTGCGCCACAGCCACATATGCATTGCCCAGAGCCAGTGCCCGGGCACCGGCACCTACTGCAAGGAATTCACCAGCAAATCCGCTCGCTGCATGAGCCGAATTCAGTGGCGAAACCAGCAATGTCAGCGCTGCCAGAATTCGGCAAAGGCGGACAACTTTGTTTGCTGAGATTCGGACCATGTCTTTGCTGGGTCTGATCCAGGCTTTCTGCCGAGTCTGGGTTGATGACAAGAGTGTCGGCGGGGGATTGCGGAATGTCAAGAAATCCGTCGAACCCGATGGCTCCCAACACCTTGTAACGCTGTAAGAACCGACTCGTTCCCCTTGCCGAGAGCTAGTGGACGAGAACCAGCCTCAGGTCCATGACATTCGTGCCCGTAGGACCGGTGATGATGAGATCTTCGAGGGCGGCAAAGAAGGTATAGGCATCGTTGCGCTGCAGATGATCGGCCGCACTGTAGCCGACTCGATGTGCGTGCTCGACTGTGCGTCCATCGGCGATCGCCCCCGCTGCATCGGTAGGGCCGTCGGTTCCATCCGTGCCGGCGCTGAGAATGGTGATCCCAGGCTGGCCTTCCAGGGCGATCGCCGCTGCCAGGGTGAATTCCTGATTGCGCCCGCCCTTCCCGGGAGATCTCGACAAAGTCACCGTCGTCTCGCCGCCGCTGATGATGCAGGCGGGTGACCCGATTGGCTGTGAGGCGTCGACGATCTGGCGTCCGATCGCTGCGTGCATCCGTGCTACGTCTCTCGTCTCCCCATCAATTCGCGATGACAGGATCAAAGGTTTGTAGCCGCACTCGGTGGCGGTCTTGAAGGCTGCTTCCAGGCTCAGCGAGTTATTGCCGATCACATGGTAGAAGCTGTTGTGAAGTTCAGGGGCGTCGACGTCAGGTGTCTCCGGCTGATCGCCTGCGGCACCGGACTCGAGGTGCATGCGGGCAGCTTCCGGAATGGTCTCGCGAAGTCCGTAGCCATCAAGAAGCTGCAGACAGTCGCCGAAGGTGGTGGGATCGCCGACCGTTGGCCCCGAAGCAATCGTGTCGGGCGCATCGCCGATCACGTCGCTGATAGCGAGTGTGACCAAACGGGCAGGAGCGGCATGTTGAGCGAGCTGACCACCCTTGAGGCGCGACAGATGCTTTCGAATGGCGTTGATCTCGTGGATGCTCGCGCCGCATTCGAGAAGTCTTGCCGTCGTGTCCTGCTTGTCCCGCAGGCTCAGGCCGTCAGCGGGGGCCGGCAGCAGAGCAGAACCACCACCTGACAACAGGCAAAGGACGATGTCATCCGTCCTTAGATCCTGAAGAGTTGCCAGGATTTTCTGGCATCCCTCGACACCTGCATCATCTGGAATCGGATGACCGCATTCCACGGTCTCAATACGCTCCAGAGGTAAACTGTGACCGTACTTCGTGTTGATCGTCCCGCCAGCCACGCGGTCGCCGAGAATCTGTTCGATCGCCTGAGCCATGGCCGGCGTCGCCTTGCCCGCGCCGACGACGCGAATTCGAGAAGTCGGGCTCAGTGAATGGACATGGCCGGCAACGACGAGTGAGTTGCGGGTCAACTGGACTCTGTGTCGAACACAGCGTCCAGGATCGGCCGCCGCGACGGCGGCGTCCAGAATCAGTCGGGCGTGACGACGACGATCTGCTCGCCTCTCATCTGATTCACCGATGCTGTGCTCCTCGGGCATAGATAACCTGGTTGCAGATTCCTGACGATCGATTGGCGACGTGCGGTCGCCAACCCGAACTGCGCCCCGTGCTACAAGCGCCGCATCAGGCCGACAACTCTGCCCGCGATACGAAAGTCGACACCCTCGTCTTCGTGCACGATGATCGGCTCGTAAGCGGAATTCTCCGGCAGCAGTCTGATCGCATCCGGTCCGGGATCGAAACGCTTCACTGTCGCTTCATCGTCGATGAGGGCGACAACGATCTCTCCACGGTTAGCAGTCTCTTGTTGACGGGCGACGACAACATCGCCATCGAGAATTCCCGCTTCGATCATGCTGTCTCCCTGAACGCTGAGGGCGAAGACGTCGCCAGAGGCAGGAAGGAGGGAGCGATCGACGTGAACGCTGGAGTCGATGTTCTCGGTAGCCAGGATGGGTGTGCCTGCTGCCACACGACCGAGGACAGGAACTTCAACGGTCTCGTACTGTGTAGGGGCAACTTCGCCCTGATCTACCAGTTCGATCCCTCTCGAAAGGCGCGCGTGCCGACGGATGTGCCCCTTCTTTTCCAGCGCTGCCAGCGTTGTTCGGACACCATTGGTCGAATTGATGTCGAAGGCTTCCATAATCTCGCGAATCGTAGGTGGTGCTCCCCGACTGCGGATAATCCCAGCGATGAAATCGTAAATCGCCTGCTGGCGCTCAGTCAGCTCCTTCGGCATTCGGCTCTCCTGGTTCGGGCCGTCGGTTCTCGGGACGACCACATTTCTGCAGTTCCTAAACTGATGCTCGTATATTTACTGCACATTCGTGCATTTGTCAACAAGACGATCTGCTCACGTTCTTGCAATAGCTCTTCCTCTGAAGTACGTCCGGGACGCCAGTTTGGGCTTCGCATTGACAAAGTCCGCCCTTCTCTCTACCGTACTTCACTATGCCGTAAGTGCACCCGTTTTAAGGGGTTGCCTCGTTTTTTCAGGCTTTCTTTTAGCATTGCCGGTGGTTGTCGGCCACCGATGGGAGGAACCACCATGAGGCTCGTCCTCGCCGCCCTCGTTATGGCGGTTGTGATTTGCTCGACCCCGCAGTCTGCCAAAGCCGAGATCAGTCAGATCGTTACGCCCCGTCGTCTGGTGGGTGTGGCGTTTCTCGGCGGAAGTGCTGTCTTAGCGCAGCAAGGCTTCGATTTGAACGACGAAGCGGACGACTTCTATGCTGCCTATGAACAAGCGACTGACCGGGCTGAAATTGAAAAGCTGTATCAGCGCACGACGAATCGAGACGTTAAGAGTCAGGTGAGCTGGGCTCTGGCGGCTGCCTTTGGAGCCACAGGGGTCCGTCTGTTGTTGACAGGGTCACCAAAACAACCCTCCTCGAGTCTGGCTGAGAATGACCGATTAGCGCCGCGCCAAGCATCGTGGCGACGCGGCATTCGCTGGTTTCCGACGATCGAGCCCGGCCGGCTGTCCCTGCGGATCGAGCGCCCCCTCTACTGAATGGACTGACGTGAGACTACCCACATCGGGTCGGAGGTTTCAATGACGCTCGCCCGTGTCGGCGCTGCCGCCTCAATCTGCCTTGCCTTTTTTGCTCTCAGTTGTGATCGAGATCGCAGCAATCCGCTGGATCCACAATCCGATCTGGTCGCAGATCTACCTGCTACCCCCGCACAGATCGCCGCTGATGCCGGAGTGGGTGTTATCCGCCTGGCGTGGCAAGCTGTGACGGATACGGATCTTGCAGGCTATGCGATCTATCGCGCCAGCCAGAGCAATGGAACCTACAGTTTCGTCGCTGGTGATGGCGATTCAACTGCCCAGATCACGACAGGGAAGACCGCCTTCGCCGACACCGTCGGCCAGGCGGCGACGTTCTTCTATCGTGTCGCCGCCGTCGACACGGCGGGGCTACGTGGGGAACTGTCCGCTTTTGCAGGCGCGACGGCCTTGGAAGATGCAGTGGCGCCTGGCGCGCCCCAGAGTCTCTCTGTCGTCCCCGACGAAAGCACGATCGGTCGTGTTACGCTGCGTTGGAGTGCCCCCCAGCGCGACGCCGACGGGCGTGATCTGTCCGGTTTGGCCGGATACGTCATTCTGCGAGCCGAAGAGGGCGCCGGCGGTATCGCACCTGTAGATACAGTCGGTGCCGATACGAGGCAGTTCATCGATATCGGCCTCAAGTCATTGACCACCTATGGTTATAGTGTCATCGCCTTTGACGCGCTGGGGAACGCGAGTCCGGCGGCCAGTGCTGTGCAGGTCACGACAGCCGGACTTGCGACGCCGACAGGACTCACCGTCAACGACGATGTGGGCCGTGTGGTACTCAATTGGCGGTCTGTAGATGACGCCGCTCTGGTTGGCTACGATGTGTATCGGTCTTCGCGCTCCGATACGGGATACGTCCGTCTAGTGGGGGGTGAAGGTGCCGCCTTTACAACGGGTCGCACGACCTACACTGACAGCAGTCTCGTTGCCGGCGAACTTGCGTACTACAGAGTGCAGGCGATCGGTCGCGACGGTGTCTTCAGTGAGCTTTCCGCTTTTGTCAGTGGCGAGGCAGATGCTGACGAGACGGCTCCAGGAATCCCTCGATCGTTGTCCGCCGTTGCCGCCGAGGGATCAAGTCAGATCAATGTCGGTTGGAGTGCGCCCCTGAGTGACGCCGACGGTGGCGACCTGACCGGCCTGTCTGGTTATGTCCTACTGCGTGCCGAGGGGGAGAGTGGCTCACTGTTGCCCGTCGACATATTTGCAGCAGACGCGCGCGACTATGTCGATGCCGATCTGAAGGCGCTCACGGTCTACACCTACGCGCTGTTGGCATTCGATGAGGCGGGAAATCAAGGTCCCCAAGCCTCTTCCACCCCGACGACGACTGCGGGCGTCGCGCGGCCGGCAGGTGTGCGCGCCACAGGTGGAATCGGTCGTATCACGCTGACGTGGACCCCGGTAGATGACTCTGATCTGGCCGGTTATGACGTATTTCGTGCGACAGGCTCGGACGGAGCCTACGCAAGACTCACCGGCAGTGAGGGAGGGGTACTCACGACGGGGCGGACAGCCTACATCGATTCCAATCTCGTCGGTGGAAGCCTGTTCTTCTACAAAGTGCAAGCAGTGGACGGGAATGGACTGCGCAGCGAGATGTCCGTTTTCGCCGGTGCTGAGGCGATGGCTGACGAATCTGCACCCGGCGCGCCACGCAATGTGGCCGCAGTAGCTGCCGACGACAATCCGGAGCAAATCACCCTCGGATGGTCGGCACCTCTGGCAGATGCGGAGGGCACCGATCTGACTGGGCTTGCAGGGTTTGTCATCATGCGGACGGAAGGGGCAGGAGAGGCCTTCACTCCGGTGGATACGCTTGCTGCCGATGTGCGTCGCTACGTTGATGGTGGCCTCAAGGCGCTGACCCTGTACACCTATGCGGTGGTCGCTTTTGACGCGGATGGAAACGAAAGTGCTCAGGCTCGCTCAAATGGCGCGCAGACAGCTGGGCTGCCTGTGCCGCTTGGCTTGCGTGCAACGGACGACGTGGGCCGAATCCTTCTGAGTTGGGCTGGCGTCGAGGATAGTGATCTGGCCGGCTACGACGTCTATCGATCTGCCACGTCGGATGGTGACTATGTAGCGCTCGAAGGAGCAGACGGTACCAGCTTTACAACAGGACGTACCACCTTCATCGACTCGAATCTCACGGGCGGTACACTGCTGTTTTACAAAGTGCAAGCAGTGGGTGGAAATGGCTTGCGCAGTGAGTTGTCCACATTCGCCAGCGGCGAAGCGCAGTCCGATGAGTCCGCCCCAGGTCGACCGCGCAACGTGTCAGCTGTAGCTGACGAGGATGATAGCGGTCGAATTTCCGTCGGTTGGAGCGCGCCGGCGACCGATGCCGGTGGCGACGCCCTGACTGGACTTGCGGGCTACGTGCTCCTACGTGCCGAAGGGTCAGATGGTGCTTTCCTTCTCGTCGACAGCCTGACGGCTGACACGCGAGAATTTGCGGACGCGGGGCTACGGGCTCTGACCGACTATCGTTACGCACTGTATGCCTACGACGACTCTGGTAACGAAGGATCGCAGGTCCTGTCAAACCTGACGCGGACCTCCGGGCTGCCAACGCCGGTTGCATTGACTGCCGGCGACGGGATCGAGCGGGTAACGCTGAGTTGGTCGGGCGTTGAAGATGATGATCTGGCCGGCTATGATCTGTATCGTGCCAGTACATCCGATGGCAGCTTTCAGCGCCTGACGGGCAACGAAGGAACATCCTTCACGACAGGGCGTACAACTTTCGTTGACAGTGGATTGACGGCTGGAGACCTGTTCTTTTACAAGGTCCAGGCGATTGGCGGCAACGGCCTGACAAGTGGATTGTCCGGTTTTGCCAGTGGCCAGGCCCTGGCAGATGAGTCCGCACCGGGTAGACCGCAGAATCTGTCAGCCCTGGCTTCCCAATCCGAGATTGATCAAGTCACTCTGCGCTGGACGGCGCCTACTACTGACGCTGACGGCGGCGACCTTTCCGGTCTGGCTGGTTTCCGGATCCTGCGTTCCGATGCGGGTGCTTCGCAGACGACAGTGGCCACGCTGGGAGCGGACGACAGGCAATACGATGACTCCGGTCTGCGATCCCTGACAGACTATTCCTATGCAGTGGTTGCCTTCGATGCTGCTGGGAACGAGAGTCAGCAGTCCTCGACGTCGAGTACGACCACGATTGGCGTGATGGCGCCGGGTGGGTTGGCCGCCGACGAGGGTACTGAACGAATCACTCTGACCTGGAACTCTGTCTCCGAAGACGACCTGGTCGGTTACAATGTCTACCGTTCCTCAGAATCTGACGACAACTACGTACAACTGTCGGGTGATGGTGCCGCGGCATACACAACGGGACGAACCAGCTATATCGACTCAACGATTTCTGCGGGTGCTCTCGTTTTCTACCGTGTGTCGACGGTGACTTCAGCCTTCGAGTCTGAGCGCTCGGGATTCGTCAGCGGCATTGCCGATGCCGACACGATCGTCGCTCTCGATGGGATCGCCGCCAGCGGCGGGATCAATAAAATCACCGTGCTCTGGAGTGCTGCCGACGCCGAAGATCTCGATGGATACAATGTGTATCGCTCGACACAATCCGACGGTTCTTATACTCGGCAGAGTGGGATCGAGGGGACCGCTCACACGACGGGGCAGACGAGTTTCGTTGATTCCGGTCTCGTGGGTGGGCAGGTCTTCTTCTACCGTGTCTCCGTTGTGACGGCGGCAGGTGAAAGCGGACAGTCGGATTTTTCCGGGGCGACGGTCCAATCTGACACGCGCCCACCGGCGGCGCCGACCTTCGTCGAGGGTGAATCCGTGGCGGACGATCCTGAGGCAGTCATTCTGTCGTGGACGGCACCCAGCACCGATTCAGGTGGTAGTGAATTGACCGGCGTCGCGTCATACATCATCTATCGCTCCGACTCCGCGACTGGTTCTTTCGCAGAAGTAGGGACTGCTTCCAGCGCAACGTTCCAGGACAGCGCTCTGGATGCGAAGACGACCTACTTCTATGAGATCGAGGCGCTGGATGAGGCAGGCAACGTGAGTCCGCGGTCATCGGTCGCTTCCGTCGCCACCGCCGGTGTTGACGTGCCCAGCGAGGTCCGACTCGTCTCAACGACGCCGTCGAATGCGGGTGAACCACCGGTTGTGACAATCTCCTGGACTGGTTCAGCAGGCGCGATTGTGCGCTACGAGGTTGAGCGTACGCAGGTCGCCAGCAGCACTGACGATGCAGACTACACAGATGTTGTGCCGAACTCGTTGCAGACGTCGCGCACGGATAATACCGTGACCCGTGGACAGACATACTACTATCGGGTGAGAGCGGTGGATATCGAGTCACGCGTAAGTGACTGGACAGAGCCTCTGAACATAGACGTATCTAACTGAAAGGAGGGGACTCGCCATTGGCAGGTCCCCTCCCATTTAGATCGTTGCCTGACTGTTAGCTGTCGCTGTCGAGGCTCACTTCCGTATGCCACTTGAGGACGGCGTCGAGAATCTCTTCAAGTTCCTGCGCTTCGGAGATGTCGGCATCGCCGCTCTTCACTGCAGCGGAAGTTTCTTCCTTCTGCTGGGTAAGAACGGTCAGTAGATCCCGCATGTTGGAAGCGATCGTGTCGATGCCTGATTGAAGGCGTTGTCGTTCCCCTGCAGAGAGACCGAGTTGATTTCCCTCAATCTGGCCTCGCAGGAGGGAATAGATCTCGAGCATCCGTGCCATTTGCACCCGGATGCCGCTTAGTTTGTGTTCGGGCATCTGTTGTCTCCTGCCTAGATTTATCTCAAAAACAAGCCGGATTCGCCCTGCCAGAGCTAGGGCATCCTACTCATAGCAATCGGTGTTCCAGTTGGCTCCTTCCCATTCGACATCTGTCGGTATTCCTGCCCAAATCACCGATGAGCTCGGGAAGGTTGGACTAGACGCCGAAGGTAGTCTGGTCGTCGCTGTCTCGGGGGGACTGGATTCCTGCGTCTTGCTTGATGGTCTGATTCGGGCCCGTGGCAGCAGGGGCATCCACATCGCTCATCTCGATCACCAGTTGCGCCGGGATTCTGCGCGGGATGCAGACTTCGTCGCCGCACTGTCAGTCCATCACCGACTACCTTGCACCATTGGGCGTCAGGACGTTGGGGAGCGCGCACGACGGACGAAAGAATCAGTTGAGATGGCGGCCAGATTCTGCCGTAGGGCCTTCCTTCGACGCATCGCCGACCGGACGAATGCGCAATGGATCCTGCTGGCCCATCACGCCGATGACCAGGCGGAAACAGTCCTTCTGCGTCTGTTCCGAGGAAGCGGTGGAACCGGTCTGGCTGGGATGTCTCCTGCCCGAGAGGGCTTGCTGCGTCCCCTTCTGAAATTCACTAGAGACGATCTGCGTTCCTACGCGCTCGATCGAGGCCTGGATTGGCGTGAGGATCAGACGAATCACGATATCCGACCTCGGCGGAATCGAATTCGCCAGCAGTTGCTGCCAATACTGCGCCAATCGCACAACCCCAAGGTTGTGTCCGCGATCGGTCGAGCAGCCCACCTGTTGGGTGATGAGGACGATTATCTCGGCAAGGTGGCACAGGAGGCACTGGATGACACTCTTGTGAATCGAACTGCGGGCAAGGTCGTGCTTGAAAGCCGCCAATTGGCCGGTTATCATATAGCCATCCAACGACGGGTGTTGCTTGCCGTAATACAGGAAGTTGCAGCAACTGAGTCCGTGACGTCTGAGAGCGTCGAGCAGTTGCTGAAGGTGCTGCATGCAGGATCCGGCACTGTCTGTGATCTGGGCTATGGTCTACGCTGCCAATGCACCCAACGGACACTCATCCTCCGTGGGGCGCCGAAGGCACCTTGGCTCATGCCCCTGCAGTGCCCGGCGCGAATGCAATTGCCTGGCCAGGCGCTCGAGAGTCGCTGGTGTCCCGTGGCAGACTATGCTCAACTGCGAGTCACCCTCGACTTGCATCAGGTGATTCTGGACGCGACACCATCCCTGGGCGAGCTCGTTCTTCGCTCGCCGCGCAGGGGGGACAGATTGCGACCACTGGGTCTGTCCGGGCACAGCAAGAAGCTGAGTGATTGCTTCATCGATGCCCGATGGCCACGGATCTTGCGAGAGGATGCCGTCGTGCTGAGCCGTGCAGAAGACGACGAGATTCTATGGGTAGCCGGTCTGGCCCGGAGCGAATGCTTTCAGGTCGATGACAGTAGCCGATCTTTGATACATTTGAGGCCCATCGAAGAGTCGATGGTTTCCCGCGACGACGAGAACTAATGGACGAACGCGACACCCCTTCTTCACGCCCCGACCCACCGCCGCGTCCTCAAGGTCGCGGCGGTGATGACGAGCGACCACCGTGGCGTTTGCCGACGCGTTCTCGTGCGTTTTGGATTTTTCTGATCCTTGCACTGATTGTCGCCGCGAAGTTCTTCAGCAGTGTCCCATCTGATCATCCCGAAGTCTCTTACATCGAATACCGGCAATATCTCGCCAACAGGCAGATCACAAAGGCGACGATTGTCGGCAACGAACAATTCCAGGGAATTCTTAGTGATGGTAGGCGTTTCGTCGTCCATCTGGGACCTATTGATGCCGATTCAAAGCGCGAGTGGGAAGAAGCGCAGATCGATTTCAGCTTCAAGGCCAAGCCCTTCCAGTGGTCCTCCGCACTGATAGGCTTTCTGCCGTGGCTGTTGTTTATCGGTTTCTGGATTTTTATGCTGCGCCAGATGCAGGGCGGCCCCCGAGGCTTGTTTTCCTTCGGCAAGAGTCGCGCCAAATTGCTCACTGAGGACACGCAGAAAACCACATTCAACGACGTGGCTGGTGTAGAAGAGGCGAAACAGGAACTGACGGAGATTATCGAATTCCTGAAGGATCCGCGGAAGTTTCAGCGCCTCGGTGGTCGCATTCCCAAGGGAGTTCTCCTTGTCGGCCCCCCTGGTACAGGCAAGACTCACCTGGCACGTGCTGTGGCTGGCGAGGCCGGTGTGCCTTTCTTCTCCATCAGTGGTTCTGACTTCGTCGAGATGTTTGTCGGCGTCGGAGCATCTCGGGTGCGCGACCTGTTTGAACAAGGCAAGACGAATGCCCCCTGTATCATCTTTATCGATGAAATTGACGCAGTGGGGCGACATCGTGGGGCAGGGATCGGTGGTGGCCATGACGAGCGTGAGCAAACGCTGAATCAACTGCTGGTTGAGATGGATGGCTTCGAGTCAAATGATGGCGTGATCCTTGTGGCGGCGACAAATCGGCAGGACGTGCTGGACCCGGCACTGCTGCGGCCCGGTCGCTTTGATCGGCGCGTCGTTGTCGGTTTACCCGACATCCGCGGAAGAATCGGTATTCTCGAAGTGCACTCACGCAACGTGCCGACTGCCGAGGAAGTCGACATGGAGCGAATTGCGCGCGGTACGCCGGGTCTATCCGGGGCCGATCTAGAAAATCTTGTGAACGAGGCAGCGATCCTGGCTTCCCTGCGAAATCGTGAGCAAGTCGTGATGGCCGATCTCGAGGACGCCAAGGACAAGGTCATGTTGGGGGCAGAGCGCCGCAGTATGATCATGACAGAGGAAGACAAGCATTTGGCGGCAGTGCACGAGGCGGGGCATGCTCTGGTGGCCAAACTGACTCCAGGCGCACCACCGATCAACAAGGCCGTCATCGTGCCGCGGGGGCAGGCGATGGGGATGGTGTCGTTCCTCTCCGAGGAACGCCATTCGGTGAAAGAATCACAACTGCGCGCCCATCTGGATACAGGGCTTGGGGGCTGCGTCGCTGAATCAATAGTTTTTGGCGAGCGATCTACTGGTGCTCAGGCAGACTACAAACAGGTAACAGCTGTGGCTCGTGCAATGGTCTGTGATTGGGGGATGAGCAAGAGTCTGGGACCGGTATCACTCGGTGGGGATGACGAGCAAATCTTCCTTGGCAAGGAATTCTCTCGGCAGAGAGATTTCAGTGAGCATACGGCACAGACAATTGACAAGGAGATTCGTGACCTCGTCGTCGAAGCGGAGGAACGGGCCTCGAGTCTTCTAAGAGAGAATCGGGCCAAGCTCGATGCGCTATCAGCGGCGCTGCTCGACTACGAGGTTTTAGATGATGCGGAGATTGACGAAATACTCCATGGCCGCATCTTGCCTCGAGACACGGCTGCCGTCGTGACACAGGCCAAGGAAGCGGAGTCCGCCAGCAAGAGTGGTCCGGTAGATGACTCGCATCGTCAGAACGGAGATGATTCCGAACAGATCATCAAACCGGACTCCTCAACCTCTCAGACGCCGGCTCAGGGGTGATCTGGTCCCTGCCGCGCCAACGGCGGCTAGATTTTGGCGCACGAGTCCAGGTGATGGGCATCCTCAACACGACGCCCGATTCATTTTTCGATGGTGGGCGTTATGCTGATCCCTCTGCCGCTGCAGACCGTGCATTCCGGATGGTAGAAGAGGGCGCTGACATCATCGACGTGGGCGGAGAATCCTCCCGACCCCCGATCTACGGAGAAGCGGCCCCCGTCGCCAAGGATGAAGAGATTGAGCGCGTTGTGCCGACCATCGAAGCAATCCGCCGTCAGAGCGATATACCAATATCCATCGATACAACCAAGAGTGAAGTGGCGCAGGCTGCATTGGATGCGGGGGCCGATATCCTCAACGATATCAGTGCCCTTGATGAGGCAGGGCAGGGGATGCTGGATGTGGTGGCAGGAGGTCAGATCCCCGTGATCCTCATGCATCGGCGGAGGACGGCGGCTGCAATGCAGTTGGATACGCACGTCGATTTGCTCGAGCAAATCTGCAGTTATCTCGCAACCCGTGTGGCGCGCGTGCGTGCAGCTGGGGTCACAGACGTCGCGACGGATCCAGGCGTCGGTTTTGGTAAGTCCGTGGAAGACAACTATCGCTTGTTGCGAAGGGCGGGGGCCTTTGCCGTGGATGGCTGTCCCGTTCTGATCGGTGCCTCACGCAAGTCTTTCCTGTGGAAGCCCATTGGGCGGTCGCCTGAGCAGTCTCTGGCAGCCAGTGTCGCGGCAGCAGTCATGGCAGCTGTACACGGTGCCCGCATCTTACGAGTCCATGACGTGGCAGATACGATAGATGCGCTGCAAGTCGTACAAGCAACTGGGTTTGACGATTCATTCTCTGTCGCCGACACTGGTTCGGTCTCGTCCTCTACGAACATGACCCACTCGTTGGCTACCTGAGGACGATCTTATGTTACCCGAGGATATCGTCTTCTTCCGTCTCTTCGACTTCATTCCGGTTACACCGGTCTCCGTTTTCGACATTCTCGTTGTCGCCTTCGTCATCTACCGTCTGCTCAATCTGATTCGTGGCACAAAGGCGGCTCAGATGGTCGTCGGTCTCTTTCTTCTGGTCGCCGTCGCCGCCGCTGCCCGCTGGCAGGATATGCAGGCCTTGGCCTACTTGCTTGAGCAAGTTCAGTCTATTCTGCTCATCCTGCTCGTGATTCTCTTTCAGCCCGAGTTGCGCCGCATGCTCGGAGCTCTGGGGCAGAGCCCGTTACTTGGTTGGTTCTACAAAACGGAGCCGAATCGGGTCATCGATCAGGTTGTGCAAGGTGCTACGCAGTTGGCGAGTCGCGGCTATGGTGCCCTCATCGTCCTGACGCGTGAAGCTGGGCTCGAAGCAATCATTGAAACGGGTGTGCCTCTCGAGGCACGGGTTTCGGCTGATCTACTGACGACGATTTTTACACCAAGATCACCCCTGCACGATCAGGCCGTCATCATCCAGGGTGAGACGCTGGTCGCTGCACGCTGTACTCTGCCCCTGGCAGAAGAAGTGGAGGATCAGCGTCTGGGCACCCGACACCGTGCCGCTCTGGGGCTGTCTCAGGAAACGGACGCGGTAACCATCGTTGTTTCTGAGGAAACGCAAACGATCTCGATTACGGTGGGGGGAGGTTTGCTGCGTGGTTTGGACGAACGGGAGTTGAAGCAGCGCCTCGGCGAGTTGCTGTCACCTCGCGAAGCTGTCGCCGGCGGTGCGAGTGCCCTCTCCGATGACTGAGGTGCCCACCGCTACGGTCATCTAAGACCGTCTTTCTAGCGGCAGCGTTGAAGTGGCCCGGCGCAAGCAATGTTCGACGTGTCTCTTATTCATCCCATGTTGACTTTTTATTCAGTAAAGTATAATATTTATTCCATCTGTCTGCAGTAAAGACGCGTCACCAAGGGATAAGGGGCTGATGAACGCCAAGAGTCGGCGCCACGCGATGATTAGAGAATTGATCTCGCGGCAACAGATTTCCTCACACGAGAGGTTGGCAGAGGCCTTGTCTGCGCGTCAAATCGAGGTGAGCCAGTCGACTCTGTCGAAGGATTTGCGCGAACTGGGCGTCGTACGTGCTCCCGGTGCCACGGGCGGGTTTCGTTACACCATGCCGGCAGAGACAGACACGACGCAGCGCGAGATGCAGATTCTTGAGCGCGAGTTGCGCGACTATGTGACCGATGTCGCTCGAGCGCAGAATATGGTGATCGTCAAGACCATGTCCGGACATGCTCAGGCAGTCTGTGAGGCGATTGATCGCATGGAATGGGAGGAAGTGATGGGAACATTGGCCGGGGAAAACACGATCTTCGCAGTCGCGAGTGCTGAGCCACAGGCCAGAGTGCTGGAGGCTCGTATCCGTGAGCGGAGTGCTGTGTTATGAGTCCACTTCAGCAATACATCGACAAGGCGGCGATCCTCGTTGAGGCGCTGCCCTACATTCAGTCCTTCCGTGGCAAGACCGTTGTGGTCAAATACGGTGGCAGCACGATGAAAGGAGCTGACGATGACACGGTTCTGAAGGACCTGGTCTTCATGGAGTCTGTGGGAATCAATCCCGTCATCGTCCATGGCGGTGGCCCGGCAATCGATCGGCAGTTGAAAGCGAAGAACATCGAGACGCAGCGAGTCAATGGGCTGCGGATCACCGACCAGGCAACGATGCAGGTCGTAGAAGAGACCCTTTTTGGTGAAGTGAATGCCGGTATTGTCGACGCCGTTCGAGACCTCGGCGGACAACCCGTCGCCGTATCCGCAAGGGATGCCGGCATACTGCAGGTGAGAAAACACATGCCTGACTCAGCCGATGGCCCCATCGATATCGGTTTTGTGGGCGAGGTGGAACACGTAGATCCTCAACCGTTGACCGATTTGCTGCAGAGTGAGGTGATCCCTGTGATCGCACCTATTGGCCGCGGTCCAGACGGGGAGGCCTACAACGTCAATGCAGACACAGCAGCAGGTGAAATTGCGGCGGCTCTGCACGCAGAAAAACTCGTTTTCCTTACGGATGTGACAGGAATTATGGAGCGGCCTGGGGACGAGGAGAGTCTGCTTTCGACATTGCACGTGCGCGACGTAGAGGATCTGATCGATCGCGGTGTCGTCGGCGGAGGTATGATACCAAAGACTCGAGCCGGCGTACATGCTGTTCGCGCCGGTGTCCATAAGGCGCATATCATCGATGGGCGCATACCACATTCGGTGTTACTTGAATTTTTCACCGACGAAGGCGTCGGCACTCAAATCGTGCAGTAGATTCACCACAAACGCGTTGCCGAGTATTTTCGTCGGAATCCAAGGATCAAGAAGGTTATGAAAACAGATAAGGTGATCGAGCTCGACAGTCAGTACATCCTGCAGACCTACGGTCGGCCTGGTTTCGTCCTCGAGCGTGGCAATGGTGTCTACCTATTCGATCTTGATGGTAATCGTTACCTCGATTTTGTCAGCGGTCTTGCGGTCAACGCCTTCGGTTATGGCGACTATGACGTGCTCAAGGCGATTGAGGAACAGGCTGGCCAACTGATGCATGTGTCGAATCTCTATCACACGCTGCCGTCGACGCGTCTTGCACGCACCTTGGTGGAAGGCTCTTTCGCAGATCGGGTGTTTTTCTGTAACAGCGGCACCGAGGCATGGGAAGCGGCCCTCAAGTTCTCCCGCAAATGGGGGAATACAGTTGCGGGTGGCAAGAACCGGTTCATCTCGATGAACAACTCCTTCCATGGCCGCACGATCGGTTCTATTTCAACGACGGGCCAGCCGAAATACCATCAGGGTTTCGAGCCTCTGCTGCCCGGTGTAGACTTCGCCGACTTCAATGACCTGGCTTCGGTAGAAGCCCTCGTTACGGATGAGACCTGCGCTGTTCTGGTCGAGCCGATACAGGCAGAGGGTGGCATTCACGTCGGTACGGACGAATTCCTGCAGGGCCTTCGCAAGCTATGCGATGACAAGGGCATGCTCCTCGTCTTCGATGAGATTCAGGTCGGCATGGGGCGCACAGGTTCGATGTGGGCGTATCAGCAATACGGCGTCGAACCTGACATTATGACATTGGCGAAGGCGCTGGGTGGCGGACTACCTATCGGTGCAACTCTGATGAAGCAACATGTGGCTGACGCGATTAAGCCGGGTGATCACGCGGCGACTTTTGGCGCCAATCCGGTTGTAGCAAATGTTGCCTTGACCGTGATGGACAAGTTGCAGGCAGACGGTCTGCTCGATGATATCGCAGCCAAAGGTGAGCACCTGCGCAACCGGCTGGAAAAGCTGCAGCAACGGTGGCCGGAGCAGATCTCCGAAATTCGCGGGCGGGGCCTGATTCAGGGCGCTGTTGTGACCGATCGAGCCCCTGCAGACTATCTGACAGCCTTCCGGGCACGGGATATTCTCGTTGCTCCATGTGGAACCGATGTCGTCCGCTTCCTGCCACCCCTGGTGGTCGAGAAGGATCAGATCGACGAAGTCGTCGATGTCTTCGACGAGATTCTTCGGCAGAGCTAAGCAAAGGGCATGTCGACTACTGACAAACCCTGGGGGGGCCGTTTTGGCGCCTCCACGGCTCAGCTTATGGAGCGTTTCAATGCCTCCATCAGTTTCGATTGCAGACTGATGGAGGTCGATATTGCCGGCAGCTGTGTCTATGCACGGGCCCTTGAGCGGGCGTCTCTGCTCACTGAGCAGGAGTGTGACCTCATTGTCGACGGGCTGGAGAAGGTCCGCGACGAAATGCGCCAGCCAGGCTACGTTTTCGATGATCGCCTTGAAGACATTCATATGGCGGTGGAGACGCGCCTCACGCAGTTGGTCGGTCCGACGGGTGGCAAGCTCCACACGGGTCGCAGCCGGAATGATCAGGTAAATCTAGACGAACGACTATTTCTCAAGGCCGCCATCGCCGCCACCGTTGGTCATCTTCGGGGATTGCAGCAGATCCTGGTCGACTTTGCGGCGCAGCATACAGACACGATTCTTCCAGGCTACACGCATCTGCAGCAAGCGCAGCCTATCCTGCTCGCTCACTATGCCCTGTCCCTGTTCTGGGCCCTCGACCGTGATGTGGGGCGTCTGCAGGATGCAGCTGATCGTGCGGATGCTTTGCCCCTGGGGTCGGGCGCCCTGGCAGGTAGTGCGTTTCCTCTCGACCGCGAGTTTATGGCGAGCGAACTGGGCTTTGCGCGTGTAACGCCCAACAGTCTCGATGCGGTCAGCGATCGCGACTATTTCCTCGAAACGCTGTCCGCCTTGTCGGTGACGATCATTCATCTGAGTCGCTACTGCGAGGACCTGATTATCTGGTCCTCCGCCGAATTCGGTTTTGTCGAATTGGATGACGCATACAGCACCGGCTCGAGTATGATGCCGCAGAAGAAGAATCCCGATTCTCTGGAACTGATCCGTGGCAAGACCGGTCGCGTCGTCGGTGGGCTTGTGTCTTTGTTGATGACGATGAAGGGACTCGGACTCACGTATGGCAAGGACCTGCAGGAGGACAAGGAGCCCGTCTTCGATGCCTTTGATACCCTCGACGATTGCCTTGAGGTGTTTTCCGCCGCCTGGTCGACGATGAAGGTGAATGGCGAGCGGATGGAAGCCAGCATCGACGCCTCTGCCCTGGCGACGGATCTGGCCGACTACCTTGTGGACAAAGGGGTGCCATTTCGCGAGGCCCATCATGTCATTGGTGAACTTGTGCGCTCAACCTTGGGCAGTGGTCAATCTCTGACGGATCTTTCCCATGCAGACCTGCAAGGACACGATGAACGGTTCGAAAAAGATGCCGTCGACTGCCTTGATCTGCGAAAGAGTCTTGGGCGCCGCAATCTGCCGGGTGGCACGGGTCCAGATGCCGTGCAAGCTCAGCTGAATCTCGCTCGGGCGGCACTCGCTGCTACGGGCATCTCCACTCAATAACAAAGAATTCCATGACCCTACCGATTTCAGTAAGCAATCTGCGTTTCGGCGTACGCCAGGTTCCCATGCGTCTTCCCTTTCGGTTTGGCGCAGTTACACTAACGGCGGCAGCTCAGATCCACTTGTTCGCCGACGTCGAGACCCGCAATGGACACCGTGCTCAAGGTGTTGCGGCCGATATGTTGGCACCCAAGTGGTTCGACAAAGATCCGTCCAAGACATACGCCGACAACATGAACGATCTCATCGACTCGGCGAAAGCTGCGTGCTCGGCGGTTGAGGCTGTGCACGAACCCGCCTCGGCTTTTGATCTGTGGAAGCTGGGATACGACGCGGCCCTGGCCTGGGGCGAAAGTCGTGGTCTGAATGAATTAACAAGTGCCTACGGTAGCACTCTGCTCGAGCGCGCGATCATCGACGGACTCGGTCGGGCAGAGGGGCTTAGTTATTTCGACATGTTGCGTGACAATCATCTGGGCATTGACCTGGGCACCCTGCATACCCAACTCACAGGAGTGTCACCGGCTGATCTGCTACCCGCGAAACCGCGCGCGACGATGCAGGTACGGCATACTGTTGGCCTTCTAGACCCGCTGCGCGAAGATTCGATCGAAGATGCGGCGCGCATCAATGATGGCCTGCCACAAGGGCTAGATCAGTACATCGCCCAGCAAGGTCTGACGTATTTCAAGATCAAAGTCGGTGGTGATGTCGACGCCGATGTCGAGCGCCTTGCGCAGATCGCAGAGGTGATCTCGGGTATCGACAACGTCACAGTGACGCTTGATGGAAACGAACAATACAGCGACCCCGATTTGCTGGTGAGCCTCCTCGATCGATTGGAGTCCGGCTCGGATCCTGTTCGCCGCCTCTACAACAGCATTATCTACCTCGAACAGCCACTTGATCGAGCCATCTGTCTGGACGTATCCGTGGCGCCGCAAATTCACAGCCTGTCCGCACGGATCCCTTTGATCATTGATGAGGCCGATGAAGGCCTCGATACATTCCGTCTCTCTGTCGAGCGTGGCTACCGCGGTGTGTCTTCGAAGGTCTGCAAGGGGATGATCAAGGCGCTGGCCAACCTGGGGTTGTGCAAGACGTTCTCTGCCGAAGGACCACATCACTACTTCGTGACGGGAGAAGACCTGACCAATATCCCCCTCATCGCTCTGCAGCAGGATCTAGCACATCTGGCGGCGATCGATGTCGAGCATGTCGAGCGTAATGGTCATCACTACGTGCGGGGAATTGATCATCTTCCCGAGAGCGAGGCGGCTGCCTGTCATGGGCCGCACCAATCCCTGTATGAAGATCTGGGGGAGGGGCTCACCAGCCTCAAGGTAACCGACGGTGCCATGGATCTGACCTCACTGCAAGTGCCGGGTCTCGGCGTCAAGGCACAGATCGATCCGCAGACGACGATTCCTCTTGATACCTGGCAGCCGGAAGATCTGGAACAGGTGGGGACGGTACAGTAAGCATGAATAACTCGGCGTGGGAATTCGAGAGTGTGACATCGTGAGTACAAAAATGCGTATCCACGAGATCGTTTTTCATATGCGCAATGTGCGCACGCGGATGCCATTTCGATATGGCGTGGCGACACTGACGTCGGTGCCAATTCTACACGTTACGCTGAACGCAGAGACTCATGGCGGTGTTCGTTGTCTCGGTTATGCGGCAGACATCCTTCCACCGAAGTGGTTCGACAAGGATCCAGCCAAAGAATACAAGGACAATGTAGAAGACCTGCTTTTTGTCGCTCAGTCAGCTGCGCAGACTCTCAGCGACATCGGCGCCAACCCAACCAGCGTTTTTGATTTGTGGCAGGATGTCTACGCAGCGACACTTCGTGCAGGTGATGGGCGTCATCTTAATCATCTGACGGCGGCCTTTGGCAGCACCTTGATGGAGCGCGCCATGATCGATGCGCTCGGTCGTGGTATCGGCTTGAGCTACCACTCCATGCTGCAAACCGCTGACAATCCCCTTGGCGTGGATCTGGGACAGATTCTTGCATCCCTCGACGCGACACAGGTGAGGGACGTCATCGCAGAAAGGCCATCATCGTCCATTGCCATTCGTCATACGGTGGGCCTCACCGATCCCATCGAAGATGCTGATATTCCTGATCAGGATCGTTTGGATGATGGCCTGCCGCAGTCATTGGCGGCGTATATCACGACCCAGGGATTGACCCATTTCAAGATCAAAATCCAAGGGGACGCAGATGCGGATCTTGAGCGTCTGCGACAGATTGCCAGCGTCGTTGAAAGGTCTGTAGGAAGCTGCGTCATCTCTCTGGATGGCAACGAGCAATACGCTGACCTGGAACCTTTCGAGTCCTTGCTGGCACGGTTGCAGGGGGAACTTCCAGATTTCTACCGGGCGATCTCCTACATAGAGCAACCTCTCGAACGCAGCGTGGCTCTCGACCCATCGCAAGGGGCACGAATCGCGCGGATCGGTCGGGACAAGCCGATGATCGTAGACGAGTCCGATGGGGATCTGGATACATTTTCACGAGCAATCGACATCGGCTACCGCGGTGTGTCGACGAAGAACTGTAAGGGTGTGTTCAAGGCTCTGGCCAACCAGGCTCTGGCGCAGCAACGCAGTTCCGATTCAGTCCGTTACCTGCTCACGGCAGAGGACCTGATGAATCTGCCTGTCGTGCCGCTGCATCAGGATCTGGCACACATCGCGGCCCTCGGCCTCGATCACGCTGAACGCAACGGACATCACTATGTGCGCGGTCTTGATCATCTGACCCAGGCAGAGCGTGATGCATGCCTGCAAGAGCACGGAACGCTCTACGCCGGAGGCTCGGATGGATGCAGGTTGTCTGTGACGGGTGGTCGAATTGATCTGCGGTCACTGCAGATGCCCGGCCTCGGTGTGGGAGAAGGAACTGTCGACGTGACCTCCATGACACCACTGGACCAATGGCGATTCGAGAGTCTATAGTGGCTGGATGCTTAGAAAAGAACCACAGCGAGACGGTTGAGCGTCTGCAACGATTGATTCGGTTTGATACAGTCAATCCACCGGGCAACGAGATGGCGGCGGCCCAGATGCTTGCAGAGGAACTCTTGCGCGAAGGCGTAGACGGAGTTGAAGTCATCGAATCCGAGCCACAGCGGGCAAGTCTGACCGTCCGTATGCGAGGCGATGGATCGCAGCGGCCACTGCTGCTCATGTCACATCTCGATGTGGTCCCTGTTGAACCAGATCAATGGACACAACCCCCCTTCGAGGCGAATCTCGTGGACGGCTTCGTGTATGGTCGCGGGGCAATCGATTCGAAATTGACTGCTGCAGTACATATGCAGGTTCTGTTGATGCTGCACCGTGCTGGAAAGCCACTGACTCGCGATATCGTACTGATTGCCGCTGCGGACGAAGAATTCGGCGGCCACCACGGCATGGAGTTTCTAACTCGCGAACGGCCCGACCTGTTCGACGCCGAGTATGGATTGAATGAGGCGGGAGGATTCGCCGTGTTGATCGATGGCCAATCTGTCTACACATGCCAGGCAGCCGAAAAAGGTAGTGCCGACTTTGACGTGACCGCTGCAGGCACACCCGGACACAGCTCAGTGCCACACGCGGACAACCCCATTGTCCATCTCGCCCCAGCATTGGCCCGTCTTGGAGGCAAGCTACCACATTCGGTGACACCCGTGGTACGGGCCTTCTTCGAGACGGCAGCAGCTGCGGCGCGGCCAGAAGTGGGGAAGCTGCTGCTGGCGCTACTCGATCCTCAGCGTTGTGATGAGGCGCTGCCACAATTGCCGGTGACGGAACCTGTACGTCTCATGTTCGATGCTATGCTGCGTAGTACCTGTACGCCGACTCTGCTACAATCGGGAATCAAACGCAATGTGATTCCATCCAAGGCAACAGCGGGTCTGAGTGGGCGGCCTTTGCCGGGCGTGTCGGCTGCACAGATGCAGGCAGAGATACAGGCTCTGTTACTCGAAGGGGGGGCGATGACCGCTCAACTTCAGGATGGGGATTTCAGACCCGGTGCTGCCTTCGATCACGACACCCCCTTGCTCGGTCATTTGGAGACCGCCCTGCGGCGCCATGAGCCGCAGGCCTGCCTGGCGCCGTTCATGCAGACGGGTGGAACTGATGCTCGTTTCCTCACTGATCGAGACATCGTGATCTACGGATTCGTGCCGATGCGGCATGAGGAGGAAGTCCGGACATTTTTTGAGCTATGTCACGGCCATGACGAGTGCGTCTCTGTGGCAAATGTCGGATTCGCTGTCGACGTCCTTCACGATGCGGTTCGCGATCTCGCTTCTGTGAGTGGTCTCTGAGAGACTGAGCGCCTGTGTCCTAAGTTAGGATTTCCTGGGCCCTGTTCAGATCCGTATCCACTGCCCCTGATCAGCCAGCTGCCGGGATCCCTATGCCTGCGTCGGCCAGCTTCTGTTGCAGCATCTCTTCCGACCAGACTTCGATCTCAAGATCCTGCGCTTTCTTCAATTTGGATCCTGCCTTCTCTCCGGCGACGACCAGATCGGTCTTGCTGCTTACACTGCCGACTACCTTCGCGCCCATCTGTTCCAACAGGGATTTCGCCTGGTCCCGTGACAGCACCTGTAGCGAGCCTGTGAGAACGACGGTCTTGCCTGCCAGTGCGCCGGATGTCTCACTGTCCGTTGTGCCCCTCGTTGACTCATCTGCATCGCCGGCAAGCTGAACGCCAGCCAACTGCAGCTTCGCCAGTAGCGTGGCTGCCGCTTCTGTGCGAAAGAACTCATGCACGGAAGCGGCGATTGTCGGCCCGATTTCGTCGAGTTCCTCCAGCTGCTCAGGAGTCGCCTTCATCAGATCCTCGACGGACGGATAGTGACGTGTCAGTGTCCGTGCCACTGTTGATCCTACATGCAGGATCCCAAGGCCAAACAGGACCCTATCGAACCGACGCTGGCAACTGGCGGCGATGGCAGTCACGAGATTGGTCGCCGACTTATCTCCCATACGGTCCAGAGAAGAGAGCACCTCTGCGTCCAGGGAATAAAGATCGCCAACATCCTTCACCTTACCACTATCCACGAGTTGCTCAACAACTGCCGTACCCAGGCCCTCAATATCCATCGCATTGCGGCCGCTGAAGTGTTCGAGGCGTCGTTTCAACTGACCGATGCATGCGGGATTGCCACAACGAACAGCGGTTTCACCCTCAGGACGGATGGTCTCGGCGCCGCAGGCTGGGCATCGCTTCGGGAAAATGAAGGCAGCGGCATCGGCGGGGCGTTCGTCCAATACGACACCGACGACCTTGGGGATCACGTCCCCACCCTTCTCGAGAATGACGAGATCTCCAATGCGAACGTCTTTGCGCTCGATCTCATCGGCATTGTGTAGGGTGGCTCGTTGTACTGTGCTACCAGCAACAAACACGGGTTCGAGAATGGCCACGGGGGCGATGACTCCTGTGCGTCCGACCTGTAGACGAATGTCCAACAAACGCGCCTGGGCCTGTTCAGCATCAAACTTGAAGGCCATGGCACTACGTGGACTCTTTGCGGTAAAACCAAGCCTCTCCTGTTGCGCGAGGTTGTCGACCTTGATTACGACACCGTCGATTTCGTAGCCAAGGCTGGGGCGTTGGGCCGCGTACGTGTCGTAGAAGGAGAAGACTTCGTCCAGCGAACCGCAACATTTCGTCGCCGGATTCACGGGAAGGCCCAGCTCGCCCAACGTGTTCATCCGCTGCATGTGTGTGGATGCCGAAGGGTCGTGAATCCAATATGCGAAGTATCGCAGTGGGCGGCGGGCGACAGCTTTGGGATCCTGTAACTTCAACGTACCCGCTGTCGAATTGCGTGGGTTTGCGAAGAGGGGGAGACCCTGTTCTTGCTGGCGCTGGTTCATCGCATCGAAATCGGCATTTCGCATGTAGACCTCACCGCGAATCTCACACGATATCCCATCCTGTCGCAGTCGCAGGGGGATGCTTCGAATGGTGCGGGCATTGGCCGTCACCTCGTCCCCTGCGACGCCATTGCCCCTCGTGACGGCCCGTATGAGTCGCGAATCCTCATACACCAGACTCAGGGCGACACCGTCGATTTTCAATTCGACGACGTAGTCGATCTGTTCGTCGGGCAGGGCGCCACGGACCCGTGCGTCAAAGGCCTCCACGTCCTCACGAGAGTAGCTGTTGTCGAGACTCAACATCGGTGTCATGTGTTCGACGGTGGGAAAGTCGGAACTTGGTTCACCTCCGACACGCAGAGAGGGAGAATCTGGCAAACGCAGATCGGGGTTGGCCTTCTCCAGCTCGATCAGCTCCTCGAGGAGTCGGTCATATTCCCTGTCTGAGATACCGGGATCTGCGAGCACATGATATCGGTGGTTGTGCTCTTCCAACTCAGTGGACAGCTGACGGATCCTGTCCTCAACCTGTTTCGCTTTCATGGGCTCGAATCTGTCGGGCCTTCCATGTTGTGTCAATTGACGGTCTGGCAAGTTTCTGGCCGATCACATAGGCAGCGGTTATATTGTTGCCCTATGTCGCAACTGAGCAATTATCTCGAACTGACAAAACCTCGAATCACGACGCTGGTTTTGGTCATGACCGCCCTTGGATTTTACCTGGGCGCGGACGGACAGATGTCCCTGCTCACGATGATGTGGACGCTGCTGGGAACAGCGATGGTGTCCGGTGGCTCCGCGGCACTCAATCACTATATCGAGCGTGATGTGGACGCTATGATGCAGCGTACGTCCTCACGTCCACTGCCATCAGGTGGTCTGACGCCGTCGGCGACCCTGTCCTTCGGGTTCTGCCTGATATTGCTTGGGCAGGTCCTGCTCGTGGTGACGACCAACCTGCTCACGGCCTGGCTCGCACTGCTGACGGCGTTTCTCTATGTGGTTATCTACACGCCGATGAAGCGGATGACGTGGCTCAACACGTCTCTTGGCGCCATCCCTGGGGCGCTGCCCCCGGTGGGTGGATGGACTGCCGCCTCCGGTGAACTCGAGTGGGGAGCTTGTGCACTGTTCGCGATTCTCTTCGCGTGGCAGCATCCACATTTCTACTCGATCGCCTGGATTTTTCGTGACGATTACCGGCGCGCCGGTTTTCGCATGCTGCCGTGCCTGGAAGAGGAGGGGTATCCTCGCACATGCCGCCAGATCATCGGATTCTCCCTCCTGCTGATTGTCGTTTCTCTGGGGCCCGCGTGGTTGGGGATCTCCGGTGTTGTGTATGTCGTGGGCGCGACGGTACTCGGTCTTGGCATGCTCGCCGCCAGCATATCTCTCGTCATGGCACGGGATCAATTCCAAGCGCGACGCCTGTTGCGCGCCTCCGTGATCTACCTGCCCCTGCTGTTTCTGCTGACAGTGATCGATAAGTCTCTCTAGGCAGAAGATCCGTCTTCTAAGCGCCTGCGATGAGTTGTGCCTGCGCCAGGTCTGCTTCCGTGTTGATGTTCGCCAACAACCCCCCTGTATCAAATGCTTGCCACTTCGACGACGGCACGATGTGTTTGTCATTCAATCTGGCGAGGAAGTCGTGCACACGGAATCGCCCCGACTCGAGGCACTGGTTGAGAACCGGTTGACAGCGACGATCATACACCGCGCACAGTGGATGTAGGTGGTCGGCGTCGGTGTCCTCGGGAACGACGGCCGTCGAATGCGGGGACCGATCCAGTAACCAGCGAAGAAATTCAGAGCTCAGGAAGGGCAGATCGCAGGCTAAGAGCAAGACGCGCTGGCAGGAGGTTTGCGCCAACGCCGTCGCCAGACCTCCCAGAGGGCCCGCGTCCTGATACTCATCTATCAGTTGCGGCACGCCTGTGTCGTCCATCAGTTCAGCAAGGGGCTTAACCGGTTCCGCGGCCCTCACGAGCCATGTCGGTGTGTCCAGGGACGAGGTGGCACCCAGGACCCGCTGTAGTAGGGGGCGCCCGCCGACGTGAAGACACGCTTTGGGTTGACCCAGTCGACGACTGTTGCCGCCTGCGAGGATGGCAATGCCGCAATGGGGGCCTGAAACCGGGTCTCCTGCTTGCATCTTCTATGAGCTTTGGGACAGCCGTCTTGCAGCTGTCCAGCCTCAGGTGGCCTGAAGACTGCGGTTGTTGATGAGGGCTGCCGAGTAACCCGCTCCGTAGCCATTGTCGATATTGCAGGTGAGCACACCGGAGGCACACGAATTGAGCATCGTCAGCAGTGCGGCGAGGCCGCCGAAGCTGGCTCCATAACCGACGCTTGTCGGCACGGCGATCACCGGTGCATCGACGAGTCCGCCAACGACGGATGCGAGGGCTCCCTCCATACCGGCGACAACGACGATAACACGGGCCTCAGCCAATCTGTCTCGATAGGCCAACAGACGATGAATGCCGGCGACGCCAACATCAAAGATCCCCTCTGTGCGGGCGCCCATGGTTGTTGATGTGACCACCGCTTCCTGTGCCACGGGAAGGTCCGACGTACCGGCGCTGACGACGAGGACCAACCCACCACCCTCTGGCTGCGGCGCGTCTGCTGGCCAAATCACGACTGTTCGAGCGACTTCGTCGTGGTCTGCATTGGCGAATGTACTTTGCAGAGCCACCGCCGTTTCTTCCTCGACGCGCGTGGCGAGAACGACTGATTCTGCCGCGGCGAGTCTCTCGGCGATCGCCACTACCTGGACTGGCGTTTTGCCCTGACAGAAAATGGTTTCCGGATACCCCGTGCGCAGCGCTCGATGATGATCAACATGAGCGAAACCCAGATCTTCGAAGGGCAGCGAACGAAGCTGCGACATGGCCTCATCCGGGGCGACGTCGCCCGCCGCGACATCCCGCAACATCTGTTCTAATCGTATCTGATCCATCGTGGTCTCTTAGCGTATAGGGCTGGAACCGTGGCCTAAAGGAACTCCTGCGCCGCGCTGGCGGCAATGGTTTCCCTTCAGGAGAGTGGTGTCCAACAAGGAAGGTTCTGTTAAGTCGTTTAAAAACAGCCAGATGGATATCGAGTGGTATTCCGGCACAGGCGTTGCTTGTATGGTGTGTCCGCCTGAGGATAGACAACAACCCTAACTCTCTTAGTCGAAAGGTCCTGGCAACATGGGTGTGGAGCACATTTTCCTCGCATCGCTGCTACTGGCGATCCCCATCAGTGCCCGCTACGTCACCGCTTTTCAATTGCGGACACTGCAGGACCAGTTGCACCATCGCGAGAGGGAAATTGAGACGATGCTCGCTCACCTGAAGGGACTTCGACACGAGGAACTGATCACCCGCCGTGCCTCCCATCAAGTGACCAAACAACAGCGCTGGGCGGGCACCCGCAGGCAGATCATGGCGATGGAACTCGAACGTGTTCGACGCCCCGTGGCGGTCACCGAAACCGAGGCGGCCGAGTCGGGTTTCGAACCTGAGATTCCACCAGAATGGACGCCAGAAGGCTTGCGTCCCTCTGTCGGCGCACCTGATGCTGATTATGCATCAACGGTAGCAGCGCAAGCCTAGACCATCCGGCGCACCTGATGCTTATTACGCCTCAGCGGCAGCAGCGGAAGCCATAATTGCTTTCTCTATAGGCGGAATACGTCGTGAGGCTCAGCAGGCTATCGACGACGGCCTCATCGCTGATGTTCAGTTCGTCAGCAAAGGGCAGCGGCTCCATCTCCGACACTTGACCGCACTGAGCATCCCGTATGATGGCCCCGGACAATGAGAAGCCACCCACGCGTCCTTGGAATGGATCGAAGTCCTCCGTCCACTCAAATGCATTCCCTGTCAGGTCGTAGACACCGACATCGGGGCTTGTGCAATTTGGGAAGCTGCCAGACGGTCCGACCGTATTCAGCTCGACATTCTCCGTATCGATCAGGTCAGAGCCGACGGTGTTGCAGAATCTCAGACCAAATTCCTCTGGCAGATTGTCGGGATCATCCGTAGACGAATAGAACCCTTCCTCAGGGCCCTGACACGCATCGATCCACTCATGAGAGGAGCAGAGCCGCATGTCCTTCGCTTCACACAGTGCACGCGCCTCAAACCAGTTGTCGACGATCGTCGGAAGTACGCCGCGCTGGTTCGGATACTCATAGACATCCATCTCATAGCTGACCATGGTGCCGTCGGCGACGCGACGTTCGAGGGTCACAGTACCACCGTCCGGCAGATTGGTTGCTTCCACGGAGGCCAGGATCTCCTGGCTTACCGTGTCGGATCCATCTGACACGGAGAGCAGCAATTTCAATTGGGTCGGCACCAAAGAGATCAGGGTAACCTCCGACTGTCCTGCCTCCGACTCAGGAATCTGCAGCGACGTCCTGCTCCCTTCCAGCAATTCCCAGATGAATTCAAGATCGTCTCCATCTGCGTCCGTAGCGCTCGCGGCCAAGACAAGGGCGGGCTCACGAAAGGAGATGACCGTGTCGACGGATGCCACCGAAAGCACGGGCAGTTGCTGTACGACCTCGACAAGGAACGTCTCGAGGATGTCTTCCGTATCCGGTTGGTGGTCGGTAATCGTTACCGTGATCAGGAAGAATTCCGAGTGACTTGCGATCAGGTCAGGAGCACGCCAAGTCGTAATGTTGGCGACAGAATCGCTGAAAGAGCCGGCGCCCAGGGCTGACCAACTGTAATCGAGGGGATCATCGTCCTTGTCGGATGCAGAAACCTCAAAGCTCACGCTGCCACCGCGAGCAACGCGCAGGGTGTCAGCGGTGCTCACCTCGACTTTTGGTGGCACGTTGGGTAGTTCCTGATTGAACAGGCTGCAACCTGCCAGCAATGTGGCCAGAAGCCATAGGGAGCGGATCAAGGCAGTTTTCTCTGAGCTAAGCGACGCGGAAGGAAGGAGTTCCTGTCGGGGTTACTGTAACAGACGCTGTGCTGGATGGCAGGATCCCGTAACCCAGGATCTCTCGGAGACACCTGCGCCGTTCACGCGTCGAGGAGGATCTCGAGAATCCGCCCCAGATCGTCATCGTCGTAGAATTCCAGTTCGATCCGTCCCTTCTTGCCACCACGATGAATGCCCACGGCAGTGGCGTAGCGCTGACGCAACTTGTCTTCGTACGATTGCAGAACGGGGTCACTGGGTGTACTGCGTGAGTCCTTGGTCGAGACATTCTTGCGCTTGCGCCCCTTGCCATGGGTGCGCACAGATTGCTCCAAGAGGCGAACGGTCCAGCCTTCCTCAATGGTGCGTGTCGCCAGTTCGAGGGCGGCCCCCTCATCGAGGCCGATCAAGGCGCGGGCATGTCCCATCTGCAATGCTCCATCGCCGAGCAGTTGGCGTATGGATACGGGCAACTTCAGCAGACGCAGCGTGTTGGCCACAGTCGACCGGTCCTTGCCGACGCGCGTGGCGATGTCATCCTGGCTCAGCATGCACGTGGACATGAGCGACCGATAGGCTTCGGCCTCTTCAATAGGGTTCAAGTCTTCGCGCTGGAGATTCTCCACCAGCGCCAATTCCATCAATTCCTGAGCTGATTCGATCTCGTGCACGATGGCCGGGATCACCTCCAGCCCCGCCAGCTTCGACGCGCGCAAGCGGCGCTCACCGGCGATCAGATGGTAACTGTCAGGTGTCGTCCGATTGACGACGATTGGTTGCAGGAGACCTTTCTCGCGAATGGAGCCAGCCAATTCCTGCAGGCGTTCATTGTCAAACTCGGTACGTGGCTGGTGCGGATTCGGCGCGATCACGTCGACGGGAAGGTCGATGATCTGCTGCTCTGAGTTGCGCTCATCCTGAGGGTGTTCGGCAATCAGGGCATGAATCCCTTTGCCAAGAACCTGCCGTCTAGCCATGCTGGATGATTTCCCCTGCAAGACTCATGTAATTCTGCGCTCCTGGTGAAACGATATCGTAGAGGACGATAGGCTGGCCGTGTCCAGGGGCTTCGGCGAGTCGGACATTCCTCGTGATCAGCGTCTTGTACACCTTGCCGCCAAAATACGAGCGCACTTCATCTGCCACCTGGCGCGACAGATTCAACCGCTGGTCGAACATGGTGAGCAGAACGCCGGCTATTTGAAGCTGCTTGTTGAGATGCCGCTGAATCAGACGGATCGTGTTCAGCAACTTACCCAAACCCTCAAGAGCATAGTACTCGCACTGAATAGGAATCAGGACAGAAGCCGCTGCTGTCAGTGAGTTCAGCGTCAGCAGGCCGAGAGAAGGCGGGCAGTCGAGGATGATGTAGTCGTAGTCATCGGCGACGCGCGCCAGGCAGGTCTGCAACTTCTGTTCTCTGGCGATCAGACCCACCATCTCTACCTCGGCCCCGGTGAGGTTGATATGACTGGGGGCGAGGGACAGGTGGGGGATCTGGGTCGTCTGAATGACATCTTCAAATTGCGCGTGACCTAACAATGCGTGATAGACGTTGCCGTCTTCCACCTGCGCAGCTTCAATACCACAACCACTGGTGGCATTGGCCTGCGGGTCCATGTCGACGAGCAGTGTCCGCTTCTCGGCTACTGCCAGACAGGCGGCTAGATTTACTGCTGTCGTTGTTTTGCCGACGCCACCTTTTTGGTTGGCAACGGCAATGATTGAATGTTGAGACGGTGCAATGGTCGTCTCATCAACAGTGGGGGCACCGATGGTCTCGGTCATTCCACAGGCACCTCTGGGAAGGGGAGGAGGGGAATGACCCGCCGAGGCCCGAAGACCTCAGCGGGACAACTTACTTTACGATTTTAGTGACGCCTGAGCTGCTGCCAGCCGCGCGATAGGCACACGGAAAGGCGAACAGGATACGTAGTCAAATCCGACGTCATGACAGAACTCAACGGAGGAGGGGTCGCCACCGTGTTCACCACAGATACCGACCTTGAGATTCTTCCGTGTCTTGCGTCCGCGTTCCGTGCCCATTTTCAGCAACTGACCGGTTCCTTCCTGGTCGAGAGCTTGAAATGGGTCATCGGGCAGGATGCCCTTCTCGACGTAGACCGGCAGGAATTTGCCCGCATCATCGCGACTGTAGCCAAATGTGAGCTGTGTCAGGTCGTTCGTGCCAAAGCTGAAGAATTCTGCTTCCTCGGCAATCTGATCGGCAATCAAAGCGGCACGGGGGATCTCAATCATCGTGCCCACCAGGTACGAAACCTTCGTCTTCTTCTTCGCCTGCACAGCCTTGGCGACCTTGTTCGTCATCGTCTTTAGCATAGCAAGTTCAGCAACCGTACCAACGAGAGGAATCATAATTTCTGGCAGGGCCTTGATCTTCTTGTTCTTCACATTGATCGCCGCCTCGATGATCGCCTCCACCTGCATTTCGTAGATCTCAGGAAAGGTGACGCCGAGTCGACAGCCACGGTGTCCGAGCATGGGGTTGAACTCATGTAGAGAGTCGACGAGTTGGCGCACCTTCTGCACGGAGATCCCCATCTTCTGAGCCATCTCCTTCTGCTGCGGTGCTTCATGTGGTAAGAACTCGTGCAGAGGTGGATCCAAGAGTCGAATCGTCACAGGCAGACCATTCATGGCCTTGAAGATGCCTTCGAAATCTTTGCGCTGAATGGGCTTGAGTTTGGCGAGTGCTTTCCGTCGTCCCGCTTCGTCTTCAGCGAGAATCATCTCGCGAACAGCGTCAATGCGATTCCCTTCAAAGAACATGTGTTCGGTCCGGCACAGACCAATACCTTCGGCGCCAAACTTCCGTGCCACCATCGAGTCATTCGGCGAATCGGCGTTGGTGCGCACCTTGAGGCGTCGCTCGCGATCCGCCCACTTCATCAACTCGCCAAATTCCTTCGAGAAGGTGGCCTCCTGGGTCGCTACCTGACCCAGCATCACCTGGCCGGAAGAGCCATCGATTGAAACCCAGTCACCTCGCTTGATGGTCTTGCCGCCCGCTTTGAACAGATCCTTGCCATAATCGATGGCCAGTGCACCACAGCCGGCAACGCAGCACTTGCCCATGCCTCTGGCGACGACGGCTGCATGGGACGTCATACCACCGCGAGCAGTGAGGATTCCCTGCGCAGCGTGCATGCCGCCGATGTCCTCGGGAGACGTTTCGATGCGGACAAGGATGACTTTCTCGCCTTTGGCGGCCTCTGCCTCCGCCTCCTCCGCATTGAACACCACCCTACCACTGGCTGCGCCCGGGGAGGCTGGTAGGCCAACGCCGATGACATCGCGTTTGGCTTTCGCATCGAAAGACGGGTGCAGAAGCTGGTCGAGATCTCCAGGGCGTACTCTCAGCAGCGCCTCTTTCTGTGAGATGAGCCGCTCTTTCGCCATATCGACGGCGGTTTTGACGGCTGCTGCGGCAGTGCGTTTACCACTACGCGTCTGCAGCATCCACAGCTTGCCCTTCTGGATTGTGAACTCGAGATCCTGCATGTCCTTGTAGTGCCGTTCGAGATTCGCGCAAACCTTCTCGAATTCAGCATACACCTTGGGCATTTTGCGTTTCAATCGCGACACGGGCTCCGGTGTACGTATACCGGCGACAACGTCTTCACCTTGGGCATTGATGAGGAACTCACCATACAACTCACGCTTGCCCGTAGATGGGTCACGCGTGAAGGCGACGCCTGTCGCACAATCATCACCCATGTTGCCATAGACCATGGACTGCACGTTGACGGCCGTGCCCCAGCCATGGGGAATCTTCTCCAACTCGCGGTAGCGGATCGCACGGGCGCCCTGCCAGGATCCGAATACCGCACCCACGGCACCCCACAGCTGCTCTTCCGGGTCTTCAGGAAAGGGACGCTTCAGGCGTTTCTTGATGACGGCCTTAAACTGCTGGCACAAAGTCTTGAGATCGTCTGCTGATAGTTCACTGTCAATTTCGACGCCGCGCTGATGCTTCTTCTTCTCAAGCAGTGCCTCGAAGGGGTCGATTTCCTTGCCTTCAGGGCGCAGGCCCATCACGACGTCGCCATACATCTGAATGAAGCGGCGGTACACGTCGTAGGCGAAACGTGCATCGCCACTGAGTTTGATCAGACCAGCGATGATCTCGTCGTTGAGTCCTAGATTCAGAACCGTCTCCATCATCCCCGGCATCGATACCCGAGCACCCGAGCGAACGGAGAGCAACAGCGGGTTCTTCGGATCGCCAAAGGTCGCGCCCATCTTCTTTTCGACAGACTTGATTGCCTCAAGTACCTGGGTACGAAGCTGCGATGGGTACTTCTGGCCATGATCGTAGTAGTAGGTGCAAACATCCGTCGAAATGGTAAAACCAGCAGGCACCGGCAATCCTAGTTTTGACATTTCGGCAAGGTTGGCCCCCTTGCCACCCAACAGATTCTTCTGTGTTGCATCGCCCTCGGTCTTCTGGGCGCCAAAGATGTAGACGTACTTCTGCTTAGCCATGTCGCGTCTGCTTCAGCTTCGAAGTGGAGTGAAATCCAACCAATTGCCTTGCCCCTGGTCTCAGAGAGTGGCACATCGGAACGGCACCAGCAGTCGTCAAACCGCAACCGTCGGCGACGATTATCGCAGTTTTCAAATCGATGGGTAACGTATCGCGAAGGGTCGGTGGTAAAGACGAAATCGAGTGTACCTGCTGCCAAACTGCTGAGGGACAAAAACAGGCTGCTGGCCTTGCAGGAACGGATGGGGAATATACCCCCTCCCCAGAGGGCCAGCAAGACCATGGACCTTCCTCGCCCTGGAGGAAAATCAGTCGGAATCGACACAAGATCAGTGGACGACAGCAATTACGTATACATGAAACATCGCGCTCGGGCTCGTTCTTTCTATATTTGCGCAGCCAATTGACCGACTCGGGGGGGAATCCACATGTATCGAACGCTCAAGATGCTTATCGCCGTCGCTGTTTGCGTGAGCTCTGTTCACGCTGCGGACCTGACAGGAACAATTTCGGATGCCGATGGAAATCCATTGCCAGGAGCCAATATCGTCGTCCTGCGTGCGGGCCTCGAGCCCGCAGGAAGTGTCACCGGTTTGGATGGAGAATACTCTGTCATCGACCTGGCAGAGGGGACCTACCAAATCCGTGTCACCCACATAGGATATCGGCTGGCAGTTTTTCAGGATGTCGCTGTGGGGGGACAGGTAACCCGGTTCAATGCAAATCTTGAGTTGTCGGTGATCGATCTCGAGCAGAGCATCGTTTCGGCCTCTCGGTCTCAGGAGAAGGTCCTCGATGCTCCCGCTTCGGTTTCGGTTGTAGAGGGCGACGAGATCGAGGCTCGCGCCGTGTTGTCAGTTTCTGAGTACATCCGCGATCAACCCGGGGTTGACTTTGCCAAGACAGGTCTGGTGCAGAGCAATGTCGTCGTCCGGGGGTTCAACAACATCTTCTCCGGTGCCATGCTTGTATTGACCGACAATCGGATCGCACGAGTTCCATCATTGCGCCTCAATGCCTACAACTTCATTCCCGCCAGCGGTGCAGATATCGAGCGGGTCGAAGTCGTGCTTGGCCCGGGAGCTGCCCTTTACGGGCCGAACAGCGCCAATGGCGTGATGCATCTGATTACGCGGTCACCCTTTACGTCGACGGGAACCAACGTGCAACTGGGGCTGGGGGAGAGATCTCTGCAAAAGGGCCTGATTCGTCATGCGGCGGTCATCAACCAGAAGTTGGCTCTGAAGCTGTCTGCACAGTATTACACGGGCAAGGACTGGGAGTATGATGATCCGGCGGAGGTTGCTGCGCGTGCCGCAAATCCTGCTCTACGGGAGCGAGACTATGACATCGAGCGACGCAGTGTTGAAGCCCGCCTTGACTATCGACCGACCGACGATCTGACAGCGGTGCTGTCGTATGGATACAACTCAAGCGATCACATCGAAATGACCGGTCTTGGCGCCGGTCAAGCTGATGGCTGGACCTACAATTACGTGCAGACAAGACTGCTGTACAAGGATTGGTTTGCGCAGTACTACCATAATTGGAGCAATGCAGGGGATACGTTCCTGTTTCGGAGCGGTCAGGAAATCGTCGACAAGTCGACCCTCGACGTATTCCAGATCCAACACTCCGCCTTTCTCGGAACACGCCAGAAATTTACCTACGGGGCGGACGCCCTGTTCACACGTCCGCAAACGGAAGGTACCATCACCGGTAACAACGAGGATGATGACGACATTGACGAGTATGGCGCGTATCTACAGAGCGAAACCAAGTTGACGTCGAATCTGGACCTCGTTCTGGCCCTCAGATATGATGATCACAATCGCCTGGTAGATCCTGAGATTTCACCAAGGGCAGCGCTGCTCTATAAGCCATACGACACGCAGACCTTCCGACTTACCTACAATCGCGCTTTCTCTACACCCTCCACGAACAATCTCTATCTCGATCTCGAGTCCGCAGCCGATCCGTTTGGACTGGGGGCATTCCAGTCGAGTCTCGGATTCTCACCCGCTGTTGCTGTTCGAGCTCAGGGGACGTATCGAGAGGGCTTCGATGAAGGCTTCACGTTTCGTCGCGGCGCCGACGGTGCGCCAATGTATCGTTCGTCATTCTCACCAGCTCTGCAGGGACAACTCGCGGCTCTCGGACTGACGCCGGGTGCCCCTGGCTACTCACTGGATGGAGATGGCTACATCGCGCTGCATGATCCGATCGCCACGAATGTGCAGTGGAATATCGGCGCTGCGGCGACGCTGGCACAGTTTGGCCCGGCCCTTGAACTTCTGGCGCCTGGGCTCATCGCTGCACAACTGATCTCCCTCGGACTTGATCCCGCCACGGCGCAGGCTCAGGGAGAGGCAGCGTCAGCTGCCGTGATTGCCTCGCTGCCGTCTCTCATTCCGGCGCAACTGCCGGGTCTGCGAAACACGCTGGCCGAACTCAATCTGGCCACGGCAGGTTTTGATCCGATTGCCGACGCGATCGATGTGCCACGGGCACAGTCGACGATCACCCAGACAATTGAGGTTGGTTACAAGGGGATCGTCGGGGGCAACGTCGTCGTCTCGGCTGATCTCTATCGTTCAGAGATTGAGGACTTTGGTGGTCCCTTGCAGGTCGAGACACCGAATGTCTTCCTCGATCCTGCCGCGCTGGCAGCCGCCTTGGGCCCCGCATTTCAGGGTGTCTTGGACGATCCCGCCAATGCACAGGTTGCCTCCGTGCTCGGCGCCCTGGACCAGACCGCAATTCCGGGCGTTGTCACGGGAAACAACAATGGCACCGCAGCCGACGAACTGACATCGATCTTTACTGGGGGCGCAGCGCAGATTCCGTATGGCACGGTTTCGCCAGAGCAGGCCTATGATCCGACGGCCGTTCTGCTGACCTACCGTAATTTCGGTGACGTGACATTGTATGGAGTCGACCTGGCCCTCGGATATTACCCAACCGACCACCTGACGTTCAATGGCAGCTATTCATTCGTGAGCGACGACTTCTGGCCGAATCTCGCCAACGTCGATGACGTCGCCCTGAATGCACCGCAACACAAGTTCAAGGTAGGCACTACCTACGATGTCTGGCCGTTGGGGCTTCGCGTGGGGGCCAATATTCGCCACAATGGCAGTTTTCCCATGAATTCTGGTGTCTACATCGGTGATGTTGACTCGTACACGATCCTTGACCTACAAGCCAAATACGAGTTGCCCTATGAAGGGCTGAATCTATTGATCAACGTCGACAATGCCCTCGACAACTCATATCGCGCTTTTGTCGGTGCGCCCGAAGTGGGTCGGCTCCTTTATGCGCAGCTAGGTCTCGACTTTTAGACGCTGCACCAGAGTTCCTGCGTCGATTCGATAGTCGTCGGGTCGACAAGGCCGTATCAATGACGAAGGGGGAGAGAGCGATGACGCTCTCTCCCCCTTCTTTCTTTTGCAGTGTCGTGGGGCATCCGGTGCTATGACGCAAGGGATCAGGTAACTTCGATTCCTTTTGCCATGACGACTTTACCAGTTCTAACCATCTCGCGCAGGTCGAATTTGCTGAGGAGTTTCTCCAGAGCGTCCATTTTCTCCGACGTACCTGTCGCTTCGAGGGTGATCGTCTCATCCGAGATATCCACCGTCTGAGCTCTAAACACCTCAGCAATCTGCAACACCTCCGTCCGTTCTGCGACGGTGCAAACGACCTTGAACAGAGCCAGCTCACGAATAACCGCTTCGTCATCTGTATGATCACAGGCACGGATGACGTCCACAAGCTTGTCCAGCTGCAGGATGATTTGGTGTAGCACATCACCAGGTCCAGAGCAGGTGATGGTCATCCTCGATGTGTTGGGGATGGAGTGCGCCGGTGAAACGACAAGGGATTCGATGTTGTAGGCACGACGAGCGAACGTCTGGCTGACACGCATCAAAACCCCGGGTTGATCGTTTACGAGCAAACCAATCGTGGTCTTGCGGATGGTTTGCCCGTCGTGTGAATAGCGCTCATAGGCACGAGCCGCGTCACGCCGTGCATGACCGTTGCTGCTGTGTTCAATCGTGGATTGAGTCATCTCAATTTCCTGTTGTTTTGGCTCAGGTGCTGCCCGTCGGCTTGGCCAATTTGTGGCGGGGCGCTTCGATCAGCATCTCTTCGAGAGAGGCGCCGGCGGGAATCATGGGGAAGACATTGTCTTCCTTCTCGCAGTGACAGTGGATGACGACTGGACCCTCATGGTCAAAAGCACGTGTAAGAATCTTGTCGATATCTGCTGTGCGTCTTATGTGGTACCCCTGGATTCCATATGCCTCTGCAAGTTTGACGAAATCCGGATTACCCTCCAGGTCGACACCGGACAGCCGGTTGTCGAAAAACAAATTCTGCCACTGCCGCACCATTCCCAGAAACTTGTTGTCGAGAATCAGAACCTTCACAGGGAGTTTGTGAATGGCTGCTGTCGCTAATTCTGCCAGGGTCATCTGAAAGCCACCATCTCCAACGACGGCAATCACCGTTTCACCTGGCCGACCAAACTGAGCACCTACTGCGGCCGGGAAACCATACCCCATCGTGCCTGCGCCGCCGGAAGACAACCACTGCCGGTGATGGGCGGTGCGGTAGAATTGAGCAGCCCACATTTGATGCTGGCCAACGTCGGTCGTGACAACCGCTTCCCCCTTGGTCAGCTCATACGCTCTATCGATGACGGCCTGCATCTT
>JABJJN010000012.1 GCA_018660835.1 Gemmatimonadota bacterium | reverse complement strand
TTCACCTCCTACCTGGAGGGGTGTGAGATGCTCTCCGAGCCGGCCGCCGGGCCAGACGCCTCGTAGCCGGCGGCCCGCGACGGATCACCGAGCCAGCGCGTCCGCTACCTGGCTCAGCAGCTCGCGAGCGGTGAATGGCTTTACACGCAGGGGGTCCGCGGTTCGAGCCCGCGATCGCCCACCATTCATAACTGATTCGGGCAGCTTGAGTTACGGAGATTTCCGTTTTTGCTCTTGCTGCCCGTTTTTTTGTTTCATCTAACGGTTGTCTAACGAGCGCCTGTTACTGCTGTTCCACGACGCCTCCCGTGACGCCAATGGGCAGGTTGCTCACGAACCGCTGGTGTCGCCCAACCGTCGAAGACCTCGGAGCGCTGCCATGCAACAGGATCTCTCGCGTCTCGTCGAGCAGTATGAAGCGTTCAGTAAGAAGGATCCACTGCGTCAGTCGCCATGGCGACAATGCGAGTTCGGTTTGCGCCTCGTCATCCCCACGTTGCTGCATCGCTGCCCAGACGCGGTCCGTCCTTCTGCCGGCACCGAACCGCCGGCGCGATTTGACCTCGTTGGTGAAGATTGGGATCTGGGTATGGAACTTCCTGTGCCCACCTGGTTGTTCGCCCCGCTCTCGACGCCGCTACTGCGCCAGGTGGTGGCAGACCAGGGTGAGGACGCGACCCGAGCCTTGTCAGACCTCCAACAGGCTTACTACCGCACCAACCTGCGATTCGTTGATGCCAATCCGGCGGACTACCCACACGAGTTTGTGGCCGCCATGGTCGAACTCCCAGATCGTCTCCGTGGTCGCGTCGTGCTGTTGCTGTTGCACGTCTACGAACAGGAAGAAATCAAGAAGGAGTTGCTCGCCGTAGCGGGGTCCCGGCGAACCCGTCAACGGGACCTGCCCCGGCGGATCACTCAGATCGACGGTCACCTACAGGGCATTGAAATCCAGCTCCACATGCTCGAACGGATTCACGGCCTTCGCCTGACGAATCAGGCAGACTTGCTGCTGGCGTTGCGGTATCTCCGTGGCACTCTGACTTCCCTTGGCGACTCTGATTCGCGACACGCACCGCCGGCGTCGCTACCGAAACGGGCCTTTGAGTTCACTCGGACACAGCGCCGCGCTCTTTTGTCGCTCAAGCGGCTGCTCAAGTCGACCGGTGAATCAGACTGGCACATCGTCACGTCGATGATCCAATGGCTCGGAATGCTCGGCCCTTGGCGAACCGACGTGAACAAACCAGACCTCGAATCGGTGGCAAAATCCCTCTCACACAACCTTGACCGATGGATGGCAGACGGAGGCTGACGGCTACGATTTCGAGTTCATAAATGCCAACCAAAGTGCCCCAGCGATTCGAGCGATCTCTTATGAATACCCATCTGCATCCCTGTTCCGGACCTTTGCCCTCGTCACCGCACGATGCGGCTCCATCCCGTGCCGTTCAGCGCAGTGTCCTCCAACAATTGACGAGGCCAAAAATGACTGAGATCAAGTTCCAAGACGAGTCCGAATGGGTGAGTATCCCACAGCTTGCTGCCTATACCGGGATCCCGGTGTCTTTCTTCTACGAGCGCAGCCGACACGATTCGATTCCAGGTCAGGTCAGGATTGGACGCTACGTGCGTATCCACCTACCGACATTCCTTGCCGCCATGCGTAGCGGTCAGGTCAAGTAGACGGATTCGGTTTCACGACATGCGTCACACCTCGGCCAAGATCACGCTCGACACCTACGGCCATCTCCTCCCTGATGCCCCTCAACAAGCGGCACTGCGCCTTGACGAGTCGGTTTTGGGGACCAGTGGCCGAGACGGAACCTCGGCATGACAAAGCAGGACGACACTTCTTACAAGCGCTTCGCTCGAATCCCATTTTCCGTCTTGCTAAGAAGCGACCTACCAGCGACGGCGAAATTGATCTACGGATTCCTGACGGCACAATGGCACATGAGTGGACGGCGTTCCTTCAGAATCGGACTGAAAAAGATCGCCCACGCAACAGGCACCTCTCAGCGCACGGTGTCTTCAGCCTTGTGGGATCTCCGTGGCCGTCCGGCAAAGACGAGAAACAGAGATCGCGAAAATGGGGCCCTCCTTGAATGGCCACCTCTGATCCAGGTAACTGCCACGGGTCGGTCAAATCGGTTCAAGATCCTGAATGTGTCTCCCTCAGTCCGTGAAGACGTATGCCACGAAGAATCCCGCGAGGCTGATACGCAGACCAATGAAGATCCACATAAGAGAGATGTCTTTATAGAGCATGAGCACATGACCCCGAAATCCAAGGATTTCGGAGGCGCTTGGCCTTCAACAGCCTTTGAAGAGTGCATACTGAAAGGTAGAGTCCTTATGGAGTCTGAGGATGGTCGCAATTTACTTGAGGCCGTCCGCAAACTTGGATACGACTACGATCACGACATCGAGCAAGTGCAGCATGCGAACCGACAACTATTGCACCAGCGGGTAGGCTCAAGTGGATTTGGTCTCGCAGAACTGGCAGAGATCATTGATCGAGTTTGGGCAAATGAAAGTATCCGAACATCCAAGGCTGCCCTCTTCAGGTCACTTTTGGAGACAGGGATCAGTGACTTTTCGTCTCCTCTGGTCGTAGCCACGCAGTTCCGCTCGTGAGCGGCGCGAGACTGCTCATCCCCCACTACCGGAATCGGAGGATCATTCTTCACAGGCCCAGGGGATTGGACGCCGGATCTTGGACGACACCATGTGGTAGAAGCCTTGCTCAAGCGCATTGGGGCATCTGGCGACCGGAGGTTAGTCCATCAGAAGCTGCCGACGCCCTTGGAGGGGGCCTCTGCCCACGATGTTGGCGTTGGAGGGAAAGCCCGTGAGTGCCAGCCAGGAGCGCTACAACTCTGTTGCGAGCAACCTCATCGAAGGGCACGACCAGTTGACGGCGTGCCGGCTGGCGGGGTTCTCAGACTCATCCAGGGGCAGCGCTTCGCGGATCTGCAATCACGAGCGTGTCCGAGAGCGCGTGAGCGAACTTCAGGCAGAGATCGCACAGCGAGTGGTGACGAAGGCGGCGTGGGACAGAACCGCCATCCTCAAGGCCCTGCAAGCCAACGCGATTGACACAAGGGCTCGAGGCGACTTTGCCGCGTCGAACCGGGCCATCGAGCTACTTGGGCGGGACCAGGGGATGTTCGGTGGTAAGGGGGATGTCCAGATCGTTGAGCAGCCCGTATCCCCTGAAGACGAAGCGGAAGAGGCGATCAGTTGGCTCGAGGAGATGCGGGAGAAGTTTGGACTGGAGTCGATTCAGGAACTGATCGATCTGCTGGATGGACCTGAGTAGTCGGGAAATCGGTCTTTGACAATCGAATAAGGCATACCAGCGGGGGCGGCCTCCCTGCAGCACGTCTGTGCTCCCGCTGGTGAACGACTCCGGCGAGAATAGAGAAGTCAGTTGCCAAAGGGCGTCACTCCGATTCGCAGATTGTCAAACTCAACCGTGTTGATATTCACATAGACTTCGACTCTGCCTCTGCTCAGGTGGATGTCAGGGTCGGTGATCTCAGCGACTTTTACGTTGTTTATAAAGAACTGATGTAGACCGTTGTCGGCGGTCACTCGCAAGGTGTTGCGCCCCTTGCCCTCTATTGCATTTTGGCCGCTAACAAGGTTCTCAACAACCCCATAGCCATCACTTAAGGGGCTTACCTTACTAACCACGAAGAAATTGAAGAGGTCGATTCCAAAGCGGTAATATTGCTTCGGAGCCTGAGGATCCACATAGTATTTGATGCCATAAGAGGACCAACTGCTGGTAATCCTCTCAGGGCCTGACACCCATTCGGTCTCGACTGATATATCGATTGGCCCAACATACACTGTGTTCGGACCGAATTTCCCTTGGGCACGAATTCCGTCGCCGTTGAGAATCACCGAACCCAGGCAACACGAACTCCTGACATTCGGGCTCGTTACCCAATCAAACAGGTAGGGCCCAGGGGTGGAAAACTGATATAGATAGGTGACCCAATCATCCCGCAGCCCGTCATTGAGCCTCGACGGAGTGTCCGGAACACGGATGGTGTCCCGAACAACCAACTCTATGGTATCACGAACCACTGTCTCGACCGTATCTGGGGTTATGCTCCCAGCAAGAAAGAACTCAGCACTTGGTATGGTCTCCCTGAACGCCATGAAGTCATACTGATGACCGTTTCGAGACGAAACAAGGCGATCACCTGTAGCAAATTCCAACCTATATGTGACGTATACAAGTGTCCCCGTCAACGTCTCATAGAAGCCAAACGAAACATCAGAGTCCCTCTGCACGTATGCACGAGGGGCACGGACCGTCGAGTCCGACTGTGACAGGTTTGCTTCCAAGGCTCCAGGTGAGAACACATCGGTCCTCAGACGTTGGACGATCCCGCCATCTGTGAACCGAAGCCATTCAATACCTGGGCTCTCTGCTTCACTGTCGACTCGCCAGTAAGCGCCGTCGAAGCGAAGCGAAGTAGCTGGCTCAGGGGACCCGATTCTGCCGAAGTTTGCAGCGAATAGGAAGAAGTCATCGATGTCCACGCGCCCGTCGCGATTAAGGTCTCCAAGGACGGCGGAAACCGGCGTGGCCTGAAGTGAAGCGAGGACGATAAGGGCCATCCAGACAAGGAACCCAGTGTTGTTAACTTCCTTCATCGATGTTGCCGTTGTTGCTCGGAGAAACTGTTATAAATGTGTTCTTTCAACATACAACAGACTCGTTTGAGCTTCCTATGTTGAATCAACATTTCTTGGCTCGAGAGAAGTCCACAATGATGGGAGATCTTCTACTCATGATTCCGATCGAAAATCTTGAACGCCTTCTTCGCTGACTCCCCGTTGACCTGGGCATATTGCAGCGTGGTTCGTAGAGACCTGTGTCCCATTAGGTCGCGCAGAAGAAGCGCATCCATTTCGCCCGCTCGCTCCGATCCAAAGGAATGACGAAGCTGGTGAATCGTCAGCGAGATCCCATCCTTCTCGAGACCATCCGAGTAGGTGCGGAAAAGGCCATAGGCCCTCGCGTAGCTCAGTCTGGTGCCGTGCCTTGACTCGAACAGCGGACCCTGACGAGGCCGGCCTCGCTCGCGTAAGTAGCGGCGCAACAGCTTCACCGTGTCCGCTGCCAGATAGCCTACCCGCTCACGGTTGCCCTTGCCGACTACCAGAAACTCTCGCGCCTCAAGGTCCACCTCCTCGATGTCGAGACCCAGTGCTTCGCAGATACGCAGGCCCGAGCCATGGAGCAGGCTGAAAAGGGCCTTGTCGCGCAAGTCGTCGATCCGCCCGAAAAACGCCCTCAGTTGCCCCTTCGTCATCGGTCGGGGGAGTCGCTCACCCAGTTTCCGCCGTTCGACTTTGAGCATGGGGTTGCGCTCGACCTCGTCGTTGCGTTCCAACCAGGCAAAGACGTTGCTGACCGTGCCAAAGTGCCGGTTGTAAGTCTGAGGGCTCACAGGACGCTCCACGCCGCCTCTGCGCGTCGTCAGCCCATTGAGATAGGACTGGAGATCGACGGCATTGAGATCGCCTACAGGGCGGTCACCGAAGGCTTGGTTGAAGCGTTTGAGATCGGAGGTAAAGTTGCGGCGCGTGTTGTCCGTCCAGTCGCGTGCGAGGAAGGTGGCGACGGCGTCAACCACGGACAGCAGGACTGGTTGCTTCGTGGCGGTGCGGAGGGGGACGACCTTGCCCACGGGCCTCTCCTGGCTTTCGAGTAGAAGATACTACGCAGAGTCAACCCGTCTGGATGTGGACCTAAGTGCCTGTATCTACGTGAACCGGGCGGACTCAGTAGAATATACTAAGTAAGTATATTGAATCCGAGTCAGCTTCTGTGGTCCGAATTTCTTGACCTTGACACCCTAATGGTCCGAATGTCTTGACTCCGAGACCTCGAATCAGGCTATATTTATGCCATTCACGGTTGAGCCTCAAGGAGTCCACATGCGTCCCCGCTATCTGCACGTTTCGATTGTCCTTCTGATGATCGGTTCAAGTCCGGCTGCCCCCCAGGGATGGCTTGCTCCGGCTGAACCAACCTTTACCACTTTCACCACCGGAATTTCGCTCGGCGACGATGCCACAACCTATCGAGGATCACTGATTAGGACATTCTCCAACTCCCTCGATTTATCACTTCGCGGAGAATGGCGTTCGGAAGATGATGACGACATGTTGGTGGCGGAGCCAGGAATGACCTTGTATCCCTTCCGTTCCGAAGATGACCCTTTTACGTTGGGCATCGGCGGAACCTACGGGCGCGCTTGGTTCACGGGCGATACGGCTGATCGATTTGAGAGCGTTACGGGTGAGCGCTGGTCGGTTTTCGCCGGCATCTACGGCGCAATTCCTTCAGGAGGAATGATGCTGGTTCCGAGCGTTGAAGCTCGGCGGATTGGGGCAAAAGTCGAGGTTGATGCCGGAGGCTTCGGGTCTTTCTCTGAGAGTGATCAGATTACTCAATACGCGATTGGGCTCGCCATCGTCGGAGGGACTACGGGAGACAGATACTTCATGATGCCGAACCTCACGATCGCCGATGGGGAGACTCGGTGGAGCGTGACCTTTGGCACTCTATTTGGACAGACCAAAGATAATCGGCCCAAGAAAACTGAAACTGCAATTCGTGACGAGCCTCGCGTGGGGAGCCGGCGCGTCGCTGGCAGACGAACCGGCAACAGAAACCAAGTCTCATACAATGTGCTCGCCGAAATTCAACGCGGCATTCCGGTAGGCACCAGCTATCCTGTTAGCAACATGAATCAAGCGCAACGCGAAGCGCTCGTTAGCTTGTTTGCCTTGCCCTCAGGCAACATTGAGACGGTTGTATGGGGTGAATCAGTCGTCCCAGATGACGACGAGCTGAGTGGCTCCAACTACTACAGGGTAGTCCTGAGCGGCGGTCAGGCTCTGACAATGTGGGTCGACGAGTTTGGGAACATCCTGAAATCCGATTGATCCTCTGGAGTTGATTCCCGGTGGAACGGGGTAACGCGATCAGGCCCGCGAGAAAAGCTTGTTCCTATCTATCAGTTCCGACATTTTTCGTAGTCCAGCCGCAGTTCGGATTGATAGTTCTCTGCGGAATCGACTTGAGTAGCCGTGACGCGATTGCCATCCATATCGACGACATCATCCCATCCTGATATGAACTGATCGTATTTTCCGATTAGCTCGTAATATGATCGCTGATCCCGGGCGGGGCAGTCGGCGATGGCGTCAGGCGTCGCAGTCGTAGATGGTGTCGATGCGACGTAGGCCGAGCACGGCAGCGCGTGTGTGATTGACGAAAAACGGGCGTTGCGTGATGACCTCCAGCCAAGGTAGTCCCATGGATTGTAGGCTTCATCCGCCAATACACGACACGAACTCGGACCGGTCGAGTTGCTGCAACCGATCGCTACCAGTGGTATCACCACCATCAGTAATCCGCCCAGGTTTTTTATCCATCCGGGTGAAATCGAATCCATCCTCCGTGATTCGCTAAGGCAGTCAAGGTATCTCATAACTTCTCCTGGGTATCGGCATTGGGCGATCAGCCACACTCGTCTATGATGTCCGCCACCAGCCCGCTTGTCAGAAGAGCGTTCTGTGGGATGTCATTCATCTCAAATGAGTTAATCTCCCAGGAACTTCCACTGATTCGGAACTGTAATAGCGCGTTCACGGGATTCCCGATGTAGGAAATCTGACCCGACAGATTGACGTATGTGTTGCCGTCTGTCCCAGTGAGAGACTCCCATCGAGGCCTTGAGAAATAGCATTCAGCCAGCGCCCCTACTGTCTTCGCTTGGTAGTTGTTGAAGTGCCCATTCCGCACGGTATTTACGACGATGTCCTTGGACCCGGTTGGATTCTTGTCATTGTCGCCGCACGCGACACTGAATACTGCCAGCGAGAGCAGGGCCAGAAGTCGAATAGCGGCTCCCGAGGCCTGTCTGGTATTGTGAGGCTCTGATAAGCTCATGCTTGATCCCCTTTCTGCGGATAAAGACATCTCTATGTGGCAACAGCCATCACGTCGCATTGTTCGTTCTTGCAGAACTACTCGAGGGGTTTTATGAAATCGCCCCTCTCGATCAGGTTACGTTTTCGGGTGCCGATTAGTTGCCGACACGGGCACTTATCGACAACCAGCCAACCGTGCTCCCCCTTTCCCTTACGGCACGAGCGCCAATCCCGATAGAACCATGCACATCGTGATGCAACCAAGCCACGAAGCGACGGTGTCCAACTGATGAGAGCGCCCTCTTGCCTCGCCATTCTGTTTCGAGACCACCCCTCCATGATCTACCGATCATGGCGCTGATACCGCCTTGCATGTCGACGGCAACGGTTGTGCGGGTGATCGACGACTCCAACGATCCGCCGAGCAAGGCGTGAATGTGAGCGCCAGACTTGAGAATCTGTTTGGCATATCCAGTGCCATAGCGCACAGAGCCTTTCAATTCTGAATCTGTTGAGGGCCTTCTTACTGCAACATCAAGAAGCCATGAACGCTTGGCAGAAACAGCGTCAACCGGCGAGAGCGATCTCTGCGAGAACACCACGAACTCCTCAAGTCTCAGGCTGCTGGGGCGATCCCACGCGGAGACGGAGATCTCCAGAGCAAGTGCCTCCATTGTGTTGATGGGTCGATGCCCTTCCCAGGGGTCAGTCAAATCGTGGACTCCTGGTCTGTATCGAAGTCCCAGTCTGTGATCGCCCCCAATCTGGCCGGACGCCGTCACCTTCCCATATTGATGAAACCTTGGGGGACTGATTGCTGCGCCAATCACATTCCGCCGCCTGTCCGCCAAGGGACTGCCCATAGATTCGGCGTTGAGCCGACGCAGAAGCTTCAGCCCCTCGGTAACCTCATCTGCAGGAACTGAGTTCAGTCGCAGAGTTCTCCACTCCAGGTATTCATGAATGATCAGCCGATCCTCTTGGTTGAGATCTCGCAACCAACTGTAGTTGGTGGCCAGTGTCTGCCACTCAGAACGAAGCACGATCTGAGCGGTGCTGTCACCGAGAGCCAGAAGTCGATTGCGAACTTGAGTGGACTCTGCCGGTCTGAAGAAATGTCCTCCTGCAGCGTCTGAGTTGGCAGCCAGCCTATAGACCTCAATTGGGCTGACCATCCCGCGAGGATACGGAACAGACTGCACTACGTCGGCAAGAACTGTTTGGATGTAGTAGGCACAGTTTCTGTGAAAGAAGGTGTAGGGATAACGGAGATCGCCCTTCCTTTCGAGGCTGGCAGCAAGCAGCTTGTGCTGTTCATCCGTGAGCGTGAGTTCGAGAAGCCACAGATCTCGATCCTCAAGCGTCTGATAGTCTCTCGTCTTCTGATAGAATTTGAGCCTGCGATAGTGACCCAGAAATCCACCCATGATGCCTACGGTGAGAAAGCGAAGAGGTCCTGCTTGATGAGTCTCGGCGGTGAAGCTGAGAGCGTCCCACATCGGCACAGGAGTGTCCGGGGACGGACTCTGAACCAAAAGGACATGCCCGAATGAAGAGGATGGACTGGTAGAAAAAGGGCCGGCATATACGAGATATACCGGCCCCGAGGCTGCTGTTTCCTGCGAGTGCCCATCGGCCACCCATGTAAGCCAGCCAAGCACAACCACCTGCAGGAAACGTGAACGCAAAATTCTACAGCGATGCTACCATGGCTCTGCCAAACAGAACCTGGTCGCCTCCGCTATTTCTCAGAGCTGATCTGACGACATCCAGACCGGCTGCTGAGTCCTCTGGCGCAATCAGACGTGAGAGAGCAGAGAGATGGTCACCACTACCGGCTGCGAGATCGCGAGAGATCTCATCTATGAAGAGCATCGCAAACTTGCGTGCAGAAACCTGTCGGTTGAACTGGTCCATCGACACACCATCCGCCTTCAGATCAACCTGGTAGGTCGCAGGCGCGTAGGCGTAGGCCGCGCCACTGGCGAAATCCGTGATGCTACCAAGTGTCCCGCCGATAATTATGTTTCCCCAGAAGATTCCTTCGAGAGTCTTTGACAGAACGACAGTGGATGTCCGATAGCCTCGTAGCTCCAGCCTCAGTTCCTTTCCGTTCTTCTTGACCGGTCCGTTGAACGGTGTCGTCCCAATCTTCTCGCCATCGAGATAGATCTCGGCTCCATCAACATTGCTCGTGATCGACATGGATTGTGTCGTTCCAGCAACGATGGTGGCACATCCTACTCCGACAAGCATGACAGCGGTCAGCAAAACAGAAACTACGGCAAATCGCCTCATTGATTCCCTCCGATAGCATATGTGTGGCCGACGTTGGCCATGACTACGGTTCGTCCCAGACGAATTTCACCTGGTAGTTACGGTTCAACAGATTCTTATTCGGATCGGATAGCAGGACATACCAACCTGATGTGCCGGCTACCGTAAAGCGAGCCTCTGTGCCTCCCCAGATAACACTTTTCGATTCCTCCCATTCAACGAACACTCCGTTGGCATTTTCCAGCCCAACAAGAAGAACTACTGGTTCGTTCACACCATCCTGACCCAGGGGGATCGATATGAAGCTGTCGTTGGCCTCCGTATAATTGCGGCTCAGGACCGTTCCTTCTTCACTGACAACTTGCAGGGAAGGTCCCGCCGGACCCGCGGGACCCGTCAGTCCTACCGGACCCACCGGTCCCGCAGGACCCTTTGGTCCCTCGCAAGCCAAGAGCAAGGATGAAACGACCACGATAGCGACCACAGACAATGGTCTCATCTGATCTCCTCATTGAGTTTGGGGGTAAGCCCAGTGGCCACCCAGGATTCTGACTACTTCGTCAGAAGCTGACCTTCAGACCAGCTTCGATCCACGAGATCGTTGCTGTCTCCGGCACGAAATTGCCGAAAGCATCTACTTCGATGTAGGAGATCTCGATGCCAGTCCACATGTAAGAGGCGTAGACTCCGAATCTTCCACTCAGAAATCCTATTTCTGGGCCGAATGCAATGCTTGACTCTGTTTCATCCGACTCGAGATTTGAGAGCAGTGGGTCGTCAAACGTGAGTTCTGCGGCGACACTGACCCATCCAGACCGTAACCCGCCGTAAATGCCGCCATTTTCGACCCCGTTGGCATAGAAGCGAGCAAACCCGACCAGTGGTGCGGCAGCATAGGTCGTCTCCGCGAATTTGGTCCCGCCGAACGTGAACTCCTGGCCGCCCAGCGCAGCAATCGACAAGGCACCACCGATCTCGATGTTGTCGCTCCGAATCTGGGAGTATTCCACAAACAGCTCTGGTCC
>JABJJN010000088.1 GCA_018660835.1 Gemmatimonadota bacterium | reverse complement strand
GTGAGGACGTCTTCACACTCGGCGCCAGCGAACACAATCTTCAAGTCGCTTCGCTCCGTATCGCACGCGTCATTGGCGAAGACGAGTATCAGGGGATTGGACCGCGAGACAACGAGGACGCGTCGTTCGGACTGTGGTCCTATGTAGATGCGCGGGACGTCGCTCAGGCTGCCCGACTTGCGATCGAGCGGTCGGATGCGATTGGCCCCGGGAATCACACCTACAACATCGGGGCTGCCGATTCGCACACCGTCGCGCCGCTTTGTGAGGTGATTCCGAAGTTTGTGCCTGAACTTGGTGAGCTTGCAGCTTCGCTCAAGGGGACTGAACCGGCCTATGGGATCGCGAAGGCGCAGGAGCAGCTGGGTTACGAACCACGCTATACCTGGCGTGAAGAACGTAAGTAGCTGACCGGCATGTCGCGCCCATTGCCACCCCAACAGCGGTCCGTCGTGCTGCGCCTGCTTCGAGGCGAGACCGATGCTGCCGGGGCCGCCGCTGAACTCGGCCTATCGCATCGTTCACTTCTCAGGCTCAAACAGCGCTACCTGCGCAGCAAGCTGCCGACCATGGACGGTTCGGTTGCTGCCCCCGTCACGGCGCCCGCCCACATCCGCCGTGACCACTGGGGTGTCGCGCATGTCGAAGCGACCAGTCTGGCAGACGCCTACTGTGCGCTGGGCTACGCCATGGCGCAGGATCGCCTGTGGCAGCTGGATCACATGCGGCGCCTTGCCCATGGCCAGCTCGCCGAGATCCTCGGGCCAGCTTACCTGCGACAGGATCGGCTGCACCGCACCATCGGCCTGACCATGTCCGCCAAGGCCGCAGCGGCCGCCATGCCTCAACAGGTGCGCCAGGTCCTTCAAGCGATGGCGAGCGGCATCAACGCCGTGATGGATGAAAGCCGGTGCAACCTGCCGCTGGAGTTTGAGCTGCTCGATTACCGCCCCACGCCGTGGACGCCCGAAGATTCCATTGCCATCTGGAAGTGGCGCTGGTGGATGCTCACGGGGCGTCTCGATGTGCTCGCCCAGCGCGAGGCCGTCAAACGCCACTTGCCGCCGGATCTGATCGACGTGTTCCTTGCCGTCGAAGCCGGAGAGGAGACCATCGTGCCCTCGACACAACCTGCCGGCGTGGGTGGCTTCGACACCGGTGAAGGCAGCAACAACTGGGTCGTCGGTGGCAGCAGAAGCCGCAGTGGCAAACCGATCCTGGCAACAGATCCGCATAATGGCATCGACCTGTCCAGGCAGTGGTACCAGGCGCAGATCACAACCTCGGGTACAGATGGCCCGGCTATCGACGCAATCGGCGCCTTCTTCCTCGGTACGCCCGGTATCTACATGGGGGCCACGCGGTTCACAGCTTGGGGCGTGACCAACCACACGGCCTCGGCCAGGGATCTGTACATCGAGACGGCCTCGTCCGACTTCAACACCACCACCGAGACCATCCCAGTGCGTGGTGCGGCCAACGACATCCTCGACATTCGACGGACCGCGCGGGGCCCCGTGGTCACCGAATTCGTCACTCCTGTCGACGACGACGAGCCGCCAATCCTGTCGCTGCGGTGGGTCGGCGCCGAGGCCACCACAGGCTTTGAGTCGATGCTGGCGCTGATGAAATCGCGCTCGGTAGACGACGTCGTCGACGCCCTGCGTCAGTGGCCTTTCCCGATCCTGAATTTCCTGTTCGCCGACACGGTCGGTGGGCGCAACGGCCGTGTCGGCTATCATGCCGTCGGTCGCGTGCCCAGGCGGCAGCGGGCGACGTATGGCTTCAAGCACGCCAACGAACCCCTCGACCACTGGGACAGCATGGTTGCCTTCGACGACATGCCTCATGCCATCGACCCGGCGCGCGACTGGCTGGCGTCGGCCAACAATCCTCCCTGGGCCCGGGACGACCCCTACATGCGTTCCGGCAACTGGGCTGATGGCTACCGCGCCCGCCAGATCCGCGCCCGCATCGAAACCCGCCAGCTGCACGACATCGACAGCGTCGGTGTCATGCACGCGGATGTCGTGCTCGGCCGGGCCCAGGTGCTGGCACCGATGATCGCGCACATCGCCCTGTCCGGCCCGAACCGCTCCATCCGGGCCCTCGGTGAAATCCTGCAGGATTGGGACGGTGCCTTTACCATGGACACGTCTGCCCCGACGGTGTTCACCGTCTTCTGGGAGCAGTGGCTGTTGCGCGTCGCCCTGATGCGCTTTCCACCGCGTGCCGCTCGCCTTGTTGCCGGTAAAGCCGGCGCCGTGGCTGCGAGCATCCTGCTCGGTGATGACTCCGACTGGTGCCCTGCCGGCACCGATCCACAGCAGCAGGTCCTTGCCGCATTGGGTGACACGCGGTCCTGGTTGCGCGAGCACGTGGGCTCGCGACGCTCGCAGTGGCGCTGGGGCCGGCTGCACACCGTGCTATTTCAGCATCCGGTCACCGACATGCAGCCAGCGTTGGCAAAGCTGCTCGACATCGGCCCTTTCGAGACCTCGGGCGGCACCGGCACCGTGCGTGCCGCCGGTGTCAGTACGGCCAGACCCTTTGTTGTGACGGGCCTGTCGACCTATCGACTCGTCGTCGACCTGGCCAACCCGGGCCGTGCCATGGCAACCGCTGCCGGTGGCCAGTCGGGTCATGTGGCCAGCCCCAACTACCGCAGGCAGTCCGAGTTGTGGGTGCGAGATGAATACCATCCGCTGCTGATGGATCGTACTGACGTGGAGGCGAATCTTGCAGGCTCGCTGAGTTTGGTGCCCTCGACCTGAGGAGAACTTCACCGTTGCTGGTGTGCCGTCGTTGTCTTAGTCCGACAACGGCTGACTCTTCACGTTCCTTGAGGGCAGGCTTCCCCTTCGCATCTCGGCCTCGACATTGTGCCATCGAACATAGCGTAGCTCATCACAGCTGGTGGGGCGTAGTTGTATACCTAATAGTTGTTGTAGGAATCTATGCTTGGTGGTTTAGGCGTCACTACCTGACCAGCAACATCTTCTGGATCTCGACGTATTCGTCTGCATGGAGCCGGTAGATATAGACTCCTGAGGGCAGCCCTGCCGGAGACCACATCACGGTGTGCTGGCCAGCATCAAGGGCTTCCTCCACCAGCCGCGTGATCCACTGTCCAGCCATGTTGTAGATATCCAGACGGACCATAGACTCGCGGGGAGTATCGAAGCGGATCTGCGTCCCCGGGTTGAAGGGATTGGGGTGGTTTTGATGCAGGGCAAACTCCGTAGGGAGAGGCGTACTGATCGTCACCTTTCCTGAGCCCTGAACGGACGTTTCGGTGTTTCCGAATTCCAGACCGTGGACGGCGAACGCTACCACATACCCTTCGCCAGACCAGTCTCCCGCTGTGAACCTGCCGCTCCGTTCCACGACGGACCCCATCTCCGATGGCAACACGGCCCACAGAACGGTCCCCTTTGCCGGATAGGAGTTGCCGTATCGATCCACGGCGATTGCACGGAAATCCACCCTCTCGCCAGGAGCAAGAGTGACTTCAGACGGTTCAATCACAATGTGGTCGATGACCTTTGCGGGGACGGTCGTGAAAGCGAACTCACCCCTCAGCCCCTCGTATTCGATGGTGACAGTTTCGACAACGCCGGCGACGGTTCCCACGCGAAACCCGGTGGCACCCGTGGCGGAGCCAAGAGATGGCGGAATCGTCATCGTGAAGCCGAATACTTCCGTTGTATCGCTGAGATTCGGTCGGGTGTAGCGCAGCACCTGGAAGTTGACCCGGCGATTGACGGAGACCTCCGTCGATGACACGTACTCTCGACCGGAGATGATTGCCCGGACCAGGAGTCGAGCTGTGGAGACCCCCTCTGTGAAACCCGCAAATACAGCCATGGAGGCGATGCTGTTTGCCTCTTCCACGCTCGCCAGTGGCACGCTGAACCTGGTGGTGATCTGCCTCGTCTCTCCCGGCTGCAACGTAAAGGTCGACGCTTCATCGACGTAGCGGCCTATCTCCTGCTGCGATTCTCCGAAGAAGCGGACATGATACGACACCACTACCGGCACGAGCCCTTCGTTGGACCACTCCCCGATGTACTCACCGGTGACGGTTCCTCCGCCAGAGGAATCGTCTGCCCAGGTCAGCAGCCGCCATGTGTCGAACTCATAGACATTGGCACCCAGGCCATCCTCCCAGGGAAACCTCCCATTGGAGCGGAGTCTCGTGTCCAACGCAACCGGCGGTGCCGAGGCGGTGATCGTCGCTGACTTCGTACTGCTGCCGCCCGAATTCGTGACGGTCAGTGTCACTGTATAAGTGCCCGGCGAGCGATAGGTGTGAGTTGGGTTTGGGCTGCCGCTGGTTGTCCCATCACCGAAGTCCCAGGCATGCTGCTCGATTCCTCCGGTGGACCGATCCGTGAAGGACACAACAAGCGGCACGTCCCCCGTGGTCGTGGACAGGTCGAAGGACGCGATCGGTGCCGACACCGTAGAAGACGTCGGCACATGCATCCATGTTGCCGAGCTCGCTTCGCCTACGAATCCCCATGGGTCGCCGTTGGCAGACAGGTGTTCGAGGTCCAGGGAGATCCGGGCAATATTGTGGGACCCGTCGTCTGCCTGATAGGTGTACGCCAGTTCCGTGTCATCGGGTGAGAACGCCGGGTTGCTAAAGTTGCTCGTATATGCGATCAGTCCTCCGCCGCCTGAGACGAGATCGTACACCCAGATCTCGTTGCTTCCGGACTCCTCACTGTAGAAGTCGAAGGCGACATAGCGGCTCGTCGTATTCCCGAAGGAAGGATTCCCCAGATGGTAGCCCGCCGGAAATGGCGGGAAGAGTGGGAGGATGCTCTTCGACTCAGGCTGGACGAGGTTCACCGTCCAGTAGGTCAAGGCGTCTCCCGCGGCCTGAGGAATGGCATTGAGGGCGTCGTATATCAGGTACTCGCCCTCTGTATCCCAGTCCAAAGCATCCGCAAAGAGCACTGCTTGAGTGCTGACGTCGGATTGCGTCGTCGGCTCATAGAGGGCGATCTCCTCGAAGCCGTCCGCATTCACCAAGTCGAGAATCCAGATCGCCCCGTCCTCGGTGTTCGACGTAGACGCTAGTTGCCGACCGTCCGGGGAAAGGGAGATCGACCACCAGTCACCATAGTCGTCGATGACCTCTTCGCCCGTTCCGTCGGCGTTGATCACTCTCAGGTTGCTCTCGCTATCTACGAAAAGCAGGTAGGACCCATCCGATGAGACTGCCACCGGCCTCGCACTTGTCCGCAGGACTTGGGTTGGCGTCAATTGTCGGATGTCATCATCTGAGTCCCAGACGGATCTCACTACATAGAGACTCGAGTCGTCCTCAGCGGCATTGACGAACACCAGCAACTCCTCTCCCTCGTTAGGCGCTACGGGCGCTGGCGGCTTGTAGACAGTGCCCCCGGTGACGCCCACTGCCTCGAAGGCCGAAGCGACCGCTAGCAGCTCGTCCGACCTATCGCCAAACAAGTCTCTGGCGGACTGCTCGGCTGCTAGCCGCATGTCATCGAAGTTCGAGCGGCTGTTCAGATACCGAGCGTCTAGGACCCTGTAGTAGATCTGTTCTGTCTTCGGCCGCCCAATCGCTTGCGCTAGAAGGTAGCAGGCACGATTGGGGATCCCGCTGTTTATGTGCACGCCACCATTGTCAATGGAATCAGGCAGGTCCAGGTACTCGTCCATGTGTTCTGGCTGCCAGTAGTGATCGGATGTGACCCCATTGTTGTGAGGAGACGACATGTCTCGCAGTGCGCCAGATGGATAGACCCCATCCAAGACAGCATCTTCACCGATCAGCCAGTCCTCGCGATCTACCATGGCAGCGAACACGTCAGCGAAAGATTCGTTCAGCGCCCCGGACTGGCCCCTATACTCGAGATTCACGGTGTGCTGGATCATCCCATGGGTGAACTCATGCGCCGCAATGTCCAGTGCGCCCGCAAGCGGGGAGAAAGACTCGTCACCGTCTCCATACGCGATGACGATCCCATTCCAGTATGCGTTGTCCATGGGACGCCCATCTGCAGTGACGTGGACGACAGAGATCATCCGTCCCCCTTCTCCGTCGATACCAAGGCGCCCGTGGGTGTCCAGGAAATACTCGAAGACCTGTCCCATGTTTGAATGGGCTGACACGGCGCTCGGGTCCGTCCACACGTTGTTCTCCGACCATATCTGGGAGATGCCCTTGTCCAGATCCTGGCCACGTGCGCTGACGGTCAGCAGCCCACCAACAGGTGACCAAAGTGGATCGGGTTGAGAGGACGCAAAGGAGGGTCGGGAACCATCAAGCATGACATAAGCGTCATCCGCGTCCCATACGTTCAGTGTCCGGACATCACCATGCAGGTCCAGACCTGTCGCCGTCACCGGCCCCTCTGAGGCAGAGGCATTGTGCCAGTCTAGTACCTCGCCGGAAGTGGCATCGATGAAGTAGTGGTAGTCGTCCCGGAAGTTGGGGCGAATCTCGACGTGCCACGCCAGGACCAAAGTACCCGACTCGTCGGTGGCCCAGTAGCAGAGCTGGGTCGTGGGTCCCGTGTAACCAAGAAGTAGCTGCTCTCTTGGGCCCAGCGGTTGAGCATAGGTGCCCTGTGTTAGGAGGTGAACCTCCGCTCGTTCCACCGCATCCTCTGAGCCCACTGTCGGCGCAGCAGGCGCGGGCTCGACGGTCGCGTGGTAGAGCCCATTGAATGCGTACATCCATCCGGACCCATCGAGATGCACCACCGCCCCCTCGCCCCACACAGGAATGCCGTCGATCTCCCTACGGAAGACAACATGATGGTTCCCGAGGTCGTCCTCGACGGTGGCAACATGAGCCAGTTCGCGTTCCGGACTCGCAAGACGAAAGACCTGACCGTTCCTTCCCAGGGCGTCTATTGCCCGCTGCCGAGGTTTCTTATCTGAAGGAAGGGGTACAGACTTGCCACTGGGTGGTCTGCTGCGGATGAAGCTGGGCGTTCCGTTCTTGCGCCATCTTACACGCCACGCTGCAGGCACCCCTTGGTCAGCTTGCCGGCCCTGGCGCCCCAGCACCTGCCCTACTCCTGTTCCTGAAGGCGTGAGAGTACCAGCAATCTTGGCGCGCGGGATGGCCCGCGCGTGCGGCACTGTAGGAGCTGTGCGAGTCAGACGAGTCGGTGGGGGGCTTCCACCCGCCAATTGGTGCCGTGCAGCGGAGCGCGCCGCTCGGCGGTCAGCCTTGCCATCGGGGGCGGCCCCCGATCCAGTGCTGACACTCAAGGCAAGTGCCAACACGATGGATATTCGACTAGCCATCGCTTCCCTCCTTCTCTCATCCCTATCGGGGCTGGATTCAGCCACCTCGTACGGAACACAACTGACGTGCACTCCACAACCCTAATGTGAGCGAGTTTATGCGCCCTCCGCATAAGATTCCGGTCGTCGACTTGTAGTTCGACATATTCTAGGAGAAACGCCAATCGCGATGCAGAGGTCCGTATGGTTACTGACCACTTCGTGGACCATTAGTCAGTATGTTGAAGCATATCTCCTTTTCGCGAGACTGGATTCAACTTGAAATCTATCCGCAGTCGGACACGCCGGCAGATGAACTGGAAAACAGCCACCATCCTTCTTGTGGCTCTGGCGATCCTTCCTTGTCCGGCATCTGCCGGACTCAAACTGGCCTTCGGCTCTCTGAGCCAGACTCGGCCTAACTACGCTCGCACGATAAGTACGATCGACATTGAGACAGGGGAGATCAAAGACTTCGCGCAGGACGTCCTCCTTCCCCATCATCCTGAAAGCGTCACATTTGCCGGTGGCGTCTGGTCTCCTTCGGGCCGCTTCGTCATCTATCGAGCCGTCTTCAGAGCCGACACCGAGAACGAAGATGGCACCTTCATTTACGATCGGCGTCTCGGCCAGGTGGAGAGATTGTTCTCTGGGCTAGGGAACAAATACAGCTGGTCTCCAGATGAAACAGAGATCGCCTTCAGCCAGAGGCTTGCGGGCAATGCCGTGATCCGCATCGTGGATCGGCTCACAGGCAGCGTCCGGACGATTGTTTCCGATCAGTTCAACTACGAGCCGGCATGGCATCCGTCACTCCCCCTGATCGCGTTTCACCGAGCCCAGACGGAACACGCCAAGCCGCACCTTTGGACGGTGAGCCCTGACGGCAGCAACCTTCGGGACCTCATGCCGACTCGGCAGGGCTCCTACTGGACTCCTTCCTGGATGGGCAGTGGGCTGAATCTGGTGTTCTTCCACTTGGACGGCCTCTACACCTTGGATGCGCCCAGCGATGTCATCGAAAAGATGGCATCCGTTCGCGGGGTACCCCTGAGTTCGCCGGACGGTCAGTGGATCGCCGTCTCAACGGCAGGCATGACACCGCAGGACACGGCGATTGGCATCGTTCCCACTGGAGGGGGCGACGCCATCTGGTTTGATACGGGTAACATGTCCTATCTGCGAGCTACGTCATGGGTTCCAGATTACCAGGTCGAATCAGTGATCGAGGCAAAACCATGGGGTGAGATCAAGCGACAGATCAGAGGCAGATGAACAGGTCTCCGCGTTAGCTTTTTCGTAGCGGGTCGATTGGATGGGTCCTCGTGGCAGAAATGCCCGCCATTCAGTGCCTACAGGTTGCCCCCAAGCAGTTGCGAGAAACCAAGGCCCGATCTGCCCCTGCTTTCGGACTCTTACTCCGAACGCGAATCGTGAGGAAGACCATGGCTGACCGCAGAGATGAGATTGCAATTCTCTCCCAGCAGATTGAAGAGAGCTACGCACGCCTCCCGCTCTGCGGAAGTACAGCGACACACGCTATTGGCACTTCTTCAGCCGTAGCGAAGTTGCCCAGTTGTGCGTCAAGTCGGGATTCGCATCTCCACACACCTGCTTCACCTCCGATCTCGGCGAACGCTGGGACAATGTCCTGGTCGTCGTCGCGACCAAGGAGAACTGACGCCACGTGTATCTCAAGGCTTTCTCTGACTTCAACGCCGGCCGCCATGCAGTGTGACTTGCTCCGCGGAAATGACTTGGACCGCCGAGCCCAACGGGCCCGACGGTCCAAACTCATGAGTTCTGGTAGCGCTGCAGTGGCCGGCCGCTCAGCGGCGCTCAGCCACGCGTCAAACTGCTACACCATGTCCTTGAGTGCCTTCAGGGGCCGGACCTTGACGACACTCGATGCCGGCTTGGCCGCCACGTCCATCAACTCACCCGGACGGAACGGGTTAGGGACGCCCGTTTTTGCCGGACGAGCGGGCTTGCTCACGCGAAGGATCTTCATGAGACCGGGCACCGCAAACTCGCCTGGCCCCTTGCTGCCCAGATCGTTCGCCATCAGATCTGACATCGCCGTGAAGACGGCCGCCACCTGGCTGCGTGTCAGGTCGGTGGCTGTGGCGATCTCGTCGAAGATCTGCGTCTTTGTTCGGGGCTTCTCCGTGGTCGTTGCCATTGCTTGTATCTCTCTTCAGAAGTGGATGCGCCAACTTGAACCGTCGGCGCAGGGAATGCCGTGGAATTGAGGCAGAGGTATCGAGGAAATACCGAACATCCGCGGCACTTTGTCCAGTGCCGACGACGCGGCGGACACGACACCCGCCAGAGTCGGGCAGATGAAACTCGATCAGCGAGCGGAGTGGAAGACGCGCGCAAACAGGCCGACCAGCTCTCGCGCATCATCCCTCATTCCCCTGTCACACCCTGTGATGACCCCAATTCTGGCTACGTACCAGCCCGACATACCCCTCGCGGTGTCAATCACCCCAAGGCTCGAGCCCAGCGACCTTTCGATTCAGGTCGCTCATTGGCGGCGCCCCTACCTCCTCCCACACTTTGGTCCTCGCCGCAATTTCTTCTTCCGTCGGCTGCCCCTCGCCCAGCACGGAAAAATCCACAAACTGCGCCATGCGCGGCTGCTTCGTCAGATTGTAGCCGTTACCGTGCGGGCACCCGCGATGCCAAATCAGCAGGTCGCCACACTTGGTTGGGATGGAGCGTATCCGGTGCTGGAACGCCGCCAGGTCAGGATGATTGAGGTTGCCAACCCAATCCGGCTTCACTCGTCCCGCTGCGATGCGCTCCTCGCGCAGCCGGTCCAGCTGCGGCAGTGGCAGCGGCATCCCTTCGGCATCGAACGCGTGCGGCCAGGCCGTGTTCGCGTTCCGCCCAGGCCAGCCGCCTTTGCTGCCGTCGGTCGCCCAGCTGTCCGCCTCCGGATCCAAAGGAGGGAAGCGCTGCACCCACTCAAGAAGCTCGTGGTGGAATCCGGGCAGCAGGCAGGTGCCGCCCGCATCACCGGGGGTGTCGGTGAGCGAGATGTTACCCTGCAGTAGGTTCCCACCGCTGATGACCCCTCGGCGGATGTCGTCCAAGCTCGTGTCAAAATGTAGGGCCATCTCCCCGCCCGGCAGCTTGATGTCCCCTCCACGCCGGTGAAAGATCTTCTCATCTGGCAGCTCCAGCGGTCCGCTCATCTCCACCCCGAGCGTATCGCCGCCGATGTATGGCGGCTTCATGTAAGCTCGCCCCACCTGCATCCCCATTCTCAGACGATGCTCCCCAAGTAGCTGCGCGTGCGCGCGGTATATCCGCTCCTTCTGGCAGATCTGCCACTGCAGCGCCCGGGTGGCCGCAAACTCGGGCGTGGGGTCGAAGGTCAAAAAGCCATCATGGTGGTCGGACCGACCGTGGGGCTGCGGGTATTCGCGCGGGTACCACGTAGCGGAGTCGTCGGGGTCTTGGCGCAGCTGCCGGAAGATGGCGTCGACGAGCAGAGCGCACTGCTCAGGGGGCACGGCGGCTTCCAGGATAATCCAGCCACGCTCTCGCCACGTCGCCATCTCGGCCTCCGAGAATTCCATTATTACTGTTTTTGCGATTTCGCTCAAGGTGCACACCCATCCGGATCAGAGATGATGCTTGCCGCCGCGAAGTATGGCAAAAGATTGGCGCGTAGTCGAGAAATGGGTGCGTTGGAATCCGGTCTCAGGAATACTGAACCGCTTCTGCCTCGACAAGCTCCGCGAAGTAGCCCCCCAGCACCTGGTTGTGATACTCGATCTTCTGGCTCGCAGAGAGTGGCTCACCGTCCCAAGTAGAGTGACCATCAGACACCAGCCGCACCTGATACCCCAAGCTGTTCGCTCGACGTGTCGTGGTATCGACACAGTACTCAGTCTGGATCCCACAGATAGTCAGTCGTTCGATGGCCATCTCCTGAAGTTGGTCGTGCAGCGAAGTGTCCTGGAACGAATCAGGCGTCGCTTTCTGCACGATGAGCGCCCCCTCGTCCACCAGACTCGGATGGATGGGGTGACCCGGAGTCCCCGGTTCGTCGGGATCGTCACACCCACCACAGTGCTGGATGAAGAACACCGGCACCCCTTGCTCGCGGGTCTTCGAAACCAGTCCGACCATCGTAGACAGGAGATCCTCGATCTCGTGTGCAGGCGGAAACGGCGGAAAACTGGCCAACTGGACGTCGATGACCAGGAGGGCATCCTTCATTGGGTAGATCCTCTCCATGAGTGTGTTGTCGACCGCCAGGATGCGCCTGGATGAGGGACCCTGTCAACGACAGCCGGACATGCCTTCGGACATAGTATCTGCCTGGGCTCTCATACACCCTCGCTCGCTTCACTCAAGCACAGCTCGAATCCGCCGCACACCACTGCTCGCCGATTGCTCCTTCACGATGCGGAACCGCCCGAGTTCGCCCGTCCGATCGACGTGAGGTCCGCCGCAGATCTCTTTGCTGAAGGTGGCTGCGTCCTCCCGTGCCCGTGGGTGACCTTGCAGATCACCCACGGCGTAGACACGAACGCGCTCGCCATAACGCTCCTGGAAGAGGCCGAGTGAACCAGTGGCCATCGCCTCCTCTGGCGCCATCTCCGCCCACACCACAGGATAGTCGCCCTCGATCGCTCCGTTCACGAGCCTCTCTACCTGCTCGAGCTCCTCCGCTCCCACCTTGGCAGGGTGAAGAAAATCGAAGCGTAGTCTTTCCGGTGTCACGTTGCTCCCGCGCTGCACCACGTGGTCACCCAGTATCTCTCGAAGCGCGGCGTGCAGCAGATGCGTGGCCGTGTGATACCGCGTCGTAGACTCTGAGTGATCGGCGAGCCCACCGGCGAAGCGTTGCTGCCCGCCCTGACGGGATAACTCCTGGTGGCGCGCGAAGTGCTCGTCGAATCCCTTCTCGTCGACGGTGACACCCGACTCGACAGCCAGGTCACGCGTCATCTCGAGGGGGAAGCCAAACGTGGCGAACAGATCGAAAGCAACGTCGCCGCCGAGTTGCCCCGACGCTGTCACACTATCAGACTGTAGGACCTGTCGAAGGCGTCGTAGTCCAGTATCGAGGGTTCGGCTGAACTGCTCGGTTTCCGCGGACAAGACCTCTACAATGTCAGCAGGGCTTTCATCGATCGTAGGATAGGCACCGCCAAAGCCCTGTCGCACGGAGACCACCAGGTCATCCCATACGCTCTCCCTGGCACCGAGTTTCCGCAGGTGCATGAGAGCGCGACGGATCAACCGACGCAACACGTAGCCCTGTTCGACATTCGAGGGTTGCACACCATCGGCGATCAAGTGGACCGCCGACACGACATGGTCAGTGACAATCCGTTGCGACACGAGCAGTTCACCATCCGAAGCCTCCCCCGTGGGCAGCTCTTGCCCACAGGCTTCACGGACTGCCTTGCCCACCGGCCGCAGCACATCGGTCTCGTAGATCGACTTCAGACCATTCAGGGCCGCCAGAGTTCTGATGAGACCCATTCCCGTGTCGATGTTGGACGCCTGAAGAGGCACCGTGCTCCCGTCCTCTCGCCGTTCGTACTCCATAAACACATCGTTCCAGATCTCCACGTATTTGCCGCAGCCACATCCTGGCCTGCACCCAGAGCTGCACGGTGCCAGAACGGTGTCGTAGAACATCTCGGAATCAGGCCCACACGGCCCCGTGCGCCCGACGGGACCCCACCAGTTGTCTTCTCGTCCCAGAGGAAAGATCCGCTGCCCTTCCAGTGCATCGATCCCGGCGGTACGAAACTGTTCCTGCCAGAGCCGCGAGGAATCTCGATCCGCGGGAACTTCGCCATCGCCGGAGAACACAGTGACGAAGAGGCGGAGAGGATCGATACCAAGCCACTGCTCGTGAGTCAGAAAGGTCCAGCTCCATGGAATCATATCCTCCCGGCCATAGTCACCGAGCGACCAGTTGCCCAACATCTCGACCAGTGTCAGGTGCGTGGAATTGCCCACGAGTTCGATGTCCGTCGTGCGGAAGCAGCGTTGTGTGTTCACCAGGCGGGTGCCCGCAGGATGTGGCTGACCAAGCAGGTACGGCACAAGCGGCTGCATCCCAGCACTGATGAACAAGGCACTGGGATCGTGCTCCGGCACCATGGAGGTAGCGCCAATCCTGGAATGTCCTCTCCCCTCGAAGAAGGTGATGAATTTCTCTCGCAGTTCGTGGCTTGTTACTCGATCCTCACTCATCCCTCTGTGCTCCTGAAATAGAAAAAGCCCGCCACCGTGAGTACACGGCAGCGGGCTTGATCAAGGTCCTGGAATTCTCTCGTTCTACCTACCTGAGTTGGACACCCCCGCTACCGTATAGTTTGGCACCGCCGCCGCGGCATTGGTCGCCGCAGCCGCCTGCGCTGTCGCGCAAGGAGCCAGGATCAGGAAGTGTGAGTTCGTCAGGTTGGTCATCATTTCTCTGTAACTGTAACCAGCGCTATCGTCGTGGCGCAAGAGATATGTCCCAGCCTTCTCAACAGATCATGGCCTAAAGAGGTAGACAACATTGGTCTCGTTGCCACCGCCGAAACCGAAGAGCGAGTTGACACGCAACTCGGTTTGGTCACTCAGACGCCAAGCCAGGCTGGGGCCGATCAGGATTTGTGGTCGTTCTTTCACCGGACTGTGTCGGGTGATCTCACTCTTCACTTCAAAACCGGCGCCCAGGGCCGGTGTGATTCGCTGTCGTCGCAGACCTGCCAACAGCAAGTATGATCGACTCCCATCGGTCGCGCCTTCGTAGGCCAGGTGCACGGCGCCATGCCAGTGACGTCGAAAGGAGTGATGCAATTGCAGCCCGAGGTGCGCATCATCGGGACTCTTCGTTCGATTCTCACGAGAGACGCCGATGCGCAAGTGTGGGTGAAAAGGGATCGCCCCGTTGAAATCGAGCCGAAGGCGAAGATCCGCCTCCACCGCATCAAAGGAGATGCCTCCCGTCTCGGTAGCAACGATTCCCGTGAAGGACAACTCGCCTACAGGAAGACCGTAAGCAAAGGAAGAACTCCATCCCTGCACGGATCCTTCAATGTGGCTGAACTCGAACTCGTGGTGTTGTGTGTAGGCAAACTCTCCACCACGCATCGGTGCAGGGGCAAGCAGCGCAAAACCATCCGTGGGTACTGCAGCGCTCAGGGGCCCCACGGTGCTCAGGTTCCCCAGCATGGACGCCGACAGAGATAACACGAAGAGTAGATTTCGAGAGGCAGTCACAAGGCCCTCCTGGCAACGATTGGATGGTCCGATGATCCACAGAATTGCAAGGACCGTGCCATCCTGATACGCCCCTCAAATGGCTGCTGAGATACAGTGGCAGAGGGGTTGTGGATGGGAGGCGAGCGCTCGAAATCCAGCGGCCGCTGACATTCCATCAGTCCCAGCGAGAAACCTCAGTCAACGCTGCCAGTGCAGCCCGATGGAAATCAGGTGAGCCGTGTAGTCAGAGCGCGCGATATTGGCATCGTTGCTGCGATAGAGATATCGCAGCTTCACCGACCAGGTGGAGTTGAGCTTGTAGCGTAGGTGCAAGGTCGACAGGAGCAACGTGTCACGTCGGCCTCTGAAGGGATCTGCCACGTCGATTTCGTTGTCGAAATTCTTCTTGATCCATTCGGTATAGTTCGAAAACAGCCAACGCTTCGACAATGGCACGCCATAGTGGATGGCAACCTTGTGTTTGTCGAGATCGAACTCCGCTTCGATATCCTGCGTACTCTCCGGGTTATCGGGATCGCCGATTCGTTTTACCCCCAGATCGGCTTCGTCGGACTGAAAGGTGTAGATGATGCTGAGTGAATGACGTCCGGCAAACAGACCGTCGCCCCCCAGGCGAAGACCATATCGTTGGCCGTCTCTTGGCGAGGCGACGAGTTCCGATGGCGTCGCGCTACCCACATAGCGCTGAATATCCACTTGGGCGAAGCCCGTCAGGTCGTACCCCCATCGTCGCCGTATCTCCAACAGCGTGCCGTGAACCGTGTAGTTGAAGACACTCCGATTCGGATAACGTGTGTGAATGTTGGCATATCCACCTCGCAGTTGCCAACGGTCTTCAGCCAGCGAGTGACGATAGGACAGCTGCAGCACATTGCGCAGGAAATCGAACTCATTCCTGTCAGGCAACGCATAGGAGCGCGTCTCATTGCTGATCTCCGCCGTGCCCGCACCCAGACCACGTTGCAGCCCAAGGCGTGAGCGAGCGAAGTACCAGTTTTCGCCACTGTGGGTGTGGTGCAGATTGCCCAACCCTGACACCTGCGAATCCACACGCCAACCAGCCAGATGTCCACGTGCGCTGAGACTCCCGTGGACCTCGGTCAGCTCGTCGTCCTTGGACCCGAATGCGTTGTCGTCGACGAGTTGCAGATTCGAATTGCGCTTCAGAGAGATCTCACCATCAGCGCGAACATCCCAGGGGGGGGCGCCGCTTGCGGAAGATGCAACACAGATGGCCATGATAGCGATAGTGACCGCCGTGTGAGCAACCGACATCCAGAAGGATGTAGACCACCTCATCGGGCTTCCTCCTCCAGCCGGCGCAACTGATCCGCACGGCGCTTGTATTCGTCAGCACGTAGCTGCAGTCGTGTAATCCGAGAGTCAAGCTGGTTGGTCGCGGTAGCAATCCGCTCCCGCCACCGCAGTGTCTCCGTGGCATTGTCGCGGACCGTCTGAATCCGCTGTTGCAGTTGCAAGTCACCCCCCAGCTGCAGGTCCGCGAGATCCTCCAGCACTTCGAGTTGGCCGGCCAGGGCAAGATCTCGGCCCTCCCATATCTGCTTCAGCGAATCGAGCATCGCATCCTCTCGACGCAGGTCATCGAGTCGATCAGCGATGATCTCACCCTTTTCCAGGATATCTGTGGGGCCGTCAAGTCGGCCCAATTCGACGGCGCGATCGATCGATGGCCACTGGCGCCAGGGCTGAAGAGGATCCATAGCGACGCCCACAGCGGAATCGACAGCGGTACTGTCCGTCGTGTCTGCCAAGACGGTGCCTTTCGACCTGGGGTCCGTCTGCGCCTGTGGGACAGGAGAGACCTGAGCAAGCACCATGTGCGGTGCCTGCAACATGAGCACCGACGCACACAGCAGCCGAAAAACACGCCACATGCCAGGAGCCGTGCCCGTCGTAGTCGGCAATTCAGTCATCAATGCCGTATTTGCGCAGTTTATAGCGCAGTCGGTTTCGATCGATTCCCAGGGCGCGAGCCGCCTGTGCCTTCACGCGACCACAGCGTTCATACGTATGCAGGATGAGGCGCCGTTCGAAACGCTCGAGCTCTTCATCGAAGTCGACATCCTCCTGTGGCAATACGATCTGCTCAGTACTGGAATCCAACGCACCGCTCCCCGCCGCGACACCCACCGGAAGATGCTCGACATCCACCACACCATCACTGGCCAGAATGGTGGCGCGTTCGATGACATTCTGCAGTTCGCGGATATTTCCCGGCCAGTCGTAGTGGGTCAATGCAGCCAGAGCGGCAGGACGCATATCAAATCCGTCTCGACCTCTCTTTCGAGCCTGTTGCTCAAGAAAGACGCCGACCAACGCGGTGATATCCTGACGCCGTTCACGCAAAGAAGGCAACTGCAGAGTGAAGACATTGAGTCGATAGAACAGATCCTGACGGAACTCCCCAGAGTTGATCGCCTGCTCGAGGTCACGGTTCGTCGCCGCAATGATTCGACTGTCGAAGCCGATCGTCTGCGTCGAACCGACGCGTTCAAATTCACGTTCCTGCAGGACCCGCAGCAGTTTCACCTGAACGGCCGCCGAAACCTCGCCGATCTCGTCCAGCAGCAGTGTGCCGCCATCTGCCAGTTCGAGTCGGCCGATCTTGCGGGCCGTCGCACCGGTGAAGGCCCCCTTTTCATGACCGAACAGTTCGCTTTCGAGCAGATTCTCGGCATAGGCGGCGCAGTGAACGGCGACGAAACCCGTCTCAGCCCGTAGGCTATGGCGATGGATGGCGCGGGCGACCAGTTCCTTGCCTGTTCCACTCTCGCCAAGAATCAGCACGGTTGAATCTGTCTCTGCGACCTTGTCGATCTGCTCGTACACCTGTTTCATGACATCGCTGGTGCCGACAATCTCGTCGAAACCTCCCGTATCTTTTTCGAATTCTGCCAGACGCGCATTCATACGCTCCAGCTGCTGCAACAGACGTTGCTGCTCGACGGCGCGCTCCACCTTCGCCCGCAATTCGTCGTGGTCGTAAGGTTTGGTGAGATAGTCGAAGGCGCCCAGACGCATCGCATCCACGGCAGACTCGATCGTACCAAAGGCAGTGACGACGATGACAATCGTCTCCGGCCAGCGCTGTTGTACCTGTTCAAGCACCTGCATGCCATCGAGTTCCGGCATCTTCAAGTCCGTCACCAGCACGTCCACCACCTTGTCCTCCATCACCTCTACCGCCTGGCGCCCGTCAAAGGCAGTCAGCGCTGTGTGCCCCCAGCGCTCTACGAGGGTTGCCAGGGCGGTGGTGGTCGTACGATTGTCGTCGGCGATCAGGATGCGAGCCATCAGCTGGTCCTCTCCCGGCTTTTGGAATTCGGCAGGTGCAATGTGAAGCGAGCACCTCCTTGCTCTCGGTTGGTGCCGGTAATGTAGCCGCCATGTTCGGCAGCGATTTTCTGTGCATTGGCCAGCCCGAGTCCGGTGCCGTCGGCACGAGTCGTGAAAAAGGGCTTGAAGAGATTTGGCAGATCCTCAGGCGAGATTCCTTGCCCCGTGTCATCAACCACCAGTTCGACTCCGTCTGCCGTGGCCCGTGCACGCACCTCGACCAAACCGCCGCTACCGGCAGCCTGTACGGCATTGATGACGAGGTTCAGCAGGCTTTGTTCCAACCTTTGACGATCAACTCGCAGCGTGGGTAGATCGGCAGAGACTTCCTGTGTCACCTTCACCTCTCGCTGCTGTGCCTCTCCAGTGGCCATGTCGATCACATTCTGCACCACCACGCCAGCATCCACATCATCTTCGATCAACGTCATCGGTCTGGAATACGTCAGGAATTCGTCGACGAACCGATTCAGTTTGTTCACCTCGTAGCGCAGAGTACGCAGGGTCGCCTCGTGGTCATCGGTTTTTCCTGCTGCGATGTCTTCGGAAAGCACGACCAGCAGCAGCTGGATCGAGTTGAGTGGGTTGCGGATCTCGTGGGCAACACTGGCGGCCATCTCCTTCAACGCCGCATCGCGATCACTGATCTGCTCCGCCATGTGATTGACGGACTGGGCCAACTGCCCCACTTCGTCGTGACGCTGCACACTCGTGCGGGCTGAATACTCACCACCGCCCAATCGCTGCGCCACCGCCGCAATGTGGCGAATGGGGCCGGTGATACTGCGGGCGGCAAAGAGCGCGACAAGCAAGGCAGCCGCGGCGCATCCAGCAGCGATCCAGTAGAGGCGATCGCGCATCTGTTCGACAATCTGTAGTTCGCGTGTGCTGCCTTCGACACCCACGACAGCGATCAAGTCGCCTTCCTCGTCGGTGATAGGTGCGAAGGCCGACATGCGCAGTTCGCCCCCTGTCGTCGTGTAGCCGACAGTATGAATGGCGACGCCCGCATGAAGCTGCCCCTCATCATCGGCAGAAAGCTGTGGAATCTCGTAGACAGAGCCAATGCGAATCGACGGGTCGATGTCGAGGAGAGCGGATCGGTCGGGACGGAACACAAAGAGGCGATAGATGCCCGTCGCCTCACGGATTTCATCGAGTTTCTGCTCAAGACGCAGGACCATTCGCGCCTCATCATCGTCGGCGCGAATCAGCACAAGTCGCTCGACCGGTGTGTAGCGGGCGGCGATCCGTGCCACATACTCCAGTCGGCGCCCGACTTCCTCTTCGAGATGATCGCGTGCCGTCGAAAAGAACAATCGGCCCATCACCGCCAGAACAGCCAGGATCAGCAGCAGGTAGATAGCCACCTGCTTGACGAAGATCGAGGGTCCGCGAGATGTGAGATCTGGCATAGGGATGATTTATGCGAGGCGTGTAACAGCTACCTCTAGCCATTATCAGGTGTCGACCTAGCCCAGGGCAAATGGCCGTGGTGTCGCCCGCTGTAACGTGCTGTGAAACTGAGGGGGCCGGATGGCAGGCAGCATCATACCACTTCACTAGAAGTCATAGGTCACGCCGAGCACGGGAATGCGGCCAAACCACGTCGTGTCATCGCGAAAATACTGGTAGCTGCCCTGACCATCCGCTACGAGCACGTCGTCGTCAGTTGAATCCACATCGAACTTCCGCAGATTTTCTCGGTTGTAGACGTTGATGATGTGGAGATAGACCTTCAGCGTCGCATCGCCGAGACGGATGTCGCGGTTGACGCGGATGTCCATGCGATGGTAGGCGGGATAGTCTTCGCCACGGAACTGATTGTGTGTTGCCGCCATGTGCAAGTCAGGTGCCGGTGCCTCGGTGTACGGGCGGTTGGCCACATAGTCGTACGTCGTCAGCGGCCAGCCCGTGTAGTACTGCCAGGACAAGTTGATGTGCCAACGCGAGTTGGGCCGATAGTTCACGTCGGCGTAGACCGTGTGGTCCTGGTTGTTGATGCGACGCAGTGTGCCCGTCTGTTCCACCAGCAGGCCGTCAAACTCGATGTCGACGACCCGCTCCTCAGCCCTGGCGCGCGCATAACTGAACCACCACGACAGCTTCTTGCCCTGATCGTATTTCAGGAACAACTCCACACCGGCAGTCTCTGCGCCATCGTAGCGAAGCAATACGTCGTCGTTGCGTGCCTCAGGAAAGACCTCCCACGGATCGCGCAGATTCTGATAGCTGTCACTGAGGCGTGTGATTTGTTTTCGGTAACCTTCGACACGGGCATGGATGCCATAGTCGAAGTTGTGTTCCAGTCCGACGACGTAGTGCGTCGACAACTCCGCCGGATCGAAGTCGGCGGCGGAATGATGCACGTCCAGGTTGTTGATGAACTGACTCTGGTAGTATTTGCCCCAACCACCGCGCAGTACAGTTCGGGGTGTCAGATTGTACGCCCCACTCAGCCGCGGGCTCCAAAGATTGTCGTCTGCCCACGTCGCCCGATCGTTGCGTAGTCCGGTTTCGACATACAGGTCTGGCCAGGGATTGAAACGTGTCGACAAATACACCCCCGTCTGCTGGCCAGAGGGTTTGGTCTGGATGTCGTTGTTGTTGTGAAAGGGCCCCACCACACCGGCTGAATTTGTGCGCGTGTCATCCAGATTGAAGACATAGTCGTACTCGGCGTTCACCTGCTTCAGATCGAAGCCCGACTTCAGCGACACATGTGGTGACACGTCCCAGATCCAATCCTGCTTGAGACCGAAGAACCGGTAGCTGCGGTTGTCCCTGAGCTGGAAAGTCACCTTGTCAGTGTACTCGTCCTTTGCCGTGTCACCATTGCGGTCGTGGGTGATCTCGCCGCCGTATAGCAATGACCGAGCATACAGGCCATCGGAGTAGATCGACTTCAGCGCGAGCCACCCGTACAGGTTGTCGTAGCTGGTATTGTGGATGTCATGGGCGATACCCGGTTCGACGTCGCGTACCTCAGCCCTGTCCCCCGATAGCAGCACGTGCGCGGAAAGCCGGTGCCGGTCGTTGACGGGCATTTCCACTTTTGCCATGGCATCATGGAAGAAATGCGTCGTCTCATCATCCACCACCGACATGAGCTTGATCTTGTCGAGCACGCCGCGTCGGGCAGACATGAGGTAGCTGCCCTCACCGCCAGCCAGGGTCCCCTCAGTGTAGAGCCGGACATTCATGACGCTGACACCGATGGTGGTGTTGCGCTGTGTCGGCGTCTTCGTCGTCATGTTGAAAACGCCACTTTCCCGATTGCCATACTCCGCTGTGAAGCCACCCGTGAGCAGATCGATACCCTGAATGGTCTCGATGTCGACGATGCTGAAGAGACCACCGACGAAATCGCGCTGGTGGAAGGGCTCATACAGCTCCATGCCGTCCAGTGACATGAGCACCTCGTCGGCCTCGCCGCCGCGTATGGTGAACTTTGAAGAGAAGTCGGTGGAGGCAACGCCGGGCAGACGGGAGACGGCGCGCGTGATGTCCTCGGCGAAGGACATGTTCTCGAGTTCCTGCCGCCCCATCGTCTGGCCGCGGATCGGGCTACTACTCATGATGGAGTAGCGACCAGGGGTGACCACAACCTCGCTCAGACGAATGGCCCGTGCCGACAGCTTCACCGTTCCCACGTCGACGTCTGCGCCGGATAGTTCGATCGGCGTCAGCAACAGCTTGTCGAAACCGATCAGATTCAGTCCCAGTTGCACAGTCCCTGCCGGCCCGATGGGTACCGTGAAACGACCAGCACCGTCGGTGGTAGTACCTGAAGGCATGCCCTCCACTTGCACAATGACCCCAGCCAGAGGGGTGTCTGACGCAGCATCCACGACGACACCGGTTATGTCCGCTGCAGACACGACGGCCGGGCCGGTGAACTGAAGGGTTAGTGCCCCGATGAAGATCGGCAGCAGGTGACTACGCATGTTGGCCTTCCCAGATAGGCGGTGGTCGTGACACTCTGCTGAATAGCAAGAGGCATGCCTCGCCCGTGCTGCGGAGGGTAACTTGCCCGACGCAGCCTTCCGGTGCTGACCTTCAGTCTGCTGAATTTTCAGCGCCCGCGGAAAAACCAGCGGCAAGGACAGGTTTCTTCTGCATGTGGTTATTGGGTGTGTTATGGGCGAGCTATGGACCAGAAACCCGACCTGAGGTCCAGTGCCGAGTCGGTCATCCCCTTTAGGTGCCCTGTTCCATGGCGTCGCGTATTTTGAAAGCAGGACGACAGAGGCAGGCGATCCGATGGGTTCGTGGCACACTTTGAGTATGTCGAACGGTTCGACTTTGAAGACGAGCTAGGACGATTGGCTTTGTTCGGTATCACTCCCATTTGCGTGAATTGACGGTGGACATCGAGACAGCTGCCACGATCCCCGCTCTCTTCCTCGCCGGAGAAACGGATGAGACTGCTGGCGTAGAAGACAGCAAGGCACTGTGGAGAAGAGGTAGAGCTCTTGGCGCACCATGGACCTTCGGGATCGAACCAGAGACCCCTCATCGATCTCCTGAGAAACAGATCCAAGCCCACAAGATTGCGATTCCCTGGGTAAATGCGGTGTTCCGACAGCGGTTGGGGACGAACGCAGAGCCGCAACCCGTCACGGATCATTCCGGCTGGCTGGCAGATCTGCAGGATGGCTGCATCAACTCGTATCCGTCCTTCGCTGGGGGCATTCGAGAGGCAAGTTGGCTTCCTGACGAGACAACTGCACACGGCTGGCGATTTGTCACGGGCTTCTCACCGTAGGAATAGAAGGTCTACATGAAACGCATCATGCTACCGGCGATGACACTTGCGGTGCTAGTAGGCTTTTCGGACCAATCTATGGATGCTGGTGGCGGGATCTTCCCCTATCCTCAGACAGACCTATTGATGGTTGACGATGCCTGCGATCTGCGCTCGGTTCGATGATCAGCACGCAGTAAGCGAAGAGGCGAGAGCCGGCGTGCTCGGATGCTCAAGTTCGGCCGCCTACATCACCTGCGTCCGCACGTAATCAGGCCGCCTCGCGGCTCTGGAAGCCTTGCGTTAGGACTCACTCGTCATATCGCGTCCCATCATTACTCCCAGGGCAGCGGCAAGCCCAAACGGTCACCCACCTCGCGTAGTCCTGCCTGTTCGCGCTCGCCATAGGGAATACCCTCCCTGCGGTATTCGACCATGCGCTCCGCCTCCAGATGCCCGGGCAGGTGTACCCTGTCCGTACCGGGCAGCGGCAAGTGTCCGTCGCGAATGTCCCGCACGTAGCGATCGACCTCGGCGAAAAACGCGGCACCGTCGCCGGCCACATTCGGGTCCAGGGCGATCACCGTACCACCCATGCCGGCCCCCGACCAACGCTCTTGGACGGCATCGCTGACGGATGAGGTAAAGCCCGTCAGGGCGCCGCCGATCAGAGTCGAGGCGGCGACCATACCCATGCTCTTGAAGAAGGGAGACGGAAAGCTGCGGGCAAGTTCCTCGAAGCCAACCTCTGGATAGGGACTGTCGAAAGCAGCACCCGCATCGACGACGATGGCTGGTTCCTGATCGCCGGGGAAGGCAAAACTATAAGGGGGATTGCCACTATTGACGGCATACACCGGGGGTGACTTAGGCACCGCTTCATTACGATACCCCTGCACGGAGTACCCAATGCAACCCGCATCGCTGCAAATACGCGTGTAGTGGCCGGCGGATCCGTAGTGCCCAATATGCCGCACCAGGGCGACACCAACCCCCTGTTGGCGCGCCATGGCCACCGCCCGTTGCGCGGCGCGCACCATTGGCAAGTAACCGAGAGTGCCATCACCGTCGAGTACCACCAAAGCCTGTGTCTCGTGGAGGACGTCGATTTGCGGGGTCGGATTGAGAGTCCCGGTGGCGAAGCCTTTGCAGCAACCACTGGTCTTCTGCGTTCCGTGGGAGCGCACACCCCGCAGGTCGCTGTTGACCAGCAGCCGCGCGATGATCGAAGCATGATCACAACCTGAGCGCTCGAAGGCCTCGGTGACGAAAGCCAGCAACCGCTCCTCAGATACGCGAATGAAATCACCGGGTGGTCTGTTCATCGATGCTGCTCCGAGTGGTGTTGGGACGCGTGCACGACACCATCACTCCAGATGAGGATAACCACTGTCCGCGCTACATCCACGAGATTTCGAACCGACAGCCCGGAAAGCTGGCGAATTGCCGTTACCCCGATCTCTGCCGGATTCACAGAATCTTCGTCGTCCCCTCGCACTAGATAACTAGATTCCCTCCTTGCGACTTCGCGCCGATCCGGGCACGACCTCAAACGCGTAGATCGTCGCGCGGTCGAGGTGGAGTTCGATCTTGGTGAGACCATCCTCCCCCGGTTGGATCGTCGTGCCGTCCCGCCAGGTCAGTGGAGCAGCGAAGCTGTCTCCCGTCAGCGCGACGGAATCGTCCAGACTGCGCCCCTCCGGCGCCGGCTTCCCGGGGGCGATGGCGGGCAGTTCGGCGCGAACGGAGCCACCGGTTTCACACTCGTAGTTGAGCCTGATCTCGCACTGGGTATCCACGCGGATGTAGAATGGGACCGTGCCCACCGGATCGCTTCTCAGCCCGAAGAGCCGCCACTTGGGCCAGCTGGCAAAGCCGATTCTGCCATTCCCCTCATCGATCAGAGTCTGCAGATTCTCCTCGTTCAGGGAGTTGTCGCGATCCAGATACCATGCGTGGGAGCGCGTCGTTGCGGAGAAGTAGAGGCGCTGCTCATCGCCCACCTCGACGGGATATGAAGCGGTGTAGACACCGCCGCCTCCCCATGGCACGTCGGCATGGTTGATGAAGTCGGGCCGACCGGGCATGTGCTGCCAGCAGTCCCCGGATCTGTTCTGATAGGCGAGCGTGACGTCCACGTTGCCGAAATTCGCCGGGCCGTCTTTGGCTCGCGGCAGATTGTTGTGTCTGAACTGCCACAGGAACCCCACCATCCCTTCGCCCGCAGGCATCAGACCCATGCCGTAGTAGTCGGCACTCGCATACCCCTGGCTCATGGCGCGGATGTTGTCGTAGTCATCGGGGACAAGGGCCATGCGCTGATCCGTCCACTCACCATCCGTGAATTCGGCATTCCAGATCGACCTGCGAGTGAACCCCTGAAACCTCTGCAGGTACTTCATCGCGACGAGTGCCTGGCGGCGGTTCGGGTTGTAGGCGCAGTTGATCACGTCGGCGCTCTTCCACCGCGGCACGTCGCGGTCGTATTCCCAATGCAGGCCATCGCCCGAATGCGCCGTGTAGAAGCCATACTGTGACAGATTCGCCTGGGCCCCCTCATGAAAGGGGCCCGTGCAGATGGTGCCTCGATAGCGATGATCGGCGGGCGCATCGGGATCGATGAAGAAGGCAGGTGGATGGCCCTTCAGGTTCACCAGGTTGTTGTCGACGCCGTCGAAGTCCACCAGGCCAAGATTCGGCTTCGTCCATTCGATGCCGTCCTCTGACTCTGCGTAGCTGACATAGTCGGCGTTTCCTCCCTGCCAGTTCTTTGGCCAGGCCTGGTACCACATACGCAGTCGCCCACCGTCATTGAGCACCGTGCCATAGAGCGATACACCCGCGCCATCGACGAGAGCGTCCGGCTCAAGCACAGGCACCGGATGGATCTGTGGCCGGCGCTGGAAGGCCTGGACCTTGCCCGTCGTGTCGATGAGTTCCGGCCTGCTTTCGAAGAACAGTTCCATGTTATTCCTTGCGTTCTGGCCTCGGCTGGCTGTGCCCACCGCCGGAGTTAGCACGTCGTTATCTTCACAGAATGAGTCATACTGAAGGCCCGTCAAGAGGCCTGGCCGGCCACGCGGTAGCCGGATGCGGCGCCACCCCAGACCAAGCTTGGACTCGACCATGGCGAGCTTGCCATCGTTGGATTGCCCTGACCTCCGACGTCCGGGACAAGCCCAGGTGACGGGAGGATGTGTTTGCGTTCATCGACGCACCCACAGCTGAGAGAACAGATCGAGGGCTTGCTGTCCGAAGGACAGCAGTTCGGAAAGCGCGTTGCCGAGTTCGTCGCGGCAAACCCAAGGCACCGCCTATGACGAGCAACCCATCGCTAACTTCACTGAAGATTTCGCGGCATGAGGAGATTCCGCCATTGCCAGTGGCGTATCTCCAGGCAGTTGGCTGTGGCGAACTAGATAGCCGAACCGCCACTCACCGGGGGAATGATTGCAACAGTATCCCCATCGGACAACACATGCGACTCTGGCACGTACTCTTCGTTGACCGCCAGCCTGGTGATAGCGGCAATCCCCGCAAAGACGGGATTCTCGGTGGACAGTTGCCGCAGCAGTGAACCTGCTGTTGCCCCCGCTGGCAACGACATATCGAGAACTGTATTGCCGATTGCGAGTTTTGCCCCAGCGAAGAACAACACTTCCACTCTCATCGATCCCTACCTCCGCGTCTCGGCGTGAGAATCCCAATCGTAACGACAACTGCCTGCTCCTGAGCTAGTCAGCCCCCCCGCGTGTGCATTTCAAGACGTAAATCCCGACGCAGTTCCTCAATCTGATAAAGAGCGCTCCTGTCGGACACCTTCAGTCGTTCTTCAGCCCCCCGGTTCTGGCGTTTTCGCCACTCCTCTCCGATGCACGTCGACAGCTTGGTTGTATCAGCCCCATCGCGCAGCATCTTGCGAAGATCGGTTCCATTCCCGTCGTAGAGACACAGATACCAGCGACCATCGGCCGTCAGACGACTACGATCACAATCTCGGCAGAAAGGTTGTGTCGTCGACGCAATCACACCTACGCACTGACCATCAGTCATGGTGAACAATTCAGCCGGTGCGACGCCACGTTCTTCGCCGGAAATCAGTGGCCCACAGTTCGCTTCCAGCTGCTGCAGAATCTCGGACCGCGTCACGACGTGCTCCGTCGACCACCCCGTTGCGCCACCGACATCCATGTATTCGATGAAACGTGCCTGGGCGTTCATCCTCCCGGCGAAGTCAACGATATCTGCAATCTCATCTTCGTTCACGTCACGCAGAACCACAGTGTTCAGCTTGAGTTGCTCAAAACCGACATCTCGCGCGGCACGGATACCAGCAATCACATCCTCAAGGACAGCGCGTCGCGTCAACGCGGCATGACGACTCGGACGTAGCGAATCGAGACTGACCGTCACTCGGGCCAGACCGGCATCACGAAGCGGCCGTGCCCAACGAGCCAACTGGGTTCCATTTGTCGTGAGTGCGAGATCCTTAACACCGGGCCTGGATGCAAGAGCCTGAACCAGGTCGACCAACCCTCGGCGCAGCAGCGGTTCGCCCCCCGTGAGGCGCACGCGCTGGACACCCTGCGCAACGAAGGCGTCGACGAGGCGCAGGATCTCCTCAAAGCTCAGGATCGCACGCTTCGGCAGCCATTGATAAACCTTCGAGGGCATGCAGTAGGCGCAACGCAGATCACAGCGATCTGTGACACTGATTCGCAAGCTGCGCATGTGCCGTCCCAGTTCGTCGGGCTGAGCCTTCAATGCGGACACCTCTGCAAGTATCCGGTCATGGCAGGTGGTGCCATTGACCTACCTCCATTAGTTGAGAATGGCGACCACCGAGATCAAAACTTGTAGAAGCAGGTAACCCGTGCCTGAATGTTGGGATCCGGTCCATCCGGCAGACCCAGATACAGGTTCGGCATGATGTGGACGTTCTTGGCCGCCACGTAGTCGAGTCCAGCGACTACCAGGAGATCTGTCGTGTCGTCACTGTCATCGCTCACCGCATCCACTCGACCGAAAGCGTTCCATTGCTCGGCCAGAGGCAACCGACCGAAGAGCGACACCCCTGTGATCGTCACGTCATCGCCATCGGCGGCAGCCGACTGGTTGATGCGCATGAAAGGCTCAAGACCTAGGGTGAGATCGCCCTGGCTGATCCCGACAAAGCCGGCAAAGGTCACCTGATTTTGCTCTGCGGGTCGCATGTTGAAGTCGGCGTAACCGACCAGGGTCAGACCATCACTGGGCGCGAATCGGACTTGACCGTAGAACTTCTTTCCGTGGTCATCTTCCGGTGCCTGTCCCGGACCATTGCCGATCATCACGTGATAGCCAATGTTCCCAGCGCTGCCCTTCAAGCCGACGCCCAGATCCGCGGATGAGCCGATCTTGTTGAGGTCCATGACTGTTTTTTCAATCGACCGATATCCCCAAGCGCTCTCAGAAGCGCTCCAGGTCGGTGTGCCCGACAGACCGATGTAGAGATCGGACTCGCCCACGGCATCTGACCATTTCAGGTAGCCGTGCTTGACGAAGGGGACCATCTTCGACCCCTTGCCGAAGCCAGCATCCTTCGCTTCGAGCCGATACCGAATTGAGAAATCATCCGCAATCTGGTTCTCGTACGTGAGATACAGGCGGCGCAACTGGAAGGCATTTCGCTGCTCGGGCAACTTGGTCTCGCCATCATCGGCACTGGCCACCCAGTAATAGTCACCGAACATGTAGCCTTTGATTCTGCCTTCGGCAGAAGCGTTGCCGACAAATCCGATCAGCACCAGCCCCATCACGATCAGCATCGATCTTGGTCTCATGATTCTCCCTCTCCCTCGTTCACACGTCCATCTGCTGTCCACCGGCGTCGTCGGCCAGTGAGTCGATTTGCGATCTATCGTTTTCGAGCGTGCACAGGAGCTTCAGTGCCTGTGCAATGGTGTTGTAGAGCGGGTGCACATCCGCCGTCATCAGAGCATCGGCGAATCTTGGCAGCCATCGCCCAAGATGCTCCCGCCAGAACCGGTCGTACTTCTGCGTCCACTCTGCTTCGCCGGTCGTCGCCTGGTTGAAGGCGAGGAAATACATAAACTCCAGCTCGTGCGTTACGTGATCTGGCGCATCCAGCAACCTTGATCCAGGCGCAAGTTCAGCGTCGGCATAGGCACGGGCGGCATACTGGCTGACAGGCCCCATCAACTTCGGCTCATCTTCGAGATAGAAGGAGGCCCAGGGGGCCACCAGGATCTCAAAGGGGCCCAGGAACGCCCGGGCATGGGCCAGTGACACCTGCTCTGTGTCCTGGCCGAGATCGGCAATCCGGCCCGCCAAACGGCCACCGAGTTCCGGCAGGGGTTCAGGCAGGTCAGCCAGACCGGTGTCAACCAGTTCAGGCAGGCTATCTTCCCACTCCCTCGGCGGTGCCAGAATTCTGGCCAACGCGAACCAGGCGTTTGCCCGACAGGTTGAGGTTGCCTGCTGTGGTAACAGTGTGGACATGGGACCCTCTCCCTCAGTATTCACGGATATAGTAGACACGGGGTTTGGTCCCCTGCTCTTGCTTGAGCACGCTGGCTTGATGTTTGGCCAGTGCCTGCCGAGGAGCACTGTCGGGGTCATTCAGATCACCGAAGATTCGTGCATCGGCAGGACAGGCGACCACACAGGCTGGCAATTCGTCATTCTTCAGTCGGTGATCACAGAGCGTGCACTTCTCGGGGACACCCTGCGGCCGAATGCCCGGATACGTCGTCGCGCGATCTGGATTGTAGACCGGTACCGGTGCACCCACTCGCTCAGCGACCTCCTTGGACGTCGACGTACCGTTGGCAATCAGCGCCGTCGATGCCTCACTGTTGAAGGCCGATAGAGGATCATCTTCGTTGACGTAGATCGCGCCATATGGGCAAGACACCTGGCAAGCGCGGCAGCCGATGCACTTTTCGACATCGTGCAGCGTCAGTCCCTCGTCGGTCTTGTGCATCGCTGTGGTCGGACAATTCGCCACACAAGGCGCGTTCTCACAGTGATTGCAGAGCGTGGGGATGTAGCGGAACTGGACATTGGGAAACGTACCAGACGTTTCCAGGGCGTGATTCGACCAGGCGAAGCCATGAGGCAGGTTGTTCTCCGCTTTGCAGGCGATGTCGCAGCCGGCGCACCCCACGCAGTTGTGCAGGTCGATCACCATTCCGTATTGCTTGGTGGCCATCTGTGTCTCTCCTCGATCCTGTTAGGCGCGTGCGACTTTGACGCGAGTGACCCCGCCGTGGCGGGCGGTGGAACCGCTCAGCCGCTCGTACTCCGCGGGAAGGATGACGTTGTTGTTGCCACCTCGTGGAATCCGTCGTTGGAAATCACTGGCGGCGACACGTCCGTAAGCCCAATGGCCCTGTCCGTAACACTTGGCCACTGTACCCGGTCGCACACCTTCCCAGAGCTTCAGACGGACTGTGATCTCACCGGTGGGTGACGCGACGCGGACCATCTCACGATCCTGCAGCCCAAAACGACGGGCATCTACCGGATTCATTTTGAGCACGTCATCCCAGTTCTCATCGCCCGGATCGACATTCTTGTGGGCCTGATACCACGTGCAATTCGCTGAACGCCCCTCACGGTTGAGGCGGCTGCGATGCTCGAAAAAGATCAGCGGAAACTCCTTCTCATCTCCCCATCTGAGGGCAGGTTCGAAATGAGGCACAAATGCCTGTTCACCCGTGACCGTATAGTTCGTCGCCGTCAGCACCTCATCGACGCTGACCTCGTGTTTTTCTGCATGCGCGGTCAGCGCTTTCTTCAGCGTCTCGCTATAGAACTCAAATCGTCCGGTAACCGTGGCGTACTTTCCCCACTTCTTCTGGTATTCGTAACGGTGTGAATTCCACACACCCTTGGTGACGAAATCGTCCCAGCCTTCGAGTCTGTCGCCATACTTGCCATAGTCTTTATGACTGGCATCCCAGCAAGGCCGAGTCAGCATCTTGGTGGCCGTGAGCGCGAACTCAGCACTGCTGGTGGGATGCTGCCCCGTTTCCGGGTCGGCGTAGGCCTCGCGGAAGTAACGCAGCATGTTGTCGAAACCACGCTCAGCAAGGGCCTCAGCCAGGAGGTAGGGCACCTCGGTTTCGTCTTGCCGCACGTCCCACAGGGGCTTGATCATGGGCTGGGTCAGGCTGGCGTAGCCGTGAAGATTCTGCTTCGACTTCAAGAAACTCCACTTCTCAAACAGCTGGTGAGCCGCCGGCAGGACGATGTCCGCAAAGTGTGACATCTCTGACGGGTTCGTGGTCACGTGCACGAAGAAGGGCAGCTTGGTGAGCGCTCTCTCCCACCGATCTGATCCACCGCAGGAAAATGTGAAATTCGCCCAGTAGGCAATGGCGACCTTGATGTCGTAGGGATCGTCCTGAAGGATGGCATCGGCCGCATTGTTGGTAACCACGCCACCCCCGCTCTTGCCCTTATTCATAGCCGGAAAAGCGAGGGTCCCGCGCTGATCCATCTTTGGCTTCTTCGACAGCTTCTTCGCCAGAGCATCCTGGTAGTCGCTGTAGGCGGGAATCTTGTCCTGGGGTACTTTGGTCTTCTGTACGGTGCCGCCTCGATGATCCGATGAGCCGACGAGACCGTTGAGCGCATGAGCAGCCATGGCGGCGTACCCGCCTCGTGCCTGCATGGCGGCACCAGGAGAGACCCAGCTGATGGCAGCCGGTGCTGCGTCGGCAAAACCGAGAGCGACTCGTCGAATCTGATCCGCCGGGATACCACACTGCGTCTCTGCCCACTCAGGCGTCCGTTCCTGGAGTTCCAGATTCCACCACTTGACGACACCGTTCGTGTGGATTTCCTCGAAGAGCGATTCATCCACCGCCTCTCCGGCAATGAACCGGTTCGTACCATCACTGAAGTCACCGACGAACTCCCTGCTCCACACGCCTTCGGTCAGGATGACGTGGGCGATGGCAACGGCCAGTGCACCATCCTCACCAGGCAGCACGGGCAGCCATTCGTTGGCCTTGGCAGCCGTGGCCGAGAGGCGCGGGTCGATGACGGCGATCTGGGCGCGGTCTCGCACGTGCCCCCAGATATTGATCGCGTGGGGGACTTGCCGGTTCGAGGACAACGGATCTGCTCCCCAGCATAACACGTAGCGTGTGTGCTCCAGATCGTAGTCGCGATAGTCCCAGAATCCCTCGGTGAAGAATGCCCCGAATTTTTCAGCTTCAGCACAGATCGCCGAGTGACTGATGCCATTCGGTGAGCCGAAAATCTTGGGGACCGCACTGTAGATGACATCACGCATGTAGCTGTAGCGGCCTCGGAAGACCGTGAATTTGTGTGTCTCTTCGTTCTCACGAAGCTCCATCATCTTATCAGCGATCAGTCCCATCGCCTCGTCCCAGCTGATGGGGACGAAACCTGGATCTTCATCGCGCCCCTTACGTGGGTTCGTGCGGCGCATGGGCACCTTGACTCGATCCGGATCATACACCTGTTGGAGCGCGATATTCGGTCGCGGACACATCTTTCCGTGATTTGCCAATGAATGTGGATTACCGCGCAGGTGGACAGCGCGACCATCGACGATCTTCACCTGGACCGGGCACCAAGTCGTGCAGCCCTGGCAGGTTGATGAAACCCATCTGTGGACGAGTGCAGCCGATTCGGCGCCGGCCTCTCTGACGAAGAAATCGAGGAGGGGCGCACCACCCGCAGCGGCGAATAGGCCAATGCCACTGGCTCCCTTCAGGAAGGAGCGGCGCGAGATCCCGGCTGCGTGGTCGCTGGGCCTGTTCTCGGTCAACATGACAGCTCCCTATGGAAGTGAGACGTATACGGGGTTGAGCTGGCCCGCGAGCACGACGGCCAGACGGAAGGAATAGCCTCCGAGAAGGATGAGAACGCTGGTGATCCCAACGGTCCACACCTGGAGGCGATGGTTGCTTCGGTCGCCATTCCACACGACGTAGGCACCCAGGACAAGGGGGACAATCAAACCGACGACAATTCCCAGACCCCAGAAGGTGGAGCCGTAGGACATGTTCGCAGCCTGCAGGGCGGTACGATCGGCGAGGGCCCCAAAGTGCAGGCTCACCCACCAGAAAAAGAGGGTCCCGAGTTGGGCCAGCAGGGCCACCACGAGGAGATTGCGGACCGGTTGCAGATCCTCGAGAAACGACGTGACATGGTCCGCATCCTCCAGACGTCCGCGGATCCCCATTCGCAGCAGATGCAACACCAGTACTGCTGCGATCCCAGTGGTCACAAAGCCCAGAAGGGCACCAACCACCGTCGGTCCTGTATTCCAAAGCGGGCGCGAGGTAACAACAGCCAGCAACATGCCGTGATAGGCCGCGACGATAACGGCGATAGGCGCAAGTACAAGCCCCAGCGTGCGGCGGACTGAGTCAGGCTCCTGATTCCGCCACAGGAGCGCGTACCAGATGGATCCCACAATGAACAGCGTCTGGAAGACGCCGCCCCACCAAAGGGGCGCTGTGGGTGCAACATTTGTGAAGGTCTGTATGAGATGGTGCGGTCTTCCCAGCTTGAGCAGCAGCAGCAGAAGCCCCGCCCCTACGAGCAATGGGGCCAGATAGGCTGCTGTCTGCGGAATCCGCCGGAAGCGCTGCCCCCAGAGTTCATACAGCGCAACAGAGAAGACGAATGCCCCAGCGCCAGCCCCCCCGAGGAACAGGTCGAGTGCGACCTTCCAATCCCAGTACGGACCTGACTGGACACCGTAGTAAATGGTAGGATCCATGCTCATCTCCTGACCGTGTGACCATGGCGAGATTGAGAGCGTGGGCCGCTGCGGATCGGACAGCCGGGCCACGAGCGTTTCTGAGGCAGGTTATGCAACGACCATGCCGTCATTACGCCCGCTGGTCACGGCAGCGTAACATGTTGCGGTTCAGGAGATTGGACGAACCAAAGCGACCGCCCCTGCACGATATCTCTGACGACATCTCGTCAGTTGGGTGGTGATCGGTGACGGGATCTCGTCAGACGTGTGATCCACCCAGCATCGAGCCTCACGAGCAGAGGCCAGCGAGTATCAGTCAGAGTCAGGCGTGTCCGATTGAGCGGAGGCATCAGTTCGCAGAGCGTCCAACCGACTTCGCAGAGTCGTTCGCGGAATGGACAGAAGGTCGGCCGCCTGTACCTGATTGCCGCCCGCTCGCGCCAACGCCCACTCGATGGCGAGATGTTCACAATCATGGACCAGGTCGGTCAATGAGACTGGCCCGCTATCTGGCAGATGCAGCTCGATGTGGGAAACAGGAGCGGCGGACAGAAGGTTCTGTGGTAGGTGCTCCAGTTTGATCTCGTCGCCCCGTGTGAAAGCCAGGGTGTGTTCAATGACGTGTTGTAGCTCACGCACATTCCCCGGCCAGTCATGCGATAGCAGCGCTTGCACGACCTCTGGTGAGAAACGGCTCTCGCCATTCCGGCCGTTGGCGCCGCTTCCTTCCCGACGAAAGTGCTCAGCTAGCAGGAGGATGTCCTCTCGCCTTTCCGCCAGTGGCGGCAACTCAATGACAGCGGAATTGATTCGATAGAACAGATCTTCGCGAAAGCTACCCTTCTCAACGAGTCCCTGGAGACTGCGCTTTGTCGCACAGAGGACGCGGACATCTGATTTGAGGGTGCGGCTGCTACCCACGCGTTCGAACGTGCGTTCCTGCAAGAAACGCAGGAGCCGAACCTGGATTTCCGGCCCAAGATCGTCGACCTCATCAACAAAGAGTGTGCCTCCGTCGGCGATCTCCAGTCGCCCCTTCCGTTGCCGGGAGGCGCCGGTGAACGCGCCTACTTCATGGCCGAACAATTCACTCTCGACGAGATTCGGATTGAGCCCAGCAGCATTCACGGCGACGAAAGGTCCGGTAGCTCTTGGACTATTCGCATGGATTGCGCGCGCCAGAACCTCTTTGCCAGTCCCCGTAGCTCCCTGGACGAGGACTGCAATATCTGAGTCCGCAATGGCGAGAGCTCTGTCAACAACCTGGCGCATCGCAGCCGAACGATGCACGAGATCACCGAAGGAACTGCGACCCGCCGCCTCGATCCGGAGCCTGTTGATCTCCTGTCTTTCCTGTTGTCGCTCGATGATGCGTTTGAGGCGGATAAGGAGCTCTTCTGTGTTCAGCGGCTTGGTGAGATAGTCGGCAGCCCCATCTCGCATCGCTTCGACTGCCGAGGCGACCGTACCATAGGCGGTCATAAAGATGACCTCCGTTTCCGGCCAGCTATCCTTGATCCGTCGGTGAAACTCAGCCCCATCCATTGACGGCATCCGCAGATCGGTGAGAACGACTTCCACTGAGTGCTCCTCCAACAGCTCAAGCGCCTCATAGGCACTGGCAAAGGCCGACGCGTCGTAGCCCTGATCACGCAGACTCTCCACAAGTGTCTCTCGCGTCAGGCGTTCGTCATCGACAATCACGATACGCTCAGCCAAGGGCATCCTCCTGAGGTACTGCATCTGATGTAAGAGGAATCGACATGACGAAGCAGGCACCACCTGAGGTACCGGATTGATAAGTCAATTCTCCCCCGTGAGCCTCCACGACACGACGTGCGACCGACAGTCCAAGGCCCGTACCATTTGCGGCGTCCTTCGTCGTGTAGAATGGCTCAAACACTTTCTCAGCGAGACCAGCTGCCAACCCGGGACCCGAGTCCTCAACACAGATGCACAGTCCGCCGTCAGATTCTCGGGCCCGGATGCTCACTCTACCTCGCGTGTCGGAGGCATCCACGGCATTCAGCATGAGATTGACGAGGACTTCGACCATCCCCTGAGGATCCACCAGCACTTCCGGCAAATCACTGGCCATGTCGACGTGGATATCGATGTCCTTCGCCTGGGCCCCAAGCCGCGACAGGCTCACTGCCGCGTCGATGAGCACATCGACCTGGACTGAGACGGGATCGGCCGCTTCGTCGCCACGGGCGAAGCCGAGAAGAGTGCGAGTGATCTCAGCGATCCGGTCGGTTCCTTCGCGAGCCAGCTCGAGCATCCGACCGACACGTTCCTGATCGCCTGGCCGAATGGCTGCCAGGTCGAGAGCTCGCCGCACACCATCAAGGGGATTGTTCACGGAGTGGACAACCCCTGCGGCAATCTCACCCGCCACGGCCAATCTCTGGGCACGCTGGAATCGGTGCTGGAGCTCGAGCCGATCGGTAATGTCCAGTGCTCGCTCGACGACGGTCAGGTTTCCATCTCGACCGATGATTGGCACCCACCTCAACTCATAGGATCGTCCCGACTTGGCGGCATGGTTGCGGTGGATGACAGCTCGTGTTTGAAGGACCTCTGCCACTGGACATTCATCACACGGGCGTTCATCAGACATGATGTCGCGACAGGAGGCGCCGGTGACCGATCCGTGACGATCCTGGGCAGTACGGTTCACGTATTCGACACGATACGCTGCGGAGACGACGATGATACTGGACTCCATTTGATCCAGTACTCGCTCGACGTAGGCACTCATGGATTGGCAGTTGTTGATGCGCTCGCGGATCTGGGCCGCCATGCGATTAAACGTTCTCGCCAGGTCCGCCAGCTCATCTGAGCCCGACTCCGGAACAACGATGATCGCATCGCCTTCCGCTTCGCCAAGATGATTGGCGGCGTCACGCAGTGCCAGAACAGGTCGGGTGATCAGGTGAGCAAGGAACAGGATCCCCACCACACCGAGGACCATGGCGATCGCCGTCGTGACCAGGACATTCTCTACCGCGTTGCCTGTCGCTTCATCAACCCAGGACATCGACGTTCCCACGTGCAACGTACCCAGAACACCCGCAGAGATCGGCAAGGCAAGATCGCGGATGGTCCCACGCTCCGTCTTCAGGATCTGTGGTGTCGTGCTGTCTGCAATTCTCAGAAGATCCTGAGGGAAGCGATCGACGGCGAATGAGTGATTGCTGACATGGCCGTCGGGATCCGTCACAAAGGCGTAAACGAGATCCGAATTAGACTCGCATGCTCCGGTCAACAAACGCCGAACAGAAAGTCGATCTCGATATGCCAGGGGCTCTCCGAGTTGGTCAGACAGAACCTGTGCCATCGATCGGCCGTGGCGGTCGACTGCCTCCCCCAGCGTGTAGGTCATGTTGTGGCTGACAAGAGTCGTCGACAACGCACCGCCTCCCAGCATCAGAAGACAGAAGGAGATGATGATCCGATCGCGCAGGTGGCGGAACATCTATAGTGCCCCTGATACCTCAGCCAGTCCGGCTGCCCTCAGTCTCTGCCAGCTGTTGGCAATGGCACGGTAGCCAGCCAGAGTTTCTGCTGTCGGTGCTTCGAATGCCTCAGTTCCCAGCTCCCAGAGGATAGTGCGCCCCTCGTCATCCTCTGCCATGGTCAAGAACACGTCGACCAGCGCTTCTCGCAGCCCCTGGTCGATCGAGGGTGCCACGGCCAGTGGATTGATAGGGAAGTTCTCGGATCGTTCGATGATGATCACATCCTGCGCCAGAGTTGAGTCGCGACGGATCAATTCATCCCACACAATGCTGTCAATGCAACCTGCATCAACAATGCCATCTCTCACGGCCTCGATCGAGTTGTCGTGGCTGTACGTGAACATGACCCGGCTAAAATACTGATCTGGTGAAGATCCCTGGCTGAGCAGGCGGTCGACAATATGTCGATAGCCGGTGTTCGACAGAGGGTCTGTGAAGGCAAAGGGACGCCCCTGCAAGTCGCTGAAGGTGGTCAGACGGGTATCACGACGCGTGATGACGAATGACTGGTATGTTGTCTTCCCGCCGATGACGGGAATCGCGATCGCCTGTAGACCAAATCTGGCTTCGCCGGCTGCAAAGGCCCCAGTACAGACGAGCCCCGCTTCAGCCCGACCTGTACGCAGAAGTTCATTCAACTCGGCGTACGTACGCCGACGGACGATCTCGACGGGACGCTCCAACTTGCCTGCCAGATAGCTTCCAAGCCTCGCGTACGTGAGAGTGCTGCGCTCCGGCGAGAGGACAGAAGCATACACAAAGCGGACGATCTCTTTGCGCTTTGGTGACGATGGCGTGACCGCCGCGAGCTTTGAGTCGAGACGGATGTCGATGCCGGTTTCCGAGCTTCCCGAACACCCTGCAAGAACGAGAGCGATCATCGTAGCGGCTCTCAACCAGATCCAGGCACAAGGAGGAGTAATTGGCTGCTTCACGTACGCATTCCGCAGCATCTCAGCGCTCCTTGTCCGGGTTTTGTAATACGCCGGATTCTGATGCGATCACTTCTCTGGTCCATGCCATGCAATCTTCAGGGCATCACATGGTGCCCTATGATATACGATATGGCGTATCAGCTCCCTTGTCGCAAATCATGATAGGTTCTGCCCACGTCGGAGAGCATCAGTATGCACCTACATTTCAACCTGTCCTCCAGCGAGTTGTCCACGGTGTAACCTCCCGAGATGGGCCGCATCCCTTCAACGGCCGCTGACGACTCGCATTCGGATGTGTGGGTCCGCACGCTCAGTCGCGCTGAAGACCTTCGCGCTTGATCCACTGATTCAACACGACATTGGCCCGTTGCAGAAGCGCCATATAGCCAGCGCGCTCCTGGGCTCTGCCCTGAGCCGACGCGGGCCTCTTATTGGGCACCATGTTATAACGCCCCCGGACCTCGGTGACCGTCTGCCTGCGCGTATCAAGCGCAGCAGTGAGCACGTTCTCTGGTTGTGCCTCGCGATGCGCGCAGATCGACCAGATCGCCGTATCTCCTGCCGCGCACTGGTCAGAGTAGGAGACGACGCAGTGGTTCATGGCTCTCCCCTCCGCCGCCAACTCCTGGCTCGACAGCAGCTCGCGAACGGTCCATCGGACCTTTCCCAACTGGCTCGTCTCCTCCACCAACTCCAAGTTGCTGAGCCCAGACTGGCGCCAATGCTGGAAGGCGACACCATCTTCCCGGTTGAGCAGTTCGTGCCAGGCCTCGACCTGACCCAGTAACTTGGTGGCACTGCGACCCTTCATGGTGAGATGCGGTTGCCGTGGCGGCCCCTGGGTGATCTCACTTTCTGCCTGGACTTGGGTCGGCACAGACCTCATCGCGTGGATGTAGTCGACGATGGGGCCGATCCACGTCGGGTCCAGCATCGGGTTGTTGGCGATGAAGAGGACGACCGTGCTCCAGAAGTCATCGTCCTCAAAGCGACGCCCCATTCGAGTTCGCAGGATCGCGTTCGCCTGCGCGAAGCTACCGCCCATGGCGATGATCTGTGCCCATCGCATGTTCTGCTCCAGCCCGCCCTTCGGGTACGCACCGCGCATGAAGAGATGCGCCATTCGTCGGGTCAGACGGATGGGGGTGTCCATTGTGCGGATGCTCCTTCCCGAGGCAACGTCAATGAACCACTTCCGGTGCTCACGTCCCCTCTCGCCGGCTCCTTCGAACCAGACTCGGTCCATGAACTGTGGGACCTCGTAGCGTGCGACCAGGTGGCGCACGAGTGAGGAGAACTGGTCTTCACGTCGCGGCGAGCCCTGCGTCGGAAGCGGCGAGATCCAGGACTCCACCGGTCGAATCCAGCGGTCGTGATGAAGCGCGAGCGCGACCAGCCCGTAGCTCAATTCCCTGTGCCGCCCGACCTCCCGAGACAGCAGCTTGGTCTTCAGGACGTCCATGTAGCGGTTGGTGTGCAGCATCAGATCCAGGAGAGCGTTCCTGCCCGCGTCGCTGTTGTCGAGGGCGTCGAACGCATCAGACCGTTCGACCACGCCGGCCACAGTCCTGCGGATTGCCAGGCGACGCGCCTCGGTGTCATGAAGGGCGCGGCGACCTTCGTACGCTCCCGCGGGCTGAGGCAGATCTGCTTGCGAGATGCTGAGCCCATCGCTGTAGCCGTGACACAGGCACCAGAGACGGTATTCCTGGAAGGAACCAAAACCGAATGAAGCCAGATCCGGCTCCTGCGGCGGCACACTTCTAAATGATGACGTGCTTGTGCTCATGACGGCCTGCAGGCAATAAGGCGGGACAGGTCATTCGGTGCTCTACAAAGGACCTTCGGTCAGCCGGACAGGTGACAATGCGACTATTGAGGATAGAGCGTGTGTTCGGATGCCGCCTCGTGCGAGTGTTCAGTAACGAATCGCATCGTATGCCAGTATTTTCGGGATCGTGGGGTCAGAGTGCGGAAGAGACCATTTAGCCGGCGGCTGCTCGTCGTGCGCTGTCGTGGTCTATGCCGTATGTGTGTAAGACCTGGGCTGCCACAGCGCTTGGATCACGGAGGAGGGCGAGCAACACGTGTATGGGCCGAACTTGCTCGCTTGCCAACTCCTGCGCCTCCTTCACGGCGCCCTCAAGGATCGTCTTTGCACGAATCGTAAAACACTCATCACCTCGTACTGATTCACGCTTGGAGTCATCAAGCTCTTCGACAGCGACGTTGACTTCACCCAGGCCTATCCCACATCGCTGAAGTAACTCGATGGCACCACCGGTGCCCGTGTGCACCAGACCAAGAAGCATGTGTTCCGTGCCGATGTGTCGATGCCCAAGTCGATCAGCCTCTTCGCGTGCATACTGCATGGCCCACTTCACCTCATCCGCAAAGACCGGAGTCGTCATCTGCTCTCCCTGTAGCTGTCTATTGCTCCACGAGACAGACTGCTTCTGTCCAGACGCCATCGCCGCCGATTCACACGCTAACGCAACAGCAGCAGTTTTTTCGTCGCCACGCGCTCGCCGGCGTTGAGCCGGTAGAAGTAGACACCGCTGGCAACAGGATGGCCGCCTGTGTCGGTGCCGTCCCAACGCGTCGCGGCAGGCCCTGCGGGCAGTTC
>JABJJN010000015.1 GCA_018660835.1 Gemmatimonadota bacterium | reverse complement strand
GGCCAAACTCCTGGCTCGGGTGTTTCAATACGACGTGACGGTGTGCCCGAGTTGCTCAGGGCACATGAAAATTGTTTCTGCGCTCACCGATCCGCGCTCAGTGCGTGCCTACCTCGACGGTGTCGGTCTGCCGTCGCGAGCCCCGCCCATCGCCCCGGCCCACCTGGATCGCCAACTCGAATTTGATGAGGCCGCCTGACCCCGTCCACAGTGGACGGTCGCTGGAGAGGACACCGTTGTGCACGAAGCGTTGCGGGCCAGCCGCAACGGGCCGGTTTCAGACCGACGACGAGGCCATCCGACCCAGCATGATGCCCATCGTCAGGCGAAATACACCTACATCGCTTGCCACACCTACACCAGACTCACCATAATGGGTCCCTATCGATCCTATCCGCTCTGGTTACAGGGATGGCCGACGCCTGTCAGAAGCAGGGCTGCGTGCTGATCGGCGGGTCGTCGTGGTGACTTGGAGGGTCTGACCGTCTACACCAGAATCGACAGTTCAAAGGGAGCGACACAATGAAGATCAGTGACATCAAGGTGTATCCGACGTGGGTCGGCAATCGCAACCAGTTGCTGGTGAAAATCGAGACGGATGAGGGGGTCTATGGCTGGGGCGAGTCCGGTGTGTCGGGCCGTGAACTGGCTGTCAAAGGCGCCGTCGAGCACTACCGGCAGTTCCTGATCGGTCGCGATCCGCGCAACCCGGGTGCTCTATGGCAGGAGATGTATCGGTCGCAGTATTTCGAGGGAGGTCGCATTCTCACGGGGGCGATTTCGGCGATCGATATCGCGCTTTATGACATCACGGGCAAGGCGCTGGGTGTGCCTATCTATCAACTGCTGGGTGGCAAGCAGCGAGATACGATCCCGTGTTTTGCGACGACGGGGGCGTCATCACTGGAGAAGCTCATCGAGAACTGCCGACTCTTGCTCGACAAGGGCTGGAGTGTCATCCGCACGACACCGGCCAATCGTGCATCGACCAGTCGCCCGCACAGCGACGATCCGACCCTCTTCGAGCCGCGTGAGTCCATCGGTGTGACGGCTGAATGGCTGACCGCCCTGCGCCAGGAACTGGGGCCCGATCCGGTACTCGGCATCGACTATCACCATCGGTTGTCGGTCGCCGAGACCGCCTCTTTCTGTCAGCGTATGCCTTCGGGTACGCTCGACTTCATCGAGGAGCCGATTCGCGACGAATCCCCGGAAGCGTACGAATCTTTGCGTACGATGACGGACGTGCCCTTCGCCATCGGCGAGGAATTCGCGAGCAAGTGGCAATTCTCACCCTATCTGGAACGTGGCATTACCCAGTTTGCCCGCATCGACATCTGCAATGTGGGTGGCTTCACCGAATCGATGAAGGTCGCCGCCCTGGCCGAGACACATTACATCGATCTGATGCCACACAATCCATTGGGGCCACTGTGTGCGGCAGCCAGTGTGCACATGGGCGCCGCGTGTCCGAACTTCGCCTGGCTCGAGTCGCGCATGTCGCCGACGGAGAATCTCGGCTTCCAGGATCCGGAGCTGTTTCCCACTCAGCTGGAAGCAGATGGCGATTGTGTGATCGTTCCCGATACACCAGGGCTCGGTGTCGAGGTCAACGAAGAGAAAGCGGCAGCACAGGCCTTCGAGTTCTGGGAGGCGCCGCATCTACACCGTCGGGATGGCTCCTATACGAACTGGTAGGTGAGGACACAGCGGCGCTGGGGGGGCTATGTCATGGCGGCTCTTCCACTGCTATCAATGATGGCCTGGTGTTAGTCCTCCCAAGCGCAGAAGCCACCCTCCATGCTGTAGACGTCTTCAAAGCCCTTCTCCTGGAAGAAGGCAGCCCCGCCCTGACTGGTGATGCCATGGTAGCAGTAGACGATATGCGTCATGGACTTGTCCGTGCTGGCGACGAAGGCGTCGACATTCGTGTCGTTGATCTGGATCGCGCCAGGGACGTGGGCGGCAGCATAGGCGTCAGGATCGCGGATGTCGATGAATACGGCATGTCCGCTTGCCAGTTTTTCCTTCGCCTGAGTGATCGTGATGGTCTTGATAGACTCTCCGATGGGTATGGCCTACTGGCCGAGGCCGCCCAAGTTCGTCTTGCTCATTTCTGGTCTGCTTCCAGTGGTGGTTACTTGAGGGCGTGTGTGGGACGAGCCTGCTACACGATCCCTACGCGCCTTCAGCACTGTACTCAGCCTGTAAGTGATCCAGATCCAGCTCACGACCAGCTCCCCGGTGCAGGACCAAGCGGTAACGCAGTACAAGTGGATCTTTGCGGGGTAGCGCAACCGGGCGAGGGCCGGGATAGACCGGGTTTTGCATACTCGTCTTTCGTCTCAAAATCCAGGGCTGCGGAAAATCCGGCACGGTCGGATGGCAAAGAATGGCGACGCCGCTCACCCGGCCCACCTCGCCGAAGGTCCCTGAGAAATCCATCCAGGGGCCGGCCTCAACCGGCTCCGTTGTCGGCTCTACGTCGCCTCCAGAGCCGATAAACTGAAGATCGTCCGGTAGCGGGACCCGGGCACAGAAGCCCCCATATCCTTTGGCATTCTCGGCCCCACCGATGCGCATGTCATCTTCCAGGGCAACCAGGCGAATATCAAAATCTATCTTGCGCATATCTCGTGATGCTCGATGGACCGTGATAGCCGCCGTCTCCCTGACGAGCGGCTTGCGTACGCTTTGGTCATCGGCCCACAGGGGAGAGGTCCAAAGCACCACGGCCTCCAGAGTGGCGTGGGTATCGGCAGCGATCACTTTCACGTCCTGCACATCCCAGGCGAAATCTCTCAGACTCCAGGCGTCGCCGATCCTCTTCTCACCAATCCACACTTGGTGCCAGGCCCAGTAAATGCCACAGTGATGGGGGTGGTCAGAAGGAAATTCTTCCGTCAACACCTCTCCATCCAGACCGTAGAGCGGATGGATGTAGTGGGACCGCGAATAGGTTTTATCAAACCGTTTCGTCTCGCGCTGATAGAACAGCACGTCCTGGCCGTCTTCCGCAACCACAAAGCCTCCCACCGTGGGGACAATGCTTACAGCCGGTGTGGAAGATGTCATTGTGCACCTCACAGGTAGTGGTTTTGAAACGCCGACCTAAGCCATCGCCAAGTCGATCCGACTCGGCCGCTGTGGTCTTCCTCAGTCACCCAGCGAATACTTCCGGAACAGGAATCCGCCCAAGGCGTAACCAGAAACTGCCCCGGTGTGGTCAAACTCGAACACCGCTCGCTCTCCCGCGGCTCGCCCACCCCGGACCAGCCACTGGCCGGCATCCGCCGTGGCCTCCAGCAACGCCGGTGCGTGCAGCGAATTCGGCTGTCCCGTGGGTCCCGTCAGACACAGCTGGTCGTTCCGGAATTCGATGTGGACGTGGATGCCGGGCGCCGCGCAGTAGTGCCCAAGGAAGCGCTCCAGTGCCGCTGGCGCTGCTTCGAAACCGGGCGGCTCGGCGGGTTCCTGCGCGGTCTTACCCAACAGCAACTCGAGCACTTCCTGCGCCAGGTCCTGGCCTCCCGGTGGGGGCCACATATTCATCAGTGCGATCGCACCCGTGCGGCTCGCCAGGTCGAACCAGACCTGGGTGGAAAAGCCGTGGATGCCGCCGCCGTGGTTGTGATAGACTCGGTCCCCAACCCGGGTAGCACGCCAGCCCAGGCACTGGCCAGCTGACCAGTCTGGCTCGACGTACTGCGGGCGGTGCATCTCGTTCAAGGTCTGACCATCGAGGACCTGGCGTCCCTTCCTGGCGCCGCCGTCGCCACGAAACTGGAAGGCCACCCAGCGGGCCAGATCCGCCACGGTAGAGTGCAGCTGCCCGGCGGCGGCAATGCCGTTGAGGTGGGCGTAGGGCGCAGGCTCCGGGCGATCCTGAAAGGCAGGCAGGTTGTAACCGCAGAAGGCGCGCTGCTGCAATGGCTCGGTCAGGTCGAGGCACGTGGAGCTGAGGTCGAGTGGCTCGAGGATATTGGTGCGAATGTAGTCGTCGTACGTGCTGCCACTGAGGCGGCAGACGACCTCTCCAAGTAACCCGAAGCCGAGGTTGGAGTACTTCCAAGCGGAATCCACAGGAATGACCACCTCCGTGTGGGGCAGCGCCGCAAGAATCTCTTCCCTGCTGGGAAAACTCAGAACGCCCCAGCCTTGGACGGGCGACTCGGTCACGAGTCCGGCGCGGTGTGTGAGCAGTCGCCGGATGGTCACACCCTCGACGCTACCGCCACGCTCCAGGGCCTGACCGAACTCCGGGATGTGCCGCTGCAGTGGATCGTCCAGACCCAGCAGGCCATCATCCCGCAGTTGCAGGATCGCCGTCGTGGTAAAGGTTTTGGTCACCGAAGCGATCCGGGCGACTGTGTGCTCATCCGGACGGTCCGTGCCGTCCAGCGCGACCACGCCGAAACCACCACACCAGAGCAGTCCCTCCTTGCCGACAATCCCCAACGCCAGCCCTGGCAGGCCATGTTGGGATTGTGTTGCCGCCGCCAGTGCCTCGACGGCGGATATCGTGCTCTGCTCAAGCGTCATGCCACGACTCCAAGGTGGGGGTTGGGCAGATACTGCCTTGGTCGAAATCTTACGTTGATTCAAGTGGCCCCAGCAACCACTATTATTGCATGATGAAAAAGGGAATAACCAAACAGTGTACGGTCCGCGGCGTCGACATTCTGCTTGACGTCGACAGCGAGGACGAATCCGGGGATGTGCGCAACTATGAGATGTGGCGTGTCGGGCACTACGCCGACAAAGAACCGGACACGCTGGACTGGATCGATACGTACTTCGAGCCCGGCGACACGGTCTTCGACATTGGCGCCAACATTGGGCAATACTCGTTGTACGCGGCGAACAAGCTGCACCGTGAGATCAGCATTCTGGCATTCGAGCCGGAGGCGCTGAACTTCGCCAAACTCAACCGCAACATCGTGCTCAATGGTTTGGTCGATGTCATCCTCGCCTACCCGATCGCGATCTCCAACCGCACGGCCGTCGACAGCTTCTACTCAAAGACCTTCGCCGTCGGCGCCTCGCTGCACGCGCTGGGTCGGGAAATCACCCAGGGCGAAGTTCCCTTTGAGCCGCAGAACCGGCAGGGAACGGTCTCCTCGTCTCTCGACGATCTGACCACCACGTTCGGCCTGCCCATCCCGAACCACATCAAAGTCGATGTCGATGGGGTCGAAGACCTGATCGTCGACGGTGCAGCCGGACTGTTTCACCAGGAAGAACTGCGGACCTTTCTGATCGAAGTCTACATGCACGGCGATATCGCCCAGAGAGTCCGGGCCGGATTTGCCACCGGTGGTTTCCTCTTGAGCAATGAGGCGGAGACCGATTTTACCCCGGGGGTGGTGCAGAACCTGATCTTCACACGGCCATAGCAGCGAGGATTGCGACGGCGAAGCCGCAAGTGATCAATGCGGACGGAATCGATCAACGCCCGCTAATAGCCGGTTACCGAACTCACCTGGGCCGCCGTGAGGGCCCTAGTGATCCAGGAAACCAATTCTGAGTGACGTCACTCCCAGCCGCGCACCATGTAGCACTGAGACTCGCCTGACTCATCAGAATTGAAGAAACCCGTCTTGCTGTCCGGTGACAGGAATGGATGGATGTGCGTGTGCTTCTGCCAAGAGGATCCGGGATTCATCAAGTAGGTCCAGTCTTCGATGGCCTGTGTTTCATCTGCCGGGATCGTTCCCAGCCACAGTGCGCCGCCACCATCGCGCGGCCCGGCATCCGTGATCAGTCGCGATCCGGCTGCATCCGTGGCGAAGTGATAGAAATCGGGCTGTGGGTGTTGGCGCGATAGATCATTGCGTACCCCACCGGGTGTTTTCAGTCCCTCGTGCCCGACGTGAGGCACGGCGCGTGCGTCGATGAGCTCGGCGCATTTCGGCTCGCGTTTTCCCGTCGACGTGAGGGCTCTTGTGCTATCGCCGATCCAGCATTGATGCCCCTGGCAGAATTCGTTGCCATCCCGACCCCAGGGCAGATCGCGGAGATTCGACCCATCGTCGGCGATGACGTGAATGTCCGCTCCGTTACCCCCGGTCAACTTCGTAAACTGCCCAGACGCATCACATTCATTGCCGTGATTCTCCTGTACGAGCAGATCGCGTGATGCAGACGCGTTTTTGGAGCGGCTATACTGCGGATGAACATTGCACCACGTGGAGCCCTGCAGAATCAGCTCAACGCGACCGGTGGGCACATCAAACACGAGCAGTCCCCAGGGCGCGTCAGCCGCCGAACCATCGCCCAGAAATCCGGAGATCGCTACACGCTGCCCGTCGGAGGATACCGTGGACAATGGGTAGGGTCGCGAAAACGGTCCCGGAGCACCTGGCAACACTGAGTCGACGACACAGATCTGTTCGCGCTGCGTGCCATCAAGGTTCACCCGCTTCAGTGTGAGTTTGCCGCCCTGCGCCGGTTCGGTCTCATTGGTGAAGTAGAAGAGAACGTCGCCTGCCGGTGCGATCGATGGCGCCGTGGCCCCCAGCTCCGTTGTGATTGGGCGGAGCTCACCGCCCTGTTCGAGATCACAAATCAGATACTGGTGCGCCGGATCCTTCGGGTCTGATCCATGGGGATGGGCGGAGCGATGTACGATCAGGCGTTTCGAGTCAGGCGTGAAGATCTGTGCTTCCATGTAGATGTGGGATGACGGGATCTGCTCTGTCGTCAGCTGGAAGACTTCCAAGCCAGTGAGGCACTGATCGTTCAGTAAGTCGGCTCGTTCGCGCATCATTCTCTCTTGCTCCTGCTCCGGTCGGCGTGCGAGGGTTCTGTTTCAATACGAGGTTTCGTCCCGGTCGTCGTATCCAGCGCTGGCGGCCAGCACGTATCAGGAACGATTACTTGATCCGGATCTGGCGGTCTTCGATCTGCAACGACAGGCCCGGAGTGGCCTCATTGCCGGCGTAGGTGTAGATGTGGTTTTTCACGCGCGTGCATGGCAGGCCCTGCACAGGAGGTATCCGCCGCTCACTCGCGATAGTCTCCAAATCTCAGCGTGAAGGTGCTGCCACTGCCGACGATGCTTTCGACCGAGACCGTGCCCCCGAGAAGCTCCACGGACTTGCGGACGATGGACAGACCGAGGCCGGTCCCCTGTTGCGTAGTCGGCGAGCGATCACTGGCTTGGCGAAACTCATCGAAAATGTGCGGCAGGTCTTCAGGAGAAATGCCGCGACCTGTGTCAGCAATGGCGAGTTCGCGCCAGTCATCATCGCGACGCAGCGATACCGTGATACTGCCTTGCTCGGTGAACTTGACCGCGTTGCTGATCAGGTTCATCAGGACACGGCGCAGTCGATCAGAGTCAGTGAAAACGGTGCCGTCGTCGTCGAGATCCTGCTGCACCTGGACCTCCGGCTTCACCAGCGGAGAGACAGAGGTCAGGCACTCGCCGATCAGCTGCCGGAGGTCGACATCCTCCGGGTGCACCTCGATTTTTCCAGCTTCGATCTTGGATAGATCGAGAATGTCGTTGATGAGATGCAGCAGGTGGTGGGCACTGCTGTCGATGTTCTCGAGATTCTGATACTGCCTCTCGTC
>JABJJN010000095.1 GCA_018660835.1 Gemmatimonadota bacterium | reverse complement strand
GCACCGATGTTGGACTCGCCCACGGCCTGAACATCATCCGCGGCAAGGTGACACATCGTGGTGTAGCCGAGGCAACAGGACTGAGTTTTCACCCCCTGGCATTCGACACCGTCACGACGTGAAGCAAATGTGGCCAAATAAATCCGAGGGGTAACTGCAGAGTGATGCTACTCTGGCTCAAACGGCACAACACTCATGAGCTGCACGATAACATCGAACAGCCAGCCCGATGCCGCGCCCACTCGGGCCGCTTCTTCGCAAACTCTTCTTTCCCCGGCTGCTCGTCATAGGGCCGGCGCAACACCTCCAGCAGCTCATTCACCATGGAGTGATCACCCACCTCTGACTTGTCGATCGCCATCTGTGCCAGATAGTTGCGCAGCACGTACTTCGGATTGACGGCATTCATTCGTTCACGTCGGACTCTGTCCGGTGTGCCATCGCGTAGCAAGCGATCGATGTAACGACGCAACCATGCGAGGGTTTGATCTCGCTGTTCGTCGGGGAGTGGATCGGCCTGATAGTAGGCATCATCGAAGGGCGTCTGCGTCGCGTCGATCCCATCCGCTGCTGCACGTCCATCGATGCTGACATCGGCGAGATCACGGAAGAAAATGGTCATGTCTGTCTCGCTCAGCTGCAATACGGCCAACAACTCGTCGATCAGTTCCTTGTCCTTTGCCGAGTCGAATTCTTTGAAGCCGAGTTTCTGCGCCATCATGTCATGGTAGCCGTCATTGTAGCGGCTCAAGAAATTGTCGAGAGATGCCTGCAAGGGCTCGACCTGCTTGATGAGGGGTGCCACGGCTCGTGCCAACTGAGCCAGATTCCATAGAGCGACCTGGGACTGCTGACCAAAGCGATAGCGACGGCCCTCGGCATCCGTCGTATTCGGCGTCCAATCGGGATCGTAGTCCTCCAGCCAACCATAGGGGCCGTAGTCGATGGTGAGCCCGAGAATGGACATGTTATCTGTGTTCATGACGCCGTGGACAAAACCGACGCGCATCCACTCAACGATCATGTCCGCCGTGGTGCGGCAGACCTCATCAAACCACGCCAGATAGGTCTCAATACCGGGCGACCCTAGATGCGGGAAGTCGACGCGGATCGTGTAGTCCAGCAGCTGTTGCAGCACATCCCACTCGCCACGGGAGGAGAAGATCTCGAAGCTGCCGAAACGGGTGAAGGAGGGTGACACTCGACAGACGATGGCACCAGGTTCCGTCTTGGGATTTCCGTCATAGAACATGTCGCGTAGGACCTGATCTCCCGTGAGCACCAGAGACAGGGCACGTGTCGTCGGCACGCCAAGGTGATGCATCGCCTCGCTGCAAAGAAATTCGCGCACCGAAGAGCGCAGGACGGCGAGGCCATCCGCCGTGCGTGAATAGGGCGTCGGGCCGGCACCCTTCAGCTGTAGTGCCCAGCGCTGGTCCACGTCATTGACCACCTCGCCAAGATTGATGGCCCGACCATCACCAAGTTGCCCGGCCCAGTTGCCGAACTGATGGCCGCCATAGCAATTGGCAACGGGATCCATACCGGGCAGGACCTTGTTGCCACTGAAGGCCTGTAGAAAGTCGTCCGTCGCGCACGCCTCTTCTGTCAGCCCCAGACTCTCAGCCACCTCGCGTGCACAAGCGACCATCTCCGGTTGCCGTGTGCGCTTGGGCAGGACGCGGGAATAGCAGGCACCGGTGACTTGCCGACGTTCGTTGCTTGCGTCGGGATCTGCCGGTAGCTCGCGGACAAAGCGATTGTCGAAGGTCAGCGTATCGAGTGTCCTGGTGGTCAACCTAGCCCTTTCGTTTCTCGAGCACGCCCTGCGCCCATTGCTTCCAAGCTTCCGACATCTGCGGCACAGAGAGGATGCGTGCCACTTCGTCACGGTCCCCGGCGAAGATGCGAAAAACGTCACCAATCGTGAGCTCGTGTTCTGGCCGCTCGATGACGCGGACCTCGTCCCCCGCGCCGAGTTCACCCTCCATAACGATTCGCAGATACGTCCCCGGGCGTCGCGCCTCGGTGAAATGACGCACGAATTTCGGATCTCCCATACGCACGCCGAGACGCCAGCAAGGGACCCGAGGCTCTGAAACCTCGAGGGTCACCGACCCAATCTGCCAGCGCTCACCGACGAGAGCGTTGGTCACATCCAACCCTTCGATCGTCAGATTCTCTCCCAACTGAGCGATCTCCAGGGGGCGGCCAAGTTCACCCTCCCACCAGCGGATGTCCTCGATCGCATAGGTATAAACCGCCTTGTCCGGACCACCATGAGCCTCCCGATCAGCCTGCTCGTCCCCGTGGAGATTCACCCCACGAACAGCAACGCGTCCCTCGACGGGTGACTTCCAGATCGCACTTTTTGCGGGGCGGTTCTTGTATTCGAAGTGCGTCGTCTTGCCCACATTCACGGACAGGACCGTGCCAGCAACTGACGTCATGGATCTCCGGAGAATAGGTGCAGAGGGAGCAATGCCTTGAGAGTGTCACACTTAGCTTACGAAGAAAGAAGCGATGTCCAACCTCTGGCTCTGTAGATCGCTCCGTGACACCTGCTCATGAACAACGTGCCCGCGAGCTGGGGGGGCGACCAAACGTGCGGGTCGATGAACTGAAACCCATTGCAAGGCAATGCTTGCGGGTTGGTGGCAAGTTGGTCCACCCCGCGTCAGATCACCAAAGGACCCAGAGCCCAAAGGGCTCGACAACCCGCCGACTCACAATCGCCGCAGCTCAACCAGGAACCGAAGGCGTCAGGACGCCGAAGGGATCCGGCGGG
>JABJJN010000055.1 GCA_018660835.1 Gemmatimonadota bacterium | reverse complement strand
GCTCGCGACGGCAGACCGACACCGTCGAGGTAGGCACGCACTGAGCGCGGATCGGTGAGCGCAGAAACAATTTTCATGTGCCCTGAGCAACTCGGGCACACCGTCACGTCGTATTGAAACACCCGAGCCAGGAGTTTGGCCTCGGTTGCCTCCGGCTCGGGTTCAAGTACTCAAGCCGGATTCTTGGGCGGGCGTCAACGGCGACCACCAGATCACAGCTACATCGGCCAGGTGGGGCGTTCGATGGCGAAGCGCCACCATTGGGTCCTGTCAGGGCAATCCTGTCGGCGGGACGCATGGCAAGATCCGGGTGGTGGAGCACCCGTCCACCGCCAACGGCAACGCTCCCCGCCGGTCGCCACAGCAGTCGGTCTCGATGAGATCGCTCCCCGGCGACCCAGATGCCCAGCTCATGTTTCTTGGCTACCTGAATCTCATCTCGGTCGGCACGCACCTGTACCGCTCTCCCGCACAGCGACCTCACGCTCCATCTGCCCCTGTTCGACCCCTTTGGCATAGCCCCCTGGACGAACAGTGACCGACGGTGGCTCCACGAATGCACATTGACGACACAGGCCGTCCAACAGTTCACGGTCGTGACTGACCAGCAGGCCTACGCCTCTGTATCGACGCAAGGCCTGCACAAGCATGGCCTTCGCCTCGCGATCCAGATGATTGGTCGGTTCGTCAATCGCCAGCGCCGGTGGCTGTTGCCACAGAGCCACACCGATCTGTGCCCGCTTACGCTCGCCGTGGCTCAGGCTGTCCCAGCGGCCTGGCCAACTCTCGTCGATGCCGAGTCGACCTCGGATTTCCCAGGCCTCGCCATCCATATCCTCTAGCAGGCGCTGTAGTTCGTCGGGTGCATCATCGGTGCGCTGTGCACAGTACAGGGCGCCCGGGGGAATCTCGACCCTGCCTTCCGAGGGGCGCAGAAACCCCGTCGCCAACCGCATAAGCGTCGTCTTGCCGGCGCCATTGGCGCCGACGATTCCGGACCAACCCACAGGAAAGTGCGCGTCCGCTGAAGTAAGTACAGGCGCAAGGGCACCTTCATAAGAAAACGTCACATTGTGAAACAGAATGTCGCTGCCGTTCATCAGTCTCTCACCACAAAAAAAGGCCACCCGGATTCCGGATGACCAAAGTCTTATCGGATATCGCCGTCTCTCGAACTGCAAATACGGAGGAGACGGCGCGCCGACGATTCGTGGCGTGACGCAGGGGCTGGTCTATCTAGCCCGGTGTCTTAACTGATTCTCTCTCCGCTGTCAGCTACGGCGAAGGCGTATCATGATGATCTCACTGAAAGATGAACTGCTTTCGTAACAATCAAACCGAACCAAAACTGTCCCCGTCATCTTTACGGTTCCGCGTCTGCAACATCCAGCGCACTCCCGCCACAAAGACCACGAGCAAGGCCCCACCCAGCACCAGTCCCACAATAGCTTCAAGTTCTGTCATTCTGCTCCACCGTCGTTGCCTCGATACAAACGCTCACCGCGCCCGAGTTCGCCACTACTTCAGCGGGTTCACCGCACCGATGCCATCATACTCCTGCGTGGTGTTGAAGTCTTCGCTCCAGATGACGCACCGCCCAGATCGAATCCCGTTTCCAGGCGCCTGAGGGCACGATCCCTGGCGGTGCTGCGAGCATCGGTCGAGGATACGGCACTGACCATGAGATCAGCGATCCACTGTGAAAGGGATTTGTCTTCTTCGACGGCTGCGTGGTGACACATTCTGACGACAGACTCATCGATACAGAAGGAGAGCGTCAGCCGTGATCGGCTACAATCGGCTGTTAGTCCGTGTGACACGCCAGCAGACCGCCATCGACGGGCAAGCTGACGCCGGTGATGCAGCCGGCTGCCCGAGAGCACAGAAAGACGGCAGCCCGACCGATGTCCTCAGGCGTCCCCTTCCGTCTCAATGGCACGGTATTTTGGAGCTCTTCACGAATCGTTCCAATGCCGGGTGCGGCGGTCCCGAAGGCATGGCCTGTGTCCATGTGCCCGGGCAGGATTGCATTGCAGCGGATTCCGTACTCCCCCAGGTCGACGGCCATGCTCTGCGTTAGCCGCAGCACTCCCGCCTTTGCCACCCCATAGGCGGTGTCCGTCTTCCACGCCCGCTGACCGTGGACGGAAGAAGTGCTCACGATCGCCCCCCCGTCTCCCTGGGCGACCATAACTCGGGCTGCCTGCTGACTGCACAGATAGAACCCTTTGAGGCCCACATCCACGTTCGCATCCCAGTTGCTCTCCGTGAGTTCGAGAAAGGGTTGTCCCTTCCCTGCAAATGGATTGTTCGCCAGAATATCGATGCGTCCAAATCGCTCGAGGAACCTGGTGAACATCGCCTCCACCTGACCGCTGTCCGAGATGCTTCCCGCAAAGAACTCGGTGTCTCTTCCCATCTCCCGAATCAGACGCATTGTCTCCTCGCCATCCTCGTCCAGCATCAGGTCATTGATACCCACATCGCACCCCGCCTCCGCCAAGGCCAGCGCGATCCCCCGGCCAATGCGACGCTTTCCACCGGTTACGAGGGCCTTCATACCTGCTAGTGAATGTGGATTCGACATTCTGCCTCCAAAGTCGTCGCTTAGGATTCTGCTTTTCTCGGATCGCAGTAGTATACGGCCAAGGAGTATAAGAGGCCTTATGTGCCCTAGGACGTAGCGCAGAAGCAGGCGACGGCAGTGAGGATGGATCGCAGGTAAAGTCCCTCGACTTTGTCGCGAGCCCACTGAGTTTGGCGCAGAAATGCTAAACTGGACTTGATTGACGGATCGTAGTTGAAGCAGCGGAGGTTGATTCGGTTGCCCAACTCCTGCCAGCCGTATTTCTCGACCAAGAACTCCAGCATGTCTGCCAGCTTCACTCCATGCAACGGGTTGTTGGGTTGCATGTGGGTCGGCGGAGCAGTTGTCTCCGGCTGGTTCTCCGGCGTCTGTTCAGCTGCGTTGTCTTTGTCAGGCATGGTCTACCGCTCTCCCGCAACAATGTCCAAGTGCATTTCGCTCATCGGCAGCCAGAAATCGTTTTTCAATCTTGGGTCGTTCGAGCGAACGATGTTCAAACTCACTTGCAGCCTCTTTAGTGCCGTATCGAATTGACTCTTCGTGCACGTCAGTTCCGTCATCGCTCTCTTACGAAGTGGTCCAGTGTACGCAGGCTCCAGGCGGATTGAGTTATACACTTCCTGCGCGAGTAGATCCAATTCGCGAACCGGCTGAAACGCGTCTGGGTAATGCACGTTGCGGAAATGCTCCATCTCCATCAGCACCGCATCACCCCCTGGAACCTTTCCATAGAATACTGAGTCGGGAAAGGTTTGCGGTATTCGTGTCTTCCAATCCCAAACGGCAACGACCTTCGGACTCCAGCCTCCCGCCTTGGGTTTCTTTTCCGACAGTCCCGTGTTGTCCCACAAAGACGGGAATGGCGAACTCTTGCTGCCGAACACGGTGCAGACTTTTTGCGCAAGCACAAACTGGTAGGCTTCATCGAATGTCTTGATCATGACTCAAGGGATGTTGTGTTCGTGGCTGAGGGCAGCGAGCGGACAAGAAGAATAAGAGGGATTAGGGTGAGTCTGATGTGCCTCAGTGAAAAGCCACGCGAGGCGTAACACAGGGCGCCAGATCGCACACCATCTTCGGGGTCGGTGAGGCGTCGACGCACTCTTCGACCGGCGCGATCGCCGGTGGCGACCATTCCCTGCACGGAGGCGGCCGAGATCTGCGCCAGCAGGGGCAACTGACCCACGTCGGTTGCTCGCCTTGTGAGCCAGGCGCCTCGCCAGGCTCAGCCGATTACGTTGATACCCGCCAACCCGAGGTGAGGCGCGGCAGCCAGTAAGTGGCGATCGCTTGAGTAAATGTCCCGGAACCCGTGCTCCACCGCCGTCGCAAGGTGGATCGCATCTGCTGTCCGCAGAAATACCGATGCAGGCAACTCTCGATATACGCTGGCGACGCGCTGGTGTATGGACATCGAAATCGGCAGCCAGTGCCACATGTCCTGCTCGACATCTTCATCGAAGCGCTCCAACACCGCATTGATTTCATCTCGATCAAGGCGTCCGTCCCGAAGGTTACGGTGCAGCGCGCCGTGGACCTCGCTGAAGGCCAGGAACGAAGCTGCCAGGCCACCAGATTCGTTGGCAGCCTGCATCACCGCATCGGTACCCTCTTCGACGAGGTAGAGCTTGAGGATGTAAGCAGTGTCGAAGTACCTCACCGCTCATTGCGCCCAGCGCTGACCGAAGCCTCACTGCCCGTCGGTTGCTTGGGAACTACAGCCGAATTCACGCTGAACTGCCTTGGCAGGCTCTTTACCAAATCGGCAGCCACGGGTGCGGTCAACAGGGCAACGGGGTGACCGCGGTCCGTAATGAGAAATGACTGTTCGCGCGCGGCTCGGGCGTACTTGCCGGTGTGCTGATGCAGCTCTTTCAGGGTGATTGAGTCCATGCGGCGAAGTTACTCTAAGAGTAACCAGGTGTCAATGAAGTTCAAGAAGAACTGCGGTGACACGTAGTAGACAGACGGGTCGCTCGTCACGGCCACGAGCTGATGAACAGCCTTTTCCAGGAGTCGGTGGCTGCCGGCTCGCGCGGTGGGTGTCGCTGCGTTGGTGGTACACCGATGTCCTCTGACACCGGCGTCAGGTCGGCTCAGGCGGCCTCATCGAATTCGAGCTGGCGATCCAGGTGGGGCGGTGCGATCGGTGGCGCTCTGGATGGAAGCCGACGGCGTTCAGAAACGCCTCAATCGCAGAGGGCGCAGTGAGAGCAGCAATCACCTTTATGCGACCCGAGCAGCTGGGACACACCCTCACATCATCCTGAAACACTCTCGCCAACAGCCTGGCCCATGAACCCCGAGGAACGCGGCGCCCATTTTGGGCGCTGTGCTCGCACTCTCCGGTCTGTGTCAGCGCACTGGGACCGGGCACGATCTTGGCTCGGTCAGGGGCAGGCTGGGGTCAGCGCGCCGTGGTAGCGAACGCTATCTTCGTCCCACGCTCGCCGAAGCCACTTCGCGAAGCATGATGTCGGCGTCGGACTGGAGAATAAACCCACCATCGAGGCTTTTCTTCACAGCCTTTGCAAACGCTTCCACGTATGCCTCACGGGTCGGATATAGTCTCCTGAGGGTGGTCGGACTGAAGGATTCATGTGAGCCGAACAGCGTACAAAAGCCGCCCCCGGCATTTCGACCGCTATTCAAAGCAATAGGCACCGCATGATCCGGTAATTGAATGCCGCCCAACGCATTTCCGTGATCATCGCGGATTGCACGGACCTCCCCTTCAGACATCTTGGTCTGTATAGGAGGCGCACTTGGGGGAGAAATCCCTTCGTCGACCCAGGTTCGTAGGTGCTCGATCGCGGCGTTGAGTACATATCGAAACGGAATGCGGCTCATGGGTGGTTGCTCACAATCGAGGGGCAGAGGAGCCCCGACATCCCGATCCCAAAGTTCCTCGAGGGTGTCCAGGAAGTACTGGTCAACGTGAGATGAGCCGGCGACCTCCCATGTGCGGAGCTGTTCGGAGTCGGGCTGTCGCTGGGCGGCCTGAGCCATAGCCCACAGGTCGGTCTCGGCGTTGACCTTCATAACCTTCGAGCCAACCTCGCCATCGAGTCGAGCCCCTCCTCCATGAATAATGAACCCGTCGACGACTCTTGTGATCGGTTGGACTCGGTTGTAGTAGGCCGAAAGGCGATTCGCGGACCGTGAGTGGCCGATCGCGAGGACCATCTCCGGCTCAAGGGGACCGAGCACTTCGGCCCGGCGGGAGTTTCGCAGAACCGCCGCGGCTTGAGCAAAGACATCCGCCGCCAACTCATCGGAGAGTAGGGTCGAGTCGGCTGTAAGGTCCAAGCTCCCATAGCGCTCCGGATTCCAGGCGCAAAGGCCCACCCCCGGCCCATGAACTCCAACTCGCTGTGCGGAGACGCCAACCCATGCATACCCCGACCGCAAGATGTGCTCATGAGTCTGAACCCAATCGATGTCGAGGTCGAAGCCGGCCGTGACATTCAACCACTCAACAAGGACGACTCCATTGAATCCTTCGGGACGCGTGGGGCGGCGCACAATGATGCGGGTCTTGTATGGATGGGATCCGTCAAGAATCCGCGGGGGTGCGCTCCCGTCCAGGTCGTAAAGACGGGCTCGACCCTGAAGGAAGAACTCCTCCTCCATGAAACCATGTAGGCCTAGGTCCACATCAGAGGAGAAAAAGGCGCGCCCGACCTCCGATTTCGTCACTGATACTGAAGGCACGGGCTGGACGACTTGCGCACTGAGGTGGCTTGCTGCCATTTATCCGCTCCTGTTTGGGACTCAGGTGCTAGGAATACGGACACCCCCCATCGCGGCCTGATATCTCGTTAGAAAGAGTCGTCGGGCAATGCCCCTGCCCCCCGCAAAGTAGTATAAGAGGGATTATGGCGGATAAGAAGAAAGAGGGATTGTGGTGTCTATCGGTGGCTGCCGGCCCGCCCGCGTGCTGAACGTCGCCTACTAAGAGCGTCATAGTGCCGACAGCGTGATTCTAGCGAGATAGATGCTGGTTCGCTCCCTCACCTCCACCTCTCCTTCCGCAGCTTCGTCGGTGGAGTAGTAGCTGATCCACAGTGAATTCTCGTGCATCACGAGGCCCGCATAGCTCGTGTCTCCGCGGGATGGCAGTGTGTGGAATTCGGTCAGTGTCGCCCGTTCTGCATCAAGCCAGCAGAGCGCCGTGCGCCGGGGTTCGTCATACAGCCGCACGACAGCCAGCAAGCGACCATCCGGCAACTGGACAAGTGCCGGTCCACCGATCCTGACGCCAAGATCCCGCCAGTTCCAGCTCTCGTACGGCGGTTTCGCCATGCCCAGCTGGGCCGTGGGCGGATCACTGTCACGGCGCAACAAGGTCAGGCAAGTGCCATCTGGCAGAAAGATGGGGGCCGTCTCGTTGGCGTACACACCACGAAATTGTCTGTCGCCGTGCGGCTGAAAGTCGACGCCGTCCGTGCTCCGAAAGAGTTGCAGGAATCGATCCTCCTCCACCTCACTGCGTCCGAAGTTGTACGCATATCCGTCTTGCCAGACGGTACGCCAGAGCCACAGTCCCGGTGGTCCGATCTTGTTGCCTGCACTCCACGTTGCACCGTCAGCAGAGAAGAACGAAAACGTCTGACAGACCGGCCGGAACGCTGCCGCCGTGAGCATGAGACGACCATCAGAAGTCAACGACAACTTGGGGTCGCGCAGATCCTGCGACGGCTCGGGACAGGGAATATCAGCCACCGAGGTCCACCCCGTGCCGTCATCGGAACGGATGATCCGAACGTGGCCATCGTCGGCGATGTGGCCCGATGACTCACGCAGTGCACAGACCCATGAATCGCGAAAACGAATGAGATCGGTAAAGGCATTGTGCGGCGCCCGAGACCAGATCTTGGCAACGTCGGATTTAAGGCTTCCCATGCTGTGAGTCATTTGTCTCGTCTTTGCGTGAGTTTATCAAGCTGGCGATGAACGCTGCCCTCAGGCGTTATCTGATAGGCCTCTGCCAAGGAAAACCACTTCAAGTCTTTCGATTCGGAGGATATCTGAAATCGCTCTGGATGGGAGGCGAGGACGACGAAACGCACATCGTAGTGGAGAGCAGCAATCACCTTCATGCGACCCGAGCAGCTGGGACACACCCTCACATCATACTGAAACACTCTCACCAACAGCCTGGCCCATGAAACCCGATGAACGCGCCGCCCTTTTGGGCGCCGTGCTCGCACCCTTCGGTCTGGGTCAGCGCACCGGGACCGGGCACGATCTTGGCTCCGTCAGGGCAAGCCGGGGCCGGAGATCCTGCGGATCTCTTGCGGTGTGGTAGCGATGATGGATGTCCTGTTCTAAAATCTTAAAAGTGATGATGGATGTCCCACTTTAGGGGGAGAACCGAAATGATTAACTGCACCATGGAACACATTCACTTATTCAGTCTGATGCCGAGGTCGCTGGGGAATTTTATGCCGAGGCGTTTGGTGTGGAGACAAAGATGGCTAAGACCTGGCAGGGGCTGCCGCGGTGCGATATGAAGTTGGGTGGGCTGACTGTGTTGATATCGACTGTTAAGGGTGATCTGCAGGAAACCGCCGGGGACCATAGTGCGCAGCTTGGTATCAATCACTTCGGATTTCGTGTCGATGATATGGATGAGGCGTGTACTGAGCTCAAGGCAAAGGGTGTGGTGTTCACGCAGGAGCCCGTGGACTATAAGGGTGCTAAGGTTGCCTTTATTGAGGGGCCCGATCGAGTCAGCATTGAACTCGTCGAATTCTAGATAGAAGGAAAGATGATGGATGTCCTGTTTTAAGTAAGAGGGCGACAAGTATGCTTAAGCGGTTGGACATGGTGTTTCAGATCATCGGACTCACTGTCGCCGGGCCCCCGGAACCCGGCAGGCAACCTTGGCGCCGCCCATTCCCGCTCAGACATACGCGCACCCAGAGCCCAAGCGAAGCGGGCTCGACAGCCCGAGATCAAGACCCTCCAGCCAAAGAACCACCGCCCATCGAAGGCGTCGGGCGCCGAAGGGATCCGAGGGACCGGCGACAGACTGACCGCAACACCTCACCCCAGATACCGACGCGCCAATCCCTCATCCAGCAACTGCCGATTCAGATACACCCCCTTCGCAAGCACCTGCCCCGCATCACTGCTCCCACTCAGATACCTCACATCCCCCAGATAACGCCCGTATGTGTCGGTACGCCTCGTAGCAACGACGATCATATCGTCCACAGCGAGCCTCGCCTCAACAAACTCACGGGCGCGCCGCCCCGCGACCGTGTAGAGCTCGGGTGTATCGATCCCCCGCAGTCGAATTCGAGGGAAGGCGCGTTGACCCAGGCCCAGATCGATGACGACATCGAGGGTGTCACCGTCAATGACCCGCCGCACATAGGCAACGTATGTCCACAGCTGAGGTTGGCCCTCACGAACGGTGGCGGATAGGATCGATAAGGACCCATTATGGTGAGTCTGGTGTAGGTGTGGCAAGCGATGTAGGTGTGTTTCGCCTGACGATGGGCATCATTCTGGGTCGGATGGCCTCGTCGTCGGTCTGAAACCGGCCCGTTGCGGCTGGCCCGCAACGCTTCGTGCACAACGGTGTCCTCTCCAGCGACCGTCCACTG
>JABJJN010000094.1 GCA_018660835.1 Gemmatimonadota bacterium | reverse complement strand
CTGATCGATGACGGCGGGAATTTCACTACCCGAACATCTGGATGCACTGACCGATCCTGCTGGCAATCTGCGACGTGTAGATGGGATGACCTCCTTACAGGATGGCACTCTCGTGGTGCTGCTCACCGGGGAGGGGCGAACGAATCTGTATCGTCTGCCACCGGGCGGCGAGCAACTCTTGCCGATGCCCAGGGTAGACGACGGCTGTGCCGTGTGGGCCGCAGGGGCGCGGGTGCTCATCCAGGCAGAGGGAAACCTGATCCTTGTCGACGAGGAAGATCGGCAGAGCATCCTCACGGTGTTGCCCGCCGCGACGCAGAGCGTAGCTGCCGCGTGGAGTGAGGATGGATTGCATGTGGCCGCCATTGTCGATGAGGTCGAAGTCGATGGCGAAGAAGAGTGTATCGCCGTGTATCCCGCTCAGCGTGGCACGGTCGCCTTGATGACTTGGGCGTCGGAGGAGGGGTGGATCGAGCGGTTGCGAATTCCATCGGGGTGCAATGGGTTGGCGATAACACGCGATGGGCAACGGCTGGCCTGGTGCGAGCCGCTGAATGTCGTGCCCGAGGAAGCCGATCGCGGCGAGTTTCGCGGCTACTGTGTGGCGCGCGACGAATTGACACAGTTCACGCAAGGTGCCGGGCAGGCGGGCGAGATTCGGGTGCGCGCCGATGGTCGCGGTGTGCTCTACCGGGCGAACTTCTCCCTGGAGCGTCCAATCACCACCCATACGGATCTGTGGTGGCAGGAATGGGGCAGTGATCAACCTGTGAAGCTGACAGGGGGTGAGCGTGCGATCGATCGTTTCGGTTGGTGCAACGATGATGAGTCTGTCTGGGCTACGATTGTAGAGGGCACACGTCCCGTGACGCGCATCTTCGGCCTGGATGGATCCGAGAGGCGCGACGCTTGGCAGGGCGGCGCCGCGACGTCAGAGGTCTGTTGGCTGCGAGACGATCCAGCCTTCGAGACTGAAGATCGACAGACCTACCCGCGAATTGAGATGGGTGCGCGGTCGGTGGAGATCCCTCAGTCCGAGGCCTTCGAGGAATTTCGGTGCCAGGTGCACCAGTGGACGGCGACGGACGGGACCGTGATTGAGGGCGTCGTGTGGGAAACGACACAAACCGAGCCGCATGCACCACTGCTTGTGCGCGCCCACGGCGGGCCCGCCGGCGACGTCGTGGCCGTACGCAGCACGGGCGTGGCATACCGCCATCTACTGGGGGCAGGCTACCGGCTGTTTCTTCCCGCCTTCCGCGGGTCCCTCGGCTTCGGCGACGCTTTTCTCGGTGCCAACATCCGCTGCCAGGGCATCGACGATCTCGATGATATCGTTACAGGGATCGACTATCTGGCTACGCAAGGCCTGGCCGATCCAGCCCGCGTCGGCATCTTCGGCGGATCGTACGGCGGCTACATGACCATCCGAGCGCTGGCGGTGAGTGACCGATTTTGCGTCGGTGTCGCCTCGTACGGATTTCTCGACAATCGATGGATGACGCTGGAGACCGGGGACTTTACCTACGAAGACGAGTATTTCGGTCCCGTGACCTGGCCGCGGCAGCAGGTGTCGGCCGTGAGCGATGTGTTCCCTCACCTGGGGCAGATCGACGCGCCCCTGCTATTGATGCACGGCAAAGAGGATCCCATCTGTCCATGGGGGCAATCTCTGGTGGCCTATCGAGCGCTGGCGGCTCGGGACGTCGCCGCCGCTCTCGTCGTATACCCCGGCGAGGGACATGGCTTCAGAGATAGTGGACATCAGCGGGATGCGGCGCGCCGGACCCTGGCGTGGTTCCTGGAACATCTGGCGCCTTGAGAACAGGGGGAGCGCCGTCTGCCGGTGTGGATCAGGAGCTGGCAGATGACCTGTGAGAGACTCTCGATGAGCGGTTGGTCCGGCTATTTTGCTGGCGTCGGGACGATCTGTATTTGGTCCGGATTTATTGTCTTTTCCCGCATGGGAATGGTCGGACATCTGAATGCCTATGACATAACGGCAATGCGATTTGTTGTCAGTTTTCTGATTACCGCGCCGTTTGTATTCGCCTATTGGCCCCGGCATTTGCCCCTGTACAAGTCACTCACGATAGCGGCATGTGGACCGGGGGCTATCTATTCGATGCTCATGTTCACCGGGCTTAAAACATCGCCTGCCGCTTATGCCGGCGTGTTTGCAAATGGCACCATACCGATTTTTACGGCGATCATCGCCCTTTGTCTCATGGGGACCAAATTGGGACCCAGGGGGATCCTCGCAATTGCCATCATATTTGCAGGCGGCTTTGCCGTCGGATACAACGGTCTGATGACGGGTGGCAGCGAGGCAATTCGCGGGATTTTCTTTTTTCTGTCGGCATCGTTTCTGTTGGCCACTTATTTTGTCTGTTTGCAGCTTTGGAAACTTACCCCAAAGCAGGCAATGATTGTTGTAAATGTACCGACGGCGATGGCGTTTTTACCCATCTGGTATTTCTTCTTACCGTCGACCATGAATACGGCTTCACTTCAGGAAATTGTCTGCCACGGTCTGTTTCAAGGTATCGGCCCCGGTGTTCTGGCAGTATTGCTTATGGCGTATACGGTTCAAAAACTGGGACCGACCGTCAATGCTGGTTTCGCAGCGTCGGTGCCTGCCGTCGCCGCCATTGTTGCCGTGCCGGTTCTGGGGGAACAATTGGGGCTGATCGACTGGATAGGTATGGTTGCGGTGACTGTGGGGCTGCTGCTTCTACTCTGGCGGCGTTAGTAAGAAGGATCTGACACAGTCGTGACTCGTGTTGGCGGCAGAGCATCAATGGTATTCGGGCGCGCTCCTCGAGTGGGTCGTTGGCATCGCTTTCGCCTTGTATCTGGGCACTGACACTCCTTACATTCGCGGAGACGGACTGATGGCGGAAGAAGCCGGTGGCACCACTGAGTCAAGGACCGAGGACATGCACTGGGGATTGCTCCTTCGAGGCGACATGCAAGACCTGCGTCAGGGACTGCGGCAGGACATGCGGGATCTGCGTCAGGAAGTTCAGCAAGACATGCGGGATTTCCGGCAAGAGGTTCAGCAGGACCTTCGGGTTGCTCGCCAGGAGGTTCAGCAAGACTTGCGGGGTTTTCACCAGGATCTGACCAATCACAAGTCAGAGGTCCGCAGCCTCGTCGACAACCGCTTTTATTGGACCATCGGCATCATATTGACGCTCTTCACCATGCAGAGTGGGCTGATGGTGGGGCTCCTCAAGCTCTGAGTCTTTGCGACTGGCAGACGTCGGAAACACAGGCAGAACGACAAAGGGGTTACGAAGACGAATCTTCGTAACCCCTTATTGCTTGGAGCCACCCGCCAGAATCGAACTGGCGACCTACTCATTACGAGTGAGAAATCAGGGGTATCTGTAGGTGGTTGATATTCCTGGAGATAGGACGCTAAATGGTTGTAATGCAATGTATTAAGGTCTCCGTCTGAGTCCGTAAGCATTCGTCGAAGTTCGCCATAAAGTGGACGAAGTGGACGAAAAGTGGACGAAAATGCGTGGCGCTGTCCGCATTCTGCCGCTAGATTCTTGCGTAGAAGAAGGGGGACACCCTTGGCAACAAGGATCGAGTTTACACGCGGGCGAGTGCATGCCTATAAGCACCAGGACAACGGCAGATGGTATGTACGGTTTGTGCACCAAGGCCGACGTGAG
>JABJJN010000019.1 GCA_018660835.1 Gemmatimonadota bacterium | reverse complement strand
TCGCCGATGCCCGCCAGGACTGCACTGATCTGATGCGCACTCGGCTGCATCTCCTCCTTCAGATAGCGGATATGCTCGACGTCGCGCAGCATTTCCTGCAGAAAGCGCGCGTCCATGCCACCGGAGGTGTGCTGGATAAACATGGGTCTGCCTGCCGCAGCGGCAACGGCTTCGTAGTAGGCACGATTCTCATCACGGGTACCCGATGTGATGTAGGGCGGCAGAGCGATGACGGCGTCGACCCCCGTCTCGGCGGCGACTTTGGCACACTCCACGGCGACTTGTCGACTCGGAGCAGCGACACCACCCACAACAGGAATGCGACCGGCGACGGTCTCCACCGCGATCTCCATGCCGCGACGCCGTTCGCTATCGGTGAGAAACTGGAATTCCGATCCCAACACGGGATAGACCATCCCGTGGGCACCGGCTTCCACACAGAATTCGACCTGACGCGCCAGGTCCGCTTCGATCACACTGCCATCGTCAGCGATCGGCGTGAGCAATACGGGAAAGACACCACGGAAAGGTTCATGAGCAGTCATCACGCGATCTTTCATCGCCATTCTCCTGAATCGATGCGATTCTCCTCGATGTAGTCCCATTTCAGGCGATAACCCATCCCCGGTTCCGTCGGCACCGTGACATAGCCGTCGTCGTCCAGTGGATCACACACAGCTTCGAGATAGGGCAGCGGTGTCTCTTCATCGACACCCGGCGCCAGCAGACCACGTTCGTAGTATTCGCAGACATCCTCACTGGTGGCACCCAACATCTGCAGATTGGCGTGGCCACTCATGTGCACCTCGCACTTCACACCGAAGGCCTCGCAGATCGCGGCCATCTTCTGCACACCCGTCACGCCACCCCGCAACACGTCGATCCGACTCATATCTGAGGCACCGCGCCGGATCCAGTCGGCCCGCGTGTAGATCGAGCCGGCGGCGATCTCCGGCGACAGGATGGGAATCTCGAGTTCATCGCACAGTTTCTCGTACATGCCGACACGATACTCGTTCATCGGATGTTCATACCAGTAGAAATCGAGCTCTTGCAGTTCACGCCCAACCTTGACGGCCTCTTCATAGGTCCGATACGTCCCCCAGGGATCGAAGCTCAGCACCATGTCATCTCCCACGGCTGCCCGCACCGCGCGGCAGCACTCGATATCCCAATCGATGTGCGAGGGCCGCCCCGGGTCAGGCTGCTGTGTGGCTGGATCCCAGAAGTAGTAGGGGTGAATCTTATAGTGCAGATAGCCACGCTTCTTGCACGCAGCGGCGTGTTCGCCATAGACCTCGGGGGAGCCCATGTTCGGATACGTACTGGCGTAGGCCTTCACTCGTTCACGGCAACCACCGAGCAACTTGTGCAATGGCACGCCGAAGTGCCGCGCTTGCAGATCCCAGAGCGCCATATCTACGACACTGAGCAGATTCTCCTGGGTATTGCTCACCCACATCCAGTGCCAGATCTTCTCCCGATCGAAGGGGTCCTGGCCGAGGATTTTCGCTTTGATTCCCCCTTTGAGGGCTGCCCTGTCCTGAGCACCGAGGCCATCCTGATCCCCATGGCCGGCACCACCCAGATAGTAGCCTTCTGCTCCCTCGTCGGTGCGGATGACCGTGAGGGTCTGTGTGATCGTCGTCTCAGGCAGGATCTCGCCGTGACGAAAGGGCGTCCGCGGTACCCGAAAGGCAATAACATCTATGTCTGTAATCTTCATCGATTTGAGGCCCCTGTTTGCGGCAAGGAGTAACGTCTGTATATGAAAGAGGAAAGTGACCTCGCCAGCGACCCCATTCATTCAAGAAGATTGTGACCACCTGTGAACACACGTCCAGGGACCAAGGATCATCACGTCATCATCATCGGCGGCGGCTTTGGTGGTCTGTACGCGGCAAAGGTGCTGGGTCGCGCCGGCGTGCGGGTGACATTGATCGACAAGCGCAATTTCCACCTCTTCCAGCCACTGCTCTATCAGGTAGCCACAGGGGGCCTTTCCCCCGGAGATGTCGCGGCACCCCTACGTGCCGTACTCAAGCGGCATAAGAACACGCGGGTTCTTGCAGCGACCGTCGAGTCCATCGACGTCGAGGGCCGGCGCGTGCTGCTGAGTGACGATCGATCTCTCCCCTTCGACGATCTGATCGTCGCCACAGGCATGCGCTACCACTACTACGGCAATGATTCCTGGGAACACAGCACAGGCAGTCTGAAGACAGTGGAGGATGCCCTCGACATACGCAGCAAGATCTTCGGCGCTTTCGAGCAAGCCGAGGCGGTCGAGCCGGCGGCCCGTGCCGCCTGGCTGCGCTTCGTCATCGTCGGTGCCGGTCCGACAGGTGTGGAGTTGGCCGGTGCCATCGCCGAGCTCACCAATTCGACATTGCGCGGTGAGTTCCGCGCCTTCGAGTCAAACCAGGCTGAGATCATCCTGCTAGAGGGATCAGATCGCGTGCTGCCGCCCTACCCCCAGGGCTTGTCCAGACGTGCACGGCGATCATTGCAGAAGCTGGGCGTTGATGTTCGCACAGGGGCAAGGGTGCAGCAGATCGATGCGGGAAAAGTCATCGTCGAGCAGGAAGAGCAGACGTCCACGATAGAAACACATACTGTCCTGTGGGCAGCTGGCATGCGGGTGACACCTTTGTGTGACGAGTTGGCCCGTGCCGCCGGCGCTGAGCAGGACCGCCAGGGCCGGATCACCGTCGATGACCATCTGAATCTCGTCGGCCATGAACAGATTTACGTGATTGGCGACATCGCCCATCGCCAGCAGGATAACATTCCCTTGCCGGGAATCGCCCCCGTCGCAATGCAGCAGGGCCGATTCGTCGCCGGCGCGATCATCCAGCGCCTCAAGGGCAGATCCCTGCGACCCTTTCGTTATGTCGACAAGGGGCAGATGGCCGTCATCGGCCGCCACGCTGCCGTCGTCGAAACGGGCCCATTGCGTTTCGGCGGCTATCTCGCCTGGCTCACGTGGCTCCTCGTGCATATCGCCTACCTGATCGAATTCGACAACAAACTTCGCGTCCTCGCGGAATGGGGCTGGAACTATCTTACGCGCAAGAAAGGCGCCCGTTTGATCACCCGTCCCGGCAAAGGGGAAGAGCAGCTTGACTGAAGAAGTGGAATCCAGATTCCTCGCCCATCCCGACAAGGGGGAGGTTTCCTCGCTGTTGCTTGTGCCGAAGGGGGCCAAATGGCTGCTCGTGCTCGGCCACGGGGCCAGCACGGACATGCGGCACAAGAATCTGCAGATGATCGCAGAGAGTCTTGCTGCCGTCGGTATCGCCACGTTCCGCTACAATCACCCCTACATGGAGAGGGGGGGTGGACGTGACGCCCGGGTCGTGACGCTGGCAACGGTGCGCGCTGCTTGCGAAGCGGCGCATCAGTCAGCACCCAAGCTGCAGCTGCTCGCCGGCGGCCACTCCTTCTCCGGCCGCATGACATCGGGTGCTGCCGCAGCGGCCCCCCTGCCGCACGTGCAGGGGATCGTCTTCTTCTCCTTCCCGCTTCATCCTGCGGGCAAGCCGGCGATCGAGCGGGCCGAGCATCTGGACGACGTCACGGTCCCCATGTTATTCCTCTCCGGTACTCGCGACGCTCTCGCCGAGCTTGAATTGCTGGAACCGGTTGTTCAGAAATATGACGAGGCCACGCTGCACTTGATCGACACGGCGGATCATGGGTTCAAGACTCTCAAGCGCACGCGGCAGAGCGCAGAGGACGTCTACGCCGAGATGGCACGAATCCTCGTCGACTGGACAACACGATTGGCGTAAGCGATGCTCGCCAGAGCCGATTCACTGATCAATCACCAGACATGAGGGAATCCATGAACGCATCGGATGGAAGAGTCGCGGGCAAAGTAGCCATCGTCACAGGTGGCGCCTCGGGTATCGGCGAGGCATCCGCTGAGTTGCTGGCCAGTGAAGGCGCCGCCGTGACGATCGCAGATGTCGACACAGAGCGTGGTCAGCGTGTCGCCAAGCGGATCACCAAAGCCGGTGGCCGCGCTCTTTTTGTGCGCGCCGATGTGGGTAAGTCGGCAGATGTGCGGCGTATGGTGGAGCGGACAACGAAAGCCTTCGGTCGCCTCGATATCCTGCTGAACAATGCGATCAGTTTTAAGATTGCTTCGGCGGTAGATCTGGATGAAAAAGCCTGGGATAACACCCTCGCCGTCGGCCTCAAGTCAGTCTTTCTTGGTGCCAAATACGCGATTCCTGCCATGCGAAGTACGAAGGATGGTGGTGCCATCGTGAACATTTCCTCCGTTCATGCCGTGGTCAGCTTTGCCCAGCACACAGCCTACGACGCAGCCAAGGCGGGTGTGCTCGGCATCACTCGAACGCTGGCCCTCGACTTCGGCCCTGACATTCGCGTCAACTCCATTCTGCCCGGGGCGATCTTAACCCCCTTGTGGAAAGGGGTCAGCAAGACAGATCGCCAGACATTCGTCGACGCCGTCCCGGCAAAGCGCCTCGGCGAGGCCATCGATATTGCTAACTCCGTGCTGTTCCTGGCTTCCGACGAAGCGTCCTTTATCACAGGGACAACCCTCGTTGTGGATGGCGGTTTGCTGGCAGGCAGGATGTAGGCGGTCCCATGCCAACGATGGATAGCGACGTCGATTTTCTCATCGTCGGCGGTGGTTCAGCGGGGTGTGTACTTGCCAATCGTCTGAGCGAGGATCCGGCCAATCAGGTGGTCATGCTCGAGGCAGGACGCCGAGATTCGCTCTGGGATCTCTTCATTCACATGCCAGCAGGCCTCAGTTTTCCCATTGGCAATCCGCGCTACGACTGGATGTACGAGTCGGAACCCGAACCACATATGCACAATCGGCGGATCTCGCATGGGCGTGGCAAGGTGCTGGGCGGTTCCAGCAGCATCAATGGCATGATCTTCCAGCGTGGGAATCCCCTCGACTTCGAACGTTGGTCGAAGGATCCGGGGATGAGTCATTGGGATTACGCCCACTGCCTTCCCTATTTCAAGCGCCTCGAAACGTGCCTCGCCATCGACCATACGGTGACCGACGCTGACGACGGCAGGTTCCGCGGCACAGGGGGGCCTCTCGTGCTCGAGCGCGGCCCGGCACAGAGTCCACTTTTCGCCGCATTTTTCGAAGCGATCGAGCAAGCAGGATTCTCACGTACGGCCGACGTCAATGGTTTCTGCCAGGAGGGCTTCGCCGCCTTCGATCGCAACATCCATCGTGGCAGACGACTCAGCGCTGCACGTGCCTATCTGCATCCGATCCTGGCCCGACGAAATCTGCGTGTCACCTGTCGCGCCCAGGCGCACCGAATACTGTTCGAGGGCAACCGTGCTGTTGGCGTCGAATACAGACATCGACGGAAACTGCGCCGAATCTTTGCACGCGAGGTCATCTGTTGCGGCGGCGCCATCAACTCGCCGCAATTGTTGCAGCTTTCCGGCATCGGCGATGCCGATCATCTGACGTCTCTTGGCATCGACGTCGTACATCATCTCCCTGGCGTCGGCGAGAATCTGCAGGATCATCTTGAGATCTATGTGCAGCATTCCTGCATAGAGCCCGTCTCCATGCAGCCCGCGCTGAAATGGTGGAACCAACCATGGATTGGCTTGCAGTGGCTACTCATGCGCTCCGGACCCGCAGCGAGCAATCACTTCGAAGCAGGCGGTTTCGTACGCGGCAATGCAGAGGTGCAGTACCCAAATTTGATGATTCACTTTCTGCCACTGGCAATCCGCTACGATGGATCCTCGCCGGTGGCAGGTCACGGCTTTCAACTGCACATCGGTCCCATGTCGTCGGATGCACGTGGTTCGGTGCGATTGAGATCGAGCGATCCCTACGACCACCCCGCCCTACGCTTCAACTATCTGTCTACGGATCAGGATCGCACTGAATGGATCGAGGCTGTCGAGTGTGCCCGTTCAATTCTTGCCCAACCTGCATTGCAGGCGCTCAGTGGCGGTGAGATCTCTCCGGGGCCTGCTGTAGAGAGTGCTGCCGACATCCTCGATTGGGTCGCACGCCAGGGAGAAACCGCCTACCACCCCTGTGGCAGTTGTCGCATGGGAGTCGACGACGGGCAGTCCGTTCTCGACCCGTCCAGCCTACGAGTGCATGGGACCCAGGGATTACGTGTCGTGGATGCCTCCGCCATGCCCTATGTGACCAATGGCAATATCTACGCGCCGACGATGATGCTGGCAGAGAAGAGTGCAGATGCCATTCTCGGCAATTCTGCGGCGCCCCCCATGCCAATGGAGTTCTACCGCCGGTAATTTTTGCCGAACCGTGCGCCGCGAGCGGTGTCGTGCTGCGGCCCAGTTCACTCCGGCTCTGTTTCACTTGGTATCGTTCGCCCCATGTCCTATGGTCTGTCCCATGGACCACATGCGAATCAAACTGACAGACGCCCGCAAGAAGGCGGTCTACAATCCCGGTGTGCAGGATGCACGAGCCTGAGGCACCGGTGTAATGCTGGGAACCCTTATCCGCAAAGAGCTCCTGGGCAACCTGCTCACCTTGCGTCTCGGTGTGGCGCTCCTGTTCACCGTAGGGCTTGCTGTGCTCACGACGGTCATCGGCAGTATCGACTATAGTCGCAGTGTCGAGCGCTATGAGAGTGAGTTACGAGATCGTCAGACCTCCCTCGAGGAAGTCACCGTCTATCGCAATGTACAACCCCGCATCCTCGTTCCTCCGCTCCCCCTGTCTATCTTCAGTCGCGGTCTCGTGCAGACGTCCGGTCAGTCTGTCTGGATCGATATCGACTATGTGCCCCTGGCATCGTGGCCCGTAGGTAGTTTCGACAATCGCCTGATGAATGTGCTTACGCAGATCGATTTCACCACAGTCGTGGCGATTCTGCTCAGTTTTCTGGCCATCGTCCTCGGTTTCGATGCCATCTGTGGTGAACGTGAACGCGGCACCCTGTCCCTGGTGTTGACCAATCCCGTCGCCAGAGGCAAGATCGTGGCAGCCAAGCTGATCGGTGGCATCATCTCTCTCTGGGTGCCATTCACCATCGCCTTCATCATCTGCCTGTTGATCGCCATGGCCAATCCCAACTGGATCGCCACGGGAGAGGATTGGCTTCGACTTGGACTGCTCTTCGTCCTGTGCTGTCTGTTCCTGGCGCAGATCTTCGCCTTCAGCCTGATGGTCTCCGCCCTGGCGCAGGATGCCTCAACAGCTCTGATCATCTGTCTGTTCAGCTGGCTTGTCGGTGGCGTCGGCTATATCAGCTTCCTGCCTTCCGTCTCGCGTTTCGGTGTCGACGAGCCAGCAGCAGACATCTGGCGCAATCAGAACCGCGAACTCTGGGACCATCTCGGCGACCAGATGGCTGAATGGGGCACGAGGCATCCATCGCCAGGGGACGCATACATCAAGACCGTTGATCGCGATGGCGTGGGGCGATTTGGCCACCCCAGGGGTTATGCGTGGCTCGAAAAACGCCATGCCTTTGAGATGGACAAACGCCTGGAACGTGCTGACTCAGCATACGAAGTTCAGTGGGCAAACTGGGGGGCCCTGGCGCGCGAAGCCTACCTCGTGGACGATTGGTCGATTCTGTCACCCTTCACAAACTTTCAAGTTCTGTGTTACACGCTCGCCAACACGTCCCTCGACGACACCTTCTATCTGGGCGACCTCGGTCGCGACTATCGCGACACGTACATCAGTTATCTGCGCAGCAAGGGGGCGCTCACAGGGCGTCGCTGGTTTACTGACGATGCACCTGACCAGGAACCGCTGATCCCTGATCCTGCCAGCGTCACGACCGACATGCTGGCGCCGGACTCGCCCTTCATGCTGGCACGGATGGCATGGGCAGAAGAACAGTTACGCCTGGCTGCGTCAGATGACAACCGGCGCCTCGACCTGAGTGACATGCCGAAATTCGACAGCAAATGGCGGCGGACCCTCGGTGAATCCCTCGTGCAGATGACAACAGGTCTCGTCATCCTCATTCTCACGACGGGGCTAGCCCTTTTGGTCGCGATGCAGCGCTTCCAGCGCTACGACCCTCGCTAGGGTTCGTCTCATGTTGACCGTCTTCATCCACCAGCTTCACGACAACCTGCGTTCGCAACGTTTCCAGGTCAGTCTCGGTATCCTGCTGTTGTTCTTCGTCGCCAATGGCGTCATCTATT
>JABJJN010000091.1 GCA_018660835.1 Gemmatimonadota bacterium | reverse complement strand
TTCTGCTTCAAGAACACTCTGTAGCATCTGCGGGCGTCGGAAAATGCGCGCTGTGCGTCCCAGAACGCTCAAGTAGGCAGGCGTCGACGAGTCTGCGGACAGCACAAGGAAGACGAGGTGGACGAGGTCTCCACCGAGACTGCCAAAATCAAGTCCGTCGCGATGAATACCGAGACTGACGACGACACCTTCAATGCGGTTCGATCTGGTGTGTGGAATTGCCACGCCGCGGTCGACGGCAGTTGAAGTCAGCGCCTCGCGTTCCAGCACAAGCTTGAGCAATTGCTCTGGTGTCTCCTCCACACCGCCTGAGACCGCAGCAAGATCGATCAACTCGGAAATGGCTTCGTCCTTGTTGGTCGCCTGTAGATCAAGGATGATCCGATCGGCGCTCATTGCATCGGAGAGTCTCATAGGAGCTCCTGAATGATCACGGAGTAAAAGCCCATCCGGTGGCCAACATCAGACAATGTCCGCAGCTGCAGGATCGATGCTGGCACCGACAGGTCTCTCGCCACGGGGGCGGAAAGGCATTTGATCGTACGATTCGTAGCTGATCTGCAGATCCTGGGTTGTGTCCATCACCCGGTGATCCTCGTGGCGAGAGTTCATCACGGCATCGATGATGCCTGTAGTCAGCAATGTCCGTTGTGGTGGATAAGGGGCGACGCCGGACTGGAAGAATTGCTCAACATTGCGGCACAGATAGCCAAAATGCGCGAAGGGCCCTTCGTTCTGCAGATAGAATTCGACGCCATCAATGTGGCCATCTGCGTGGCGTGCCGCATAGGCAAATTCCTGTACGATGCCACCAAGGTGGAGGACCGTGCCACGCAAGCCATCGGCATAACGAATCAGGAAAACGGCGGGTTCCTTGCAGTCTTCTGGATTGTCAGACGTCTTGTGTTCAGAGACAGCAAGTGCTGCAGCGGCCAGGTCGCCCGGCCACTCACCGCGATCACGAGATCGCCACACCTCATCGCCCTCCAGACACTGCACGGATACGACGCCGGTCTCACCGCCACGGCGCCGCTCCACCATACACTGCATCGTTTCCAATGCATGATAGCCATAGGCTTCGATGCTGCCATAACTGATGGCCAGCGCCTCGACCAGTTCGACAGACCCCTTGTCATATTCCAACCACGGATGGCGCCAGCAAAGAGGCAGCGAGGACCCCGCCATGAGCGGAATCTTCAGCTCTGCCGCCCGTGCCCACATCCATTGGGCATCGGCGAAGCTATAGGCAAGATGTTTGTCGTTGAAGACGGGGACACTACGGCCACTCTCGGAAAACACACCGGCGATCTGCTCAAAGAAGTAGCGGCGTGGGTACATGTGACGACCGCGTTCATTCCATGGGTAGTCGCCATGTTCGCCAACGAGCAACACGGCGTCGACATTCAGTTCGTTGCCGCCAGCATGCAGGGCGCGACGAATGCTCGGGTAGACGGGAACACCGAATTGCTCGGCCAGTCCAAGACCTATGTCGTTCTCAAGGGCGTGATCAAGGTAGATGCTGACGATTTCGACACCATCGAATTCGTAACGACCCTCGTCGATCGATGCACCTTTGAGGAACTTCGTGACAATCACATCCGCATGCGACTTCGGATGATAGATTGTGATGATCGCAGCAACGCGCAGGCGCTTGCCCATAGCAGACTCCAGCAGACGATGGGTCGAAAAGGAAGCGCGAAGATAGTTGTGTCACCGTTGCGGTCAACCGACTGTTTTTGACCGCAACGACGCAGGCGCCGAATGTATCCTACATGAACTCAATCACGATACGAATTCAAGACCTCCGTCGATGCCCGTCTGGGAGATCGGCGGACGCCGTCGGCAGGTTGAAACTGGTCAGTCTCATCCTGCTATTGTGTCAACTGACGCTCGGCGCCCACCAGGCACGCGCCGGGATACGCCATACCTACCTGACATGGCAGGCAGACCCGTCTTCATCGATCAGTATCAATGTCCAGACCTTGCACCAGCCTGGTCAGCCGCCGCCGCAGATCACCGTTGTCTATGATACAGTGCTGGCGGCAGCACCCAGTGCGTACCGTTGGGCGTCTGCGGCTACGAATGTTGATCCCATCGACGCTTTGCCAGGACGTACGGTCCACAGTGTCGTCCTGCACGACCTGCTTCCGGGGCAGCGCTACCACTATCGCGTCCTCAGTTCCCAGGACGCCGCGTCGAGAGTGTATCACTTTCGCACCATTCATGACGAACCGAAGCCTTTGCGATTCATCGCCGGTGGCGACATGGGGATCGACGAGAATGCCCAGCGGCTCCAGGCTGTGGCAGCTGCTCAGAACCCACAGTTTGCCCTGATCGGTGGCGATCTCGCCTATGCCAATGGCGATTGGTCACAGACTCGAGTGTGGGATCGATGGTTCGACATCTGGGATTCCCTCATGGTAACCCCGTCAGGGAATCAGATTCCCATTGTCGCTGCCATCGGCAACCACGAAGTGCGTGGCGGCTATGCGGGCAATGTTCAGGATGCCGGACCCTATCTGCGGTTTCTGCCACAGAGTCCAACCCCTTACTACGAGCGTTCAATCGGGCCCCATATGGGGCTCATCGTGCTCGACAGTGGACATCTGACACCGCATGCAGGCGTACAGACAGATTGGCTGAGGCGGGCGCTTGAGGGCCATTCTGATCGGCCGCTGTGTCTAGTGGCTTATCACGTACCGCTGTTTCCAGGTTTCCGCCTGCCCAGCGGAGCCATGCCCAGTGCAGGCCGCGAATTCTGGCAACCACTGTTCGAGCAATACAATATCACAGCTGCGCTAGAACATCACGACCACATCTTTAAGCGTACAGTCCTCATCCGTGGTGATGAGGAAACGGAAGACGGGATTCTCTACCTAGGCGATGGCGCCTTCGGTCGGCCGACAAAACCGGTCGAGGGTCCACGGCAAGTACATCTTGGGCGCCGTTGGTATCTACACAAGCTCGAGAGCCGAGGCCATTTCTGGCGCGTTGACGTCGACGCGGCAGGCGCGTCGGCGACCTTTACCGCCCTCGATGAAGAAGGTATCGAGTTCGATCAGGTCACCCGGTTGGCCCGCTAACGCTATATCTGCCCACCGTAGACGGCGTCCACGAGTTCCATCGTCTTCAATGCGTCATCGAAGCAGGTCTCCGGCTGCCGGCCTTCACGGACGCAATCCAGAAAGTGTGAGTTCATCTCCCAGGGACCGAAGGCACGGTGTGGCTTGTCGCTGTCGGCCATGGCGAAGGGATCCAGATTTTCCACTGGATCGAGTTGATTGTCGGCGAAGAGCCGTCCACCCTCCTCTGGATCGCCAAAGAAGGTTACACCCGGACTGTGTATTTCAACGGAAAAGATGCGGCGACCCGCCATAAAGTTGTTCAGTAGTACGCCAGTCGCACCGGAAGAAAAGCGCACGAGGGCCAGATGCAGATTCCAATGCTCCGCATCCAGGCGTTTCGAATCAGCCGCGACACTTTCGACCTCGCCGCCGCACATCCATCGCAAGGTGTCGACTGCATGGATCCCATCGCATGTCAACATATCAATGGCTCCCTTGTAGTAGGGAGCCCCACCGGTCCAATTCTTGTAGAAACTAGCGTGTGCTGTGTGAACGTTGCCGCCCTTCTCCTGGCACCATGTCTTCCCCTGACGTAGCAGTGGCGAGAAGCGACGCTGGAAGGTCACACCGGTCAGGACATTCTTGCGTCGTGCCAGCAAGGCCATCTGCCGAACCTGCTCCGATGTCAGGGCTGGTGGTTTTTCGATCACGACATTACAGCCCATCTCGATGATATTCGCTGTCACATCATACAGGTGGTGGGGTGGCATAATCGTATAGACGAGGTCAGGTGACTCGGTCTCGATCATCTGCTGATAGTTCGTATAGCGACCGCCGATGCCGAAATTGTCACAGACAGTGGTCAAGCGCTCTTCGCTCAGGTCACATGCGGCGACCAGTTCGCAGTCGGGGAGCTCACTGAGACACGGATAGTGGGTACTTGCCGCCCGTCCGCCGGCGCCGATAATGGCAACCTTCACTGATTTCTTGCTCTTTGTTGCAGCCAAAATTCACTACTCCTTGCGGTCGACGAACTGCCCCAAATTGCGCAGTGTCTGAATGCCATTCTCGGTGTTCAGCAAAGGAAAGCGAGTCGGCACGTTGCCGCTCGCCTGGGACTGGTATACGGCGCTGACCATTTCCATCGAGCGTCGGCCAACGGCCCCGTCAGACCGCATGGTGCCGTGACCGTCGAGGGTATCGATCAGTTCCGACAGGGCTTCAACATAGGTGCTGACTGGGGTCGGTCGCTCCAGCGGTGATGGTTGCAGAGCGCTCCATTGAAATCCTGAATCAGGTTCACTCCAGTTCTGTTGCGCCTGAAACAGGTGCACTTGCTCACCCGACATGCGGATGACCCCCGTCGAGCCACGCAATTCAAAGGCGTGATCAGCATAGACGGTCATCTCCGTGCCACAAATCAACCCGGTGGCGCCAGACGAAAACTGCATCATTGCACTGGCAAAATCTTCAACCGCCCAAGGTCGAATGCGTTGTTGGGCTGTGCCGCAGAGCCAACTGACGGGTCCGGCAAATAGATCCATCAGGTCGAAGTAGTGGGTGTAATCGTGGAGCAGGGGACCCTCGTTCTCGGCGCGCCAGGAAGGATGCGGCTTGCAGCCATCCATGTAGCAGTAGATGTGATTCAGTTCGCCGATTGCGCCATCGCGCAAGAGGGTGTCCGCCAGTTGCCACTCCGCATGCCAGCGACGATTGTGATTGATCTGCAAAAGAACCCCATGCGTTGTACACGCGTCGACCATCGTGTCGCACTCCTGTAGCGACAATGCCATGGGTTTCTCGCAGATGATCGCTTTGACCGTCGCCGCCGCAGCGCACTCGACAACCATCTGCGCATGCAGCTCCGGATGGGTGGCGATGACGCAGATATCAGGTCCCACCTCGTCCAGCATCTGTCCCAGGTCATGGAACAGTGCGTCGACACTGAAGCGCTCACCGAAGGCGTCCAACTTCTCTTGTCCGCGATTCACACCTGCCACCAGTTGCGTGCGCGGATTGGCGACGACGGCTTCTGCATGATTGTCGGGCAGGTCAGAAAAACTGAACTGATAGCCGACACGACCGGTGCCTACGATGGCGACGCGAAAAGATGAGGACATGTTATTTCCTTAGTGCCGAAGGGGTCCACCGCGCTTCTCTGCCAGCGCGAATATGAGCAGATTCGTACCAAATTGCAGCGCCCGTCGGTGCCCGGCAATCTCGGTTGAGGCCCAGCCATAGGAAATGTTGAGATCGGAAAAGATCGCGACCACTCGGCCACGTAACTCCAGCATCTCCAACTCTCTGACGCGGTCAGAACGCCGACTTCCGCTGCTTGTGCTCAACGGTGGCCCTGCTGGAAATTCAAAAAAGGCATGATAGATGGGGTGGTTGTTGCGAACCGTTGTCCAGTGCACTCTGTCACCAAGCACGAGCCTATCGGCCAGCAGCGCTTTCAATTGCACATCAAAAGGGGTGCCACTTTGGGCAACATCACTGGGATAGATCGTGGGGCCCCGCACATCTTCTGCGTAGAGCAGACCGCCGCCTCGCAGATAGCTGCCCAGCCAGGTCTTTTCCTTCGGACTCAGATTCAGCGCTGTCTGATTTCCCGTCAAAAACAATAGCAGCGGAGTTCCCAGCAACGGATCGGTCAGCCGCAGACCCTCGGCCACAAACACGACGTCCTCCAGGCGAGTTTCCTTGTTGGCAAAGGAGACCAACTCCGGAACACTGGCGCGAAATTGGTCCACACCCTCCTCGGCCTGCGGATAGCGGATGGCGACGATCCGCTGCTTGCGCGCCAGGGCCGGAACGTGCCGCTGTGGCTCTTGCAGCTTTGGTACGAAACGATGCTGCGTCGTATCCGGTTCACTTAGAATCGTCGACTGCCCCCAGGCAACTGATGCCAGTCCCACAAGGACCGCGAAGGGCACACCCATGCGCCAACACTTCATCATACAGAGCCTAGCGGCTGCAACACTCAGGCATAACCGATGGGCATGACGTACAGGGCACGGTGGGGGGAGGGCAACCGAACTGCCTGAGACATGGCGTCGTCATCGAAGGCACCCATAGAGGCCGTTGCCAGGCCCAGGGCCGTCGCCTGCAGGTAAACGTTCTGGGCAATGTGTCCGGCCTCCATATGCAAATAGCGAATACCCCGGTCGCCGTACTTATCGACGAGGGGTCGTGCGTCCCCGGCAATCACCAGATCGACGGGGCTGACACCGATCGCTTCCTGTTGATCGGTGGCGCTGCGAAGCTCATCTCGATGGTCACCCTCGCTGAGCAATGCCAGATCATGTAGTGCGGGATCATAGCGATAGATTCCCGCAGGCAATGCGTCTACATCGGCGGCGACGACGGCGATACTCATCTGATGCAAAGCACCCGCAGACGGCGCCGTGCGCTTATCGAAGTGGCCCGTGATTCCCTGGGCAGCCCACAACAACTGCGACAGGTCTGCCAGAGACACCGATCGATCGGCAAATGTCCGCACGGAGCGACGTTGCGCCAGGGCTTGTTCCACCGATAGGCCCGTACCAATGCGCGGTTTACTCAATGCAACGGAAGTGCTTCCCCTACTGTCTGTCATCCCAACCTCCCTCTATCTGATGGTTCCCTGGATACGGTCCACAGCCTGGATCATGGCCTGCATAAAACCAACACAATGGGCGCGCCCACGATGATGCCAGGGCGAGTCACCGACCGTCGCTGGCACGTGATCGGGAATCATGAAGCCGTCGAAACCCAGTTGCCTGAGTCGTTCGATGACGGCAAAGGTGTCTACCTGGCCCTCATCAATGAAGCACTCATGGAAAGATTCGCGAGTACCGCGCACATCACGAAAGTGGATGTAGACGATCTTTCCATTGGGAACGAAATACTCGAGGCCCTGCATGACGTTGTCATGTCCACCCATCTCGGACCAGCACCCCATACAGAAATCGAGTCCGTGATAGGGACTATCAAAGGTATCCATCGCCCGTCGAAATCCCTCAAAGGTGCCAAAGAGGCGAGCCACTCCTCCCAGACTGGGCACGGGCGGATCATCCGGGTGCAGGGCGAGCCGGACCTTTGCTGCTTCGGCAACGGGTAACAATCGTTCAAGATACCAGCAATAGTTGTCCCACATCTCCTCCGCCGTGTAGAGTCGATCGAAGTTCAACGGTGCATCACAATGTGCTTCCAGCTCAAAGCGCGTACCCCGTGCCCCTCCTCGCAGGGTTGCTGGTTCCTGCGTTCGCCAGACGCCCACGGGAATCCAGTGATATCCGAGGATGGGAATACCGACCTGCCCCATGTTACGCACAGTTGTCATCATGTTGGCCAACTGTGCTTCGCGCTGCGATCCACCAAGCATGATGTCGAGATAGAACGGAATGGGCACATTCTCCAGTGCCATCAAGCGCAGATCATGACCGTCGGCCTGTGCCTTGAGTGCCGCCAGATCCTCGACCTTCCAGTGACCCTCCTGTGCGGGGAGATTCGGCGTGTTCATGAGAAAGTCGTCACAGCCCATCTGCTTGATGAACTGACACATCTCAGCTGTTAACTCGTTGAACTGTCCCAGTCCGACACGCATTGGCAGGGGCATGATAATTAGACCCTTCGTTGACACAGCCGTCGAAGAGCGGCTTGGTATGAGTCGCTGTCGCAAAAGCTCCCGAATCACACAGGGAGCGTCAACAGACCCTGAAATACAACTGAGACGGAGTTGGTTTGGAAACCCAGCAGATTCTCGCCTACCTACGCTCTCTTCAAGATCAGATATGTGAGGAGATCGTTTCCATAGAATCCCAACCAGGCAGCTGCTTTCGAGAGGATGTCTGGGAGCGCCCGGAGGGCGGTGGTGGACGCAGTCGGGTTCTTGAAGGAGCAGAGGTGATCGAGAAAGGTGGCGTGAACTTCTCCCATGTGATGGGCAAGCAGCTTCCCGCTACAGCATCAGCGCGCCGTCCGCAACTGGCGGGTCGCAGCTTTGAGGCGATGGGTGTCTCCGTGATCTTCCACCCACGCAATCCCTATGCGCCCACGTCCCATGCCAATGTCCGCTTCTTCGTCGCTCGTGATCCGAAGGACGAAGAGCCACCTGTCTGGTGGTTTGGTGGGGGTTTCGACCTGACCCCGTTCTATGGCTTTGAGGAAGACGCCGTGCACTGGCACAAGACGGCACGCGCCGCCTGTGAGCCATTCGGAGCAGATCTACATCCTCGCCTCAAGACCTGGTGTGATGAGTATTTCTATCTGAAACACCGCAACGAATCACGTGGGATCGGCGGCTTGTTTTTCGACGACTTTGACCAGGATGGTTTTGACTCAGCTCTTGCATTCACCAAATCAGTCGGGGATCACTACATGCAGGCTTATGGACCGATTCTGCGACGCCGACACCAAACCCCGTACGGTGAACGAGAGCGTGATTTCCAACTCTACCGACGCGGCCGGTATGTGGAATTCAACCTCGTCTACGATCGCGGGACGCTGTTTGGGCTCCAATCGCGTGGGCGCACCGAATCGATTCTCGTTTCCATGCCGCCTGAGGTACGTTGGCGCTACGACTGGGCACCTGAGGCGGGAAGCGCGGAGGCCAGACTCTATGAGCACTTCCTGCAGCCTCAGGACTGGCTTGACGATCAAACAGACGAGGCAGGCGACGAATGAGTATCAGAGTCACCGACTACCAAACGGTCTTCGCTGATCCAGGCTACTACTGCGGACCGGGTCCCACCTTGATTGTCGCCGATGATGGACGTTTGGTTGTCAGTTTTCGTCGCGTCCTGTCGTGGCTCGCAGAAGACTATGTAAGCCATTGGCACCCTGCCACCGAGACGTGCCTGACGCATTCGAAGGATGAAGGTCGCCACTGGAGTCCTCCCACGACCTTTCTCGCCGGTCACCAGTGTCCCAACCTGCTCAGGCTCCGTAATGGTCGTTGGCTCCATCACACACACCGCTTTGAACTGGTCACCGATGCGATCGAACAGAAGATCGTTGCGCAGACGGGTGGAAATCTGAGTGATGGACGCTGGCCCGGCATCCAACGCGGTACGTGTGTCCACCTCAGCGAGGACGAGGGTGTTCACTGGAGTGAGCCCACTTTCCTTGACGACGTGCCTGGGCAGCCTCCTCGCCACCCGCTGTTGCACGCACCCATTGCGGTACGCGGCAATGCGCTGCAGCTGACGGACGGCCGAATCTTGATCTCTGCCTATCACGGCGGTGAGACGAACACGTGTTATCTCTTTTCTTCTGCCGACGAGGGTCTGTCTTTCAACTATGCTGGCGTCCTCGCTGAGGATCACAACGAGACCTTTCTGCATCAGACACCTTCCGGGCGCATTGTGGCCTTCATGCGACGCTGGAGCGACAGTGAATATCTGTCCAAGTGCCACTCTGATGATGGCGGCGAAAGCTGGTCAGAACCGGTCCGAGTTTGTCGTGGTTACCCAGCGTGTGCCAGTTCCCTGCCCTCGGGAAAGGTCCTTCTCGTGTATGGTTACCGCTTCGAGGATGGCTACGGTACCCGTGCTCGATGTCTCGACGCTGAGTGTGATCAGGTCGAAGAGGACGAGGTTCTGTTGCGCGCCGATGGCGCAGTGGCAGATCTCGGCTACCCGGATGCGGCGCAATTACCTGACGGCAGGGTCGGCATCGTCTACTACCACAATCGCGCCCACCAGGCAGATGTGCCGGCGCATTGTCCCCGCTACATCGAGCTGTGCATCGTCGAGGAAGTCTGACGCGAGTGATTCCCTTTCTCGCTGAGGCCGTCCTCATTTCGCTGTCCGGGGTGCTGGCACCTGGGCCATTGAGTGCCAGTACCGTTGCGCATGGCAACCGGTCGGCCCACGCGGGTGCAGTCGTCGCCATGGGCCATGGCATCGTCGAATTCCCCTTGATGGCGATGATCGTATTCGGCTTTGCAACGATCGTCGACGTCGACGCGCTGCGACCCATTCTGCTACTGGCGGCGGGGCTGGTACTGCTCTGGATGAGCGTCGGTATGCTGCGTCTGGCGCGACGACCTGTCTCATCCTCTGCAAGTGACTCGACTCATTCACCCCTTTGGTCGGGGATCATTCTCACCGGCGCAAATCCCTACTTCCTCATGTGGTGGGCGACGGTGGGTGCAGGTCTGCTCGTTCGTGCCTCTGACCACGGATGGGTCGGACTGCTGGCCTTCGCCGTGGCGCATTGGGTCTGTGATCTGGTGTGGCTGTGGTTGATGTCCGCCGCCGTCTTTGCTGGCGGCAAGGTGCTGGGGGATCGCTTCTCGCAGATTGTCTACGGTCTGTGCGGACTGTTTCTGCTATTTGCCGCCGTCGATTTCCTCATCGATGGCTGGCAGCGGTTCAGTGCGCCGATCTGACTTGGGTGGCCATCGCCTGCGCACAAGAAGTGCCAGACTCAGGACGGCCGTGCACCAGGCGCCGTATCTGAGGAGGCTGAAAATGGCCAGGTCGAAGGCCATCCAGGTAGGTGCCCACAGTCGACAACTGTAGGACAGGACAAGCAAAAGGAATGTGAGACTGACGATCGCATCGCTGCCGCGTCGGCGTTTCACAAAGCGTCGGGTGAACAGGATCAGGTGAATGACAAACACCAGCAGCAGCAGTCGTATCCAAAAAATTGTCATCTGGTGACAGGACTCTGCATGCGGCTGATATCTATCGTTGCCTGGCCGCTGGCGATCGCAGCACGATGATCGTAGCCGGTGTCGCCGGCGCCGATGCAGACGATTCGCCTGGTGGGGAATAGCTGAGATGGCACTTGCGGGGGGAAGTCACTAAGATACCATGCATGCCCCGGTGGATCCAGACGCTACGAGAAGCCCTCAGTCTCGACTTCAGCACCCGGATCTTCGTCTATGCTGCCCTGACGGGGCTGATCTCCGGCCTCGCCGCCGTCGTGTTCACCTGGGGGCTGAGTTTCGGCCACAGACTGTTCATGGAAGGTCTGGCGGGCTACCCGCAAGTGCTGCCCGCGGGCGAGATTCGTTTCTCCTTCGACTTCCTTGATCCGCCGCAACACGCGCGCCGACTCTACATTCTCGTTCTGCTCCCAGCCTTGGGTGGTCTACTCAGTGGTCTGCTTGTCTGGCGTTGGGCGCCGGAGGCGCAAGGACCGGGTACGGGTGCTGTGATCAGCGCCTTTCACAATCACCGCGGTATGGTTCGTCTCGTCGTCGCACCCGTGAAGGCGCTGGCGACGATCCTCACCCTCGCCACGGGCGGCGCCGCTGGCCGCGAGGGGCCGGTGATGCAGATTGGGGCCAGTCTTGGCAGCTGGATCGGCCAACGCCTTGGTCTGTCGGCGGCGCAGCGTCGCATCCTGTTGCTGGCGGGCTGTGCCGGTGGTCTTGGCGCCATCTTTCGGGCCCCTCTTGGGGGCGCTGTCACCAGTGTTGAAGTGCTGTATCGCGAAGACTTCGAAAGCGATGCACTGATTCCTTGTGTGACGGCGTCGATCGTTGCCTATGCCGTGTACATGGGTGTCTTCGGATTTTCTCACATGTTCCGACTTCCCGAGATCCTTTTCACCGATCTGCGAGAGTTGTGGATTTACCTGATCCTCGGTGTTGTGTGTGCGATGGCCGGCATCATCTACGTCCGCGTTTTCCAGCTGTTTCGCGACGCAGGTTTCACGCGACTGCCTTTCCCTGCCTGGTCCATTGCCGCCGTCGGTGGCTTGGGGGTCGGTCTGATGGCACTGGTGGACGTGCGTGTCCTGGGGAGTGGCTTCGGCGTCCTGCAACAGGCCATCGATGGTGAACTGGCCATTCGCACGATGATGCTCCTTGCTGTCATGAAGATGCTGGCCACGAGCTGCACCGTCGGTAGTGGTGGGTCGGGAGGGGGCTTTGGCCCCTCCGTTTTCATTGGTGGGATGCTTGGCGGTGTCATCGGCTCACAGGCACAGATCTGGTATCCCGACATTGTGCATGAACCTGCGGCCTACGTTGTGGTGGGCATGGGTAGTTTCCTGGCAGGCGTCGCCAATACCCCCCTGGCGGCATTGATCATCGTCACGGAAATGACGGGCAGCTATCACCTGCTGCCGGCGTTGATGGTTGTTGCCGCTGTGGCCCTCGTGCTCTCGCGCAAAGTGTCCATCTACGATGACCAGGTGCAGAATCGTTTCCACTCGCCGGCGCACCTGAAAGACTTCACTGTAGACATCCTGGAGAATCTGCGCGTCGGCGAGGTCCTCGATCGACTGGATGGTTCACAGGAGGCGATGGTCTCCCATGAAACGCCCTACTTCACGTTGAACGCCCTGGCGCGCCGTCTCGGTCATCTGCATTTCGTCGTCATCGACGGGAACGGTGGACTGCGTGGCATGATCCGTCTGGACGAGCTCGAGTTACCCGATGACGAGGCCCTGCGAAATCTGATCCTCATCGAAGACATGCTCGTGGAGGAAGTTGAACCCGTTTACACATCAGATGACCTGCATCAGGCACTGCAGAAGCTACTGGACAGCGGTTTTGACAAACTACCTGTCGTCCAACGAGCCCACGGCGAACAGGAATCCGGACTAGTGGGCTATCTCATGTATAGCGATCTCCTACGACTGTATGACGAAGAGATGGCCCGGGTGGAGAGGGCAGAAGAGTGAACGATTCTATGACAGGGCAAGAACATCCCCGCATTCTGTTGACGCGAGATGCCACGCAGGGTCTGCGTACGATTCAGGATCTGGAGAGGGCCATCGCCAAGCCGGGGGTGACACAGGATTTATGGGCACAGATCCTGGCACAAGCAACAGATGCACTCGAGTCAGAGCCCATCCACGTGCACACTCCCTTGCCGGGGCGTTCGGCTGCCGATCTGGAGAAGGGTAATCGTGAGTACATCGTCGTCAATGCAACGGGTCAGCGAGTCCTCTCCTCCGCCTTGGCGGCGTTGCTCACCGACGATGAGCGCCACGTCACTGCTGCCGTGGAGCAGATCGATTGTCTGTTGAATCCGGATGCCTGGCCCGAGTGGCAGGACATTTTCCATCGTCAGAAGCTGGGCTTCGATGCCGATCTACGAACAGGTCAACTGGCCCGCGATGTCGGCCTCGCCTACGACTGGCTGTATCCGCTGCTGTCACCGAATCAACGATCGCGGATCGTCGAGGGGCTCGATGCGCGTGCGATCCAGCCCTATTTCAGCGCTGTGAATGCCGGCGCCTGGTGGGTGGAGCGCATGAACAACTGGACGACCGTCATCGTCGGCGGACTGGGCATCTGTGGGATGGCACTGGGCGCTGATCACCCGCAATCCCAACAGCTGATCGACATGGCGACTGGCTCCATGCGGGGCTATCTGGATCACTATGGTCCCGATGGGGAATTCAATGAGAATCCGGCCTACGGCAATTCGTCGTTTCTGCCTGTCCTGTATTTCCACGCGCTGGGGTATCACGAGAAGCAGCCGGGGGTTTCACCCGAGATCAAGACGCTGCAACGTCACTGTATCTGGTGTATGTATGCGACGACGCCACCGGGTCACCTGGTCTCTTTCGGCGATGGGGGTCCCAAGTATCCGGCACTCACTTCGTTCTTCCCGGCTGTCGCCGCCGCCACTCAAGACCCAACGCTGCAGTGGTTCTACACGACTTACGGCACACAAGACCCGCAGTTTCCTATTTGGGAAATGCTCTGGTATGACGACAAGCTGGTATCCCAGCCGCCCACCGTCGATTCTCATCCTCTCGGTCGCGCATTCCCCGCCCACTCAGGGCTGATCAGCAGTCGCAGCAGCTGGGATCCACACACGACACCGAGTGTTGTGTTCAGTAAGGCGGGCACGGCCAAGGTCAATCACACCCACCCGGATGGTGGCCAGGTCGAGATCCACGGACATGGCAGACCCCTGATCGTCGATCTGGGTAGCGTGAACTATCCGGACAGCGAACCACGCTGCTACTACCACTTCAGCTCAGAGGGGCACAATCAGTTGACCTGCGGTGGCCGACCCCAGCTGTGGGATCTGGAGCACGAGGCCACTTGCACCGCCTCCGCCTTTGACAATGACCGCGGTGGCTGGTGGCAGATCGATCTGACAGATCTCCATGAGCAAGTCAGCAACCTTCGGCGGACCGTCGTCCACCTGCTTCCGAACATCATCGTCGTCGTTGACGAGGCAAACCTGGATCGAGCGGATGATATCCGCCTGCGCTGGCACCCGGGGGCGGTGCCGAGTGTCGGTCCGGCGGGGGACTTTCGCGTCAGCGTCGAGGATGTCACTTTGAGCGGACTCGTCGTTCAGCTGGATGTAGACCACCCATCGGCCTTAGTCGTCGGTCAGCATGAGTATGTGCCACCCTACGATCAGGATCGCATTGGCAACCCCATGCCGCAGCGCCACGAACCGTATCTGGACAGCCACATACACGGGCAGAGTGTCCGCTTCTTGAGTCTCTTTGCTATTGGTGACGTCGGACACACGATCGCAGACTGGCACAAAACAGGGCCAGGTAGTTTTTCAATAGATAGCGACGACCTCACGGCCGCCGTCGAGGTCACTGCCCAATCCCTGCAGGTGATTGGACCATCCGGTCGCTGGGATGTCGAGCTGACGTAATCGGTCAGTGCCCTGGCGCAGATCGTCGTCGTGATCGCTTTGGTCAGATCTCTACGAAACCGATGCGGGCGTCAGGTTGTTGTACCGCATCGAGGATACGGTGCACCATCAGCGATTCACCTCGGGGCACATTGGGTATGCCACTGTCGAATAGTTGCAGAAAGGCGCGAGCCGTGGCGCTGAAGATGGGTCCTGAATCAACGGCGACATAACTCGTGGCCGTGTCCGTCGACACGGCGGCGGCAAAGGGTGTCGCGGCACCGTCCGTATGCACATGCACGATCGCCGTGGCACCATGGGTCCATTCCAGTAGCAGGCGATTTCGTCTGTCGCCATCGCCCCAACACATTACTCGCGACACGTTCTCTCCCAGGCAGCTGACGACCATCTCTACAGGATGGATTGCATACTCGTCGAAGGAACTTCCGCCACCCCACGCAATCATGTGATGGACTGCGGCGTCCGCTGACTCGACCATTTGCTGGACTTCTGTGTATCGCAGCGCCGATGTGGTCTGTACAGCGACACCATGCTCATCAGCCAAAGCGAAAATCCTCTCTGCCGTGGCTAAGTCAGGAGCGAAAGTCTTGTCGACGTAGGTAGACTTTCCACGCTCAAACACCTGCTCACAAAGGGGCAGATGTGTCTGTGGTGTTGAGGGGGCCAGTATGATATAGTGATCGACGTGATCATCGAGCTGTTGCACCGAGTCAAACCAGGTGACCGCATTCGCCTGTGCCCAGGCGCGGCTTGGTTCACGTTGCAGCGCCGTGCAACCTGTGACAGTGAAACCTAGATCTGCCAGCTCGCCACGAAGTAGCTGCAGATACACGTCTGCATGGAAATTGTCTAGGCAGTCGTCGACGAAACCGATGCGTCCTGCCATCAGACTTGCCCAACGAGGCGAACATCCACAAAACGCCCCTTCTCTGCTGATTGCTTCGCCGCCAGGCAAGCGTAAACGGATTGTATTCCGGTTTCGATCGGCGTGCGTGGCGCGGCGCCATTCTCTACGAGGGCGACAAAATCCCGTGCCAACTCCAGATCGCCGCCGAAATGGCTGGCCACGCCGGATGCTTTCTCGACGGCAGAGAATGGTGCATGGTGACGCACCCGTTTCAGCTCATCTGTGTACCAGTCAAAACTCACGCTGCCCAGATACCCTGACACATTTGCACCACGGGTTCCTGCGTCGCGGCGAGCGAAGAAAACCTGTGTGTACATCCCGTGGCTTCCATCGGCAAATTCCAGCAGGGCACTGGATGCATCTTCGTTCAGCCGATGCCCCTCGCCACAGTCGACGCTGAACAGACACAGATGATCAGCCGTGCTGCCACCGGAACTGTTGTGGCGGCGATTCTGTGGGCTTTCCAGGCACTCGCCCACCTCGTCGCATGCTGAGCAACGCAACCCTGCTGGCTTGTCACCACCGTAGATGTGACCACGAGTTGCCGTGGCCGCGACACGCACAATGGGTTGTCCCATCAGATACATGAGATAGTCGAAGTCGTGTGTCGCCTTCTGCAGAAACAAACCATGGGTGACATCATAGTCGCGATAGGCGGCCTCCCAATACACCGTGCCGTAGGGCACGTAGTTGGTCGCCGCCACATGCACCGGATCGCCGACGGCTCCTTCTTCGATGTATTGTCGAGCCAACTCGCACAGGGGGGAAACACGCAGGGGAAAGCTGACGACGGCCTTGCAGCTGGACCCTTCGAAGGCGGTCTCCAGCGCCTTGGCCTGCTTCATGTCGACGGCGACAGGTTTTTCAAGAAACAGAGGCAGACTGTGCTGTGCGGCGCGCACGGCGATGGGCGTGTGGAAATTGCAGCGCGTGCCCACTGCCAGTGCGTCCAGATGGCCATCCTTGATCATCGCATCCACATCGCGATGAAAAACCACATCGTCGGCAACGCCGCCGCCGTCTCGCGCCCAACCGCGCCCAGCCGCTGCGGCATCGAGGCGGGCGCGGACACCAGCTTCATCCGGATCAACGATGGCCGTGACCTGCAGATCCGCTGCGATCTCGCGGAAAACACCTTGAATCATGCCGCTGATGCGACCACCGTAACCGACAACACCCAATCGAATTCCACTCATGAGTTTCTCGTCACCGCCACAGCTCTGCGTCTCGTTCACCCTCTGGCAACATGGATCTGACGACGTCCTCATTCAATTCTGCGCCCAGACCATCGGCCTCGGTCAAAACCACATGGCCTGAATCGATGAAGGGACCATCCTTGTCGAGAATTTGCTCCATTCCCTCATCACGGAAGCGATGATACTCGAGGGCGAGGAAGTTGGGCACACTCGCACAGGTATGGGCATCGGCGAGCGTACTCAGAGGACCCGAATTGTTGTGTGGGGCGAAGGGGACATAGTAGATCTCGGCCATGTTGGCGATCTTCCTGCATTCGGACAGGCCACCACACTTGGAGATGTCGGGCATGATGATATCGGCCGCTTGCTTCTCCAGAATTTCGCGAAAGCCATAGCGCAGATAGGCATTCTCACCGACACAGATCGGTGTATTGCTCGCGGCCTTTACCTTCGCCAGGGCGTCGATATTTTCCGGAGGTACAGGCTCCTCGAGCCACATCAGGTCGAGTTCTTCGAGCGCCATGGCGATCTTCTGCCCCGCCACTGCATCGTAGCGACCATGCAGATCGATCCCCAGGTCCATGTGGGGGCCAATCGCCTCGCGGATCTCAAAGGCTTCCGAAACGATCACCTCCAGCTCCGCTGGATGCACGGTCCAGTTCCACCGATCGACCTTTTCGGGTCGGTTTGCATCGTCGAGATCAAATTTCATCGCCGTGAAGCCAGCGTCGGTCACTTTCCGATAGGTCTCGGTGTAATCGCCACTGGCACAATCCACATAGAGCCGGACGCGGTCGCGAAACTTGCCACCGAGCAATCGATAGACAGGCACACCCTGGGCTTTGCCTGCCAGATCCCACAGGGCAACCTCAATACCCGTCAACGCCGACACGGCATGACCCGACATGGCACCGCGGAAGATGAAGGCGCGCCGAATCTTCTCGAAGCACATATCCACGTCACGCGGATCCTCGCCCAGTAGGATCGGTTTCATGGAATCGACGATCTGTCGCCAACCGGCGCCCTGGTGAGATAGCTCACCGGTGCCGTAGACCCCCTCGTCGGTATAGACGCGGACATAACCAAATCGCGCCTCACAGGTCTTGATGTCAGTGATCTTCACGATGGCTCGTCTTTCGTCAGCAGGTACGGGTCATGGGTTGTCGAAGGGTAGGTACGCCGGTAATAACTGCGAGCCAACCACATTACGCCAATGGGCATGGAGCCTTAGCGCCATTCGTGTTTCGGATAACGTCGCTTCAGTTCCTTCTTCAGCTCTGGGTAGGTTCGTTTCCAGAATCCAGGAAGATCATCGGTGATCTGCGCAGGGCGGAAGTTTGGTGCCAGAATTTCCAGCAACAGTCCGACTCGACCTGCGGCGACCTTCGGTGTCGCCTTCACGTCGTAGAGGTCCTGGATCTTGGCGCGACCTCTTGGAGGTTCACCCGGGGTGTAGACAATTCGCATGCCATGTCCGGTTGGCAGTTGAATTCGCTCCGGGGCCATTTTCTCCACGAATTGCTGATCCTCCCAGCTGAGCGCATGTCGAAGGTGATCCAAGACGGCTACCTGCCGGACGGCACCCCAGCGGCTTGCGTTACCGACCATCTCGCCGATAACGACGGCCAGATCGTCGTCCTCATAGGACAGCAGTGCCCGCTCTGGAAACCACTCTGCCACGCAGCGGGCTCGTGCCAGCCATGATTCGACGGTCTCGTCCCAACGGTCAAATTGCAGACTGCCTTCCAGGACACGATCAATGATCAGTTGTGCGGCAGCCTCGCTATTGCGAGCACGTTGGCGTCGCGGTTCCAGGCGCAATGCGCCAAATCGTTTGCCATCGATCTGGTAGACGGCCTTCTCATTGTCGTCCCACTCCAACTCCAACAATGGTGAGACTTGCTCAGGCAGTTCTTCCTCAAGCCACTGCCATTCGATCGCCGTCGCTAGAGACGCAATCGTCTGCACGCCGCCGCCATCGGCGCGAGACGCTTCTACCTCCCGCAATTCGACTGCAACGAAAGTGGGGCAGTCACCGATCGAACTGTCCCGATCCAACCGCACTCGCCGCCGCCCTTCCATTTCGCAGGCAGTGCTAGACGTGTTGCGTCGCAAGCCCACATGGTCGGCGTAGGCCACCAACAGACAGCGTGCTAACATCTCATCTGCGCTGTGATCGGGTGATGTTGGCTCCGACTCGGTTTGGGACTCATCCTTCGATGATCCAGGCAGATTATTCGCCAGGCGCAGAAACTGGCCAGCTACGCGATGAACCTCGCGACAGGCGGCGGCGTTGAGTCCAAGTGTCGCACATCGTTGCGGATCGAACCGATGCCTGGCAGCCTCTGCCAATCCTGTCTCGCGGACCACCAAGTCTGAGGGCCAGCCATCGTCTGCCATGGTTCGGTAGCGATTCGCGATGGGGCGCAGGCAAATGTCTCGTTCCGAGATCAGCGCCGCCCAAACGGCAGCCCGATCACCGACACCGCGGTCGGTGGCCAGCGACAGCAGGCGTGCCAATCGCGGGTGGGCGGGAATGTTGGCCATCGCACGACCGGCGGCCGTCAGCGTGCCAAGTTCATCCAGGGCCCCGAGTCTCTTCAGCTGATCCGCCGCATCTGTCAGGCGCTGTGTGGGGGGAAGGTCCAGCCAGGCAAAATCCACCGCAGCACATCCCATGGCGGCCAGCTGCAACACCGCCTGTGATAGATCCACCCGTTCCACTTCCGGTGTGTCTTGTTGCACGCGGGCATGAGACTCGGATCGCGGCCAAAGGCGCAGGCATGTTCCCGGTGCCGTGCGTCCCGCACGTCCAGCCCGTTGCTGCGCCGAGGCCATGGAAATGCGCTCAACCAGCAGGGAGTTCACACCCCGGGCCGGATCAAAACGTGCGACTCGTGCAAGTCCAGCATCGATGACACAGCCAATACCGTCGATCGTGATCGACGTTTCGGCGACATTCGTCGACACAATGATCTTGCGGCGTGCACTGGATGCCACGGCGCGGTCCTGTTCCTTTGGCGTCAGGCTTCCGTGCAGCGGCACGACTTCAAGGTCTTGCCTGTCGGCACGCCATCGTGCAGAAAACAACTCGACACAGCGGCGGATCTCGTAGGCACCCGGCATGAAAACGAGTACGTGCCCGTCCTGTCCTGAAGCAAGCCACTGCTGCAAGGCCCTGGCGGCACGTTCCCACAAGGGCACCTCGACGCTGTCTGCCACATAGTCGATGTGTACCGGATATGTGCGTCCCTGCGCCTCAAGTGCGTTGCAACCCAACCACTGGGCGACCTGATTGGCATCGAGGGTCGCGGACATGACGACGAGCTGCAGATCCTTTCGACCCGCAGCACGCAGCTGCCGACATAGCCCCAGCGCCATGTCCGCTGCAAGGGATCGTTCATGAAATTCATCGATAATGACGGCGCCGATGCCCGTCAGCTGCGGGTCGCTCAACAGACGACGCAGAAACAATCCTTCTGTCAGAAACAGAATCCGCGTATTGGCACTGTGGCGTGATTCGAGTCGTGTCTGAAAACCGACCACATCGCCAAGGGAGGTGCCCATCTCATCGGCGACACGAGTGGCCACGAGTCGTGTCGCGAGCCGGCGTGGTTGAAGGACGAGAATGTTGCCACCATGATCCAGACCAGATCGCAGCAGAATCTGCGGCACCTGTGTCGTTTTGCCTGAACCGGTGGGTGCACACAACACGAGGGCACCGATGGACGACAGTTCAGACACAATCTGAGCCGAGATCGCATGGATGGGCAAAGCCGGATATTGTGGTGACGTCACGTGATCTCTACCGTTGCCCAGAAAAGAAACCAGCAAGAACAGGATAAAAACTCGGCGCCTCTACCATACGCACTTGAGCGAAAAGGAGACAACGATGAGTACCACTACACCGGAACTGATCGTCGAAAAACGCACCATCGTCGGCGAAGGCTCGCTGTGGGACCCGGAAGAGAGTGTGCTCTACTGGATCGATATCCTCAGCCACGAACTCTACATCTACGACCCGGCCACCGGTAGCAATCGAACGATTCCCACGGCGCAGGCGGTGGGCACCGTCGTCAAAAGGGCTGCAGGCGGTCTGGTGCTGGCATTGCACAATGGTTTTGCCTTCCTGGATCCAACGTCGGAGAAAATCACACCCATCGCAGATCCGGAACGTCACATTCCGGCAAATCGCTTCAATGACGGAAAGTGCGATCCGGCGGGACGCTTCTGGGCTGGGACGATGGAATTCAATGGTCAAGCCGATGCGGGGGCCCTCTATTGCCTGGACGAACAAGGGACTGTGACGGAGAAACTTCGCCCCGTGGCCATCTCCAATGGCATTGTGTGGACGGCAGACGAGCAAACGATGTACTACATCTGTACTGCGGCCAACACAGTACGCGCTTTCGACTACGACAAAGCCACGGGAAACATCAGCAACGAACGAGTTGTCGTTGTGAATGAAGGCGAAGGCGGATTCGACGGTATGTCGATCGATGTCGATGGAAATCTGTGGGTTGCCGTCTTCGGCGGCTGGGCGGTTCGCCAGTACGACCCGCGTACAGGGCAGCTCATAAAGGAAATCAAGCTACCCTTCGAGCGTGTCACCTCGTGTGCCTTTGGTGGCGCCCATCTGGACGAGCTCTACATCACGTCCGCCGTCGTCGGTTTGGACGAACAGGCGCTGGCAGCACAGCCATTGGCAGGTTGTTTGGTAAAAGTAGATCCCGGTGTGGCTGGTGTGCCTGCCTTCAGTTACGCCGGCTGAGTCTGTGCCGCAGCCAGTCTGTCTCGTACCTCAGCCAGCACCGTCAGACATTGAAGGGCAGCTGCAGGGTCGTGAATGCGCACATTGACGATGAGTTCGTCTGCCTGCGTGTGTTTCAGGAAATAGGCCAGCGATTCGGTCAGCGTGTTCGCGGAACCCACAAAGGAGCAGGCCAATTTGTGTTCCACCGCTGCCTTCTCCTGTGCCGACCAATAGGTCTCGATGTCATCGATCGGTGGTGCGAGTGGATCGCGGCGGCCGCGAACCATGTCGACGGACTGCATCTGCATGGACGTATACAGTCGACGCGCCTCTTTGTCAGTATCAGCTGCTACGACATTGATCCCCACCATTGCGTAGGGCTTCTCAAGCTGCGCTGAGGGCTGGAAATCTTCGCGATAGACTTTCAGTGCGTCCATCAGATCTGTGGGCGCGAAATGCGCGGCAAAGGCATAGGGAAGTCCTATATGGGATGCCAGTTTGGCGCTGAATAAGCTGGATCCCAGTAGCCAGATCGGTACGCGCAGTCCAGCACCCGGGATGGCGCGTACCGGCTGATCCTGGGCGGCATCCTGGAAATAGGCCTGCAACTCGAGTACGTCCCGCGGGAAGTCATGTTCTGCGCCGAAGCGTTCCCGACGCAAGGCGCGGGCAGTCAGCTGATCGGTTCCGGGTGCCCGTCCGAGTCCCAGATCGATTCGTTTTGGATACAGAGACTCAAGGGTGCCGAATTGTTCGGCGATCACGAGAGGCGGATGGTTGGGCAACATGATGCCACCGGAACCGACGCGAATCGTCGCCGTTTCGCCGGCGACATGACCGATGAGGACACTCGTCGCCGTGCTACCGATTCCACCCATGTTATGATGTTCGGCCAGCCAGTAGCGGTGATAGCCCAGACCTTCGGCACACTGTGCCTGAGCAGCCATGATGGCATAGGCGCGTGCCGCATCGGACCCTTGCCGAATGGGTGCCAGGTCGAGAATTGAGAATCTCATGGCTTATGTCCGCCAGGCGCTGAAAGCAACCAACACCCAGGCTGCGATGAATGCGGCCCCTCCCAGCGGGGTCACGGCACCCAACCAGCGGCTGCCAGTGAGTACGAGCACATAGAGCGAACCCGAAAACAGCAGAATGCCCGCAAGCATCAGCCACCCCGCCATCCGTGGCCCTGCCACCTCAGGAAGTAGGTGAGTGACACCGGCGACGGCGAATAGTCCGAGGGCGTGAATCAGGTGGTATTGCACAGCTGTGTGCCAGATCGCCAGGTCCGCAGGCTCCAGGCGTGCGCGTAGTGCATGGGCGCCAAAGGCACCAAGTGCCACGGCGGTCGCCATGGCGATGGCACCGAGACAGATGAAGAGTCGGGACGTGTCGGTCATGGTGTCTTAGGGGGCGCCTTGTGAAGGAGATGGAGATGGATTCGATCGGTACCACTTTAGGAACTGCGCCAGATGGTGAGTTTCGAAGCGATCGCGACTCCAGCGTCGCCGATTCAAGCGCCGATGCTGTGTTTCCACAAGAACGTATGTGACTGCTTCCACAGGCGCCGACTCATCAGGTGGATCGCCGACCAGTACCGAGACGATGGCACGTTCGTACCACGCGCCTTCGAACGCATCGAGTTGTTGCAGGCTGACGTCATCGACATCTCGCCACAGAATCCCGTCTGTCGCGCGTGCGGCTTCGGGGACGAGTGCAGGATAGGATTCACCGCGCAATCCATAGCGCGCAAATCCTGGCAGGAGGGCCGACTCGCAGGTGAACGCCATGCCCGTGACCGTTTCCATTACCTGGGCGAAGGTGAGCGTGCCGTAGGCGAAGACATTCATGTGGGCCCCATCTTACGTCCTATCGCGCCATCTCTACATCGATGACGCGTCCCTCCCGACGCGAACGATCGGCGCAGAATCCAAGCAAGTGACCGGTGACAGAATCTTCGATACTCGTCGTCGACAACGAGGGCGCCTCCCCACGCACGACTTTGAGAAAATCTTCAACGAGTCGCAGATCACCGCCGCCATGGCCACCAAAAGCACCGGTCATATCACCACCCACGCGAAGGTCTACGACTTCCTCGTCGTATTCATGTCCGGGACGTGGGTCGATGTGTCGGATGGTAAAGGTGGAATCCTCCAACACGCCCTGTATTTCGCCTCTGGTTCCCACCAGATGAATAGAGCGCGTGGGCTTCGATGAGCCACCGATCATGTTCAACGTTGCCGTGCAGCCGTCCTCGAATTCCGCCACGACAGACTGATGATCAACGACGTCATTGTCACATTTCCACACGCACCGGCCATAGGGATTGTCTCCCTTCAGCGAAGCGATCTTGTCTTCGATCGTCGGCGCCGTGTCCATGTGTTCCAGGCTGTCCCAGACGTAAAAAGACCAGCGTTGCGGATGGTCGATATAGTGTTTGCGTGCTGAATAGAGGCAGTCCGACTCAATGGGACAATCGACCAGACAACGCGTCCCGGCCCCTTCCGGGGCGCGCTCGGGTCGGAACTGAAAATTGCTGCCAAAACTCGACACCCGAGACACGGGCACGCCAGAATGCATCCAGGCGATCAGATCCAGATCGTGGCAGGACTTGGCCATCAACATCGTCGACTCGCAAAAGGCTTCCTGACTCCATTTGCCGCGGACAAATCCGACACCCATATGGTGATAGGAAACGTGCTCGACAGCCTGAATGTTGATCAGATCACCGAGAATCCCGTCCTCGATCTTCTGTCGAATGGCGGCGTAGAATGGGGCATACCGCAACACGTGACAGATGGATACATGACGCTTGTGCTGGGCAGCGGCATCCACGAGTTGCCACATCTGTTGTTCGCTGGTGGCGAAGGGTTTCTCAAGCAACATGTGATAGCCCGCCTCCAACAAAGGCAAGGCAGTCGGCACGTGCTGGTGATCCATCGTTCCATTGATGACGATGTCACCAATCTTTCCCGCCGCCGCCAGGTCTTCGGCGGTAGCAAATAGGCGATCATCGGGCACGTCGTAGTCTTTTTGCACCATCCTGCGCCGATCCTCCAGCAGATCTGCTACGCCAACGATGCGCAACTGCTCTGGATGGTGTTTGGCATAGGACGCATAGGTCATGGCTCGATGTCCGGCGCCAACAATCACTGCGTCGAGTGGTGTGCTACTCATGGAGTTGTCTCATCCTTGATTTTGCGATCCGCGATTTTGCGATCCGCGATTCAATCCAAGATACCGGGATCCAGTTCAACCAATCCAATCCCAGGATCTATCGCTGCGTCCCCGGGATATCGTTGTAGTTGATCGTGGACGGTGGCCCGCCCGTTATAAGGGAGAAGCACCTGATCGCCAAAGCGGCAGGGCATCGACGAAGCTGTCACCATGCCACAATCAAAGCGTCCGCGCTCACCCAGTGGCAGCAGGGGTTGTCGATCGTCCGCTCGGCTCCAAGACCAGCCATCGTCACTCGTGACTCGTTGGACGTCCATCGTCTGGTCCTGGGTATGATGGCACAACAATAGTCCACCGTATCCCGATCGGGTCGCGTAGGGAGACAGCCAATAGTGCTGCAGATCAGCGGGATCCTGTTCATCTGGTTCGAGGATCGTGATCGGCCCCGTCCAGGAACCAGCAAAGGAGCCCGCATTGAACCACAATGACACGCGTCGATGCAGATCGACGAGATTGTCCCGCTCTTTTGGTAGCGTTGGATTGTGTTTCCAGGTTTGTTGATACAACAGAAACTGTCCATCACGAGGCGCCTTCGTTCCAGGCACGACGGCGATCATCGACATGGCGTCATTGGCACCGGTGATGATAGGGCGCTCGTGCAAATGCGACCACGCCAACCCATCCTCGCTCACGGCCAGGCAAATTCCGGCCTTCGTATCGGCAATGGGCCGTTCCCACAAAACCATCTTCCAACGCCACTTGGGTTGATCTTCCTGAGGATCGTATAGAATCCGTGTCGGCATAAATACACCCCAGCCCGTCTCGTGACCGGAACTGTTCATGACGATGTTCGTGCCGTCGCCCAGATCGGGCTTCTCCCATGTGTGTCCCGTGTTGGATTCAGCGACACACAGAACATTGTCCAGCGGGCGATCGCGGAACGTGGCCAGATAATAGAGGCGCAACAAGCCGCTATCGGGGACGACATGAAGAGACACGGCGCTGAGTCTCGCGTCCTGTTCCCATGCCCTGTCGGCTTGCAGGATGGGTGCTTCGCTACGCCAACGAATCCACTGTGTCATTGCGTTTTCCACATCTGTCTTAAGCCTGCAGGTGTCGATCAGCAGCGTACAACCACTGTTGCCAATCCCAGTCGGTCACGTCGTGCCCGCCGACGCGCAGATGATAGGCGATATCACCATCGTTGCAGACCTTTCCCCCCTCCGGCAGCCGGTCGATGGTCAGTGCCTGCTTGCCGAGCAACTCATAGACGGGGCCGGCGTGAAGGGCGGCCAGAAATTCTCCTTTTGGGTCGGCCCATCGGTCTTCAGTGGCGCTGGCCACATAGACAGGACGAGGAGCCATGAGCGCGATCAGCTGATGTTGGTCAACGGGGCAAGTCTGCTCCGCATCATCATAGACGCGAAAGTTGTTACAGAACCAGTGTGGGAAGGTCCGGTTGATGCGCGCGATGGTCTCACCGAAGCGTCGCCGCGATAGCGCCGCGCCACCACACCCGGAATCATTGGAGATCACCATGGCAAAACGCTCGTCCGTCGCACCAGCCCACAGTGCCGTCTTGCCCAAGCGAGAGTGTCCCATCACAGCGACGCGGGTGGCATCGATCTGCGGGCAGATTTCGAGAAAATCAAGGATGCGGCGAAGTCCCCAGGTCCATGCCCCGATCGTCCCCCAGTCGTTGGCGGCAGGTTGTATTTGCCCGGGGTGAAAGAACAGAGGATGAACGCCATTGGCATATCCATCGTCAAAGTCAGGATCAAAGTCGCCACAGTAAGCCGTGACCAATGCGTAGCCGCTGTCGATGATGCGTTCAATCGACCAGCGAGATGCGTTGACACCTCGTGAAGCTGCCGATGCACGATGATCCACAATGCCACTGTTGGCGTCGGGGCGCATCCATGCGCACGAGAGAAGAACTGCCGGGTCATCGGTGACGGCGTGGTTACCGAAAAAACTCAGACCCAGGAAGGCGGGGGCCGGGTTGGTCGCACGGGTCGGAGCATAGAGCAGGATGTCCGCGTGGGTATGTTCGCCATTGCCGTGGAAGTGAAGTCGAATCTGCTGTCGGTGAGCGCGACCGTCGAAGGCGGCGCCTTCTTCCAGGATTTCGGCTGTCGTCTGGCTCGCCGGCCCCGGGATCCGACCATAGACATGCTCTTCAAACAGCTGCAGGATGTGAGGCCGACGCTGCTGTCGCCACATCTCAACCGATTGGACCGGCTGACCCTCAGAATCGACCAACGGATCGGGCAAATCGTATGAGGGAATGAGCCCTTCATCGTAGTTGGCGTCCACAGCCAAAGTTCACCACCCTTTCATCACAAGATCAACTGCCAGGCACACTGGTACCAAGATAACCTCAGCGAGGAGTCCCAGACATCATGCCATATGTAAATGTGAGACTACTAAAGGGCCGTTCAAAACAGCAGAAGGCGCAATTGGCGCAGGTTATCACGCAGGCGCTTGCCGACATCTGCAATGCACCGGCTGCCGGCACACACGTCGTGATTGACGAGGTAGATCGAGAGAATTGGGCTGTCGCGGGAGAATTGGTGGCAGATCGCGACAGCTAACGAGGGTCTAGCGGACGTCGACGGTCTGCAACAAGTGCAAACGGCAACGGCGTCCCTTCTCTGGCATCGCCGTCAGATACTGACTGGAAACGAGTCGCCGAAGGGCAGCTCTCACCGGTCCTAAGCCCTCGCCCCCCTCTTCGGACTTCACGCCGCTCGCGGATGCCAATTCTGACATGGGCAGCACCAGTTCGTCGGTGCCTTCCACCTGAGCGAGACGGCACAGGAAGATCCATAGCCGAAATGCGGCGGGGCCCAATTTCTGTAGATGTTCGTCAGCTGACGCCATATAAGCGTGTCTTTGCACCGAGCATGTGGAGAAGAACGTCGCGGGACGGCCAGTAACAACTGAGGTCCTCAAAGGGGCAACCCACAGGTTCCTCTGGCAAGGCCGCAAGAGGCAGGTCCCAGTAATGTCGCAAGCAATCGCGATTCAGGCGAATCAGGTTTTTCTGTTGAGGTACTAAGTACCCTGCCAACCGCTACGCCTACAGAGCCAACCAAACATACGATTCCTGCCGCAAACAAGCCTATCGCCTGGAACGAATTCACGCGAGCCGTGTCAAAAGGGTACCATTGCCGAGGGCCTATTCGTAGGGCAGATTCGTGCGCTACCTGCACCAACCTTCGCAAAATGTCTGGGAACTTCACAGAAATGACTCGGGAAAGATGACGACTGACGCGACGGCGACGATTGCCCGTCCTACGCCAAGTTACCAGTGCAGCAAGCTCGACCAGGGACTGCGGCCGGCTGCACGACTCGACCGATCTCCCTGGAAGGAGGCGACCTGGATCGATGATTTCAAGTCGATCCACACAGGGGAGGCTCTGACGGATGACCGCTATCTGCAGGCAGCCGTATTGTGGGATGACGCCGGACTCTATGTCGGTTTTCGCTCAGCACCCTCCCTTGTACCGGTGACCAGAGTCGAACGGGATAGCGATCTGTGGAATGAGTGTGCCGTCGAACTGTTTCTTGCCGCTGGCGCCGGGTATTACGAAATCGAGATCAACCCTCTCGGTGCTGTTCTCGACTTGTACTTTCCCGATGAAGAGGCAGACGACTGGAAGCAATGTTCCAGCTGGGATGCGGAGGGTATGACCTGGGCTGTGCGTAGCACTGGACGTCCGGGCAGTGGGGTTGCCGGCTGGGAGGCCGAATTGAGTTTGCCCTGGTCGGCTGTACCACTCATGACACGGGATGTCGTGGAGGGGGACGATGTGATCTGGGCCCAACTGTGTCGTTCGACACGGTGCACGGATGGAACATTTGAGCTACCCGTATGGGGGCCAGCGCAGAAACGATTCTGTGACCACGCCGGAATGGGCCGCCTGATTCTCAAGAGCTGACGTGCCGCTCTAGCGAGTTGGTGGCATGCCGATTCCGGCACCCGCCTCGCGTCTCTTGCTCGCCGCTGCGAGGTGTTCATCCCGCCAGGCTATGAAGCGCTCGGTATCTGCCGCGTCATGGAGTGTGGCACGCCGGCGGTATGGCACATAGTTGCCGATGTGCCACAGGCTGTTTCGATACAGGCAATAGTCCCCGGCACCAAGAACCAACTGCTGAGCGCCGGGCATACTCACGACATACTCCCAACAGACGCGCTCCGCCTCGGCTGCCTCCAGATCGGATACGTCAGGCTTTTCTATGGGCCGGTGGGGAAATCGTTCGATCTCCCTGGGCAGGTCATGTCGTTGATGTGAACCTGGCACCACCCATGTTGAGCCGTCTTCATACAAAGCACAATTGACCTGATTGAACAGTTCCGGATCGCGGAAGTCGGCTTCCCAGCTGACCAGATCAAGGCCTGACATGTTGTCACGCCAATCCCGATGCCACTGGGTGCACCATGGGTGGTCGGCCGGTTCCAGCAGGATGCCGAGAGCCGACAGATTACTTGGACGATATTGCGGACCCAGTGTGCTCTGTACCGCATCCACCAGGGCAGGCAATTGGTTGTAATCCTGGAAGGGTTGCTGATCGAGTTGCTCGTACGCCGTGACCGGCTGCAATCGCTGCACCTGCCCGCCGTTGGCTTCGCGCGCCACCTGTCGTGCATGATCCGTGACTCGTCGCAGATCGGCGACCAGTGAGGCAGGCAGGATTCCACGAAAGACCGTGTAGCCGAGCTTGTGATAATCCTCGATGTGGTCATCGGTGAATACGAAGGCCATGTGTGTGTCTAATCCTGTGTTTGCTGGCGCACCCAGTCAACGACGGGTGTCACCATCTGTGTCGGATCCTCGCTGAACACATGATCGGCCCCCGCAATCTGCGTTAACCGGGCGTTGTCGCCGGCTTTGGCGAGGATATCGCTCGCATCCTGTGGCGGCACGACGTCATCCTCAGAGCCGTGCACCAGCAACCAGGGCACGTGAATCATTCGTGCAGATTCGACCACCGTATCGATCTGGTTCATATCGTCGATATACGTCTGCGACAATGGACACGAGGGTTCCTCCCACATACATCCAGCATCAGGCGTCACATCGCTGAATTCTCTCTCAGCGAAGGCACGAGTGTGAACCATGCCCGCCAAAGACACGAGCCAGCGGATACGTTCATCCTGGCTTGCTCGCAGTACACCGACGGCGCCCCCCATGCTGTGGCCGATGAAGCATATGGGCCGCGATCCGAGAGCATCGAGTAGGGCACCCAGATCATCAACCTCCTTGGAGATCGTTGAATCTTCGAACCGTCCCTCGGACTCACCATTGCCCGAAAAAGACATGCGCAGCGTGTCGACACCTGCCGTAGCCAGGCCCTCGGCAAGACTCACTACAAAAGGCCGATCCTTGTTGCCCGTGACACCGTGACCGATGACGACAAGTGGTCCTGTGTCGTCGGCGTTCGACGCCGCGTGATAGGTGTAGTCGAGTCGTTCGCCGTGGGAATTGCGTACCTCGCCCTGCATGGGTGGTCTCCTGGATCGTTGTAGTTGGTGGGTCCTGCCGGGTCAGCCACTGTGCAGGATGATGTCGCGATCATCTCCGCGCAGTGGGAGTGAAACCCAGGCTGCGGCACGTGAATGCGAGGCGTGAAATGCAAGGATTGCCTCTAGCGTGCGAACCGCCTCGGTTGCGTCGTAGGGGAAGGGCGCTGAGCCATCCAGGGTTTCGACAATATCACAGACGGCTCGGTCCATACTGGACGAACCTGCTGTGTCAGCTTCGGCGGGCCACAGTTGCGCTGCTTCTCCATTTCGGTGGACGTGCACCTCTCGACCCTGACATTCGGCCCAGCCATCGGTGCCGTGAAAACGCAGACGGAGGGGAGCTGATCCGTAGTCCGCTGCATCTACAACACACATGAGATCGCCTGCGGGCGCCGCGGCTGATCCGCCGCTGCCTGCTGGCAGGTCACGAGCCAACCGCAGTACGCCCCAACCACCAGGATCACGGAAGTCGTCGCCGCGACAGTCAGGTTTGGAGGATTCATCCAACGTGCCTGAGACTGCAGATATCGGCAGTCCTGTCACCATCTGAATTGCATCGAACATGTGTGTTCCCACATTGCCCAAGCGTCCTGATGTCCACTGTGCAGAGGCTGATGTCAACGTTCCCAGGCCACCTTCGGCAATCAGATCTCGCAATCGGCGTGTGTTGGGGTGAAAGCGCAGGTTGTGGTTGAACACGAGAAGTGACCCGGCCTGTTCGCAAACGGATAACATCGACTCGGCCTCGTCGATCGTCGGTGCCACTGGCTTCTCACAATAGATGGCACGCACACCGGCCTCCACGCAGGCACGCGTGATCTCGGCGTGGACGGGTGTGTAGGTGGCGATCCCAACGATATCGAGGGTCCCCGCTTCTGCCAGCATCTGTCGCCAATCGGCGTAGACAGGCACATCAAAACGCTTGTTGAATCGCTCACGACGGCCTGTATCACGGCTGCTGCCGCCGACCAAGTCAACACGCGGATGATTCAGCATCGACATCACATGAGTGCCATCCAGGTCTTCCACCTGCTGACCCAACACGTCGCCCGATACTTGGTCTGCACCGCCGATGAAGCCGAGGCCAATGACGGCCGCTGTGTATCTGTTCTTGTCGCTCATAGATTCCTATGGTCGGTGGCGGGGGTTGGGCCCGTCAAGAGAGCAAGCTATTTGCGTGTCCGGATGTCTCCCAGAGAGCCGAATCCGCGCAGCTGCCGGGAGGCGACCGTCATCACGGCGACGACGAAAATCGTGCCGATCCCACCAGAGACAACGGCCACGATGGGTCCGAACCAATGTGCTACCAGACCCGACTCGAAACCACCCAGTTCATTGGATGTGGAGACAAAAACACCGTTGACCGCCGATACACGCCCACGCATCGCATCGGGGGTGATCAGTTGCACCATCGTGTGACGAACGACCATGCTCACCTGATCAAAGGCACCAGTGAGGAAGAGCATAACCAAAGACACAGGTAGACTGGTTGAAAGGCCAAAAATAATGGTCGCCACACCAAAACCGCCGACACAGATCAGCAGCGCGCGGCCTGCTCTTGGCAGTGGCGGGAGGTGTGTCATGGCCAATGCAGTCAGCAAGGCACCCATCGCCGGTGCTGCGTGCAACCACCCCAGTCCGGTTGCGCCGACACGCAGGATATCCTCCGCGAAAATAGGCAGCAGGAACACGGCACCGCCAAGTAAGACGGCGAACATATCCAGGGACAGAATCGCCAACAGCACGCGAGTACGCCACACATAACGAACACCATCGAATAACGTGCTCAGTGACGAGCCGCCTCCCGCGTCACCCGACTCTACTTCAGGTATCCCACAACCGGCCGGCAAGCGCATCACGACCAGCGCAAACAAAGCCGAACTGATCGCGGCGATCGCATAGGCGGCAGGAATACTCCAGGCAACGACGAAACCGCCGACACCGGGACCGATGACGGCGGCGAGTTGGAACAGGCTCATGTTCCACGTCACAGCACGCGGGAAGAGGGATCGCGGTACGATGCGGGGCAGAATGGCTGTCCGCGCCGGTCGCCCCATGGTGCCGGCGACGGCGTCGATGAACAGTAGTCCATACAGGGTGGCAATCGGCGCTTCAGCGTACGATTGCAGTGCCAAACCAGCGGAGGTCAACGTCATCCCTGCAAGACTCAGCAGGATGATGCGCTGGCGATCGAATCGGTCTGCAAGCCAACCTGCTGGCAAGGCGAGCAGAATCGCAGGAATCACCTGAATCAGACCGACCAACCCCAATGCCAGGGGCTCTCCCGTGCGTTGATAGACATCCCAACCCATGGCGACGGACTGCAGCCGCGTACCGACCCGCGTCGCCAGAGACCCCAAGGTGAAGTCTCGATAGCTGGCGATGCGGAATACGGCGTACGGGCTGTCGGGCGAGGGTTCAGCTGCGTCAGTCACTCAGGGGCCAGGGTCGGGTGTGCAGAACTTTGCCTCGCTCAGGGTTGGGCAGTCTCTGACGCTTTGATCGGCAGGCGAACGGAGAACGTCGAACCTGCGCCGACACGACTCTCCACATCAATCTGCCCACCGAGCATCTCGACAGACTTACGCGCAATCGCCAAGCCGAGGCCACTGCCCTCGCGTTTTCGATCCCGCCGATCCACCTGTCGGAACTCGTCAAAGATATGGGGTAGATCGTCGGCTGGGATGCCAAGTCCCGTATCGGTGACTTGCAGGCGCACATGATCACCGTCGCGATCAGCGGTGATGGTGATCGTTCCAGCTTCCGTGTATTTGATCGCGTTGCCTGAAAGATTCATCAACACGCGTCGTAGACGATCCTGGTCGCTGCGGATCAGTGGTAGTTCGGGGTCCACACGCGCTGAGAAGGTGACGTTCTCTGTTACAAGCGATTCCAGACTCGCACTGCACGTGGAAATCAACTCGGACACATCCACGTTTTCGATCTGAATCTCTGAGCGACCCGATTCGATACGCGACAGATCGAGGATATCGTTGATGAGTGTCAACAGATTGTCGGCGCTGACGCGAACATTCTCGAGATTGCGATACTGACGCGGTTCGACCTCATCTTTTACCCGACGCAGCAGAATACGGGTATAGCCAATGATGGCATTCAGCGGCGTCCGTAGATCGTGAGACATTCTGGCCAGGAAGTCCGACTTGAGTCGATCCGCCTCCGCCACACGCAGACTCTGTTCACGAATCTGAATGTTGGCCATTTCCAGGGCACGATTCTGATCGCCCAATTGCTCTGACAGGGCTTCTACTTCTCGATAACGCTCAGCCAGGTCTCGATGCACGGTGGCGACGGACCGGGCAAGGCGGAAAGACATCGTTCCCAAGGGCAGCACAATACCGAGCAACACCCAGGGCTCAATTGGATCCCTCGCCCACAACCGTACCGTCAAAGCTGCACCGCAGACGGCAAAGACCAAAAAACCCACACCCACCGACCAGGCACCCGGCTTGCGCCGCAAAACGGCGGCGAGCACGATGCGGGGGATCTCGATGAACATGGACAAGACCAGCAGGGGTACAAACATCACCACGACATACAAGAAGCTGTTGCCGGCAAATTGGCTTTGGTCGCCAAACTGACTGACGAGAAATCCGAACATGGACGCCACGGGCAAGGCGACCATGCAAACGAGGATGCCGCGCCCAATCCAGGGGATCCGGTCATAGAAGAAGGCGTAGAGGAACAGCAGACTGGAGCCATAGACGAGGAGGATGAAACCCAATACACCAGCTACAACCTTCTCGGTTGAAGCGATATTCAGGGTCATCAGGGATACCAGCTCCGGTAAGGGCAAAACCGGGAACTGGAAGGAGGCGAAAATGGCACCCGCCGTGCACGCTGTGTAGATGGCGTAGTAAAGATTGGTTCGTGACTCACGCTGGAACCAGAAGAGCATCAGATGTAGCAGCGAGACAGCCAGCAGTGAACCGCTCACCAGAGCAAGATAGCTGGTCATCGTGCGCACTTCTAGCGCTGTGCGCTGCGTCGTGCGCTGGATCATCTCACCAGCAGTTTCCATGGCGGCACGAACATCCGTACTCGACGCCACGAGCATGACGTCTCCAAGCCGCACGGGGGAGACCAATTTCCCGCTGCGCGCACCCCACGCCATCCAGGAAAAGGAGCCGTCCTCATCCTTGTCGGCGACGACGACATCCAAGGCCAGATCGGTTCCCTCAGCCAGTTGTGTGACGGTCCCCGGCAGTTGTGACACATCAATCGACCATTCGTACACCCGCCCACGGGGTCGCTGATTTACGACCGCTCTGTACGCGCGGGATGCTTCGGCTGGAAAGGCGTGGAGGTTCTGGCCCCACAGTGCTAGTTGGGCAACGCTGCCACTGCGAATGCCGTGGTCGAGCCCAATAAAAACGTCACATCCATCGGCATTGTCCCAATAGGCATCTGGCCGATCAATGACCAGCGATTCGTCATCAACCTCTACGGCGACGAACAGGAGGTTCCTTTCAACGGCATAGGCAATGCGAAAGGAAGCAGTGAAATCCTGTGGACTCTTCGGTGCCTGGCCCGCTTCGGCCATGGTCACTTGATACCGGGGTAAATCCTCCGGCCAGTCGGATAGATCACCATCTACGACGATTCCTTCCACGGGCAGTCCCAAGGCGACGCGCCCATTGTGGGCCTGCAGAGTCGATGCAAAAAACAGCATCGGCAGCAGAATGATCAGGAATCGAGTTTTCGCCATAGTTCATTCACGAAAGGGCATGAAGAGAGGATCGTCCTGAAAACCCCAGGATCAACGGTCGACACAGCGCTTGCGAGGACTCCTCGCAAAAAAAGGCGGAGCTCACGCAATCGCTATGCAGGGTTACTCATGATCGCAAGACCCGTGCCGGTGTTGCGGGCGTGTCGAGCAATCACTCTCAACTTACACAAAAACAGAAGATTGCGTCTGTTTCGCAGGTTCCGGCGCCGGTGGCGCGTGCCACGTCCTGGTTGCCAAGGAAATGGACAGCCATGGGCGCGAAAACTGCACAAATCATTGCCCCCCTGATATTTGGGCCCTGCGACAACGACTTGGTCGCCGTCCGTACTGTTGTCACCGTGGCGAGGGCGGTGGCAGGTTACCGGCGAGGATCGCATCAAGTTGCCCCGCCGCCTCGAGCTGAGCGAGTTGCTCCTCAGTGCCCAGATACTGTCCGTTGACGAAAATCTGTGGTACCGTGCGATCTCCGCCGCTGCGTTCGACCATCTGTCGATAGGCACGCGTCGGTAGCTTGACGCCCAGATACATTCGGATCGGTATCTTCGTCACGGCTACCTTCTTGCGGTGCAGGAGCCATCGCGCTTGCCAGCAATAGGGACAAAGGGGGGTGGAGTAGATCTCAATGTGCGCCATGGGATGTCACTTTTCCTGAAGGCACCCTGCCCTTCGCGTGCCCATAAAATATTCCTGAGAATCAAGGGGTTCTGCAAGATCTGATGAACCCCGCAAAAATGGAGTCGCAATGGAGAAAACAAGCAGCATCAAAGTCGTCGCCATCATCGGTTCGGTGCGCCCGGACAGTTATACATCCAAAGCCGTTGCCCTGGTTGGTGACGAGTTCAGGGAGCGCTATCCTGAGGTCGACTTCAACGTGGTTGATCCGCGTCATCTGAATCTGCCAGGACCCCAGTCTGATACAGCGGATGCCAAGTCCATGCAGAAGATGATCGGCGACGCAACGGGGGTGATTCTTTCAACACCTGAGTATCACGGCAGCTACTCTTCGGCGATCAAGCTCGTCATCGAAAATATGGGCTTTCCCTCCGGCTTGTCGGCAAAACCAGTTGCCATGCTGGGAGTTGCCGCTGGTCGCATTGGTGCGATCAAGGCCCTCGAGCACCTCTCCTCCGTGGTCACTCACGTGGGTGGTCTGGTGCTTCCCGGATTTGTGTCCGTAGCAGGCGTCCAGGATGTGTTCGATGACGAGGGCAAGTGTACGGATCCGTCAACGGACGAGCGCATTCGTGGTCTTGCGAAGAATCTGATGGACTACACCCACGAATTTCTGTGCCCCGGTCGTTGCATGGAGGAGACTGTCCGACAGGATTAGGGCTGGCAGAGTTGGCTAAGAACCCGCGAATTGGTCCGTTCTCTTGGCGATATCCGCCATTCGGTGTGTCATTTCACCCAATTTCGCCAGAATTTCTCGAGGGCGAGACGGACAATGAGGGTGAACGTGCGAGTGTAGGAAAAAAGTGACGACCTGTATCAGATTTTCCACACTCCTGCAAAATTTGCTCTATCGTGCCAACGTGGCAGTTCCTCAACAAGAAAATCGCATAAACATTTGTTTTAGATATACTTAAGACTATCTATACCCATGCCATCTCGACCGATCTCGCTGTTTTCAGGCCTTATCTCCCGATATGTCATGAATCTGACCAGGATCCTCTCGTGACGGTACTCACACTGTGTGATACGTGTTTTTCCGAAGAACACACTGAGGCTCATAGACTTAGCCCGATTAGGCTGGGTCCGATGGTTCCTTGGTACGAAACTTGCGACAGTTTCGGTGGAATCACACTAGGCGAGATGCCGAACACGGAGGTGATGTGATGCCCCACTATCGTTATCACGAAGCACACGGCAGCGAAGACGAGATCACCGTCATCGAAGACAAGTCGATGTTCGTAAAGGACCAGAATGGTAACTGGGCCCCGGGCTTTGAATTCGTCGACACGCAGACGGTGAAGGCTCATCCTTCCATCATCGACGCGCTATTGGAAGACTCCGAGCGCCTGTGGTCGATGGACGAGATTCTGGCTGAGATCTCTGACGTTGCCTGAGTAGTACCCGCAACCGGCCGCTCCCTTCAGGGGTGGCTGAGTGTTGCTGTCTGTGCCCGAAAGGGTGTCGCCGGCAGGCCGCCGCCGTTGATGAGATTCGGCGATGCTTCCTGATGCCAGGCGAAGCGAGCCATTCGCGGCTGCGCAAGATCCGAGTGAGACAGGTTGATGTGTTCGCCATCGATGATCGCCGTCGCTGTGACAAAGATGCCATCCTCTGCGGCGATCTCGAACCCCGTCGCCATCCGACCATCGCGTGTTATCAGGCCCTGCGCGTAGTCGAAGAGCAGTCGCAGCGTGTTGCCCTGTCGCTGCATGGACACAAAACGTGGTCCCTGATCCCAGATTCCATCTAGCCGATACGTCCGACGCAGTGCCAGGTTCGCCAACCGTGAGCCGACGGTCTGTTTGTCCCGAGGATGAATGTCGTCAACATTGCCAACATCATTGATGGCGATATTGGCAACATTGCTTCGTCGTGCGGGGACCTGAGTCTGCGCTTCCCACAATCGTGGAAGGAGGGTCGGATCATTGCCGTAGCGGAAAGGTGCCAATTGCACGAAATAGAACGGCAGATCGCCCTGGCCAAATACATCCCGCCAACTATCGATGAGGGCGATCATCTTCTCCGTGTACACACTGCCTTCGTTCACATTCGACTCGCCCTGATACCAGATCGCGCCGCGCAGAGAAAAGGGCACAAGGGGGTGGATCATGGCATTGTAGAGAGTACTGGGTAATTGCTGCGAACCACTACTGGAGATACTCAACTGTGGTCCGGCTCGATATTTCCAGTTGCCGGAAACGAGCAAGTGGTCGCCTGATCCATCGGCGAGGGCCAGATACATCTGATCGGCCTCCGAGCCCCATAAACCACCTGCATAGGCTGTATCGATCGCTCGCACGGCTAACACTGCAGAGCCTGAACGCACGATCTCGCCTGGAATATCATAGACACGCGGTTGGCTCCACAATGCAAACACGCTATCTGCGTAGCTGCCAGTTGCACCGATCCTGACCCCATTGAACCAGGTGACATCCACCTCATCTACCGGGCCCAGATGCAGGACAAGGTCCTTGCCTTGCCATTGACCGGGGATCTGCAGATGGCGACGGAACCAGACCATGCCATCGAAATCGGGCAGGCCGCCTGCCTCCCACGTGGAGGGCACGGTCATCTCCAGCCACTCACGATCGTTCACGGTTGGCTCAGCAAATTCTGTGGAACCTGTTGCTTCGGCCTCCTTGAGGGTTGCAACAGATTTCATGTATTGCTGCTGAATCAGGTGTGGATCGGGTCCGAATGCCTGGCGTCGACTGACTGCTTGCTTCACGACCTGCGCTGCCGGCTCTGGCAGGCGTGAGATCAGGCCATGGATGTGCTGCGCCGCCGTCCACGGCTCGATGCGTGTACCGCTCCACGATGTGTTGATTAGTCCAATCGGAACATCGAGCTCGGCATGTAGTTGGCGTCCGAAGAAGTAGGCGACGGCAGAAAAAGATCGCGCCGTTTCAGGTGTGCAGACACTCCAACGCGCATCGATTGTTGTCGACGGCTGAAAGGCAACGACGTTCGGTATCGTCAACAGGCGAATACGCGACAGGTTGGCGCTGGCGATCGCCTCCTCGGCGCTAGCAGATGCTGACAGAGACCACTGCATATTCGACTGCCCGGATGCAATCCAGACTTCACCGATGAGTACGTCCTCCATCGCGACCTCTTCACTACCGCTGCGGACGATGAGCCGATGTGGGCCGCCTGCGGGGCGAGGGAGAAGTTCAAGTTGCCAACGACCGTTGCCATCGGCTATCGCCGTCTGCCCGGTCTCATCTGTCTGCGCCGTCGTCCCGGCAGCTGTCGTCAGGGAGGCCGAGACCTGCGCACCGGCCGCAGCATGGCCCCATATACGGATCGGAGAATGTCGCTGCAGAACCATGTGATCACTGAAGAGGTCCGCCAGACGCAGTGCCGACGCGGCGTCGATAGCGCCGCTGCCCAACAGCAAGAACCCGAGGAGTAAATACACACAGGCAACGAGAGACATGCGTCGTGTCATGAGGTGTTCCTGCTTCTGAGAAGTGGAGGTTTGCCCTAAAACTCAGGACCGACAGGTGCCACGCGAAGAATCGGATATTGTGAATTGAGCAAAGACGCGTCGCCACTCTCGCGACACTTTGTCCACATCTGCCGACACAGACTCTCGACCTGGTCGCGGCAGGTGGGATCATTGATGCGATTGGTCATTTCGTGTGGATCGGTACGCAAATCATAGAGTTCATCTTCATCGAAGCCATTGAAGACAAACTTCCAGTCTCCATCCCACACGACGCGTTGAGTCAGTAACATGCGTCCACCGAAATACTCCGCATAACCCCGCTGCCAATCGCTGGTCTGCTCTGGTGTGACGAGCAACTCGTCAAAAGAATGACTGTCACCATGGGTTTCCATGGGCGCACAGCCTGCCAGCTTCAACAGGGTCGGCCCCAGCTCGTGGAGACCTACACGTCCATCACATGTTTGGCCAGAGGCCACACCGGGACCAGCGATCGTCATCGGAATCCGATAGACCTCTTCGGCAGCTGTGAAGTTCTTGCAGTACAGGCCGTGCGCGCCGAGTAGCTCGCCGTGGTCGGAGGTCAGCACAACGAGGGTGTCTTCAAGCTGCCCCGCCGCATCCAGTCGATCCACCATTGAGCCGAAGAGCGCATCGATCTCTGAAATCGAAGCGTAGTAACAAGTGGCCGCTTCGCGATGCTGGCGCGGTGTCATATGTGCCCAGACTTTTGCTGCCTTGCGGTAGATACCCGGGCGACCTGTCAGATCATCATCGATAGAAGCAGGCAGGGGAATCGAATCGATGTCGTATGCTGCGAGTGCCTCGGTGCCGCAGACGAAAGGGTCATGTGGCTCCTGCAGACTCACGACACAACACCAGGGCTGGGCTTCACCAGTCGCCGCGTCGATGAAATTCTGCGCCAGTCGCACGCGACTGCCCACGCGTCGCTGTGCCGGCGGTGCGTCCACTGCACCATAGAAGCGCTCTGACTGATACCCAGCAGGTTGATCCAGATGCCACTGCAGAGACCATGGATGATCTGAGATCTCAGCATCGGCAGCTTTCAGGGCCTCAGTTCCTTCGCAGGCAAATTGTTGCCAACCGAAGCGATCCAGCTGTCGCGAGCGCTCTACATGCCACTTGCCGAAGTAGCCCGTGCGATAGCCAGCTGCCTCCAGCTGCTGAGCCCAATGCGGTAGCCTTCGCAGGTTGCACTGATCGTCGTCGACGGTGTGCGTCACGGTGAGTACGCCGTGGGCATGTGGTAAGCGACCTGTCATCAGACTGGCTCTTGCGGGAGAGCAGACGGCATTGGGTGTGTAGGCGCGCGTGAAGCGCAAGCCGCGGTCTGCCAGTCGATCCAGATGTGGCGTCTGGCACACGTGGCCTTCATCAAAGACATCACCGCGCAACTGATCGCACATCAGAATCAAAATGTTCATTACCAGGTCTTCCGATAGGTTTTCAGATAGTCTTCAGCGTTTTCGCCTGGCTGCAACCGCGGGACGTCCTTGTTACAAGAGGGACAAATACGCACATCGCGCAGGACGATGGCGTTACAGGAAGGACAGGCGCGCACCATCCGATAGGACAGCAGCACGCCGATCGGTCCCAGCAGCATACCATAGAGAAACCAGCGGCCCGTACCGCCACCGTGACGTTGAGCGACACGCAATGTCCAGATAGCCAAACCAATCCAGATCGCACTCAGCACTGCGGTTCCCAGAAGGAGCCAGCTTGCCACGTCGTCAGTCATCAGGCAGCTGCAGGATCATGTCGTGATTGTCGACGCCACCGGCAACGAAGCCGCCGACACGTACAAAGCCAAACTTCTCGTAGAAGTGACGGGCCCGCGGGTTATCATCACGCACACCACCCATCAGAACAATCTGCCGCCGTCCAACTTGGCGAGCAGCCTCTGTGATAACGGGGATCATCGCACTGCCGAGGCCGTGTTCCTGCCAGGCGTCCGCAATCACGGGTGCGAAGGTGGCAGTGATGGATCCGTCCAGTGGCCGACCTACTTGTGCGTAGCGACCCGCGTCAGATTCGCGAGTGCCCAAATCAAGGATCATGTAACCGACGATCTGCTGTGCCGCCGTTGGCAGTGGGCCCAGTGCGACAAAGCGCAGACTCATGCCATAGTCGATCTGGTCGCACAGCACCTTGGCGTGCTCAGAATTCAGTGGGTGAGGTCCATAGACACGCCGCGATGCGTCCGTCAGCGCATCGAAAAAGAGGCCCAGTCTTTCTGTATCGGTGGCAAGCAGAGGGCGAATCTGAAAACGATCACCCTTGCCGACTGCCACCTCTGCAGCCAATGGGCACGGATCAGCGGCGATCTGTTGCGGCGTGAGAGTCAAGACACGATCTCCCGTCTAGCAGGTCTATGCGTCGCAATGGCGGCATGTGTATTCGTGGGTGCGGTCTTCAAGATCCAGGTCCTTCCCAGCTGGCTGTACCGATAGCGAAATACTTGTGCTGGAAGGGTGGGGCCGGTCGTGATGCATACCACATCCGCCAGCTTCCATTGGGGAGTTGCTGGATCGACTGACTGGTTGTGTAGTGTGACTCCCAGGCCCGCAACGGATCGGGTCCGAAGACAGGATTGTGCTCACTTTTCTCCCACGCAATCCCATCTCGCGAGACAGCGATCCCCAATGCTGTCTTGTGTGGATCGGCACTCTGATAGCTTCCATACCACATCACGAACAAATCATGGGCCGGCTGCAGTACATAGGGATAGAAGAGTCGGCCATGCTCCCAGGCTTGGTCCAGGACCAGGACGGGATCTGGTGTGACCGTCCAATGGCACCCATCGTCGCTGACTGCATGGCGCACACTCCAGGGCTCCCTGGAGACGTCGGTGTACCACAGCCGATAGGAGTCCCCGACCTTCAGTACGGAGGGAGCGTAGGCGTCCTCCAGCTGTGCCGCGGAGGCTGTATTCCAGGTCAAACCATCGGCACTGGTCATGTCATGGATTGTGTGTCGCCCAGTGCGCCCGGGGAAGTCTGTGGATGAATACCACATGCGCAAACAGTCGTTTTCACGAACGATCTGTCCCTTGTCCTGACGTAGTATCGCGGGTGTCAGAACCGAATGCGCATCGTCGCCCACCTCGTAGACTGGACCCTGCAGATGTTTGCGAAAGTGTATGCCGTCGTGACTGGCCGCATGGCCAAGGCGGAAGACCCGCCCACTCACGTCGCCTGACGATCCGCAGTAGTAGAGTCGGAACTGGTCATCCTCCCACGCACCACAGGGGGCGAACAGGTGCATGTCGTCGAAGTCGCCTGTAGCCCCCAATCCGATGACCGGATCGTCGTCGCCGTCTCGCTTCCAGGCCTGTGGCTCAAGCCAGCGTTTGAAAAGATCTGTCATCAGCCAGGTGTCGCAGAGGGGTAGTCAAATTGCCAGGTGCCCTGGCCGAAAGACTCGCTGTCCCACAGGGGCAGGTTGCCGATACTGCGGTCGGAGCCCCCGGCGGCAATCGAGCGCAGCATCTGCCGCGTTAGCTCGCCATCGAGCCGAGCGGCGATGGCACGGGTTTCAGTGGACTCGTGCTGGCGATCAGTCTGCTCCAAAGGGTCCTCATCGACGTTGAACAGATGGCTCTGGCCCGTCGCCGTGTTCTTCATCCACTTCCAGTGACCATCTGTATTCATCAAACCACCGGCCACGAAACCGAGCACCTGCTCTCGTGGTGGATCCGGTAGGCCCAAACCCGGTAGCGTCCGGGAGTCGTAGTAGGTGGGACGATCGATGCCGGCCAATGCCAACAGGGTCGCTGTGACATCGCCAAGTGAAACGACGTCTTCGGACACGACGCCAGACGGACCGCCAGGTTGACGAACAATCATGGGCACGTGACAACTGCCTTCGTAGAAATTCGTCTTGCCAATCAATCCGTGGTCACCGAGCATGTCACCATGATCTGACGAAAAGATGATGACCGTGTGTTCCAGTTGTCCTGTCTTCTTCAGCGCAGCGACGATACGACCCACTTCATCGTCGATCTGCTTAACGAGCGCAGCGTAATGCTGGCGCACCTTCTGCTTGTGGGCATCGGTGAATTCGGAGTAATCCACACCATTCCAATCGCCCAGGTTGCCGCGGATATTCGCTTCCCGAAGTTCGTCATCCTGGCCAGGGACAAAGGCAGCGGCTGCAGGAATCTTATCCGTCGCAACGTCCTCCATTGCAGCCGCACACGGATCATAGGGGCAGTGTGGCCCGGGGAATCCGACCATGGCAGCGAAGGGTCGGTCGTCATCGTATTCCTCGATAAAGCGCACTGTTTCGCCGCCAACATACCCGTCCCACGAGTCTTCCACAGCATAGGGGCAAATGATCGCCCCCCGATTCTCCTGGTAGCCGGCGTGATCACGACCGTGCAGTTTGCGCAGGCCCTTGGCGGACAGGTGGTGGAAGTAATCGTCTTCGATCGACAACCAGCGCTTGTCTTCGCAGATCACACGATGCTCAAATCCCAGCGGCGCATTCCAGGGATAGAAGTGCATCTTACCGATCGCGGCAGTGAGATATCCGCCTTCGGACAGAATCTGCGGCCACGTCTGTATGCCACACTCGTTCAGATCGGGTCGCAGGAAGTGGCCATTGTCGAGGACACCATTCTTGATCGCATCGCGCCCCGTCATCAGCAGACACCGCGCCGGCACACACACCGGAGACGGTGAGTAGGCGCGCCGATAGGCAATACCCTCGGCGGCGAGGGCATCGATATGCGGCGTGGAGACGAACTCTGCCCCATAGCTGCTGAGAAAGTCTGCACGCAGTTGATCGGGCATGATGAAGAGAAGATTCGGGCGGCGTGTCGTCATCATTTACTCAATGGCGAAAGGGAACGGTTTGATGTGTCAACCTAGCTTCCTGCCTGGGACAAGACAAAATCATCTGCAGATGAATCTTGCCACCGACGAAGCATGTTGCGGTGTTGCTTCAGCGCCACAGCCCCGTCGGCCTTCAGGGCCAGATTGTGCTGCTCTGCAGAATCGGTGCGCAGGTCGAATAACATCTCAGGGCGCTTGCCGCTATTGAAGCACAGATACTTGTAATCGCGGCTGCGTACCATGCGACCGGATAGTTCGAGATCCTCCGTGTCGGGATACAACTGACTCACCACGAATTCTCGTCCCGCCACCTGCTCGGTGATTGCCGGCCACAGGCTCCGCCCGGCAATATCGGTGGGTGCCTCGGTGCCACCGATCTGGCATATCGTCGGTAGAATATCAACACCACTGACAAGCTGCGATCGAATTTCACCGACTGGCACACCCGGCCCACGTAGTAGCAGCGGTACAGACACAGCCGGTTCATAGAGATTGAGCTTCACCACCAGTTCATGGGCGGCCATGCCCTCCCCGTGATCGCTGGTGCAGATCACCACAGTATTTTCGGACAGTCCTGACTGATCCAAAGCGGTCAGTAGACGACCAATCTGCGCGTCAACCAACGTCGTGAGCCGGGCGTATTCGGCCAGATACGCCTGCCACCTATGGGCCGACCAATCCGTCGTCGCCGTGTTCTCCTGGCCATAGTGATCGCGCCGTCTGCCGATGTCTATGAACTCTGACTCCGCTGGATCTCGCGCGAAGTTTGTCGGCAAGGGAGGTAGATCATCTGTCGCGACGTGGGCGTCTGCCTTCATGATCCAGTAGCAGATGTCGTGCGGATTGCATAGGGCGACACCCAGACAGAAGGGTCGCGTGTGATCACGCTTGAGGAAATCGATGGCCGCATCCGTCACAGGTGCATCGGTGACCTCGCCGAGTTGCTTTCGCGGCAACTGACGGAAGCTGTCTGGAAGAAGTGCTTCGAATCCGGGCAGAGGATTAGACTGTGTTGGATACGGCTCCGGCAGATGCCAGCGCCCAGACCAGGCCGTGTCATATCCCGCGTCTTGCAGAAGCTGGCCGAAATTGTCCACGCCCTGTCGCAAGGACAGACCGTTGACGAGTACGCCATGATCATGAGACATTCGACCCGTGAGCAAACATGCTCTCGAAGGGCCACAGACGGGCGCACTGCAATAGGCATCGGTGAAGCGTACGCCCTGTGCGGCCAGCCGATCCATGTGCGGCGTCTGCATCCAAGGGGTCCCAGCAGCACCCATGGCTGTTCGAGACTGTTGGTCGGTACAGATGAAGAGAATGTTTGGACCGTGTTCCATCTGATTTCCTAAAAGGAATACATGAGTACAGCAGCTAGAGACAAATGGGAGCGGCGCTATACGGCTGCGGACTACGAACCGATCCGGACCCCCTCTGCCTTTCTCAAGTTGGCCGCATCAGGCCTGACACCTGGAAGGGCATTGTGCCTGGCAGCGGGTGCCGGTCGCAACGGTGTCTGGCTCGCGAGTGCTGGTTGGCAGGTCACTGCTGTCGACATCTCTCCACAAGGACTCGCATGGTGTCGACAATTGGCCAGTGAAGAAGGTGTCCACCTCGAAACCATTGAAGCGGACCTGACCCAATTTGATCTGGGAACGGACCAATGGGATCTGGTGACCATGATCTTCTACAATGAGCCCGCCCTGTTCCCTTCGATTCGCCAGGCGCTGCGACCGGGTGGCCACTTTCTCTTTCACACGTTCAGTGTCCATCAGTTGAAGCAGAGATGGGGACCTTCAAGTTCACAGCATCTGGCACGGCACCTAGATCTACAAGAGGGTTTTGGTGATTGGGACTGGCCGCGATATGATGATGACGATTTCCCACGAGAAGATGGCCGGCTGGAGAGCAGCCTTCGTCTGCTGGCGACGAAACCCGTGACTCGAAACCTGTGAGCAGGTCGAAACTGTAGAAATTCGCTTTGTGCAAAGGCTCAGGCCTTGTTCAGTATCGACTCTACATGAGACGCAAGTCCCCGCACCAGGGGTGTTGCCGGCACAGTGGCACCCACTGCTCCTAACCTCGACAGATCATAGATCCGATGGCACAAGAAGGGGGCCGATGCTGGATGGTCCCGCAGGTATTCACCGACGGGGATTTCCTCCACCTGCAAACCCACACCAAGCAGATCGGCGATGATCTCGTAGAACGCCTTCGATTCCACAATGTCTGGGCCCGCTGCTTGAAAGATGCGGCCTGCCGCATCCTCGCAGTCGGCGAGACTCAACATGAGATCCGCCAGATCACCCGCCAGGATCGGTTGCTGCAGGAAGTGTCCACCACCCACAAGCTTCAGCGGCTCTTCCTTCCGCATGCGATCGATGAGGTCCCTGTCGCGACCGTGTGTGGGTAGACAGCCCAGAAGTGACCCAGGTCCATAGATGTGGCAGGGCCGAACGACGGTCCACTCCATCGTACCGCAGTCGCTGTCGAGGAAAATCTGCTCACACTGTCGCTTCTTGCCACCATAGCTGTCGGCCAGATAGTGGTCGGATTCCTCGCTCTGGGGGAATTTGCGATGCGCCGGATCAAAAACGAAATCGGTCGAGACGAAGACGAAGCGCTTCGTACGGTGGCGAAACTGTTCGATGTCCTGGACGGCATCCTGCGGGTCGTAGCCAATGCAATCCACGACGAGGTCGAAGTCATCACAATCACTGATGGCAGTGGCAAAGGCGGCCAGATCCTTGCGGTCAGCCTGCAGAGCCGTCACACCTGCCGGCAGTGAACGCTGGCCTCGACTCACAATGGTCACATCCCATCCTGCTGCCACAGCATGGCGAGCCAGAGTACCACTGACAAATCCACTGCCGCCGATACTGAGTAGTCGCCGCGCCATGGTCAGTCTTGCTTTCGCTGGGGTTCACGGACAAGCAATGGTTGAGGCTGTACAATCTGTCGCCGCGCGGGTGTGAGTCGCTGCAGCAGCTGCGGTGAAGGTGCGTAGCCGTGGCGAAAATTGCCCCAGGAGGGACCATACCGTTGGACGACGATGCGTCGTTCTCCCGCATTGGCGCGACGCGCCGAACCGTGGCTGATGCCATCGACAAAAATCACTGCATCTCCCGCCTGCAGATGCACTTCGACAGCGCCCTCGGTTCCCTCCACTGTGGCCCCCTCAGGCTTCATGCGATGTTCGGCCGCATGAGGATGCGCAAAGTTTGATTTGTGGCTGCCTGGAATTACCATCGTTGCACCATCGCCTGCGCCGATATCGGTAAGGGCCATCAAGACATTCACCTGACCACACATAAAACGCCCACTATGATAGCGGAACTGGTTGCGGTGAATGGGAGGATGACCACCCGAATGCAACCCGATCGCCTCTCCCGGTGCGCGGAAGTTGGCGAAACATTCATCGATGAACAGCGGGCCATGATGGTAATCGAAAGTGCCTTCGCCGCCGACGAAGAGTTTGATGTGCTCGATCCATGACGGATGATCGATCAGCTCCTCGAAGGGTTCGCCGGCCTCATAGATCTGCTGGTAATTGTAGCCATCCTTGGTGCCATACGTGTGGGCGTGCAGGTGACCATACCACTCACCCGGCTCGACACGAGGCAGCTCGTCGAGAATCGCATTCATCCTGCCCACTTCGTCCGCGCTCAGTGCACCTCGCAGGATGACATAGCCACGCAGGTCGAACAGATACGTATCGATATCAGGTACCATCTCATTGTTCCTTGGACAGGTAAGCAAGCGAATCTTCTCTACGACGTAGTCGCGTCACCCAGCATTTGCCAGTGTCATCCCAGACAGAGTCGAGGGTTCGGACGCAGGATGCAAACCGTGGGCGATCAGATCGTGATGTTTTCACAACAAAATCAATCATGGGCACACTCTGAGGCAGTGCATCAAGACGGGTGAAGTCAAAATCGATCTGCCCCTCTGTCTCAACAATCTGGGTACACTCCACATGAGCAAGCTGCGACCAGGCCGTCGGTGTATCCGGAGCCAGCCAGCGGTCGCAGCGATGATTGATGCGGCGCAAGGCAGAGACCCATGCTTCGATCACTTCCTCGTTTCGATCCGCGTCATCGTGCAGCAAATTCGGCCAATGTAGACCTATGATGGGACCATCAACCGCCGCGGGTGGTGGTGCGGCGATTTGCTTCCAGGACGGCGCTGGGCCACCTCGGTCGACGATCATCACTCCACACTCGATCGCAATGCGAGGCGACTGGGGTTCAGCGACTTGTCGCATCGAGCCGAAGGGTGTTGAGACGTAGGTGATGCCAAAGTCGGCAAGTAGTTGTTGAATACCCTCCTGCGCCTCGCCAAAGCTGTGTCGAAAGGCACATGGCACGAAGTAGGGGGGCAACTCACCCGGTTGGTCGACCAAACCGTGTAGCTGCAGGATCGTCGAATAGACCTGCAGATGACGTTCCAGAAGATGACGTGGGCGCATCAGCCCTTCAGGATTTGCCCACTCGGCACGTTCCATGCGCCCGTCTTCCCACCACTCGTGAGCAAGGCCATGAACCACGAGTTCAAGATGGTCCGCCTCCTGCCTGAGAAGATGTGCCGCTTCATCCAGGTGTGGGTGCTGCCGCCACGAATGATCCCAATCGTGTCCCATCCAGGTCGCCTCCGGCAGTTCACGCAGCAACAGGTCACGATCCCAATCGCACAGCATCATCGCTGCCTGTGGACGCATATTCAGCCGCCGTCCAAGTTGGGCGATGGCAGCGTAATCGGCGGGCACATGCGGGCGTGACATACCGCTACGAAAGGGCTCGCCTATGGCACTGCCGTCCGTCGGAGTCCACCATCCGACATCGTCAATGACAATCTGGATAGGAAGCGGCAGAATCACTTCGTGACGCTTCGTCATCCGACGCGGTAGGTCTCCAGTGCCGCCATATCCAGCTCCACACCCAGTCCCGGTGTCTCAGGGACATCGACGAACCCTTCTTGCGGCGTGAGTGCACCGCCAATGAGATCATTCTCGCGCGTGAAGTGCAGCGAGTCAGAGGGGATCGTGGCATTGCGAATCACGGCATGCACATGCGTGCCATAGGCGCCGGAAACACCCAACCCCAAGCCGACTGCCTGCAGCCAGATTGGCAAACCTGCCGACTCTGCCATGCCAGCCATAATCATCAATGTCTCCACATTCCCACCCATGTTGAACATGTCTGCCGCGTCGGCACGAATGGCGCTCATCATCACCTTGGGATCGCCAAGATGGGGCGCCAGGGGGATGATCGAATGTTGACGGAAGTGATGATAGGCGTGCCAACCGGGCAGATACTGAAAGGGATCCTCAAAGGCCTGGATATTGTATGCCTCCAGCTCACGAGCCAAGCGCAAAGACGTGGCCAGGTCGCCAAAGGTGAAATTCGGATCCACGATGATTCCATAGTCCGGGCCGGCGGCTTTCGTCATCAACTTGACGGTTTCAACAATGGTGTCCGGTCGTGCCTTGAGTTTGTGTGTCTTATAACCGAGTCGGGCGCCTTCTTCAGCCATTGCAGCGAATTCTGCCGGTTCCAAAGGCGGTGACCACCAGCCGACGGGTACACGATCGAAGTGCTTTGTGCCCATCAATCGGTAGGCGGGCACGCCCAACGCCTTGCCGACAATGTCGAAGCAGGCCATCGCCATGGCACCACCCATGGTGGTCAGGTTCAGCGTCAGTGGATCGGTACCCACCCATGCCTGTTCCACATCTTCCATCAGATCTCCTCGCCCCCCCTCGCCGAGTCCGACGATGCCCTCATCTGTGTGCACACGGAGAATGGTGATCGGATTGTCGCGATAGTGACCTGGGCGACTCTTCTCAATGGAGGGAATGTGGGGTACGGCGGTGACGAAGCGTTCGACTTGCGTGATCTTCACGGAAAATCTCCTGCTTTAGGTATGCGCGGCGGCCAGAATTTCGAGGCGGGTGATCTGCATGGCCGGAAATGTCGGTTGCCACGGCTCTGACGGAAAGCGGTCATACCGGTCGCGGCACTATCTTTCGTGTGGCAAGAGGCGTGAGCCGTATCGTTTTGCAAGTTGAGCGATATGCAAGTGGGAGGCTGTGAGAATGGATCCGGAAAGACTTCAGGCTGCTTTGGCCCAACCCATCATTTCTCTGCCCACGTATTTCCATCGTGATGGCCGACAGGATCTGCTCAGTCTGTCTCGAACTGTCGACTTTTCGATCGACAACGACTTCTCGACGTTCCTGCTGACTGCGGGGGATTCCAACTACGAGTTGCAGAGCGAAACTGAGATTCGCGCTGTTGTGCAGGCCGTCGTAGACGCGGCAGCGGGTCGTGCAACCGTCTTGGTCGGGACTGCATTGCATTGGTGGCGTGATCAGATCATCGACTTTGCTCGTTTTGTGGATGATCTGGGTGCGGGTGTCATGGTCCTGCGTCCGTCAGCATCTGGCGGCAATGGCCCTCATTTCGAAGATCCCGTCTTCGCGATGTACGAGGCCGTTGCGGCGCAGGTGAACTGTGGCATCGTTCTCAATGGTCAATTCTCGATGGGTCTGCTCGATCGCCTCGCTGACATACCCCAGGTCATTGGCCTGAAGGAAGACGCCGGTGATGCGTGGTGTCACGATGCACTCTACACCGTTGGTGACCGGATCAGTGTCTTCAATGGGGGCCAGAAGTGGCGATTTCTCTATGGCTTGCTGTGGGGGATGAAGGGCTACATGAGCAGTTTTGGTCCCCTGGCGCCGCAGGTGGCACATCAATTCTGGCATGCGGTGCAACAGAAGGATCTGTTCGCTGCCGCAAGAATCGTCGATACCTATGACAACCCTTTCTTTCAACACAGCATCTCCCATCCCAAGGGATTTCATCCAGTGCGTCAGGCGAGCTTCGAGATCTTCGGTCGCGGTCCTCGCTGGTTGCGCGCACCGCAGGCATCTCTGGATGACACGGAGATGGCGGCACTTCGCGATGTATTCGTGCACATGGGTCTTCTCAAGACGGAGTCAGCCTAACCGATGGCAGCGATCTGCACGGTGACGAAAGAGATCTACGTCGCCCACCCCGAACCCGGGGCGGGCACGAGTGTCAGCATGGGGTACATCGGCCAGGGCTTGCGCCGGGAAGAGACATGGGCGCGCGTGGCGTCGAGCGATTGGGCCGACAACGTCCGCCGTCGCCGCTCCGACGACAATGGTCGCACGTGGTCGGAATGGGAGTCGGTGTTCGAGCAAGCACCGGTCCAAAATGGTGTGACCCAATCCGGTGGTCCCAGCCAGCTTGGCAATGGCCCCCACGACCCGGTTTCAGGTTGTCTCGTGAAACCGGTCTTTGAACGCATCATCCGCGGTGATCCGCGTGAGGCGATGGAGGTGCTCTGGCAAGGGGATCGGCGCTTTTGTGACCACGGTTTCTACCAACTGTCCGACGATGATGGTGAGAGTTGGGGGCCCGGTCGCATGCTCAAATACGAGGAGGGACCGGATTTCGATGCCGAAAACTGGGGCGCCGACGGCTACTTCCGCACGAATGAGATGTATATCGGCGGCTGCGCAGTACTGGCCGAAGGAACCGTCGTCATCAGCGCCACGATTCCCGTGGAGTATCGAGACGCAGATGATGAACTGGTTCCCCCCGTGTTCCCCAACGACTATCGCGAGGGGTGCGTTGCGGGCGCCATGTGTTTTGTCGGACGCTGGGATGAAACACTGCGGGATTACCGTTGGCAGACATCGACGAAGATGTTCCTTCCTCGGCGCCAATCGACGCGGGGTCTGGTCGAGCTGGATCTTCGACAGTTGCGGGATGGTCGATTGATGCTGCTCATGCGTGGCTCAAACACCGGCTTGGATCCGGTTGAGTGTCCATCGCGTCGCTGGGTATCGATATCGGAAGATGGGGGCTTGAGCTGGGGGCCCGTCACCGACATGCGCTGGGACACGGGTGAGTCGCTATACTCGCCCGCTTCCATTGCCCACACCTTTCGTAGTCGTCGGACAGACAAACTCTATTGGGTCGGCAACATCCCCGACACGCCACCCGATGGCAATGGGCCGCGCTACCCTCTGCAAATCGTCGAGATCGATGAGGCGGCTCCTGTACCCTGCTTCAAGCGAGAGACACTGACCGTCATCGATGATCGCGACCCAGAACGCGACTCAGAACATGTGCAGCTGTCGAACTTCAGCGTCGTCGACGATCGCGAGACGGGTCAGGTGGAGATCTACGTCATCCGCTTGGGTGAACGCGGTGGTGGTGACGATATCTGGTCGGCGGATGCCTACCGATATCTATTGGAGTTGTGAGCACGCGATACGGTCTCAGTATTTGAGGTATTCCTCTTCCGACACAGGAAATCCTTCAGGTGCCCTGAACATGTAGTCTTGATCGATGCGTGGTTCATGATCTGCGTAGGCATCCATCAGGGCGATCTTCTTCTCCAACAACTGATCGAAATTCATACCGTAGTTGTGGACAGATTCTCCCGGCGTCTGCAAGGGCATGAAATCAATGTCACTTTCACGCCACAATTTGAGCAGGTCCACGGCGTTGGCGCGCTCACGGCGGACCAGATCACGCACCTGCTGGCGGCGTTGGTCACGTGTCGCCTGATCCGTCGCCTGGACGTATCCGTGCACTCCCCCGATCCACGCCGACAGATTGCGCAATGTCTCTATGTAACAGCGGTAGGCTCGGAGTCGATCACGCAGATCGATCCAGACCTCCTCGCCTGATTCTGCCTGCTTTGTGGCGGCGCCGATGGCGCGGGCCAGGGGTGGAGTCACCTGCTCATCGTAGATCTCGACAGAAGAATCGGCTTCCTCCACAGGTTGCAGATTCCACAGTGCGTCTGCAGCAAAATCGACATTGTGTGGATTGTTGAAGAGTGTCAGCATGGGCTCTTCGTAATACGCCCGTTCTTCGGCAGGAATGGCACTCACATCCGGAACAAAGGGCCGTACCCACCAGCGATACCAGGTGAAGCCAAGCCAACTGTACAGGAAGTGACAACGAGCCTGGCTGGCCGCTTCATCCGCCCAGCACCAAATCTGCACCAACTCTTCAGCGGCCTGCGTCGTCGACGTCCAGCGTTGAGCTGCCGCCGCCAATACCGCATCCACATCGAGTTGCGCATCAAATTGCATAGCGGCGATGATTTCACGATTCGGATCGAAGGGGGCGAAATACGATGCATTGAGATACACATCGATGCGTTCGTATCCCTGACTCACTTGCTCGGCCAGCCGCTGCGCCGTCCACCATGGACTCGGCATGCCCAGGATATAGTTGGACCCCGTCGCATTCGTATCGGTCAGAACGTGGGCGCCGCGCCCTTCGAGCTCGGCGCGCGTCTGCTGCCATTCGGCGTCATCGACATCTGAGCGCTGCGACTGCGTCTGCAGGTTGATGCCTGTGTCCATTCCTGCCAGGATCGGCGTCTGCTCTTCGGCGATATTTTTCAATCCCGTCATCAACTGGAAATCGGGATTCACCTCGCGTGCTGCATCACGCAGCATGCGGTAGTAGCGGATGACATTCTCGGCGGCGAGGCGAGCGATCTCCTCATCCGGTCGCCATTCGCGCACGATATAGGGGCCACCATTGCGGCCGGCATAAAGACTTGCTGTGTACTCGAAACCCGAGCCGGAATCGTTCAGCAACATTTTGATGAAGCCCAGCTGCGGTACCTCGCTCAACAGCGTGCGTATCAACTCGGCATAGTGCCAGCGCACGGCGGGGTGAGCGACAGACAGGGTGTAGCGGGGCAGATACGAACGGAAGGTGTGATCGATGCGTGCTCCCCGCAGATGCGGCCAACGCTGCAACAGACTCTCCGGGACAGAACGCGGGTGAGCTGAATAGAGTCCCGGGATCAGGCCGTATTTCTCGGCGGTCTGGGCGACACGCTGCAGCAGGTCGAGATTGGCGCCCAAATACTCCCGTGGATAGGTGCCGGCATTGAGGCGGGTCTCGACGTATTGATCGATATCCGGCGTGTAGTCATAGAAGCGGTAGTACACTTCGTTTTTCGGTGCCGCCTCGAAGGACCGTCGGGCCAGTTCATTGATCACGACGTGGGTACAGCCGATGCGGGCAAGTTCTTGCATGGACGCGTCAATATCATCTGGCCCCACCGGTTGGCGCCGACGCTTGAGGAAGCCATATCGGCCCGTGAGCAATTCGTCCCGGCCGGCAAGCCAGGTGAAGGTCGGGCGCAACCAGCGGCCGGCAGAAAAGTCAGCAGCGACATCGTCCACCCATGCATCACGGATCTGCATGAACAACCCAAACAGCAGAGACGGTGTCGACGCGCTCATCTGACACTCGTCCTCCACCACACGTACGCAGGCCCACTCGCCATCGGGCGTGTCCAGGCCAGCCCAATTGCCCACGCCAATTCGTGTCCGCGCAATCGTGGAGGCGTCATACGCCGAGGCGAGCCCCGGGTCGCCCAGTGCCGTGGCGATCGTCGTGCACACTGGATCGTCAGATTCCAACGAGATGTCTTCACAGATCTGTAGTGCCTGGATCAATGTCATGAGGCTACGTCTTCTTCACTCGCGTCTCGCGACGACGACTTTGGGGTCAAACTGGGTGATGTTTGGATACAAGGTTGGCGTGATTTCGTTGCTGTCAGATAGAGTGCCGGCAAGTCGCAGCAGGGCCACGGGAACAGCACTATCGATACCGGTCTGTTCATTGTCGCTTGAACCGGAGGATGTGAACAACCCATCCACCACGTGTGTTTCCACGAGACGGCGCCCCAGGGAAATGGCGCTGGACATATAGACCTCGTCCTCACTGGCCACATACAGATCGAGCAGAGCCTCCAAGGCGCAAGCATCATTCTGTCCACCGTGGGCACGTGTATCCTCGGTAGGTGTCGACACAGAGTTGAGTGACTGGAAGTCCACTGGTCCTGAACTCACATCTCCCCAACCCATGGCCTGAGCGATGGCATGAGCCATCTGAAAAAAGTCATCGTTCCCCGTGACGCGGTAGGCGCGCGCATAGGACAGCAAGAGCAGTCCATTCGCACGGACCGGTCGCAATTTCACCGGCTGGCAGTAGCCGACATCCTGGGTGTGTGCGGGGGTCAGCAGGGTGCCATCATTGAGCAGCGGCTGGAAGATGCCTTCGTCGCCCTGCCAACTGTGCCGAGCCAGTGCAACCAGATCCTTGCACACAAACTCAAGCAACGGTCTTGCCTGATCGCCTAAACGCATCGCCTGGTTGAGAAAACAGACAGCGACTCTGCCATATCGAGTACCGATCACATTGTTGGTGATGACCGTTGTTTCGTTGACATCATCCTGTTGCCCCATTTGTCCTACGAATGACTGTCGCACACGACAGGGGTCGCGATGATTGAATTGATAACCGGCTAACCCCGTCTCCGGATGGCGGATCGCTTCGTAGCAGGACAATAGATGCAGTGCCCAGTCGTAGGCGACTCGATCATCATTCAGACGCAATGCTTCCGTGCCGGCGTAGATGAGATCTGATCCGGTGTTGATGAAGGAAAGGGCCGTGTTGTCGATGAGCGGCAGAGCACCGGTTCCAGCAAAGGTGCCGCTGAAGCGTTCATCCTGATTCCATTGCTCGTATTCACCGTGGCGGTTGAAGAGTAGATTCGACCAATCCCATATATGCGCATGCCAGAAGGCATCGATGAATTTGGTCGTTGCTGCCGCATCCACACGATACAGGAAGTCGTAGAACGGGAAGACGCATTTCAACTCATGGTTGCCAGCCAGAATCTTGTCGGTCTCCAGGTCCCACGCTGTGTGGCCTCCCCAATACCAGAGATTCGAGGCGGCATCTGTCAATTTGGGCAGCGCATTGCCAATCCACTCGTCGGCCACGTCTGACCACAGATCAGCCCCTGTCAGCTGGTGCAGACCATCCAGACTGCGGATCAGATTCTGCTGACAACTCAAATCCGAGACGATGGCCGCTTCCCAGTGTCCTGGTTCACGTGACTTGAGGTTGTAGCCATCGGCGAGCAACCCTGTCGCTGGCCCCCAGCGATCGCGGCAGCGTTCCAGAGCAGTACCCACGTGTGCGGTGACTGCGTCGAGGAAGAAAGTTGCGTCACTCATCACACTCTCCGGGGTGTCATCTACGCTGAGGGCCGGGCGAGTGCTCGGCGTTCCAGATCCAACAGTTGCTGCTTGATTTCGAGACCGCTGGCAAACCCGGTAAGTCGTCCATCTGCACCGATCACGCGGTGGCAGGGTACGACGATAGGAAGTGGATTGTGATGGTTCGCACCACCGACGGCCCGCGAGGCTTTGGGCTTGCCAAGTGTATAGGCCAATTCGCCATAGGTCATTGTCACACCAAAAGGAATCTGTCGCAGTTGCGCCCACACCTGCAACTGGAAGGCGGTACCATGCGGATCGAGAGGCAGATCGAACTGCCTCAGGTCACCGGCGAAGTATGCCTCAAGTTGCTGTTGGGCACCGAAGGGAATCGGTTCAAGGGGGATGCCAGATTCGGGCGCGCCACCAAAGCGGATCCGAGAAAGTCCCAGCGGACTCCAACTCAGCAGCAGTTCGCCCACAGGACTGGCCATGAGACCGTACGAGGCGGGTTCAGCGTGCATGGTATGCAGAATTCATAGAGTGGTCTCGTCAGATGCCACTTCAAAGCACCACGGCGGCATACGGCTCGCATGCCAGCGGTGGCGGGATTTGGCTTCGGAATATAGAGGACATGCCGCTTTCGTGAATACCGAACCTTGATATCTCGGGGAGTCACGAAATACCGGGAACACAGGGAGGCGATTCGAGGTAGAAGTCAAATTATGCCCGGCGGTACAACTCATTGATACGTAAACAGTTACGACAAATCGTGGCGTTCTGCGACAAGTCTGGCATGCGTCTTGTATAGGGATTGGTGTGGGTAGAAATCGTTGGGGAACGATTCTGCTCCCGGGTGCAATCGAAATACATGACTCAGGAGGGCTTCCTGCGTGCCAAACCCCAAGATCTCCAAAACACCGACACCTGCCCAACGCCGTGCCGAACGAGCTCTGGTGATTCGAGCTCAGCAAGGTGAGACGACGGCCATTGAAGCACTACTTCATCAGCATCGCGGCCGGATCGAGCGATTGGCCAATTCGATCGTCAAGAATCCGATGGATGCAGAGGAAGTCGCGCAGGATGTCATGATGGCGGTGACCCACAAGATTGATCGATTCCGTGGTGATGCCTCCTTGTCGACGTGGATCCACCGTATTGCGATCAATGCGGCGCTCATGCACCGTCGTCGTGACAAATCGTCGACCATCATCTCCATGGAAGATGCTCCGCCCATCGTTGAACGCCAGGACATGACCGGCCAGCCTCGTCGCAGCGCGGCCGATCCCATGTTGCGCAAAGAATTCTGGGATAAGGTCTGGGGAGCCGTCGACGATCTGGACGACAAGTACCGCACCGTCTTCATCCTGCGCGATGTAGAAGGTCTGTCGACGGAGGATGCTGCAACGGCACTGGGCCTGAAGATTCCCGCGCTCAAATCACGTCTGCATCGAGCGCGTCTGGCACTTCGACAGCGGTTGGAGCATTACTTCGAGGCGGACGCCGAGGGTCTGCGTGAACCAGCGTTGGCTGCCTGAACGTCGACAATCTAGGAGTCTACTTGATCAACATCATCTTGCCCGTTCGTTGAAAAGCGGGTGTGACGAGACGATAGAAGTAGAGCCCGTTGCCCACGGCGCGATCCTGCTCGTCTGTACCATCCCAAGTGAGGGTGTGATAACCTGCCCTGATGTCGTCGCTTGCCTGCAGCAAGGTTCGCACACGCTGACCGATCACATCATAGATGATGAGACTCGCTGGCGTATCGTGAGCGAGAGCAAATTCAATCTGGGTCGAAGGGTTGAATGGATTTGGGTACGCCTGTGCCAGAGCAAATTGCAGGGGTACCACATCTGTTCCGGACAGATCCATGACCCGACGAATATCATCAGCTTTGTTTGCAACGTAGGCCTCGTGCAAGACGAAGCTGGCATCCCCGGCGTGCTGTCGGTCCCGCAGTCGGAAGGACAGCTCGGCGAGCATCCCCCGGCCGTCGACGGGCTGACCCTGGGATAAGCCATTGCTGATCAACAGTGTCCCTGGTCGCTCAAGGCGCACAGTGAACAAACCCGTGTGCCCCCCCCGACTTGCCAACAGATGCCCGGGCCCCTCTTCGGCGGCGACGAATTCTACGAGTTGAGGGTCATAGCCTAACACGAGGCCAAAGGCACTCACTGCTCGCGCCCCGTCCATCCAGATTCGCAGCTGCACCTTGTCATCGATGCCGTGCGTCGATCCCTTGCCCAGATGGTCGGTACCCATGATAGATGCTGTAGCCTGGAGCCGGATGGAGGCGTCTTCGTCGAGCCGATGAGCGAATCCCCAACTCTTGCCAGCACTCCGGGTGCCGAAAACGGCGACGAAGGCGAAGAAGTCGCTGAAGTCTATAATGCCAGAATTCGATCCATCGAGATCGAATCTCGGTGCCTCAGCCACGGGAGAACCGAAGACGGCGACAAAGGCGAAGAAGTCGTCGAAGTCTACGGACCCGTCGTTATTGAAATCACCCGGCAACAGCGCCGCATCGACGGTGAATTCCAGTGTTTCTGTGAAGGGTCCTGTCAGAGCGCCTTCGACAGCCCGAACACGCCAGAAGTACGTGGCACCATTGTCGAGATCCCGTGTCAGTGTCCAGGAAATCTGTCCCGTTCCCCCAGCAACACCTGACGTGGATGCCGTGACATCAGAAAAGTCACTCTTTGTGGAAACCTGAATTGTATACGTCAACTCAGCGCCATTTGCGAAGGGCACGGCGTCGTTGAAAATCAGCGTGGGACGCAGTGATTCGGCGAGGACGCTGAGTCCCGAGGCGACAGTGGGCGCGGCACTCAATGTGGGCGTCAGGGCCAAAACCGTCGTCGGCTCGGACTCGTTAGGCACCGCATTTCGATCGATCGCCGTGATCCTGTAGTCGTAGCCGACATTGTTCGCTACACCCAAATCGGTATAGGCAGCCTCGGCGAGGCGCGACGCCGTAAGGGAGAATTCGTCCTCGCTCTGCAAACGGCGGTAGACGTTGTAACCGGCCAGGTCTAGCTCGCTATTGTCGTTCCACGCCAGCAAGACCTGGCCATTGCCACCACTACCGGTCAATGCCGTCGGTGTCTGCGGCGCTTCCACATCGGCAGAGGCTGATGTCGTGAAAGAGGCCTGCGCGGTGACGACAGGTCCATTTCCGGCCCGATCGATAGAGCCTACTGAGAAGAAGTAGGTCGTCGCAGGGGCAAGATTTGTAAGGATGACTTCGTGCTCGGTCCCGTCCTCGGCATTGCCTACGGTCAGATTCAACAGCCCCGACACGGTACCGAAATTCACAAAACTGTCTGCCAACTCGTCCGTCGCCCATGTCAGAATCGCCGTCGAATCGGCGGCTTGTACTGCCGCCGCTGAGATCACCGGTGCGGTAGCATCGGCGACGGCATCCGTTGTGAAGCTGTCGATCGTCGTCGTTGTCGGACCATTGTTGCTCAGATCGCTCGATCTGGTGTCGAAATAGTACGTTGTCTCGGGTGCCAGATTGGTGAGGGTTGCCTCGTGTACGCGGTTCGTGCCGGACAGCGTTCGAATGAAGTCCAGGTCTGTGCTGGTGCCGAAGTGAACTTCGCCGGACGCATCCTCATCCGTCGTCCACTGAATCGTGGCGACCTCGTCATTCCTATAGATCACACGAGGAGCCTCCGTCACCACAGGTGCCGTCAGATCGACCTCAGGATTGGTTGTGAAGACGGCCAAGGCTGACTCGGTGGCGCCATTACCAGAGGCATCTGTTGCGCCCACGATATAGGAGTAGGTCTGCCCCGCTTCGAGATTCGACAGCACGATTTTGTGGCGGGTGGAATTGAGGCCCGTGCCTTCTTGCCCGTCGAGTTCTTGCGTGCCGAAGCGGACATCGGCACTGGTGGGTTCGTCCGTCGTCCACTCAACAACGGCTGTTGCGTGGGTCTTGGACGCAATCGATGGCCCTGCGAGTATTACCGGGAACTGCGTATCTGCCTGATTGTTTGTGGTGAAAGCGCCAGCGCCACCCGGCGGCTGTAACACACCACTGCGTTTGCCAGACCCCTGACCGGGTTCGAAGGAAGTCGTCCGGTTATTCGTTGCTTCCACGATGATGCCGTATTGGTAGGCCGCACCTGGTTCCAATCCGGAGATCGTGATGGCGTGTTCCTGCGTCAGCCGCAAAGAGCCATCGACGGTTTTGTCAGGGATCTCGAATTCATCGGCGGTACCGTAGGTCCCACCGCTCGTGCCAAAAAACACAGTTGCGCGTGTGTCCACGTCGGTGACGAAACGCACGACGGCCAACACGTCGCGACTCACGACAAAGGGACCCTCGATGATGACCGGTGGCAGGGTGTCACCGAGCGCCGACGTACGGAACTGCAGGTCGCGACTCCACTGGAAATTCCCACGAGGATCCGTGCTCAGTGTGTCACCATCCGGTGTCGCCAGACGCAGGCGGAAGCGATACGTCGTGGCAGGATCCAGGTCTGGCAAGGTGATGGCGTGGGTGTTGAGAATGTCGGAAGAGGACAGAGTCTTTGAGTATTCAGCGGATCCTGGGTCATCGACGACACCGTAGTCGATGACCAAACCCGTGATCTGATTCAGCCGTGCTGTGATCACGGCGTTGTTGCTGCTCACGACGCGTGATGGCGGTACCAGAAGTCGCAGGGGGCGGCCCGCAGCACGCGTGCGGAATGTTCCCGTCTTGGAAAAACTGACCTGCTCTTGTGTCAGCAGGTTCTGCTCAATCAGATCATCCACATCCACGAGTCGCGATGTCACCACATAGCTGTATTCGGTGTCGGGTGTGAGACCCTCTGCCAGCGCTGCGTGTACGAGTGAACCAGCGCCATCCAATTGGGTCGCAAGTACGGTATCGACACTGGCGACTGCGATCACGAGCAACTGTGTATCGGCGGGGCGGTTGGTGAACCAACTCGTTGAGGCCGTTGTCTGGGTCGTCTGTACATCCAGATCACTGCCAGAGGCAGGTCGTACATCTGGCGCCAGCCGTGTGCGGAAGTTGCCCTCCTGTGTGTTGGATCTTCTCCCCAACAGATCGAAGGAGTGGGCCTGATACTCGAACTGTGTGTCAGCCGACAGCGCGGTGGCGCTCACAACATGTCGTCGCGTTCGCAGTTGTCGGTAGAGGCGCAACAACTCAGCCTCAAAACCATCGGCCTCGGTCTCGATGCCCGCATTGGCCAGCACCATTTGCGCTGCAGGTGTGATGGTGTCCGCCAGAGCGATGCGGCCTGCCAACAGAAGTCCTGCACCACGCAAGGCGACCGAATCCGTCGCTGCCAGCGCCGGGTTGCCGAAATCGATCCACTCTGTTTGTCCAGTTTGCCTGACGCGGATCGAATCGGCAAGACCTGTAAACCGACTCTCCCAGCTGAGGGCGGCACCATTGAACCGGCGCTGCACGTCGACGTTGAAAATCTGGTTGGCGAAGCGTGGATTCAGAGCCCGTCCAAGCGATCCCGGCGTCAGTTGCAGCGCATCTCGGTCAGCGTCATCGGGAGACGTCCTGAGTTCAATTGCCACAATGGAAAGGAAAGAGCCGCTCTCGGCGACGTCGCCGACCACGTGAAAGGTGAATGTGCCGAGAACTCCGCCGTCCGTGACGCGCGTCTCGTTAGCCCCAATCAAGGCGGACGCACCTTCGACTCTCGTGAGGCCATCGGATCCTTCGACGGGAGGCGTGTTGACATCGACGGCAGCGTCACCGAGTAGATCGCCGCCGACAAAGCTGTCGAAACTCAGCAGGGCTGCATCGAAGGCGACCTCGGTACTGTGTCCCTTGATTTCGCTGACCCCTGCAGCGACCACAGTCAGCGTTACGACATCACCAATCTGGGGGCCGACAAGGGTGGACGCGTCTCTAACGTGTACCGTGAAGCCGTCATTCAATCCTCCTGCCGCCAAACCACAAAGCAACAGGATCTCGATGCAGCTTGTTAGGAATGTGCGCTTCATATGGGTCGGAGCCCTTTACCAATCGGGTTGGCACACCTGGAACTGATTCCTCAAGCTAGGCGAAGAAAGATCATTCCTATCGTGACCGTGCTCACACCGGCCAATTTCCAACGATCCCAACTCTCGCCGAGCCAAAGAATTCCCGCAGCAGCACCGATGACGATCGAACACTCACGGGCTGCCACAATATACCCAACCGGCCCTAACTGAAAGGCGAAAAGGATGAGCAGATAGGTCAACATCGCACCAATTCCGATGCCGCAAATGGATTTCCATGACCGTCGCCACACCAACCCGATCTGCGTCGTGCCCCGTCTTAGCACCACGGGTCCCAACAGCAGGCTCGTGAGCAGATACATGGCCCAGATATAGATGACGGCTGGTACCAGGTGCGAGCCGATCTTGTCGATGATCGAATACAGGGGGATCGTCAGACCCACGCCGAGGGCCAGACCCAGACCGTGCGCTCGTTGGTTGATCCAGGCAGGCACGGCCAACAGGCCGATGCCGAGACAGATGGCGGCGATACCGAGGCCACCGACGAAGGAGATGGACTCGCCCAACACAAACTGGGCAATCAGTGCAGTCAGGCCGATCCCTGAGCCGCGGGCGACGGGGTAAATGACGGAGATCTCGCCACGTTCATAGGCACGGCCGAGAAGCAGGAAATAGAGCGCGTGGACGATGCCGGTGAGCAGCACGCACGCAGCCGCGGCGGGAGTCGTCGCCCACGGGTCGACGCCGAGACTCCAGCGCCAGACAGCGAAAGGTGTGATGAACAGGGTGGCGACGAGACCCCCGAGCCACAGAACAATGAGGTCGCCGCGAAGACGTCGAGTGGCCAGGTTCCAACCGGCGTGACAGAACGCGGCAAGTAAAACGAGGCCGAAGACGCTCAGCGACATGCCAACCGCGAATGTTGAATCAGCAGTGTCCTTACGCCTCAATCACGTCGGTGGCGTAGCCGAACAGTGCTGAATATCCACCCGTGTGCAGGAAGACGATGGGGCCATCATCCTTGCCCAGTTTGCCCGTGCGAATGTGGTCGATCAATGCCGACATGGCCTTGCTCGTGTAGACGGGATCCAGCAGCAGTCCCTCGCTACGCGCCACAAGACGGATCGCTTCCAGACCTGCCGGAGTCGGCACGCCGTAGCGTTCGCCTACGTAGGTGTTGTCGTTGTCGAATTGTGAGGCCTCCAGGTGGATGTCCAGCCCCGCTCGTTGGGCGCCCTGATTGGCAATACGTGCCATTTCGTCGAAGCGACCCTCCCAGCCTTCAAATGGGGAGATTCCTCGCACCTGCATCGAATGACCCAGATACTGCAGCCCGAGCACCAATCCAGCCTGCGTCGTGTCCAGAGCGCACAGATACAGCCACTTTGGGTCGATACCCATTTCACGTGTCTGCTGAACGATCTCGAGGGCAGACTCTGCATAGGCCAGGCCATCCAGATCGACTGTGTCATCCTCACGGGGTCGATAGACGGTGCGACCCTCATCCCGCAGGCGCTGCACTGTTGCCGCAATGATCTCTTGCTGGCGCGGTCGATCAGCATCACTCAGGACCGTGACGTGGGCGCCAAACAGACGCATGAGCAGATGGTTGCCCTGCACCTCCTCATGGTCGATGGGTCGAACCGGTCGCAGGATCAGATGCAACTCCAGACCCAGTCGGGCACAGGCAGCAGCCATCTGCCGACAGTAATTAGACTGCACTGCGGCACCAAAGACGATGACCTCGGCCCCTTTGTCGCGAGCGTCAGCCATGGCGAATTCGAGCATACGTGTCTTGTTGCCACCAAAAGCCAGGCCTGTCAGATCGTCCCGCTTGATGTAGATCTCCGGGCCACCCAACTCACTGGACAGGCGGGGTAGATGCTCCAGTGGTGTGGGCCGTATCGAGGCGAGGGGAATACGTGGCAGCGTATCCAGGGCGGCCCGCAAATGTTGTTCGCGATCACGACTCATGACGTTCCTTACCTATTTCCTTGTGGCCAACCCTTGGCGGGCAGCTTCGACAACTTCGATTGCCGGTGGCATTCTTCCATGACGGCCATCTGCACACGTACCTGCTGCGGCGTAATCTCCAGTTTGGCACCTTCACGCAAGCTCTTGTACAGGTGATCGTAAAACTGCTTGGACATCCATCCAAAGGCATTCGCCTGCGCCTTGGATGGGGCCCAGCTCTTCTCGGTGAAGGCGAGCTTCTCACTGCAATAACTGGGTCCCGGCAGTGGTTTGCGAGACAGTTTCTGCTTCGGTGCTTTCTTTGGATCAAAATAGCGCCAACGCAGTCCCGAACCACCGCCACTGAGTCCGCCCTGCGTGCCCTGTACGGTGATCATATCCCCTGGGTAGGCATCGCAACTGGAGATCTCCAGATCGATCACAGGAGCACCCTTCTTCTTCAACACAACTTTGACGTAGTCTTCCGCGTCACCCCATGTATTGGCTCGATCCATGGCACACAGGATTTCGTCCGGCTTCTTGAAGCCTTGCAGGCAAACGGCCCAATCGACGAAGTGTGGTCCCGTGTTGAGCAGATTGCCCCCTTTGTACTCCTGCACGGTCTGCCAGTCCCAGCGACGGGCGAAGCCATTGGCCGAGATGCGCACCTGCACGATGCGGCCCAGTACACCAGAATCGATGACATCGAGGGTTTTGCGAAACAAGGCGCGATATCGTGACTGTTGGAAAGGGGCCAGAATCCGCTTCGCCTTGCGCGCGGCGGCGATCATCTTGTCCAACTGCGCCACATTCCATGCCGCCGGTTTTTCGCACACGACATTGTGTCCCGCCGACAGCGCCGCAATCGTAGCGGGCGGGTGCAGATACGAGGGCAAGGAGTTGACCACCAGATCCAGATCATCTCTACCGAGTAGATCATCGATGGATCGATAGCTGTCACAGCCGAATTCCTTCTCGGCACGTTGTCGACGTTCAGCCAGAAGATCGGCAATGGCGACGATCTTGTATTTCCGCGGCGACTGTTCGAACCAACGGGCGTGGATGCTCAAGCCGCTACGTCCCTGGCCTAGGATTCCGACACGAAGAGGACCACGAGAAGTGGCTCGTGTAGCGCACATGGTTCAAGCTCCTGTAGAGAGAAGATCAGCTGGCTCGTGGCGCTACGAAGGGTCGACCCAAACGCCCTGTCAAGGCGGATCCCTTTGCCGGGGAGAGAGGCGACCGTATTTTAACAGGTCGTCTTCGCTGCGTTTTCTCCCCCTCCTCTGACATCAGATTTGGCGAACCGTGCACACGCAACTCGAGCAAATGCCGCTTTCTGCCACAACTGAATTGTTGCAGGAAATCGACCAACAGACGCCCTGGACAGGTTTGCAGCTCCTGAATCTGGCAGATGGCCAAAGCGTCGATGTAGGCGAACAGGAAGAGGCGACCCTGATCTTGCTCCAGGGGGAGGGTTGCACCGCAGCGGGGGACCGGTTGACGGCGCCGGCTGCTTTGACCACCGCGTCCAAGTCTGCCGCCTTCACTGTAAAGGGACCCACTCGTCTGCTATGCGCACGGGTGGGTCTCGAGCAAGTTGGAGAGTCGCAAGTTGGAGAGTCTGCGTCGAAGCACGACACCTTTGATGCAAAGAAGTTGACCTGGCGACCGTCCATTCACGGTGGCAGTGGCCAGATTGCGACGCGCCACCTGTGGCGTCCGGAAGACTTTCACGGTGATTCGTGGGTTTTTGTTGATCATGCGATCCTGGGCCCAGACAGCTCGCTGGGTCACCACTACCACGATGCATTGGAGGAGGTGTTCATCATTCTCGCGGGCACGGGATGGATGACGATTGGTGAGCGAACCTTTGATGTGGGACCTGGTTCGGTAACGTTTCACCCCATTGGTATTGGCCATGGTTTATACAATCCAACCAATGAGGGTCTGGATTTCGTACGTCTCGCTGTTGGCATTCCTGGTGAGACCTTCACGACCATCGACCTGGACAGTGACCTGAAGAGTCGCCGACCGCAGGCTTGACTCGGGAGAATGACGATGGATACCGCACGCGTTCATACAGACACGGTCAAACGTATGAGGTCTGCTGCTGTGGCTCTGATGCAGTCACTGGATGAGGGTCAGCGTCAGCAAGTCAGCATGCCCTTTGATGGTCCTGTGCGTACCGACTGGCACTACATACCACGCGACCGTCCTGGCTTGCCTTTGAAACAGATGGATGCAATTCAACAGCAGCTGGCACGCATGCTGTTGTCCACCGGTTTGAGTGCCACCGGTCAGCAGACTGCATCGACCATTATGGAGTTGGAAACGGTCCTGGCCCAGATAGAAGGGGGAGGGCGCCGGTTTCCACGTGATCCCGAGCTCTACTACCTGAGCCTGTTTGGTGACGTAGGCGGCGAGCAGCCCTGGGGTTGGCGTTTCGAAGGACACCATATCTCGATCAATCACACGGTCATCGAAGGATGTCGTCTTGCACCGGCACCTCTGTTCTTTGGTAGCAATCCCGCCCATGTGCGCCATGGCGAACGCGAGGGACTGCGCGCTCTGGCCGCAGAGGAAGACGTGGCGCGTGACCTGCTCAGCCAACTCGATGGTGAGCAGAAGCAGGTCGCCATCGTCAGTACCGAGGCGCCACCTGATATTCTGACGACGAATGTCGTCACCGTCACCGACGAACTACCCGTCGAGGGGTTGTTGGGTAAGGATATGAGTGCAGGACAACTTCAGATGTTGGAGTCATTGATCCACGTATATGTCTCGCGACTACCAGAAGGGGTGGCAGAAATCGAGATGGCGCGAGTTCGTACATCCGATCTAAGCAAGGCCCGCTTCGCCTGGGCGGGATCTACGGATCGAGGGGCTGGCCACTACTATCGTGTCCACGGTGACTGTTTCGTTGCCGAATACGACAACACGCAGACCGACGCCAACCACATTCACGCCGTATGGCGCGACTTACACGATGACTTCGGGCAACAACTGCTGCGCGAGCACTACCGCGCCAGTCACTAGCCCCCAAGAATCGCCAGGAACAGACCCCATCACGACAACTCTCTCGCCCCGAAGTCAGATCAGATCGCAGCTACACGACCGTTTTGCTGCCGGTGCCTACGACAATTGGGTCGTTTGGGCTGGAGAGTTGTCCATTCAGATCGATGACCTGACCTTCGCACCAACTCTGGCACGGGCCTATGTGACGGCAGATCAACCCGCGTCGATGCAGGTACGGGTAGAGCTATTTTTTGGCGTCCTCGATCTTACGCAGATTCGACCGGGTCACATCGACGTTCGCCTGCGCTCGGATGCTGTCGACGGCGTCGACGGGTGTGCCCCGATGTTTCTGGACGTCGACGGGGCGGACACGCCGCATCTGTGCGACGGAAACCTCGTCTTTCATTCGTCCCGATTGCCGCTGAGTCGCTGTGGCACGTATCGGTATACGGTTGAATTTTCCGCCGACGAGTATGCTCAAGATGATCCGGGCAAGCAGTGGATTGGTCTTGCCGACATGGCGCCGACCCAGGATGGTGTCCTGGTCGTGTCACCCGCCTGGGTGGCAGAAGCACCATCGATGATGGAGGTATGTCTGCGCAAGCTGCATGCGGGCGTGGACGAAGATGGAAATTTCCACAGTGGGCACATTCAACATCTGACGGCCATCGTCGCCGAGTTACCTGTGGATGTGATCTACTTGTTGCCATTCTTCCGACCCGGTTACGGTGATCTGCATACGGGGGAGGATGTTCGCAAAGGCGATCTTGGCAGTCCCTACGCGGTGGCTGATTTCTATGCCCTAGATCCAGACCTCGTGCCGGATCCTGCGCAAGTTGATCTGGCTGAATTGCTCGACAAGGGTCTGTTTGAGTCGACTGATGTCACAGAGACTCTCGGTATCTCTGCTCCTGGGCCGCAGCAATTGGTGAAGCTCGACAGCGAAGCGATCGTCGCACAGTACGGTGAAGATCCTCTAAGACAATTGGTCGCCAGGGCACACTTGCGCGAACTGACTCGCGAGGCTCATGCCGCAGGCAAGCGGGTCATCTTTGATCTGGTTCTGATGCAGACCAGTCGTGACAACGAACTGATTCTTCGTCATCCAGAATGGTATGTACAGGAAGCCGATGGCAGACCTTCGATTCATCGCATTGCCTGGCTCGAATACTCGGATGTGGCACTCTTCGATCTCGCCAACAACGAATCCCTGCAGCAATACCTGCTAGAAATCGCACCCTATTGGATCCAACGTTGCGATCTGGACGGTGTGCGCATTGATGCAAGTCAGACGATAGAGCGCACGTTCCTGAGCAAATTGCACAATCGGATTCACGACGTGTGTCCCGATGCACTGGTTCTCGGCGAAACGCTGTGCCCGATCGCAGAGGCTGTGGATATTCCCGTCGACATGATCTACGCACTGCTTGTCGATTTCCATCGTGACGCATACGAAGCGACACCACTGATCGACTTTCTGGAGCAGATGCATTCAACTTTCGCCGCCGGTACTGTAGCCAAAGCGTATTTCGAGAATCACGATAGTCCCAGAGCTACCGCAGTGTGGCAGGAGCGCTTCGAAAGGGAATTACCAACCCACGAGACGGCGCAGCGGTATTGGCAGGGGCTTTCCACGCCAACCCAGTCTGCGCCACGCACGATGGCTGTCGCCAAGAATCTTCAGGCGACGCTCATCAACGCCACCGTCGGAACGACGCCAGTTCCCCTACCGGCACAGGACTCACAGCGCCCGGTGCAAGCGGCTGGGTGTCGATTGGCATGGGCGTTGGAGTGGGGCAGTCAGTGGGCGGAGCTGGAGGCGACGGATTTCGAGAATTCAACTCTGCTGCGTGCAGATCTGGCCACACAGTCACCCGGGTCAGATCTCGAGCGTGCCTACCGTGCACTTGGGGACACAATGGACTGTCTCGCGCCCCTGCGGCATGGGCGTGTCTACTATCACCGGCATATAGAGGACGGTGATCGAGTCCTGGCCGCTACGCGTTACCTGGTTGATTCGGACCCGCCTGATTCAGACGTGGCCGATGCGGCCCAGGTTGGTGTTGCGATCGTCGTGCTCCACAACCTGGATCCCTTCAATCATCACCAGATTCAAATCGAAATGGACTGGCTGGCAGATCGTTTTGTAGGACGACTAGCGCAACCAGTCGTCGTCTATGACTCATACAAAGCACTCAATCTGGTCACCAGTCGCACGCCAAGCCTTACATTACAGGGCTCGATGATTCAAGCGGACCTTGCCCCCCTGCAATCACAATTCCTGCGCCTGGACTCGTAATCCATCCATCGCCGGAGCAACTCAATCAAGATTCAAATCGTCAGGAGACAACAATGAACATCTTACGTAGCGGCAGAGCCCGTTGGCTCATGCCCGCCCTGTTGCTGGCTGCCACCGTGTGGTCCTGTGGCGCCAACGGATCCTCTACGCCGGCGGCAGACGCGACGGTGACAACGGCCCAGGACAGTACGCTGTATGCCATCGGCCATGGAATGGTGCAGCAATTCAGAATGCAGGGAATGTTTACCAAGGAAGAGATCGCCTTGATCTCTCTTGGTTTCCGTGATGCCATTCTGGGCGAGGAATTCAATCTGGAAAGCCAGATGACCCAGATGAACGAGTTGATGTTGGCGCGCAACGAGAAGGTCATGGAAGCGCAGAAGGCTGAGGCCGAGGTGTTCCTCGCCGCAGCTGCTGCAGAGGAAGGTGCCCAACGTACCGAGTCAGGCCTGGTCTACAGGGAAGTTGTCGCTGGCACGGGACCCAACCCGACACTGAGCGATTCGATCACCGTGCACTATCATGGCACGCTTGAGGATGGCACGGTCTTCGATAGTTCCGTCGATCGGGGTGAGCCCATCGGGTTCAGTCTCGGCATGGTCATTCCCGGTTGGCAGGAAGGCCTGAAGATGATGAAGGCCGGTGGCAAAGCGAAGCTGACCATTCCTGGTGATCTGGCCTATGGACCCCGTGGGCAAGGTTCAATTCCGCCGAATGCGACCCTCATCTTCGATGTTGAACTGATCACCGTTCACCAATAGGAGAAGCCAGCGTGTCGAGTATAGGTGTCATCCACTACAACTGGCCCGGGTATGATCTGGAGGGTTTTGCGCGGCGAGCCAGCGAAATCGGCTATACGTCCTGCGAACTACAGATCGGTGATATCTGGGACGAAGCGGACGACGATGATGGTCGTCGTGCAGAGCAGGTTCGAGCGTTGTTTGACAGTGTTGGCATGACGATCTCAGCCGTGGCTGCGGGCAATGACTTCTTGCAGGCAGAGCGCAGCGATTGGGAAGCACAAGTCGCACGTTATCGGCGAGTCTGCCAGATCATCCCTCACGCTGGCACGGATATCATCCGTTCCGACGGTGGTTGGAACAGAGGTGGTCTGGTGCCCGAAGGGAAATGGGATGGCATGATGTTGGAAGCATTCCAGCGTTGCGCCGAATTCCTCGAGGAACTCAACGTTCGCATCGCCTTGGACAACCATGGCGTGTCAACGAACGACGGAGACTGGCAGCTGAGCCTGATCGAGCGCGTCGGTTCGTCGCGACTGGGTGTCAATCTGGACACGATGAACTACCGTTGGTTCGGACACGACCTGGATAAAATCGATCACTTCTACGAGATCCTGGCGCCCCATGTGTTTCATACCCACATGAAAGACGGCACCGGTTCACGAGAGAACTACAAGGGCGCCGCCCTCGGCGAGGGTGAAATCCACCTGGATCACGCGCGTGCCTGCCTGGTAAAAGCCGGCTATGATGGCGCCTGGACCGCTGAATACGAGGGTCCTGAAGCAGAGGGTGGTATTGGCTACGAGAAGTGCTACACCTGGCTCAAGGCGAATATCTGATCAGACGTGCCGGTTGCCCGAACTGTGGGCAGCGGTGAGCCAGAAATGAAAAGGCGCCCCAACCTGCAGAAGGTTGGGGCGCCTGTTTTTTTGTTTGTTTGCTGGGCTCAGGTAACGCGACGAGACTCGGAACGTTTCCTTCGCGCCGATTCTTCTTCCTGCATCTCGCCCATCTCCTTCTTCAATCGCCCGATCTTCTTCGCGATCTTGCCCTTCTTCTTGTCCAACAGGCTCTTGTTCTTCTCGATGATCTGCTTCTGACTCTGGGCGGCCTTCAACCGACCCAGGGCTTCGCTCTTAATTTGGGCAACCTGATTGATCTGCCGGTTCATCCGTCCGATCAATGACGTTGTCATCACTTTGGCCACAATAACGCCAAAGGAGAAGAAGAGAGCGCCTAACATGGCAGGAAGTTCGAGAGCTTGCATTCCAATTCCAGGTGGATCAAGAGCAGAATCCGGGCGTATAGAACGGCCGGGCGTACCTATATATATAGGTCACAGGCGCGAGGGATCAAGTCTTATCGAGGGCCTGCCAGATTCAGCTACCGGCCTTGTCCACTGCTTCCAATTGCTTTTCCAGGCGTTTGGCGGATACTCGCTGAGCTGTGCCCAACTCCTGGGCGAAGACGGAAATCCGATACTCTTCCAACAGCCAGCGGTAGATGCCGATCTGTTGTCGACGCGCTGCACCCTGTGTAGCAAGGTCGCCGGAGATCTTCTGCAACTCGTCATCAAAGGGTTGGATCTGGCGCGCCTTGATGCGATCCTTGGATCCATCTGCGCGATAGCGATCTGCTCGTACGTGCACTGCCTTCAGATACCTCACCAGATCACCCAGACGTTCAGTGTCGGTGATAGCGAGAAATCCCTTCGGTAGTAAGCGCTTGAGATCTGCACTGAGCTCTGGATAGGGTTGACCGATGGCGATGATCTCAGATCGCCAGTGGACGATGTCCTCGATCTGATCAAGAATTCGCTCCGACAGGCCGCCGAGTCGATCACGCGCTGTCTGCACACGCTCAGCAAATCGTGCCTGCGTCAAAGGCAACAAAGGCGGCTGCAGGAAGAGATAGCGAGCGACGGAAGTGTAGGCCTGCGCCTCAAGTTCGGCTGGCTCTCCAAGAGATCGATGATCGGAGACGAGCTTGCGCAGGTCACGTAACTCGCGTTGCAGCCAGGCCACTTCATCACGCAAAGCGAATTCACACAGGCGTATCAGACCATCTGGGGTCGAGATTTCGGCTTCTTCCCGTTGGGGAAATACACGCACGTGCACGCTGCTGCCATCTAGTTGCAGCCCCGGGAAACCAAAGACAGGCACACCCGAAACCTGCGTCACCTCCAGGCGTTCGGGCAGATCACCAAAAGACCAATCGATGACGTCATCCTGTTCCCACTGTTTGACCACATCCTGCCACGCGGCACCGGCCTGAACGGGCGCTGCTGCAGGTCGCTCGAGTTGTGACGTCAACGCCGACAGGTCTCGACCTGCCACGATGGTCTCACCACCACGACCCTCCACCTCGACGCGCATCGTCAAATGGGCGGGGATCTGCTCTGCGTCCCAGTCCGTGCGACGCACCTTGATGCCGCACTCCTGCTCCACACATCGTTCCAGTGCATCGAGGAAAGATCCATCTGCAGGTCTCAATTTTGGTGCGAGCCTGCGTGCTGTCTCCGGCACGGGTACGAAACGCTTGCGCAGCGCCTTGGGAAGTGAACGGAGCAAGTACGTGACCTTCTCCTCTCGCAGTCCGGGTACAAGCCATTCGAGCACCTCAGGGCGAACGGCATCGACGAGTCGATAGGGAACACGGAGGGTGACTCCGTCCTCATCCTGGCCCGGTGAGTAAGCATAGACGAGGGGCAAAGGTTCGCCGTCGCCAAGTTCGACACTCGAAGGGAAGGCATCGTCATCCAGCGCAAGATCGTGACCTGCGAGCAAGGCGGATTCCTCGGCATGGAGGAAGTCATCACCGCCCTGGTCCTTGACCAGCTTGTTCAGATCGGCTACTGCACCGACCCCTTCAGGAAGTCTTTCGGCATAGAAGTCGTGGAAGGCATCGTCCAGATCCACCGGGTGCTGTTGCCGCTGTCGCGCTTGCCAGGCATCCAGGCGTCCTCGTAATAGACGGTTGTGCTCGAGGAATGGATGGCGAACTCCGTCGACGTCGTCAGCGATCAGTGCCTCGCGGATGAAAATGTCCGTTGCTTCCCGCGGCGCGATGCGGCTGTAACCGATGCGGCGATTGGCAACCACAAGACCGTGAAGGCGTACCGTTTCATGGGCTAGAACCCGGGAGGCAGAACGACTCCAGTGTGGATCACGATGACTGACACGGCACAGGTATGCTCCAAGCTGCTCGATCCAGGCAGGGTCAATCGCGGCCGCCGTTCGTCCATAGAGTCTGTTGGTCTCGACCATCTCAGCGGCGATGATCCAAGCGGGATTCTTTGTCTTCTTCTTGCCGGATCGTTGAAACAGACTTGAACCAGGAAACAACATGACCTGCCGACCGCGAGCCGCATTGTAGAGATTGTGTGCTTTGGGCTCCTGTTTCTTCTGTGCCACATTGCTGAACAGACCCGTGAGGATGCAGCGATGGATGGCATCATACGCTTCGGCGCCGACTCGGACAGCCGTTTCGTTGTCCGCGTCTCCTTCGTCTCGTCCCAGACAACTCACGTCGAGGCGGAAACCACCCTTTTCCCGCAGAGTGGATACCAACTGCGCATGGATATCGCGCCATTCGCGCATGCGCATGAAAGAGAGGAAATGTTCCCGACAGAATCGGCGCATCTGGCTCTGTGTACCCGTCTCGAGTCGTTCGTGATAGGCATGCCAGATATTGAAGAGGGAGATGAAATCTGAGCGCGAGTCGTAGAAGCGCCGGTGCTGCGCATCTGCTTCCGTCTGCTTGTCGGTCGGTCGTTCGCGCGGGTCCTGTACCGAAATAGCGGCGGCAATGACCAGTACTTCAGGCAGGGCCCCCTCAGCGTGGGCCTGCAGGATCATGCGTGACACGGTAGGGGCGATCGGCAAATGTGCCATGTCGACACCGAGGCGCGTCAGGCGCTTGTCCTGATCGATGGCACCCAGCTCTTCCAACATCTGATAGCCACCCTTGATCGCCGCAGGCTGTGGCGGATCGATGAAGGGGAAATTCTCCACGGCGCCAAATTCCAAATCGAGCATGCGTAGAATGACATCGGCGAGATTGGCGCGCTGGATCTCGGGCTGTGTGTACTCCAGGCGAGAAAGGAAGTCCTCTTCTCCGTACAGTCGTACGCAAATTCCCGCGGCGATGCGACCGCATCGACCTTTGCGTTGCTCGGCGCTGGATTGGCTGACCGCTTCGATCGGCAAACGCTGTGTCTGCGTCCGCGGGTTGTAACGACTCACGCGAGCCAAACCGGTATCGACGACGTAGCGGATTCCCGGAATGGTCAGGGACGTTTCAGCGATATTGGTGGCGATCACAACGCGTCGCCCGGAGTGTTCGCCAAAGACGCGGTGTTGTTCAGCGGCAGACAATCGCGAGAACAAGGGCATCACTTCGACAGGTCCAGAGGTTCTGGACGAGCTAAGGCGGGCTTCCAGCAGATCACGTGTCTCGCGGATATCCCGCTCCGAAGGCATGAAGACGAGCACATCGCCGCGCCCACCTTCTGCCAACAGACGTTCGACGGCTGTCGCGGCGCCGTCCGTATACGACAGGTCGCCGCCTTCCTCCTCGAACAACTCTTCGAGGGGCCAGTGGCGGACCTCAACGGGGAACATGCGTCCGGAGACTTCGATAATGGGTGCACCATCGAAGGCATCCGAGAAACTCTGCGTGTCGATTGTCGCAGAAGTGATGATGATCTTCAAATCGGGGCGACGCTCGCGAAGAGAACGCAGGTATCCCAGGAGAAAATCGATGTTGAGAGAGCGCTCATGCGCTTCGTCTACGATCAACGTGTCGTATTCGAGCAGGTCGCGGTCCGAGCGAATCTCGGCGAGGAGCATGCCGTCTGTGACGAACTTGACCAAGGTCTGCGGTGCCGTCTGGTCACGAAAGCGAATCTTGGCACCTACCTGCTGACCCCATTCAACGTCCAATTCCTCCGCAAGTCTGCGAGACAGCGACAGAGCTGCCACACGACGTGGTTGGGTCACGGCGATCCTGGCAGCTTTGCCACGCGCTGCCTGCAGGCAAATCTTGGGAATCTGTGTGGTCTTTCCTGATCCCGTGTCGCCGGCGATGACAACGACGGGATTTTGCTCAATCGCTTCTCGGATGTCGTCTACCCGGGCGCTGATGGGCAGCTCTTCGGGGAAACGGATGCTCACTGTCTGCAAAGCTCTTTCACGAGTCTTGCGGGTCCGCACTGAACGACGCAGGTCCTGTTGTATCCGATCCAGATCCGCCACGAGTCGTTTGGAGACTCGCCCCTCGAGCAATCCCTGGCGCAGAGCATTGAGATGGCGGCCCAATCCCACCTGTTCTCGCAGCATCGCCTGCGGCAACTCGGCTAACAGCCGCGTGATTCGTTGATCCGGTGCAGTGGGAGGTGTGGTCACGGGACAGAGAATTCCACAGGCGGTAGAGGAAGAACCACGGTCAGTCGTGCCTGATCGTGATTGCGACCCATATTAGTTGACACATCGTGTGAGCAAGAAGGTACCCCTGCTGTATGAACAATGGAAACTCCGTGAGCGAAAATCGACTGTCATCAACCGGTCCTGCACCGTCTGGGGAGATAGAAAATGAGTGAGGTCTGGCAGCAGGCTGAGTCGTGGCTCGCCGTGCATGGGATGACGGCGTGGTTCGTGCGCCTGATCGCTGTTCTGGCTCTGGCAGCACTGAGCAATATCGTGACGCGCCAGGTGCTGGTGCGCTGGATTGGTGGCCTGATCCGCACGACCCGTACAAAAGCAGACGATGTGCTGCTGCAGCGGAATGTGCTGCGCCGAATGGCGCTCTTGGCGCCGGTCATTGTTCTGTACTACGGGGCTGATGCGCTGCCAGGTGACCTGGAGATGGTTCGTCAGGTGGTGAGTGCAGCCTTGCTGCTGGTCTTGCTGATGGTCACGGGGGCGGTGATCAATGCCTTCCAGGATCTATCCGGGGACTTCGCCAGTGCCAGCGAAGTGCCGATCAAGAGTTATGCCCAAATCGTCAAACTCGTCGTCTACATCCTGGGTGGTCTGATGACGGTCGCCGTTTTGACCGGCCGTTCACCTTGGGTGCTTATGTCGGGTATCGGCGCTCTGATGGCGGTCATCATCCTCGTGTTTCGCGACACGATCCTCAATATCGTCGCCAGCATCACGATCACGGCGAATCGACTCGTACGGGTCGGCGACTGGATCGAAGCACCCGCCTTCGGAGCCGACGGGGATGTCATCGACATTGCCCTGCATACCGTGAAAGTACAGAACTGGGACAAGACGATTACGACGATTCCGACGTACAAACTTGTGGAAACATCCTTCAAGAATTGGCGCGGTATGTCGGAAAGTGGTGGCCGTCGTATCAAACGAGCCCTCTACATCGACATGAGTACGATCCGACTCTGTGACGTACAGATGCTCGAGCGTTTTGAGCGGTTCGAATTGCTCGCAGAGGGTATAAGGCAACGGCGTGCGGAGGTGGAGCGCTACAATGCTGAGCATGTCACGGAGGCGCAGGAGCTAATCAATGGTCGGCGGCTGACGAATGTTGGTACCCTGCGCGCCTATATCATCGCCTATCTCAGACAACATCCCAATATCCACCAGGATCTGACCTTCCTGGTGCGTCAGCTGGCACCGACACCCCAGGGGTTACCTATTGAGATCTACGTTTTCACGCGTGATATCGAATGGGTGAAATACGAGGAGATTCAGGCGGATATCTTCGACCACCTGCTCGCCGTGGTGCCCATGTTCGAGCTGCGAATCTTCCAGGAGCCCACAGGAGCGGATTTCACGGCGCTGCGCGAATCCCCGTAGACTGACAAGTAACCTAGGCTGGCTCAGGTAACGCGCAGGATCGAGTCCATCACGCGGGCCGTACGCAAGGCGGACTCGCCTGTGCTCGGACAAGACCCCAAGCCCCGCAGATCATCGACGATGCTCTGGATGAGGGGCTGTTGCACGTGGTCGGGAGGGGCGATCGTGACTTCCTCCACCGGCTTCAACTCCCGCTCAAGGCGCAGGGGGCGTGCCAGATCAAAGGCAGAGCAGCAGATCCGGCCCTCGCTCCCAACGATTTCGATCTCTTCTGTCCGACTGTCCTTGTAGGCGGTGAAGACCCACAAGCCACTACCTACCGCCCCGGAGGCATGTTGCCAGGCAGCGGTGAGTGCATCGTCACAATTGTAGAGACCTGCCTGATTGACTGCCTGGCCGCAGGCTTCGTGGATGGGGCCCAACAGATAGTCGAGCACATCGAGCTGATGACAACCCAGGTCGTGGAAATAGCCACCCTTTCCTGCGATCTGTGGCTCCACTCGCCAGCCGGCACCGGCGCCACTCAGATCCGCTTGAGACGGGGAGCCGAAGAGGCGGATGTTGACGAAGCGTATGTCACCGATCGCGCCCTCCTGCAGCCATTGTTCGACCTGCATGAACACGGGGAGTCGTCGCCGATAGTAGGCGACGAACAGTGGGACTCCTGCCTCAGCACAGACTGCCGTCATCTGCTGTGCCTCATCGGCGGTGCAGGCGATGGGTTTCTCCACATAGACGGGTTTGCCCGCAGCGGCGACCTTGCGCGTCAGTTCCAGGTGCGTCGAGGGAGGTGTCGCGATATAGACGGCGTCCACACCCTCATCACAGATCAGCGCGTCTGCATCATCGTACCAACGCGGCACGTCGTGGCGCTGGGCAAAGTCGGCGGCCCGTTCACCATCGCGACGCATGACGGCGACAAGCTGCGAGCCATCGGCCTTTTGCAGCGCCGGCCCTGATTTCACCTCACATACATTTCCACAACCAACAATTCCCCAGCGAATCAAGCTCATCGTAGCACCGTCATGTGGCCCCAGCCATAGATGAACAGGATCGCCGTCCACAGGACCTGCCGACCCCATTGGGGATACGTGCGAATCCCGGCGCTGACGACGGCTGCCAGGAAGGGGGCTGCCATCAAGGCATAGAATGGATAAGGCAACCACAACAGCCAGATCGCACCGGGAGCCAACCAACCGGCCCACAGCAGAGAACGTCGTGGATCGCGACGATTGCCTTGTTGCGCACGTAGCCCAGAAAAGAGCAGGAAAAAAATCAGCGCTGCTGCTGCCAGTGTGCCGGGCAAATTCAGACCCTCACTCACACGGCCCAGGCCCTCCAATGCTTCCAAAGGCGCGGCGATATCGCCGATCCTTGAGCGCAGAAAACGCTCCACAGGATCGGCAAAAAGGCTGACGAACAGGGCCAACGGCAGTATCTGCGCGAGCCACCACTGCCGCTGCCGAGCATGAGTGCGTTCGCGAGCGATGAGCATGCACGCCGACTGTAACAAGGGCAGAACATAGAGTCCACCGTGTAGCAGCAGGGCGGCAAGGCTGGTTGCAGCCCAACCCGCGAGCCAGCGATTATCGCCAGCGCGCAAGAATTCGAGAAAGCATAGAGTCGATCCCATCACTGTGAGTAATGCCAGACTCGACGGCGTGACCCGCACCAGATGGTCGACGATGAAGGGCGAACAACAGAGAAACCACATCGCACCAGTACTGGCGTGTACACCGGCGAGTCCGCGAAGCACGTGGGGTGCCATGATGAGTGCCAGCAGGCCCGTTGCCAGCCCCAGGGTGTGCAACCACAGGGGACTTGATGTGGCTGTTGCCCACACATCCAGAATCAGCAAATATCCTGGGGAATAACCGAAGGTCAACCAGTCTCCCCATGCCAGATCGGTGCGTGTCAGCGCAATCGCTTCGGCCACATCGAGTGGCTGCGGCAGGCGAGATCCGGCAAGCAACAGATACGCAAGCAGGGGCCACCGATGCGCGCGCCAGGATGTGGCAGGTGTTGAATCCGACATCAATCGCGCCACAATCGTGCAATACCACGAGCCTGGGTACCAGGCATATTGAAATAGTCCGGCCCGCCATCTTCCCAGTCAGGGCAAGACAATCCCTGGCGGTCCCAGAGGATTTCCCCATTGCGAACCGTCAACTCGCACTCGAGGCGCTCTTTGGCGGCAAGCCGGCCCCAACCGCAGTCACGCAGCGAATACGTGCC